>NZ_JBVJPF010000002.1:1081964-1253430 GCF_055582785.1 Streptomyces sp. NPDC107500
GAGTGTTTGGGAACGCCTGTGGTGGGTCGGAAGCGGGAGAGGGTTCGCGGGAGGTGGAGGGTGGGAAGAGGGGGGGGGGCCGCGGAGTTCCCGGGCCCCCCCCACCGTCGTACCGCCGCAGGTGTGGACGGCGCCGGCAAGTCAGCTCTTGCGGTGTCTGCCGCCGTGCGTGTCGGCGGGGTCGCCGTCGGCGTCCGCGGGCTGCCACACGGCGGCCTTCTCGCGCTCCGCCCGCTCCTTCTCGGCCTTCTCCGCCTCCTCGGCGGCCTCCATCTCGGCGAAGACGTCGATCGGGGCCGGCGCCTTGGCCAGGAAGACCCAGGTCAGCCAGACGGCGAGCAGGAAGGGCGGGATCTTCAGGGTGACCAGGACCCAGCCGAGCTGCTCGGTGTCCGCCCACCAGTACAGCGGGAAGAGGATCGCGGATTTGGCCAGCAGGATGAGGCCCCAGGCGTAGCTGGCCTTGGTGTAGGCCTTCTTGCGGCCCGGGTTGCGGGTGCGCCAGGAGAGGTTCTCCTTGAAGACCGGGCCGAGGATCAGGCCGATCAGCGGCACTCCGGCCAGCGAGGTGACGATGTACGCCGTGGCCAGGCCGAGGGTGTAGAGCATGCCCGGCAGATAGAAGTTCTTGGCGTTGTCGGTCATCATCGCGAAGACCACACCGAAGGCGACGCCGAAGACGCCGCTGAAGGCGTGCTTCACGGTGTCCTTCATCACCAGCCGCACCACGACCAGGATCAGCGACACGGCAAGCGCCGCGATCGCCGACATGTGCAGGTCGTTGTTGAGCGTGAAGATGGTGACGAAGAGGAGGCCCGGCAGCACCGTCTCGACCATGCCCCGCACGCCGCCGAACGCCTCGAACAGCGCGGCCTCGGTCACCGCCCGGGAGTCGTCCGCCTCTTTCTCTTCGGTCGGCTTGTCGAGCGACGTCACCGGCTACTCCCGTCCGAGGGGTCTCAGTTCGTATTTCGGGTTGAAGAGCACCCGGCGGCCCCGGCTCATCGAGATCCGGCCCGATGCGATGAGCTTGCGCCCCGGCTCTATGCCCACGATGGAGCGTCTGCCCAGCCACACCACGTCCAGGGCCGCGGAACCGTCGAACAGCTCGGCCTCCAGGGCCGGAACGCCCGCACGCGGTCGCAGGGTGACCGTGCGCAAGGTACCAGTAACCGACACGACCTGCCGGTCCTGACAGTCTCCGATGCGGGTGCAGCCGGCGGTGTCGGCGTCCTCGCGCAGTTCCTCCGACTCCAGGTCCTCCTGCGAGGAGGAGAGCCGGTCGAACATGCGCCGGAACCGGCCCACCGGCTTGTCGGAACGCGGAGCAGCACTCATATGTGAAGCGTACCGGGGCCCGCCGACAGGCACGCACCCTCCGGGGAAGGGATGGCGAGGCTCACTTCTCGAAGCGGTACCCCATGCCGGGCTCGGTGATGAAGTGCCGCGGGTGCGCGGGGTCCGCCTCCAGTTTGCGGCGCAGCTGGGCCATGTAGACGCGCAGGTAGTTGGTCTCCGTCCCGTACGACGGCCCCCACACCTCCTGGAGCAGCTGTTTCTGGCTGACCAGGCGCCCCGTGTTGCGCACCAGCACCTCCAGCAGGTGCCACTCGGTGGGCGTCAGGCGTACGTCCCTCCCGTCCCGGTGGACCTTCTTCGCGGCCAGGTCGACGGTGAACCGCTCGGTCTCCACGATCACGCCGTCCCCGTCGCCGGGGACCGGTTCGGCGCGGCGTACGGCCGCCCGCAGCCGGGCCAGCAGCTCGTCCATGCCGAACGGCTTGGTGACGTAGTCGTCGGCGCCCGCGTCCAGCGCCTCGACCTTCTCGTCGGAGGAGTGCCGGGCGGACAGCACCAGGATCGGTACCCGGGTCCAGCCGCGCAGGCCCTTGATCACCTCGACGCCGTCCATGTCGGGCAGGCCCAGGTCGAGGACGACCACGTCGGGGTGGCGGGCGGCGGCCAGCTGGAGGGCGCCCGCCCCGTCGTGGGCGGCGTCGACCTCGTAGTGGCGCGCCTTGAGGTTGATGACGAGGGCCCGCACGATCTGCGGTTCGTCGTCGATCACGAGCACCCGGGTCATCGGGCGGCCTGCCTTTCTGCCGGCGTGGTGCGCGGGGGCGCCGCGGGGGCGCCCGCCGCGCGGAGGGTGAGAACCATGGTGAGACCGCCGCCGGGGGTGTCCTCCGCGTTCAGGGTGCCGCCCATCGACTCGGCGAAGCCCCTGGCCACGGCGAGCCCCAGCCCGACCCCGGCGCCGCGCGGGGCGTCGCCGTAGCGCTGGAAGGGCTCGAAGATGCGTTCCTTGGCCTCGTCCGGCACCCCGGGCCCCCGGTCGACTATCCGTACCTCGACGCGGTCCCCGAGGGCGCTGGCGGCGACCAGGACGCCCCGGCCGTCCGGGCTGTACTTGACGGCGTTCTCCACCAGGTTGGCCAGCGCCCGCTCCAGGAGCCCGGCGTCCACGGCCACCATGGGCAGCGTCTCCGGGATGTCCAGCTCCGCGCTCCCCTCGGGCACCCCGCCGAGCGCCATCGGCGCGACCTCGTCCACGTCGATCTCACGGATCAGCGGGGTCACCGTCCCGGTCTGGAGGCGGGACATGTCGAGCAGGTTGCCGACGAGGTGGTCGAGGCGGTCGGCGCCCGCCTCGATGCCCTCCAGCAGCTCCGCCTGATCCTCCTCGGACCAGGCGACGTCGTCGGACCTGAGGCTGGTGACCGCGGCCTTGATCCCGGCCAGCGGGGTGCGCAGGTCGTGGCTGACGGCGGCCAGCAGCGCGGTGCGGATGCGGTTTCCCTCGGCCAGCGCCCTGGACCGGTCGGCCTCCTCGCGCAGCCGACGCCGGTCCAGGACGACGGCGGCCTGGGAGGCGAAGGCGGCCAGCACGCGGCGGTCCTCGGCGGGCAGCACGCGGCCGGTCAGCGCGAGCGCCATGTGGTCCCCGACCGGCATGTCCACGTCCGCGTCCTCCGGGCGCTCCACCGGGGGCCCCGACCCGGCACGCCCGGCGCAGGTCCAGGGCGCCACTTCGCTCTCCCGTTCCAGCAGCGCGGCCGACTCCATGCCGAAGGTCTCGCGCACCCGCTCCAGGAGCGTCTCCAGGCTGGTCTCGCCGCGCAGGACGTCGCCGGCCAGGAAGGAGAGGATCTCGGACTCGGCGCGCAGCCGGGCGGCCTGGTGGGTGCGGCGGGCCGCGAGGTCGACGACCGAGGCGACGGAGAGGGCGACGCCGACGAATATGGCGAGCGCAAGGATGTTCCTGGGGTCGGCGATCGTGATCCGGTTGACGGGCGGTGTGAAGAACCAGTTCAGCAGCACCGAGCCGACCGCGGCCGAGGCCAGCGCCGGGTACAGCCCGCCGAGCAGCGCGGCGGCCACCGTCAGCGCGAGGTAGAGCAGCACGTCGTTGGCGAGCCCCAGGTTGACGGCGTTGAGCAGCAGGGTCAGCAGCACCGGGCCGGCCAGGCCCACGAACCAGCCCCAGACGCTCCGGGAGCGCCCCAGGCGCGCGCCCCTGGCCACCGGCAGTCCACGGCCCTTGGCGACCTCCTCGTGGGTCACGATGTGGACGTCCAGGTCGGGGCCGGACTCGCGGGCGACCGTGGCGCCGACGCCGGGGCCGAAGACGTACTGCCACGTCTTGCGGCGCGAGGAGCCGAGGACGATCTGGGTGGCGTTGACGCCGCGCGCGAAGTCGAGGAGGGCGGCGGGTATGTCGTCGCCCAGGACGTGGTGGAAGGTGCCGCCGACGTCCTCGACGAGGGTGCGCTGGAGCGCCAGCTCCTTCGGGGACGCCGAGGTCAGCCCGTCGCTGCGGGCTATGTACACGGCCAGCACCTCGCCGCCGGCGCCCTTCTCCGCGAGGCGGGCGGCCCGGCGTATCAGCGTGCGGCCCTCGGGGCCGCCGGTCAGGCCGACCACGATGCGCTCGCGCGAACCCCAGATCTTCGAGACGCGGTGCTCGCTGCGGTACTGCTGGAGGTACTCGTCGGCCCGGTCGGCCACCCAGAGCAGGGCCAGTTCCCGCAGGGCGGTGAGGTTGCCGGGGCGGAAGTAGTTGGACAGGGCCGCGTCGACCTTGTCGGGCTGGTAGATGTTGCCGTGCGCCATGCGCCTGCGCAGCGCCTGGGGCGACATGTCGACCAGCTCGGTCTGGTCCGCGCGCCGCACCACCTCGTCCGGCACGGTCTCCCGCTGCCGTACGCCGGTGATCGACTCCACGACGTCGCCGAGTGACTCCAGGTGCTGGATGTTGACGGTCGAGACCACGTCGATCCCGGCGGCCAGCAGTTCCTCGACGTCCTGCCAGCGCTTGGCGTTGCGCACGCCGGGGACGTTGGTGTGCGCGAGTTCGTCCACCAGGGCGACCTGCGGCTTCCGGGCCAGTACGGCGTCCAGGTCCAGCTCCGTGAAGGTCCCGCCGCGGTACTCCAGCTCCCGGCGCGGCACCTGCTCCAGGCCGCGCAGCATCACCTCGGTGCGGGCCCTGCCGTGGTGCTCGACGAAGGCGACCACGCAGTCCGTGCCCCGCTCGACGCGGCGGTGTGCCTCGGCGAGCATCGCGTACGTCTTTCCGACGCCCGGGGCCGCCCCCAGGTAGATCCGAAGCTTGCCGCGTCCCATGGCCTCATTGTCTTCCGGTCACCGCTGATTGCGCAGCGTCGACCTTACGACCCGCAAACGTGACATAACGGGACGGGGTGCGGTTGCGGGCCGTCTTTGACGGAACCCTGACGCCCGGCGTCACTGCTCGACGATCTCACCGTCCCGCAGTTCGAGGACCCGGTCGGCGAGGTCGAGGAGGGTGGCGTCGTGGGTGGCGACCAGGGCGGTGACCCCTTCGCTGCGTACGACGGCCCGCAGCAGCTCCATCACGGCGTGCCCGGTCTCGGCGTCCAGCTGGCCGGTGGGCTCGTCGGCGATCAGCAGGGCGGGGTTGTTGGCGAGGGCGCGGGCGATGGCGACCCGCTGCTGCTGCCCGCCGGACAGTTCGCCGGGCCGCTGGGCCGCGTGGTCGGCGAGGCCCACGAGGGCGAGCAGGAGGGCGACGCGCTCCTCGCGCTCCCGGGCCGCGGCCCGGCGCAGCCGCATCGGGACGCCCACGTTCTCGGCGGCCGTGAGGATCGGGATGAGCCCGAAGGACTGGAAGACGAAGCCGACACGGTCCCGGCGCAGGGCGAGCAGCCCGTCCTCGTCCAGGTCCGCCAGGTCACGGCCGTCGACCTCGACCCGTCCGGCGTCCGGTGCGTCGAGTCCGCCGACGATGTTGAGCAGCGTGGTCTTCCCCGACCCCGACCGCCCCTTGAGGGCGACCAGCTCGCCGCGCGGCACCTCGAAGGAGACGCCGCGCAGGGCGTGCACGACGGCGGTCCCCCGGGTGTACGACTTGCGTACGTCCTCGACCCGCACCATGGTCTCGGTGACCACCACCTGGCTCATGAGCCCCTCCCCCGCCGGACGACCGGGCGCCAGTATCGCCAGCGGAGGCCGCCGGATTCAACGGCCCGGCACCACGGCCCCGCCGGGCGGGCGGGCAGCACGAAGGGCCGCGTCCCCCTGGGGAAGCGGCCCTGGTGGCGCGCGTACGGAGAAACCGCACGAAGTTTTTACCTAACGGACCTCGGTGATCTCCGGTCCGCGCTGGAGCTGGCCCATGCCTCCGGAGAAGCGGGAGCCCTCGTCCTGCTGGACACCCTCGGGGACCATCTGCGCGTCGTTCGGCAGCGTGAGGACGATCGGGTCGCGGGGGGCCATGGGGCCGTCGCCACGGACCACGACCGTGTCCCGGAAGATCTGCTCCAGCAGACCCGCGGCCTGCGGCTGCACCGCGCCCTGGCCCGAGATCACGCCCCGCAGGAACCAGCGGGGGCCGTCCACGCCGACGAACCGCACGACCTGGAAGCCGCCCGTGCCGTCCGGCAGCTGCACCGGCACCTGGGCCCGCAGCTCCCAGCCCAGCGGACCCTCGACCTCGTCGATGATGCCGCCCTGCTGGGTGATGCCGGCGCCGATCTCCTCGCGCACCTCGCCCCAGATGCCCTCGCGCTTGGGCGCGGCGAATCCCTGGAGCTGGATGGCGCTGTCGCGCAGCACGACGGTCGCGGCGACGATCGCGTCTCCGGCGACCTCCACCCGCAGTTCCATGCCCTCCACCCCGGGGATGAACATGCCGCCCAGGTCCACACGCCCCTCGGCGGGGTCGCGGACCTCGGTGCTGTCCCAGGGACCGTCGGGCCGGGGCTCGGGGTCGAGCCGCACGCGTTCGCGCTCTTCGTCCGCCTCGGTGCCGACGCTGTCGACGACCTGCTCGGTCTCGCCGGCCGCGTCCTCGGCGGCATCCCTCTTCTTGCGACGTCCGAACACGTCACTGTCCTTCCCGGTCGGATACGACCGAAGCGTATCGATTCCCACCCGTCGGGCCGCCCTCGGCGACCTGACCGCTTGTGCCGCTTGCACGGTCCGTCCCGGCGTGGCCGCCGGTGGACCCGAAGCCCCCCTCGGCCCGCGCCGAGCCGGGAAGCTCCGCGACCTGCCGGAAGCGGACCTTCTCGACCTGCTGGACGACCAGTTGGGCAATCCGGTCGAAGCGCTCGAACCGCACCGTCTCGCGCGGGTCGAGATTCACCACGATCACCTTGATCTCCCCACGGTACCCGGCATCAATCGTCCCCGGGGCATTCACGAGGGCGACACCGCAGCGCGCGGCCAGTCCGGAACGTGGGTGCACGAACCCCGCGTACCCCTCCGGGAGCGACACAGACACGCCGGTGGGCAGTACGGCGCGCTCACCGGGGGCCAGCGCGCAGTCGACGGTGGTGCGCAGGTCGGCGCCCGCGTCACCGGGCTGCGCGTACGCCGGAAGCGGTACGTCGGGGTCGACGCGGCGGATCAGCACCTCGAGTTCGGCGCGGGTCACGGGTTCACCTCGAAGGCACGGGTGCGGCGGATCTGGTCGGGGTCGTCCATGGCCGCGCGGATCTCCTCCTCGCGGCCGTGGTTCACGAAGTGGTCGACCTTGACCTCGATGAACAGGGCGTCGGCACGGACGGCCACGGGCCCGTCCGGCCCGCCGATCCGGCCGGTGGCGGTGGAGTAGATCTTCCGGCCGGCCACCGCGGTCACCTCGGCCTCCAGGTACAGCGTGGTGTCCACGGGCACCGGCCGCCGGAAGTCGGTCTCCAGCCGTCCGGTCACCGCGATCGTCCGCAGCAGCCAGTTCAGCGAGCCCAGGGTCTCGTCCAGGGCGGTGGCCAGCACGCCGCCGTGCGCCAGACCGGGCGCGCCCTGGTGGGCGGGCCGGACCAGGAACTCGGCGGTGATCGACACGCCCTCGCCGGCCCGCGCCTGGAGGTGCAGTCCGTGGGGCTGGTCGCCGCCGCAGCCGAAGCACTGGCCGTAGTGGGCGCCGAGCAGCTCGCCGGGGGCGGGCGCGTCGGGGTGCCGTACGGGTTTCACGGCGTCGGCGGGAGGCTGAAGACCTGGGGAAGTACCACTCACAGGCGCAGACCTTACCCGCGCGTCGGCCGAACACCGCCACCGTGCCAAGCTTGTTGCATGCAGCCCTCCCCCGCCCCGTACGAAGAACGCCTCACCGCGCCCCGCTCCTGGTGGCTGGTCTCCTTCCTGGTGGGGCTCGCGTTCGCGCTGATCCTGCTGCCGTTCGGCACGCTGCCGATGCTGGGCGGCCTCGCCGGCGGCACCGCGGTGGCGGCGGTGGCGGCCAGCTCGTACGGCGCGGTCCGTATCCGTGTCGTGGGCGACTCGTTGATCGCGGGCGAGGCGCGGGTGCCGGTCTCGGCGCTGGGCGAGGCGGAGGTCCTCGATCCGGAGGAGGCCCGCGCCTGGCGCACGCACAAGGCCGACACCCGGGCGTTCCTGCTGCTGCGCGCCTACATCCCGAGGGCCGTGCGGGTGGTGGTCACGGACCCGCAGGACCCGACTCCGTACCTGTACCTGTCGACGCGCGAGCCGGAGCGGCTGATCGAGGCCCTCACGGCGGCGAAGGCGGCCGCGTAGCCGGACCGCACGCGCGCGGGGGCGCGCGTGGTCAGTGGTCCGGCCGGCCGACGGGTCCGCTGCCCAGCTCGCCCATCTCAAGGGCGTCCTCGGGCCGTTCCAGGGCCGGGAGGTCGCCGAGGGCGCTCCAGGGGACCTGGCGCTTGCGCAGGTCGTTGCGGATCTTGTCGGCGAGCTTTCTGGTGTCACGGCGGTTCATGACGGCTCCCACGGCCGCTCCCACCATGAAGGGCATCAGGTTCGGCAGGTTGCGCACCATCCGCTTCATGATCTGCTGGCGCAGCTGGCGCTTCATGTGGCTGTTCATCGCCGCGCCGAGGGTCGACGGCTTGGCCACGTCGACGCCGCGTTCGTCCGACCAGGAGTTCAGGTACGCGGTGCTGCGCTGCCCGAGGCCACCGGGCGGGCGTACGCCGTAGACCTCGTGGAGTTCGGCGATCATCTTGAGCTCGATCGCCGCCACGCCGGTGACCTCGGCGGCCAGTTCGGTGGGCATCGCGGGCGGTACGGGCATCATCGCCGCCGCGCCGATCCCCGCTCCCACGGTCGCAGTGCCCTTGGCGGCGCCGGCCACGAGGCGGTCGGCGAGCTCTTCGGGGCCGAGGCCCGGGAACTGTCTGCGCAGCGTCGCCAGGTCCCGTACGGGCACGCGCGGGGCCAGATCGATGATCCGGTCGGCGAGGTGCCCCAGGGCGGCTCTGGCGCGGGTGCCGCCGTTGCGGACGCTCTGTCCGGCCTTTTCCCGGAACGCCGCTGCCCGGCGCCGGGCAGCGGGCGCCGGGGTGTTCGTGGTCGCCGGGAGGTCACTCCGGCCGTCCACTGCTTCGAGCGAGGCCGTACCGGTGCCGGTCGTGCCTCGCTCGTCGTCACGCGCGCTGTGCGGACCGTCGGACGGTCCTTGGTCCGCTCCCCGCTGGGGGAAGCGGCGCTTCCAGGGAGGGGTCGAGCCAGTCACGGCCGACCCCGCCTCAGTCGCAGTCGCGGCAGATGGGCTGGCCGTTCTTCTCCCGGGCCAGCTGGCTGCGGTGGTGCACCAGGAAGCAGCTCATGCAGGTGAACTCGTCCTGCTGCTTCGGCAGTACACGGACCGCCAGTTCCTCGTTCGAGAGGTCGGCGCCGGGAAGTTCGAGGCCTTCCGCGGCCTCGAACTCGTCGACGTCGACGGCCGAGGCGGACTTGTCGTTCCGCCTCGCCTTCAGCTCTTCGAGGCTGTCCGAGTCGACGTCGTCGTCGGTCTTGCGTGGAGTGTCGTAATCGGTTGCCATGGTCGCTCTCCCCCTCTGGGTGTCTGCGGTGTCTCCAGCGCACGTAACGCGTGAGAGGCCGGACTTGTGCCCGACCTGAGGCGGAGATTTTGCCTCACATCAAGGTCTGTTACTCAATCGACACCCAACCGGACCCCTCATGAGTGATCGGCTTGGATGGCGATGGGGACCGTACACGGTCCCAATACCGCACTTCAAAGGCGTCTCACCGTGTACTTCCCGTGATCAAGACCCCTGAAAACCGGGATTTTCCCGGCTTTCCGACAGGGTGCATGATCACGGAGAGTAGATGGCGCGAAAGCCGCTGCTGTGATCGATCACACAGGCGACTCCAGGGCCGCTGGCCTGGAAATTCCGCTCAAAGCGAACATCCTCGGTTCTCGGTGAGATGTCGGGGTCATGATCTCAGACGGGCAGCGTGACGCGCATGACGAGCCCCCCGCCCTCGCGCGGCTGCGCGTAGATGTGCCCGCCGTGCGCCCGGGCCACGGACCGCGCGATGGAGAGCCCGAGCCCCACACCCTTGTCGCTGCCCGTCCGCTCGGTGCGCAGCCGCCGGAACGGCTCGAAGAGGTTGTCCACCTCGTACGCCGGTACGACCGGACCCGTGTTGGTGACCACCAGGACCGCCTGGCCGCCCTCCACGGCGGTGGAGACCTCGACCCAGCCCTCTTCCGGCACGTTGTAGCGCACGGCGTTCTGGACGAGGTTCAGGGCGATCCGCTCCAGCAGGACGCCGTTGCCCTGGACCACCGCGGCCTCGCGGGCGCCGCGGACCTCCACGCCCTTGCTCTCCGCCTCGGCGTGCACCTGGTCGATGGCCTGGCCGGCCACCTCGGCGAGGTCCACCGGTTTGCGCTCGACGATCTGGTTGTCGCTGCGGGCGAGGAGCAGCAGGCCCTCGACGAGCTGCTCGCTGCGTTCGTTGGTCGCCAGCAGCGTCTTGCCGAGCTGCTGGAGCTCCACCGGCGCGTTCGGATCGGACAGGTGCACCTCCAGGAGCGTGCGGTTGATCGCCAGGGGCGTGCGCAGCTCGTGGGAGGCGTTGCCGACGAAGCGCTGCTGGGCGGTGAACGCCCGTTGCAGCCGTTCCAGCATGTCGTCGAAGGTGTCGGCCAGTTCCTTCAGCTCGTCGTCCGGTCCGTCCAGCTCGATCCGGCGGGAGAGGTCGGAGCCGGCCACCGCGCGGGCGGTGCGGGTGATCCGGCCCAGGGGCGACAGGACGCGCCCGGCCATGGCGTAGCCGAAGGCGAAGGCGATCACGGCGAGGCCGAGCAGCGCCAGCAGCGAACGGCTGAGCAGGTTGTCCAGGGCGACCTTGCGCTGGTGGTCTATGCAGTCGCTGATCGCGGCGTTGAACGCGGACAGCGACAGGTTGCCGTTGTCCACGACCGGACAGTCGCTGCTGGAGACCCTGAGGTCGGTGAAGTCGACGATCTTGTACAGCGGTTCGTTGCCGGTGCGCACCGCCTGGGCGGCGAGCAGATAGATGATCGACAGCAGCAGGATGCCGGCGATCAGGAACATGCCGCCGTACAGCAGCGTGAGCCTTATGCGGATGGTGGGGCGCAGCCACGGCAGGGGGGTGGCCGAGCGCGGGTCCCACGTGGGCTTGGGTGGCGCCCCGGGGGGCGCGGGTGTCGTCGCCACGGCCGGTCAGATCCGGTAGCCGGAGCCGGGGACGGTGACGATGACGGGCGGCTCGCCCAGCTTGCGGCGCAGGGTCATGACGGTCACGCGTACGACGTTGGTGAACGGGTCGGTGTTCTCGTCCCAGGCCTTCTCCAGGAGCTGCTCCGCGGAGACCACGGCGCCCTCGCTGCGCATGAGCACCTCCAGCACGGCGAACTCCTTGGGGGCGAGCTGGACCTCCTTGCCGTCGCGGAAGACCTCGCGGCGGTTCGGGTCGAGCTTGATCCCGGCGCGCTCCAGGACGGGCGGCAGGGGCACGCTGGTGCGACGGCCCAGGGCGCGCACCCGGGCGATCAGCTCGCTGAAGGCGAAGGGCTTGGGGAGGTAGTCGTCGGCGCCGATCTCCAGGCCCTCGACGCGGTCGCTGACGTCGCCGGAGGCCGTGAGCATCAGCACGCGTGTGGGCATGCCGAGTTCGACGATCTTGCGGCACACGTCGTCGCCGTGGACGAGCGGGAGGTCGCGGTCGAGGACGACCACGTCGTAGTCGTTGACGCCGATGCGCTCCAGGGCGGCCGCACCGTCGTACACGACGTCGACGGCCATGGCCTCCCGGCGCAGTCCGGTGGCCACCGCATCGGCGAGCAGTTGCTCGTCCTCGACGACGAGTACGCGCACGTCGCTTGTCCTTCCTGTGTCCACCCGCGTAGCGCCGGTCGGCGCACGAGGGCAGGGGCCTGGTGGGTGTGTTGCCTCCATCCTGCCCTTTTCGGCCATAAGTCGGCTGTAAGGCGGGAGACGGGGCGGCGACGGGGAAAGTCCCGCGGGCGGGAATGAAGGATTTTCTCGCGTGGTTGAGGTTTCCGCGAAGAGGAGCGGGGGGAGGACGGCTTTACACCCCGCGATCACGCTCTGCCTGTACCGCGTTACCGCGCGGTACGCCGCGGTCCGCTTCCGCAGAGCGGGCGTGGGTGTCCGGCACCGTCGCCGCCCAGCAGGGCAGCGCTGGGCACTCCACCGGAGACGTGATCGCCCCTTCCGATCGGCACACCCCCGTGCCAACGACCCACGACCCAGGACGAGGGGGCGCAGCATGGACGCTTTCACCGCAGGACTTCTGCAGCGCATACAGACGACCGAGTCCGACCTGTCCCGGGCCCGAGACGAGGGCGACGAGTTCCTTGTCGACGTGGAGCTGGGAGAGCTCGACGACCTGCGCCGCCTCGCCGCCGAGCACGGCGTGGAGGTAACGGCGACCAACGCCTGACCGACCCAGGGAATGACGAGGCCCCGGCGATCCAGCGCCGGGGCTTCGTCGTGTCCGGGTGCGGTGCCGGGCCCGGGGGCGCTGCCGGGCGGGGAGACGGCGGGGCCGGCGCGCGGACTCGGGCCGAGGTTCGGGACGACGGGCACCCGGGGGCAGGCCGCGCGGTGGCCCCGCCGGCCTTGCCAAGCGGCCCCCGGCTTCGGCGAGGACCTGGGCAAGGCAGCCGCCCGCCAGGGCCCGCTCGGCGGGCCTGGCGGATCAACACGCCCTCCCGGCCCCGTGGCCGGGTGCTGGAACGCTTGGACGGGCGTCCGTCGTCGCGGGCGTCTTCGCTCGCCTCAGCGGGGTCTCACGGCGCCCTGCCCCCGGAGGGCGCCCTCACAGCACGCGGGAGCCATGAGCCCGGCCCGGTCATGCCTCGCCGCGCCACGCGGCCCGGGGGCCGACCGCCGCCCCCTGATCCTCCGCCGGAGGCCTACGCCCCGAAGTCCGCCAGCAGCCGCTGGAGGGGTTCGAAGACGGCCGGGGTGGCCGCGATGGTCAGAGTGCCGGAGGGGCGCTCACCCGGCCGTCCACCGGTCACCGCGCCCGCCTCACGGGCGATCAGGTCGCCCGCCGCGAGGTCCCAGGGATGCAGCCCGCGTTCGTAGTAGCCGTCGAGGCGTCCCGCGGCCACGTCGCACAGGTCGATCGCGGCCGAGCCACCGCGCCGGATGTCCCGCACCAGCGGGATGAGCCGCCGCGCGATCTCGGCCTGCTCCGCGCGGACGTCGGCGACGTAGTTGAAGCCGGTGGAGACCAGCGCCTGGTCCAGCGGGGCCGCGGACCGGCAGGCGAGCGCGCGTTCGCCCTCCCAGGCTCCGGTCGCCCAGGCTCCGCCGCCCAGCACCGCGTGGTAGGCCTCGCCGCGCATCGGGGCGACGACCGCCGCCGCCACCCGCTCGCCGTCCTGCTCGGCGGCGATGGAGACCGCCCAGGTGGGCAGCCCGTACAGGTAGTTGACCGTGCCGTCGAGCGGGTCGATGACCCAGCGGACGCCGCTGGTGCCCTCGGCGGCGGCGCCCTCCTCGCCGAGGAAGCCGTCCTCGGGGCGGCGCTCGGCGATCAGGCCGGTGATCAGCTTCTCCGCCGCGATGTCCATCTCGGTGACCACGTCGATCGGGCTGGACTTGGTCGCGGCGACCGCGAGGTCGGCCGGCCGTCCGTCGCGCAGCAGCGCGCCCGCGCGGTGGGCGGCCTCCCGGGCGATCGTCAGCAGCTCGGCGTGGAGCGGGTCGGTCGTCAGGTCGGTCACGGGCTTCCTCACGCGTAGGGGCTGTCGGCACCCGCGGCGGCGGGCCGGGGGGCACGGGCGGGGCAGCAGCCGACCGGGCACAGGTTGTGGCTCGCGCCGAGCGCGCCGAGGGCGCACGGCGCGACGTCCTGGCCGCGCTCGCCGGCGGCCCGCTCCAGGACGAGGTCGCGGACCGCGGCGGCGAACCGCGGGTCGGCACCGACGGTCGCCGAGCGGCGCACCGGCAGCCCCAGCTCCCCGGCCTTGGCGGTGGCCTCGGTGTCGAGGTCGTACAGGACCTCCATGTGGTCGGAGACGAACCCGATGGGGGCCATCACCACCGCCGGGGCACCGGCCGCGTGGCGCTCCTCCAGGTGGTCGCAGATGTCCGGCTCCAGCCACGGGATGTGCGGGGCGCCGGAGCGCGACTGGTAGACGAGCTGCCAGGGGTGGTCGACGCCGGTGCGGTCGCGGACGGCGTCGGCGATCACCTGGGCGACGTCGAGGTGCTGGCGGACGTAGGCCCCGCCGTCGCCGTGCGCCTCGACCGGACCGGAGGTGTCCGCGGCGGAGGTGGGGATCGAGTGGGTCGAGAAGGCGATGTGCGCGCCGTCACGGACCTCCTCGGGCAGCTCGGCGAGGGACCGGACCACCCCGTCGGCCATGGGCTCCACGAACCCCGGGTGGTTGAAGTAGTGCCGGAGCTTGTCGACCCGGGGCGGCTCCAGCCCCTCGGACTCCAGGGCGGCCAGCGCGTCCGCGAGGTTCTCCCGGTACTGGCGGCAGCCCGAGTACGAGGCGTAGGCGCTGGTCGCGAGGACCAGGACCCGGCGGCGGCCGTCGCGGACCATGTCGCGCAGGGTGTCCGTCAGGTACGGCGCCCAGTTGCGATTGCCCCAGTAGACCGGCAGGTCCAGGCCGTGCTCGGCGAAGTCCTTGCGGAGGGCGTCGAGCAGGGCGCGGTTCTGGTCGTTGATCGGGCTGACCCCGCCGAAGAGGAAGTAGTGCTGCCCGACCTCCTTGAGGCGTTCCTTCGGGATGCCCCGCCCGCGCGTCACGTTCTCCAGGAAGGGGACCACGTCGTCCGGGCCCTCCGGGCCGCCGAACGAGAGCAGGAGCAGGGCGTCGTACGGACTGACATCGAGCGCGTCTGGCATGTCTCGATCCTGCCACCAGGCACTGACAGCGAGGAAACGGCGGGGTACCCACCGTGCGTTTCACCAGGTCCACGGGGGTGTTTCCGGGCGTTTCGGCGAGTAATCTGTATCGACTGTGTTCGCACCTTACTGAGCGCGTTACCGAGCCTTTTCCGGAGACCCCGTTGGCCAGCCCCTACCGCGCCCTGTTCGCCGCCCCCGGCAGCAAGGGCTTCTCCACCGCGGGCTTCCTCGGCCGCATGCCGCTGTCGATGATGGGCATCGGCGTGGTGACCATGATCTCGCAGCTCACCGGGCGGTACGGCCTGGCCGGGGCGCTGTCGGCCACCATCGCGCTCGCCGCCGCCGTGGCCGGACCGCAGGTCTCCCGTCTGGTGGACCGCTACGGGCAGCGGCGGGTGCTGCGCCCGGCGACCCTGGTGTCGCTGACCGCGGCGGCGGTGCTGCTGCCGGCCGCGCACTACGGGTGGCCGGACTGGGTGCTGTTCGTGGCCTGCGTCGGCATCGGCTGCGTGCCGAGCCTCGGCGCGATGGTCCGGGCCCGCTGGGCGGCCATCTACCGGGGCACTCCGCAGCTGCACACCGCGTACTCCTTCGAGTCCGTGGTGGACGAGATCTGCTTCATCTTCGGGCCGATCATCTCCATCGGCCTGTCCACGGCGTGGTTCCCGGAGGCCGGGCCGCTGCTCGCCGCCTGCTTCCTGGCGACCGGCGTCTTCTGGCTCACCGCGCAGCGGGCCACCGAGCCGGTACCGCACCCGCGCGAGCACAAGGGCGGCGGCACCGCGCTGCGCTCACGCGGACTCCAGGTCCTGGTCGGCACGTTCGCGGCCACGGGGACGATCTTCGGGGCCATCGACGTCGTCACCGTGGCGTTCGCCGAGGAGGAGGGTCACAAGGCAGCCGCCAGCCTCGTCCTCGCCCTGTACGCGGCGGGGTCGTGCACGGCGGCCATGATCTTCGGGCTGCTGCGCTTCGCCGGTCCGCCAGAGCGTCGCTGGCTGCTGGGCGTGTGTGCGATGGCCGTGAGTATGATCCCCCTGCTACTGGTCGGAAACCTGCTGTTTCTGGCCGCGGCGCTGTTCGTTGCGGGTCTGTCCATCGCTCCGACGATGATCACGACGATGTCCCTCATCGAAGAGCACGTACCACGCGCGCAGCTCACTGAGGGCATGACCTGGGTGAGCACCGGACTCGCGGTCGGGGTCGCGCTCGGCTCCTCCGGCGGCGGCTGGGTGATCGACGCCTCCGGGGCGCGTGCGGGGTACTGGGTTCCGGCGGTGGCCGGGGCCGTCGCGGTCGCGGTCGGTTTCCTCGGGTACCGCCGGCTCAAGCGGCCGGATCCGCGTCGGGGAGGCACCGTTGAGCAGCACACGCACGGCGAGCGGCAGGGCGAACGGCCGGAACGGCACATGGCGTAACTGGGGCGGCAACGTCTCCGCGCGCCCCGCGCGCGAGGTCACTCCCGCCTCCGTCGAGGAGCTGGCCGACGCGGTCCGCGCGGCGGCCGGGGAGGGGCTGCGGGTCAAGGCGGTCGGCACCGGGCACTCCTTCACCTCCATAGCGGCGACGGACGGCCTGTTGATCCGCCCTCAACTGTTGACGGGCATCCGCGACATCGACCGTGACGCCATGACGGTCACCGTGGAGGCGGGCACCCCGCTCAAGCGGCTCAACCTGGCCCTCGCGCGTGAGGGGCTGTCGCTGACCAACATGGGCGACATCGTGGAGCAGACCGTCTCCGGGGCCACCAGTACCGGCACCCACGGCACGGGCCGCGAGTCGGCCTCGATCGCCGCCCAGATCCGGGGGCTGGAAATCGTCACCGCGGACGGCTCGGTGCTGACCTGTTCCGAGCGGCAGAACCCCGAGGTGTTCGCCGCCGCCCGGATCGGCCTGGGCGCGCTGGGCGTCGTCACCGCCATCACCTTCGCCGTGGAGCCGCTCTTCCTGCTCACCGCGCGTGAGGAACCGATGCCCCTCGAGCGGGTCCTCGCCGACTTCGACGAACTGTGGACCGAGAACGAGCACTTCGAGTTCTACTGGTTCCCGCACACCGGCAACACCAACACCAAGCGCAACAACCGCAGCGCCGGACCGGAGCAGCCCGTCGGCCGGCTCCAGGGCTGGTTCGAGGACGAGTTCCTGTCCAACGGCGCCTTCCAGGCCGCCAACTGGATCGGCCGCGCCGCCCCCGGCACCATCCCGGCGATCGCCCGGTTCTCCAGCAAGGCGCTCTCCGCGCGGACGTACACGGACACCCCGCACAAGGTCTTCACCTCGCCTCGCCGGGTGCGGTTCGTGGAGATGGAGTACGCCGTGCCGCGCGAGGCGGTCGTCGAGACGCTGCGCGAACTCAAGGCGATGGTCGACCGGTCACGGCTCAGGATCAGCTTCCCGGTCGAGGTGCGCACGGCCCCGGCCGACGACATCACGCTGTCCACCGCCTCGGGCCGCGACAGCGCGTACGTCGCCGTGCACATGTTCCGGGGAACGCCCTACCAGGCGTACTTCACCGCCGCCGAGCGCATTTTCACGGCGCACGAGGGGCGGCCGCACTGGGGCAAGGTGCACACCCGGGACGCCGAGTACCTTTCGCGGGTCTACCCGCGCTTCGGCGAGTTCACTGCGCTGCGGGACCGCCTTGACCCTGACCGTCTGTTCCTGAACGACTACTTGCGCCGGGTTCTGGGGCCGTAGCCGAGTCGTCGGGGGCGGGGCTCCCGGAGTCGCCGGAGCCCTCGTCCCCGGTGGCGTCCGGGGTGGGCGTCGGGCTGGTCGCCGTACCGCCGTCCTGCCCGGCGTCGCCGCCCGAGGAGGTGTCGCCGCCGGTTCCGCTCGGGGTTCCGGACGGCGTGGCGGCCGGGGTGTCGTTCCCCGACCCGTCGCCCCCGGACTTCCCGGAACCGCCCGGGTCGCCCTTGCCGTTCTCGGCGTTCCCCGAATCGCCGGAATCGCCCGAATCATCGGAGTTTCCCGAATCCGAAGCCGACTTGTTGTGACCGGAGAGGGCGTTGCCGACCGTCGTGCGGTGGCCTCCGCTCAGGTTCTCGCCGGAGGCGACCTCGTACGTGGTGATCCCGGCCATGGCGACACCGAAGACGAGGGCCGCCGCGAGCACCGGGCGCTTCCAGCCCGTGGTCCGCGCGCGGTAGACGGTGCCCTTGGAGAACTCGCCCGGAACCGGCGCCGCTCCGCGACCCGCCCCCTGGGCGACTGCGGCCGTACGCTTCACCCGGAGCTGCTCCCCGGTGCGCTTGAAGAAGTGCTGGAGGACCGAGCCCCCGCACGTGGCGACCACACTGATCACACCGGCACCCAGGATCGTGCCGTAGACGCCGAACGAAGAGGCGAGCTTGGCGGCCACCACCGCGGCCAGCGCGCTGCCCGCGACCTGGGCGACACTCAGGTCGATCCGCCTGGCCTCCCCCTCCGTACGCACGTCCGCCTCCCCGGCGCCATCGGACTTTTCACGCATCCTCTGACCTTGCCTGCCTTTCCCCTACGGGACCGATCAACTGCACGAGAAAGGGACGTGCGGCCGAAACCATTAGTTCCGTTTCTGGTGATTGCGTGAAGTACGCCACGTCCAAGATCGCGCAATTCGCGGCGGGGGCGGCCAAGCACCCCCTCTTGCCAGAAGTTGGGCGGCGTGCCAATCCACGCACGTGGCCCGAATGGAGTACTGTTGCGAGCCCTGGGTCCGGTCTCCCGACAGGGGGTTCGGAGCCTTGAAGGACCGCCGGGAGGGGGCTAGTTGCACAGGGTGATGGAGTTGGTCACTTAGCGTTGCGAACAGGTAACCGTGCCATAACGGCGATCCAGGGCCCGCGCCCGACACGCCGGGCAACTCGGCAAGGTTGTGGCAGGCTGCACCCGGGCAGGCCACACTCGACAGAGCGGAAGCAGCGACGCACGTGACGTCGGCAGGCACCACCCGGGAGGTCCCCATGCCCGAACTGCGTGTCGTGGCCGTCTCGAATGACGGCACACGGCTGGTGCTGAAGGCTGCGGACAGCACGGAGTACACGCTTCCGATCGACGAACGACTCCGGGTCGCCGTGCGCGGCGACCGTCCCCGCCTCGGCCAGATCGAGATCGAGGTGGAGAGTCATCTCCGCCCCCGTGACATCCAGGCGCGTATACGTGCCGGCGCGACCGCGGAAGAGGTCGCCCAGATGGCCGGCATCCCCGTCGACCGCGTACGGCGCTTCGAGGGTCCCGTGCTGGCCGAGCGCGCCTTCATGGCGGAGCGGGCCCGCAAGACCCCCGTCCGCCGCCCCGGCGAGAACTCCGGGCCGCCCCTCGGCGAGGCGGTCCAGGAGCGGCTGCTGCTGCGCGGCGCCGACAAGGACACCGTCCAGTGGGACTCCTGGCGCCGCGACGACGGCACCTGGGAAGTGCTCCTGGTCTACGTGGTCGCCGGCGAACCGCACTCGGCGAGCTGGACGTACGACCCGCCCCGGCGGCTCGTCCAGGCCGTCGACTCGGAGGCGCGCGCGCTGATCGGCGAGTCCGACGACCTCGCCGCGGCCGAGCCCAGCTTCCCGTTCGTGCCCCGCATCGCCAGGCTGCCGCGCGACCGGCCGCTGGACCGCTCCCTCGACCGGGAGCAGCGGGAGCGGCCGAGCCTGCCCCCGGTGCCGTCCGAGCCCGCCGAGGAGACCGCGGCCACCGCCTCCGCCGAACGCGAACGGGACTCGCTCACCAGCCTCCTGGAGGCCGTACCGAGCTTCCGCGGCGACCTGGTGGTGCCCGAGCGCGCTCCGGAACCGGTGGTGGAGGAGCCGGCCGAGGAGCCCGAGGTGGAGGAGCCCCCGGCGCCCGCGGCGTCGGCCGGTTCCGCCTACGCGGACGTGCTGATGCCGCGCTCGGTGGCCAGTCACCGCGACCGGCTCACCGGCTCCACCGACCGCCAGGCGGAGGCCGACGGCGTCCGCCCGGGCCGCCGCGCGGCGGTGCCGAGCTGGGACGAGATCGTCTTCGGCACCCGCCGCAAGAAGCAGGAGTAGGGCCTGGGCACCGCACCCTTGCCTCCGGGACCGGGGCCGTACCCACGTGGGTGCGGCCCCGGTGCCGTGCGCGGGACCCTTGTGCCGTTCGGTCGGGGGCCCACCGATCACCCGTCGGGTGCGCCCCGGCCGCCCCGCCGGCGTCCACCCACGCTCCGAGACCCGGCGACCAGGCCCGCCCTGTGCGCGCCTTCGCGCCCCTACTGCGGATCCGGTCCGACCGCGACCGGCCGGGACGGGTCCGAGGACCACTCCGACCACGAACCCACGTACAGCGCCGCCGGGATGCCCGCGACCGCCAGGGCGAGCACCTCGTGGGCGCCCGACACGCCCGAGCCGCAGTAGACGCCGACCTCGTCGCCCTCCGTGGCGCCGAGTGTCTTGAAACGCGCCCGGAGTTCCCCGGCGGGCAGGAAGCGGCCGTCCGCCGTCACGTTGTCCGTCGTCGGCGCGGACACGGCACCCGGGATGTGGCCGCCGACGGGATCGATGGGCTCGACCTCGCCCCGGTAACGCTCCCCCGCGCGGGCGTCGAACAGCACCCCGAAGCGGGCCAGCGCGGCGGCCCCGTCCGCGTCCAGCAGCCCCGACGCGCCCGGCGACGGGGCGAAGTCGCCCTCTTCGGGGACCGGGACGTCCGTCGACAGCGGCGACTCCCAGGCCGGCAACCCGCCGTCGAGAACCCGCACGTTCGGGTGACCCGTCCAGTGCAGGAGCCACCACGCGCGGGCCGCCGCCCACCCCTGCCCGCCGTCGTAGGCGACGACCGGCCGGCCCCGCGACACGCCCGCCCGGCGCATCGCCGCGCCGAACTCGGCCACGTCCGGCAGGGGATGCCGGCCGCGTCCGCCGGGCGCTGAGGCGAGTTCGCGGTCCAGGTCGACGTAGACGGCGCCGGGAAGATGCCCGGCCGCGTACTCGGCCCGGCCGTCGAAGGGCGGGGCGCCCGCCGCCCCGGCCGTGCTCAACTGCCAGCGGACGTCGAGCAGGACGGGCGGGTTGGCGCCCGCCAGCTCCTTCATGAGTTCGGATGCGGAGATGATGGCGTTCATGGCCCCATCCTGGCGTACCGAGTGGCCGAGGCGTCGATGTCGGGCTACTCTGCCCGCCGGACAGTACCGATCACGAGGCGTGCGGGTTCGGGCACATGCTGTACCACCCGGGCAGCCGGGCCGCCCCACGAGCGCACCCGAGGCGCACGGCGCCGGGACCGGTGCCGGCATCGGCGCGGGGTCCGTCGGAGCGAAAGCGGACGCACGGCCCGCGCAAGGGCCGAGAAGAGAGTGACGATGACGGACGCACGGGGGTCGGTCGGCCGGAACGGTGAGACGAACGCCCGGCGCACACCCGGCGCACCCTGCTGGGTGAGTCTGATGGTGCACGGGCCGGCCGCGACCCACGACTTCTACGCGGGCCTGTTCGGCTGGGAGTTCCGTCCCGGACCCCAGCAACTGGGCCCCTACGCGCGGGCCCTGCTCGACGGGTACGAGGTGGCGGGAATCGGCCAACTGCCGCCCGACCGCCAGCTCCCCATCGCCTGGACGCCCTACTTCGCCTCCGACGACGTGAACCGCACGGCGGAGACGGTGCGCCTGTGCGGTGGCACGGTCGGCGTCGGCCCGCTGGACGCGGGCGAGGCCGGCCGGCTGGCCATCGCCTCGGACCCTTCGGGCGCCGTCTTCGGCGTCTGGCAGGCGGCGGAACACCTCGGCACCGCCGTCACGGGCGTGCCCGGCACACCGACGTGGAACGAACTGCTCACGTTCGAGACGGCGAACGTCGCCAAGTTCTACGAGACGGTGTTCGGCTTCGAATTGGAGCCGTCGGTCTCGGCCGGCTTCGACCACGTGACCCTGCGCCTCGCCGGCCGCCCGGTCGCCGGCATCCGCGGTCTGGGCAACACGCTCCCCCGGGAACGGGGGCCGCACTGGCTGACGTACTTCGAGGTGGCCGACGCGGACGCGGCCCTGGAACGGCTCGTCGGCCTCGGCGGGCACGTGGTCGAGCCGGTCCAGGACTCGCCCCGGGGCCGGACGGCCGTGGTCGCGGATCCGGAGGGGGCACGGTTCTCGCTGCTCCAGGCGGAGCGGTGACGTCCCGGTCCTCGGGCCGCACGACAGGGCCGACAACCGCGCGGCGCACGGTCAGGGTGCCTCGTCCGTCCGCACACCGTCGGCGGATCCCCTCTCCGCTCGTGCACCGGTTCCTTCGCCGGTCCTCTTCCTCAGCAGGGCGGCCAGTTCCCGCTTGAGGACCTTGCCGCTCGGCCCCAAGGGGAGAGCGCCGACGAACTCCACGCGGCGCGGGTACTTGTAGGCGGCCATGCGCTCACGGGCCCAGGCGATCACGTCCCGTGCCAGCGACGCGTCCGGCGCGGTGTCCGGGCGGGGGACGATCACCGCGCAGACCTCCTGGCCGTAGCGGGCGTCCGGAAGGCCGATCACCGCGGCCCGGGCGATGCACGGGTGGCGGGACAGCGCCTCTTCGACCTCGCGCGGGTACACGTTGTAGCCGCCCCGCACGATCATGTCCTTCTTGCGGTCGACGATGGTCAGACAGCCCTCGCCGTCCTTCGTGCCGAGGTCGCCCGAGCGGAACCAGCCGTCCACGAACACGGCCTCGGTGGCCTCGGGGTCGTCCAGATAGCCGGCCATCACGTTGTGGCCACGGATCACGATCTCGCCGATCTCTCCCGGCGGGAGCAGCACGACGCGGTCCTCGATGTCCGCCCGGGCTATCTCCGCCTCCACGCCCCTGATCGGCCGGCCGACGGTGCCGGGCCGCCGGGGCCACGCCTTCTGGTTGTAGGCGACGCACGGGGAGGTCTCGGTCAGTCCGTAACCCTCGTAGACGGGGCAGCCGAAGGTCGTCTCGAAGTCCTCCAGCACCCGGACCGGGAGCGCCGAACCGCCGGAGTACGCACGGGCGAGCGGCGGGCGGCGGGCGTCCCGGGCCGCGGCCTCGAGGAGCGTGATGTACATGGTCGGCACGCCCATGAGGACCGTGCAGCGTTCGCGCACCATCAGGTCGAGCGCCGCCTCGGGGGTGAAGCGGGGCATCAGGACGAGGGTCGCGCCGGCCCGGAAGCACGTCCCCATGCCGCAGACCTGGCCGAAGGTGTGGAACAGGGGGAGGCAGCCGAGGAGGACGTCGTCGGGACGCATGTCGAAGGGCGAGAGCATCGTCGTGTCGATGTTCGCCAACAGGTTGAGGTGGCTGATCATGGCGCCTTTGGCACGGCCCGTGGTGCCCGAGGTGTACAGGATCAGCGCGATGTCGTCCGGCGCACGGGGCACCGGTGCCTCGATCGGCGCGGCCTGTGCCACGAGCCGGTCGAGCGCCGGTCCGCCCGAGGCGCCGGCCTCCGGACCGACCGTCAGCAGCGGCACTTCGGCGCGCTTCGCCGCCGGCTCACCCTCACCGAGGAGCGACCCGGAGCACAGCACCGCACGTGCCCCCGAGTGCCGGAGTACGTACGCGATCTCCTCCGCCTTCAGGAGCGCGTTCACCGGTACGACGGTCGCGCCGAGCGCGAGGACGCCGAAGTACGCCGCGGGAAACGCGGGCGTGTTGGGGAGCAGCAGCGCGACCCGGTCGCCGGGGGCGACGCCCCGCTCGCGCAGCGCCGCCGCGTACCGTCGCGCCGCCAGCCACAGGTCGCCGTAGGAGACGCGCTCGGGACCGGCCACCACCGCCGTGCTTCCCGGGGTGCGCCGCGCGGTGTCCGCGAGCACGTCCGCTGCCGAGAGCGTGGCACCGCCGGTCATCGGACCGGCCCGCCTATTCCGGCACGAGCGGAAAAGGAACGGTGAAACCGCGAGAAGGAGATTTCACATTCGGTCATCGATACTCCGCTTTCACGCGAAGGCGCACTGTGCAGGGACCTCGGCGCATCCTACGATGAGGCCCGTCGAAGGGAAAGCGACAGAGAGCGAGCACAAGACATGTCGGAGTACCTGGACTTCTTCGCACGCCTTGCGCAGGAAACATCCGAGCGTAAACGGGAGTTTCTGGAGCTCGGCCGCATTGCGGGCCGCTTCCCCGCGGCCGACACGGCTCAGCATGGCGAAATATCGATCTGGTGCAGCAACGACTATTTGGGTATGGGGCAACACCCGGACGTGCTGGCGGCGATGAAGCGCGCCGTCGACGAATGCGGGGGCGGGTCCGGCGGTTCCCGCAATATAGGCGGGACGAACCACTATCACGTCGCCCTGGAGGCGGAACTCGCCGCGCTGCACGGAAAGGAGGACGCGGTGCTGTTCACCTCCGGTTATTCCGCGAACGAGGGCGCTCTCTCCGTGCTCGCCGGACACATCGACGACTGCGCCGTGTTCTCCGACCAGTTGAACCACGCGTCCATCATCGACGGCCTGCGGCACAGCGGGGCCGAGAAGTTCATCTACCGGCACAATGACTGCGCGCATCTGGAGGAACTGCTGTCCGGGGTGGATCCGCAGCGGCCGAAACTCGTCGTGACGGAGTCCGTGCATTCGATGCGCGGCGACATCGCGCCGCTCGCGGAGATCGCCGACATCGCCAAGCGGTACGGCGCGGAGACGTTCATCGACGAGGTTCACGCGGTGGGCATGTACGGTCCCGAGGGCGCCGGCATCGCGGCGCGGGAGGGACTCGCGCCCGCGTTCACCGTGATGATGGGGACGCTGGCCAAGGGCTTCGGGATGACCGGCGGTTATGTCACCGGGCCCACCGTTCTCATGGACGCGGTGCGGGCCTTCGCCCGGTCGTTCATCTTCACCACGGCCCTGCCGCCCGCCGTGGCGGCCGGCGCCCTGGCCGCCGTACGGCATCTGCGCGGTTCCGAGCTGGAACGCGAGCGGCTGGCCGCCAACGCCGGCCTCCTGCACGGCCTGTTGCGGGAGCGGGGCATTCCCTTCCTGTCCGACCAGACCCACATCGTCTCGGTGCTGGTCGGTGAGGACCGCCTCTGCAAGCGGATGTCGGCGCTGCTGCTGGAGCGGCACGGCGCCTACGTGCAGGCGATCAACGCGCCGAGCGTGCCGACCGGCGAGGAGATCCTGCGGGTCGCCCCCTCGGCCGTCCACGAGGCCGCCGAGATCCGCGGGTTCGTCGAGGCGCTCGACGGGATCTGGTCCGAGCTGGGCGCGCCGCGGGGTGAGCGGCTGTCCTGATCGAGGAGCCGCCCGGTCCCCGCGTCACGGCAGGGCTCCGTCGGAAGGGCCCGGCCTCGGCTCCGGGTCCTGATCGGCCCAGATCCGGCGCATCTCGGCGGAGGCGTCGAGCACTTCGGGCAGTGTCCCGACCGCGTCCACGCGCCCGTCCTTCAGCACCACCACCCGGTCCGCCGCGCGCAGCAGCGTGGGCCGGTGCGACACCGCGAGGACGGTTGCCGTGCCGTCCAGCAGCCGGTCCCACAGGACCTGTTCGGTGGCCGGATCCAGGGCACTGGACACGTCGTCGAACACGAGGAGTTCGGGGCGCCGGGCCAGCATCCGGGCGATGGCCGTCCGCTGGAGCTGGCCACCGGAGAGCCTGAGGCCCCGCGGACCCACGACGGTGTCGGCGCCGTCCTTCATGACCGCGACGTCGGGGGCCAGGACCGCGGTGCGAGCGGCGGCCTCGAAGATCCTCCGCCCGCCCTCACCGTCGCCGTCCTCCTCGCCGAGCCCCAGCAGGACGTTCTCCCGCAGCGACCCGCTGAACAGTCGCGGCTCCTGGGGCGTGTAGCCGCAGCGCGGCGGCACCAGGAAGGCCGCGGGGTCGGCGACCGGCTCCCCGTTCCACGCGATGGTGCCCCGTTCGTGCGGCAACAGCCCCAGGACGGCCCGGAGCAGCGTCGACTTGCCCGAACCGACGCCTCCGGTGACCACGGTGACGGACCGGCGTACGACCGTGAGGGAGACATCCTCGATGCCGCGCTCCGAGCCGGGGTGCCGTGCGGTCAGCCCGTGGACGGTCATCTCCCGCAGCGCGGGGCCCGGGTCGGGCGAGGGCGTGGGCGCGGGCCCGGTGTCGGGCGCCGGCTCCGCGGATGGTGTCAGAGGCCGTCTCCCGAGGAAGGCCGTGATCCGGCCGAGAGCCACCGAGACGCGCTGCAGCCGCACCGAGAGGATGCCGATCGAGGCCAGCGCCTCGGCGAGGATCTGCAGGTAGAAGGCGAACAGCGCCAGATCCCCGACGCTGAACGCCCCGCTGTGTGCCTGCCCCGCCGTGAGCAGCAGGACCACGCCGATCCCGAGCGGGGCCGCGTTGCCGATCACGGTCCGCTGCACCCCGGCGAAGAGTTCCTCGCGCACCGCCAGGCGGGCCCTGGCGGCGTTCAACTCGACGACATGGGCTGCCACATGGTCCTCGGCGGCTGCCGCCTGCACCGCCTTCACCGCCCCGAACGCCTCCCGCAGGGCGCCGGCGACCTCGGCGGACGCGGTCCGGGTGGCGTTGCGCAGGCGCAGGAACCGGCCGTGGACCGCGGCCGTGACCACCGTGATGAGGACCAGCAGGGCCAGCAGGGCGATCGTGACCACCGCGTCGATCCGCACCATCACGGTGACCGAGGCGACGACGAACAGCCAGTGCGCGAGGTTGGTCGGCGCCCAGGCCACGAAGAAGCCCGTCTCCTCGACGTCCTCCCCGGCCACCCGCAGGGCCTCTCCCGGCGTCGTCCGGGACATGGCGCCCCGGCCGCGCAGGGCGGTGCCCAGCAGGTCCCGTCGCAGCCGCGCCGTCGTGCCGTACTGGACCCGTGGCTCCAGCCGGTTGATCATCACGCCGAACTGCAGACAGAGCCGGGCCACCTCGATCGCGGCCACCCAGGCGATGAGCAGCCAGACCCCGCCGCCGGCCCCGATCTCGTCGAACAGCCGCTGGAACAGCAGCCCCACCGCCAGGGTTCCGGCCCGCAGCAGCACCCACAACCCCGTCAGCGCCCAGTAGGCACCGGCGGAGCCGCGCAGCACGGCCCCGAGCCGCCCGAGCGTGCCCTGTGCGTCGATGTCGGTCACCTTGTGTCCCGTCAGCCGACGCGCAGCAGTTCGTGGAAGCGCGAGGTCGGGTCGGCCGCCAGCACCGTCTGCTTCCCGTGCTCGACCACCGTCCCCGCGTCGAGGACGAGGATGCGGTCGACGTTGCGCAGCGTGTGCGGCCGGTGCTGGACCACGACGGCGGTCCGTCCCGCCAGCAGCCGGTCCATCGCGGGCATGAGCAGCCGCTCGGTGTGCGGGTCGAGGCGGGCCGTCGGTTCGTCCATCAGGATCACGGCCGGGTCCCGCAGGAAGACCCGTGCCAGGGCGAGGAGTTGTTCCTCGCCCGCCGACATCCCGCGCGCTCCGCCGCCCAGCACGGTGTCCAGTCCGTCGGGCAGCTCCCGCCACCAGTCGCCGAGTCCGGCCTCGTCCAGTGCGCCCCGCACCCGGTCGTCGTCGACGAGGCGGTCGAAGAAGGTGAGGTTGTCCCGGAGGGTGGCGTGGAAGACCTGGACCTCCTGGGTGACCAGGGCGACGCGGCCGCGCAGCGCCCTGGTGTCGAGACCGGCGACGTCCTGGCCGCCGACGGTGACACTGCCGCTCGTGGCGTGGTGCAGCCCGAACAGCAGCCGTACGACGGTCGACTTGCCGCTTCCGGTCCGGCCGACGATGCCGAGCCGCTCCCCGGGGCGCAGCCGGAAGGACACGTCCCGCAGCACGGGCTCGCCCGGGTCGTACGAGAAGGACACGTGGTCCAGCCCTGTGCCCAGCGGCCCGGTGGGCAGGCGCAGGGTACCGGTGCGGACGACGTCGTCGTCCTGGTCGAGCAGTTCCTTCAGGCGCCGCACGCTGACCGCGGCCTCCTCCAGGTCGTGGAATCGGGTGGTCAGGGCGAGCAGCGGACGGCGCAGCAGCATGGCGTACGACAGACAGGCGAAGGCGGTCCCGATGGAGAGCTGTCCGCGGTCGTGCAGCCATACGCTGACCGCCAGGGCGAGGACCACGCTGGCGGTGGACAGGCCCTGGACGGTGGCGGGCCAGCGGGCCGAGACCCGCGCCGCGCGGCGGGCCCGCCCGTACAGGTCGGCCTGCCGTGAATCCAGCGTGCGCATGGTGTGGCCGAAGGCACCGTTGGTCCTCAGGTCCTCGACGCCGGCCAGCCGTTCCTCCAGGAAGCCCAGGAGGTCGGCGGACGAGGCCTGCCGGGCGGCGACGAAGGGCATGGCCCGGCCCACGAGCCGGCGCAACAGCAGCAGCGTGCCCGCGGCGAACGGCGCGAAGACCAGGGCCAGGCGCCAGTCGAGCTGGAAAAGGGCGCCGATGATCCCGACGACCAGCAGCATCTGGGCGAGGACCTCCAGGACCAGCGCGGACATCACCGCGGCGAGCCGGGTCACGTCGCCGTCGACGCGGTCGACGAGTTCGCCGGGCGGATGGCGCTGGTAGAAGCGGGAGGGGCGGCGCAGACAGTGGGCCACCAGGTCGGCGCGGAGCCGGTTGGTGGTGCGCCAGGCGAGCCGGGCGGCCACGGCGTCGCAGCCGATGGTCACCACCAGCAGTCCGAGGGCCGCCGCCAGATACCAGACGGCGACCGCGAGCAGCAGGTCCGAAGGGCTTCGGAAGAGCGTGTGGTCGATGAACCTGCGCATCATCTGCGGTGCCACGAGCTGGAGCCCGATGCCGAGCGGGACCAGCACCGAAAGAAGGAGGACGGAGGGGCGTTCGCCGCGCAGATAGCGGAAGAGTACGGACAGTTGCCGCAACGGACTGCCTGCCAACGCGTCCCTCCCCCCAAGGCGGCGGAAGGCCTCAGCATAAAGTCCTTGCCGGCGGTTGGGAATGACGCGTGGAGTCCGTGCGGGAGTCCGGAAATGACACGTCCGTATGCGGAATATGGCCCGCCGCTTGTTCCGGAGCGCGGGGACCGGTAAGCCGTTGCTGCGGATTCCTCGCACTGTTAGACTCCACGGGTCCTCTGGGCAATTCGCCCTGCGCGCCATCGTCGTGCGCCAGCACTTCTCGGCCACATTCTCCGCACCCGCGCTTCGCATGGGTCCGGCGCCCGAGGGCAGCACCAGCACATAGCACCGCCTTGAACGACCGGATACCAACGGACCAAGGGGGATTCGCAATGTCGGGTGACACGCACGACGGTGTCGATAACACAAGAAAAGTCGTGGTCACCGGTGCCGCGGGTTTCATCGGTTCCCATCTCGTCGAGGCGTTGCGACGCGAGGGCGCGAACGTGACGGGCATTGATCGTAAATCGAGTTGGACCACGGGTGAAATCGCGCCATCCGCGGATACGGGATCTCTCCACGCGATCCGCGCCGATCTCGTATCCGCCGATCTTTCGAGCTGTCTCGAAAATGCCGAAACGGTCTTCCACTTAGCCGCGCTGCCTGGTGTGCGTCCGTCCTGGACACAATTCCCCGAGTATCTCCACTGCAACGTCCTGGCCACCCAGCGCCTCATGGACGCGTGTGTGCGCGCCGGGGTCCCCCAGGTGGTCATGGCCTCGTCCTCCAGCGTCTACGGCGGCGCGGAGGGCACGATGCACGAGAACGACCTCCCCCGTCCGTTGTCCCCGTACGGGGTCACCAAGCTCGCCGCGGAACGGCTCGCCCTCGCCTTCGCCGCGCGCCGCGACACCGCCCTGTCGGTGAACGCCCTCAGGTTCTTCACGGTCTACGGCCCCGGCCAGCGCCCGGACATGTTCATCGGCCGGGTCATCCGCGCCACCCTGGAGAACAAGCCGATCGAGGTCTACGGCGACGGCACCCAGCTCCGTGACTTCGTCCACGTGTCGGACGTCGTGCGCGCGCTGATGCTCGCGGCGGCGCCCCGGGGGCGGGGCACCGGCGTCCTGAACATAGGAACCGGTCAAGCCGTGTCGATGAACGAGGTCCTGGCCCTGACCGGCGAGCTGACCGGACGGACCCCGGACGCCAGGTACGGCCCCGCACGCATCGGTGACGTCCGGGCCACCACGGCCGACATCGAGTGCGCCAAGCGCCGCCTCGGCTTCACCGCGCGGGAGGATCTGCGCGCCGGGCTGGCCACGCAGATCGAGTGGACCAGGCGATCGCTCGCCCGGGCGGCGTCGCCCAGAACCGCCTCGCCGGCCGGTATGGCGCCCACCCGCCGGTCGTAGCCGTATGTGCGGCTTCGTGGGGTTCAGCGACCCCGGCGGTCCGGAGTCCGGACGTGCCACGGCCGAACGGATGCTGGCGGCGGTGGCGCACCGCGGCCCCGACGGCAGCAGCCGGTGCCACCACCACGGCGTGACCTTCGCGCACTGCGCCCTGACCTTCGTCGGCCCCGGCCGGCAGCCGTTCGTCTCGTCGAGCGGTGCCGTCGCGCTCGTGCTCAACGGGGAGATCTACAACCACCGGGAGCTGCGCCGCGAACTGCGCGCCGCGGGAGCCCGGCTGCGCACCGAGAGCGACACCGAGGTACTGGTGGAACTGTACGAGCGGCACGGCATGAAGGTGCTGGACCGGGTGCGCGGCATGTACGCCTTCGTCCTGCACGACGCGCGTACGCGGACGACCGTCCTGGCCCGCGACCCGATGGGCAAGAAGCCGCTCTACTACACCCGCGTGCCCGCCGGGATCGCCTTCGCCTCCGAACTCACCGCGCTGCTGCGCCATCCCGACGCCCCGCGCACCCCCGACGTACGCGCTCTGGCCGGGTATCTGACCCTCCAGGCCTTCTGCGCACCCGGGTCCGCCGTGACGGGTGTGCACAAGGTCCGTCCCGGCAACTGGCTGGAGTACGCCGAAGGGCGACTGCGCGAAGTGGAGTTCTGGCGGCCCCGGCTGGAGACGTCCGGGCGGGGTCCGGGCCGGAGAGAGGCGGCCGCGCGGTTCGAGGAGCTGTTCCGCACGGCGGTCGCCCGACGGGTGACGAGCACGGAACGCCGGCTCGGGGTGCTGCTGAGCGGGGGCCTGGACTCCAGCGCGGTGGCCGCCGTGGCCCAGCAGCTCTCGTCGCGGCGGCCGGTGCTGACGTTCAGCGCGGGCTTCGAGCAGTCCGACTTCGACGAGAGCGCGCACGCCGCCGCGGTGGCCCGGCACATCGGCGCCGAACACCACGTGGTCCGCATCGGCGGCCGCGACCTCGCCGAGGTGGTGGAGTCGGAGTACGCCCGGGCCGACGAACCCCTCGCGGACCCCTCCCTGCTGCCCACCCGCATCGTCTGCCGGACGGCACGGCAGCACGTGCGCGGGGTGCTCACCGGGGACGGCGCCGACGAACTCCTGCTCGGCTACCGCTACTTCCAGGCCGAGCGGGCGATCGAGATCCTGCTGCGGCTGATGCCGGCGCCCCGGCTGGAGGCCCTGCTGCGCACCCTCGTGCGCCGGCTGCCCGCGCGGTCCGGCAATCTGCCCGCCGCCGCGGCGCTGAGCCTGCTGGCGCGCGGACTGCGGGCGGCTCCGGAGCACCGCTTCTACCTGTCCACGGCCCCCTTCGGCCCGGCCGAGCTTCCCGGCCTGCTGCGGCCGGACGCCCGTGCGGCGCTGACCGATCACGACCCCTTCACCGAGGTCTCCCGGCTCCTCGACGGCCCGTCGGGGCTGACCGGCGTCCAGCGCAGCCAGCTCGGTGTCGTCGCCCACTTCCTGCGCGACGTGATCCTCACCAAGGCCGACCGCGGCGGCATGCGCAGCGCCCTCGAACTGCGCTCCCCCTTCCTCGACCTGGACCTCGTCGAGTACGGCAACACGCTGCCCACGGCGCTCAAGCTGCGCCGCTTCACCGGCAAGTTCCTGTTGCGCCGGATCGCGGCCGACTGGCTGCCGGGGGACATCGTGCGGCGGACCAAGCTGGGCTTCCGCGCCCCGCTGGCCGCCCTGCTGCGCGAGGAACTGCGCCCGCTGCTGCTGGACACGCTCTCCGCGTCCGCACTGAACCGCGGCGGGCTGTTCGACGCGAGTGCGGTGCGGAGGCTGGCCGACGACCATGTCAGCGGCCGGCGTGACACGTCCCGCAAGCTGTGGGCGCTGCTGACGTACCAGCTCTGGTACCAGGCGCTTCCCGCGCACGCGCCCGCCACCGCCCCAGCCTGCCTCGACCTCACCGAGGAGCCCCACCATGCGCCGTGACCGTCCGCACATCCAGGTGCTGTCACCGAGGACCTGGGGGGAGTTCGGCAACTACCTCGCCGCCACCCGGTTCTCCCGGGTACTGCGCGGGTCCGTCGACGCGGACGTGACGCTGCTGGAGGCCGAGCCGATCCTGCCCTGGCTGGGCGAGGCGGGGGCCGAGATCCGCACGATCTCCCTGGAGAGCCCCGACGCGACGGTGCGCACCGAACGGTACATGGGCCTGATGACGCGCCTTCAGGAACGTTTCCCCGCCGGCTTCGAGGTGAGCCCCACCCCCGTTCAGCAGGCCGCTCTCGCCCCGCTCACCGAGCACCTGCGCACCACCGCCCCGGACGTGGTGGTCGGCACGAAGGGGTTCGTGGCGCGGCTGTGCGTGGCGGCCGTAGGACTGGCGGGGGTCCGCACCCGGGTGGTCAGCCATGTCACCAACCCCGGGCTGCTCCAGCTGCCGCTGCACCGCAGCCCGCACCCCGATCTGACCCTGGTGGGCTTCGCGTGGGCCAAGGACCGTCTCCTGGCGAGCACGGGCGGGGATCCCGACCGGGTGCGGGTGGTGGGGCCGCTCGTCGCCCAGCACGACCTGCGGGACTTCATGACCAGCGAATCCGCCGCTCCGACGGCCGGGCCCTGGGGCGGGGCCCAGGACTCCGGCCGGCCCCGTCTGATCATCTTCTGCAACCGCGGCGGTGACGTCTATCTGGAACTGCTGCGGCACATCGCCGCCCGCCACCCGGACACGGACCTGGTGTTCGTCGGCTACGACGACCCCGGCCTCGCCCGTCGCGCCGCGGCGGATGCCGAGCGGCTCGCGCACTGGCGGTTCCACAGCCGGCTCACGCAGGCCGAGTACTTCGAGTACATCGACCGCGCGTCCAGGTCGCCGTACGGCCTGCTCGTCTCGAAGGCGGGCCCCAACACCACCCTGGAGGCCGCCTACTTCGGGATCCCCGTACTGATGCTGGAGTCGGGGCTGCCCATGGAGCAGTGGGTGCCTGGGCTCATCCACGACCAGGGTCTCGGCCGGGCCTGTGCCGAGCCCGAGGACCTGTTCCGGACCGTCGACGACTGGCTGGCACGGCCGTCGACGATCGAGGAGCACAAGAAGACCACCATCGGCTTCGCCGAGTCCGTGCTCGACCAGGATGCGGTGGCCCGCCGGATCGGGGACGCCCTGCGGCCCCTGCTGGACGCCCGGTGAAGCCCCGTATCCGGCTCGTCGCGGGCCCGGGCGGGGTCCGGGCCGAGGGCGAGGGGCAGGCACGGCTCGGACACGCCCTCGGCGGGGATCCACTGGCCGGGGGGCCACCGCCCGAGGGAGTCTTCGCCGCCTGGAACTGGGACGGCGAACGCCTCCTGGTCCGCACCGACCGGTACGGCATGCACCCCCTGTACTACCGCTCGGACGCCAACTCGCTGACGCTCTCCCCCGATCCGCTCGCCCTGCTCAGCCCCGGTGAGCACGCCGCCCTCGACCATGACGCGCTGGCCGTCTTCGTCCGGCTGGGCTTCTTCCTCGCCGAGGACACCCCCTTCGCGGCGATCCGGGCGCTGCCCCCCGCCGCCACCCTGACCTGGACCCGCGACGGACCGCGCCTCGACGCTCCCGCCCTTCCCGTGCCCGGCCCCGCCGACCTCACCCGGGGCGAGGCGGTGGACGGCTTCATCGACCTGTTCCGCGCCTCCGTGGCCCGCCGGCTGCCCGACCGGCCGTATGTCCTGCCGCTGAGCGGCGGCCGGGACTCGCGCCACATCCTGCTGGAGCTGTGCCGCCAGGGCGCCCCGCCGCGGCTGTGCGTCAGCGGCGCGAAGTTCCCGCCCGATCCGGGCGCCGACGCGGGTGTCGCCGCCCGCCTCGCAGGGCGCCTGGGACTGCCGCACCGCACCGTCGGCCGGCCGCGCTCGCAGTTCCACGCGGAGCGCGCCGCGGGCCCGGCACAGGGCATGGGCACGCTGGACGGCGCCTGGGCCCTGCCCCTGCTCAGCTTCCTGCGCCGCCGGAGCGGACTGTGGTACGACGGGCTCGGGGGTGGCGAGCTGGCCCAGAACCCCAGCATCGAACTGATCCGGAAGAACCCCTACGACGCGACGGACCTGCCGGGGCTGGCGGACCGGCTGCTGACCGCCGGCCGCACCGGCGGGCACGTCGAGCATCTCCTCGGCCCCCGTACCCGTGGCCTGTGGAGCCGGGAGAGGGCCCGCGCCCGGCTCGTGCGGGAACTGGCCCGGCACGCCGACGCGCCCCTCCCGCTCGGCTCGTTCTTCTTCTGGAACCGGACGCGTCGCTCCATCGCCCTCGCCCCCTTCACTCTCGGCGGCGGACAGGCGCTGATCCACACCCCGTACCTCGACCACGCCCTCGTCGACCACCTCGCCTCCGTGCCGGGACGGTTCCTGGTCGACGGCACCTTCCACGACCAGGCGCTGCACAAGGCGTTCCCCGAGCACGCGGGCCTGGGATTCGCCGCGGCCGTTCCGCAGCGCCACGGGCTCGTCCTGGTCGGGCACCGGCTGGCGTACCTCACCCGGCTGCTCGGCCACACCCTGCACTCCGGACGGGGCTGGTGGCACAGCCGCGACCGCGTCCTGCAACGTCTGCTGGCGGCGGGCCGCGGCCCGGGGGCGCCGCAGCGCGTCAGCCGGCTCCAGCCGCTGGCCCTGTACCTGCTCCAGCTGGAGTCCCTAGCTGCCGGAAGAACCCTCTGAGTCCCCAGGACACCACTGCCCGCACGACCCCAGAAGGAGGGGACCTCATGCGGAAGACACTGCCCGTCATAAGTACCGGTACGGCGGCCGGGGCCGCGTCGGGCGGTTGCTCGACCGCCGTCGCCGAGAAACCGGGCCGCCCCGGCCTGCCGCGCTGGCGCAGGCGGAAACTGCGCATCGCGCTGGTCCGCCACCACGACCTGTGCCTCAACACCCGCCAGATCACCCAGATCCAGCGGCGGGCCGGCGTGCTGCCCCACCTCGGTCTCGGCTACATCCACACCGCGCTGAAGTCCGCCGGCTTCCACGAGGTCATCCAGGTCGACACCCCGGCCCTCGGTCTGGACAGCGAGGGCCTGCGCGAACTCCTCGCCGACTTCGAGCCGGACCTGGTCGGCGTCAGCACCACAACTCCCGGACTGCCCGGTGCCGTCGAAGCCTGCCAGGCGGCGAAGAGCACCGGCGCCAAGGTCATCCTCGGCGGGCCGCACACCGAGGTCTATGCGCACGAGAACCTCTTCCACGACTGCATCGACTACGTCGGTGTCGGCGAGGGCATCACGATCATGCCGGAGCTGGCCGAGGCCCTGGAGCAGGGTGAGAAGCCGGAGGGCATCCGTGGTCTGGTCTCCCGCGAGCACGACGGTGGGGCCGCGCCGATGGTGAACCTGGAGGAGGTCGGCTGGCCCTCCCGCGACGGGCTGCCGATGAACAGCTACTACTCGATCATGGCTCCCCGGCCGTTCGCGACGATGATCTCCAGCCGCGGCTGCCCGTTCAAGTGCAGCTTCTGCTTCAAGCAGGCCGTCGACAAGAAGTCGATGTACCGCTCCCCCGAGGACGTCGTCGGCGAGATGACGGAGCTGAAGAAGCGGTTCGGGGTGAAGGAGATCATGTTCTACGACGACGTGTTCACGCTGCACCGCGGCCGGGTCCGGGAGATCTGCGCGCTCATCGGCGAACAGGGCCTGAAGGTGCGCTGGGAGGCACCGACCCGCGTCGACCTGGTGCCGGAACCACTGCTGAAGGCGATGGCCGGGGCGGGCTGCGTGCGGCTGCGGTTCGGCATCGAGCACGGCGCGCCGGAGATCCTCGAGCGCATGCGCAAGGAGAGCAACATCGAGAAGATCGAACGGGCCGTCACCTCGGCGCACGAGGCGGGCATCAAGGGCTTCGGCTACTTCATCGTCGGCTGGCTGAACGAGACCCGGGAGCAGTTCCGCGCCACGGTCGACCTCGCCTGCCGGATCCCGCTGGACTACGCGAGCTTCTACACCGCGACCCCGCTGCCGGGCACCCCGCTGCACACCGAGTCGGTGGCCGCCGGGCGGATACCCTCCGACTACTGGGACCGGTTCGTGCGGGGGGAGTTCGACGCGCGGATCGGCTATCTGGTGCCCGACGCCCAGCGCCGCGCGCAGGCCGCCTACCGTGCGTTCTTCCTGCGCCGCTCCATGGCCAAGCCGCTGCTGACCCACATGGCGACGACCGGTCAGTGGCGCAACACCGTGGACGGTCTGCGCAGCCTGGCCCGGTCGACCTCCAACACCGACCGTGACTTCTGAGACCTCCCGCCCGGCCGCGTCCCTGCGGCCGGGCCCCGCCGTCCGCCTCAACGAGCCGCTGCCGGACCGCGGCCGGCGTCGGCTCGGCGAGCCCTTCGTCACCCACCACGTCCGCCGCACCATGGCGCGGGGACTCCGTCCACAGCCCTCCTGGACCGTGCCGGTGCGCTACGTCCTGCCCGACGGTCCGGCGGGGGAGGCGGTCGAGCTCTCCGACGCCCGGAGCGCCGCCGCCGCTCTGCGCCCCGGTTCACCGGCCCTCGCCCTGATCGCTCCGACCTATGTCGCCCGTGGCACCCTCGCCGGGCAGCAGGAGCGGTTCGACGCCCTGCTGGACCGGATCGGCGAGCTGGCCGAGGAGCGTCCGGAGGCCCCCGTCGTGCTGTTGGTGGGCATGCAGTGGGCGTCGGCGCGGGAGGCGGGCGAATCCGTGGCGCGGCTGCGGGCGCTGCTGGGAAGGGCCCGCGCCCGGCTGCCGGACGTACCGGTGTGCGGCCTCTCGCTGCCGGGCCCGGGCAAGCCGCGTACGCTCAACGCCGCCATCGAGATCGCCGAGTCGCTCGGCTGCCTCGGCGTCGGCTGGGTCGACGACGACGTGCACCTCGATGCCGGCTGCCTGTCGCGCCTGGCGCGGGACTTCCTGGCGGCCGGCTGCCGGGGCGCGGTGGGCGCCACGAAGATCCCGCACACCAGGGAGTTCGCCACCTCGCACCTGCTGGCCCGCGCCAAGGCGATCGCGGCACCCGCGACCAACTACCCGCACGGCTGCTGCATCCTGGTGGCGACCGACGTCCTGGCCGGCGGCATGCCCGGCCGCTACGTGTCGGACGACGGCTACGTCTGCTTCCGGCTCCTCGACCCCGCCCTGCCCGATCCGCTGGCCCGGCTGCGTCTCGTACCGGACGCCCGCTGCCACTACTACGTCGCCGGTCCCGCGGGCGAGACCCGCCGCAGGATCCGCCGGATCCTCCTCAACCATCTCGTCGACCTCGCCGACTGGCCCCTGCCGGTGGTCCGCCACTACTTCCGCCACATCCTCTTCGCCGGCCTCTGGCCGCTGACCGCCTTCGACGCGAGTGGCGGGCGGCGCCGCGGACTCCAGAAGGCGCTGATCAAGTGGCTCTACTTCGCGTGGTTCGCCGGGGTGGGGACGGAGCTGTACCTGCGCGGGCTCACCGGCCGGCCGCTGCGTGCCGTCGAGTGGGCGCCCTACTCGGCCGTTCCGACCCTCACACCCCCTGCCCAGGAGCGCTGATGAAGGTACTGTCTCTCCACTCCGCCGGCCACGACACCGGAGTCGGCTACTTCGAGGACGGACGGCTGGTCTTCGCCATCGAGACCGAGCGCCTCACCCGCGTCAAGCACGACCACCGCTCCGACATCGCGCTGGAGCACGTGCTCGCCCAGGAGTGCGTGGACGCGGACGGGATCGACCTGGTGGCGGTCAGCACGCCGGTCCGCAGCGCCCTGCTGCGGATCCCGGACCTGGACCACGCGATGGAACGGATCGGCGCCGGGGCACCGCACCACCGCACCACCTGCGACCTGCTGGGCCGGACCGTGGACTGCGTGGTCGTCACCCACGAGGTGTCGCACGCCGCGCTCGCCGCCCACTACGCGGACCACGAGGACGGCACCCTCGTCCTCGTCAACGAGGGCCGCGGACAGCTCACCCGCAGCTCCCTGTTCCGGGTCGAGGACAACCGCCTGGAGTGGATCGCCAAGGACCCGCTCCCCTGGTACGGCAACGGCTTCGGGTGGACCGCGATCGGCCACCTGCTGGGCTTCGGCAAGAGCCCAAGCGTTGCCGGGAAGGTGATGGCCCTAGGCGGCTACGGACAGCCCGACGCCCGGATACGCGAGCAGCTGATGGCGGTGGACCCCCGGGTCATGCACGACCTGGAGCTGGCCGAGCGGGTGCGTGCCGAGCTTGCCGGGCGCCCCGAGTTCAACCCCGAGTTCGAGACGGCGGCCCATGTCGTCGCCACCTTCCAGGAGCTGTTCACCGAAGCGGTTCGCGCCGTTCTCGACCGGCACGTCACCCGCACCGGCGGGGGCGTCGGCCCGATCGCACTCGGTGGCGGCTGCGCGCTGAACATCGTGGCCAACTCGTCGCTGCGCGAGGCCTTCGGCCGGCAGATCGCCGTCCCGCCGGCCTGCGGCGACGCGGGCCATCTTGCGGGCGCCGGCGTCTACGCCCTCACCTACGTCCTCGGCAGGCGGCCCGAACCGCTGAGCGTGTACGCCAACGGCACGGGCGAGGCCCGCACCGATGTCCTGGCCGCCCTGGACACCGCGGGCCTCAAGGCCGTTCCCTACGACGGCCCGGTGGTCGCCCGCATGCTCGCGGACGGAGGTGTCGTGGCCCTCACCGAGGGCGCCGCCGAGCTCGGGCCGCGCGCGCTGGGGCACCGCTCGCTGCTGGGCAGCCCGGCCGTCTCCGGGATGCGCAAGCGGATGAGCGAGAAGCTCAAGCAGCGGGAGTGGTACCGCCCGCTGGGCGCGGTGATGCGCGACGAGCGCTTCGCCGAGCTGTATCCGGGCGGACGGCCCTCCCCGTACATGCTCTTCGAGTACCAGTTGCCGGAGGGCACCGCCCCGCAGGCCCGGCACGTCAACGGGACCTGCCGGATCCAGACCCTGGGCGCCGACCAGCCGCTGCTGCACTCCCTGCTCGCCTCCTTCGAGGCGGAGACGGGTGTTCCGGCCCTGATCAACACCTCGCTCAACGGCCCCGGCCGGGCCATCGCGCACACCGCCCGGCACGTGCTGGACGACTTCGCGGACAGCGACGTCGACCTGTTCGTCTTCGACGACCTGATGGCCTACCGGGGCGAGCCCCGGTAGGCCATCGGTCGTCGGTCAGCGCTCCAGGTGCCGCGGCAGCAGCCGGTCCAGTACGTCGTCGGTGTACACGTCGACGACGGGGACCAGCCCCGAGGAGGCCGGCTGCTCCCGTGCCGCGCCGAGCGCCTGGGCGCGCAGCCGCTCCAGCAGCGCCTCGACGTCCCGTGCGGGTACGGCCCCGGTGCGCATCAGGTGGCCGAGGTTTCCCTCCCGCTCGCCGTTGCGGTCGTAGTCGGTCAGGTCGTCGGCGATGGTGATGATCGTGCCGAACGCCTCGGCGAACCGGCGCGCGGGAGCCACGGCGGGCTCCTCGCGGCCGCAGAGCGCCGCGAGGGAGCCGTAGCAGCCCAGGAAGGTGGCGCCGTAGGTGCTGGCGTTGGCGCACCACTCGTCGAGGGTCCGCGCCCGATGGCTCTTGGTGCGGATCTGCCCGGTGCAGACTTCGGTGAAATCGCGTTCGACGAGGTCGGTCACGGAGCGGGCGTCCTCGGCCAGCGCGCACATCTGCTTCAGCGCGGTCAGGTGCAGGTGGAGGCAGAGACAGGCGAGTTCGATGCGGTTGAGGCCGGTGTCGTCGTCCATGAGGTCGTCGAGCAGCTTCATGGCCACGATGTCCATGGCCAGGGCGCGGGCCACTTCGGCGCGCCGCTCCGGGTCGGTGATCCACTCGGTGAGGAAGTGCGGCACCCGCAGGTAGAGGCGCAACGCCGCGGTGTGCGCCACGAGATCGGGTGAGCCGCCGCCTTGGGCGACGAACGCGGTGACGTGATCGCGGTTGGCGGACTCGGTGACCAGCATCGAGGCGGTGTAGTCCGCGGGCAGTGCCGCGGTCACGGGCGGGTCGCCGTCATCTCGGCCAGCGTCGAACGCCAGTCGCCCTGTTCCAGTGCGCCGGCGAAGCCCACGTAGTCGGCGCCCGCCTCCAGGTACGCCGCGACGTGCTCCCGCCGCCGGACGTTGCCGCTCACGAACAGAATCTGGTCGGGGTCGAGCCGGCGGCGGAAGTGGCGGACCACGTCGGGGGGAACCTGTGCGTAGCGGGAGTACAGGTAGACCATGTGGAAGCCGAAGCTGCGGGTGACCGCGATGTACCGGTCCATCTGCTCGGTGGTCGTGGTGGCCACGGGCACGGTCCTGAGCAGATCGCCGGTCTTGTGGTCCTCGCCGAAGGTGAGGGCGACGGTGAGCAGGAGTTCCGGCCAGGCGTCGGCCCGGCCGGGCAGGTTCACCAGGGTCTCCAGGTAGCTCTTCCACACGTAGTAGTCGTCGCGGGAACCGAGCAGCGCGGGCAGCATGACGGCGTCGGCGCCCCGGGCCAGGGGGAAGCCGGAGCCCCTGCGCGGCGGAAAGTGCAACAGCACCGGCAGCGGGCTGACCTCCTTGATCGCGGCCACGTAAGGGTCCATGTGGGACTCGAAGGACTCGTAGTCGGTACTGGCGAGGATGAGGGCGGGACAGCCGAGATCGCTGAGGACCTTCGCCTTCTCCACGGCCTCGTCGAGCGGCACCTTGAACGGGTCGATGATGTGGACCGGCCCCCGCGGGTGGCTCCGGAGCCGGGTGAGGACGGCTCCCGGGTCCAGCAGGTTCGGTGCCGGAACTTCCGTGCGCTGGACCAACTGCGGTGAGGTGTTCACCAGCGTTCCCCCTGGTTGTCCGGTCGTGGCGCGTCGTGCGCCGTCATACGAGGTCCGCGCGGCGCTGCTCGGCCGCTGCCGCAGTGCCCGACCTGGCCAGTGCGGCGACGACGGACGCGGTGGTGTAGAGCGCTTTCGTGTCCAGGACGACGGAGCCCAACGCGGCCTTTCCGCGCCGCCCCCGTTCCCAGTCCTCGCGTGCGTCGGGATCGAACTCCATGGGGCCGGGCACCCGGCACCACGCGGACGGCCGCCAACTGCCGTCCCGCTCCTGGGAGTCGACCAGACAGGAGACGGCCCGGCGGACGGCGTCGGCGTGCCGGCCGTCCGGCAGGTCGGCCGCCACGACGGCCCTCAGGGCGAAGGCGGTGGCGAAGGCGGAGCCGTCCCGCTCCCACTCGGTGCGCACGGCACCGTCGGCGCCGATCCTGGCGGTTGCCCAGTCGGCGGCCGCCCGCGCCTCGGGGAGGTCCGTTCCGGCGCGGTCGGCGGTCAGCGCCTCCGCCGCCAGTGCCGTGGAGTACTCGCGGTCCGGCCACCAGTACGCCGGCCACGCCCCGTCGGCCCGCTGGATCTCCCGGAGCCTGCCCAACAGCCTGTCGCGTACGGGGAGTCGGCGCAGTCCGGCCGCGGCCGTGGTCACGCACGCGTGACTCGCGTACCAGGCGTCCCAGCGGGGGGCGACCCGGTCCAGGAAGGGCCCGGCGATGTGGGGCAGATAGCTGGAGATGCCGCCGTCCGGTTGCAGGTGGCCCGCCACGAACCGGTAGCCCTCGTCGGCACGGGGGTCATGTTCGACGCCCAGCGCCTCGGCCAGGCGGAGCGCCCAGGAGGTGATGTCGGCGTCACCGGGGACCTGGGGGCAGTAGCCCCAGCCGTCGGAGGGGCCGCGGGCCTTTCTCAGCGCTTCCCAGGCGGACATCGCCGCCGCGCGCCCCGGGCCCTCGGGCAATTCCGCGAGCGAGGCTCCGACATACGCGGTGACCCAGAACTGGCCCGGGCCGCGCACCTCGTAGTCGTTCCACCAGCCGTCCGCGTCGCGGGCGGTGAGGAGGAATTCCGTCGCCTTCGAGAGGGCTTGTCCGGCGGATTCATCGAATGGTAATCGCTGCGCACCGTTCACGAACTCTCCTTTCTGGGGAGAGACGACGAGCCGGGACACCACACCGGCACGCGAACGGCGCGTCGGCAGGACGATTCCTCAACCCTACACGCGTTCGTATCGGCGAGACAGAGTCACTTTTCTCTCGACGGGTGGATCACGCGTCGGGGGGCCGAGATCAATCCGGCCCCCCGACGTACCGCGGAATCGCGGTGGATTCACACGAATTGCATGTGGGCACGCCGTCGCAATCGCACCGACATCACGCCGCCGCTCGCCAGGACCAGCAGCCCGGTCACCACGAGGGCATGCGTCACGCCCGAGGTGAGGGAACCGCTTCCGGCACCGTCGACGGCGTAGGTGATGATCTCGCGGGTGGACCAGAAGGGCAGCGCCTTGGCAGCGTCGTTGGCCGGGTCGATCACCATCTGGGCGCCGATGACGGAGATGAGCAGCAGCGTGCCCTCCAGGTCCCGGGGCACGGCGAGGCCGAGCAGCAGCCCGAGCGGGACGGCCACCAGGGTGGTCAGCGCCAGTTCCAGTGCGACCGCCCGCGGGGCGGCCACCTCCTGGTCCACGACCACGACCACGGCGTACAGCGCGGAGATCAGCAGCCCGGCGGTGAGCAGGGCGAGCATGCGGCCCAGGTACAGGTGCCGGGGCCGGAAGCCGGACAGGGTCAGGCGGGGCTCGATCTCGCGGCCGCCGACGGCCGAGAAGAGGGCGGCGGTGCTCACCGCGAAGCCGACGCCCAGGCTCGCGAACCGGATGGCCTGGCCCGCCTGGTCGTGCCGGCCGAGGTAGAAGACCAGCGGCACGAGCAGGAGCAGGCTCAGCACACCGCGACGGCGCAGCAGTTCGCGCAGTGTCATCTCGGCCATGCGCAGGGTGCGGATCATCGGCCGGCCCCCTGTGTGCGGGGGCTGAGGTCGAGCACGTGGTCGACCCGGTCGAGCTCGTTCAGCATGTGGGTCACGACGACGACCGCCTTGCCCTCTTCGCGCCAGCCCCAGACGTTCTGCCAGAAGTCCACGTAGGAGCCCCGGTCGAAGCCCTGGTAGGGCTCGTCGAGGAGCAGGACGTCAGGGTCGCCGAGGGCGGAGAGGACCACGTTCAGCTTCTGCCGGGTGCCGCCCGAGAGGTCCTTGGCCAGGGTGCGGCGCGCGACGGACCAGTCCAGCGCGGAGGCGAGTTCGCGGCCCCGGCGGTCGGCTTCGCGGCCCCCCATGCCACGGCCGGTGCCGAACAGGGTGAAGTGCTCGCGCGGCGTCAGGAAGCCCATGACGCCGGCGTTCTGCGGGCAGTAGCCGAGGCGTCCGGTGACGGACACCCGGCCCGCGTCCGGCGCGAGCAGCCCGGCACAGATCTTGAGCATGCTGGACTTGCCGGCCCCGTTGCTGCCCACGATCGCCGCGACCTCACCGGCGCGCACGACGAGATCGACCCCGTCCAGGACGCGGCGGCGGCCGTAGCTCTTCACGATCCCGTGCGCGTTCAGCCGGACGTCCTGCCCGGACGGCGGCCCGGACACCCCGCCCACCTGCTGTTCCGCGTGTGCGGAAAACCTCATGTGCGACACCTTCCTTCCGCCGCCCGCGACGAATGGCGTGGAAAACCGTGCCGATAGCCTGCCACAGACGGGCGAGCGCGCCGAACACACCACCTCCGCGCGCGGCGGGCGGATGAATCCGGCCGACCGTATCCGGTCGCCCTCGGAAGCCACCCGGGGAGAACTGTGAACGGCAGCAACGGAATTCGGCCAGGCCACCCACCGAATCACACGCCGCTGCCCGGGGCATTCACCGAACCAGTGCAAACGGAACCCTGACGTTTCAGCCATTCCTGGAAACGGGGCGGCCCGTCTCTGGAAACAGGCTGCCGGTCTTGTGATCACTTCCGAGCGCCGGTTAGAGTGCGGCCCGCCCAAATCAGCGTGCTTCCACGCATTGCGCGGCAGGTTGATCAACGGCGAATTCCCTTCGTCCACGAATTTCCGACGGAGGGCCGGAACGGGTGGTGCACGGGTCGGCCGACGAAGGGACGCGGATGCGCGGGGGCACCGACGGCGAACGCATGTGGTGGCAACGCGCGGTGGCCCGCGGCTTCGACCCCCTGCCGCCGCCCGCCGCCCCGGTGACGCTGGTCAGGTCGGGAGAAGTCCGGGGGGACCCGGCGGACCAGGAGACCGGTCTGCCCTCCGGAGGTCTCGGGGTGCTGCTTCCGACCTATGTGGCGCGCTGCGGCCCGACGGCGCACGAGACCGCGCTCCGTCACCTCCTCGACGCCCTCGCCGACGTCCGCGCCGCCCGTCCCGGCCTGCCCCTGACTCTCTGGCTGGGCATGCAGTACGGCCCCGGCGAGCGGGCGGAGGCACTCGACCGGCTGCGCGGGCTCACCCAGGCCGCCTCCTCCGTGCCCGTCGTCGGATTCGCGCTGCCGGGCCGGGGAAAGCTCCGGACCGTCAACACGGCGCTGCGGCTCTCCCGCCCGCTGGGGCATGTCGGCTGGCTGTGGACCGACGACGACGTGGAGTTCGCCCCAGGCTGCCTGGCCCGGCTCGTCGACCGCTTCCACGAACGCGGCCGCACCGGCGCGGTCGGCGCGCACCTCGTCGCCCTGCCCCGTCCGTCGGCCGCCTCGCGGACGATGGCCCGCGTCTCGGGCGTCACCGTGCCGCCGGGCGCCTGTCCGGCGGCGGCCTGCATGCTCGTCGCCGCCGACGTCATCGCCGACGGCATTCCGGCGCGCCGGCTGGCCGACGACGGCCACGTGCTCTTCGAACTGCTCGATCCCCACGCGGCCGACCCGCTGCACGACCTGGAGGTCCTGCCCGACGCCCAGGGCAGCTTCTACCGGGTCGCCCGGGCCCACGACACCCTGAACCGGCTGCGCCGCTCGCTCTACAGCCATGTGACCTGCACGGCCGACTACCCGTGGCCGACCGCGCGGACCTACCTCTCGGGCACGCTGTTCCACGGACTGTGGCCGCTCGCCGCCTGGGACGGCAGCGGCGGGCCGGTCCGGGGACTGAAGCGCTGGACCGTCAAGGCCGTGCACCTCACCTGGTTCTGCGCGGTCGCCGCGGGTCTCGCCGCACGCGGCGCGGCCGGCCGGCCGCTGCGGCACGTGCCGTGGGGCGACGACGGCGACTTCCGCAGCCCGGCCGCCGAGGGGCGGCCGGCGATGCGCACCGGACGCTGACAGGACGGCGGCCGTCCGGCACGACGGCCGTCCGGACCGACATCGGGCGCCGCCCGCCGCGGCGGCCACGGAAGGGAGACGCCGTGCGGACACCGGCACACGGCACGGGAGCGGCGGTCACCGTCGTCCTGCCGCACTACGACTGCGCGGACTACCTGGGCACCGCGGCCGCCTCGGTCCTCGCCCAGGACCGGACCGACCTGCGGCTGATCGTGGTCGACGACTGCTCCCCCGACGACGACTGGACGGCCGCGCTGCGTCCGCTGGCCGGAGATCCGCGCCTGACCGTGCTGCGCACCTCCGAGAACGTCGGGCATCTGCGCATCAAGAACAAGGTCCTGGAGCGCGTGGACACCACGTACGTCGCCTTCCAGGACGCGGACGACATCAGCCTGCCGGGACGGCTGCGTCATCAACTGGCCCTGCTGGAGCGGGACAAGGCCGACCTCGTGGGCTGTGCCTACGAGGTCATCGACGCCGCGGGGCGGGGCACCGGCCGCCGCCGGATGCCACGCAACGGCAACCTGTGGATGCGACTGGGTCGTTCGACGGTGGTCCTGCATCCGTCGTCGGTGGTGCGCCGCGAGGTGCTGCAGCGGCTCGGAGGCTTCGACGGCACGGTCCGGCTGGGCGCCGACACCGACTTCCATCTCAGGGCGGCCCGGTTGTACCGGCTGCGCAGTGTGCGCCGAGTTCTCTACCGGTACCGGATCTGGCCGCAGTCGCTGACCCAGGCGCCCGAGACGGGCTTCGGTTCCGCCGCGCGGCTCTCCTACACCCGGGCCATGAACACCCGTGAGCGTCAACGCCGCGAGGCGAGGACCCGTGAGGAGCTGCTGCCTCTGCTGGTCGCACCGCCCAACGACATCGACTTCCGCCTGGAACCGGTAGCGGTGGGCGGATGACGGAGGTGGCACCGCGCCCGCCCGCATTCGGTGTCGTCGTCGCGGCTCCCGACGGCGACTGGGAGCCCGCGGTGCGCAGTCTGCGGAACCAGTCCCTGCCTGCCGCCTCGATCACCGTGGTCGCGCCGACCGGCCCGCCGCCGGCCCCGGACCTGCGCCACGCGCCCTGCACCCCCGGGACGGCCGCCGAAGCCTGCGTCGGGGCCGCGCGCGCCGCACCGGTCCCCTACGTGGCGTTCCTGCACGGCCGCGACGAAGCACTCCCCGGCTGGCTGGCCGACCTGGCCCGGGCCGCCCACGGCGGTGCCGGTCTGGTCCAGTGCGGCACCCTCCGGCTGCGGACGGACGACCTGGTCGACGGCATCACCCTGACCCCCGCCCTCGACGGCGCCGCCTACGCCGTGCGACGTGCTCTGCTGGGCGCGGAAGGCCGTACGGCCGCGCGAGTCACCGTGCCGCGGCTGCTGGTGCGGCGCCGGGCCGACGACACGGCCGCCACCGGGAGCGCCGCCCGGGCCGCGGGAACCTCAGTCCTGCGGGACAACCACCTCACCTCCTCGGTCGGCCGGTCCCCTGCGGCAGCGGCCGGACGCGGGCGGGTGCCGGATTTCGTCTCGGTCGTGATCCCCGTCCGCGACGGGGCACTGACGCTCCCGGCCCAGCTGCGTGCCCTCGCCGCCCAGACGTACGCCGGCGACTGGGAGGTGCTGGTCGTCGACAACGGCTCCGCCGACGCGACCCGCGAGGTCGCCGAGAAGCACCGCTGCGGTCTTCCCGGCCTGCGCGTCGTCCGGGCCACCGAGCGGGCCGGGGAGAGCTATGCCCGCAACCTCGGGGTCGCCGCCGCTCGCGGTGACTTCATCGCCTTCTGCGACGCCGACGACGTCGCGGACCCCGGCTGGCTCGCCGCGCTGGCCGAGGCGGCGCCGGAGGCCGACGTCGTCGGCGGCGGCCTCGACAGCAGTGTGCTCAGCCCCGACTACGCCGACGAGCAGCCGATGCCGATGACCGAGCAGACGGACTTCCTGCCCTTCGCACGCGGCGCGAACTGCGCCGCCTGGAAGGAGGTGCTGGTGACGATCGGCGGCTGGGACGAGCGCTACCGGGGCGGCGGCGAGGACATGGACCTGTCCTGGCGTGCCCATCTGTGCGGTTACCGGGTCGGTTACGCCCCCGAGGCCCGCATGCACTACCGGCTGCGCGCCGAACTCTCCTCCCTGGCTCGGCAGAAGTGGAACTACGGCCGCTCCGGCGCGCGCCTGTACGCCGCCTACCGCCACGCCGGCTTCGAGCGCCGTGACAGCCGGACGGTGCTGATGAACTGGTCCTGGCTGGTGCTGCACGCCCCCGACCTGGCCCGCTCCGCGAACCTGCGCCGCCGCTGGATCCGCTACGGCGCCCGTCTCTCCGGCTTCCTGGCCGGCAGCGCGGAACAGGGGGTCAGGTATCTCTGACGGCGCCGGGGCAGACGGTCAGCCCGAGGTGACCGGCAGCACGTCGGGCGACAGCGCCGCCGCGCGGGCCGTCGCGGCGGTCGTACGGCGTCGGTGGTGGCGTCGGCACAGCACCTCGTAGCCGATCTCGTCGGGGGACTGGGCGACGTCGCCGACGACCACCTGGGCACCCTCGACGACCATGACGCCGCCCACGGTGCGGGCGTTGTGCGTGGCGCGGGCTCCGCACCAGCACAGGGCCTCGACCTGGAGCACCTCGACCCGGTCGGCGAGTTCGACCAGGCGCTGGGAGCCGGGGAAGAGCTTGGAGCGGAAGTCGGTGGTGATGCCGAAGGCGTACACGTCGATGTCGAGATCGTCGACGACCCGCGCGAGCTGGTCGATCTGGTCCGGAGCGAGGAACTGCGCCTCGTCCGCGATCACGTAGTCCACGCGTCCGCCCCGCGAGAGGTGGTCGACGACGTGGGCGTACAGGTCCTGTCCGTCCTTGACCTCCGCCGCGTCGGTGACCAGGCCGAGGCGCGAGGAGAGCTTGCCCTCGCCCGCGCGGTCGTCGCGGGTGAATATCATCCCGGCGAGTCCGCGCGCCGAGCGGTTGTGCTCGATCTGGAGAGCCAGTGTCGACTTCCCGCAGTCCATAGTTCCGGAGAAGAACACCAGCTCTGGCATGAGGGGTTGAGCACCTTTCGGCAACGGGGTCGGGTGTGCGGCAGGGCGTCAGGAGCGTACTTCGAGCAGGGGGACGAGCTGCTCGGCAGGGGTCATCGAACCGTGGTTGCCGACCATCGCCGACTCCTTCGGCTCGCGCTCGGAGGCGATGAGCAGGACGTCGTCCCGCGCGGCGGCGACCACGTCGCCGATGCGGTCGTACACCCGGTCGTCGATCCGGGGGCCGAACCAGCCCGCCTCGATCGCCTCGTCCCGGGACGCCACCCAGAACTGCTCGCCCAGCACCTCGCGCCAGCAGGTCAGCACGTCGCCCCGGGCACCCGGGACCGCGTACACGTGCCGGGCGCGGCCCTCGCCGCCGAGGAGGGCGACGCCCGCCTTCAGCTCCCAGTCCTCGTCGAAGTCGATGCGGTGGTCCTCGTCGAAGGGCACGTCGACCATGCCGTGGTCGGCGGTGACGTAGAGGGCGCTGCGCGGCGGCAGCTGCTCGGCGAGGCGCTGGACGAGCCGGTCGACGTGGCCGAGCTGGCCGCGCCAGGCGTCGGAGTCGACGCCGAAGCGGTGGCCGGCGCCGTCGACCTCGGAGTAGTACGTGTACACGAGGGCGCGGTCGGCTCCGGCCAGCTGCGCGGCGGCGCTGTCCATCCGGTCCTCGCCGGACAGCTGTCCCACGAAGGTGCCGCCGCTGAGCGCGACCTTGGTCAGCGGGGTGTTCGCGAACGTCGGCGAGGACACCTGCGCCGCGTGCACGCCCGCCTGCTCGGCGAGCTGGAAGACGGTGGGGTACGGCTGCCAGACGGACGGCGCGGTCCACGGCTGCCAGCGCAGCTGGTTCATCAGCGCGCCGGTGGCCGGGTCGCGCACGGTGTATCCGGGCAGGCCGTGGGCGCCCGGCGGCAGACCGGTGCCGACGGAGGCGAGGGAGGTCGCCGTGGTCGCCGGGTAGCCGGCGGTGATCGGACGCCCGGTGCCGCCGCGCGAGGTGCCGAGGAGCGAGCACAGGAAGGGGGCTTCGTCCGGGTGGGCCCGCAGTTGCTCCCAGCCGAGGCCGTCGATCAGGAACACGCAGTTCCGGTCGGCCGGGGTCAGTTCGGTGATGCCCGGGGTCATGCCGGGGACGCCGAGTCCGGCGGCCAGGGTGGGCAGGAGGTCGGCGAGGGAGCCCTTGCCGTACTCGGGTACGGGGGCGGAGTCGACGGGGAGCGGTTCCGGGTCGGTGTCCCAGGGGGCGGGCTGCACCATCAGCGGCTGGTCTCCGCGGTCGCTTCGGAGAGGGCCTGCGCGAAGGTGAGCGCCTGGCGCACCGTCTCGGGGCCGTCCCCCGCCTCGCTGACGCGCAGGCTGAGGTCGTCGGCCGTCGAACTGCCCGTGTAGCCGTGGTCGGCCTCGCAGTTGGGGTCGCCGCAGGCGGCCGGCTCCAGGTCGAGTCTGGAGACGGCGCCCCAGCCGATGGTGAGCACGATCTCGCGGGGCAGGGTGCCCGGCTTGTACTGCTCCGGGTTGGCGACGACGCGGCTGACGACGATGGACGAGATCCGGCCGAGCTTGACGGACTCCGTGGACGTCGTGGCGTACGGCGTCGGGGAGGTGTCGTCGGCGGCCTGCTCGTCGGTGTGGCTGACGATGAAGCGGTTGCCGGTGAGCACGAGCACGGTCACGTGCCGGCGCACCTCGTTCTGGTCGAACGTCGTCTCCTGGTGGACCAGGTACGACCGCACGGGCTCGCCGCCCACGGCGGCCTCCACCGCCTCGGCCACGAGGGCCGGGTAGTAGCCGCTGCGCTCGATCGCCGCTCGCAGCCCCTGGGTCGTCGTACTGGTCTTGGCCATGCCCTCCATCCTAAGGGGGCCCACTGACTGTGCGGCACGCTCCCGCGGGACACGGTCCGGCCGTGCGCGGTCAGTACGCGGGGAGGGTCCGGGGGCCGAGGTCGTCCCTGGCGGGAGGGGGCGCCAGCCGGACGGAGGCGCCGAGGACGCTCAGGCCGTGCGGGGCCACCACCACCGGTTCCAGGGTGACCGCGACGACCTCCGGGTGGTCGTCGACCAGCCGCGAGACCCGCAGCAGCAGCTCCTCCAGGGCCGGGGCGTCCACCGGAGCCGAGCCGCGCCAGCCGAAGAGGAGGGGGGCGGTGCGGACCGAGCGGATGAGCGAGGTGGCGTCGCGGTCGGTGACCGGAATCAGCCGGTGCGCCGTGTCGCCGAGCAGCTGTGTGGCCGCGCCGGCGAGTCCGAAGGAGAGCACCGCGCCCGCCGCCGGGTCGATGACGGCCCGTACGACGGTGTCGACGCCGCGCGGTGCCATCCCCTGCACCACCGGGCGCAGCTCCGCGGGCTTGCCGAACAGCTCGGTCAACTCGGCGTACGCCCGCCGCAGTTGTTCCTCGTCCGCGAGGTCCAGGCGTACGCCGCCCAGGTCGGCGCGGTGGCGCAGGTGGGGAGCGGTGGCCTTGAGGGCGACGGGGTAGCCGATGGCCCGCGCGGCGGACGCGGCCTCGTCGGGGTCGGGGGCGGGCAGCGCGCGGTGGACGTCGATGCCGTACCTGCCGAGCAGCTCGCAGGTCTCCGCCGCGCCGAGGGTGAGCCCCTGCCCGCGCGCGAGGTACCCGGCGATCTGTTCGGCGGCGCCCTTCTCGTCGATGTCGTCGTACTCCGGCACCTTCCCGGGGTCCCCGGCGTCGCGCCGCCACTGGGCGTAGGCGACGGCCTCGGCGAGAGCGCGGACCGCGCGTTCGGCGGCGGGGTAGGCGGGGATGAGCCGGGTGCCGTCGCCGGGGGCCGGGGCCTCCCGGGGCCCGGGGCGCTCCGCGGCCGTGGCCGCTCCGGGCTCGGCGGGCGTCGGCCGCCAGGGCTCCGCGGGTGGCGGCGCCTGCGGCGCGGTGCTGGCCGCGGCCGAGAGGGCCTCCGCCAGGCCGCCCAGTTCCACGTGGACCACCAGGACCGGCTTGGCGGGCACCGCGGCCGCCGCCGACCGCAGGGCCTCCGCCAGCGCGGCGTCCCCGGCCGGTCCCTCCCCCACCGTCGGGATGGCGGTCACCACCACCGCGTCGCAGGTGTCGTCGGCGAGCGCCCGGGAGAGCGCCGCGTGGAAGTCGTCGGGCGAGGCCGCCGTCGTCAGGTCCAGCGGAGGGTGCGGTCGCAGCCCTTCGGAGAGGCACGCGTCGTAGGTCAGGAGGCCCAGTGACTCGGAGTTCCCCAGGATGGCGACCTTGGGTCCGGCGGGCAGCGGCTGGCGGGCGAGCAGCAGTCCCGCGTCCACCAGGTCGGTGATCGTGTCGACCCGGATCACCCCGGCCTGGCGGAGCAGCGCGGAGACCGTGGCGTGCGGCAGCCGGGTCGCCCGTACGGCGTGACCCTGCGGGGCCACGCCGCCGTGTCGTGCGCCCTGCACCACGACCAGCGGCTTGGCGGCCGCGGTCCGGCGCGCCAGGCGGGTGAACTTGCGCGGGTTGCCGATGGACTCCAGGTACATCAGCGCGACGTCCGTCCGCGGGTCGTCGTACCAGTACTGGAGGACGTCGTTTCCGGAGACGTCGGCCCGGTTGCCGGAGGAGACGAAGGTCGACACGCCCGTGACACCGGTGACTCCCCCGCCGCGCCGGTGCAGCCGGGACAGGAGGGCGATGCCGATGGCGCCGGACTGGGCGAAGAGGCCGATCCGTCCGGGGCGCGGCATCTCGGGGGCGAGGGAGGCGTTGAGCCGGACCTCCGGTGAGGTGTTGATGATCCCGAAGGCGTTGGGGCCGATGATCCGCATGCCGTAGCTGCGCGCCTGCCGTACGAGGGCCCGCTGGCGTTCGCGTCCTTCGGCGTCGCGGTCGGCGTAGCCGGCGGAGACCACCACCAGTCCCTGCACCCCGTGCTCGCCGCAGTCGTCGACGACCTCGGGGACCTGCTCGGCGGGGACGGTGACCACGGCGAGGTCGACGGGGCCGTCGACGGCGCGCACGGAACGGTGCGCGGGCACGCCGTCGAGGTCCGTGAGGTCGTCGGCGAAGGACCTGTTCACGGCGTAGAGCCGGCCGGTGTAGCCCGCGTCGCGGATGTTGCCGAGGATGCTGCGGCCGACACCGCCCGGTGTCCGGCCGGTGCCGATGACGGCCACCGAACCCGGCTGGAGCAGGCGCTGGACGGAGCGGGCCTCCGCGCGGTGCTCGCGCGCGTACTGCACGGCGAGGGAGCGGTCGGTGGGTTCGAGATCGAACTCCAGGCGGACCACGCCGTCCTCGAAGCTGCGCTTCTGGGTGTACCCGGCGTCCATGAACACCTTGATCATCTTGGTGTTGGCGGGCAGCACCTCGGCCGCGAACCGGCGGATCCCGCGCTCCCGGGCGACGGCGGCTATGTGCTCCAGGAGCGCGGAGGCGACGCCTCGGCCCTGGTGGGCGTCCTGGACGAGGAAGGCGACCTCGGCCTCCTCGGCCGGCGCTGAAGCAGGTGTTCCGGTGGGGCCGATCCGGTCGTAGCGTACGGTGGCGATGAACTCGCCGCCGATGGTGGCCGCGAGTCCCACCCGGTCCACAAAGTCGTGGTGGGTGAAGCGGTGGACGTCCTTGGCGGACAGGCGAGGGTACGGCGCGAAGAAGCGGTAGTACTTCGACTCGTCGGAAACCTGCTCGTAGAAGCTGACCAGGCGCTCGGCGTCATCAACGGTGATGGGGCGGACGCGCGCGGTGCCGCCGTCGCGCAGCACCACGTCGGCTTCCCAGTGGGCGGGGTACTCGTGCCGGTCCGACGAGGTCTGCATGGGCCCCAGAGTACGGCTCGCGTACGACAACGGCGCGGGGCAGTCTGTGGGGTACACGAGGACGGCACCAGCTCGGACCGAGGCCGCGGTCCGATCACCACGCGGGACGGCACGGGGCCGTCCCGGCACGCTTCACGATGTGGGAAACTGGTCTAGACAACACTGGTCTAGACAACCTCAACCCTCTGAACACCTGAAGGGCAGCATCACATGGCTGAGCGCCGCGTCAACGTCGGCTGGGCCGAGGGTCTCCACGCCCGCCCCGCCTCCATCTTCGTCCGAGCCGCCACGGCCACAGGCGTCCCGGTGACGATCGCCAAGGCCGACGGGTCCCCCGTCAACGCGGCCTCCATGCTGGCCGTCCTCGGCCTCGGCGCGCAGGGCGGCGAGGAGATCGTCCTCGCCTCCGACGCCGAGGGCGCGGACATCGCCCTGGACCGGCTGGCGAAGCTGGTCGCCGAGGGGCTCGAGGAGCTTCCCGAGACCGTCTGACGGACGGCACCCGCGCGACGACGGCCCGCACTGCCCGCTTGGGGTGGTGCGGGCCGTCGTCGTGGTCGAGCAACATGATCCTCGATCCGCGGGAGATCCAGGACCTGCCGCGGGACAGGGGGCCGTCCCGCATCGAGTCGTCGCCCACCTGACCGGCCTCGTCCTCCCGGCACCCCCTACCGCGGTATCACCCCCACATTGGCTCCCGGGTATGACGCCCGGCGCATAGCCGTCCACTCACTGTGATCCCCGTCGCCAGGCACCACCGCACCCGCGTTGGCGCCCGGCTTCACGCGGCTCGTGAAGGCATGGGGGGCCAGTGGTGATCAGTTCGCCCCGCTCCACGCGCGGTACGAGCTGCGTCCGATCGAGGGCGGGGAGCACGCCGGCGTGATCAGCGCCGCCGGCTCAGCACGTCCTCGACCGCTCCCTCGACGGCCCTCACCCGGCCATGACGGAAAGGACGTCCATGACCACGACCCTGGCTCCCCCGGTGCCCATCGGGAAGGCCGCTGTCGGGGCCCTCGGCATGCTGGCGCTGTCCACCGGTGCCCTGGAGTCGGTGGTGGCACCGACGATCCCGCTCCTGGAACGCGAACTGGACATGAGCCAGTCCGAGGGGGCGCTGCTCAGCATCGTCCTCCTCATCACCGGTGCGCTCATCACCCCGCTGGCGGGCAAGCTCGGCGACCGCTACGGCGGGAAGCGGATCCTGATCCGGCTGATGGCGGTGGTCTCGGTCGGCGGCACGGTGTCGGCCCTGGCCCCGAACCTGCCCGTGCTGCTGGTCGGCCAGGTGTTGCAGGGCGCGATGATCGGCGCGCTGCCCCTGTCGTTCATCGTGGTCCGCGAACACCTCCCCGCCGGGGAGTCCAAGGTGGCCATCGGGGTGGTCAGCGGACTCTTCGTCGGCGGATCGATGGTCGGCATGCTGTCGGCCGGTCCGGTGGCGGAACAGCTCTCCCGGCACTGGATGTTCGCGCTGCCCACGGTCGCGGTCATCGGCGCCACGCTGCTCGTGAACCGGCTGATGCCGACCGATCCGCCGGGCCGGTCGGACGACTCCGGGATCGACTGGCCCGGCCTGCTGCTGCTGAGCGGGATGCTGACCACCCTCATGCTCGTCCTCGCGCTGGCGCCCGAGGCCGGCTCGCAGCCACTCGCGCTCGTCGCCCTCGTGCTGGTTCTGGCCGCGTTCGCCGCCGGATGGGTGCGGGTCGAACGGCGCGCGGCGGCGCCGATGATCGACCTGCGCATGCTGGCACGGCCCGCGATATGGAAGGCGTGCGTACTCACGTTCGTCATATGCCTCGGTGCCACGATGGCGGTCTATCTGATTCCGCAACTGTTCGACGAGCGCGGCGACGGGTACGGATTCAGGGCCGACGCCACCGAGATCGGCTTCTACCTGCTGCCCGGCGCCGTCGCCGCGACGCTGGCCGGACCGCTCGGCGGGATCGGAGAGCGGCGTTTCGGCTCGCGTGCCGTGGTCAACACCGGCGTCGTCATGATGACCGTCGGCCTGCTCGCCGTGGCGGCCGTGCACACCGAGGTGTGGCATCTCGTCGTCGGCAAGATGCTGATCGCGCTGGCCAACGGCCTGTGCGTCACGGCGATGATGACCAGCACCGCCACCGCCGTCGACCGGGGCGACACCGGCATCGCGACCAGTCTGATCCTGGTGAGCCGCGTGGTCGGCTCCGCCGTCGGCGGGCAGCTGGGCGGCGCGCTCCTCACCGCCGGAACCCCCTCCGGATCGAAGGTCGCGGCCGAATCGGCCTACGTCACCGGATTCGTCATGGCCGGCGTCGTCGTGTCGCTGGCCCTGTTCGTCACCCGCACCATGAGCAAGGGAGTCAAGGCATGACCCGCACCGCACCGAGGCCCAAGGCCCTGGTCTCCGGGGCCAGCATCGCCGGTCCCGCCCTGGCCTTCTGGCTCAACCGCCACGGGTTCGAGGTCACCGTGGTGGAGAAGGCCGGCACGCTCCGCGGCGGCGGCTACCCCATCGACGTACGCGGCACCGCACTCGACGTCGTGGAGAGGATGGGGATCCTGCCGCGGTTGCGGGACGCGCACATCGACCTGCGCCGGCTCACCTTCCGGGACGGGGACGGCGGCGAGGTGGCCTCGCTCCACCCGCACGCCGTCACCGGCGGTGTCGCGGGGCGGGACCTGGAGATACGCCGCGGGGATCTGACGGACGCGCTGTACGGAGCGGTCCGGGACGACGTGGAGTTCCTCTTCGACGACTCCGTCGACACCCTCGACCAGTCCGGGCACGGGGTCGACGTCACCTTCCGCGGTGGCGGCAGCCGTACCTTCGACCTGGTGTTCGGCGCGGACGGCATGCACTCGCGTACCCGGGAGATGCTCTTCGGTCCCGAGGAGCGGTTCCACCGGTACCTCGGCTACTGCTTCGCCGTGTTCACCATGCGCAACACCCTCGGCCTCTCCCACGAGACCGTCATGTGGAACACCCCGGGCAGGGCCGCCGCCCTCTACGCCGTGGGGGACGACGACGAAGTGCACGCCTTCCTGAACTTCGCCCGGCCGGAGCCGCCCTTCGACGCCTTCGGCAGCCCGGACGCCCAACGGGACCTGCTCGCCGAGGTCTTCGCCGACGCCGGCTGGGAGGTCCCCGGCATCCTGACCGCCCTCCGCGACGCGGACGACGTGTTCTTCGACGCGGTCGGACAGATCCGCATGCCCCGCTGGTCCAGCGGCCGGGTCGCGCTCCTGGGCGACGCCGCCCACGCGCCCTCGTTCCTCACCGGGCAGGGCACCAGCCTCGCCCTCGTCGGCGCCTACATGCTGGCCGGTTCCCTGGCCGACCGGGCCCACGCCGCGGGCTTCGCCGCATACGAACGCGGCACCCGTGACTTCGTGACCCTGAACCAGAACCTGGTCGGCCAGGGCGGCGCCACCCTCTTCCCGACCACCGCCCGGGCCCTGGAGCAGCGCAACGACCGGCTGCGCGGCCTCAGCGCCATGCCCGCACCGGAGCCCCGCCCGGCCCATTCGGCCCTCACGCTGCCCGTCTTCGGCGGCCGCTGACTCCGCTCGGTTCTCACGGCACCGTTGCCCGAGCGGAAGGGCCCCGGTCACCCCGGTCACCGCACCGGGCGCATTTTTCCGCAACGTTCCACCGCCCGTATTTCCGCCCGCCGGCAGAAATACGGGCAGGTGGAAAATACCCCCCGAATTTCCTGCTCTTTGTATACGGGACCCGTGTTAATGCCGCAGGCTCGCCGTGTTTACGGGACGTTGCGAGTTCCTCACACGCTCCGTCCTGCCGCCGCCGGAGGCGAATCGCAGGCGGTGTCCCGGCGCCGACCGCTCGGCGTGCAGCGCCATGAGCGCCCGCGCGCGGTCGCCGTCGCCCCGGGCCACCGCGTCGAGGATCGCGCCGTGCTCGGCCCAGTACTCCACCGGCCCGGCCGGCGCCTCCACGTCGTACATCCAGGCGATCTTGTGGCGCAGCTGGGTCAGCAGCGCCGTCAGGGAGGGGCTGCCGGCGGCCTGGGCGAGGGTCTCGTGGAACCAGCCGCCCAGGGAGCGCAGATCCTCGCCGCTGCCCTGCCTGGCGCGTTCCTGCCCCAGGCGGACCAGGCCGCGCAACACCTTGAGGTGGGCGTCGGTCCGGCGGCGGGCGGCCCGGGCGGCACCGAGGGGCTCCAGGAGCGTACGGGTCTCCAGCAGGTCGGCGGCCTCCTGTTCGGTCGGTTCCGCGACGCACGCGCCCGCGTGCCGCCGGGTCACCACGAAGCCCTCGGCCTCCAGCGTGCGCAGGGCCTCGCGGACGGGGACGCGGGAGACGCCGTAGCGGCGGGCGAGCAGTTCCTCGGTGAGCCGGCCCCCGCGCACGTGGACGCCGGCGACGATGTCGTCCCGGATCGCCGTGCACACCGAATGCGCCGGAATACGCATGACCGACCTCCGCCTTAATCCCCGTGAAACGCCGACGATTGACGTTTCCAGCGACTCTAGGCCAATCAAGCGGATATTCCGACGGCGGAGTGGATTTCATGGATCAAAAGCCCCGGCTCGGACGGCCGGGGCTTTCGGGTGGTGTCGCGGGGTCCGCCGTCAGACGTTCACGCCGTGGGAACGGAGGTAGGCGACGGGGTCCATGTCCGAGCCGTACTCGGGGCTCGTACGGGCCTCGAAGTGCAGGTGGGGCCCGGTGACGTTGCCGGTGGCGCCGGAGAGGCCGATCTGCTGGCCGGGCTCGACCGACTGGCCGACGGAGACGCCGATGGACGACAGGTGCCCGTACTGCGTGTACGTGCCGTCGTGCATCTTGATCACGACCTGGTTGCCGTACGCCCCGCCCCAGCCGGCCTCGACGACGGTGCCGACGCCGACCGCGTGCACGGTCGTACCGCTGGAGGCGTGGAAGTCGATGCCGGTGTGGCTGCCGGAGGACCACAGGGAGCTGCCGGCCTGGTAGGCGGTGGAGACGTAGGACGAGGTGATCGGCGGGACGAAGGTGTTGAGGCGCTTGCGCTCCGCCTCCCGCGCGGCGCGCTCCTTGGCCTCGCGTGCCTCCTTGGCCGCCTCGGCGGCCCGCTCGCGCGCGGCCTCCTGGGCCGCCTCACGGGCGGCGGCGTCCGCGGCGGCCTGCCGCTGTGCCAGGGCCTGGGCGTCGATCTCCTCGGCCAGGGAGTCGCCGATGGTGATGACCGGGGTGAGTCCGCTCCGCTCCACCTCGGGCTCGGCGGCGAGCGCCGGAGCCGCGAGGGTGCCGACGACGCCGGTGGTGGCGAGGGCCGCGACACCCGCCGCGCGGGCGGTACTGCGATGCAACCTGCTGGGACGCCGGTGCTTCCCGGTGGCGCGCGTGAACGCCATGTAGAGGCTGGTCCTTTCCTTCCCTCTCGCCTACCGGGTTAGCTGACGGGTTCGGAGGTGGAAGGTCTCCTACGGACCCCCTCGCTGCGCGCGGGCGTCCGATTCACCCCAGGGACTACGGTGGGTCCCCGGCTCCCCTGGCTCGCGCCGTACGGGGACTCGGCGATGACTGTCCGGTGCCGCGGGTGCGGCGCACTGCCTGACGAACAGCCCGGACGACGCTAAACGCGGCTGTGTTCAATTCTCAAACGCAACAGTGTTTTTGTAGCGCATGCCACAGGGCAGACGGGCAGCCTCTCCCTCAATTCGGACAAACGGCGGCCCCGGTGACACTCCGGTCACCGGGGCCGCACTCCGCGCGTGCCGCTACTCGGCCGCCACCACGGTGACTTCACCGATACCGAGGGCCTCGACGGGCTCCTTGATCTGCGCGGCGTCACCGACGAGGACGGTCACCAGCCGGTCGACCGGGAAGGCGTTCACGACCGCCGCCGTGGCCTCCACGGTGCCCGTGGCGGCCAGTTGACGGTAGAGCGTCGCCTGGTAGTCGTCGGGCAGGTGCTGCTCGACCTGGTCGGCCAGGGTGCTCGCCACGGCCGCGGCCGTCTCGTACTTCAGCGGCGCCACACCCACCAGGTTCTGCACGGCCACGTCGCGCTCGGGGTCGGTGAGCCCCTCCGCGGCGAGCTTGCGCAGTACCGTCCACAGGTCCTCCAGGGCGGGACCGGTGTTCGGGGTGTCGACGGAGCCGCTGATGGCGAGCATGGCGGCGCCGGTGCCGTCCGGCGCGGACCGCAGCACCTGCCCGAACGCCCGTACGCCGTAGGTGTAGCCCTTCTCCTCGCGCAGGACGCGGTCCAGGCGGGAGGTGAGGGTGCCGCCGAGGCAGTAGGTGCCGAGCACCTGTGCGGGCCAGACGCGGTCGTGCCGGTCGGATCCGGTGCGGCCGATCAGCAGCTGCGTCTGGACGGCGCCCGGACGGTCCACGATGACGACGCGGCCCCGGTCGTCGGCGGTCACCGGCGGCACGGGACGGGGTTCGGCGGCGGAGCCGGTCCACGCGCCCAGGGTGTCGCCCAGCAGCGCGTCCAGGTCGAGGCCGGTGAGGTCGCCGACGACCACGGCGGTGGCCGTGGCGGGGCGGACGTGCCTCTCGTAGAAGGCGCGTACGGAGCCGGAGTCGATGGCCTCGACCGTCTCCTCGGTGCCCTGGCGCGGGCGCGACATGCGGCTCCCGGCCGGGAACAGCTCCTTGGAGAGCTCCTTGGCCGCGCGGCGGGCCGGGTTGGCCAGCTCGTGCGGGATCTCGTCGAGGCGGTTGCGGACCAGCCGCTCGACCTCGCTGTCCGCGAAGGCGGGTGCCCTCAGGGCGTCGGCGACGAGGCCGAGCGCCTTGGCGAGGCGCGAGGCGGGCACCTCCAGGCTGAGCCGGACGCCGGGGTGGTCGGCGTGCGCGTCGAGGGTGGCGCCGCAGCGCTCCAGCTCGGCGGCGAAGTCCTCGGCGGAGTGCTTGTCGGTGCCTTCGGAGAAGGCGCGCGCCATGATCGTGGCGACACCGTCGAGGCCGGCCGGCTCGGCGTCCAGGGGCGCGTCGAGGAGCACCTCGACGGCGACGACCTGCTGGCCGGGGCGGTGGCAGCGCAGTACCGTCAGCCCGTTGTCGAGGCGGCCGCGGCCGGGCGCGGGGAACGCCCACGGCTTGGGCTCGCCGGCCTGCGGCTGGGCGTGGAAGTCCATGGTGGCGAGGTCGGTCACTTGGCCGCCTCCTCGTTCTCGTCGGTGGCGTCGTTCTCGTCGGTGGGGGCGGTCGGCTCGTAGACGAGCACCGCGCGGTTGTCGGGGCGCAGGCGGGCCTTGGCGACCTCCTGGACCTCCGCCGCCGTCACCTCGAGCACTCGCTGCACGGCGGTGAGGGCGAGCTGCGGGTCACCGAACAGCACGGCGTACCGGCACAGTTCGTCGGCGCGGCCGGCGACCGTGCCCAGCCGGTCCAGCCACTCGCGCTCCAGCTGGGCCTGGGCGCGCTCCATCTCCTCGGCGGTGGGGCCCTCCTCGGCGAACCGGGCCAGCTCCTCGTCGATGGCGGCCTCGATGACCGGCACCTCGACATCGCCGGACGTCTTCACGTCCAGCCACCCCAGGGAGGGAGCCCCGGCGAGCCGCAGCAGGCCGAACCCGGCGGCGACGGCCGTACGGTCGCGCCGCACCAGCCGGTTGTACAGGCGGGAGGACTCGCCGCCGCCCAGGACGGTGAGCGCCAGGTCGGCCGCGTCGCTCGCGCGCGTGCCGTCCTCCGGGAGGCGGTAGGCCGCCATCAGGGCGCGGGCCGGGACCTCCTCCTCGACGACCTCGCGCAGCTGGCCGCCCATGACGTCGGGCAGCGAGCCGTCCCGGGGGGCCTGCTTGCCGTCGTGCGAGGCGATGGAACCGAAGTACTTCTCGATCCAGGCCAGCGTCTGCTCGGGGTCGATGTCGCCGACGACCGACAGCACCGCGTTGTTCGGCGCGTAGTACGTGCGGAAGAACGCGCGGGCGTCCTCCAGGGTGGCCGCGTCCAGGTCGGCCATGGAGCCGATCGGCGTGTGGTGGTAGGGGTGGCCCTCCGGGTAGGCGAGGGCGGTCAGCTTCTCGAAGGCCGTGCCGTAGGGGACGTTGTCGTAGCGCTGGCGGCGCTCGTTCTTGACGACGTCCCGCTGGTTCTCCATCGACTCCTCGTCGAGGGCGGACAGCAGGGAGCCCATGCGGTCGGCCTCCAGCCAGAGGGCGAGCTCCAGCTGGTGGGCGGGCATGGTCTCGAAGTAGTTGGTCCGCTCGAAGCTGGTGGTGCCGTTGAGCGAGCCGCCGGCGCCCTGCACCAGCTCGAAGTGGCCGTTGCCCTTGACCTGGGCGGAGCCCTGGAACATGAGGTGCTCGAAAAGGTGAGCCAGGCCGGTACGTCCCTTGACCTCGTGGCGGGAACCGACGTCGTACCAGAGGCACACCGCAGCGACCGGGGTCAGGTGGTCCTCGGAGAGCACCACGCGCAGGCCGTTGGCCAGGCGGTGCTCGGTCGCTGTCAGGCCGCCGGAGTCTGCCTGGGCTGTGGCCGTGTGACCCATGGGCATGTACGTCCCTTCGATCGCGGAATCCTTGGTGGAATCACTGGGTGGATCATTGGGCGGAACTGCGGAATTCCGCCGATCCTGCCACTGTATGCAAGCGCGCGGGCCGCCGGTGGAGTTCCCGGGCCTCGTACGCCGAGAGCGAGAACGGGGTTGGCGGCCCGCCGGGAACGAGGGCGCGCGAGTAGGGCGTACCCTGCGGGCAGCGCCGGGCCGGGCAGCCCGTGACGGGTCCTGGTCGGTGGCTGTCAGTGCCGCAGTCCACAATGGACGGCGTCAGATCACCGTTCACGCTTCAGCAAGGAGCCGGCAGCGATGGCCCGCCGTAGCACGAAGACCCCGCCGCCCGACGACTCGTACGAGGAGAAGATCCTCGACATCGACGTCGTCGACGAGATGCAGGGCTCCTTCCTCGAGTACGCGTACTCGGTCATCTACTCCCGCGCGCTGCCGGACGCCCGCGACGGCCTCAAGCCGGTGCACCGCCGGATCGTGTACCAGATGAGCGAGATGGGCCTCAGGCCGGAGCGCGGCTACGTGAAGTGCGCCCGCGTCGTCGGCGAGGTCATGGGCAAGCTGCACCCGCACGGTGACGCGTCCATCTACGACGCGCTGGTGCGCATGGCCCAGTCCTTCTCGATGCGCGTGCCCCTGGTCGACGGCCACGGCAACTTCGGCTCCCTGGGCAACGACGACCCGCCGGCCGCCATGCGGTACACCGAGTGCCGGATGGCCGAGGCCACCAGCCTGATGACGGACTCCATCGACGAGGACACCGTCGACTTCGGGCCCAACTACGACGGCCAGGAGCGGGAGCCGGTGGCCCTGCCCGCCGCCTTCCCGAACCTGCTGGTCAACGGCGCCTCCGGCATCGCGGTCGGCATGGCGACGAACATGCCGCCGCACAATCTGCGCGAGGTCATCGCCGCCGCCCGGCACCTGATCCGGCACCCGAACGCCGATCTCGAAGCCCTGATGAAGCACGTGCCGGGCCCCGACCTGCCCACCGGCGGCCGGATCGTGGGCCTGCCCGGCATCCGGGACGCGTACGAGACGGGCCGCGGCACCTTCAAGATCCGCGCGACGGTGTCCGTGGAGACCGTGACGGCCCGGCGCAAGGGCCTCGTCGTCACCGAGCTGCCCTTCGCGGTCGGCCCCGAGAAGGTCATCGCGAAGATCAAGGACCTGGTGGGCTCGAAGAAGCTCCAGGGCATCGCGGACGTCAAGGACCTCACCGACCGCGAGCACGGACTGCGCCTGGTCATCGAGATCAAGAACGGCTTCGTGCCCGAGGCCGTCCTGGAGCAGCTCTACAAGCTGACGCCGATGGAGGAGTCCTTCGGCATCAACAACGTCGCCCTGGTGGACGGCCAGCCCCTCACCCTGGGCCTCAAGGAGCTGCTGGAGGTCTATCTCGACCACCGCTTCAACGTCGTACGGCGCCGCAGCGAGTTCCGCCGGGGCAAGAAGCGCGACCGCCTGCACCTGGTGGAGGGCCTGCTCACCGCGCTGGTCGACATCGACGAGGTCATCCGCCTCATCCGCTCCAGTGAGAACTCCGCGCAGGCCAAGCAGCGCCTGATCGAGCAGTTCTCACTGAGCGACGTGCAGACCCAGTACATCCTGGACACGCCGCTGCGCCGGCTCACCAAGTACGACCGCATCGAGCTGGAGTCCGAGAAGGAGCGGCTGAACGCGGAGATCGAGGAGCTGTCCCGGATCCTCGACTCGGACGCGGAGCTGCGCAAGCTGGTCTCCGCCGAACTGGCGGCGGTCGCCAAGAAGTTCGGCACCGACCGCCGTACGACGCTGCTGGAGTCGGGCGGCGTCCCGGTGGCCGCCGTGCCGCTCCAGGTGGCGGACGACCCGTGCCGGGTGCTGCTCTCCTCGACGGGCCTGCTGGCCCGCACCGCGAACGCCGATCCCCTGGTCACGGAGGCCGGTGCCAAGCGCGTCAAGCACGACCTGGTCGTCTCGGCGGTGGCGGCCACCGCGCGCGGCGAGGTCGGCGTGGTGACGTCCGCCGGGCGTCTGCTGCGGGTGAACGTCGTGGACCTGCCCCAGCTCCCCGAGTCCATGCCCGCGCCCAACCTGGCGGGCGGTGCGCCACTGGCCGAGTTCGTGTCCCTGGAGGACGACGAGACGGTCGTCTGCCTGACCACCCTGGACGAGTCCTCGCCGGGCCTGGCGCTCGGCACGGAGCAGGGTGTGGTCAAGCGGGTGGTGCCCGACTACCCGTCCCACAAGGACGAGTTGGAGGTCATCACCCTCAAGGAGGGCGACCGCATCGTGGGCGGCATCGAGTTGCGCACCGGTGACGAGGACCTGGTCTTCATCACGGACGACGCGCAGCTCCTGCGCTACCAGGCCTCGCAGGTGCGCGCGCAGGGCCGTCCGGCGGGCGGTGTGGCGGGCATCAAACTCGCCGACGGAGCCAAGGTCATCTCCTTCACGGCGGTGGACCCGGCGGTGGACGCGGTGGTCTTCACGGTGGCCGGTTCGCGCGGCACCCTGGACGACTCCGTGCAGACCACGGCCAAGCTCACGCCGTTCGACCAGTACCCCCGCAAGGGGCGCGCGACGGGTGGCGTGCGCTGCCAGCGGTTCCTGAAGGGCGAGGACTGCCTGGCCTTCGCCTGGGCGGGCCCGACCCCGGCATTGGCCGCCCAGAAGAACGGCACACCGGCCCAGCTCCCGGACATCGACCCGCGCCGCGACGGCTCCGGTGTGTCGCTGCCGAAGACGGTGTCGGTGGTGGCGGGGCCCGCCTAGGCGGCGGGCGGCGGCTCCTCGGCGTCCGGGGATTCGCCGTCCGGGGTTTCACCGTCCGGGGACGGTACGTAGCGCAGGACGCCCCACATGCCGTGCTCGTCGGCGTGCGGGGTGTCGCCGCGGCAGGCGTCGAGTTCCTTGTCGAGGGCGGGCGCGTCGATGCCCGAGCCGATGAGGACGAGTTGGGTGCGCCGGGCGGCGCCGGGCGGCCAGGGCTCCGGATAGAAGCGCAGGAAGCGTCCCACGGCGTGCACGGCGTACCGGTTGCGCGGGTCGTACGCGCCGAAGTCGACGTACCCCTTGATCCGGTACAGGCCCTCGGGCCGGCTGTCGAGGAACCGCATCAGCCGACGCGGGTCGAGCGGCTCGTCGGAGACGAACGAGAGGGTGTCGTACGCCGCGTGCAGGTGCTCGGCGTGGGCGCCGGGCGCGTCGCGGTCGTGCAGGTCGTCGAAGGACAGCTGTCCCACGCGCTCCTCGCTCGGCCGGCACTCGTAGAGGAAGGCGGGGTCGATACGGCCGTAGGTCGCGGGCACGACGGCGGCGCCGTCGCTGAGCGAGCGGACGAGGGCGAGCACGCGCTCGGCGTCCTCGGCCCGGTCGGTCTTGTTGACCACGACCAGGTCGGCGAGGGCAAGGTGCCGGTCGATCTCCGGGTGCCGGGCGCGCGTGTCGTCGAACTCGGCGGCGTCGACGACCTCGACGAGTCCGCCGTAGACGACCTCCGGCTGTTCGCCGGCGAGCACCATGCGCACGAGTTCCTGCGGCTCGGCCAGGCCGCTCGCCTCGATGACGATGACGTCGATGCCGGCCTCGGGCCGGGCGAGCCGCGCCAGGTACCCGTCGAGTTCGCCCACGTCGACGGCGCAGCACAGGCAGCCGTTGCCGAGCGACACGGTGGAGTCGCCGAGGGCGCCGGCGACGGCCATCGCGTCGATCTCGATCGAGCCGAAGTCGTTGACGACGGCGCCGATCCGGTTGCCTCCGCTGCGGTGGAGGAGGTGGTTGAGGAGTGTGGTCTTCCCGGAGCCGAGGAACCCGGCGAGTACGACGACCGGAATCTGCTGCCGTGTCGGGCGCTGCCCCACCGTGCGACCTCTCTCTCACCTACGCGTACGCCGTTGCGCGGCACGTCGCGTACCGCGCGCGGAATGGCCTGCTCAGGATACGAGTCGCCGCGGCCGACGCGGAGTGAACGATTGTTAGCAGCACTCTCGGGGCATGCGTCTGGCAAGGCGCCGGAGTGTGCGACCCTCGCTTCCCTCCGTGCGCCTCCTCTCCGCCTCCCCGCCGATCAGCGCCGCTCGGCACCCTGGAGGTGGCACGCGCCGCCCATCGCTCGCCGGTCCCCGTCAGCCGACCCGCACTCGACGACCGGCGGGCGGTCGCCTGATTCGGGGGTTGACATGGCCACACGCAAGAAGACCACGGGGAGGTTCGGCTCCGCGGCGACCGGGCTCCTGCTCGCCACGGCGGGACTGTCGCTGGCCGCGCGGCAGTGGCGGCTGGAGACGGTGCGCTTGCAGGAGCGAATACTGGAGCTGGAGGAGCTGACCAGTCGGCGGCAGTCGCTCGCGCATCAGCAGCGTATGCACTGGGAGTTGCTCACCCGGGCGATCGACGACCCGTCACTCGCCGAGGTGATCGACACCTTCGACAAGGGCATCCCGGTCGAACGGCGCCGCCAGTTCTTCTACGCGAACGCCTGGTACGTGAACCTCTACCACGTGCATCAGGCAGGACTCCTGGATCAGGAAGGGCTTCAGGGGCGCCTGCGGGAGTTCTTCCAGAGTCCGATCTTCCGTGAGTACTGGGAGGCGTCGAGGAACATGCGCGCCTCCCTCGACGAGCGCTCCGAGGAAGCCCGTCTGGGGCGGGTGGTCGACGCTCTCGTCAGGGACCTGGACGAGGCCGACACGGAAGAGTGGTGGGTCGTGGGCACGCCTCCGAACGACTGAGGCCACCCAACGGAGTTAGCGACGGAGTGTCTCTCGGCGTACCGGCCGACGTGGTCCGCGATCACCCAGTACGGTGTGGCCTCGTCACTCCGCCAGCCCCTGTCTCTAAGGACCGGTACCCCTTGAAAATCGTGCGCCGCATCGGTGTGCCTCCCAGCGCTCGTGGCAGTACCACGGGATCCACCTGCCCGGACGTCTTCGAGCTGAGCGACGGCAACTTCGCCGTCATCGGCACCGAGGCCACCGAGGCGCTGGAGCGTGAACTGCCCGCCGACGCCGCCCGCGCCGACTACGAACGCATCGTCGTCGTGAGCCGGGAGACCCTCATCCGGGCCAAGGCGGACATCCCCGACGCCTGACGGCACCCCGTGTCTCCGGCCGCACCCACCGCCGCCCGCACCGGACACGCCACCGTCGAGGCATCCGGCACCCCGTCCATGCCCGACGCCCCCTCGACCAGGCCTGGCGCCCGAACGGCACCAGGCCGCTCGTCTCTCAGGCCACCGCCGGCACCACGGCCGGCGCTCCCGGCCCCACATACCGCGCCGCCGGACGGATGATCTTCGAGTCCCGCGCCTGTTCCAGGATGTTCGCGCTCCAGCCCACCACCCGCGCCGCCGCGAACGTCGGGGTGAACATCTCGCGCGGCAGACCGCACAGCTCCATGACCACGCCCGCGTAGAACTCGACGTTGGTGTGCAACTCCCGTCCCGGTTTCAGCTCCGCGAGGATCGCCTCGACCCGGCGCTCCACCTCGACGGCGAACTCCACGCGCGGACCACCGAACCCCTGCGCCACCTCACGGAGCATCCTGGAGCGCGGGTCCTCGGTGCGGTAGACGGCGTGGCCGAAGCCCATGATGCGGTCACCGGCGAGCACCCGCTCGCGGATCCAGCCGTCGATGCGTTCCGGTGTGCCGATGGCGTCCAGGGTGTCCAGCGCCCGGCTGGGCGCACCGCCGTGCAAGGGCCCGGACAACGCCGCCACGGCGCCGGTGAGGCCCGCCGCGACGTCCGCGCCCGTCGAGGCGATGACCCGCGCGGTGAACGTTGACGCGTTGAAGCCGTGGTCAATGGTGGAGATCAAGTACTGCTCGATCGCCCGTGTGCGCCGGGCGTCCGGCTCCTCGCCCGTCAGCATGTGGAGGTAGTTCGCCGCGTAGGACAGGTCCTCGCGCGGCTCGACCGGTTCGAGTCCGCGTGCCAGCCGGTGCAGGGCGGTCAGCAGCGTCGGGACGGCGGCCGCGGCCACCAGAGTGTCCTGGCCGCGCTGCTCGGCCGACAGGTCGTACACGGGCCTGAAGCCCCGGGCCGCGCCCAGCAGCGACAGGGCCGTGCGCATGCCGGCGAGAGGGCCGGAGTGCCCGCCGGCCGCCGCGATGGCGGGGAGTGCCGCGCGCACCGCGTCGGGAAGGCTCCGCATCGCCGCGGTCTCGGCGGCGAAGGCCGCCCCGCGCCGCGCGTCCGGGAGTTCCCCGTGCACCAGGAGGTGCCAGACGTCCTCGAAGGGGCGGCTGCGCGCGAGTTCGACGGCCGAGTACTGGCGGTAGTGGTAGAAGCCCTCGAGCCCCCGCACGTCGCCGACCTCGGTCTCGGCCACCACGACACCGGCGAGCCCGCGCGGCACCTCGACGGACACCGCCGGGGACGCCACTGGGGACGGACCGGCCGCGGTTCTGTTGACAGACATGATTGCCTCCTCGAACTTGAGTCAACTGTCTATACTTGACCAAGCTCCTGTCAATATTGATTGAATCAATGTGCGACTGGACGAACCCTCAGGATCGATACGGTGACCCCATGCGCGATCAAGACCCCGGCCGCCCGGACGACGCCGAACGGCGCCTGACCACCAAGGAGGCGGCCGAACTCCTCGGCGTGAAACCCGAGACCGTGTACGCGTACGTCAGCCGCGGGCGGCTCGGCAGCCGGCGCACCCACGACGGCAGGGGCAGCACCTTCGACGCGGAGGAGGTACGCGCCCTCGCCCGGCGCAACCGGCGCGACACCGCCACCCCCACGGCCGCCGGCCAGGAGCTGGCCGTGCGCACCCGCATCACGCTCATCGAGAGCGACCGCTACTACTACCGGGGCGTCGACGCGGTCGAACTCGCCACGCGCCACAGCTACGAAGAGGTCGCCGAATGGCTCTGGACCGGGGAGTTGCGCTCCGGCGCCGCCTTCTCCACGCCCGAGTCCTCCGTGACCGTCGCCCGCCGGGCCGTCGGCGCCCTGCCCGAACACGCCGCCCCCACCGACCGGTTGCGGGTCGCGGCGATCGCCGCCGCGGTCGCGGACCCGCTCCGCTTCGACCTGTCCGAGGGCGCGGTACTGGGCACCGCGCGCATCCTCATCCCCACCCTCGTGGCCGCGCTGCCGCCCGTGGCGGGCGACTGCGACGACCGGGCCCCGCTCGCCCACCGTCTGTGGACCCGGCTCAGCGGGCGTCCCGCCGACGAGCCGGCACTGCACGCCCTGGACACCGCGCTCTCCCTGCTCGTCGACCACGACCTGGCCGCCTCCACGCTCGCCGTGCGCGTGGCGGCGTCGGCCCGGGCGCACGCCTACGCCGCGGTGTCCGCCGGGCTCGGCGTGATCGAGGGGCCGCTGCACGGCGCGGCGGGCGGGCTCGCGCACCGGATGCTGCTGGAGGTGCTCGACCAGGGCAACGCGGCACCCGTGGTCGCCGAGGAGCTGCGGGCCGGCCGGCGCATCCCGGGCCTCGGGCACCGGCTCTACCCCGGTGAGGACCCACGTGCGCGTGCCCTGTTCGCGCTCCTGGAGGACATCCCGCGAGCCGGGCCCGCGCTCGCCGCGGCCCGGGACGTCCAGGCCACCGCCGCCCGCCACACCCCGCTGCACGCCAACGTCGACCTGGCCCTCGCCGTCCTCACCGCCTCCTCCGGGATGGCACCCTCCGCGGCCGAGACGATCTTCGCGGTGGCCCGTACGGCGGGCTGGATCGCGCACGCGCTGGAGGAGTACGGGGAGCGCCCCCTGCGGATGCGGCCGAGTGGGCTCTATACGGGCCCGCGGCCGCCGCAGCCACTGCCGGAGTAGCGTTCCAGCGCGGTGGGAGGTCACCGCGCGGCAAGTCAGGTTAGGCTCACCTCTGTGAGTACGTGCTCAACCGTCTCCCGGGACCTCGACGAGCCCGTTTCGGGCACCGCGCCCACCGCGACGACCTGGCTGCTGCTGGAACAGCCCGGCCCGTGGGGCGCCAAGGCGCTGACGTCGAGCCGCCTGGACCCCGCACTCGGCCGCACCCTGGAAGAGGCGGTGAAGGGTACGGGCGTGCGCGTCGCGCTCATCCGCCGGCCCGGACGGCACGCGGACCGTGGCACTCCGGTCGAACGCAGGGTGTACGCGGCCCACACCGTGCCGGGAAACGTGTGGGTGCACGCCACCACGATCAGGGATCCCCGACGACTGCTCGACCTCGATTTCGCGGCGCTCGGCCGGGGCGATCACCGCGGCTTCGACTCGGCCCTCGGCGGCGGCCCGCATCTGGGCGATCCCCTGGCTCTCGTCTGCACCAACGGCAAGCGGGACCGCTGCTGCGCACTCCTCGGCCGCCCGTTGGCGGCCGAACTCGCCGCCTCCGGGGAGGCGGGCGTCTGGGAGGTCACGCACCTGGGAGGCCACCGCTTCTCGCCGACCGTGCTCGTCCTGCCCCACGGATACGCCTACGGCCGCGTCCAGGCCCACGACGTCAAGGAGATCCTGCACGGCGCCCGGGAGGGCCGGATCGTCGTCCAGGGCTGCCGCGGGAACTCGGCCTGGGAGCGTCCCGGCCAGGCCGCCGAGCTGGCCCTGCGCTCGACCCTGGGCGAGGCCGCGGCCGGGGCGCTCAGCGTCGTACGGACGGACGGCGCCGCACCCCGCTGGGAGGTGACCCTGGCCCACGCGGACGGGCGGCACTGGCGGGTCACCGTCGCCCAGGGCGCGTCGTCGCCGCCGCGCCCGGAGAGCTGCGGGGCCTCGGTCCTCGGCTCACCGGCACGCATGGAGGTCACGGCGGTACGCGCACTGACCGTGACGGCGGCACTCGCTAGCTGACACACCGGCCCGTGCGGACGCATGGACGCACCGGCCCGCCCTGAGCGCGTACGGGAGATCCGCGCCACATCCCACTACGGGATGCCCCCACCTCCCACGTACGGTCATGGGTATGAGCTCCACTCCCCCCGTACGCCGCAGGCGCCTCGGCCTGCCGAGGCGGGTGTTCTCGCAGGTGCTGCTGATGCAGCTGGCGATCGCCGCGGGAGTCGCGGTGCTCGCGACCGGGCTTTTCCTGGCGCCGCTCAGCGACCAGCTGGACGACCAGGCGATGCGACGGGCGCTGGCGATCGCGCAGACCACCGCGCAGCAGCCGCAGGTCGCCGAGGAACTGCGGACCACCCGACCGACGACGGACGGGCCGGTGCAGACGGAGGCGGAGCGGATCCGGAAGGCCACGCAGGCCGAGTACGTCGTCGTGATGGACCGGCAGGGCGTGCGCTGGTCGCACACCGACCCGTCACGGATCGGCGAGGTCGTCTCGACCGACCCCGGGCAGGCGCTGGCCGGGCGTGACGTGATGGAGATCGACGACGGCACCCTGGGACGCTCCGCACGCGGCAAGGTGCCCCTGCGCGACGCCGGCGGCGACATCGTGGGAGCGGTCTCGGTCGGCATCGCCTACGACAGCGTGCGGGCGCGGCTGGTCCACGCCATTCCGGGCCTGTTCGCGTACGCCGGCGGCGCCCTGGCCGTGGGCGCGCTGGCGGCCTGGCTCATCTCGCGCCGGGTGCAGCGGCAGACCCGCGACCTGGCGTTCTCGGACATCGCGGGCCTGCTCGCGGAGCGCGAGGCCATGCTGCACGGCATCCGGGAGGGTGTGGTCGCCCTGGACCGAGGGGGCAGGATGCGGTTGCTCAACGACGAGGCGCAGCGGTTGCTCAACCTCGGCGCCGAGGCCGTCGGCCGCTCCCCCGACGAAGCGCTCGGCTCGGGGCGCACGGCCGATGTCCTGGCGGGCCGGGTGACCGGTACCGATCTACTGACGGTCCGCGGCCAGCGGGTCCTGGTGGCCAACCGGATGCCCACCGACGACGGAGGCGCGGTCGCCACCCTGCGCGACCGCACCGAGCTGGAGCAGCTCGGCCGGGAGCTGGACTCGACGCGCGGTCTGATCGACGCCCTGCGTGCCCAGGACCACGAGCACGCCAACCGCATGCACACCTTGCTGGGGCTGCTCGAACTGGAGATGTACGACGACGCCGTCGAGTTCGTCGGGGAGGTGGTCGGCGATCACCGGGTGACCGCGGAGCAGATCACCGAGCGGATCCAGGACCCGCTGCTGGCCGCCCTGCTGGTCGGCAAGGCGACCGTCGCGGCGGAACGCGGAGTGACCCTCTGGGTGTCCGACCGGACGCTGCTGCCGGACCGGCTGGTCGACCCCAGGGGGCTCGTCACGATCGTCGGCAACCTGGTGGACAACGCCCTCGACGCCACCGCGGGGACGTCGCACGCGCGCGTGGAGGTCGAACTGCGCGCACAGGGGCGCGCCGCCACGCTCCGGGTGCGCGACACCGGGCCCGGGATCCCGGCGGAACACCGCGAGCTGGTGTTCACGGCGGGATGGTCGACCAAGGAGCCGCCGGCACACCGTCGGCGCGGTATCGGGCTGTCGCTGGTGCGCAGGCTGGCCGAACGGCAGGGCGGCAGCGCCACCGTGGACGCGGCGCACGGCGGGGGCGCGGAATTCGTGGTCGTCCTGCCCGAGGCACTGGCGGAGGCGGAGCTGGAACCCGTCCCCGCCGCCCGCGCGGTACCGGCCCCCACCCCCGTGAACACCGCTGCCGAGGAGGAGTCCCGATGATCGAGGTCCTGGTCGTGGACGACGACACGCGGGTCGCGCGGGTCAACGCCGCCTACGTCGAGAAGGTGCCGGGCTTCCACGTCGCGGGCGAGGCGCACAGCGCCGTGGAGGCGCTGCGCAGCGTGGAACGGCTGCCGCGCCTCGACCTGATCCTGCTCGACCACTACCTGCCCGACCGGACCGGTCTGGAGGTCGTCCAGGAGATGCGGCGGCGCGGCCACCAGGCGGACGTGATCATGGTGACGGCCGCCCGGGACGTGTCGACCGTCCAGGCGGCGATGCGGCAGGGAGCCCTCCAGTACCTGGTGAAGCCCTTCGCCTACGCGGGGCTGCGCGCCAAGCTGGAGGCGTACGCGGAGCTGCGGCGCACCCTCGACGGGGGCGGTGAGGCGGAGCAGGCGGAGGTGGACCGGATCTTCGGCGCCCTGTCGGCGCCGTCGGAACCGGGGCTGCCCAAGGGCCACTCCCCCACCACGGCCGAGTCGGTGCGCCAGTGCCTGATGAAGTCCGACGGACCGCTCTCGGCCCAGGAGATCGCCGAACGGACCGGGGTGAGCCGCCAGACCGCGCAGCGCTATCTGAAGCTCCTGGAGCGCACGGGACGGGCCAGGCTGACGCTCAAGTACGGCGACGCGGGCCGCCCGGAACACCGCTACGAGTGGGCGACCCGCCCGTGAACCGGGCGTGTCGCACCCTCACCCGCCCGCTACACGGCCCCCGCCCCGGTCAGTGACCGCACCTCCGTCTCGGCGTGCTTGGCCTCGTCCGGGATTTCGGGCGAGGTGACCGTGCCCAGCCAGCCGGCGAGGAAGCCGAGGGGGACCGAGACCAGACCCGGGTTCTGCAGCGGGAAGTACTGGAAGTCGACGTCCGGGAAGAGCGACTGCGGGCCACCCGACACCACCGGGGACAGCAGCACGAGCACCACCGCCGGGACCAGGCCGCCGTAGACGGCCCAGACCGCTCCGCGCGTGGTGAAGCCGCGCCAGAACAGCGAGTAGAGCAGCACGGGCAGGTTTGCGGAGGCGGCGACGGCAAAGGCGAGCCCCACCAGGAACGCGACGTTGAGATCGCGGGCGAGCAGGCCGAGTCCGATCGCGACGGCGCCGATCCCGACGGCGGCGATCCGCGCCACGGCGACCTCGCTGCGCGGCTGCGTCTCGCGGCGGCGCAGGGACGCGTAGAGGTCGTGGGCCACGGACGCGGAGGACGCCAGGGTGATGCCGGCGACCACCGCGAGGATGGTGGCGAAGGCGATGGCGGCGACGACCGCGAACAGCACCGTCCCGCCGGTGGAGCCCGCGCCGCCGCCCAGGTCGAGGGCGAGCAGCGGGACCGCCGTGTTGCCGGCCGCGTTGGACGCGCGCACGGCGTCCGGTCCCACCAGGGCGGCGGCGCCGAAGCCGAGCACGATCGTCATCAGGTAGAAGCCGCCGATGAGTCCGATCGACCAGACGACGGACCGCCGCGCCGCCCGGGCCGTGGGCACCGTGTAGAAGCGGGACAGGATGTGCGGCAGCCCGGCCGTGCCCAGCACCAGGGCCAGCCCCAGGCTGATGAAGTCGAAGCGGGAGGTCCAGTCCCCGCCGTACGCCAGCCCCGGCGCCAGGAACGCCTCGCCGTGGCCGCTGCGTTCGGCCGCCGTGCGCAGCAGCCGGTCGAAGTCGCCGTGGAAGCGCACCAGGACGAGCGTGGTCAGGGCCACGGTGCCGCCGAGCAGCAGAACCGCCTTCACGATCTGAATCCAGGTGGTGGCGCGCATCCCGCCCAGCGACACGTAGATCACCATCAGGGCGCCGACGCCGATGACGGTCCAGGTCCGCGCCGCCTCGGTGGTACCGCCGAGCAGCAGGGCGACCAGACTGCCCGCACCGACCATCTGCGCCACCAGGTACAGGACGGACACGGTGACCGAGGAGGTCCCCGCCGCTATGCGCACCGGCCGCTCCCGCATCCTGGAGGCCACTACGTCGGCGAGGGTGAACCTGCCGCAGTTGCGCACCAGTTCGGCGACGAGGAACAGCACGACGAGCCAGGCCACGAGAAAGCCCACCGAGTAGAGCATGCCGTCGTAGCCGTAGAGCGCGATCAGCCCCGAGATGCCGAGGAAGGACGCGGCCGACATGTAGTCGCCCGCGATGGCAAAACCATTCTCCATCGGTGAGAAGAGACGGCCGCCCGCGTAGAACTCCTCCGCCGACCCCTGCCGGTGGCGGCTCACCCACGTGGTGATGCCCAGCGTGACGGCGACGAACGTGCTGAACAGCAGCAGTGCCAGCGTCTGGTGGTCGCCGGTCATGACGCGCCACCCCGTACTCCGCGGGTCAGTTCCTGGGTGTCCCAGCGCAGTTCGAGCGCGGCCCGGTCCCTGCGCAGCCGGGCATGCCGGGCGTACGCCCAGGTGAGCAGGAAGGTGGTGAGGAACTGCCCGAGCCCCGCGACCATCGCCACGTTCACCGCTCCCGCCACCGGACGGGCCATCAGCTCGGGCGCCGTGGTGGCGGTCACCACATAGGCGAGGTACCAGACGAGGAAGGCGGCGACCGCCGGCACCACGAACCTCCGGTACCGGCTGCGCACCTCCCGGAAGGCGGGGCTGCGCTGCACCTCCAGGTACACCTCGGCCGCACCCCGGGACGGTTCCCCGGCCGGTTCCCTGCGCATCCCCGGCAGCGCCGGCTCCGGGGGCCCGGCATCCGCGGACTCACCCCAGCCGGAGGCGAGCGCGTCGTACCACGGGTCGTCGTACCGGATGTCGTCGTACCGGTGGGCCGGGGACGTCTCGACGTATGCCCGGTCCGGCACGGCGCGGGGGTCGACCGCGCTTTCGGCACCACTCCCGGCCCCGCGGGAACGGTCATTGCTTGACTGCATGCCCAAGGATGGACAGAACGGGAAGATCCCCGACTCTTCTTCCCTTACCGCTTCACCCCATCAGGTGACTCAACCCCTGGGTGGCGGGACCAGCCCCTTCCCGTAGGCGTAACGCACCGCCTGAGCACGGTCCTTGAGCCCCGTCTTGGCGAACAGGTTGTTGATGTGCGTCTTCACGGTCGCCGTGGAGACGTGCATTCTGCTCGCGATCTGCTGGTTGTTGAGCCCTTCGGCGATCAGGACCAGGACCTCGGTCTCCCGGGCGGTGAGTCCGTCCGGCGGCTCCTGCGGGCCGGCCGGCCGGGACCCGGACTCGGCCAGGTGCTCCAGCAGTCGCCGCTGGATGCCCGGTGAGAGCCCCGCGTCCCCGGACAGGACGCTGTGCACCGCCCGGACGATCTCGTCCCCGCCCGCGTCCTTGGTGAGATAGCCCCGCGCTCCCGCCGTCAACGCCGGGAACAGCGACTCGTCGTCCGCGTACGTCGTAAGCACGACGACCTGGGTCCCGGGATACTCGGCGCGGATTCTGCGGGTCGCCTCGACGCCGTCGCAGCGGGGCATGCGCAGGTCCATCAGCACCACGTCCGGGGCGAGTTCGGCGACCAGGCGCACCGCCTCCTCGCCGTCGCCCGCGGCGCCCACGACCTCGACGCCCGGCAGCAGCCCGAGGAGCATCACGATCCCCTCCCGCACCACGGTCTGATCGTCCGCGACGACCACCCGCGCGGGCGTCGCCCGGGCTTCCTCCGTCATACCGGCACCTTCAACGTCACCACGAACCCCTCCTCGCCCGGACCGGCCCGCAGCGAGCCACCCAGCAGTTCGGCACGCTCCCGCATGCCCAGCAGACCGTACCCACCTCCGGAGGTGGTGAGTTCCCCGGGCGAGCCTCCGGAGTCCCGCACGTCGAGCATCACCTCATGGGCGCCGTAGTCCAGGCGCACCCGCACACCGGCGCCCGGGGCGTGCTTGCGGGCGTTCGTCAGGGCCTCCTGAGCCACTCTGCGCACGGCCTGCGACGCCTCCGCCGGCAGGGGTCTGCGATCCCCCGTAATGGTGACCTCGGCGTCGCTCTCGGTCGTCCGGACGAGGTGGGCCAGGAAGTCCTCCAGCGGGGTCAGCTCACCGCGCAGGGCGGACAGCGCCTGCCGGGTCTCGGTGAGTCCGTCGCGGGCCATGCCGCGCGCCGCCACCACCCGCTCGAGGATCCGCTCCCGGTCGGCTCCCCGCTCGATCAGCAACCGGGCCGCCTCCAGGTGCACCAGTTGTGCGGAGAGGCTGTGCGCCAGTACGTCGTGGATCTCCCGGGCGATGCGGGCCCGCTCGGCGAGCGCGGCGGACTCGGCCTCGGCCGCCCGCGCGGCTCGCTCCTGCGCCAGCAGCCGTATCGTGCCGCCTCTGCCCTCGGCGTCCAGCCGCAGCACGTATCCGGCGAGGGCCAGTCCGGCCGTCGTGGCCAAGGTGGTCAGCCACGGGTCGTCCGCGGCGATGGCGTAGGAGGTCAGGGCCACCGCCGTCATGGGCAGCGCCGTCACGAGGGGCATCCTCTCCATGGCCGCGACGGAGCCGGCGCACCAGATGACCAGGGCGGGCACCCGGAAGCCCCCGCTCTGGGCGGCGACCGCGACCCCCAGCAGCGCCGTGAGGAGCGTCAGGGAGGGCCACAGCCGGTGCGCGAGCGTGGTCCTGGAATAAGCCCATGCCAGGAACACCGCGACCAGCAGTCCGGCGGCCGCCGCGGCCGCGCCCCAGCCGTGCACGTGGCTGCTCGTGAACGCTCCCCACAGCAGCGCCCCGAACACGACCAGACGCGCGAACCAGGCCAGCAGGCGTCGGGTTGTGGAGGCTCCCTCGTGACGGAGCGCCTCCTTGGAGGGCCACCTCGTCCAGACGTTCTCCGTCACGCGGGCTCCTTCCAGGCGGGCCGGGACACGGCCGCACCGTACGCGGGCCCGGCCGCTCCCGCCGCGAGGGCGGAGGTGAGGAGCGGGGCGGAGCTGTCCTTGCGGACTCCGAGGGCGGCGCGCGGCCCGAACATCGTGCCTCCGTGAGCGGGAGAAGGATGCGCCGGCGGCGGATCCCGCCGACGCCTTCGACGTTACGGAAACGGCGAGGCCACGGGATCGGAGCCCGGGTGGATCATGGGTGGAGCCCGGCACGGCCGGGAACTCCACCCACGGGTGGAGAAACCAGTACCGGGCCCGGACGCGAGTCCCGGGCCCGGCTTCAGCGGCTGAGCGTGGTCACGCGTCGATGCGCGACCGGTCCAGCGTCGCCGCCGAGTTGGAGATGAACTCCTTGCGCGGCGCGACGTCATTGCCCATCAGCAGGTCGAAGACCTGCTCGGCGGATTCCAGGTCGGTCAGGTTGATCCGGCGCAGTGTGCGGCGCCGGGGGTCCATGGTCGTCTCCGCGAGCTGGTCGGCGTCCATCTCGCCCAGACCCTTGTACCGCTGGATGGAGTCCTTGTACCGGATGTTCTTGCTCTGGAACTCCATGAGCCTGTCCCGCAGCTCGCGGTCCGAGTACGTGTAGACGTACTTGTCCTGGCCCTTCTTCGGCTGGACCAGCTCGATGCGGTGCAGCGGCGGCACGGCTGCGAAGACCCGGCCGGCCTCCACCATGGGCCGCATGTAGCGGTGGAACAGGGTGAGCAGCAGGGTGCGGATGTGGGAGCCGTCGACATCGGCGTCGGTCATCATGATGATCTTGCCGTAGCGAGCCGCGTCGATGTCGAAGGTGCGGCCGGACCCAGCTCCTATGACCTGGATGATCGCACCGCACTCGGCGTTCTTGAGCATGTCCGTCACGGACGACTTCTGTACGTTGAGGATCTTGCCGCGGATCGGCAGCAGCGCCTGGAACTCCGAGTTCCGGGCGAGCTTCGCCGTACCCAGCGCGGAGTCTCCCTCGACGATGAACAGCTCGCTGCGGTCGACGTCGTCGCTGCGGCAGTCCGCGAGCTTCGCCGGCAGCGAGGAGGACTCCAGGGCCGTCTTACGGCGCTGTGCGTCCTTGTGCTGGCGGGCGGCGATCCGGGTCCGCGCCGCGGCGACGGCCTTCTCCATCACCACGCGGGCCTGCTGCGCGGCGTCCCGCTTGGTGGAGGTCAGGAACGCCTTGAGTTCCTTGGTGATGACGTTGTTCACGATGCGGCGGGCCGCCGAGGTGCCGAGGACCTCCTTGGTCTGGCCCTCGAACTGCGGCTCCGCGAGCCGGACCGTGACGACCGCCGTGAGCCCTTCCAGGGCGTCGTCCTTGACGACGTCGTCCTCGGCGACGCGCAGCATCTTCTTGGTCCGCAGCACCTCGTTCATCGTCCTCGTCACGGCCTGCTCGAAGCCGGCGACGTGGGTGCCGCCCTTCGGGGTGGCGATGATGTTGACGAAGGACCGGAGCGTGGTGTCGTAGCCGGTGCCCCAGCGCATGGCGACGTCGACGCCGAGGTCACGGGTGACCTCCGTGGGCGTCATCTGGCCGTGCTCGTCGAGCACCGGGACCGTCTCCTTGAAGCTGCCCTGACCGCTGAAGCGGAGGACGTCGCAGACGGGCCGGTCGCTGGCCAGGAACTCGCAGAACTCGCTGATGCCGCCGTCGAAGCGGAACGACTCCTCGCCCTTGCTGCCGCCGTCACCGAGGCCGAGCTCGTCGCGGACCACGATGGTCAGTCCGGGCACCAGGAAGGCGGTCTGCCGGGCCCGCTGGTGCAGCGTGTCCAGGGAGAGCTTGGCGTCCTTGAGGAAGATCTGGCGGTCGGCCCAGTAGCGCACGCGCGTGCCGCTGCGGCTCTTGGGGATCTTCTTGGCCTTGCGCAGCCCGTTCTTGGCCTCGAACCTGGCGTCCGCGCCCGCCCCCGCGAAGGCGCCGGGGACGCCGCGCCGGAAGCTGATGGCGTGGGTGTGCCCGTCGCGGTCCACCTCGATGTCCAGGCGGGCGGACAGGGCGTTCACCACGGAGGCACCGACGCCGTGCAGGCCGCCGGAGGCGGCGTACGAGCCGCCGCCGAACTTGCCGCCGGCGTGCAGCTTGGTCATGACGACCTCGACGCCGGAGAGGCCGGTCTTGGGCTCGACGTCGACGGGGATGCCCCGGCCGTTGTCCCGGACCTCCACCGAACCGTCGTCGTGGAGGATCACTTCGATGTGGTCGCAGTAGTCGCCCAGGGCCTCGTCGACGGAGTTGTCGATGATCTCCCACAGGCAGTGCATCAGGCCGCGGCTGTCGGTGGATCCGATGTACATGCCCGGACGCTTGCGTACGGCCTCGAGCCCCTCGAGGACGAGCAGGTGCCGCGCGGTGTAGTTGGATCCGTCCCGGTCTGCTCCTGCCAGCAGCGCAGTGGACGGCACGGATGTCTCGGCGGTCACGCGGTTCGCTCCTCGCTGAATTTCAGATGAGGCCCCGCTGGGTAAGGGCGCGGCTCGGTTCACCGGTCAGAGGGTACCGAGCCCTGGTAGAGCCGTTGCAACGCCACCCTCGTCGCTGTCTCACCCTAGTCCAGAGTCGTATGCCTGTTCGATCCCTCGATGGGGTGAAGTACACATCACGTTCCCTTCGAGGCATGAACCATTTAGGCTCCGGGCACGTCCTCATGAACAAACCGGCAACCCAGCCGGCCGGACCGACACTGACCGACCGCGCGAACCCGTACGACACAGAGACACGCAATACGGCACATTCGCCGCCAATCGGCAACAGCCGGCCCCTCGGAAAGTTTTTTCGAGGAAAAGCCACGAGCGGGAACGTTTTGGGGCTGGTTGGATGTTGACCCTGGTACGACAGCTCGTCGAGCTAGAGAAGAGGCGACGTGACTACTGTTCTGACTTCCGCAAGCCCGCTGACGGCCGCCGATCGCTGCGACCGCTGCGGCGCCCAGGCATACCTGCGCGTCGTCCTGCTGAGCGGCGGAGAACTGCTCTTCTGCGCCCACCACGGGCGCAAGTTCGAGCCGGAACTCAAGAAGATCGCCGCTGAGATACAGGACGAGACGGAGCGGCTCACGGCCGTTCCGGCTTCTTCCCCCGAGGAAGAGCGCTGACACTACGCGCCCGACGACGAGCCGAATCGGCGCTAGGCCGATGAACGGGCGGCCGCCTCCGGAATCCGGAGGCGGCCGCCCGTGCTCGTGCTCCAAGGGCCCTCAGCGGCCGTCAGGCGCCTCGCGCCGTCGCTCGGCGGCGGTCACGGTGGGCTTGTCCCAGCCGAGCGTCCGCAGCATCGAGGAGACGCGCGTGTACACCCCGGGGCTGCCCGGGCGCCCGCAGCCGCTCCCCCAGGACACCAGGCCGATGAGCCTGCCCTGGCCGACCAGCGGCCCCCCGCTGTCCCCCTGGCAGGCGTCCCGCCCGCCGGCGTCCTCGCCCGCGCAGAGCATGCCGCTCGCGAGGTAGCGCCCCTCGTCGCTCCCCGGGTACGCCCGCTGACAGCTCGCGTCGGGGAGTACGCGCACGCGTGCCGCCCGCAGGCCGTTCGCGTAGTCCCCGGCCCCCGAGGCGTCCCCCCAGCCGTACACGAGCGCTCCCGTGTCCGGCGCGTAGGCCGGGTCGCCCTCGGCCGCCATCCCTATGACCGAGCCCGCGGGCACGGCTTCGGAGAGGGTGAGTACCGCGAAGTCGCCGGCGTTGCTGGCGTCGTCGTGCCCCGGGTTGACCCAGACGGCGCGGACCCGGATCTCCTGGCCCTTGTCCGACTGCAGGTCCGTCCGGCCGGCGATGACCTTCAGGTCGTCCACCTCCTCCGGCGGCGAGCCGAGCACTTCCTCCCCCAGGCAGTGGGCGGCCGTGAGCACGGTGGTCGGGCCGACGGCCACTCCCCCGCAGAACTGTCCCGCCCGCGCACCTCCGAACCGGTCACGGCTGGACAGGGCGACGGTCCACGGGCTGTCGGAGGCTTCGACCGGAAAGCCCCCGACGACGATGCTGTCGGCGGACGCGGGGGCGGCTGATCCCAGCGGTATCGCGGTCGCCGCGGCCGCCAGGACCAGCGGCCGGGCCAGTGCCCGGGCAAAGAGGCGACGCATGCAGGCTCCTCACTCCTAGGTGGTCGTGGGACACCCAGAGTGATCCAGTACGCCCGGACACGCACCCGCTGATCAACGCGAAGGCCCGGTTCCGCTGTGCCGGAACCGGGCCTTGTCGCTCGTACGACGAGTCCTAGTCGAGGTAGTCGCGCAGCACCTGGGAGCGCGACGGGTGACGCAGCTTCGACATGGTCTTGGACTCGATCTGGCGGATGCGCTCGCGCGTGACGCCGTACACCTTGCCGATCTCGTCGAGGGTCTTCGGCTGACCGTCGGTGAGACCGAAGCGCATGGAGACGACGCCCGCCTCGCGCTCGGACAGGGTGTCGAGAACGGAGTGCAGCTGCTCCTGCAGGAGGGTGAAGCTGACCGCGTCGGCCGGGACGACCGCCTCGGAGTCCTCGATGAGGTCACCGAACTCGCTGTCGCCGTCCTCGCCCAGCGGGGTGTGCAGCGAGATGGGCTCGCGGCCGTACTTCTGGACCTCGATGACCTTCTCCGGGGTCATGTCGAGTTCCTTCGCCAGCTCCTCCGGGGTGGGCTCGCGGCCCAGGTCCTGGAGCATCTGGCGCTGCACACGGGCCAGCTTGTTGATGACCTCGACCATGTGCACCGGGATACGGATGGTGCGGGCCTGGTCGGCCATCGCGCGGGTGATCGCCTGGCGGATCCACCAGGTGGCGTACGTGGAGAACTTGTAGCCCTTGGTGTAGTCGAACTTCTCCACCGCGCGGATCAGACCGAGGTTGCCCTCCTGGATGAGGTCCAGGAAGAGCATGCCGCGGCCGGTGTAGCGCTTGGCCAGGGAGACCACCAGGCGGAGGTTGGCCTCCAGGAGGTGGTTCTTGGCGCGGCGCCCGTCCTCGGCGATGATCTCCAGCTCGCGCTTGAGCTTGGGCGCGAGCTTGTCGGAGTTGGCGAGCTTGTCCTCGGCGAACAGGCCGGCCTCGATGCGCTTGGCGAGCTCGACCTCCTGCTCGGCGTTGAGCAGGGGGACCTTGCCGATCTGCTTCAGGTAGTCCTTGACCGGGTCGGCGGTGGCACCGGCCGCGGCGACCTGCTGGGCCGGGGCGTCGTCCTCGTCGTCGTCGGACAGCACGAAGCCCGCGTTCTCGGTGCCCTCGGGCTCCTCCGTCGCGGCCTTCGGCTCCTCGATCGCCTCGTCCTCGGGAAGCTCGCCGTCTTCCTTCTTGGCGGTCGCCTTCTTGGCCGCGGTCTTCTTGGCGGTCGTCTTCTTGACCGCCGCCTTCTTGGCGGTGGTCTTCTTGGCCGCCGCCTTCTTGGCGGGCGCCTCCGCCTCTTCGTCGACGCCGGGCTCGGGGGCGGGCGCCGTCGGGGTGGCGGGAGCGGCGGCCTTCCTGCCGGGCACCGCCTTCGCCGCGACCGCCTTCGTGGCGGTGCGCTTGGCGGGGCTCTTCGCTGCGACGCTCTTTCGGGTGCGCTTGGGCTCTGCGGCACTGACCATCAGCGTCACACCCTCTTCCTCGAGGATCTGGTTGAGGCTGCGCAGTACGTTCTTCCACTGAGTGGCCGGAATCTGGTCAGCTTCGAAGGCCCGACGCACGTCGTCGCCGGCGATCTGCCCCTCAGCCTTTCCCCGCTCAATGAGCGCCATGACAGAGACGGACTCGGCGATCTCCGGCGGGAGCGTACGGGATGTGCTGGCCGACACGAACAACCTCTCGGAACGTTGGAAAACGGCTTCCGGCCCCGTCCACGGCGGACTGGAGCCGACCACCGGCTTGGGGATGGGCCGACGGTACGGGCGGCGCCGGGGGAGATGCACAGCGCCGTGAACGGCGCCCGTATTCCCTCCTCGGCTGTCACCTCTTAGGTCATCGTGTTGTTCCCAGGAGCGTTACGCCCAATCCGCGTGGCCCGAGTCACACCCCGTAAGCAATCAAAATCGGTCATACACGGATAAATAAGGCCATCAACTCACACGATTCGACCGAGCGAGGAGGCTCAGCCTCTCATCACACGGTCGGACCCCGTGGCGTCCCGGAGGACTCCACGGGGTCCGACGGTGGCGGCGCTCGTCCGGTCACTGCCACAGGAGGGGTTTGGCGTGCCCGGACCGCGCCGTTCCGGCGGGACGCGGTCAGTGCTCGCGGGGGGCGGGCACCACGCGTTCCACCTCGGGGTGGACGGTCAGAAGCTGGCGCATGGCGGTCTCGGCCGCCGCGCCGTCGCCCGCGGCGAGGGCGTCGACGATCCTGCCGTGCTGGGCCAGGGAGACGTCGTTCGGCCGGTCACAGCCCGTGACCGGACCGCCGGAGACGTGGAGGGCGGCGGAGACGATGCCCGAGAGGTGGTCCAGCATGCGGTTCCCGGCGACCTGGATGAGCAGCGTGTGGAACTCGGCGTCGGCGCGCGAGAAGGTCAGCGCGTCACCCTGTCCCATGGCGTGGCCCATGATCCCGACCATGTCCGACAGACGCTGCTGAACGTCCTCGCGCCCGTGCCCGGCGGCCAGGCGCGCGGCGAGCGGCTCGATCGTCCAGCGCAGCTCGCTCAGCTCGCGGCGCTGGTCGTCGCGCTGCGGCCCGAAGGCGCGCCATTCGATGATGTCGGGGTCGAGGAGGTTCCAGTCGCTCACGGGGCGCACGCGCGTCCCCACGTTCGGGCGCGCACTGACCAGGCCCTTGGCCTCCAGCACCCGGAGGGACTCCCGGACCACGGTGCGGGACACCTCGAAACGCTGGCCGATCTCCTCGGGCACCAGCGGGCGGTCGGCACCGAGGTCACCCGAAACGATCATCTGGCCAAGCTGCTGGACGAGTTGCCCGTGCAGTCCGCGGCCCCGGTTGCCCGCGGTGCGCCGGCCCACGCGCCCCAGCTCGGGTTCCACTCCTTCCCAGGAGGGCGTCCCGACGCGGTCGACGGCGGGCGTCTCCGCGTAGGGGTAGCGGTCGAGTTCGCCCGGGTTCGCGAGGCCGGAGTCGGCGGAGCGGGCGGCGGTCATCATGGTGTGCGCAAGGGTACTCACGCATCCTTTGTCGGCGCCGTTCCCAACTCCCTTGAGGTCTTTGGTGAAAAGCACACGAAAGGGTGATCGCTCACCCCGTCGCAATTGACGCCTTATCGGAAAGAAATGGGCTTTCCCCGGGGACTTGCGCGCAGGGTCGGACCGGAAGAGCGCGACGACCCTCACCGGACCCTGCTGCGCAGGGTCGTGAGCAGGAAGGCGCAGAGCAGAGCGGTCAGCGACAACGTCATTGCCCCGCCGACCGGTTGAACGACGACACGCAGCACCTCTGCCACGTAGCGCTCGCCCCCGAACGGCCATTGCGTCAGGAGGACCTCGCGCACGCGCAACGGAAGTCCGGCCGCGGTCCGTACGTCCGGACCCTCCCAGACCTTCTGTACGAGCGGCACGACGACGACCGGAACGGCGACCACCGCGGCGAGTCCGGCGGTGGCGGAACGGAAGAGACCCGCGGCGAGCACCCCCGCCCAGGCGCACCCGACGACGAGCCCGGCCCAACCGGCCCCCAGCACGGACCAGTCTGCGGGAATTCGCGCGAGTTCTCGCCCGTAGAACAGATGAAGCACCTCGGCGTTGCAGCCGGCCGTCAGGGCGGCCAGCACGAGTGCGACGCCGGCGGACACGAGCAGTTTCGCGGTCAGCAGCCCCAGCCTGCGCGGCACGGTGCCGCGGTCCGCCGCCAGGGCGGGGTGGCGGAACTCGTCACCGAAGGCGAGCGCCCCGAGCAGCCCCGCACCGAGCGCCGCGGGCGGCAGGGGCAGTTCCCGCGGCCACGCCGCCAGGAGCCGCGCCTGGGGGGTGTGGCCGACCCGCGCGAGGACGACGGCCATGACGGCGGACACGACGAGGACCACGGCGCCGACGACGAACCCGGTGCTGATGCCGACCGCGCGCCGGATCTCGTAGCGGAGCGGACGGAGCGGACTGGGGGCGGAGCGCACGGAGATGGGCGGCGGAAGGACGGAGGCCGCGCCGGGGGTGAGGGCGGCGTTCGTGCGCCGGGTGTGCCGGGGTCGGTCGGTGGGGCCGGGGATCGCGGGGGTCGTGGGAGCCGCGGAGGCCGCGGGAGCTTCGACGGCGGTGGACTCGGCGGCTTCGGGGCGCCAGCCCCCTGCGGGGGGCGTCCGGTCGTCGCTGGTGGAGGATGCCTGGTCGCCACTGGTGACGGTGGGGTGGTCGTCCGGGGGCGGCTGTGGGGCGTCGGCGCGGGGAGAGCCGGAGGCGGTGGCCGAGGCCGACGAGGCATCCGTCGGCGGCAGCGCGGTCAGTGGCGGGTCGACCGCCGGTGACTCTGACGCTTGCGGTTCGGTCGCCGGTGACACTGACGCTTGCGGTTCGGTCGCCGCTGTATCTGGCGCATGTGGTTCGGTCGCAGGTCGATCGGTCGCCGCGGGATCAGTCCCCGGCAGCTCGGCCTCCAAGGGTCCGGTCGCCGCGGGATCCGTCGCCGAGGAACCGACCGCCGCAGAATCGACCGCCGACGGCTCGGGCGCCGGTGGAAGGGTGGCGGCGGTCGGGCGCGGTGGGCCCGTGGGTGAAGGCCGGGTGACGGTCGGCCTGCGCGGGGCCGGTGCCCGTTCGCCGTCCGCCGCCCGGTGACGCGCCGGGGGTACGACCGCGCCGGCACCGGCATCCGCACAGACATCGCTGCTGTCGCCGGCTCCACAACCGTCACCAGTTCCGGTACCGGCCCCGGCACCTGCGCCCGGGCCCATGTCGCCCACCTCGTCAGCGAGTTGATGTACGAGGATCCCGTGCCGGAAGGCGGTCTCGCCGATGTCCGCGCATGTGCTGCCGTACACCGCGAGCCGGTTGCCGCCCTCGCGCACGACCTCGACCGAACGGCGTGCCGAGCGGGCCTCTTGGGCCAGCAGGGCGCCGAGGCGCGCGGCGTGCGGGCTGCGGACCGCGACGCGTGGGCGCAGCCGGGTGCGGGAGAAGTCCGCCGCCTCCTGGTCGGCGACCACTCTGCCCTGTTCCAGCGTGACGACGTGGTCGGCGGTACGCGCGGCCTCCTTGGGGTCCGCGGTGCTGAACAGGACGGTGCCGCCCTGGACTGCGTGCGCGCGCAGGGCGCCGTGCAGCCAGCGGGCCTCGCGCACGGAAAGCGCGCCCGCCGGGTCGTCGAACACCAGGGTGTGCGGGTCGGGGACCAGCGCGCAGGCCAGTCCGAGGCGGCGGTCCATGCCCCGGGACAGGGTGCCGAGGCGTTCGTCGCGCAGGCTCACGAGTCCGACCGACTCCATGACTTCGTCCGCCCGCTGGACCGGGACGCCCGCCGCCGCGCACAGCATGCGGAGGTGCCCGCGGACGGTGCGGGCCGGATGGCCTGGAACGTCTCCGAGCAGTACGCCGACCTCGCGCGAGGGGTGGGCGATGCGGTGCAGGGGGCGGCCTCTGAAGTAGGTGAGCCCGCGACCGTGTTGCAGTTCGAGCATCAGTCTGAGTGCTGTCGTCTTGCCGGCGCCCGGCGCTCCGAGCAGGGCGGTGACGCGGCCCGCGCGCACTTCGAAGGAGACGTCGTCGACGGCGGGCGGAAGCTCCTTGCGGGGGTTGCTGGTCAGTCCGAAGGCCTGGATCACCCGCAGCAAGATAGCGTGCCAATTCCGGTTTTTCGGGCACCGCAGGGCCTATCGGGGGCGAGGAACCCTCAGACTTCGGGACGCAGCATCGGGGGGTTGAGGAGCGTGGCGCCGCCCGCCCGGAAGAGTTGGGCGGGGCGGCCGCCCTGGCGGGTGGTCGTGCCGCCGGTGGGGACGAGGAATCCGGGCGTGCCCGTCACCTTGCGGTGGAAGTTGCGCGGGTCGAGGGCCACGCTCCACACCGCCTCGTAGACACGGCGCAGCTCGCCCACGGTGAACTCGGGCGGGCAGAACGCGGTCGCCAGCGAGGAGTACTCGATCTTGGAGCGGGCCCGCTCCACGCCGTCCGCCAGGATCTGGGCGTGGTCGAAGGCGAGCGGCGCCAGAGGTTCGCCCGCGCGGCCGTAGCCGCTCTGTTCCAGCAGTTCCTCGACCGGCGCCCAGCGTGCGTTGCTGGCGTCACCACCCGCGCGCGGTGCGGGCAGGTCCGGGGCGAGCGCGAGGTGGGCGACACTGACCACGCGCATCCGGGGGTCGCGCTCGGGGTCGCCGTACGTGGCGAGCTGCTCCAGGTGGGCACCGTTGTCCTGGGTGGGCGCGGCAGGGTCGTGGACGCACAGCCCCGTCTCCTCGGCCAGCTCGCGCGCCGCCGCCTGCGCCAGATCCTCGTCCTCCCGTACGAAGCCTCCGGGGAGGGCCCAGCGGCCCTGGAACGGCGGCTCCCCCCTGCGCACCGCCAGCGCGCACAGGGAGTGACGGCGCACGGTCAGCACGACCAGGTCCACAGTGACGGCGAAGGGCGGAAAGGCTGACGGGTCGTAGGGCATGCGGCGATCATAGTCGTCTGCCTGACGATAAACACTCCCTTCCCGGACCGCTTCGCACGCTGATCCACATCAGTCCGACGGGCACCTCACCATCTCCTCCCGATCCCCGGGCGGGGCTCCGTCATGCCAGGTCGGACTCGACTTGCGACCTCCGCTCCGTCATCACTCGCCGCCTCCTTCGGCCGGTGTCCCTGGGGTACGCGCACACGTCCGTCCGGTCCGTCCGGCTCCAGAGCGTTCAGCCCTCGACGGGCTGCCGGGGCGCCCGTTCTCCGGCCTCGGTTCGCGGTTCTGCGGCTTCGCACGGCGCCGGGTGCCGTCGGCCGAGGTGAGGGAACGCGCGCGGCGCCGACGGCCGGACGGCGGCCGCGGAGCGGGGGAAGGCTCACCCGGCCCGCGGGACCCGGTCGTGCTCGTCCGCTCGCCCTCGTCGGGGCTGGGGACTTCCGCGCCGCCACCGCCCTCGCGTTCCGCGCCGCCACCCCCCTCGCGTTCCGCGCGCAGGCAGCGGCGGATCGACTCGGGGTCCAGGCCCTCGTTGCACGCCTGGTGCAGGAGCCGGGCGAAGAGGTAGTCGGAATCGGCGCCGAGTGCCATGGCCAGCGCCTCGCGTGCCTCCAGTTCGTCACCGGTGGACCAGGCGACCCAGCCCGCGAGGGTGAGCGGCGCGGCCGCGTGTTCCCCGTACGGTCCGACGCAGCGACGGGCGAGGGCCCGCCAGAGGCGTAGCGCGGGTGCTGCCTCGTCGCCCTCCATCCACCCGGCCGCGCGGTCGCGGGTGGTGCGGTCCTGGAGGCCGAGGATCAGGGCCGCCGCCTCGCCGTGCCCGAGCAGGTGGTCGTCGCGCAGATCCTCGGCCGGCATTCCGGACACCGGCGGGGCGCCGGCGAGTCGTCGCATGACCCGCTCCGCCGTCTCCAGCGTCTCCCGGGCCACCTCGGAGCGGCCGTCGGGGTCGAGGATCCGCGCGACCAGGGTGGTGGCGGCGGAGTCCAGGGCGGCGGTCTGCTCGTCCGCCACCGCGGTCTCCCCCGGCAGCAGCCTGGCGCGCAGGTCGCTCAGCGAGCCGCGCACCTGAATACCGGCGTAGGTGGCCGCCGCGGCCAGTACCGAGGTCCCCGGCAGCCCCATGGGCAGGCCCTCGGCCGGGCAGCATGCCTCGTCGTCGCAGCAGTACGACCAGAAGCGCCCGGCCGAGATGCACAGCGCCTCGACCACGGGCACGTCGAGCGTGCCGCACTCGACGCGCAGCCGCTGGGCGAGTGGTCGCAGCCGCTCCATCACGTCTCGGCCGGTCTCGCCCGGCGCCGGCTCCTGGCAGAGGTAGGCGACCATCTGCTCGGGGCGGACGCCGCGGCGTTCGCTGCCGGTGATCAGGCCGTGGACCAACTGTCCGGCCGCGCACGCCCAGTCGTCCGGACTCGCGGGGATGCCGAGCCGCGCCCGTCCGCCGAAGCGTCCGCGTCCCTCCCTGTCACGCAGGGCGGCCAGGACGATGCTGTCCTCCGGGCGGTAGCCGAGGAGATAGGGCAGGGCGTCGGCCAGTTCGGCGGGCGTGCGCAGAGTGACCTGGTGCTCGTCACCGGGGCCCGCGTACGAGGTCGGGGCCTTTCGGCTCGGCTGCTCGGGGCGCGGGATGTCACCGCTGTCGGAGGGGCCGGTCGTTTCGCTGTGGTTCGTCATGGCCCGACGATCTCGCGGATCGAGACCTTCCGCTTTGCCCTGTGGATAACTTCAATCAGGGACACGTCATCCTCGGACGCCGAGCCGGCCTCGGCGCCGTCCTCCCGTCCACAGCTCGCCCGCTTGTCGGTCCCGTCCTGTTGTATGGAACGCATGGAGCACACGAACAACGCGGATCTGCGGACAGCGGCCGACGCGGTCCTCGCCCGTCTCGTCGGGGACGCCTCCGGCGGCGCCCGGCTGCGGGAGGACCAGTGGCGGGCGATCGAGGCGCTGGTCGCCGAGCGACGCCGGGCCCTGGTGGTCCAGCGCACGGGGTGGGGCAAGTCCGCGGTGTACTTCGTGGCGACCGCTCTGCTCCGTGACCGGGGCGCCGGGCCCACGGTGATCGTCTCCCCACTGCTCGCGCTGATGCGCAACCAGGTCGAGGCCGCGGCCCGGGCCGGCATCCGCGCCCGGACCATCAACTCCTCCAACACCGAGGAGTGGGACACGGTCCAGGACGAGATCGCGGCGGGCGAGGTCGACGTGCTGCTGGTGAGTCCCGAGCGGCTCAACAACCCGGACTTCCGCGACCAGGTACTGCCCAAGCTCTCCGCCGCGACCGGACTGCTCGTGGTGGACGAGGCCCACTGCATCTCCGACTGGGGCCACGACTTCCGCCCCGACTACCGGCGGCTGCGCACCATGCTCACCGACCTCCCGCCCGGTGTCCCCGTCCTGGCGACCACGGCCACGGCCAACGCGCGGGTGACCGCCGACGTGGCGGAGCAGCTCGGCACGGGGGGCACGTCCGACGCCCTGGTGCTGCGCGGCCCGCTGGACCGGGAGAGCCTGAGTCTGGGGGTGCTGCGACTGTCCGACGCCGCGCACCGGATGGCCTGGCTCGCCGACCACCTCGACCGGCTCCCGGGCTCCGGCATCATCTACACGCTCACCGTGGCCGCCGCCGAGGAGGTCACGGCCTTCCTGCGGCAGCGCGGCCACACCGTCGCCTCCTACACCGGCAAGACCGAGAACGCGGACCGGCAACAGGCCGAGGACGACCTGCTCGCCAACCGGGTCAAGGCGCTGGTGGCCACCTCTGCGCTCGGCATGGGCTTCGACAAGCCCGACCTGGGTTTCGTGGTGCACCTGGGTTCGCCGTCCTCCCCCATCGCGTACTACCAGCAGGTCGGCCGCGCGGGGCGCGGTGTCGAGCACGCCGAGGTGCTCCTGCTGCCGGGGAAGGAGGACGAGGCGATCTGGCAGTACTTCGCCTCGCTGGCCTTCCCGTCGGAGGACCTGGTGCGCCGCACGCTCGACGTCCTCGCGCACGCGGAGCGTCCGCTGTCGCTGCCCGCGTTGGAGCCGCTGGTGGAGCTGCGCCGTTCCCGCCTGGAGACCATGCTGAAGGTCCTCGACGTGGACGGGGCGGTCAAGCGGGTCAAGGGGGGCTGGATCGCGACCGGACAGCCCTGGACGTACGACGCGGACCGCTACGACTGGGTCGCACGCCAGCGCAAGGCCGAGCAGCAGTCGATGCGCGACTACGCCGCGACGACCGAGTGCCGGATGGAGTTCCTGCAAAGGCAGTTGGACGACGAGGGCGCGAAGCCCTGCGGCCAGTGCGACAACTGCGCGGGGCCGCGTTTCACCGCCGACACCTCCTCCGACTCCCTCGACGCCGCGCGGGTCGACCTGGGGCGGGCCGGTGTCGAGGTGGAGCCGCGCCGTATGTGGCCGACGGGGCTTCCGGCGATCGGCGTCGATCTCAAGGGCAGGATTCCGGCGGCGGAGCAGGCGGCGCCGGGCAGGGCGCTGGGCCGGCTGTCCGACATCGGCTGGGGCAACCGGCTGCGGCCGATGCTTGCGGCCCAGGCGCCGGACGGTCCGGTGCCGGACGATGTCGCCCAGGCCGTCGTGACGGTGCTGGCCGACTGGGCGAAGGGGCCAGGCGGCTGGGCCTCGGGCGCGGACGACGCCCAGCCACGGCCCGGCGGCGTGGTGACCGTCTCCTCACGCACGCGGCCTCAGCTGATCCACTCCCTCGGTACCCGCATCGCCGAGATCGGCAGGCTGCCGCTGCTCGGTTCGGTCGAGTACACGGGTGAGGCGCACGGCGGCTCCCGCAGCAACAGCGCGCAGCGGCTCAAGGCGCTGGACGGTGCGCTGACGGTGCCGCCCGCCCTCGCCACGACCCTCAGCGGGCTGGACGGCCCGGTTCTCCTCGTGGACGACTGCACCGAGACCGGCTGGACCCTCGCGGTGGCCGCCCGGCTGCTCCGCCGCGCCGGCGCCCAAGGGGTGCTGCCGCTCGTCCTGGCGGTGCAGGGGTGATCGCGCGCGCCGCACGCCTGCCGCGTCCCAGGCGTCACCCCGCGGCACTCCGGGTAGGGATATAGAACGCGCATCAGCAGATAACGGTCGTCGGTCCCAATTGCTCGTTGCCGCATCCAAGTTCGACAGGAAGAATTGAAGTCCGCTCCCCGCACGGCCCGGCCGTGATCCGGCAGGGCTTCACTGCGGTGCGCGCTCCCCGAATCCGACCCCTGCCCGCAGTGTGGGCGCGTAGCCGAAGGGAGGAACGTGACCTTCGGATTCGCTCCGTCCTCCGCCGCCTCGTTTTCCTCGTCCGCCGCTTCCGCCACTCGCCTGCTCGAACCGGCGGAGTGGGCCGCCGCCGGAATCCCGCTGCTGCGCAATCCGCGGGAGGTCGTCAGCGGCCTCCACTCGCGGCACCGTCCCAGGCCGGCGACCGCGATCGTGGCCGTACTCGATCCGGACGAACGGCTGCGCGCCAGCGCCTCGTTCACCAGTCGCCGGGCACCGGCGGACGGCTGGATGTTCCGCAACGCGCTGCTCTCGCAGTTGCGCCGGGTCATCCCGCACGATCTGCGGCGCCGCACACCGGTGCGCACCGCCGTGCTGCTCTACTGCCGTGACGGCGACGCGCGTTGGACGGAGGAGGACGGCGCGTGGATGTGGGGGCTGCGGGACGCCTGCACACTGCACGGGCTGCGCTGCGGCGCGTACATCACGCTGACCCGGGACGGGTGGCAGGTCCTCGGCGAGGGCCGCGGCGGGCGCCGGCCCAACGCCGCGTCGGCGCCGGAGCCCTTCGCCACGTCGGAGACGCCTCCCCCGCCACCCCGCACCGGCGGTGTCGCCTCGGAGGTACTGCGCCGCGCGGCGGCTCGCTGAGCGCGACGGACACACCACGGTGCTCCGGCGGGGGCGCGGCCCCACCGCGGTGACACCACCGCGGTGCGCCGAGCAGGCACACCACGGCGGTCCACACCGAGACAACCCTGGTCGACCCAGGGCCGGAAGCACAGGCGCACGCCGCAGCGACCGCCGTGCCAGTACCCCTGACCCACGTCCGCCGCACGCGGCGGAGACGGCTCAGACGCCCGCGCCCAGCACCGAGTTGATCCGCTGCGGGTCCCCGCAGACGATCAGCAGGGCACCGGCCCGGGTGTGGGCCACGCCGAGGGCGCGGGCGGCAGCCGCTTCGGGGCCGCCGTTGACCGCGACCACGACCACGGCCCGCGTGGCCGCACGCTCCGCGACGGCGGCGTCCGCGTAGAAGACGTCGTCGCCCGCGTCGTGCTGCGCCCAGTAGGCGGCGTCGCCGAAGGACAGTTCGTGGGCGGCCCACGGGTGCGGTTCGCCGGTGGTGAGCACCAGCACGTCACCGGGGGTACGGCCCGAGTCCAGCAGCAGGTCCACGGCCTCTTCGGCGGCGTCGAGCGCGCCGTCGGGGGTGGCCGGGATCAGCTGGATCTGCGGAGCCGCGACGGTGGCCGCGTTCGCCACCGGAGCGGCTTGGGCGGCGGCCGGGGCTGCCGGACCCGGGGGTCCGGGCTTGGTGGTGGTCGTGTCGCGTGGCGCGCGTTGCGCCGGCGCGGTCGGCCGCACCGGGCCGGGACGACCGGGGCGCGGCGGGGCCGCGGGACGGGGGCCGGGTACGGGGCGAGGGGTCGACGCGGTGCGGCCGCTGGCCGGAGTGGCGCGGGGACCCTGGGCCTTCTCGTGAATCTGAGGCTCCTCGGGAATGAGAGGCATGAGCTGATATTTATCAAACGTTGGTGCGGCTCGCGTCGGCGGGTGGCACATGCCTGCGAGCGGGACCGTCAGAAATCGAATCCGAGCTGACCCTCGATTTCCGGAACGCTTCCCTCCACCCAACTGCGGACCTTCTTGAGGTGCCGCCACTGGGGCAGCGCATCAAGATACGCCCACGACAACCGGTGGTACGGGGTGGGCCCCCGCTCCTCCAGTGCGGCCCGGTGCACGGGTGACGGATACCCGGCGTTGTCCGCGAAGGCGAAGTCTGCATGGTCGATGCCCAGTTCGGCCATCATTTTGTCGCGCTGGACCTTGGCCAGGACCGAAGCCGCGGCGACGGCCACACAGGACTGGTCACCCTTGATCACCGTACGGACCCGCCAAGGCGCCCCGAGATAGTCGTGCTTGCCGTCGAGGATGACGGCGTCGGGGCGGACCGGCAGGGTCTCCAGGGCGCGTACCGCCGCCAGTCGCAGCGCGGCGGTCATCCCCATGGCGTCGATCTCCTCGGGAGAGGCGTGCCCCAGGGCGTAGGAGGTGACCCAGGTCCGCAACTCGACGGCGAGTTCGGTGCGTCGCTTGATGGTGAGCAGCTTGGAGTCGGTGAGGCCGGCCGGGGGCCGGCGCAGTCCGGTGATCGCGGCGCAGACGGTCACGGGACCGGCCCACGCACCGCGCCCCACCTCGTCGACACCGGCAATGACCTTCGCTCCGGTCGTGGCGCGAAGGGAGCGCTCGACGGTGTGAGTGGGTGGTTCGTACGGCATGGCGCACCTAGCGTACGCCGCTGGGAACCCGCGGCGACACCCCGGTTCCCCAAACGGGCCCGGGGCCCTCCACGGCGAGGATCAGGCACTGTCGGGCCGCAGCAGCGGGACCATCAACTGGTCGATCATTTCCTCCAGCTCCAGGTCCGGCCATTCACTTGCACAAATCTTGGAGCGGTACATCATCATCGCCGGGATGGCGTCGAAGACGTATCCGTTGGCCGCGTCGCGCCTGACCTCTCCCCGCTCTATTCCACGGTTGATGACCTCGCGGAGCATCTCGAGCGTCGGCTCGACCACGCCCTTGAAGATCACCGTGTGGAAGCGCTCGGCCTGCACGCTGTCGCATTCGTGAATGACCGAGCGAAGGGCGAACCCCGGCCGGGAGTACATCGCGTCGCGCGCCCTGCGGCACAGCGCCAGCAGGTCCTCGCGCACACTCCCGAGGTCGGGCACCGTGTCGAAGCGCGGCAGCCCGGACCGCAGCGCGTCGGCGACGAGGTCCTCCTTGGACGGCCAGCGCCGGTAGACCGCCGCCTTGCCGGTCTGGGCGCCGGCGGCGACGCCCTCCATCGTGAGGCCGTTCCAGCCGACGGTGCCGAGTTGCTCCAGCGCGGCGTCGAGGATCGCGCGTTCGAGGACGGCTCCACGCCGACGCGAGGACGTCTGGGCGGAGGCGGCCGCCCAGTTCGAAGCAACCATGTCGGGGGTCTCCAGTAAGCGGGTGCAGCGGGTTTCGGGGGCGGGGGAAGCGCCGCGCGGCCACAAGGGGGACGGGACACACGACGACGACACAAGTGAACGGTTGCGTTCACTGTCTGGGGTTCACTAACGTTGGCGCAACAGTGAACGCGGGCGTTCACTAAGTGATTCGTGGGGGACACACAGTGACAACCTCATCTCTGATCCGAGACCAGAAGCCGGGAGCGGCCCGCCGGGAGGGGCATCCCGGCATCGCGCTCACCGTCATCGCGGCCTGCCAGCTCATGGTGGTACTCGACGCGACGATTGTGAACATCGCACTCCCGCACATTCAAGACGCGCTCAAGTTCAGCACAACCGACCTCACCTGGGTCGTCAGCGCCTACACGCTCACCTTCGGCGGCCTGCTCCTGCTCGGTGGCCGAGCCGGTGACATCCTCGGCAGGCGCCGGGTCTTCATGACCGGCATCCTGCTGTTCACCTTCGCCTCGCTGCTCGGCGGCTTCGCCCAGGAACCCTGGCAGCTGCTGGCGGCGCGCGTCCTGCAAGGTGTGGGAGGCGCGATCGCCTCGCCCACGTCGCTCGCCCTCATAACCACCACCTTCCCCGAGGGCCCGGAACGCAACCGGGCCTTCGGCGTCTTCGCGGCCGTGTCCGCGGGTGGTGGCGCCATCGGTCTGCTGGCCGGCGGCATGCTCACCGAGTGGCTGGACTGGCGCTGGGTGCTCTTCGTCAACGTGCCGATCGGCGTGCTGATCGCGGTGCTCACCCCGATGTACATCAGCGAGTCCGAGCGGCACTCCGGCCGCTTCGACATCGCCGGGGCGGTGACCTCGACGGCGGGTATGGCCTCCCTCGTCTACGGCTTCATCCGCGCGGCGGACGACGGCTGGCGGGACAGCCTGACCATCGGTTCCTTCGTGGCGGCCGTGGTGCTGCTGCTGTCCTTCGCGTTCATCGAGTCGCGGGCCAAGGAGCCGATCACCCCGCTGCGGATGTTCGCCGACCGCAACCGCTCGGGCACGTACGTGATCATGCTCAGTCTGGCCGCTGCGATGTTCGGCATGTTCTTCTACATCGTGCTGTTCGTCCAGAACGTGCTGGGCTACACCCCCATCGAGGCGGGTCTGGCCTTCCTGCCGGTCACGGTGGTGATCGCGCTCGGCGCGGGGATCTCGCAGCGCTTCCTGCCGGTCCTCGGGCCCAAGCCGTTCATGATCGTGGGCTCGGCGCTCGCCGCGGTGGGACTCGGCTGGCAGGCCCTCATCAGCTCCGACAGCTCCTATGTCGGCGGCGTGCTGGGGCCGATGCTGATCTTCGGCTTCGGCATGGGCCTGAACTTCGTGACGCTGACGCTGACCGCGGTCTCCGGGGTCGCCCAGCACGAGGCGGGCGCGGCCTCCGGTCTGCTCAACGCCATGCAGCAGGTGGGCGGATCGATCGGCCTGGCCATCCTGACCACGGTCTTCGGCACGGCGAGCAGGGACGAGGCGGAGAAGCAGGTGCCGGACTTCCTCGCCAACGGTTCGCCGGAGCAGAAGGCCGAGTTCGCCCAGACGCAGCAGCTGCCGGCGCCGTGGGGGCACGACATCCTGGCACAGGGCATCTCGGCGGCCTTCATCCCGGCCGCGGCGATGGCCGTACTCGCCCTGGCCACGGCATGGCTGGTGATCCGGGTCCGCAAGAGCGACCTGGAGGCCCTGTCCGGCTCGGCGGGCCCGGGGGTCGGCTGACCGCGTGGTCGCGCGGGGGCGGGCATCGGGCGGCGGCAGGACCGCCTCCCGGCGCCCGCCCCGCCGTCGGCGTCCGGCGGTCGGCAGCGCGAGCACGTCCATGTCCCACCCCCTCGTGACTCTCCCGGCCCCGTCCGGGGTCCGGACCGCGCACAGCGGATGTCCGGACAACGCGCGAGCCGTCACGGAGAGTTCCCCTCACACACGGAGAGTTCCCTCCGTGCGTGACGAGTCGACTAGGGCCGCGCCGCCATCCACTCGGGCAGCGCCTCGACCCGTCCCGCCCACTCGGCCGGGGGCGCGCCCGCCTCGCCGGCCGCGATCACTCCGCCCACGATCGCGCAGGTCGTGTCCACGTCCCCGCCGACCTGGGCGGTCGTCCAGAAGGCCGTCTCGTAGTCGCCGAGGGCGCGGGCGGCGGACCAGAGGGCGAAGGGCACCGTGTCGTGCGCGGTCGTACGCCTGCCGCAGCCGAGGACCGCCGCGACCGTGGCCGCGTCGCCGTAGTCCAGCATGTCCCGGGCGCGCCGGAGTCCGGCGCCCACCGCGCTCTTCGGCACCAGGGCGATCACCCCGTCGAGGAGCGCGTGCGCCTTGGGCGGTCCGGCCGGGTCCGCGGCGAGTGCGGCGGCCGCGGCGACCGCCATGGCGCCGACCACAGCCTCGCGGTGCTGATGCGTGGGGTAGGCGGAGATCTCGGCCTGGTGGGTCGCCTGTTCCGGGTCGTCCGCGTACCAGGCGCCCAGCGGGGCGATGCGCATCGCGGCGCCGTTGCCCCACGAGCCCTGGCCGTTGAACAGGGCGGCGGCCAGCTCGCGCCAGTCGCCGCCCTCGCGGACCAGCCGCAGCAGTCGGTTGACCGCGGGGCCGTACCCGCGGTCGAAGTCGTGGTGCCGGGCGAAGGAGAGGGCCAGTGCGTCCTGGTCGACGCGCTGGTGGGTGGCGAGGACGGAGACCACGGAGCAGGCCATCTCCGTGTCGTCCGTCCACTGCCAGACGCCGGGCGGCAGCTCGCGGCGCTTCAGCAGCGGATAGTTCGCGGGCACGAAGAACTGGGAGCCCAGCGCGTCGCCCACCGACAGTCCGCGCAGGCTGGACAGGGCCCGGTCCAGGCGCCCGTCAGGAGATGAATGAGCGGTCATCGCCCTGCCACTCTATCCGGTGATCCCGTACGGTTCCGGATCTCGCCAGCGTTCGAAGGGCCGGTCAAGGGTGTACTTGCCGTCCTCACCGAGAACGAGCATCCGCATCTCGGCGTTCCCGGGGTTCGACAGGGACTCGAACTCCGCGACCGTCCAGTGGAACCACCGCATGCAGAACAGCCTCATGGCCAGTCCGTGGGTCACCAGCAGCACGTTCGGCGGATGGTCGGGGTCCTCGAAGCTGCGGAAGAGGCTCTCCAGGAAGCCGCCGACCCGGTCGTACACGTCGGCGCCGGACTCCCCCTGGGCGAAGCGGTAGAAGAAGTGGCCGTAGGCGTCGCGGTAGGCCTTCTGCAGGCGTACGTCGTCGCGGTCCTGCCAGTTGCCCCAGTCCTGCTCGCGCAGCCGGGGCTCCTCCCGTATCCGTATCAGCCCGGGGTCCAGGTGGAAGGCGCGGAGCGTCTCGTGGGTCCGGCGGTACGGGGAGACGTACACGCTGACCCGCTCGCGGCCGAAGACGTCGCGCAGCTCCTTGCCGGTCTCCTCCGCCTGCACCCGGCCCCGGTCGGTGAGGGCCAGCGCGTGGTCGGGTTCGCGCTCGTACACGGTGTCATCGACGTTTCCGGTCGATTCGCCGTGCCGGACAAGAACGATGCGCCGTGGTCGTGCCATGCCAGCACCCTAGATCGAGTCGGCCGGAACCAAGCACTCGTACGGGCGCCGTACGGCGTACGTCACACAGTTTCCACACGCCGGCGGCGGGACGGCGGGTCCGGATCTCAGATCGTCCAGGTGGGTTCCATCTGGACGACGTCCCCGGTCAGCGCCGCGATGTCGGCCTCCGTCTGAGCGCGCAGGGCGAGACGTTCGACGCGCTCGGTGCGGTACTTGCCGTGCTCGGCCGCCGACCGCCACATGGACAGCACGAGGTACTCGTGGCCCGGGGCCTCGCCGAACAGGCCGCGGATCATGCCGGGCGAGCCGGCCATCGCGGGGTTCCAGACCTTCTCCTGCATGAGGACGTAGTGCTCGGCCCGCTCCTCGTGGACCCGGCAGAGCGCCACCCGCAGCAGGTCGGCGTCGGTGAAGCGCGGTTCGAAGCCCGTCTTCACGTCGAAGCGGTAGTCGAAGAGCCTGACGCGGGCGTCCTTGAAGGTGCCCACCTGGGCGGAGGCCAGCCGGTCGTGGGAACGGGCCATGAAGGAGTCGTAGAAGGCACGGCTCTCCCAGAACGCGAAGACGTGCGCCACGTCCGGATGCCGTCGGCTGAAGCCACCCCCCTGTCCCCGAAATCCCGGCTCCCCCGGAAGCCCCGCCCACTTCCGCTGCCCCCGCTCGAAACCGCGGCGGTCCACCACGGTGCAGCGAATCCACTTGACCAGCACCGCGCCATGGTAAGGCCAGAGAACGTGGCACCGGTCACGCTCCGGCGGACCGCTCGCCCCATCTGCGTCGCTGTGCGTGGCAGGATGGACAACCGGCCGTCAACGTCCGGCAGTTCAGGTCGCCGGGCAGGGCGGGGGACCTGGGAAGGGGAAGTCTGTGAACGGCCTCAGCAAGGGGACCGGCAAGGTCGAGATCGCGCTGCGGTGGGATCCGAGTCCGGCGGGAGAGCCACCCGCCGACCTGGACCTCGTCGCCGGGACGTACGCGGCGGACGATCCGTACGGCGAGCCCTCGTACATCGTGCACTTCGACAGCCGCTCCCCCGACGGCACCATCTATCTCAACCGGGACAGCAAGGACGGCAAGGGCTTCGGCTTCGACGAGGTCATGACGATCGAACTGGAGCGGCTCGACGCCCGGTACGCGCGCGTGGTGGTGGGCGTCGCCATACAGCAGCGCGCCGAGGACCGGACCTTCGCCGACGTGACCAACCCTGGTCTGCGCATCCGCGAGGGCTACACGGACCTGGCCACGGACGACTTCACCGGCGTCCTCGGCGCCACCGCGGCGACGGTCGCGGAGTTCGTCCGGGACGAGACCGGGGCGTGGGAGTTCCGGGACGGGGTGCACGGCTTCGAGGAGGATCCGGCGACGTTCACCCGCACCATGGGTGCGGCGCGCCGTTCCTGACCCCACAGACGCGAGTAAGGGGCGTCCGCCGTGGCGGACGCCCCTTACTCAACCGTGATCAGGCTTCAGTGATCAGCTGCAACCGCTGGTCGAGCCGCAGCCCTCGCAGATGTAGCAGGAACCGGCCCGCTGCATCTTCGTACCGCAGGAGAAGCAGAGCGGGGCGTCCGCCTGGATGCCCAGCTGCATCTCCACCAGCTCGGCGCTGGTGTGCGCCTGCTGCGGGACGGGCTTGACCGCCTCGACCTCGGTCTTCGGCGTGGCGACGGCCTTCAGCTCCTGGGCGCGCGGCGCGGACTGCGCCAGGCCCTCGACGTCGACCTCGTCGTCCGAGGGCTCGTACGAACCCGTCTCCAGGTGGCGCTGACGCTCCTCGGCGGAGTGGATGCCAAGGGCGGAGCGCGTCTCGAAGGGCAGGAAGTCCAGCGCCAGGCGGCGGAAGATGTAGTCGACGATCGACTGCGCCATCCGCACGTCCGGGTCGTCGGTCATGCCGGCCGGCTCGAAGCGCATGTTGGTGAACTTCGAGACGTACGTCTCCAGCGGCACTCCGTACTGGAGGCCGACCGAGACCGCGATGGAGAAGGCGTCCATCATGCCCGCGAGGGTCGAGCCCTGCTTGGACATCTTCAGGAAGACCTCGCCCAGGCCGTCGTCCGGGTAGGAGTTGGCCGTCATGTAGCCCTCGGCGCCGCCGACCGTGAAGGAGGTGGTGATGCCGGGACGACCCTTCGGCAGACGCTTGCGGACCGGGCGGTACTCGATGACCTTCTCGACGGTCGCGCGGATGGCCGCCTCGGTCGTCTCGGTGACGGCGTCGGCCTCGGTCTTCTCCTTCTCCTTGGTCTTGGCGGAGAGGGGCTGACCGACCTTGCAGTTGTCGCGGTAGATGGCGAGCGCCTTGACGCCCATCTTCCAGGCCTCGAAGTAGACCTCCTCGACGTCCTCGACGGTCGCCGACTCCGGCAGGTTCACCGTCTTGGAGAGCGCGCCGGAGATCCACGGCTGGATGGCGGCCATCATGCGGACGTGGCCCATCGCGGAGATGGAGCGCTCGCCCATCGCGCAGTCGAACACCTCGTAGTGCTCGTGGGCGAGACCGGGGGCGTCGATCACGTTGCCGTTGTCGGCGATGTGGGCGACGATCGCCTCGATCTGCTCCTCCTGGTAGCCCAGGCGACGCAGGGCCTGCGGCACGGTGCCGTTGACGATCTGCATCGAGCCGCCGCCGACCAGCTTCTTGAACTTGACCAGCGCGAGGTCGGGCTCCAGGCCGGTGGTGTCGCAGGACATCGCCAGGCCGATGGTACCGGTCGGGGCGATGACGGACGCCTGGGAGTTACGGAAACCGTTCTTCTCGCCGAGGCGCAGCACGTCCTGCCAGGCCTCGGTGGCGGCGGCCCAGACCGGCGTGTCCAGGTCGTCCGTGCGGACGGCCTTGGCGTTCTCGTCGGAGTGCTGCTTCATGACCCGCAGGTGCGGCGCGGCGTTGCGGGCGTAGCCGTCGTACGGGCCGACGACCGCGGCCAGCTCGGCGGAGCGCCGGTACGACGTGCCGGTCATCAGGGAGGTGATGGCGCCGGCCAGGGCGCGGCCGCCGTCGGAGTCGTACGCGTGGCCGGTCGCCATCAGCAGGGCGCCGAGGTTGGCGTAGCCGATGCCGAGCTGGCGGAAGGCGCGGGTGTTCTCGCCGATCTTCTGGGTCGGGAAGTCCGCGAAGCAGATGGAGATGTCCATCGCCGTGATGACCAGCTCGACGACCTTGGCGAAGCGCTCGGCGTCGAAGGACTGGTTGCCCTTGCCGTCGTCCTTCAGGAACTTCATCAGGTTCAGCGAGGCGAGGTTGCAGGACGTGTTGTCCAGGTGCATGTACTCGCTGCACGGGTTCGAGCCGTTGATGCGGCCGGACTCCGGGCAGGTGTGCCAGGCGTTGATGGTGTCGTCGTACTGGATGCCGGGGTCGGCACACGCCCAGGCGGCCTCGGCCATCTTGCGGAAGAGCGCCTTGGCGTCGACCTCCTCGATGACCTCGCCGGTCATGCGGGACGTCAGGCCGAACTTGCCGCCGTCCTGCACGGCCTTCATGAACGTGTCGTTCACGCGGACCGAGTTGTTGGCGTTCTGGTACTGGACGGACGTGATGTCGTCGCCGCCCAGGTCCATGTCGAAGCCCGCGTCGCGCAGGGCGCGGATCTTCTCCTCTTCCTTCACCTTGGTCTGGATGAAGTCCTCGATGTCGGGGTGGTCGACGTCGAGGATGACCATCTTCGCGGCGCGGCGGGTGGCACCGCCGGACTTGATGGTGCCGGCGGAGGCGTCGGCGCCGCGCATGAAGGAGACCGGCCCGGAGGCGTTGCCGCCGGAGGAGAGCAGCTCCTTGGAGGAGCGGATCCGGGAGAGGTTCAGGCCGGCGCCCGAGCCGCCCTTGAAGATCATGCCCTCTTCCTTGTACCAGTCGAGGATCGACTCCATGGAGTCGTCGACGGACAGGATGAAGCAGGCGGAGACCTGCTGCGGCTGGGGCGTGCCCACGTTGAACCAGACGGGGCTGTTGAAGCTGAAGATCTGGTGCAGGAGGGCGTAGGCCAGCTCGTGCTCGAAGATCTCGGCGTCGGCGGGCGAGGCGAAGTACTTGTTGTCCTCGCCGGCCTTCCGGTACGTCTTCACGATGCGGTCGATGAGCTGCCTCAGGCTCACCTCGCGCTGCGGGGTGCCCACGGCACCCCGGAAGTACTTGCTGGTGACGATGTTGACCGCGTTCACCGACCAGAACTCGGGGAACTCGACGCCACGCTGCTCGAAGTTGACCGAGCCGTCGCGCCAGTTGGTCATGACGACGTCACGACGCTCCCAGGCCACCTCGTCGTAGGGGTGGACTCCGGGAGTGGTGTGGACGCGCTCGACGCGGAGTCCCTTGCCCGCCTTGGTGCCCTTGGCGCGGGTACTCCGTGCCGGACCGCTCGCCGTCTCTGTCATGCCGCCTCCCTGTACGGGCGAAAACGCCCTGAAGTGCCGCGTTTGTTCCCGCAGCACGGTGTTTCTGTCTGTTGCCGAGGACATCTCTCACTGCGTCCCCGGCAGGTCTTTGTGACGCGCCGCCGTCCGGCCGGGCCCTGGCGCCGAAACCGGGTCCGGCCGACCGGTCAGTCGGCGGCGCCCGCGGGCTCGGGGACCTGTGCGGCCCCCGTGGACCCGCGGTCCTTCTCGTTCTCCCGGCTCCCCTCGACGGCCCCGTCGCCGTCGTCGCCGGGCTGCCCCGTCGCCTCCCTCAGTTCCGCGATCGCGGCCTCGAAGTCGTCGAGCGAGTTGAACGCCCGGTAGACGGAGGCGAATCGCAGATAGGCGACGAGGTCGAGCTCCTGCAACGGGCCGAGTATGGCCAGCCCGACGTCGTGGGTGGTCAGCTCGGCGCTTCCCGTGGCCCGCACCGCCTCCTCGACCCGCTGGCCGAGCTGGGCGAGCGCGTCCTCGGTGACGGGCCGGCCCTGACAGGCCTTGCGCACACCGTTGATGATCTTGGTGCGGCTGAACGGTTCGGTAACCCCGGACCGCTTCACCACCATGAGCGAGCACGTCTCCACGGTCGTGAACCGACGGGAGCAGTCAGGGCACTGGCGGCGCCTGCGGATCGACGTGCCGTCGTCGGTCGTACGGCTGTCGACGACACGGCTGTCGGGGTGCCTGCAGAAGGGACAGTGCATGGCTTCCGAACCCTCCTCACAGCAGACTCCATAGCCTCGAAAGGCCCTTCAGGCCCCTCGAAGCAGCCCCCAGCATAGGCGATCTCGGCGGGCCCGAAGACCCGGGGGACCACAACTTATGGGCTGCTGTTGCAATCCAACCACTAGATGTGGGGATTGGCGCATACAAACACGCCCCGCACGCATGTCGTCTCCCTACGCACAGGCCCGCCCGCGCCCCGCGCACCCGTACGGCCGTATCGCCGGGAGGCATGCGGAGATAGCGTGGGCACCGCGCGGAGGGGACGTGGGACTACCGCAACAGATGCGGGCCCCACCCCGTCGAACGGGCTGCCGGATGGCAGACTGGGGCGACATCGCCGAGGTTGTCACCACGGCGGTGAAGAGTACAGCAATGTGCCCTTTTGTTGCGTTTTTGCCCGTAGGCCACCGCGGTAGCCATACACCCAGACACGCAGGACGAGCGAGCGATTCGCGTTTTTTCACTCGAACGTGTGTTTGGCGCAACCTTTCGAAAGCTACTACCGTTGTGCAGCAGGGAGACCATCGAGAGGGGCCGACGTGACCACCACCGCCGACAGTGCCACCATCACTGGCCAGGACCGCCCCCAGGGCCGACCTGAGCCGGCGCACGCGATGAGCGACGCCGCGAACCCCGAGGGACACAAGCGCTCCCTACCGGGCCGACCTCCCGGCATCCGGGCGGACAGCTCGGGGCTCACCGACCGCCAGCGCCGGGTGATCGAGGTCATCCGCGACTCCGTGCAGCGTCGTGGATACCCGCCGTCGATGCGGGAGATCGGGCAGGCCGTCGGCCTCTCCAGCACCTCCTCCGTCGCGCACCAGCTGATGGCACTGGAGCGCAAGGGCTTCCTGCGCCGCGACCCGCACCGCCCGCGCGCCTACGAGGTGCGCGGCTCCGACCAGGCCGCCAGCGTGCAGCCGACGGACACCGCGGGGAAGCCGGCCGCGTCGTACGTCCCGCTCGTCGGCCGCATCGCCGCCGGTGGCCCGATCCTCGCCGAGGAGTCCGTCGAGGACGTCTTCCCGCTCCCCCGGCAGCTGGTCGGTGACGGCGAGCTGTTCGTCCTCAAGGTCGTCGGCGACTCGATGATCGAGGCCGCCATCTGCGACGGCGACTGGGTCACGGTCCGCCGCCAGCCGGTCGCCGAGAACGGCGACATCGTCGCCGCGATGCTCGACGGCGAGGCCACCGTCAAGCGCTTCAAGCGCGAGGACGGCCACGTCTGGCTGCTCCCGCACAACTCGGCCTACGAGCCGATCCCCGGTGACGACGCGACCATCCTCGGCAAGGTGGTGGCCGTACTGCGTCGCGTCTGAGCGCCACGGCGGGCGGGCACACCGGGACGGTGGCCCGCCGACCCGACCGGGCCCCGGAACCTCTGCGCCGGTTCCGGGGCCCAGCGCTGTGCGGGACCCGCGCGCTGTGCGAGGCCGGTGCTCAGGCGCCCTCCGTCTCCTGAGCGCCCTCCGTCTCGCGTGCCTTCGCGTCGATGGCGGCGAGGGACCTGCGGACCTGATTGCGGTCGGTGGTGAACCAGAAGTCGGGCAGGGACGCCTTCAGATAGCTTCCGTACCGGGCCGTCGCCAGCCGCTGGTCCAGTACGGCGACCACGCCGCGATCGCCCGACGCCCGCACGAGCCGGCCCGCGCCCTGCGCCATCAGCAGGGCGGCGTGGGTGGCGGCGACCGCCATGAAGCCGTTGCCCCCGGCCTCCTCCACCGCCTTCTGGCGCGCGCTCATCAGCGGGTCGTCCGGACGCGGGAAGGGGATCTTGTCCATGACGACCAGCTGGCAGCTGGGGCCGGGCACGTCGACGCCCTGCCACAGCGACAGGGTGCCGAACAGGCAGGTCGCGGGGTCGGCCGCGAAGTTCTTGATCAGCTCGCCCAGGGTCTCCTCGCCCTGGAGGAGGATCGGGTACTCCGGAATGCGGGAGCGCAGTTCCTCGGCGGCCAGCTGGGCGGCGCGCATCGAGGAGAACAGGCCCAGGGTGCGGCCGCCCGCGGCCTGGATCAGCTCCGTCAGCTCGTCGAGCATGTCGCCCCGGTCGCCGTCGCGCGCGGGGCGGGCCAGGTGCTTGGCGACGTAGAGGATGCCCTGCTTGCGGTAGTCGAAGGGCGAGCCGACGTCGACGCCCTTCCACTGGGGCACGTCGTCGCCCTCGGTGCCCTCGGGTGCGAGGCCGAGGGAGGCCCCGACCCCGTTGAAGTCCCCGCCCAGCTTCAGGGTCGCCGAAGTCAGGACGACCGAGCGGTCGGTGAAGAGCTTCTCGCGCAGCAGGCCCGCGACCGACATCGGCGCGACCCGCAGCGAGGCCCCGAACCTGTCGTGCCGCTCGTACCAGACGACGTCCCACTCGGAGCCGTTCGTAATGCGCTCCGCGACGTCGTGCACGGCCTCGACCGAGGCCAGGGCCTGCTTGCGGACCGCGTCCTCGTCCTGCACGGACTTGTCGCGGGTGGCGCCGATGGCCGAGATGACCGTGCGGCAGGCGTCACGCAGTGCCATCAGGGCGTAGCCGAGGTCCTCCGGGATCTCCTCCAGGCGGCCCGGCAGTGCCAGCTCCATCAGCCGCTCGAAGCCCTCGGCGGCCGTCTGGAGCTGGTCGGCGGCCTTCTCGTTGGCCAGCTTCGCGGCGCGGCGCACGGCTCGGTTGACCTGGCCGGGGGTCAGCTCGCCGGTGGCGACGCCGGTGACGCGGGAGACCAGCTCGTGCGCCTCGTCGACGATCAGCACCTCGTGCTGCGGCAGGACGGGGGCACCCTCGATGGCGTCGATCGCGAGCAGGGCGTGATTGGTGACGACGACGTCGGAGAGCTTGGCACGCTCGCGGGCCATCTCGGCGAAGCACTCGGCGCCGTAGGCGCACTTCGTGGCGCCCAGACACTCCCGGGAGGAGACCGACACCTGCGACCAGGCCCGGTCGGAGACGCCCGGCGTGAGGTTGTCGCGGTCGCCGGTCTCGGTCTCGTCGGCCCAGTCGCGCATCCGCAGCAGGTCCTGGCCCAGCTTGCTGGTGGGGGCGGCGGCCTCGAACTGGTCGAAGAGGCCCTCCTCCTCGTCCTGCGGGGCGCCCTCGTGCAGCCGGTGCAGGCACAGGTAGTTCGACCGGCCCTTGAGCATCGCGAACTCCGGGCGGCGGCGCAGCTGGGGGTGGAGCGCGTCGACCGTGCGGGGCAGGTCGCGCTCGACCAGCTGGCGCTGGAGGGCCAGCGTCGCGGTGGCCACGACGACCCGCTCCCCGTGCGCCAGCGCGGGCACCAGGTAGCCCAGGGACTTTCCGGTGCCGGTGCCGGCCTGGACCAGCAGATGATCGCCGCTGTCGATGGCTTCCTCGACGGCTTCGGCCATGGCCACCTGGCCGGGACGCTCCGTGCCGCCGACGGCGGTGACGGCGGCGTGCAGGAGTTCGGGGAGTGAGGGCTTCGTCATAGCGCGACCACCCTACGACCCGGCACTGACAATCGGGCGGGCAAGGCGGGTTCGAGGGACGGGAGAGGCGATGCAGGGGACTGGGGGGACGGATGGGGCAAGAGTGTCTCCGGGACGGACGACTGGCCGACGGGGGGATGCGGCCCCAGGGGGGCGGGTCCGCGCTTCACGGTGCCACGCGCGGCTCCCGTTCGCGGATCATGAGGGCGGCCCGCTTGGCGGGCAGGTCGACCTCGGCGGAGTACCGGTACCCGGCGCCGAGGAACGCCGCGACGGAGGGCGCGTTGCGGACGTCGGGTTCGGCGAGGACCCGCGTGCAGGCGGGCCGTGCGGCGAGGACGAGGTCGGTGACGGCCCGGATGAGCGTGGTCCCGATGCCCTGCCCGCGGTCGGCGCCGTCGCCGATCAGGAGGTGGAGGCCGGTGTCCTGCGGCCGGACGGGACAGTGCCGGGCCAGCGGATCGAGGTCGGCCCGGTAGATCTCCCAGTAGCTCATCGGCACACCGTCGAGCACGCCCAGGCACGGGACGCTGCGTCCGTCGCCGGTGAGCTGTGCCCTCACGTGGTCCTCCGTCACGCTCGGCGGCCCGGTCAGTTCCCAGTACGCGGCGACGGCGGGGTCGTTCATCCAGCGGGCGATGAGCGGAACGTCCCGCTCGGCGTGGACGGGCTCCAGGTGGAACACGCCCGCGGGCGTGTCGGCCGGGCCCCAGTCGGCGACCCGGCCGAGCAGGTCGTCCCCCGGCCTCCCGTAGAGGGCGACGAACTCCGCGGGAAGGTGCAGGTCGAGGGTGTCCTCGGCGCTCGCGTCGGTGGAAACCAAGGGTTCGCTCCTTCGGGGACGGAGGGGACGGAGGGGACGGAAGGGACGGATGGGCTGGATGGGCTGGAGGGCTGGAGTCGGGAACGGCGCCCCGCTCAGGCGCGCAGCGGGTTGGCGATGGTGACGTAGACGGACTGGGTGTCCACCGGGCCGACGAGTTCGTCGAGTCCGCGCAGCCGGGTCAGGAGGTTCGCCTTGCAGCGCAGGACCGGCGAGTCGAGCAGCCGCGCCGGAAGTGAGCCGCCCGGCGGGGCGGAACCCGCGGCCGACCCGCTCAGGAACCGTCGGAAGGCCGCGAGCAGCAGTGACTCGTCGGCGAGGCGCTGGGAGCCGAAGGCACCGATGAGCCCGAACACGTTGTTCACCGCGAGGTAGTACGCGAACCGTTCGTCGGTGACGGCGTCGGCGACGAACGTGTCGCTCCGCTCGCCGATGCCGGGCAGCCGGGCGTCGAGTGCCGCGCGGTGGGACTCCCGGAAGTAGTAACCCTGGTTGTCGCGGTAGCGGCCGCCGGCGGGCCAGCCGTCGGCGTCCAGCAGCAGGAGCGTGTTCTGCTGGTGCGCCTCCAGGGCGATCCCCGCGTGCGCGTCCAGCCACAGGACGGGACGTACGACGTGGTGGAGGTAGCGCAGGAACCACTCGGCGGCGACGGCCCCGCGCGTGCGGCCGGTCCGCCGGGCGAGTCGGGTGACGAGACCGGCAAGCCGGGAGCCGGGGGCGTCGGCGTCGTTGTCCTCCGGCCCGCCGGAACCGTCCACCCGCGCGTGCGGCCGCGGCGCGACGAGGCCGGCCACGCAGGCCACGTCGTCCGAGGCCCGGAAGGGGTTGTGCCGCACGACCACGTCGAGTCCGCGCTCGGGACCGCCGTCCGGTCCGTCGACGGCGAGCCAGGCCGGGTCACGGACGATGTCGAAGTCCGGGTGGACGGCCTGCCACTGGCGGGACAGTCCGCCACGCAGCAGCCGGTGGACCTCGACGCCGCGGTGGAGTTCCTTGCGGAGGTTCTCGCGCCGGGAGTTGGTGACGTGCAGGGCCAGCGAGAGCTTCAGCATGGCGGGCGCGCCGGTGCGGTGGACGGTCCGCAGCGAGGATGTGGGATGCCAGGGAGCACCCCCGGCACCGAGGTCCCTGAGCAGCCCGGCGTCCAGCAGCGCGGCGGTCCCGGGGCGGTGCTGTACGGCGCGGAACTGCCAGGGGTGCAGGGGCAGGAGCGCGTATCCGTCCGGCGGCACCGGCCCGTCCCCCGCCAGGCGGGCGGTGAGGTCGGGCGCCGTGACCCGGCGGCCGCGCTCGGTCCAGGCCGAGTCGGTGGCGAGGAGGGACGGGGCGACGGCCACCCAGTGCAAGGGGAAGGAGCCGCGCAGCTCGGGTGAGTACCGCCGGGCCTCCGCCTCGGTGAGGCCCTCACGGCTCTTGGGGGTGGGATGGAGCGGGTGCCCCAGGAGGAGCGCCTGCTCGGCGGCGAGGAACAGGTCGGGGCCGGCTTCGGCCGGAGAGCCGCCGTCGGGGCGTGCCTCGCGGTCGCGGAGGAATACGGCGGTGCGGCGGACGGAGTCGGCCACGCGCGCGACGAGGTCGGTGCCGTCGGGTCCGGGGTCGCCGGACGACTCCCGCGCGAGCAGCGCGGCGAGCGCGACCGCGTCCACGGGCGGCGCCGAGGCCGGGGCGCCGGCCGGCCGCGGGAGACCGAAGCGGTGGTGTCCGGTGGGGGACCGGTAGCGGACGGGAACGGCCAGGGCGGAGCCGGAGGCGGGGAGCGGGATGTGGAGGACGCCGTCGTCCGGAACCTCCAGGCCGGCCTCGCGGACCCAGCAGCGGAGCAGGTTCTCGACGGTGGCCGCCTGGGCCACGGCGTGGTCGCCCGGCAGCGGGACATCAGGCGCTGTCGGCACACCACGCGCGGGCGGCACATCAGGCGTTGCCGGCACACCAGGCGTCGGCGGCACACCAGGCGCTTGCACAACAGGCGTTGGCACAACAGCAGGCGCCGCCGGAACCGCGGCGGTCGCCGGTCTCGGAGCGGGGACCGTCCTCGCGGCGAGGGCCGTCGGTGCGGTGGCGCGCGGGCGGGTGCCGGTCGGCTCGGGTGTGGGGGTGGTGTGCAACGCGGTCCTCGTGACGTACGGGAGTGGGTGCGGACGGTCTCGGTCTCAGCGCGCCTCGCGCGGCCGGTGGGGCGGGCCGTGGTCGCCACGGCCCCGTTCCACCGTCTGCACGGCGTCGGCGAGGCGCTCCAGGACCGCCGACGTCTGCTCCTCGGTGACGATCAGGGGCGGGAGCAGTCGTACGACGTTCCTGGCCGGACCGGTCAGGTCCACGATCAACCCGCGGCGCAGGCACTCCCGTTGAACGGCGGCGGCGAGTTCGCCGGCGGCGTCCCGGCGCCCGTCGCGGCCGGGTGTCTCGCGCCCACCGCCCGGCGCCGTCAGTTCCATGCCGATCATGAGTCCGCGCCCGCGCACGGCCCCGACGCACGCGAACTCCTCGGCCAGGACGCGCAGTCGGGACAGTATCCGGTCCCCCAGGGCGGCGGCGTGCGCGGCGAGGCGGTGCTCGCGGACATGGGCGAGGGTGGCCGCGCCCGCGGCCAGGGCGAGTTGGTTGCCGCGGAAGGCGGCGGCCCCGGGTCCCGGGGCGTGTGCGCCGTCCAGGTCGGCCCGGTGGACCACCGCGGCCAGCGGCAGGCTGCCACCGATCGCCTTGGAGAGGACCAGCACGTCGGGGGTGACTCCGCTGTGCTCCACCGCCCAGAAGGCACCGGTCCGGCCGACGCCCGTCTCGGTCTCGTCGGCGATGAGCGGCACGGACCCTTCGGCCGTGATCCGCCGCAGGTCGCGCAGCCAGGGGTCGGGGGCGGGCAGGACGCCGTCCTCGCCACGTACCGGTTCGAGGAGTACTCCGGCGGGCGATTCACCGGCGTCGGCCGGGCAGCATGCCGTGGCGTCCGCCGCGTGGTGGGCGCCGGTGAGGGTGAGGACGCGGGTCCGGCCGGTGGCGGTGCGGACGAGGTCGACGGCGGTGGCGACCGGGTCGGTTCCGCCCGGACCGCAGAAGCGCACGCGCGCGTAGTCGGCGAGGCCGGGCGGCAGGGTGCGCAGCAGTTCGGTGACGAAGGCGTCCTCGACCGGGGTGGTGAGGCCCATGACCTGCAAGGGCGCGCCCGAGTCGAGAACCCTGCGGATCGCCTCCAGCACGACGGGATGGTTGTGCCCGAGGGCCAGCGACCCCGCTCCCGAGGAACAGTCGAGGTAGCGGCGGCCGTCGGCGTCCTCGATGGTCAGCCCCCGGGCCCGCACGGGCACCACCGGCAGGGCGCGCGCATAGGTACGCGCCGCGGTCTCGCGCGCCGGCTGACGCCTCGGAGCGCCCCCGCCCCAGCCCCAGCCCCCGATTCCGCCCCCTTCCGCGGACCGGGCACACGAGCGCACGGCGCTGCCGCCGCCGGCCGCGCTCACCTCGTACGCGGAACCCATCACGGCCTCCCCCACCTCCCGCTGTCCGGACGCGATCCGTCGACGGCGGACCCCCACCGCTAGCAACCGCGGCGCGTGCCGGGGGTTACGGGTTGCCCGAAGATCCTTGCCGGCCGGGCGGCTGTGTCCGAACCGTTGCCGTTCCGTCGGAACTCCCCCACAGGCGGCGCATAGTGTGTGGTCCCGTTCCAGGTCGCCGCCGCTCCGCGGAGTTCGGGAGGTCCGGGAGACCGGGCCGGGGCAGCGGGGCGACCGGCGCGGCACCACGTTCGTTCACAGCAGGGGGAGTCGACACCATGCGATCCATACGTCCGTCGTTCAGCATGCGCGGAAAGGGGCGCGGACGGCGCGGGAGCTCCTCCGCGGCCGCCGTGGCGCTCGTCTCCGCGCTCGCGCTCACCGCCACGGCGTGCGAGTCCGGGGACCCGGAGGCGGGCGGCGACGCCTCCGCCTCCGCGACGGCCGCGGAGGACGGCAACGGCGGGATCCGGATCCCGGACCACATCAAGGACAAGCTCAAGGAACGCGGGATCGACGTCGACGACTGGAAGAACGGCGCCTGGCGGGACTGGAGCAAGGACGACTGGCTGCGCGAGGCGCAGGACTACGTCAACCCGATCATCGCGGGCCTGTGGGACCCGGACCGCATGCGGGACGCCGAGGAGCCGGGCAAGGAGGTCGACGAGAACGACCTCTCGGGTGACCAGGGCGTCACCGACCCGGAGCCGGCGCCCGTCGAGGCGCGGGCCGTCGAGCCCAAGTACCACGACAACGCCGCCACCGCGGGCAAGGTGCTCTTCGACTCCCCCCAGGGCTCCATGGTCTGCTCGGCGACCGTGGTCGAGGACCCGGCCAACCCCGGCAAGTCCAACCTGGTCTGGACGGCGGGCCACTGTGTGCACGCCGGCAAGAAGGGCGGCTGGTACCGCAACATCGCCTTCGTGCCGTCGTACAACGACGCCGGCAAGTCGGCCGAGCAGCTGCAGAACGCCACCAAGGAGGAGGTCGCTCCGTACGGCGTCTGGTGGGGCGACTGGGCGCAGACCTCGGACCAGTGGATCGAGCAGGGCGGTGCGACGGGCGGTGACGGGGCCCCGTACGACTACGCCGTCATCCATGTGACGCCGGAGAAGGGCAGCGGCGGCAAGTCGCTGGAGGAGACGGTCGGCGCGGCGCTGCCGGTCGACTTCGACGCGCCCGCGGTGCCCGAGGTCGAGAGCATCGAGGCGACCGGCTACCCGGCCGCGCCGCCGTACGACGGCCAGAAGCTGTACCAGTGCCAGGACAAGCCCGGGCGGCTGTCCATCAACGCCGCCGACCCGACGATGTACCGCATCGGCTGCACCATGACCGGCGGCTCGTCCGGCGGCGGCTGGGTCGCGACCGGCTCCGACGGCAAGCCGGCGCTGGTGTCCAACACCTCGATCGGTCCGGTGACGGCGGGCTGGCTGGCCGGTCCGCGGCTGGACAAGGGCGCCAAGGGCGTGCTCGACGCGGTGAGCGGCAAGTTCGCCGGCCAGTGAGCGCCGCCCGTACACCGCGCTGAATCAAGTTCACTCACACACGTTCCAACGGGGGTCGTCCCAGCATGCGTTCCACACCCAGGTCCGCCGCGCCACGTCGCGCGCGGCGCACCGCACTCGTCGCCGCCGGTCTCGTCACCGCGCTGACACTCACCGCCTGTGGCGGCTCGGAGAAGGACAAGGCCGACGCCGAACCCGCCGGTGGCGCGTCCCAGGCCGCCGACGCCGGTGGCGGCGAGGGCGGTCTGCCCGCCGGTGTCGCGGACCGGCTCAAGGAGCAGGGCATCGACGTCGACCGGTGGAAGGACGGCGGCTGGAAGAACTGGGACAGGGACAAGTGGCTCACCGAGGCCAAGGACTTCGTCAATCCGATGATCGAGGGCCTGTGGAAGCCTGACCGGATGAAGTCGGCGAAGGAGGCCGACAAGACGGTCACCACCAAGGACGCCTCCGCCGACCAGGGCGCCACCGATCCCGAGCCGGCCCCGGTGGAGGCCGTCGCCGAGAAGACGCCGTACCACGACAACGCCGCCCCGGTGGGCAAGGTCTTCTTCGACTCGCCCGAGGGTTCGATGGTCTGCTCGGGCACCGTCATCAAGGACGTCAACCACCCGGGCAAGTCCAACCTGGTGTGGACGGCGGGCCACTGCGTGCACGCCGGCGGCAGCGGCGGCTGGTACCGCAACATCGCCTTCGTGCCGTCCTACAACGACCTCGGCAAGTCCGAGGCGCAGCTGGCCGACGCGACCACCACCGAGATGGCGCCGTACGGCACCTGGTGGGCGAACTGGGCGTCGACCTCGAACCAGTGGATCCAGGGTGGTTCGGAGAACGGCGGCGACGGGGCCGCGTACGACTACTCCGTGCTGCACGTGAAGCCCGAGCAGGGGAGCAAGTCCCTGGAGGAGACGGTCGGTGCCGCGCTGGAGGTGGACTTCTCCGCCCCCTCCGCGACCGAGGTTCCCAGCATGGGGGCCTGGGGCTACCCGGCCGCGGCGCCGTACAACGGGCTGAAGATGTTCAAGTGCCTCGACCGGCCCGGCCGGCTCTCGCTGAGCCCGTCGCTGCCGACGATGTACCGCATCGGCTGCACCATGACCGGCGGTTCGTCGGGCGGCGGCTGGTTCCGGGTGGTGGACGGCGAGACCAAGCTGGTCTCGAACACCTCGATCGGCCCGCTGGAGAACACCTGGCTGGCGGGTCCGCAGCTGGGCCCGGAGGCCCAGTCGATGTACCAGAACATGAGCAAGACGTACGGCGGCCAGTGACCGCGCGGCCTGCCGTGGGCTGTGCTCCCGGCAGGCCGAAGGCCCGCCCCCGCGATGTGCGGGGGCGGGCCTTCTCGCGCTTGCGGGCGCTGGGGCGCTCGGCTCAGAGCGCGGGCGCCGGAGCGTACGGCGTCAGTTCCGCCGCCAGCTCCTCGTGCACCCGCACCTTGAGCAGGGTGCCCTCCGCGGTGTGCTCCTCGGAGATCACCTCGCCCTCGTCATGGGCGCGGGCGACCAGCTTGCCGTGGGTGTACGGCACGAGCGCCTCGATCTCGACCGAGGGACGCGGCAGCTCGTTGTCGATCAACGCGATCAGCTGGTCGATGTTCCGGCCGGTGCGTGCCGAGACGGCGATGGCCCGCTTCTCGACCCGCAGCAGCCGCTGGAGCACCAGCGGGTCGGCCATGTCGGCCTTGTTGACCACGACGATCTCGGGTACGTCGGTGGCGCCGACGTCCCTGATCACCTCGCGCACGGCGGCCAGCTGCTCCTCCGGGGCCGGGTGCGAACCGTCGACCACGTGGAGGATCAGGTCGGAGTCGCCGACCTCCTCCATCGTGGAGCGGAACGCCTCGACCAGGTGGTGCGGCAGGTGCCGGACGAAGCCGACGGTGTCGGCCAGCGTGTACAGCCGGCCGCTCGGCGTCTCCGCGCGGCGCACGGTCGGGTCAAGGGTGGCGAACAGGGCGTTCTCCACCAGCACGCCCGCGCCCGTGAGGCGGTTGAGCAGCGAGGACTTGCCGGCGTTGGTGTAGCCCGCGATGGCGACGGAGGGCACCTTGTGGCGCTTGCGCTCCTGGCGCTTGATCTCGCGGCCGGTCTTCATCTCCGCGATCTCCCGGCGCATCTTCGCCATCTTCTCGCGGATCCGGCGCCGGTCCGTCTCGATCTTGGTCTCACCGGGGCCACGGGTGGCGAGGCCGCCGCCCTTGCCGCCGCCCATCTGACGGGACAGCGACTGACCCCAGCCGCGCAGCCTGGGCAGCATGTACTGCATCTGCGCGAGCGCCACCTGCGCCTTGCCCTCTCGGGACTTGGCGTGCTGGGCGAAGATGTCCAGGATCAGGGCCGTACGGTCGATGACCTTGACCTTGACGACGTCCTCGAGGTGGATCAGCTGTCCGGGGCTCAGCTCACCGTCGCAGATGACGGTGTCGGCGCCGGTGTGGAGGACGACGTCGCGCAGCTCCTCGGCCTTGCCGGAGCCGATGTACGTCGCGGCGTCGGGCTTGTCGCGGCGCTGGATCACGCCGTCGAGCACGAGCGCGCCGGCGGTCTCGGCGAGGGCGGCCAGCTCGGCGAGCGAGTTCTCCGCGTCCTGCACGGTGCCCGAGGTCCACACGCCGACGAGGACGACCCGCTCCAGGCGGAGCTGGCGGTACTCGACCTCGGTGACGTCCTCGAGCTCGGTGGACAGGCCGGCGACGCGGCGCAGTGCCGCGCGGTCGGAACGGTCGAACTGCTCACCGTCCCACTGCGAGCCGGTCTCGTGGTTCCAGGCGACGTCCTCTTCCATCAGGGCATCGGCCCGGAGGCCCTCGGGATAGGTCTGCGCGAGACGCTTGGTGTCCTGGGAGGGGGAAGAAGAGGAGGTCATTGGATCCTTACGTGGCTGGGATGGGAATCGCGCGGCACTTCGGCCGCGACATTCTGCACAACGCGCGAGCCGCCGGGGAGATTCCCGCGGGCCCGTACCGCGCCGTCCCGAAGATGGTCGCACGGCACGGGCCGTCTCGTCACCGGCTTATTCGCCGTGCGCCTTCTGGGACCCATGGGCCTTGTGGGACCCGTGGGCCTTCTGGGACGCGGGCGCCTTGGCGGCGGCCGTCGGCTTCCAGTCCGGGTGGCCGGGCATCGGCGGGGTCTTCTCCCCGTACAGCCAGCCCTCGAAGAAGGCGCCGAGGTCGCGGCCGGAGATCTCGGAGGCGAGCCGGACGAAGTCCGCGGTGGTGGCGTTGGCGTCCCGGTGGCGGTCGACCCAGACGGACTCCAGGCGCTCGAAGGCGGTCCGGCCGATCTCCTCGCGCAGCGCGTAGAGCACCAGCGCGGCACCGTCGTAGACGTTGGCGCGGAAGATGCCGGTCTTGCTGCCGGAGGCGGGCGGCTTGGGGGCGGCCGGGGGCCCTCCCTTGGCGCGCCAGCCGTCGGAGGCGCCGTAGGCGGCCTTCATGCGCGCCGCCATGGACTTGTCCGCGGTCTCCTCCGCGTACAGCGCCTCGTACCAGGTGGCGTGCCCCTCGTTGAGCCACAGGTCGGACCAGGTGCCCGGGCTGACGCTGTTGCCGAACCACTGGTGGGCCAGCTCGTGGACCATGATCGACTCGACGTACCACGCGGGGTAGCCGGGCTCCGTGAACAGTTCGCGCTCGAAGAGGGAGAGCGTCTGGGTCTCCAGCTCGAAGCCGGTGGTGGCGTCGGCCATGAGGAGGCCGTAGGTCTCGAAGGGGTAGCGCCCGACCTTCTTCTCCATCCAGGCGATCTGGTCCGGCGTCTTCCGCAGCCACGGTTCGAGCGCCGCGCGGTGCTTGGTCGGCACGACGTCCCGTACCGGCAGTCCGTGCGGGCCGGTGCGGTGCAGCACCGTGGACCGGCCGATGGACACCTGGGCCAGCTCGGTCGCCATGGGGTGCTGGGTCCGGTAGGTCCAGGTGGTCGAGGAGCCGGTGCGCTCGACGCCCGCCGGCAGGCCGTTGGCGACGGCGGTGAGGCCGTCGGGCGCGGTGACGCGGAAGGTGAAGCTCGCCTTGTCGGAGGGGTGGTCGTTGCAGGGGAAGACCAGGTGGGCGACGTCGGCCTGGTTGGCCATGGCGAGGCCGTCGACGGTGCGCACCCAGCCGCCCGGGCGGTCCTCGGCGTACACGGGATCGCTGCTGTGCCGCACGGTGATCCGCGTCCACTCGCCCTCGTCCAGGGCGTCCGCGGGCGTGACGACCAGGTCCTCGCCGGCCGTCGCGAAGTCCGCGGGCTCGCCGTCGACCTCGACCGAGTCGACCTTGCCGTGGGCGAAGTCGAGGTTGACCCGGTCCAGGTCGGCCGTCGTCCGGGCGTCGATCGTGGTGACGGCCTTCAGCGGCTTGGTGTTGCTGCCCGAGTAGGTGAAGGAGAGGTCGTACGCCGCGACGTCGTAGCCGGGGTTTCCCAGGTGCGGGTAGAGGCGGTCGCCGACGCCGAGCGGGGCCGGCGGGGCGCTCGCGGCGACCAGGCAGACGGAGACGGCGCAGGCGAGCAGCGCCGCCGCCCTGAGCCTGCGGCGGGAGCGTACGCGGGGCCGTGGACGCGGGGGCTGGACGGCGCGAGGGGCGTGAGGGGTGTACGGCATCCCTCACGGCTATCAGCGCGCGCGTGCCCCGCGGCGACGACGCGCGCCCGGGGCACCCGAACGGGTACGTCCCGCTCAGGCCCCGGTGGGCTGCGGCTGGGACCGGCTGACGTCGTACACCCCGGCCACGTCGCGCATCGCGCGCATCAGGGCGGGCAGCCGGGCCGCGTCCGGGAGCAGCACGGTGTAGGTGTGGCGGACCCGCTGGCGGTCCGGGGGCTCGACGGTCGCCGAGACGATCTCGGCGCCTTCGAGGGCCATGGCCTCGGTGAGGTCGGCCAGGAGGTGCGGGCGGCCGAACGATTCGGCGAGCAGCGTGACCCGGCACTCGGTGCTGTCGCCCCAGCCCACACCGACCTCGGGACGCCCCGCGCTCGTCATGCGGGCCACGGCGGGGCACTCCGCGCGGTGCACGGTCACCACTCCCCCGCGGACGGCGAAGCCGGTGATCCGGTCCGGCGGCACGGGCGTGCAACAGCCGGCCAGGCGGACCGTCGCGCCCGGCAGGTCGACCAGTACGTCGGGGGAACCGGCTCCGGAGCCGGGACGGACCTCCGGCGTGTCGGCCGCCGGGCGCGGGGCGGGCGCGGGGGCGTCGTCGGCCGGAGCGGCGCCGCGGGCCTGGTTCCGGACCGCCGCCTCTGCCACTGCCGCCGCCTCGGTCTCCGGGTCGGTCTCCGGGTCGGCGGACGTGGGCGCCGGACGCGCGGCGAGGCGCCGCTGGATGGCGATCCGCGCGGCGGGCGTGTGGGCGTGCTCCAGCCAGTCGCTGGAGGGCTCGGAGGCGGGGTCCTGGCCCATCAGGAGCTGCACGCCGTCGCCGTCGCGCAGCACCGTGCTCATGGTGGCCAGGCGGCCGTTCACCCGGGCGCCCATGCAGGCGTGCGCGTCCTCGCCGTACTGGGCGTAGGCGGCGTCGACGCAGGTGGCGCCCTCGGGGAGGCCGAGGGTGCCGCCGTCGGGGCGGAAGACGGTGATCTCGCGGTCCTGGGCGAGGTCCTCGCGCAGGGTGGACCAGAAGGTGTCGGGGTCGGGTGCGCCGCGCTGCCAGTCGAGCAGCCGGGAGAGCCAGCCGGGGCGCGTCGGGTCGACGCGTTCGCCGTCGCCCGCGGTCTGCTCCTCCGGCGGCGTGGCGTACGGGTTGCCGAGCGCGACGACGCCCGCCTCGGCGACCTTGTGCATCTGGTGGGTGCGGATGAGGACTTCGACGACCTGGCCGTCCTGCGCGCGGGCCACCGCGGTGTGCAGCGACTGGTACAGGTTGAACTTCGGGACGGCGATGAAGTCCTTGAACTCCGAGACGACGGGCGTCATACAGGTGTGCAGTTCACCGAGGACGGCGTAGCAGTCGGCGTCCTCCTGCACGAGCACCAGGAGGCGGCCGAAGTCGGCGCCGCGGAGTGGATCGCGTTTGCGGGAGACGCGGTGCAGGGAGACGAAGTGGCGGGGCCGGATGAGGACTTCGGCGTTGATGTCGGCCTCGCGCAGCACCTTGCGGACGTCCTCGGCGACCTCGGCCAGCGGGTCGTCCGCGCGGGCGGCGTTCTCGTCGACCAGTTCGCGCGTGTGCTCGTACTCCTCGGGGTGCATGACCGCGAAGACGAGGTCCTCCAGCTCGGACTTGAGCGCCTGGACGCCGAGCCGTTCGGCGAGCGGGATGAGCACGTCCCGGGTCACCTTGGCGATGCGCTCCTGTTTCTCGCGGCGCATCACGCCGAGGGTGCGCATGTTGTGCAGCCGGTCGGCGAGTTTGATCGACATCACGCGGACGTCGTTGCCGGTGGCGAGGAGCATCTTGCGGAAGGTCTCGGGCTCGGCGGCGGCGCCGTAGTCGACCTTCTCCAGCTTGGTGACGCCGTCGACGAGGTAGCGGACCTCGGCGCCGAACTCCTCGCCGACCTGATCGAGCGTCACGTCGGTGTCCTCGACGGTGTCGTGCAGGAGCGAGGCGGTCAGGGTGGTGGTCTCCGCGCCGAGTTCGGCGAGGATCAGGGTCACCGCGAGGGGGTGGGTGATGTACGGCTCGCCGCTCTTGCGCATCTGGCCGCGGTGCGAGGACTCGGCCAGCACGTAGGCGCGGCGCAGCGGGTCGAGGTCGGCGTCGGGGTGGTGGGCGCGGTGGGCCTCGACGACGTGGCCGATGGCGTCGGGCAGCCGGCCGCGGGCGGTGGAGCCGAGCAGCGCGGCGCGGCCGAGGCGGCGCAGATCGATCCGGGGGCGGGCCTTTCTGCGGGCCGCCGCGGGCGCGACGGGGCCGACGCTCGCGGGCGTCACGGGGCCGGGGCTCGCTGGATTCACGGCCTCCGCGTTCATGGGCACCTCCGGCTGCGTAAACCGGCGGACGGGGTATCCCAGAGCGGACACGGCTCAGGGGATGGTGTCGGTCCCCCGTCCGGGCCGGTGCTTGATGCTATCGAGCCCACCACGTGCGGCCGACCGCCTCTCGCCGAGCGTGAAACGGATCACCCATTCGAGCGATGAGCCGAGGGTTTACGTTTTCGTACTGAGTGTCATGGACCGGGCTGTGGTTCACCCGGCCGTCGTGCCGGCGAGTACCCCTTCCAGCCAGGCGGAGTCGAACTCTCCCTCCGCGACGATCACTGCCGGACCGGTCATCTCGATCTCGCCGTCGGGGCGCTCGGTGATCACCAGGGTGCCGCCGGGCAGGTCCACGGTGTAGGTCGCCGGAGTGCCGGTGACCGCCGGGTCGGCGCCGTCCCTGCGCGCGGTGGCGACGGCGACGGCACACGCGCCGGTGCCGCAGGAGCGGGTCTCCCCGGAGCCGCGCTCGTGCACCCGCATCGCGACGTGGCCAGGGCCCCGGTCGACGACGAACTCGACGTTGACCCCGTCCGGGTAGGCGGCGGCCGGCCCGACGGGCGGCGCGGTGTACAGGTCGCCCGCGTGGTCGAGGTCGGCGACGAAGGCGACGGCGTGCGGGTTGCCCATGTTCACGTTCCGCGCGGGCCAGTGGCGCTCGCCGACGCTCACCTCGACGTCGCCCTCGGGGAGCAGCGCGCGGCCCATGCCGACGGTGACGTCACCGTTCTTGGCGAGGTGCACGGTCTTCACGCCCCCGCGCGTGGCGACGGCGAGGTCTCCCTCGGTGACGTGCCCGGCGCGCTGGAGGTAGCGCGCGAAGACCCGCACGCCGTTGCCGCACATCTCCGCGACCGAGCCGTCGCCGTTGCGGTAGTCCATGAACCACTCCGCCTCGGCCGCCATGTCCCGGGCGTCGGGGTGCGCCGCGGACCGCACCACGTGCAGGAGTCCGTCACCGCCGATGCCCGCGCGGCGGTCGCACAGGACGGCGACGGCGGCGGGGGGCAGGTCGACGGTGTTCTGCGGGTCCGGGACGATCACGAAGTCGTTCTCGGTGCCGTGACCCTTGAGGAAGGCGATCCGCGTGCTCATTCCTCGATCGTACGGGTTGCGTACGACGAGCCGGGGACGGAAGCGCGGAGGTGCGTGCGGGCGGGGGTCTCAGCCCCGCAGACGGGCCACCCGCCACACGGCCAGGACGACGATCGCGGCGACCGCCAGGGCGTACACGATGATCATCCGCCAGTCGGCACGGCGCCCGGATCCGCGCTGCGGGAGGCCGGGCCAGGTGTAGCCGACGCGGCGGGCGGCCATCATGCCCCACCCGGCGGCGCACGAGCAGATCAGCAGCCCAAGCATGGCGATCACGGCGCCGCTGTCACCGAAGTCGAAGGCGAGCGGGAAGGCGAACATCAGGGAGCCGACGGCGGCCAGGCAGACGATGGGCGCGAGCTGCCAGATCCGCAGCCGCCGCTGGGGCCGCAGCTCGACCTCGACCTCGTCGCCGTACATCTCGTCCGGCTCGGGGCCGTCGGCCGCCACACCCTGCGGGGTCTGGTCGGGGCCGTCGGGGCTCAGGGCGGGTCCGTCCGGCTCCGGGCCACCGGGGCCGGCGGTGCCGTGCTCGGTGCTCGGTGCGGTGTCGCGAGGGCCGGCCTCCATCGCCACGCGCCCTCCCAACTAGGACTCACTCGGTCGATCGAAGCTCGATGATGGCACGCCGTCGGAGGCCGGGATGACGGCCGGGGCGTCCCGATGCCATCACGTGATCAGGCTGTAACCGGTCGTTCGACCAACGACAGGGCGAGCCGCGGAAGTTCCGTGCGATCCGCCACACCCCCACTCAACCAGTGCACCCGCGGGTCGCGCCTGAACCATGAATCCTGACGGCGCGCGAAGCGCTTGGTGGCACGGACGGTCTCCGCGCGCGCCTCGTCGAGCGTGCAGTCACCGGCGAGCGCCGTGAGCACCTGCTGGTAGCCGAGCGCGCGCGACGCCGTACGCCCCTCGCGCAACCCGCGCGCCTCGAGTGCGCGCACTTCCTCGACCAGTCCCGCCTCCCACATCCGGTCGACGCGGCGGGCGATGCGCTCGTCCAGTTCGGGGCGTGCCACGTCGACGCCGATCTGCACGGTGTCGTAGACGGAGTCGTGACCGGGGAGGTTGGCGGTGAAGGGGCGGCCGGTGATCTCGATCACCTCGAGCGCCCGCACGATCCGGCGGCCGTTGCCGGGGAGGATGGCCCGCGCGGCCTCCGGGTCGGCGGCGGCGAGCCGGCTGTGCAGCGCTCCCGGGCCCAGCTCGGCGAGTTCCTCCTCCAGCCGGGCCCTGATCTCGGGGTCGGTGCCGGGGAACTCCAGGTTGTCGACGGCGCCGCGGACGTAGAGGCCGGAGCCGCCGACGAGGACGGGCCAGCGTCCCTCGGCGAGCAGGGCGTCGATCCGCTCCCGGGCCAGCCGCTGGTACTCGGCGACGGACGCCGCGACCGTCACGTCCCAGATGTCCAGGAGGTGGTGCGGGACGCCGCCGCGTTCCCCGGGTGTCAGTTTGGCGGTGCCGATGTCCATCCCACGGTAGAGCTGCATGGAGTCGGCGTTGACGACCTCGCCGCCCAGCCGCTGGGCGAGGAAGACGCCCAGATCGGACTTTCCGGCCGCGGTGGGTCCGACTACGGCGATGACACGGGGGGCGGAGGGTGCGCTGCTCACCGCACCAGTCTCGCAAACCCCGCACCTCGCCCTCGAACGAGTTACGTGACGGTCCGCGGCCGGGGTCGTTGCCCGTTGCGAGGTTCCCGCTCCCCGGACGGCCGGGGCGATGGCCCCGGCCACGCGGTCGGACGCACCGGATGCCGCGGGATTTCGCCCGCACGAGTAACGTATGGAGTTGAAATGGGCGTTTTTGCACGGCTTCTTCGGAAGTCGAAGAACACCGAGGAGGCGTCGGCCGCCGCGACCGGGGCCGACGGCACGGAGACGGAGCGGGCCGCAGAGGAGACCACGGCGGAGGCCGCGGAGACGGCCGAGTCCGGCCCTCGGAACACCGCGGAGACCGACGAGGCCGCCCCGGCCCCCGAGGCCGCCGACTCGGACGGTGTCGGCATCCCCAAGCAGCAGTCCGCCGGGGAGGCCGTCGACAACGAGGCCGACAAGGGCGCCCGCACCTGACCGCCCCGTGAGGGAAGGCGAACCATGGGTCTCCTGGACAACTTGAAGGCCAAACTCGGACCGGCGAAGGGCAAGGTCTCCGACCTCGCGCAGCAGCACGAGGACAAGATCGATCGCGGCCTCGACAAGATGGCGCGGACCGTCGACGAGAAGACCAAGGGCAAGTACAGCGACCGGATCCAGACCGGCACGGGCAAGGCCAAGGGTGCCGTGGACCGTCTCGCTCACAAGGACGAGGGAACGGGCGGAGGCGACGGTACGCCGGGCAGCGCCCCGGGCGGTCCGCCGCCGGCCGGACCCCCTCCGGCCTCCTGACCCGTCACACCGGCGGGTCGCCTCCGCGTCGGCGGACGGTCACGGAGCGGATCAGCGCGTCGGCTGACCGGCTCCGTGGCCGTCCGCCGACGCGCTGCCTCGACTACGACTACGACCACGCGGCCGCGACGTACCCCACCCCGTACGGAGCGTCCTCGTACAGCAGCGTGCCCGACAGGCCCGTTCCCCCGGCCGCGCCCGCGAGGACCTGCCAGGGAGCCCGGCCGGACACCTTCAGCTCACGGGCGAGGGCGACGTCCAGCCCGGCGAGGGCGGTCACGTCCGCCGCGCCCAGCGCGCGCCCCGCCGCCGCGTCGAAGGGCGCCGCCCGCTCGTCGAGGTAGCCCGGCGCCTTGAGCGTGCGGCACGCACTGGCGTCGCCCAGCACCAGCAGCGCCACCCGCCCGGCCCGCCCGGCGAGGTCCCGGCCGACGGCGGCGCACCGCTCGGCGGGAAGATCCTCCCCCACTCCGACGCCCTCGACGGGCGCGTGGGACCAGCCGGTACGCGCGAGCAGCCAGGCCCCGACGGCGAAGCCGTACGGCAGTTCACTCCCGGCCGCCGGCGTGGCCGCCCCGGTGTCCGGGCCCAGCCGCACGTCCAGGTCCACACCGAAGCCGCGGAACGAGCCCGGCGTCCCCTGCGGGTAGATCTCCGGCCCGGCCGAGTCCGCGGGTCCGACCACCACGAGGCGGTCGGGCCGGGCGGCGGCGAGCACGCCCAGCGCGTCCGTGCACGCCGCGCGGGCGGCGTCCAGCTCGGGTGCGGCGCCCGCGGCGACCTCCGGGACGAGGAGCGGCGGGCAGGGGCAGACGGCGGCGGCGACAAGCATGATCGGCAGCGTAACCCCGCGCCCCGCCCGGGGTCGCACTCCCCCGCGGTCAGTCGCAGCCGCAGCCGCTCGCCACCGCCGGCTGGGGCTCGGGCACGCCGATCTTCGGCAGGCCGAGCATCACGCCCGCGGGCTTGTCCTGGTCGGCCGCGTTGCGCTTCTCCCAGGCGTCGCCCGCGCGGGTGCGGCGCACGTCGAGGACCGCGCCCTCGGCGAGGAGGTGGTGGGGGGCGGCGTAGGTGATCTCGACCGTCACCACGTCGCCCGGCCGGACCTCCTGGCCGGGCTTGGTGAAGTGCACCAGACGGTTGTCGGGGGCGCGGCCGGAGAGCCGGTGGGTGGTGCCGTCCTTCCGGCCCTCGCCCTCGGCGACCATCAGCTCCAGGGTGCGGCCGACCTGCTTCTTGTTCTCCTCCCAGGAGATCTCCTCCTGGAGGGCGACGAGGCGCTCGTAGCGCTCCTGGACGACCGCCTTGGGGATCTGGCCGTCCATCTCGGCGGCCGGGGTGCCGGGCCGCTTGGAGTACTGGAAGGTGTACGCCTGGGCGAACCGGGCCTCGCGCACCACGTGCAGGGTCTGCTCGAAGTCCTCCTCGGTCTCGCCGGGGAAGCCCACAATGATGTCGGTGGTGATCGCCGCGTGCGGGATGGCGGCCCGCACCTTCTCGATGATCCCCAGGTAGCGCTCCTGCCGGTAGGAGCGGCGCATCGCCTTCAGCACCGGGTCGGAGCCGGACTGGAGCGGCATGTGCAGCTGCGGCATGGCGTTCGGCGTCTCGGCCATGGCGGCGATGACGTCGTCGGTGAAGTCGCGCGGGTGCGGGGAGGTGAAGCGGACGCGCTCCAGGCCGTCGATGCCCCCGCAGGCGCGCAGCAGCTTGCTGAACGCCTCGCGGTCGCCGATGTCGGAGCCGTAGGCGTTGACGTTCTGTCCGAGGAGGGTGATCTCCGAGACGCCCTCGGCGACCAGGGCCTCGACCTCGGCGAGGATGTCGCCGGGACGGCGGTCCTTCTCCTTGCCGCGCAGCGCCGGGACGATGCAGAAGGTACAGGTGTTGTTGCAGCCGACGGAGATGGAGACCCAGGCCGCGTAGGCGCTCTCGCGCCGGGTCGGCAGCGTGGACGGGAACGCCTCCAGGGACTCGGCGATCTCGACCTGCGCCTCCTCCTGCACGCGGGCGCGCTCCAGCAGGACCGGGAGCTTGCCGATGTTGTGCGTGCCGAAGACGACGTCCACCCAGGGGGCGCGCTTGACGATGGTGTCGCGGTCCTTCTGCGCGAGGCAGCCGCCGACCGCGATCTGCATCCCGGGGCGGCTCGCCTTCTTCGGGGCGAGGTGGCCGAGGTTGCCGTACAGCTTGTTGTCGGCGTTCTCCCGGACGGCGCAGGTGTTGAAGACGACGACGTCCGCGTCGCCGTCGGCGCCCTCGGCGGCGCGGACGTACCCCGCGTCCTCCAGCAGGCCGGACAATCGCTCGGAGTCGTGGACGTTCATCTGGCACCCGTAGGTGCGTACTTCGTAGGTGCGCGTGCCGCCCACTGTCTGGCTCCGGTCGATGCTGCTCATGGCAATAAGGGTAGGCGGTCGGCGGCGATGGCCCGGGCCGCCTGTGGACAACCCGGATCGGGGCTGGTCAGGGCTCGATCAGGCCCGCGCGGATCGCGTACCGGGTCAGCTCCAGGCGGTCGCGGACGCCCAGCTTCTGGAGCAGGTTGGCGCGGTGGCGTTCGACGGTCTTGGCGCTGATGAAGAGCAGTTCGCCGATCTCCTTGGAGGTGTGCCCCTCGGCGACGAGCTTGAGGATCTCCTCCTCGCGTTCTGTGATGGGCCGCTCCGGCAGGTCGCCGCCGCGGTCCATGCGGTCCAGGTAAGAGCGGACGAGGGCCCGTTCGGCACCGGGGTAGATGAACGGTTCGTCGCGCACGGCGGCCCGGCACGCCTCGACCAGGTCGCGGTCGGCGACGGACTTGAGGACGTATCCGCAGGCGCCGGCCTTGAGTGCCTCGAAGAAGTACTGCTCGTTGTCGTACATGGTCAGGATCAGGATGCGCAGCCCGGGCAGCCGGCGGGAGAGTTCGCGGGCCGCCTGGAGGCCGGTCATGCGGGGCATCGCGACGTCCAGGACGGCCAGGTCGACGTCGGTGGCCCGGGCCGCCGCGACCGCCTCGGCACCGTCACCGGCCTCGGCGACCACCGTGAGGTCGGGTTCGCCGTCCAGGATGAGGCGTACCCCGCGGCGTACGAGGGTGTGGTCGTCGGCGAGCAGGACGCGGATCGGGGGCCGTGCGGACATCAGGGGCTGTCTCCGGTTCGGTCTGCGGGACGCTCCCCGGGCGGGGCGGGGACGCGCAGGCGTACGTCGGTGCCCCCTCCGGGGGCGGGTTCGAAGTGGATCTCGGCGCCGATCAGCAGGGCCCGCTCACGCATGCCCCGGATCCCGGCGCCCTCCGCGGCCGTGCCGAGACCGGTGCCGTTGTCGCGGACGAGCAGTTCGACACCGTGGGCCAGCGGACGCAGGCTGAGCGCCGCGTGGTCGGCGGCGGCGTGCCGGGCGGTGTTGGTCAGGCCCTCCTGGGCGACCCGGTAGAGCACCAGTTCCGCCTCCGGGGCGAGCGGAGGCAGGTCGCCGGGGACGTGGTGCTCGACGGAGAGCCCGTGGTGGGTGAACTCGGCGGCGAGGGAGCGCAGCGCGCTGGGCAGGCCGAGCTCCTCCAGGACACCGGGGCGCAGCCGGCGGGCGATGCGGCGGATCTCGTCGAGGCCGGACCGGGTGGCCTCCTGCGCCAGCGACACCTCTTCGCGCAGCTCGCCGGGGACCCGGTCGGCGACCCTCTTGAGCTGGAGGAGGACGGCGGTGAGGGTCTGGCCGACCTCGTCGTGCAGTTCGCGGGCGATGCGCTGTCGTTCGCGTTCCTGGGCCTGGAGCGCGCGGCCGGCACCGGCCGCCCGTTCGGCCTGGAGCCGGTCCAGCATCGTGTTGTACGTGGCGATCAGCTGGGCCGCCTCGGCAGGCCCGGCGACCGCCGGGCGGGCGCCGGGCACCAGCAGGTCGGCGGTGGCCATGGCGCGGCCGAGCCGGTGCAGGGGGTTCAGGCCGATGCGCAGGACGACCGCGTTTCCGGCGAGCAGCGCCGCGAGGCCCACGAGCAGGATCAGCGCCTCGCCGGGCAGGACCGGCGTCGAGACGGTGAGCGGTCCCAGGAGCAGCGCGGTGGCGACGAACAGGCCCGCGGCGTTGAGCGAGAAGATCCGCCAGAAGAGCGACACGGTCCTCTTTCCGCTCCTCCCGGCTTCCGCGCACGACACCGCCGCGGCCACTCTGCGCGCCCGCGACCGGCTGCGTATATCCGTCACGACACCCATATCGCCACCGTACGTGCGGATGACAGCATGGCGGGGCCGTGAGCACGTCACGCAGTGCGGGAAGTGCGGCAAAGGAAAGCAAGACGAATGAGGGGACAGCTCGTGTCAGCACCACGCCTGAGGGCGACGCCGCTGCCGGGTATCGGGGTCCAGTACGACCTGGTGACCCGGGAACACCGCCACCTGTCGGTGGTGGCACACCGCGACGGCGCCCGCACGGTGAACGTCTACCGGGCCGACGACCCCGACTCGTGCGCCCACTCGCTGCGGCTGAGCGGTCCCGAGGCGGGCGCGCTGATCGACGCGCTGAAGCCCTCGCACCACAGCGCCAACCTGCTCTACACCACGGACCTGGGCCTGGTCGCCGAGCGGATCGAGGTCTCCGCCACCTCCCGCTGGAACGGGCGGCTGCTGGGCGAGACGTGCATGCGGACCGAGACCGGCGCGTCGATCGTGGCGGTGCTGCGGCGGGCCGAGGCGATTCCCTCACCGGCGCCGGACTTCCGGCTCGTGGGTGGTGACACCTTGATCGTCATCGGCACCCGTGAGGGCGTCGACGCGGCCGCGGCGATACTCGGGCAGGAGTGAGCCGGTGCACTCCGCGGTCCTCCTGATCGAGTTCGGTTCCATCATCCTGGGGCTGGGGCTGCTCGGCCGGTTCGCCGGGCGCTACCGGCTCTCCCCCATCCCGCTGTACCTGCTGGCCGGTCTGGCCTTCGGCGAGGGCGGGCTGCTCCCGCTCGGCGCGAGCGAGGAGTTCGTCGCCACCGGCGCCGAGATCGGTGTCATCCTCCTGCTGCTGATGCTGGGCCTGGAGTACACGGCCAGCGACCTGGTCACGAACCTCAAGTCCCACTACCCGGCCGGCCTCGTCGACTGCGCGCTCAACGCGGTGCCGGGCGCGGTTGCCGCACTGCTGATGGGCTGGGGGCCGGTGGCGGCCGTCGTCCTCGCCGGCGTCACGTGGATCTCCTCGTCCGGTGTCATCGCCAAGGTGCTGGGCGACCTCGGCCGGGTCGGCAACCGCGAGACGCCGGTGATCTTGAGCGTGCTGGTCCTGGAGGACCTGGCGATGGCGGTGTACCTGCCGATCGTCACCGCGCTGGTCGCGGGTGCCGGGCTGATGACCGGCAGCATCACGCTGGCGGTCGCGCTGGCCGCGGCGGGGCTGGTGCTCTTCGTGGCGCTGCGCTACGGACGGCTCATCTCGCGGTTCGTCTCCAGCGACGACCCGGAGAAGCTGCTGCTGGTGGTGCTCGGCCTGACGATCCTGGTCGCGGGTGTGGCGCAGCAGCTCCAGGTGTCGGCCGCGGTGGGCGCCTTCCTGGTGGGCATCGCGCTGTCCGGGGAGGTCGCGGAGGGCGCGCACACGCTGCTGAGCCCGCTGCGGGACCTCTTCGCCGCCGTGTTCTTCGTCTTCTTCGGCCTGCACACGGACCCGGCCAGCATTCCGCCGGTCCTGCTGCCGGCCCTCGCGCTGGCCCTGCTCACGGCGGTGACGAAGATCGCCACCGGGTACTGGGCGGCAAGGCGCGCCGGGATCTCCGCCAAGGGCCGCTGGCGTGCGGGCGGGGCGCTGGTGGCGCGCGGCGAGTTCTCGATCGTCATCGCCGGTCTCGCGGTCTCGGCCGGCATCGAGCCGTCCCTGGGCCCGCTGGCCACGGCCTACGTCCTCATCCTGGTCGTCCTCGGCCCCCTCACCGCCCGCTTCACCGAGCCGCTGGGGATGCGCCTGTTCGGCCGCCGCGACCGTCCCGGCCACCCGGGCGGCGGCGCCCCCGACGGGGCGTCCCGGACGGCTACGGGGGCGGAGGCGACGGTCGGCGACTGACGGCGCGCTCGGCCGCGCGGGTATCCGCCAGGACCTCAGCCGCGCGGCGCCTCCGTCGTGTCCGGTGTCCGCGGTGTCTGCGGCGCCCCCGCCGCGTCCGGCGTCCGTGGCGTCCACCCCTGGCGGCGCAGGACGGCGGCGACGTCCGGTGCCTCGTAGTGGTCGCCCTTGAGGACCTTGCCGTCGGCGCGGCGGCTGACGCTGCCGTCGGGGCCGAGCTTGGTCATGTTGGAGCGGTGGATCTCGGCGATCACCTCGTCCAGGTCGATGCCGTGGACGAGGGCCGTGCCGTAGGCGACGTAGACGACGTCGGCCAGTTCGTGCGCGAGCCGGTCGAGGGGTCCCGTCACCGACACCTCCGCGACCTCGGCGGCCTCCTCGGCGAGCAGCTCGCCTCTGTGCGCCGCCAGGCCGGGCGGGACCTCGGTCGGGGCGCTGCGGGCGTCCAGCCCGAAGGCGAGGTGGAAGGCGTGGACCAGGTCGGCGGGCGAGGTGTCACTCATGCCGAGGACTCTAGCGACCGCCACCGACAACGCTGCCGCGCTCTTGGGGCCGCGGTGTGAGTTCGGCCCTGGTCAGTGCCGGTGCGGGCTGGCAGGATCGGCCCCATGTCCACGCTGCTCTCCCGTATCGGCGGGCGCCGGGCCGCCCAGGGCGCGGTCGCCGGTGCCGTCGTGCTCGGGCTGCTGCTGTGGTGGCTGCTGCCGCTGGGTGAGAAGCCGCCGGGCGGGAGCATCACGTTCAGCACGGGCACCCGCGCGGGCGTCTACCAGAAGTACGGCGAACTGCTGCGCTCCGAGCTGCGCAAGGACATGCCTGGTCTGGACGTGCGGCTGATGACCAGCGCGGGCTCGCAGGAGAACGTCGAGCGGGTCGCGTCCGGAGAGGCCGACTTCACGATCGCCGCGGCCGACGCGGTGGAGACGTACAAGCTGGCCGGCCGTCCCGGGGCCGAGGCGCTGCGGGGGGTCACCCGCCTCTACGACGACTACGTGCAGCTCGTGGTGCCGACCGACTCGGACATCCAGTCGGTCGCCGACCTGCGGGGCAAGCGGGTCGCGATAGGGCTGCCCAACTCGGGCGTGCGGCTGATCGCCACCCGGCTCCTGAAGGCCGCCGGCATCGATCCGGAGACGGACATCACGCCCCGCGCGGACGGCATCGACACCGGTCCCGGGCGGCTCGGGGGCGAACTGGACGCGTTCTTCTGGTCGGGCGGCGTGCCGACCGACGGGCTCAGGCAGATCGCGGAGACGTCCGCCTTCCGGTTCGTGCCGATCGGCGACGACCTCGTCACCGAGCTGCACGAGTCGGGCGGCGCGACCCGCTACTACCGCACCACCAACATGCCGGAGTCGGCCTACCCCACCGTCCAGAACGGCGCCGTGGTGCCCACCATGGCGGTGTCCAACCTGCTGGTGACCCGCGCGGACGTCGATCCGCGGCTCACCGAGTGGCTGACCCGGACCGTGCTGGACAGCCGCGACGGCATCGGGGCGCACGTCCACTCCGCGCAGCTGGTGGATCTGCGTACCGCGATATACACCGACCCGCTGGAGCTGCACGAGGGCGCCCGGCGCTACTACCGGTCGGTCAAGCCGTAGGCACCCTGCCGCCTACCGGCCACCGGAGCCGTAGGGCCGCTCGGGCTCCTTGGGCGCCGTGCCCGTCCTCGGCACCGTGACGGTGACCTCCAGGCCGTGCGGCGTGTGGTGGCCGAAGGAGATCGAGCCGTCGCCCGCCGCGAGCAGCGCCCGGCAGATGGACAGGCCGAGCCCCGACCCCTTGATGTTCTGGTGCCGGCCGCTGCGCCAGAAACGGTCGCCCACGCGCGCGAGTTCCTCGTCGGTGAGCCCGGGGCCGTTGTCGGTGACGACGACGGTGGCGGCGTCCCCGGTGGAGGCGACCTCGACCCGGACGGTCTCCTCGGGCGGCGTGAACTTCACCGCGTTGTCGATGACCGCGTCCAGGGCACTGGAGAGGGCCACCGGGTCGGCCCAGCCCGTCGTCGGCGGGCACTCCCCCACCAGGCGTACGCCCTTGGCCTCGGCCGTCGGCGCCCAGGCCGCCACCCGCTCGGCGGCCAGCGCACCGACGTCGGTGACCTTCAGGTCGGCCTGGCTGTGCTCGGCCAGCGCCAGGTCGAGCAGGTCGTCCAGGACCCGGGCCAGGCGTTTACCCTCGGTCTGGACGGAGGCGATCTCCTCGTTGCCCTCCGGCAGTTCCAGGGCGAGCAGTTCGATGCGCAGCAGCAGGGCCGCGAGCGGGTTGCGCAACTGGTGCGAGGCGTCGGCGACGAAGGCGCGCTGCTGCTCCAGCACGTCCTCCACGTGGTCGGCCATCTCGTTGAACGACCCGGCGAGGCGCCTCAGCTCCGGCGGCCCGCCGGCCGGCGCGACGCGGGACTTGAGCCGCCCGGTGGCGATGTCGTGGGTGGTGGCGTCGAGGACCCGCACCGGCTTGAGCACCCAGCCCGTCAGCCGGAGCGCGGCGCCGACGGCGAGCAGCATCGCGGCGATCTCACCGGCGCCGATCACCAGCCAGCCGCGCAGGGTGCTCGACCGCATCGAGTCGGTCGGCGACTCCGTCACGACGACCGCGACCACGTCGCCGTCCCGGATGACGGGCGAGGCCACCACCAGCTGTCCGTCCTGCCACGGCCACACCTGCCGCGGGTCGTGGCTGCGACGGCTCAGCAGCGCCTCGTCGAAGGAGTCGCGCACCTCTCCGGTCTGCGGCAGGAACCAGGTGGTCGGGGCGTTGGCCATCGGGATGTGGTTGCGGTAGAAGACGCCCGCCTTGATGCCGTAGACCTCGTAATAGCTGGTCAGCTCGGTCTGGAGGGTCTCCAGGCGTTCGTCCGTGCTGGTCGGGCGGGAACCGCCCGGCGCGTCCTCGGTGACGAACTGGGCGAGCGCGGCGAAGCGTGCGGTGTCGTCTATGCGGTCGATGACGACCTTCTGCTGCTCCGCGCGTGCGACGCTCACGCCGAGCGGAACGCCGAGCGCGAGCAGTACGGCCGCCATCAGGACGATGAGCAGCGGGAGCAGGCGTGTGCTCACCCGGCCCCGCTATCCGTTGGGCGCGACGAGGCGGTAGCCGACGCCGCGGACGGTCTCGATGAGCGCGGGCATGCGCAGCTTGGCGCGCAGGGAGGCGACGTGCACCTCCAGGGTGCGGCCGGTCCCCTCCCAGCTGGTCCGCCAGACCTCGCTGATGATCTGCTCACGGCGGAACACCACGCCGGGACGCTGCGCGAGCAGCGCGAGGAGGTCGAACTCCTTGCGGGTGAGCTGGACGACCGCTCCGTCCACGCTCACCTGGCGCGTCGGCAGCTCGATGCGCAGCGCGCCGAGGCGCACCACCGTCTCGGTGCTCCCGGTGGCGTCCTCCTGGGCGGTGCGCCGGCTGACGGCGTGGATCCGGGCGAGCAGCTCCCCGGTGTCGTACGGCTTGACCACGTAGTCGTCGGCGCCGAGGTTGAGGCCGTGGATCCGGGAGCGGACGTCGGAGCGGGCGGTGACCATGATGACCGGCGTGCTGGTGCGCTTGCGGATCTTGCCGCAGACCTCGTAGCCGTCCTGGTCGGGCAGGCCGAGGTCGAGAAGGACGACGCCGAAGCCGTCGACCTCCGGGACGAGCGCCTGGAGCGCCTCCTCGCCACTGCGCGCGTGGGTGACGTCGAAGCCGTGCCGTGCCAGGATCGCGGACAGGGCAGCGGCCACGTGGTTGTCGTCCTCGACGAGCAGCAGTCTCATCCGGGCTCCCTTCGGTTCATCGGCCGTACGCTCAGGACGCGTAGAAAGTGCGAAAGACGCGTGCACGCGCGTGCGCGCCCTGTGCAGTGACGCTGATGCGGAGGGACCGCGTCAAGAGGTCTCCGGTCGCGGCCGCTCGAAGTTATCCGGCCGATATGCGCCCTGCTCACAAGTGCTACGACTCGTGTCCGATTGCTATCGGATCGTGATGCTCAGATCTCCCTCAGATGTAGAGACGCAGAGTGTCCCGGGTCACTACTGTCCTCCGAAACCGAGGAGGACGGAGCCCGAGAGCGATGACCGAAGTATCGGTGGCCAAGGAAGACAAGGCCGCGACCGACGAACTGGTCGTCCTGAAGAGTGTCAACAAGCACTTCGGCGCGTTGCACGTGCTCCAGGACATCGACCTGACGATCACCCGCGGCGAAGTCGTCGTGGTCATCGGACCCTCCGGGTCCGGCAAGTCCACCCTGTGCCGCACCATCAACCGTCTGGAGACCATCGACTCGGGGTCGATCGCGATCGACGGCAAGCCGCTTCCCGCGGAGGGCAAGGAACTGGCCAGGCTCCGTGCCGACGTCGGCATGGTCTTCCAGTCCTTCAACCTCTTCGCGCACAAGACGGTGCTGGAGAACGTGACCCTGGGCCAGGTCAAGGTCCGCAAGGTCGACGCGAAGAAGGCCGAGGAGAAGGCCCGCGCGCTGCTCGACCGGGTCGGCGTGGGCGCCCAGGCGGACAAGTACCCCGCTCAGCTCTCCGGCGGCCAGCAGCAGCGCGTCGCCATCGCGCGGGCGCTGGCCATGGACCCGAAGGTCATGCTCTTCGACGAGCCGACGTCGGCTCTCGACCCCGAGATGATCAACGAGGTCCTGGAGGTCATGAAGCAGCTCGCGCGTGACGGCATGACCATGGTCGTGGTCACGCACGAGATGGGCTTCGCCCGCTCGGCGGCCAACCGCGTGGTGTTCATGGCCGACGGCCGCATCGTCGAAGAGGCGACGCCGGACCAGTTCTTCAGCAACCCGCGCAGCGACCGTGCCAAGGACTTCCTGTCGAAGATCCTGCACCACTGAGACTCCGGGGACGGGCCGGCGTCCGCGGCTCCCGCGCACCGGCCGGTCCGTCTCCCGCGCCTGATCGTCTGATCGTCTGATCACAGCCAAAGGATGTTCACCATGAAGCTTCGCAAGGTCTCCGCCGCCTCGGCCGCCGTACTCGCCCTCGCCCTGACCGCCACCGCGTGCGGCGGCGACGACAAGGACAGCGGCTCCTCCGGCGGTGACGGCAAGAAGATCACCATCGGCATCAAGTTCGACCAGCCCGGCCTCGGCCAGAAGACCCCGGACGGCTACGCCGGCTTCGACGTGGACGTCGCCACGTACGTCGCCAAGAAGCTCGGCTACACCGAGGACCAGATCGAGTGGAAGGAGTCGAAGAGCGCCGACCGCGAGACCATGCTCCAGCGCGGCGACGTCGACTTCATCGCCGCGACGTACTCGATCACCCCGGAGCGCCAGGACAAGGTCGACTTCGCCGGCCCGTACCTGCTCGCCCACCAGGACGTCCTGATCCGCGCCGACGACGACAAGATCAAGTCGCCGGAGGACCTGAACGCCGCGAAGCTCTGCTCGGTCACCGGGTCGACCTCGGCGCAGAACGTCAAGGACAAGCTGGCGCCCAAGGCCCAGCTCCAGCCGTACCCGACGTACTCGGCCTGCCTGCCCGGCCTGCAGAACGGTGCCATCGACGCGCTGACCACCGACGACTCGATCCTCGCCGGTTACGCCGCCCAGTCGCAGTTCAAGGGCAAGTTCAAGCTCGGCGGCTTCAAGCTGACGAACGAGAACTACGGCATCGGCGTCAAGAAGGGCAGCGACCTCAAGGACAAGATCAACACGGCCCTCGAGGAGATGGTCTCCGACAAGTCCTGGGACAAGGCCGTCGAGGACAACTTCGGCCCGGCGAACTACAAGAACGAGCCGGCGCCGAAGATCGGCGACATCAAGAGCTGAGGCCAGCGCCTGACGGGGTGCGCTGCCCCGAGGAGGGGCGGCGCACCGGGGGCGGGCATCCCTACACGCGGAAGCGCGGGAGATCGTGTTCGACTTTGTTAAGGATTACGACCTACTGGGAGCCTTCTGGACGACGGTGCAGCTCGCTGTGCTCTCGGCCGTCGGCTCCCTGATCTGGGGCACCGCACTGGCTGCCATGCGCGTCGGGCCGGTGCCGCTGATGCGCGGCTTCGGGACCGCGTACGTGAACACCGTGCGGAACATCCCGCTGACCGTCATCATCCTGTTCACGTCGCTGGGCCTGAACCAGACGCTGAGTATCTCCCTCGGCGCGGACGACGTCGAGACGATCAACTTCCGGCTCGCCGTGCTCGGCCTGATCCTCTACACCTCGTCCTTCGTGTGCGAGGCCCTGCGCTCCGGCATCAACACGGTGCCGGTCGGCCAGGCGGAGGCGGCCCGGGCGATCGGGCTCAGCTTCGGACAGGTGCTGCGCCACGTGGTGCTGCCCCAGGCCTTCCGTTCCTCCGTCGTCCCCATGGCGAACGTACTGATCGCTCTCATCAAGAACACCACGGTGGCTGCCGCCATCGGTGTCGCCGAGGCGGCGCTCCTCATGAAGGAGATGATCGAGAACGAGGCACAGCTGCTGCTGATCTCCGCGGTCATCGCCTTCGGTTTCGTGGTCCTGACCCTGCCGACCGGCCTGTTCCTCGGTTGGCTGGGCAAGAAGGTGGCGGTGAAGCGATGAGTTCCGTTCTCTACGACGCCCAGGGCCCTCGTGCCAAGCGGCGCAACATCGTCTTCACGGCGGTCTTCATAGTTGCCCTCGCGGCCCTGCTGTGGTGGGTGTTCAGCACCCTCAACGACAAGGGCCAGCTGGAATGGGCCCTGTGGAAGCCGTTCTTCTCCGGCACCGAGGCCTGGACCACGTACATCTGGCCGGGCCTGGAGAACACCCTCAAGGCCGCCGCCCTCGCAGTGATCATCGCCCTCCCGCTCGGCGCGGTCCTCGGTATCGCCCGCCTGTCGGACCACGTGTGGGTGCGGGTCCCGGCGACGGTCGTGGTCGAGTTCTTCCGGTCCATCCCCGTGCTGGTCCTGATGATCTTCGGCCTCGCCCTGTTCGCCGAGTACACCAACGTCAGCTCGGACGACCGTCCGCTGTACGCCGTGGTCACGGGCCTGGTGCTGTACAACGCCTCCGTCCTCGCGGAGATCGTCCGGGCGGGCATCCTGGCTCTGCCCAAGGGCCAGTCCGAGGCGGCCATGGCGATCGGCCTGCGCAAGGGCCAGCTGATGCGGACCATCCTGCTGCCGCAGGCGGTCACCACGATGCTGCCGGCGATCGTCAGCCAGCTCGTCGTCATCCTGAAGGACACCGCACTCGGCGGCGCGGTCCTCACCTTCCCCGAGCTGCTCGCCTCGGCCAACACGATGAGCGGCTACTACGGCGCCAACGTGATCGCGAGCTTCACCGTGGTCGCGGTCATCTACATCGCGCTCAACTTCATCCTCACGAGCTTCGCGAGCTGGCTGGAGCGCCGGCTGCGCCGGGCCAAGAAGTCGACCGGTGCCGTGCTCAAGGCGGACGACACGGAGGCCGTGGGAACCGGAACCGGCCGCACGACCTGACCCGCGAGGCGGTTGATCACTTCGTACGACCATCACGGAGGCCGTGGCATGATCGCCACGGCCTCCGTCACTTGACGCAAGCAGCGGCAATAGGTTGCATACGTTCTGTGACCGTGCACCCTGCTCCAACGTCCTGTTCACCTACGTCCCCCGGGACACCGCCACGGGCAGGGGGCGCCGCACCGTGGACCCGGTGATCATCACCGGAGCGGGGCCCGTCGGGCTCACGCTCGCCCTGGCGCTGGCGCGGCAGGAGGTGCCCTGTGTCGTCCTCGACGAAGGGCCCGGCAAGGACGAACCACGCCCCGCCCGCACCGTCGTCCTGCGCGCGGACGCCGTCGCGCTCGTCGAGCGGCTGACCGGCGCATCCGTGACGGGGCTGGGATCCCGTTGGGCCGGATGGCGGTCCGTGCGGCGCAAGCAGGTGATCCGCGAGGTCGAGTTCGGCGACGCCGAGCCGCCGCCGCTGCACCTCGCCCAGCACGAGCTGACCGAGGCCCTGCGCACGGCACTCGCCCGCGAGTCGTTGGTCAAGGTCGCGGTGGACAGCCGTCTGGACGGCATCGAGCAGGAGAAGTCGGGCGTCACGGCGCACACCCGCGGCCCCGCCGGCACCTGGTGGCGCGGCAGCTACCTGGTCGGCTGCGACGGCCCCCGCTCGACCGTCCGCAAGCTCCAGGACATCCGCTTCCCCGGCCGTACGGCGGTGGAACGATACGCCGTCGCCGCGCTGCGCACCGAACTCCCCTGGTCCGACCGGGCGTTGCTGCACCGGATGCCGCCGTGGCGGACATCCGGCCCGTCGGCCGGTGAGGTCGTGGCCCGCCCCCTGCCGGACGGCGTCTGGCGTCTGGACTGGCTGCTGCCACCCGGCAAGGACCTGGTCACGCCCGAGCTGCTGGTGAACCGCGTCCGCGAGACCCTGACCGGCTGGTCCGACGGCGCACCCGCGGCGTACGAGCTGCTCGACACCGGCGTCCACACCGTCCACCACAGGCTGGCCCGGCGCTGGCGGGTGGGCCGCGTGCTGCTCGCCGGGGACGCCGCCCACCTGCTGGGCGCCCTGGGCACACAGGGCCTGGAGGAAGGGTTGCTGGACGCCGACAACCTCGCCTGGAAACTCGCCCTGGCCTGGCATCACGGGCCGCGCGAGGCACTGCTCGACAGCTACCAGACCGAGCGGCGCACGGCGATCGCCGCGCGGCTGCGCGCCGCCGACCAGGTACTTCCGTTGCTGCGCGGGGGCGGCGGACTGCGTGCGTACGTCCCCGGATCGTCCCGCGGCCACGACACGCTGCTCGCCGACGGTCACCTGGGGCGCGGTGCGCTGGGCGCGCCGGGAACGTACGCCGACTCGCCCCTCGCCCCCGCGGACCTGGCCGGAGCGGCGGAGGTCGGCACGGCGCCCGGGTCGCCCGTCACCGATGTGCGGGTCACGGCGGAGGACGGCACCTTCGTACAGCTGCGCGACCGGCTCGGGCGCGGGGCGCTCCTGGTGGTGCTGATCGCGCCGGGCACGGGGGTGTGGGAGCGCAAGCACTGGGTGTCGGCCGGGATCATGCCCCGGCTGGCGGCGGCGGTGACGGCGCTGCCCCACCGGGCCGAGCTGCTGGTCGCCGAGAGCTATCCCGGTGCCGCCGCGCACTCGGTGCTGCTGGTGCGGCCGGACGGTCACCTGGTCACGGCCCTGACCGGGGTGCGCCCGGCCGATCTGTACGCGGCCGCGGAGGCGACGCTGGGCGGGCCGACGGTCACATCGGGTGCCGCGGCGGAGGAGAAGGGAGCGGGAGCTTCGGCCGGTTCCCGCTGAGCGGGCGGTCGTTGTCCGCATGTTGACGGTGAGTTGACCGGTCCGCACCGTCATGGTCTACTCCGGATCGTGACCGACACCCGTGTGCGCCTGTGGCGGAGGGTCCATATGGACCTCGTCCGCTATGCGGGCTGCGTGTGTCGGCCGTCCTGCTGATTCGCTTCCCTCTTCTTCGCGCGCCGCGTCCGTCGCCTGCCGACGGCTCGCCGCGCGCGCCCTCGCGAACTCCCAGGACGGTATCCGTGTCTGTCTCCTCCCCTGCCGCGGCCTCCCGCGCCGCGGCTCCGGCCGCTCCCACGCAGGCCGAACTCCTCGACTTCGCCCGGCGCACCGCCGCCGACGCCGCACTGATCGCCTCCCTGCCGCTCGACCCCGAGGGCCGCACCTGGGTGCGGCTGGAAGGGCCCGGTGGCAGCGAGGCGTGGCTGATCGGCTGGCCGCCCGGCACGGGCACCGGCTGGCACGACCACGCCGAGTCCGTGGGCGCCTTCGTGACCGCCGCGGGCGAGCTCAAGGAGAACGCGCTCGCCGCCCGCCTGCCCACCGACGGCTGGAAGACCCTGGAACTCGCCGACGACGTGGACCGGGAACGCCGGCTCCCGGCCGGCAAGGGGCGTGCCTTCGGCCGGCACCACGTGCACGAGGTGCTCAACGAGTCGCCCGACCGGCACGCGGTCTCCGTGCACGCCTACTACCCTCCCCTGCCGCAGATCCGCCGCTACAGCCGAGGTGGGCAGACCCTGCGCCTGGAGCAGGTCGAGCGCCCGGAGGACTGGCAGTGAGCGAGCCGACCGGGGTGGACGAGCTGCTGGAGCGGGTGCGCTCCGGGTATCGGCGGATCGCTCCGCGCGAGGCGTACGACGCCGCCGAGGCCGGTACGGCGCTGCTGGTGGACATCCGGTACGCCGCCCTGCGGGAGCGGGACGGCGTGATCCCCGGCGCCCTGGTCGTCGAGCGGAACGAGCTGGAGTGGCGGCTGGACCCGCGAGGCAGCCACCGGCTCCCCGAGGCCACGGACCACGACGTGCGGGTCGTCGTGGTGTGCAACGAGGGCTACGCCTCCAGCCTGGCGGCGGAGTCGCTGCACCGGCTCGGACTGCACCGGGCCACCGATCTGGTCGGCGGCTTCCAGGCCTGGCGCGCGGCGGGGCTGCCGGTGACCGGGGTGGTTCAGTAGTCGACGGGGCAGTAGAGGGGGCCGTGTCCGCGTTGCCCTCGGTGACGAGGCGGATCGGCGTGCGGCCGGCCTTCTCCGCCGCCCTGCCTCGCAGCGGGGTGCGCCCGGCAGGTCGGCGGCGACCGTGACGCGTCAGAAACCGTCCTCGCCGAGGAACTCCGTGTCCTCGCCCTCTTCCTCCAGTGCCTGGCGGACCACCCGCAGGGCCATGCCCTCGGGGTAGCCCTTGCGGGCCAGCATGCCCGCGAGGCGGCGCAGCCTCTTGTCGCGGTCGAGCCCTCGGGTGGCGCGCAGCTTCCGGGCGACCAGCTCGCGTGCGGTCTCCTCCTCCTGCTCGGAGTCCAGCCGGGAGACCGCGGCGTCGATGAGTGTGCCGTCGACGCCCTTGGTCCGCAGCTCCCTGGCGAGGGCGCGCCGGGCCAGGCCGCGACCGTGGTGCCGGGACTCCACCCAGGCTTCCGCGAAGGCGCTGTCGTTGATCAGGCCGACCTCCTCGAACCTGGACAGCACCTCTTCGGCGGCCTCGTCGGGGATCTCCCGCTTGCGCAGGGCGTCGGCGAGCTGGCTGCGGGTGCGCGGGGTCCCGGTCAGCAGGCGCAGGCAGATCGCCCGTGCCTGCTCGACCGGGTCCCGCGGAGGCTCCCCCTTCTCGGCCCTCGACGAGGAAGTGGCACCTCCGTCCTCGGTGAACGGCTCCGCACGCCCGCGCCGCCGGCGCGTGCCGCCCTTCGCACCGGCTCGTCCGCCTCTGCGGCGCGCCTCGCCGTCACCTTGGCGCTCCTGGCCGCCGTCGGGTGGGCCGACGGCGGTCTGTTCCGTCTCGTACGGGGCCGCGGTCGCCCCGTACGCGCCGTCGCTCGTCCCGGCGGGGCCGTTGGCGTACTCGGCCCAGTCGGTTCGTCGTGTCACGGGTCAGCTCTTGGCTGCCGCGGCCTTGGACTTGGTGGCCTTGGCGGTCGCGGGGGCGGGCACCGCCGGTGCGGCGTCGGCCGGGGCGGCGTCCGTACCCGGCTCGGCGGCAGGCTCCTCGGGACGCACGCCGACGCCCAGCTTCTCCTTGATCTTCTTCTCGATCTCGTTGGCCAGGTCGGGGTTGTCCTTGAGGAAGTTGCGCGCGTTCTCCTTGCCCTGCCCGAGCTGGTCGCCCTCGTACGTGTACCAGGCGCCGGCCTTGCGGACGAAGCCGTGCTCCACGCCCATGTCGATCAGGCCGCCCTCGCGGCTGATGCCCTGGCCGTAGAGGATGTCGAACTCGGCCTGCTTGAAGGGCGGCGCGACCTTGTTCTTGACGACCTTGCAGCGGGTGCGGTTGCCGACGGCGTCCGTGCCGTCCTTCAGCGTCTCGATGCGGCGGATGTCGATGCGCACGGAGGCGTAGAACTTCAGCGCCCGGCCACCGGTCGTGGTCTCCGGGGAGCCGAACATGACGCCGATCTTCTCGCGGAGCTGGTTGATGAAGATCGCGGTGGTCTTGGACTGGTTGAGCGCGCTGGTGATCTTCCGCAGGGCCTGGCTCATCAGCCGGGCCTGCAGACCGACGTGGCTGTCGCCCATCTCGCCCTCGATCTCCGCGCGCGGTACGAGCGCGGCGACGGAGTCGATGACGATGAGGTCGAGGGCGCCGGAGCGGACCAGCATGTCCACGATCTCCAGGGCCTGCTCGCCGTTGTCCGGCTGGGAGAGGATCAGGTTGTCGATGTCGACGCCGAGCTTCTTCGCGTACTCGGGGTCGAGGGCGTGCTCCGCGTCCACGAACGCGACCTGGCCGCCCGCCTTCTGCGCGTTCGCCACCGCGTGCAGGGTCAGGGTCGTCTTGCCCGAGGACTCGGGGCCGTAGACCTCCACGACCCGGCCGCGCGGGAGGCCGCCGACACCGAGGGCCACGTCGAGCGCGGTCGATCCGGTGGGGATGACCTCGATGGGCTCGTTCGGCCGCTCGCCCATGCGCATGACCGCGCCCTTGCCGAATTGCCGTTCAATCTGTGCGAGCGCGGCATCCAGGGCCTTCTCGCGGTCGGTTCCTGCCATGGGTTCCACCCGGTTTGCTTGATTCGATCGCTTCACGTCGAAGACGCTAATGCCTGCCACTGACAATGCCCCGCGCCGCGGGTCCGGCCTGTGGATAACTCGGGCGCTTCTCCGTCCAAACCATGTCGAATCACCCGTCATGAGCCTTGCCGGAGCCTCCATGAGAATGGATGTTCGATTTTCGTGTCAAGCGCACCACTCGGCACTTCCGAGCGTACGTCCGCCGCACCGGCGGGGGCCCGAACCGGCCGCGCAGACCGGGGTGGACGCTCAGGCGGAGGGGCCGCTGCCGGTCCCTTCCGGTCCGGGACGTCCCAGTTCCCGCCGCCGCGTCCACAGCTTGCGCATGCGCGTGAGGCCACCGGGCCCGGACGGACGGTTCCGGCGCCCGTGGACGCGGGGGTCGTCGGTGACGTCGTAGCGCTTGACGTACGCGCCGAGGAACGCCTGGAGCGTGGCGATCGCCGGGATGGCGATCAGTGCGCCGACGGCGCCGAGCAGCGCGGTGCCCGCGACGACCGAGCCGAACGCGACCGCCGGGTGGATGTCCACGGTCTTGGAGGTCAGCTTCGGCTGCAGCACGTAGTTCTCGAACTGCTGGTAGATCACCACGAAGATCAGGACCCACAGCGCGTACCAGGGGTTGACCGTGAAGGCGATCAGCATGGGCAGCGCGCCCGCGAGATAGGTGCCGATGGTGGGGATGAACTGCGACACCAGGCCCACCCAGACGGCGAGCGCGGGGGCGTAGGGCACCTCCAGGATCTCCAGCAGGACGTAGTGCGCCACACCGGAGATCAGCGCCATCAGGCCGCGCGAGTACAGGTACCCGCCGGTCTTGTCCACGGCGATCTCCCACGCGCGCAGGACCTCGGCCTGCCGGGCGGGCGGCAGGACGGAGCAGAGCCCGCGGCGCAGCCGGGGGCCGTCGGCGGCGAAGTAGAACGAGAAGAGCAGGACCGTCAGCAACTGGAAGAGCCCGCCCAGGACCTGGGTCGACACGTCCAGGACACCCGTGGCGCTGTTCTGCACGTAGTTGCGCAGCCAGTCGGAGCGGAGCAGCCCCTCCTGGATGTCGACCCGCCGCAGCTCGGTGTGGAAGTGGCCGTTGACCCAGCTGATCACCGAGTCGAGGTACTCCGGGAAGTCCTCGACCATCTTGACGATCTGGCCCGCGAGCATGGACCCGAGCAGCGTGACGAACCCGGCGGCGGCGACCAGCACGGCGAGGAAGACGAGGAAGGTGGCGAACCCCCGGCGCAGGCCGCGCCCGGCCATCCAGCTCACCGCGGGTTCGATGGCGAGCGCCAGGAAGAACGCGATGAGGATGTTGATCAGCAGGCCGGTGAGCTGGTGGAAGGCCCAGCTGCCGAGCTGGAAGGCGGCGATCAGCGCGAGGGCCAGCACCATGGCGCGCGGCAGCCAGCGCGGCATGCGGGAGCCCGGACCCGCGGGCCCCGCGGCGCCGTCGGCCGGAGGGCCGGAGGGCGGCGTCGGGCCGGGCGGGGGAGCGTGCTGCCGGGGCGTCTGCCCGGCCTCGTCAGTCGATGCCACGGAGCAAGTCTCGCCCACGCCACGCACCCCGGATGACCGTCCGGTGGTCTTCCGTGCCCCGGACGACCGTCCGGTGGTCTTCGCGCACCGTCACCGCTGTTCCCGCGGCACGTCCATGACGGTGCAGACCACCCGCCACACCTCCTTGGCGTCCCAGCCCGCGTCCAGCGCCCCGTTCACCGTGCGCCCGCCCAGCTCCGCCATCACGTGATCGCGCGCGAAGGTGTCGGCGTACCCCGGACCGAAGTGATCCGCCATCCGCTCCCAGAAGACCGTCAACCGCATGACACCAGTATCCCGCCCCTGAGAGTGGGCCCTGAGCCGGGACGGGGTACGGGGACCGCTTTCCGGCCTACGGTCTGTGCCATGGCCGAATCCGGAGCTTCCGCACTCACCCCGACCTCGCGCACGCCCGCGCACGCGCCCCCGCCGCGCTCGTCGCTCGCCCGCGCGGAGCAGTTCGTCTGGCTCACGGCGCGCGTGCTTGAGCAGCGCCTCTTCGCGTACCACTTCCGCGGTGGCGACGCCGGTCCGGTGGAGACCGCGCTGGACGCCTACCGCAACGAGGACGGCGGGTACGGCCACGGGCTGGAGCCCGACCTGCGCGGCCCCGTCAGCCGCCCGCCGCACACCGCGCGTGCGCTGCGTGTCCTGGACGCGCTCGGACGCTGCGGCGGACAGCGCGTGGAGCGGATGTGCCGCTATCTGACCTCCGCGTCCACGCCGGACGGCGCCCTGCCCGCGGCTCCGCCCGAAGGGGACGGGTATCCGGCCGCGCCCTCCGGGCCGGTCGTGGACCGCCCTCCGGGCGAGCTGCTCGCCACCGGCCCGGTGGTCGGCCTGCTGCACCGCAACGAGGTCTGGCACGCCTGGCTGTTCCGCGCCACGGACTTCTGCTGGCGGGCGGCCGAGTCGCTTCAGACCCCTCGCCCGTACGAGGTCGAGGCCGCCGTGGCCTTCCTGGACACCGTCCCCGACCGCCCGCGCGCGGAGGCGGCGGCGGGCCGGCTGGGCCGCCTGGTGCGCGATCAGCGGCTCGCCGTGCTGGACCCGGACGGTCTCGGCGCGCACCCGGTCTCCCCCGGCCGCACCCCGCGCGAGCACCACTTCCCGCACGACTACGCGAGGCACCCGCACTCCCTCGCGCGCGCGTGGTTCACGGACGCCGAGATGACCCGCTCCCTCGACTTCCTCGCGGCGGAGCAGGAGGACGACGGCGGCTGGCCCCTCCGCCGGCCCCGCCGGGCGCCCGCCCCGGCGCTCGAGGCGCGCCCCGCGGAGACGCTGGAGGCCTTGCGCACGCTCCGCGCGTACGGCCGTGCCCTCAACTGACCCCGGTCAGCCGCCCAGGGCCCGTACGCCCGCGGTGACCACCACGGCGGCCGCGACCACGACGAGGAACGGCGCACGCAGCACCAGTGCCACCGCGGCCGCGGCGACTCCCGCGGCCCGTGCGTCCAGGACGAGCGTCTGGCCGTCGGCGAAGGTCTGCTGGGCGGTGAGCGCCGCGAGGAGGGCGACGGGCAGCAGGGCGGCGAGTTTGCGGACCAGTGGCCGCTCCAGGGCTCCGGCGGGCACGAGCAGTCCGGCGAGCTTGACGACGTAGCAGCCCACCGCGGTCCCGATGATCGCGATCCAGACGTTCACCGCTCTCCCTCCGCCGCGGACGCCTCGCGGTCGTCGCGGTTCTCGACAGCCCCTCCCGCGCGGCGTCCGCGCGCCCACAGGACGAGCGGTGCGGCCAGCGCGGCCACCAGGACGGGCACACCGGCCGGCAGCACCGGCAGCAGGCCGAGGCCCAGGAGTACGGCCAGGGCCGCGACGGTGCGCTCGGTGGTGCTCTTCAGCATCGGCGCGAGCAACGCCAGGAAGACCGCGGGTCCGGCCGCGTCGAGCCCCCACGCGGCGGTGTCCCCGATGGCCTCCGCGCCCAGCGCGCCGAGCAGCGTGGTGAGGTTCCACAGCAGGTAGAGGGTGAGCCCGGTGACCGTGAACCCGATCCGTACACCGCGCCGCGTGGGCTGGGCCAGGGCCACGGCGGTCGTCTCGTCGATGACCCATTGCGCCGCGAACGGCCGCACCGCGCGCGGGAGGGCCAGCAACTGGGAGAGACGCAGCCCGTAGAAGGCGTTGCGCACGCCCAGGAAGAAGGCGCCCGCCGCCGCCGTGAGCGGGTTGCCGCCGGCCGCGAGCGCCCCGACGAGCGCGAACTGGGACGCTCCGGTGAACACGAGAAGGCTGAGCGCGCAGGTCTGGGCCAGGGTCAGTCCGCTGCCGGCCGAGGTCACCCCGAAGGCGAACCCGGACAGTCCGACGGCGACGCCGACTCCGAGGGCGTCCCGTACGACGGCGGCGTCGGGCTTGCCCTCGACGGCTCCGGTCCCGGGAAGGGCTGTCTGTTCTGTCACGCCTCGGACGCTAGGAGCAGACGGCGCCGCGCGTCTTGTACGTTCTTGCGCTCCCGCTGGTAGGCGCCGGGCGGCACGCCCACGATCCGCGCGAAGTGCCGGTTCAGGTGCGGCTGGTCGGTGAACCCCACGGCGACGGCGGCCTCGGCCGGTGAGGTACCGGCGTCGAGCAGCCGCCGCGCGCGGCGCACCCGGGCGTCCGTCAGCCAGGTGTGGGGCGGCATGCCATAGGCGTCCCTGAAGGCCCGCAGCAGTGCGAACGGGCTGGTGCCCAGCTCCCCGGCGAGCCGCTCCAGGCTCGGCGGTTCGGCCATCCGCTCCTCCAGCGCGGCACGCGCGCGTGCCGCGACCCCGCCCCCGGCCGTCGGCACCTCCCGGCGGGGCAGCGGCCCGCCGTTCAGCCTCAGCAGCCGCGTCACGGCGACTCTGAGCAGGGTGTCGGCGGCGAGCGCGTTCCCCTCGTCGGCGGCCCGCAGCACGCGGTGCACCAGCTCGACGGCGTACGGGTCGTCGAGGACCGGCCGGACGAACCCGGGCGTCCCGCGCAGCGTCGTCGTCTCCGCCGCGATCCCGGCCACCAGTTCCGGCGCCGGGTAGACCGCGCCGTACCGCCACCCCTCCGGCACCCCGGCCCGGCCCGTGTGCGGCGTGTCCGGGTTGACCAGGGCCAGTGACCCCGCCCCGGCGTACTGGTCGCCTCCGCCGTGGTGGAAGACCTCCACTCCGTCGGCTATGGCCGCGATGACGAAGTGCTCGTGCGTGTGGCGTACGAAGGTCTTCCGTATGTACTGGGCCCGCAGCAGGTCGACGTCGGGGAGCTCCGCGTACTGCCAGTGCCGTGCCCGCTCGCCCTTTCCCGCCATGCTCCCATTCTCCGTCACCGGGCCGCGGCCTCCACCGACGGCCCCGCACCGGCCCGCCGTCCCGGCCGCTCCGCCCCGCCGTCCGGGCCCGTCCACGCGGCCCTCCGCCCGGCTCGGGCCGATTGTCAGTGGCGGGGTGCACGATGGATCCATGGTCAGCTCCGCGCACCGAGCCCTGGACGGCTTCTCCCCCGCGACCCGCGGTTGGTTCACGGGTGCCTTCTCCGCGCCCACCGCCGCACAGGCGGGGGCGTGGCAGGCGATCTCCGCGGGCTCGGACGTCCTGGTGGTCGCCCCCACCGGCTCCGGCAAGACGCTGGCCGCGTTCCTCGCCGCCCTGGACCAGCTCGCCTCGACGCCCCCGCCCGCCGACCCCAAGAAGCGCTGTCGCGTCCTGTACGTCTCCCCGCTCAAGGCGCTGGCCGTCGACGTCGAGCGCAATCTCCGCAGTCCGCTGACCGGCATCCGCCAGGAGTCCGTCCGCCTCGGCCTGCCCGAGCCCGAGATCAAGGTCGGCATCCGCTCGGGCGACACCCCGGCCGCCGAGCGCCGCGCCCTGTCCACCCGGCCGCCGGACATCCTGATCACCACCCCGGAGTCCCTGTTCCTGATGCTGACGTCGGCCACGCGCGAGGCGCTGACCGGCATCGAGACGGTGATCCTGGACGAGGTGCACGCGGTCGCGGGGACCAAGCGCGGCGCGCACCTGGCGCTCACCCTGGAGCGGCTGGACGAGCTGCTCCCGAAACCGGCCCGCCGCATCGGTCTGTCGGCGACGGTCCGCCCCGTGGACGAGGTAGCCCGGTTCCTCGCCCCGCGCGGCCGGGTGGAGATCGTCCAGCCGGACTCGGGCAAGGAGTTCGACCTTTCCGTCGTCGTCCCGGTCGAGGACCTGGGCGAGCTGGGCGGCTCATCGGTCGCGGACAAGGAAGAGGGCGCCGAGCGGCCGTCGATCTGGCCGCACGTCGAGGAGCGGATCACCGACCTGGTCCAGTCGCACCGCTCCACGATCGTCTTCGCGAACTCCCGGCGCCTCGCCGAGCGCCTGTGCAACAGACTCAACGAGATCGCGTACGAGCGCGCGACCGGCGAGCCCCTGGACGAGCACCACTCCCCCGCCGAGCTGATGGGCGGCTCGGGAGCCGCCCAGGGTGCCCCGGCCGTCATCGCCCGCGCCCACCACGGCTCGGTCTCCAAGGAGCAGCGCGCGCTCGTCGAGGAGGACCTCAAGGCCGGCCGGCTGCCCGCCGTGGTGGCCACCTCCAGTCTGGAGCTGGGCATCGACATGGGCGCGGTCGACCTCGTCGTCCAGGTCGAGTCGCCGCCCTCCGTCGCCTCCGGACTCCAGCGCGTCGGCCGCGCGGGACACCAGGTCGGCGCGGTCTCCACCGGCGTGGTCTTCCCCAAGTACCGCGGCGACCTCGTGCAGTCGGCCGTGGTGACCGAGCGGATGCGCAGCGGCGAGATCGAGGCCCTCAGGATCCCGGCCAATCCGCTGGACGTCCTCGCCCAGCAGCTCGTCGCGATGACCGCGCTCGACACCTGGCAGGTCGACGACCTCCTCACCACCGTCCGCCGGGCCGCCCCGTTCGCCTCGCTCCCGGAGTCGGCGTTCACCGCCGTCCTGGACATGCTCGCGGGCCGCTATCCCTCCGACGCCTTCGCCGAGCTGCGCCCGCGCGTGGTGTGGGACCGGGTCGCCGGCACGGTCACCGGCCGTCCGGGCGCGCAGCGCCTCGCCGTCACGTCCGGGGGCACGATTCCCGACCGCGGGCTCTTCGGGGTGTTCCTGGCGGGCGCCGACCCCAAGAAGGGCGGCGGCCGGGTCGGCGAGCTGGACGAGGAGATGGTCTACGAGTCCCGCGTGGGCGACGTCTTCACGCTCGGCACCAGTTCCTGGCGGATCGAGGACATCACGCGCGACCGGGTGCTGGTCTCGCCGGCCCCGGGCGTCCCGGGCAGGCTGCCGTTCTGGAAGGGCGACCAGCTGGGCCGCCCGCTGGAGCTGGGACGCGCGCTGGGCGCCTTCCTGCGCGAGGTCGGCTCCCTCTCCAAGGAGGACGCGCGGCTGCGCCTGGTCACCGCCGGCCTGGACGCCTGGGCCGCGGACAACGTCCTCGCCTACCTCGACGAACAGCGCGAGGCCTGCGGTCACGTCCCCGACGACCGCACCATCGTCGTGGAGCGTTTCCGCGACGAGCTGGGCGACTGGCGCGTCGTGGTGCACTCCCCCTTCGGCGCCCAGGTGCACGCCCCCTGGGCCCTCGCCCTCGGCGCCCGCCTGACCGAGCGGTACGGCATGGACGCCCAGGTGATGCACGCCGACGACGGCATCGTCCTGCGCCTGCCGGACGCCGACCTGATGAGCCTGGACCTCCTCGACCAGGAGCCTTCGAAGCCGGGCCTGGAGTACGACGCGGAGCAGGCACCCGTGGGCGCGGCCGACGTCGTCTTCGACAAGGGCGAGGTCGACCGGGTCGTCACCGACCAGGTGGGCGGCTCGGCGCTGTTCGCCTCCCGCTTCCGCGAGTGCGCCGCCCGCGCGCTGCTGCTGCCGCGCCGCAGCCCCGGCAGGCGGACCCCGCTGTGGCAGCAGCGCCAGCGCGCCGCGCAACTGCTGGAAGTGGCGAGCGAGTACGGCTCGTTCCCGATCGTCCTGGAAGCGGTCCGCGAGTGCCTCCAGGACGTCTTCGACGTACCCGGCCTGGTCGAGCTGATGGGCGACCTGGAAGCCCGCAAGGTGCGCCTGGTCGAGGTCACCACCCCGGAGGCGTCCCCGTTCGCCCGGTCCCTGCTCTTCGGTTACGTCGCCCAGTTCCTGTACGAGGGCGACTCACCCCTCGCCGAGCGCCGGGCCGCGGCGCTCTCGCTGGACTCGCGGCTGCTGGCCGAGCTGCTCGGCCAGGCGGAGCTGCGGGAGCTGCTCGACGCGGAGGTACTCACCGAGCTGGAGCGCGAGCTCCAGTGGCTGACCGAGGACCGGCGCGTCAAGGACGCGGAGGGCGTCGCGGACCTGCTGCGGCTGCTCGGGCCGCTCACCGACGCCGAGCTGGCCGAGCGGGGCGCCGAGCCGCAGTGGGCGCCGGAGCTGGCCGGGGCCCGCCGCGCGATCAGTGTGCGGATCGCGGGCGCCGACCACTGGGCCGCGATCGAGGACGCGGGCCGGCTGCGCGACGCGCTGGGCACGGCGCTGCCCGTCGGGGTGCCCGAGGCCTTCACCGAGCCGGTCAAGGACCCCCTGGGCGACCTCCTCGCGCGGCACGCGCGTACCCACGGCCCGTTCACGTCGGTCACCGCGGCGGCCCGCTTCGGACTGGGCGTGGCGGTCACCGAGGGCGCGCTTCAGCGGCTCGCCGGGGCGGGCCGGGTCGTGCAGGGCGAGTTCCATCCGGCCGGCATCGGCCAGGAGTGGTGCGACGCGACCGTGCTGCGCAGGCTGCGCCGTCGTTCCCTGGCCGCGCTCCGGCACGAGCTGGAGCCGGTGCCGCCGGCCGCGCTCGGGCAGTTCCTGCCCCAGTGGCAGCACATCGGCAAGGGGCACGCGCTGCGCGGCCTCGACGGCCTGGTGCGCGCGGTCGAGCAGTTGCAGGGCGCCTCCGTGCCCGCGTCCGCCCTGGAGAAGCTGGTCCTGCCCTCCCGTGTGGCGGACTACAACCCCGCGATGCTGGACGAGCTGACGGCCGCCGGCGAGGTGGTGTGGGCCGGCGCGGGGTCGCTCCCCGGCAAGGACGGCTGGGTCTCGCTGTACCTGGCGGACGCCGCGCCACTGCTGCTGCCTCCTGCCCATCCGCTGGAGACGACCGCCCTGCACGAGTCCGTGCTGAGCGCCCTCTCGGGCGGGTACGGCCTGTTCTTCCGCCAGATCGGCGACCAGGTCCGCGCTACCACCCATCCGGACGCCACCGATCCGCAGCTCGCCGACGCCCTGTGGGACCTGGCGTGGTCCGGACGGCTGACGAACGACACCCTGGCACCCCTGCGCTCGCTGCTCGGCTCCGGTCGCACCGCGGGCTCCACCGCCCATCGCGCCAAGCGAGCGGTGCCCCGGGGCCGGTACGGCTCGCTGACCACCGCCGCCCGCCCGGCCTCCCGCACCGGTCCGCCGACCGTCGCGGGCCGCTGGTCCCTGCTGCCGGCCCGCGAGGCGGACGGCACCGTGCGTGCCCACGCCCTGGCCCGCACGCTCCTCGACCGGCACGGCGTGGTGACCCGCGGCGCCGTCGCGGCGGAGGGCGTCGAAGGCGGCTTCTCGGCGGTGTACCGGATTCTGGCCGCCTTCGAGGAGAGCGGCCAGGCCCGGCGCGGCTACGTCGTGGAGGGGCTCGGCGCGGCGCAGTTCGCCATGGAGGGCGCCGTGGACCGGCTGCGCGCGGTGGCGAACGCCCGCGAGCGCGGCGACGGCTCACCCGGGCCGACGGCGCCCGCTCCGGCCGACGTCCCGCCCTTCGCCGACTTCCCGGACTTCCCCGACTTCGCCCCCTCCGGCGACCGCGCCTCCGACGGTCGGGGCGAGCCCGGCGCACTCAGCCCCGACGACGATGTCTTCGCGGACCCCGACCGGCTGGGCCGCTCGCCCTCCCGGGGCAACTACATCTCCCCCCGCGACTACGCCGAGCCGGGCGCCGGAGGCCCGCGCGGGGGCGGCGCGCAGCGCGGCTCCGGCGGCCCGCGCGGCCAGTACGGCAACGGCCAGTACGGCAACGGATCGTACGGCGCCGTCCCCTACGGAACGGGCCCGTACGACAACGCCTCGTACGACACCGGCTTCCCCGGCCGTCGCGACCGCCCCGCCCCCGGACCGCGGGCCGTCGTCCTGGCCGCCGCCGATCCGGCGAACGCGTACGGCGCCGCCCTCACCTGGCCCGAGCCACCGGCCGGCGCCACGCACAAGCCCGGCCGCAAGGCGGGCTCCCTGGTGGTGCTCGTCGAGGGCGAACCGGCGCTGTACATGGAACGCGGCGGCAAGACGCTCCTGCTCTGGCCCTCCGAGCCGGACGCCCGGCCCACCGACGACGCGCGTCTGCACGCGGCCGCGGAGGCGCTGGCCGGCGCCGCCCGCGCCGGCTCCCTGGGCACGGTCACGGTGGAGCGGGTCAACGGGGAGGCGGCCCTGACATCGCCCTTCGGCCCGCTCCTGGAGGAGGCGGGGTTCATCGCCACCCCGCGCGGTCTGCGGATCAGAGCGTGAGCCTGCCACCCTTGTCCCATGCCCGAAGGTGACACGGTCTGGCAGGCGGCGCGACGGCTGCACGACGCCCTCGCGGGCAAGGTGCTGACCCGCAGCGACTTCCGCGTGCCCCGGTACGCGCTGGTCGACCTCACCGGCCGTGCGGTCCTCGACGTCACCCCGCGCGGCAAGCACCTGCTCACCCACGTCGAGGGCGGCCTGACGGTCCACTCGCACCTGCGGATGGACGGTGCCTGGAAGATCTTCGCGCCCGGTCAGCGCTGGAGCGGCGGCCCGGCGCACCAGATCCGCGTCATCCTCGGCACCGCCGACCGCACGGCCGTGGGCTACCGCCTGCCGGTGCTGGACATCCTGCGCACCGCCGACGACCAGCGCGCCGTCGGCCATCTCGGCCCCGACCTGCTGGGCCCCGACTGGGACCCCGATCTGGCGATGGCCAACCTGAGCGCGGACCCTGCCCGCCCCCTCGGCGAGGCCCTGCTCGACCAGCGCAATCTCGCGGGTGTGGGCAATGTCTACAAGAGCGAGATCTGCTTCCTGCTGGGCGTCACGCCCTGGCTCCCGGTCGGCGAGCTGCCCGCCGACCGGGCCGGGTACCTGCCCGCGCTGGCGCAGAAGCTCCTGGAGGCCAATCGCGACCGGCCGGTGCGCCGTACGACGGGTCTGCTGCGCGGCCACGACCTCTTCGTGTACGGCCGCGCGTCGCGCCCCTGCCTGCGCTGCGGCACGCCGGTCCGGGTGGCCGACCAGGGCGACGGCTCGAGCGAACGCCCCACGTACTGGTGTCCGGCCTGCCAGAGCGGACCCGCGCCGCGGCGGCTCAGCCGGCGAGGAGACCGTCCATCTGGCCGACCGCCTCCCGCAGCCCCTCCTCCATCCCCATGGTCATGAGCTGGTCCATCTGCTCCCGGGTGTCGAAGACCGCACGCATCTCCATCCGCGTGCCGCCGTCGCGCTCGGTGAGCGTGACCCGGTTCGTGGTCGTCGGCATGGCGGCGTTGGGCACCCCGTCAGCGTCGGCGAACCCGTCGGTGAACTCCAGCGAAGCGGGCGCGTCGACCGTCGCCACCCGCCACCAGCCGCGGTACTTGTCACCCTCCGGGCCGGTCATGAAGTACGCGACGTCTCCGCCCGGGGTCAGGTCGTGCTCCTCGACCGTCGCCGGGTACGTCGGCGGGCCCCACCAGCGCTCCAGCTGCCGGGGGTCGGCCCACAGCTGCCACACGCGCGCCGCGGGAGCGGCGAAGTCGGCGATCAGGGTGAGGGTCAGGTTGTCGAGATCCTTGTCCAGGCTGGTGACACTCATCGGCTCCGTGTCCTTCCGTCGGTTCGGGGTGACCCGCTCACAACCCGCTCACGCCCCACCCGACCCGGCCGCCGTGCCCGGCCCCGCCCCCTCGCCCGGCCCGGACGCCCCAGGCCCACGCACCGCGGTACGCAGCGCCCGCCGCCACCGCCCCGCCTCCAGCGCCCCCGCGGCCCGGCGTCGCGGCGCGCAGTGCACCGGCAGCACGCTCAGCCCCCAGCCGCCGACCGCAACCGCCCCTTCGAACACCCCCGCGCCGGGCTCCAGCGCCAGACGCAGCACGGCCCACCACCACAGCCCGCCGAGGCCCAGCGCGGCCGCCCGGCGAGCAGCCCGCGCCGGCGCCATCGCGCGTCATCCGTTTTCGGCCTGGAACATCCAGTGCTGTTTCTCGAGATCGGCCGTGATCTGGATGAAGATGTCCTGGCTCACCGGATCCGGGTCACCGGTCGACGTGATCCGCTCGCGCATCCGCCCGATCACCGCGCCGAGGGCGTCCACCATGGTCTGCACGGCGGTGGTGTCGTCGACCCAGCCCTCAGGGGTCACGTCGATGCCGCTGCCCACGGCCACCGTCGCGGCCCGTCCGTCCGGGGACACTCCGAGCGCGGAGGCCCTCTCGGCCACGGTGTCGGAGTGGGCGCGCGCGATGCCGACGAGTTCGTCGAGCTGGAGATGTACGGAGCGGAACCGGGGGCCGACCACGTTCCAGTGGATCTGCTTCGCCACCAGACCCAGGTCCACGAGGTCGACGAGGGCGCCCTGCAGCGCCTCGGAGACGATCTTCAGGTCCGCGTCGGACAACGGACTCTTCACGACGTACATCCACACCTCCGGCGGTTCGCCCCCGGCCATCTCCCTCCACGATGACCGCACCGCCACGGACCGGCAACCGGCGGCCGGTCACCCCGGGCACGCGAAAACCCCGGCCGCACCCCTCCGGTCTCCCGGAGAGGCCCCGGCCGGGGTCTCACACGCACATGTTCCGCGGGTGCTCAGGCGGCGACGACGTCCACTGCCTCGGCGGGTGCCTTGATGGTCACCCGTTCCGGTGGCACGCCGGTCACCGAGACGGAACCCAGCATCGGGCGCACCGGTGCCGGCACGGTCTCGCTGGGCGTCGCCGCAGCGGACTGGGCCAGCTCGGCGAGAGCGAGTTCGTCACTCACTTCCCGCATGAGTTCGGACATCCGTACGTCCAGCGCGTCGCAGATGGCGGAGAGCAGCTCGGAAGAAGCCTCCTTCTGCCCCCGCTCCACCTCGGAGAGATAGCCGAGTGAGACTCGGGCGGACGAGGAGACTTCGCGCAGAGTACGGCCCTGGCGTTGGCGCTGCCGACGCAGCACGTCACCCAGCAGGCGACGGAGCAGAATCATCGGTGGCTCCCTCCTCGGACCGTGTAACCGCATCCTTCACGCCCCACCGTACCGCCTCGCGCCGCGGCCGTGCGGGGAGCGATGTCGTGTTCACTCAGGGCTGCAAACATCAAAACCCCCCGTTCCGTTCCGTATCCTGTGCCCGCTCATTCCCAGTCTGTTCGCCCGCAAGCTCCCTCAGAAGGAGTGCGAGTACGCTCCGTACACTCTCCATACGAATTTCCGCACGGTCGCCGTTCAACCGCAGCGCCTCCACTTTTCCGCCACAGGCGGAACCGTCATCGGCTCCCGAAGGCCCGTCGACGGCCACGAAGACCGTCCCCACGGGCTGCCCGTCCTGCGCGTCCGGACCGGCTACGCCGGTCGTGGCGATGCCCCAGTCGGCGCCGAGAATTTTCCGGGCTCCCGCCGCCATCTCGGCCGCGACCTGCGCGTCCACCGCTCCGCGGGACGCGAGCAGTGAGGCGTCGACGCCGAGGATCTCCCGCTTCAGCTGCGTCGCGTAGGCGGTGACCGATCCCCGGAAGGCCTTGGACGCCCCGGCCACCGACGTGATCTCGGACGCCACCATTCCGCCGGTCAAGGACTCGGCGACCGCGAGGGTCTCTCCCCTCACGGTGAGTAGTCGCACCACGTCGGCGGCAGTGGAACTCAAGCTTCCGTTCCCTTCAACGCCGCCCGGCGCTCGGCGATTCCCCGGCGGCGCAGCACAATGGCCTGCTTCACATAGTCCAGCCCGGTCACGACGGTCAGGACGACCGCCGCGGCCATCACCCAGAACCTCAGGGTGGCCAGGGGCCCCGTCAGCGCCAGGACGTACATCCCCACGGCGATGCCCTGGGTGAGCGTCTTGAGCTTGCCGCCGCGGCTGGCCGGGATGACGCCGTACCGGATGACCACGAAACGCAGCACGGTGATCCCGAGTTCCCGGCCGAGGATCACGGCCGTCACCCACCACGGCAGATCGCCGAGCGCGGACAGGCAGATGAGCGCCGCCCCCATGATCGCCTTGTCGGCGATCGGGTCGGCGATCTTCCCGAAGTCGGTGACGAGGTTGTAGGCCCGTGCCAGATGCCCGTCGAAGAGGTCGGTGATCATGGCGATGGCGAAGGCGGCCCAGGCGAAGGAGCGCCAGGCCGGGTCGTAGCCGCCGTTGCCGAGCATCAGCGCGACGAAGGCCGGGACCAGCAGCAGCCGGAGCATCGTCAGGAGGTTGGCGACGTTCCAGACGCTCGCCTGGTTGACGGCCGCGGCCACGACCTTGCCGCCCCGCAGCGCGGCTGTGCCTTCGGTCGCTCCCCGCTCCGAGGTGGCTCCCGGGGCCGTCCGCCCGCCCGGTTCCTGCGTGGCGCCGGAGGAGGCGCGCGGGCCGGTCCTGCGCGCGCCGGAGGGGCCACCCGCCGCGGACGCCGGGACTCCGGTCATCTGCCGGCCTCCTCACTACATTCGGACGAACCCGGCAGCGGTTCGGCCACCAGGTCGACACCCTCCGTACCGACCACCTTCGCGTCGACCATACGACCGACACTCAGGCCTTCGCCGCTCGTGAGGAGCACCTGGCCGTCCGTCTCGGGCGCCTGGTGCTCCGCGCGGCCACGGACACCGTCTCCGTCGTCGGCGGACCCCATGGACTCGACGAGTACCCGCACCGTCGCGCCGACGCGCTCCTCGGCCCGCTGCGAGACGAGTTCCTCGGCCAGGCGGGAGACACGTGCCAACCGCTCGGCGACGACGTCCTCGTCCAGCTTGTTCTCGTAGATGGCCGCCTCGGTGCCCTCCTCGTCGGAGTAGCCGAAGACGCCGATGGCGTCGAGCCGCGCGTGGTTCAGGAAGCGCTCCAGCTCGGCGAGGTCGGCGGCGGACTCGCCGGGGAAGCCCACGATGAAGTTGGAGCGCACGCCCGCCTCGGGGGCCTTGCTCCGGATGGTGTCCAGCAGTTCCAGGAAGCGGTCGGTGTCGCCGAAGCGGCGCATCGCGCGCAGCACGTTCGGCGCGGAGTGCTGGAAGGAGAGGTCGAAGTAGGGCACGACCTTCGGGGTGGAGGTCAGTACGTCGATGAGGCCGGGGCGCATCTCGGCCGGCTGGAGGTAGCTGACGCGCACACGCTCGATGCCGTCGACGTCGGCGAGGTTGGGCAGCAGGGACTCCAGCAGGCGGATGTCGCCGAGGTCCTTGCCGTAGGAGGTGTTGTTCTCGGAGACCAGCATGATCTCCTTGACGCCCTGCTCGGCCAGCCACCGCGTCTCGTTCAGCACGTCGCTCGGGCGGCGGGAGATGAAGGAGCCGCGGAAGGACGGGATGGCGCAGAAGGAGCAGCGCCGGTCGCAGCCGGAGGCGAGCTTCACCGAGGCGACCGGGGAGCCGTCCAGGCGCCGGCGCAGGGGGGCGCGGGGTCCGGAGGCGGGGGCGACGCCCTCGGGGAGATCGGTCGGGCCGTGCCCCGGCAGGGCGACGGCGGCACCGGCCTCCTGGCGCTCGGCGGGGCTGATCGGGAGCAGCTTGCGCCGGTCGCGCGGGGTGTGCGCGGCGTGGATGCCGCCGCCGAGGATGGTCTGGAGCCGGTCGGAGATGTCGGCGTAGTCGTCGAAGCCGAGCACGCCGTCGGCCTCGGGGAGGGCTTCGGCGAGGTCCTTGCCGTACCGCTCGGCCATGCAGCCCACCGCCACGACGGCCTGCGTTCTTCCGTGCCCCTTGAGGTCGTTGGCCTCCAGGAGGGCGTCCACGGAGTCCTTCTTGGCGGCCTCGACGAAGCCGCAGGTGTTCACGACGGCGACGTCCGCTTCCTCGGCGTTCTCGACGAGCTTCCAGCCGTCCGCCTCCAGACGGCCTGCGAGCTCCTCCGAGTCCACCTCGTTACGGGCGCAGCCAAGGGTGACGAGTGCGACGGTACGGCTTTCAGGCATGGGCTCAAGACTACTTCGTCCCGCCGACAGCCCATGTCGACGGGGTTGGCCGTTCCCGGCCAACCCCGTACCGACTCGTTCCCGGGGTCCCCTATCCGACCTGCGGGTCGCCCTTCGTGTAGGTCAGGCGCTCCACGGAGCCCGGCCGGAAGTCGTCCTCGATCTTCTTGCCGTTGACGTACAGCTCAATGACGCCGGCGTCGCCGAGGACGAGGTTGACCTTCTCGTTGTCCTGGAAGGTCTTGGAGTCGCCCTCTTCGAGGAGTCCGTCGAAGAGGAGCCGGCCGTTGTGGTCCTTCGCAGAGATCCAGCTGCGTCCCCCGGGGGCGCTGACCTTGACGGTCACCTTGTCGCGGGGCGCGGCGGCGATGGCGCTGTCGGAGGGTTCCGGCTTGGGTTCGGCCGGCTTCTTCGGTTTGGCGCCGGCCGAGGCGGAGCCGCCGGTCGAGGGCTGGGCGCCCTCGGCGACGCTCGCCTCGTTGCCGCCGTCGTCGCCGCCCTTGACGAACGTGAACCCGACGAAGCCGATCACCGCGACGATCGCGGCGACCATGGCGGCGGTCCAGTTGGGTCCGCGGCGCTCCGGACGGATACGTTCCGCCTCGAAGAGGGGGGCGGCGGGGGTCGGCTCCGGGCGGCCGCCGTGCGCGTCGTCGAACTGCGCGAGCAGCTCGGCCGGGTCGAGCCCGACGGCCTTGGCCAGGGTGCGGATGTGCCCGCGCGCGTAGACGTCGCCGCCGCAGGGCGCGAAGTCGTCCGCCTCGATGGCGTGCACGATGGCGATCCGGACGCGGGTGGCGGTGGTGATGTCGTCGACGGTCAACCCGGCGGCGATCCGCGCCTGCTGGAGGGCACGGCCGACGGAGGGGCGGGTTTCCTCGGAGACGTGTTCAGTAACGTCTGGGGAAACGTCTTCGATCGGACGCTCGTCTTCAGGGGAGTTGCCGTTGGACACGGGGGCGCCTTTCGAGCGTTTAGCCGCCTGTGCTGGACTTCAGTCTAGGGGGGTTGCGAACGGGTCGGGCAACCGGGCGGTACGACCTTTTACGCCATCCGAATGGCCCGGCATCCCGATGGTGGACTACCTGTTGTCACTTCCCTCAAGTTGACGTACGCCATGGGGAAACGGTTGCTCAATGATCCCTAACGGGTGAGTCACGATCGGCCGTCCGGCCGTCCCGGCCCTCCGTCGGCGTAATCCTTGGCCCACGCCTTCCTACCCTTCAGACTCCCCCCGGATCACGGCGAGCACTCCGTCCAGCTCATCAGGCTTCACAAGAACGTCACGAGCCTTTGAGCCTTCGCTCGGTCCGACGATGCTCCGCGACTCCATCAGGTCCATCAGCCGCCCCGCCTTGGCGAAGCCGACGCGCAGCTTGCGCTGGAGCATGGAGGTCGACCCGAACTGGGTGGAGACGACCAGCTCGGCCGCCTGGCACAGCAGGTCGAGGTCGTCGCCGATGTCCTCGTCGATCTCCTTCTTCTGCTTGGTCCCCACGGTGACGTCGTCCCGGAAGACGGGCGCCATCTGCTCCTTGCAGTGCTGGACGACGGCCGCGACCTCCTCCTCGGTCACGAACGCGCCCTGCATACGGGTGGGCTTGTTCGCGCCCATCGGCAGGAAGAGGCCGTCGCCCTTGCCGATCAGCTTCTCGGCGCCGGGCTGGTCGAGGATGACCCGCGAGTCGGCGAGCGAGGAGGTGGCGAAGGCCAGCCGGGAGGGCACGTTGGCCTTGATCAGGCCGGTGACGACGTCCACGGAGGGCCGCTGGGTGGCGAGCACCAGGTGGATGCCGGCCGCCCGGGCGAGCTGCGTGATCCGCACGATCGCGTCCTCGACGTCGCGCGGCGCCACCATCATCAGGTCGGCCAGCTCGTCCACGATCACCAGCAGGTACGGATAGGGCTGGAGTTCGCGCTCGCTGCCCTCGGGCGGCTTGGCCCTGCCCTCGCGCACCGCGCGGTTGAAGTCGTCGATGTGCCGGTAGCCGTAGGCGGCGAGGTCGTCGTAGCGCAGGTCCATCTCGCGGACGACCCACTGGAGGGCCTCGGCGGCGCGCTTGGGGTTGGTGATGATCGGCGTGATCAGGTGCGGGATGCCCTCGTACGCGGTCAGCTCGACGCGCTTGGGGTCGACCAGGATCATGCGGACGTCCTCCGGAGTCGCCCGCATCATGATCGAGGTGATCAGGCAGTTGATGCAGGACGACTTGCCGGAGCCGGTGGCGCCCGCGACGAGCATGTGCGGCATCTTCGCCAGCGAGTGCATGACGTAGCCGCCCTCGACGTCCTTGCCGAAGGCGACCAGCATCGGGTCGTCGTCCTCGGCGGACTCGGCCAGGCGCAGGACGTCGCCGAGGTTGACCATCTCCCGGTCGGTGTTGGGGATCTCGATGCCGACCGCGGACTTGCCGGGGATCGGGCTGATGATCCGCACATCGGGGCTGGCGACGGCGTACGCGATGTTCTTGGTCAGCGCGGTGATCCGCTCGACCTTGACGGCGGGGCCCAGCTCGACCTCGTAGCGAGTCACCGTCGGGCCGCGGGTGAAGCCGGTGACCCGGGCGTCGACCTTGAACTCGGTGAAGACGGTGGTCAGCGAGTCCACTATGGCGTCGTTGGCGGCGCTGCGCGCCTTGCCGGGACCACCGCGCGTGAGGGAGTCCAGGGACGGCAGGGAGTACGTGATGTCGCCGGAGAGCTGGAGCTGCTCGGCGCGCGGCGGCAGGTCGCGCTCCTGCGGCAAAGGCGTCTTGGTGAGGTCGGGGACGGCGCCCGGCGTCGCCGGCTCGGCGGACGTGGCGGGGTCCTTCTTGAGCTTGCCCGGCTGTGGGCGCGCGGCCGGCACGGGCGTCGGAGTCGGCGTGGTCGACTCGCGGTCCCCGGGGCTGACGCCCTGGGTGAGGTCGGCGACCAGCGGCGACGGCGGCATCCCGTGCAGGACGGCGCCGTCGAGCGCGGCGGCGGCGGCCGCGGCGACGTCCACGGCGTCCATCGGCCGGTTCATCTCGGGCTGCGGCACGGCGGACCGGCGGGGCCTGCCGCGGCGCCTGCTCAGCGCCTCCTGCTCGGCCGCGTCCGGGTCGTACGGCTCGGCGGGCGCTCCCCCGCGCCTGCGGGTCCGCTCGGGCAGCGCCTCGCGCCACTGGTCGTCGTACCGCTCGTCGTCGTCGCTGTACGCGTCCGCGTCGGGGTCGTCGACCACGCCGAGCCGCACGCCGAGCTGGCGCAGCCGCTGCGGGATGGCGTTCACCGGTGTGGCGGTGACGACCAGCAGCCCGAAGACGGTGAGCAGCGCGAGCAGCGGCACCGCAAGGACGTCCGTCATCGTGTACGACAGCGGGGTGGCCGCGCCCCAGCCGATGAGGCCGCCGGCGTCCCTTATGGCCTGCATGCCCTCGCCGCGGGCCGGTGAGCCGCACGCGATGTGCACCTGGCCGAGCACGCCGACGACGAGCGCGGACAGGCCGATCACGATCCGTCCGTTGGCCTCGGGCTTCTCGGGGTGCCGGATCAGGCGCACGGCGATGGCGCCGAGCAGGATCGGCACGAGCAGGTCCAGCCGGCCGAAGGCGCCGGTCACCAGGATTTCGACGAGGTCGCCGACGGGGCCCTTGAGGTCGGCCCAGGTGCCCGCGGCGACGATCAGGGCGACGGCGAGCAGCAGCAGCGCGGAGCCGTCCTTGCGGTGGGCGGGGTCGAGGTTCTTGGCGCCCTGCCCTATGCCGCGGAAGACGGCACCGACCCCATGCGCCAGGCCGAGCCAGAGCGCGCGCACCAAGCGGTAGACACCGCTGGTGGGGCTCGGGGCCGGTTTGGGCGCGGGCTTCTTCGCGACGGCCTTCTTGGCGGGCGCCTTCTTCGGGGGTGCCTTCTTGGCAGCGGCCTTCTTGACCGGCCCCTTCGCGGGAGCGGCCGCCTTCTTCGCGGGCTGCTTCTTGGCTGCGGAGGGACGTGAGGCCATAGGTGTGAGGTTACCGGGGGAGGCGGCGGTCGACACGTGCGCCTACCGCTTCACCCGTTCGTGTCGTCCGGAGCCAGTTGCGGAACTGACGCCTCCGGTACAGCTCCTGACAAGTCCTCACAGACCGGACCAAGGGGCTCGCGAGCCGCCCGGCAGCGGACCCGCAGGGGCCCACGACGGGCCTCAGTTGACGGCGGGCTGACCGCCGGACGTGCCGGGCTCCAGCGCGTCCAGGGCCCTGCGCAGCCCGGTGAGCTTACGCTCCAGGTGCGCCGCGGTGGCCACCGCGGCCGCGTCCGTGGACTCGTCGCCCAACTGCTTGGACAGCGCCTCCGCCTGCTCCTCCACGGCCGCCAGCCGGGCCGACAGCTCGGCGAGCAGCCCCGCCGGCTCCTTGGCCTCGCCGGCCGCGGCCTTGTCGCCACCCTCCAACTGGAGCCGCAGCAGGGCCGCCTGCTCACGCAGCTGGCAGTTCTTCATGTACAGCTCGACGAAGACCGAGACCTTCGCGCGCAGCACCCACGGGTCGAACGGCTTGGAGATGTAGTCCACCGCGCCCGCCGCGTACCCGCGGAAGGTGTGGTGCGGACCGTGGTTGATCGCGGTGAGGAAGATGATCGGGATGTCCCGGGTCCGCTCCCGTCGCTTGATGTGCGCGGCGGTCTCGAAACCGTCCATGCCCGGCATCTGGACGTCCAGCAGAATGACCGCGAAGTCGTCCGTGAGCAGTGCTTTGAGCGCTTCCTCCCCGGACGATGCCCGCACCAGCGTCTGATCGAGCGCCGAGAGGATCGCCTCCAGCGCCAGCAGATTCTCCGGCCGGTCATCGACCAGGAGGATCTTGGCCTTCTGCACCATGGCCCGCCCTCCTCGCCCCGGCGTGGGGCCTCCCCTGTCCGCAGGACTTGGCGCGGCACCGGCGGGTGCCACCCCGGGGGACGACTCCCTTGCGTCGCCCGTCCTTGTGCCGGTCATCGTAGCCGCACCCCGCCTGTCGCCACACCCTGTCACCGTGATGTCACTGTGCACATAGCAGAAACGCAGCGGGGGACCAGAAGGTTCCCCGAATCCCGTGCTTCTACACGGCTCCGGGCACGCTCAGTCAGCGACTGAGCGCGGGTCCCGGAGGTTCCCGCCGTTCTCGCACACCCCACGTTCGCACACTGTCCGGACGCGGCGCACGGAAGGTGCCCCTCCGTACCACCAGCACGGTGCCCGAACGTACTACTCCTCGCGCATCCACTGCTGCATCACCGTCAACAGGTGATCGGGGTCCACCGGCTTCGTCACGTAGTCGGAGGCGCCCGACTCGATCGCCTTCTCCCGGTCGCCCTTCATCGCCTTGGCGGTCAGCGCGATGATCGGCAGCCCGGCGAACTGCGGCATCCGACGGATCGCCGTGGTCGTCGCGTACCCGTCCATCTCGGGCATCATGATGTCCATCAGGACCACCGCCACGTCCTCGTGCTGCTCCAGCACCTCGATGCCCTCGCGCCCGTTCTCCGCGTACAGCACCGACAGCCCGTGCTGCTCCAGGACACTGGTCAGCGCGAACACGTTGCGGATGTCGTCGTCGACGATCAGCACCTTCTGCCCGCCGAACCGGATCCCGCGGCTGGACTGCGTCGTCTCCTGCCCGGGGCCCGGCTGCTGCCGCTCCCGCACCGCGGGCAGTTCCTCGGTCTCCGCCGAGCGGCGACGCCGCCGGAACAGCGCCGCGGCACCGCTCTGCGAGTCCTGGTACGACCGCACCTCGGCCGGCGTCTCGGCCTCCGTCTCCGGCCGCTCGTCCGTCGCCCCGGAGCCCGCCGGCAGCTCGCCTCCCCCGGCGGGCGGCAGGGGCTGCGGGTAGCCGTGCGAGGGCAGCTCGCTCGGGCGCAGCGGCAGGTAGAGCGTGAACGTCGAGCCACGGCCCGTCTCGCTCTGCGCGTGGATCTCACCGCCCAGCAACTGCGCGATCTCCCGCGAGATGGACAACCCGAGGCCCGTGCCGCCGTACTTGCGGCTGGTGGTGCCGTCGGCCTGCTTGAACGCCTCGAAGATCACCCGCATCTTGCTGGCCGCGATCCCGATCCCGGTGTCGCTCACGGAGAACGCGATCAGCTCGGCGTCCGGGTCGGTCATCGAACCCGCCTCCAGCAACTGCTCCCGGATGCCCTGCGGAACGTCGTCCCGGGCCGGCCTGATGACCAGCTCGACCGCTCCCGAGTCGGTGAACTTCACCGCGTTGGACAGCAGGTTGCGCAGCACCTGGAGCAGCCGCTGCTCGTCGGTGTGCAGCGTGGCGGGCAGCTCGGGCGACACCCGCACCGACAGGTCCAGGCCCTTCTCCGCGGTCAGCGGCCGGAAGGTGGCCTCCACGTAGTCGACGAGCTGGACGAGCGCGATGCGCGTCGGGGAGACGTCCATCTTGCCCGCCTCGACCTTCGACAGGTCGAGGATGTCGTTGATGAGCTGGAGCAGGTCGGAACCGGCCCCGTGGATGGTCTCGGCGAACTCGACCTGCTTGGGCGACAGGTTCGCGTCGGCGTTGTCGGCGAGCAGCTTGGCCAGGATCAGCAGCGAGTTGAGCGGCGTACGCAGCTCGTGCGACATGTTGGCGAGGAACTCGCTCTTGTAGCGCATCGAGACCGCCAGTTGCTCGGCGCGCTCCTCCAGGACCTGCCGCGCCTCCTCGATCTCGGTGTTCTTCACCTCGATGTCGCGGTTCTGCTGCGCCAGCAGCTCGGCCTTCTCCTCCAGTTCGGCGTTGGACGACTGCAGCGCCTTCTGTCGCTGCTCCAACTCCTCGGACCGCTCCCGCAGTTGCTCGGTCAGCTCCTGCGACTGGCTCAGCAGCACCTCCGTCTTGGTGTTGACGGAGATGGTGTTGACGCTGGTCGCGATCATCTCGGCGATCTGGTTCAGGAAGTCCTTCTGGATCTGCGTGAACGGCGTGAAGGACGCCAGCTCGATCACGCCGAGCACCTGCCCCTCGAACAGCACCGGCAGGACGATCACCTGGGCGGGCGGGGCCTCCCCGAGCCCGGAGGAGATCTTCAGGTAGCCGCTCGGCGCGTTCTCCACGAGGATCGTGCGCTTCTCCTCGGCGGCCGTGCCGACCAGCGCCTCCCCGGGCCGGAAGGACGTGGGCATCGACCCCATCGAGTAGCCGTACGACCCCAGCATGCGCAGTTCGTACTGGTCCTCCGGGGCGCCCGCCTGATCCTGGCCGTCGACGACCAGGGGCATCGCGAGGAAGAAGGCCCCGTGCTGCGCGGAGACCACCGGGGTCAGCTCGCTCATGATGAGCGAGGCGACGTCCTGGAGGTCCCGGCGGCCCTGCATCAGGCCCGAGATGCGGGCCAGGTTGCCCTTGAGCCAGTCCTGCTCCTTGTTGGCGATCGTGGTGTCGCGGAGGTTGGCGATCATCTTGTTGATGTAGTCCTGAAGCTCGGAGATCTCGCCGGAGGCGTCCACGTCGATCTTCAGGTTCAGGTCGCCGCGCGTCACCGCGGTCGCCACGCGCGCGATGGCGCGCACCTGCCGGGTCAGGTTCCCGGCCATCTCGTTCACCGACTCCGTCAGGTCCCGCCAGGTGCCGTCGACGTCCCGCACGCGCGCCTGACCGCCCAGCTGCCCCTCCGTGCCCACCTCGCGGGCCACGCGGGTGACCTCCTCGGCGAAGGACGACAGCTGGTCGACCATCGTGTTGATGGTCGTCTTCAGCTCCAGGATCTCGCCGCGCGCGTCGATGTCGATCTTCTTGGTCAGGTCGCCCTTGGCGATGGCGGTGGTGACCATGGCGATGTTGCGCACCTGACCGGTCAGGTTGGACGCCATCTGGTTCACCGACTCGGTGAGGTCCTTCCACGTACCCGACACGCCAGGCACGTGCGCCTGCCCGCCGAGGATGCCGTCCGTGCCCACCTCACGGGCCACCTTGGTGACCTGTTCGGCGAACGAACTCAGCGTCTTCACCATGGTGTTGAACGTCTCGGCCAGCTGGTGGACCTCACCGCGCGCCTCGATCGTCACCGTCCGCGTCAGGTCGCCGTTGGCGACGGCGGCGGCCACCTGGGAGATGTTCCGCACCTGGACGGTGAGGTTCTTCGCCATCAGGTTGACGTTGTCGCTGAGGTCCTTCCAGATGCCCACGACACCCGGCACGTGCGCCTGGCCGCCGAGAATGCCCTCCGTGCCCACCTCGCGGGCCACGCGCGTGACCTGCTCCGCGAAGGACGACAACTGGTCGACCATCGTGTTGACGGTGGTGACGAGTTCGAGGATCTCGCCCTTGGCGTCGACGGTGATCTTCTTCGACAGGTCGCCCTTGGCCACGGCCGTGGTGACCTCGGCGATGTTGCGGACCTGCATGGTCAGGTTGTTGGCCATGCCGTTCACCGACTGGGTGAGGTCCTTCCAGGTGCCGGAGACACCCTGCACCTCCGCCTGGCCGCCGAGGATGCCCTCGGTGCCCACCTCGCGCGCGACGCGGGTGACCTCCTGGGCGAACGACGACAGCTGGTCCACCATCGTGTTCAGCGTGTTCTTCAGCTCCAGGATCTCCCCGCGCGCGTCCACGGTGATCTTCTGGGACAGGTCACCGCGCGCCACCGCCGTGGCGACCTGCGCGATGTTGCGGACCTGCGCGGTGAGGTTGCCGGCCATGCCGTTCACCGAGTCGGTCAGATCCCGCCACACGCCGGCGACGCCGGGTACCTGCGCCTGGCCGCCGAGGCGACCCTCGGTGCCCACCTCGCGGGCCACCCGTGTGACCTGCTCCGCGAAGGACGACAGCTGGTCCACCATCGTGTTGATGGTGTTCTTCAGCTCCAGGATCTCCCCGCGCGCGTCCACGGTGATCTTCTGGGACAGGTCACCGCGCGCCACCGCCGTCGTCACCTGGGCGATGTTGCGCACCTGGGAGGTCAGGTTCCCCGCCATCGAGTTGACGGAGTCCGTCAGCTCCTTCCAGGTCCCCGACACGCCGTCGACCCGGGCCTGACCGCCGAGGCGGCCCTCCGTGCCCACGTCCCGGGCCATCCGGGTCACCTGGTCGGCGAAGCTGGAGAGCTGGTCGACCATGGTGTTGACGGTGTTCTTCAACTGGAGCATCTCGCCGGAGACGTCCACGGTGACCTTCTGCGACAGGTCGCCGTTGGCCACCGCCGTCGTCACCTGGGCGATGTTGCGCACCTGGCCGGTGAGGTTGCGGAACGCGGTGTTCACCGAGTCCGTGAGGTCCTTCCACGTCCCCGCCGCGCCCGGCACCTGCGCCTGACCGCCCAGCTCGCCCTCGACCCCGACCTCGCGGGCCACCCGGGTCACCTCGGCGCCGAAGCTGGAGAGCTGGTCCACCATCGTGTTGACGGTGTTCTTCAGCTCCAGCATCTCGCCGGCCACGTCCACGGTGACCTTCTGCGACAGGTCACCACTGGCCACCGCCGTCGTCACCGCGGCGATGTCGCGCACCTGAGTGGTCAGGTTCCGGAAGACGGTGTTGACCGAGTCCGTCAGGTCCTTCCAGATCCCCGCCGCGCCCGGCACGTTCGCCTGGCCGCCCAGCTGGCCCTCGCCACCGGTCTCGTTGGCCACGCGCGTGACCTCGTCCGCGAAGATCCGCAGCGTCTCGGTCATCTGGTTGATCGTCTCGGCGAGCTGCGCGACCTCGCCCCGGGCCGGCACCGTCACCTTCTTCGACAGGTCGCCGTTGGCCACCGCCGTCGTCACGTGCGAGATCTCACGCACCTGGGCCGTCAGGTTCCCGGCCATGGTGTTGACGGAGTCGGTCAGCTCCTTCCACACCCCGGCCACGCCCGGCACCTGCGCCTGCCCGCCCAGGGCACCCTCGGTGCCCACCTCACGGGCCACGCGCGTCACCTCGGAGGAGAACGCCGAGAGCTGGTCGACCATCGTGTTGACGGTGTTCTTCAGCTCCAGCATCTCGCCGGCCACGTGCACCGTGACCTTCCGCGACAGGTCGCCCTTGGCCACCGCCGTCGTCACCAGCGCGATGTCCCGCACCTGAGCGGTGAGCCGGTACGCCATGGTGTTGACGGAGTCCGTGAGGTCCTTCCACGAACCGGACATTCCGCGCACCCGGGCCTGTCCGCCCAGCTTGCCCTCGGTACCGACCTCGCTGGCCACCCGCGTGACCTCGTCCGTGAAGGTCGACAACTGGTCGACCAGGTTGTTCACGGTCCGTCCGACCTTGAGGAACTCACCGCGCAGCGGCTGCCCGGCCCCTTCCTCCACCTGCGTCCGCAGCTCCATGCGCGGCGACAGATCACCGTCCGCCACCGCCGACAGCACCCGGCTGACCTCGGAGACGGGCCGTACGAGATCGTCGACCAGCGCGTTCGAGTTGTCGATCGCGGTCGCCCAGGCACCGTCGCAGGCCCCGGTCTCCAGCCGCTCGGTGAGTTTTCCCTCACGTCCGACCACGCGCCGCACCCGCGCCAGCTCACCCGTGAGGTGCAGGTTGCGGTCGGCCACCTCGTTGAAGACCGCCGCGATCTCGGACATCACGCCGTCGCCGGACACCGTCAGCCGTTTGCGGAAGTTTCCCTCACGCATGGAGACGAGCGCCGCGAGCAGACGATTCAGCGCGGCCGTGTCCACCGTCGTGGTGCCGCCCCGCGGTTTGCCCTTGTTACTCAGGGACTGTCCGCCTTTCGCGCGCGTCTTCGTGGCCCGCGTCGCTGCGCCAGACTCCACTGTGTCCCTCCCGCAGGGGTCGACCGATACTGCTGTGCCCGGCCGCCCACACTCGGCGGACCGGTTACTGCCGCGTACTTCCCATGATGCCGAGCGATCCGGCCCGGCTCACCGGACCCGCTCCAGAGGCTGCTGCCCAAACCGCTCGGCGCGCATTCACCTGCCCGGACCTCAGAAGAAGCCTGCCCAGTGTTTCACCCCGGCCGAACCAGGCCATAACAGTTCGGCAGCTTCGCACATCGTCCGCACACCCTCTGGGCGGAAACACTGCAGACCGGCATCCGCATGGGCGGCGAAGGTAAGTAACCTTGCATGCGGCTGTCCAGCCAAGCCGGTGCGTCCGGTCTGGGCGGTGGCACGGAGACGAAGCGGGCATCGGAGGGGCGGCCGGAATGACCACCGGACTGATCCCGGGGGAGCAGCCCCCGGATCCCGGGCCGACGGGTGGACTGCCGCAGCAGCGGCACGACCGGGTCGGCCATGAGGCCGTGCCCGGGGAGAGAGGGTCGAGGAGTTCTGTGATCACCGCGCGCGCGGCCGCCAGCTTCGAGCCCGTCGGACGGTCCGTGGCGAGTGCCCGGTCCTTCGTCCGCGACACACTGCAGGGCTGGGGCCATGCCGACATCGTCGACGACGCCGTGGTGCTGACCAGCGAACTGGTGACCAACGCGGTGGTGCACGCCGGCACCACCGCGGACGTCGAGTGCATGCGCAGCGACGACGGTGTACGGATCGAGGTCGCCGACCACTATCCGGAGCGCGAGGTCCCGCTCCAGGGCTCCCCCGCCAACATGGGCAGCCCCGACCGCGAGGGCGGCCGCGGCCTCCAGCTGTGCGCGGCCCTGGCCGACCGCTGGGGTGTCGAGTACACGCCCACCCACAAGAACGTCTGGTTCCACCTCCACCTGCCGGAGCGCCCGGTCGGCACTCGCGCCGCCGGCCCCTCGCTCCCCGCCGACCTGCTGCCGCTCGCCGACGGCCGGGTCCGCGTCGCCGTCGTCCAGATCGACCGCACCGGCTCCGTCACGTCCTGGAGCGAGGACGCCGAGGAGCTCTTCGGCTACCCGGCCGAGCAGGTCACCGGCAAGCCCCTCACCGACTTCGCCGCCTGGCCGCACACTCCGGGCACCAGCACCGGCATCGCCGAGGCGCTCCAGCTCTCCCGCTGGGAGGGCAGCTACGGCATCAGGGGCGCCAACGGCCGCGTCACCCCCGTGTACGCCTCCCACCTGCGCGTCCGCGACGCCGGCGGCGAGCCGTCCACGGTCTGCCTCCTCGTCCGGGACCACGAGCGCGCGGTCCTGCAGACCCCGATGCGCGTACCGGCCGCCGACTCCTCGTCCTCCGAGGGCCAGAGCACCGACCCCTTCGAGGTGTTCATCGGCTCCCCCGCCCCTGACGACCTCGACGGCCTCCTCCAGCGCACGGTCGAACGCGCCCGCGACATGCTCGACGCCGACGCCGCCTTCCTGCTGCTGGCCACCGACGACGAGACGGAGCTGGAGGTCCGCGCCTCCACCGGCCTGCCCTCCGCCCGCCAGCGCTTCGCCCGCGTCCCCGTGGAGGCCGGCCCCGGCCGCTACGGCTCCGCGCGCATGCCCGCCGTCCACGACGACCTCGCGGCCGTCCCCGGCGCCGTTCCGCTGCTGAACGGCACCGGCATGCGCTCGGTCGTCACGGTCCCCCTCAAGGTCGAGGGCCGCCTCACCGGCTCCCTCGGAGTCGCCGCCGAGGCCGCGGGCCGGTACTCCAACGAGGAGGCGCTTCGCCTCCAGTTCGCCGCCGACCGCATCGCCCTGGCCGTCGAGTCGGCCCGCCTGGGCGAGCTGGAGCGGCTGCGCCGCGGGTCGCTCAGCTTCCTCGTCGAGGCCTCCGACCTCCTCGCCGGCACCCTGGACCGGGACCAGACGCTGGCCCTGATGGCCCAGATGACGGTCCCCACCCTCGCCACCTGGTGCGCCGTCTACACCATCGCCGACCAGGCCTCCGAGCCGTACCTCTCCTACGTCCTGCACGAGGACGAGGAACTCATCGACGGCATCAAGTCGCTGCTGTCGAAGATCCCGCCGCCCGACCCGGTACCCACCCCGGGCGCCCGCGTCTGGACGACCCCCGCCGACATGGCCCACCAGGCCGCGCTGCGCACCTCCATGCGCGACCTCGGCCTGAGCGGTGGCCCGGCGCACCAGTTGAGCACCGGCATCGGCCCGACCCTCGCCACCGCGTCCGCGGTGGGCGGCGAGACCGTGGTCCTGCCGCTGGTCGCCCGCAACCGCGTCATCGGCATGCTGACCCTGGGCAAGCCCACCGACGACCACTTCCGCCAGGAGATCCTCGAACTCGCCGAGGACCTGTCCCGCCGAGCCGCCCTGGCCCTGGACAACGCCCGCCTGTACTCGGAGCGCACGGCCATCAGCCAGTCCCTCCAGCGCAGCCTCCTGCCGCCCGAACTGCCCCTCATCGACGGCGTCGAGGTCGAGGTCATCTACCGCGCGGCCGGCGAGGGCAACGAGGTCGGCGGAGACTTCTACGACCTCTTCCCGATCAGCGACGGCGCCTACGGCTTCGCCATCGGCGACGTCTGCGGTACGGGCCCGAACGCGGCCGCCGTGACGGGTCTGGCCCGGCACGCCCTGCGCCTGCTCGCCCGCGAGGGTCTCAGCGGCCCGGCGGTCCTGGAGCGCCTCAACTCGGCCATCCTCGACGAGGGCGCCCGCAGCCGCTTCCTCACGCTGCTGTACGGCGAGATGCGCCCGCAGGACGACGGCAGCGCGGAGTTGAAGGTGGTCTGCGCCGGCCATCCGCTCCCGCTCCGGCTGCGCCAGGACGGCTCGGTCGAACCCGCCGCCGAACCCCAGCCGCTCCTCGGCGTGATCGAGGACCTGGAGCTCTACGAGCAGACGGTCACCCTCGACCCGGGCGACGTCCTGCTCTGTGTCACGGACGGCGTCACCGAACGCCGCGAGGGCACCCGCATGCTGGGCGACGACGGCCTCGCCGACGTCCTCACGTCGTGCACGGGTCTGACGGCGGGTGCGGTGGCCGCGCGCATCATGCGCGCGGTGGAGCGCTTCGCCTCTGACGCCCCGTCCGACGACATGGCGATCCTCGCGATGCGCGTCCCGGAGCCGCACGCGGACTGACCAGGGCAAGCGAAAGGCCCCGCCCAATTGGGCGGGGCCTTTGCGGTGGAGCCCCCAAACGGAATCGAACCGTTGACCTTCTCCTTACCATGGAGACGCTCTGCCGACTGAGCTATGGGGGCCTGTCGCTTTCGGGTTTCCCCGCGGCAACGGAATAGATCATACCCCGAACAGGCCGGTGCTCCCAACCACGGAGTTCATCCGAACGCGGGTTGCAGAAGCCCGCCCAGGGCGTTGCACGCGGACACGATCCGCTGCATGTCCCGCCTGGTCAACGATGCCTCGACCGGCAGCGCGAGGGTCTCGTCGACGGCCCGCTCGGTCTCGGGCAACGACACGCATCGCCGGAATCCCGGCAGCCGGTGCACGGGGGTCTTCACCGGCACCCTGCAGTCGACGCCCCGTCCCCGCACGGCACGCGCGAACGCGTCCCGGTCCGGCCGCCCGTTCCCCGGCACCCGTACGACGTACTGCTGGTAGGTGTGCCCGTCGCCCCAGTCGGGGGTCCGCACTCCCCTCAGCTTCCCGTCGAGGTAGGCAGCCCGCTCCCTGCGCCGCGCTATCTCGTCGTACGGCGCCTCGGACTCCCCCTGCTCCAGCACGAGCAGCCCGTGCCGCTGTCCGATCCCGTGCAGCGGACCCATGTCCGCCGGGTGTCCGAACCGGTGCACGGCGATGATGGCCGCGGTCCGCGACGTCAACGATGCCTCCACCGCGGCGGCGTCGAGGCAGTACGTCCCCGGATCTATGTCGGCGAACACCGGCAGCGCGCCGGCGAGGGCCACGGCCTCGGCGACTTCCACGTTCCCGAAGGCAGGTACGACGACCTCGTCGCCGACGCCTACGCCGGCGGCCCTGAGCATTGCTGAGGTACCCATACGAACGATGGTCGTAGCGCAACGTGAACTTCAAGTGACGGCAAACAAAAAAGGGTTGGCCCCAGAACCGAAGTTCTGGGGCCAACCCTTTTCAATGATTGTTCGGCGGCGTCCTACTCTCCCACAGGGTCCCCCCTGCAGTACCATCGGCGCTGTAAGGCTTAGCTTCCGGGTTCGGAATGTAACCGGGCGTTTCCCCTACGCTATGACCACCGAAACACTATGAAACAGACAACCAACCCGGTGACCAACACAGGTCTGATTGTTCGTGGTTTCAGAACCAACACAGTGGACGCGAGCAACTGAGGACAAGCCCTCGGCCTATTAGTACCGGTCACCTCCACACCTTGCGGTGCTTCCAGATCCGGCCTATCAAC
>NZ_JBVJPF010000003.1:0-1042202 GCF_055582785.1 Streptomyces sp. NPDC107500
GCCAACACCCCCGACATCCTGCACGCCTACCTCCAGACCGGCGGCCGCCCCGCCTTCGAGGTCCGCGCCGTCCTCGCCGCCACCCTCTCCCCCACATGGGGCATCTACAGCGGCTACGAACTGTGCGAACACACCCCCCTGCGCGAGGGCAGCGAGGAATACCTCGACTCCGAGAAGTACCAGCTCAAACCCCGCGACTGGGCCGCCGCCGCCCGCGAGGGCCGCACCATCGCCCCCCTCGTCACCAAGCTCAACACCATCCGGCGTGCGAACCCGGCACTCCGGCAACTGCGCGATCTGCACTTCCATCCCACGGACAAGGAGGAGGTGATCGCCTACTCGAAGCGGCACGGCTCGAACACGGTTCTGGTGGTCGCCAACCTCGACCCCCACCACACCCAGGAGGCGACGGTCTCGTTGGACATGCCGCAACTCGGCCTGGACTGGCACGAGTCGGTGCCGGTGCGCGACGAGCTGACCGGCGAGACCTACCACTGGGGCAGGGCCAACTATGTGCGCCTGGAGCCGGGCCGTTCGCCCGCCCACGTCTGCACGGTTCTGCGACCGTCCCACCCGCAGATCGGAGGGTCACCCACCATATGATCGTCAACGAGCCCGTGCCGGACACCTTCGAGGACACCCCGGCCAAGGACCGCGACCCGGACTGGTTCAAACGAGCCGTCTTCTACGAGGTCCTCGTCCGCTCCTTCCAGGACAGCAACGGCGACGGCGTCGGCGACCTCAAGGGCCTCACCGCCAAGCTGGACTACCTGCAATGGCTGGGCGTGGACTGCCTCTGGCTCCCGCCCTTCTTCAAATCCCCCCTGCGCGACGGCGGCTACGACGTCTCCGACTACACCGCCGTGCTCCCCGAGTTCGGCGACCTCGCCGACTTCGTGGAGTTCGTGGACGCCGCCCACCAGCGCGGCATGCGCGTCATCATCGACTTCGTCATGAACCACACCAGCGACCAGCACCCGTGGTTCCAGGAGTCCCGCAAGAACCCCGACGGCCCCTACGGCGACTACTACGTCTGGGCCGACGACGACACCCAGTACGCCGACGCCCGCATCATCTTCGTCGACACCGAGGCCTCCAACTGGACGTACGACCCGGTGCGCAAGCAGTACTTCTGGCACCGGTTCTTCTCCCACCAGCCGGACCTCAACTACGAGAACCCGGCCGTGCAGGAGGAGATGATCTCCGGGCTGAAGTTCTGGCTGGACCTGGGCATCGACGGGTTCCGGCTGGACGCGGTGCCGTACCTGTACGCCGAGGAAGGCACCAACTGCGAGAACCTGCCGCGCACCCACGAGTTCCTGAAGCGGGTGCGCAAGGAGATCGACGCGCAGTACCCGGACACGGTGGTGCTGGCGGAGGCCAACCAGTGGCCCGAGGACGTCGTCGACTACTTCGGCGACTACTCCGCGGGCGGCGACGAGTGCCACATGGCCTTCCACTTCCCGGTCATGCCCCGCATCTTCATGGCGGTCAGAAGGGAGTCGCGCTACCCGGTCTCGGAGATCCTCGCCAAGACCCCCGCGATCCCGTCCGGCTGCCAGTGGGGCATCTTCCTGCGCAACCACGACGAGCTGACCCTGGAAATGGTCACCGACGAAGAGCGCGACTACATGTACGCGGAGTACGCCAAGGACCCGCGGATGCGCGCCAACATCGGCATCCGGCGCCGCCTGGCCCCGCTCCTGGACAACGACCGCGACCAGATCGAGCTGTTCACCGCGCTGCTGCTCTCCCTGCCCGGCTCGCCGATCCTCTACTACGGCGACGAGATCGGCATGGGCGACAACATCTGGCTCGGCGACCGCGACGCGGTGCGCACCCCGATGCAGTGGACGCCGGACCGCAACGCCGGCTTCTCGTCGTGCGACCCGGGCCGGCTGTTCCTGCCGACGATCATGGACCCGGTCCACGGCTACCAGGTGACGAACGTCGAGGCGTCGATGGCCTCGCCCTCGTCCCTGCTGCACTGGACACGGCGCATGATCGAGATCCGCAAGCAGAACCCCGCCTTCGGGCTGGGCACCTACACCGAACTGCCCTCCTCCAACCCGGCCGTCCTGGCCTTTCTGCGGGAGGCCCCCCCGAATGGGGACGGGGAGGACGACCTGGTGCTGTGCGTCCACAACTTCTCGCGGTTCGCGCAGCCCACCGAACTCGACCTCAGCGCTTTCGGGGGACGCCACCCGGTCGAGCTGTTCGGCGGAGTCCGCTTCCCCGCGGTCGGCGACCTGCCGTACCTGCTGACCCTCGGAGGCCACGGCTTCTACTGGTTCCGGCTCCGCAAGGACGCCGTCTGACTGAGCCCCCGGGCGGGACGGTTTCCACCGCCCCGCCCGGGGCACGCATCAGTAACACCCCGACGATCCGGGGAAAGGACGCTACGCCATGCCGGAAGCCGTCACACGTACCGTCACGAGCCCGCCGGGCCTCCTAGCGTCTCTCGATCCACTTCTGCGGGAGTGGCTGCCACGGCAGCGCTGGTTCGCCGGCAAGGGCCGCGCGGTCACCGGGTTCTCGCTGGTCGCCGCCACCGACCTGCTCCCCGCCGACTCCCGGCTCGGCCTCCACCACGTGCTGGTCCGCGCCCACCAGCAGTCCGCCCCGGCCGCGGGCGCGCCCGAGGAACCCGGCGACTGCTACCAGCTGCTCATAGGCACGCGCGAGGCGCTGCCGCCCCGGCTGGCGCCCGCACTGATCGGACACGTGACCGAGGGCCCGTCGGCAGGCCGCACCGCCTACGACGCCCTGTACGACACCCGGCCCGCCGAGGTGCTCCTGGAGGCGATGCGCACCGGGGCCCGTATCGGCGGGCTCCGCTTCGAGCGGGAGGAGGGCCGGGAGATACGCGCCGGCCTGGTGCCGCGGCTGATGACCGCCGAGCAGTCGAACTCGTCGGTCGTGTTTGGAGATACGTTCATTCTCAAGGTGCTGCGCCGGATCGTGCCCGGCGTCAACCCCGACCTGGAGCTGCCGCTGGCGCTGGCCCGCGAGGGCAGCGCCCGGGTGCCCGCCCCGGCGGGCTGGATGACGGCCGACCTGGACGGCCGGACCTGGGTGCTGGGGGTGCTCCAGCCGTACCTCCAGGGCGCGACCGACGGCTGGGAGCTGGCGCTGCGCGAACTGGCCAAGGGCGAGGACTTCGCCGCCGAGGCGCGGGCGCTCGGCCGGGCCACCGCCGAGGTGCACACCGCGCTGGCCCGCGCGCTGCCGACCGTCACCCTCGGCCACGCCCAGGTGCGGCAGCTCGCCGACGGCATGATCGCGCGGCTGGAGGAGGCCGCCCGGGCGGTGCCCCTGCTGCGGCCGTACGCGCCCGCCCTGCGCACCGCCTTCACCGCGCTGGGCGACCTGGCGGCCGAGGGCCGCACCTGGACCGCGCAGCGCGTCCACGGCGACCTCCACCTCGGCCAGTGCCTGCGCTCGCCCACCGGACGGTGGTCGCTGATCGACTTCGAGGGGGAGCCCGCGAAACCGCTGGCCGAGCGCCGGCTGCCGCAGCCGACGGTGCGGGACGTCGCCGGGATGCTGCGCTCCTTCGACTACGCGGCGCACTCGGCCGAGGCCCCGGTGCCGGGGTGGGCCGCGGGCTGCCGGGCGGCCTACTGCACCGGGTACGCGGAGGCCGGCGGCGGCGACCCGCGCACCGATCCGGTGCTGCTGCGCGCCTACGAGACCGACAAGGCGGTCTACGAGGTCCTGTACGAGGCCCGGCACCGTCCCGACTGGCTCCCGGTGCCGCTGGCCGCGGTCCGCCGCCTGTCGGCACCCGAACCGGCCTGACGCCCCCCGCCGTTGCTCCCACTCGCCCAGGAGGCCCACCCGTGACGCCCCGCCCCTCGTCCAGCGGTCCCGACCCGAAGAAGACGGCCGCCAAGCAGGCGGCCGAGAAGAAGACGACCGGCAAGCAGGCCGCCGCGAAGAAGGCGCCCTCGAAGAAGACGGCCAAGACGACCGAGGGGGCCGGGACGGCGAAGGCCGGCGTGAAGAAGACCGCGACGACGAAGAGCGCCGCGAAGAAGAGCGCCGCGAAGAAGGCCGTGGCACACAAGGCCGTGACGAAGACAGCCGTGGCGAAGAAGGCCACCGCCAAGAAGCCGTCCGCCAGGAAGTCCGCCGCGAAGAAGCCCGCCGCCCGGAAGGCCACCGCTCCCGCCGCCGAGATCGCCGTCTCCCCCTCCCTGGACGCCGGCGACCGGGCGCGGCTGCTGGCCGGCACGCACCACGACCCCCACTCCGTGCTCGGCGCCCACCGGGTGCCCGGCGGGGTCGCCTTCCGGGCCCTGCGGCCGTACGCCCGCGAGGTGACCGTCCTCTCCGGCGACCTGCGCGTCGAACTGCACGACGACGGGGACGGCTTCTTCTCCGGGCTGCTGCCCCTGCGGGAGGTCCCCCTGCACCGGCTGCGCGTGGCGTACGAGGAGACGGTGCAGGAGGTCGAGGACCCGTACCGCTTCCTTCCCACACTGGGCGAGCTGGACCTGCACCTGATCGGCGAGGGCCGGCACGAGCAGCTGTGGCAGGCGCTCGGCGCGCACCCGATGACGCACGACGGCGTCGCGGGCACCCGCTTCACGGTGTGGGCACCGAACGCGCGCGGGGTCCGGGTGGCCGGCGGCTTCAACTTCTGGGACGGCACCGGCCACCCCATGCGCTCGCTCGGCGCCACCGGCGTGTGGGAGCTGTTCCTGCCCGGCGTCGGCGCGGGCGAGCTGTACAAGTTCGAGATCACCCGCGCCGACGGCTCGCGCACCTTCCGCGCCGATCCGCTGGCCCGCGCCACGGAGGTCCCGCCGGCCACCTCGTCCGTCGTCCACACCTCGGACTACACCTGGGGCGACGAGGAGTGGCTGGCCCGCCGCGCCGACGCGCCCGCGCACGAGGCGCCGATGTCGGTGTACGAGGTCCACCTGGCCTCCTGGCGGCCGGGGCTGACGTACCGGGAACTGGCCGAACAGCTCCCCGCGTACGTCGCCGACCTCGGCTTCACGCACGTCGAGCTGATGCCGGTCGCCGAGCACCCCTTCGGCGGCTCCTGGGGCTACCAGGTCACCGGCTTCTACGCGCCCACCGCCCGGCTCGGCGACCCCGACGACTTCAAGTACCTGGTCGACCGGCTGCACCAGGCCGGCATCGGTGTCCTGATGGACTGGGTGCCGGCGCACTTCCCGCGCGACGACTGGGCGCTGGCCGAGTTCGACGGGCGCCCGCTGTACGAGCACTCCGACCCGCTGCGGGCGGCGCACCCCGACTGGGGGACGCTGGAGTTCGACTTCGGGCGGCGCGAGGTGCGCAACTTCCTCGTCGCCAACGCCGTGTACTGGTGCGAGGAGTTCCACATCGACGGACTGCGGGTGGACGCGGTCGCCTCGATGCTCTACCTGGACTACTCGCGCGAGCCGGGGCAGTGGACGCCCAACGCGCGGGGCGGCCGGGAGAACCTGGACGCGGTGGCGTTCCTCCAGGAGATGAACGCCACGGTGTACCGGCGGGTGCCGGGCGTGGTGACCGTCGCCGAGGAGTCGACGGCCTGGGACGGGGTCACCCGGGCCACCCACCACAAGGGGCCGAGCGGCTTCGGCGGGCTCGGGTTCGGGCTGAAGTGGAACATGGGCTGGATGCACGACTCGCTCCAGTACATGAGCCACGAACCGGTGCACCGCAGGTACCACCACGGGGAGATGACCTTCTCCATGGTGTACGCGTACAGCGAGAACTACGTGCTGCCGATATCCCACGACGAGGTCGTGCACGGCAAGCGGTCGCTGGTGTCGAAGATGCCCGGCGACTGGTGGCAGCAGCGCGCGAACGAGCGGGCGTACCTGGCCTTCATGTGGGCCCACCCCGGCAAGCAACTGCTCTTCATGGGGCAGGAGTTCGCGCAGGGCGCCGAGTGGTCCGAGGCGCACGGCCCCGACTGGTGGCTCCTCGACCCGGAGTACGGGGCGGCCACGGACCACCGGGGCGTGCGGGACCTGGTGCGGGACCTGAACGCCGTCTACCGGACCACGCCCGCGCTGTGGCGGCTCGACACCCACCCGTCCGGGTTCGCCTGGGTGGTCGGGGACGCCGCCGAGGACAACGTGCTCGCGTTCCTGCGGCTGGACGCCGACGGCACCCCGCTGCTGGCCGTGTCGAACTTCGCCCCGGTCGTCCGCGCCGACTACCGTCTCGGCGTCCCGGACGACGTCCCCGCCTGGCACGAGGTGCTCAACACCGACGCCGCGCGCTACGGCGGCGGCGACGTGGGCAACCCGGACCCGGTCAAGCCGGAGCCGCAGGGCTGGCACGGCCGGCCGGCGAGCGTGCGGCTGACCCTGCCGCCGCTCGCGACGGTGTGGCTGCGTCCGGCGTGACGGCAGGGCCCCGGCCGCCGACGGCGGCCGGGGCACCCGCGCGCTCGCCTATCCGGCCGCGTCCACCAGCCCCTTCGGCAGCGGCCCGGTGTGCAGGACGCCGAGCCGCTGGGTGGCGCGGGTGAGGGCCACGTAGAGGTCGCTGGTGCCGTAGCGGCCCGGCTCGACGACGAGGACGGAGTCGAACTCCAGGCCCTTGGACTGGCGCGGGTCGAGCAGGACGACCGTCCGCGTCAGGTCCGGCTCGCCGCCCGGCGTCACGCCGTCCAGCCGGGCGGCCAGAACCCGGTGCAGCTCGCGCGGGGCGATGACGGCGAGGCGCCCCTCCTCGGGGGTCAGCTCCCGGACGGCCTCGGCGACGGCGGCCGGGAGGTCCGCGGTGGCGCGGACCCAGGGGCGTACGCCCGTGGAGCGCACCGAACTCGGCGGCGCGAACTCCGGGTCCTCGGCCCGCACGACGGCCGCCGCCACGTCCATGATCTCGGCCGGGGTGCGGTAGTTGACGCCCAGCCGGGTGTGCTCCCAGCGGTCCTCGACGTAGGGGGCGAGGATCTTCGACCAGGAACCGACCCCGGCCTCCTCCGCGGTCTGTGCCGGGTCGCCGACCAGGGTCATCGAGCGGGTCGGGCAGCGCCGCATCAGCAGCCGCCACGCCATCGGCGACAGCTCCTGCGCCTCGTCGACGATGATGTGCCCGAACGCCCAGGTGCGGTCGGCCGCCGCGCGTTCGGCGGCGCTGCGGTGGTCGTCCTCCTCCTGGCGCTCGGCGAACCGTTCGGCGTCGATGATGTCGTGCGCGGACAGGACCTCGGCGTCGTCCTCGTGCTTGTCCTCGAACTCGTAGGTCCGGGACGCGTACGACACGTCCAGCACGCCCTGCGCGTAGGCGATCTGCTCCGCCCGCTCGCGCTCGGCGCGGGAGCGGGCCACCCGGTCGTCCACACCGAGCAGTTCCGCGGCCTCGTCCAGCAGCGGCACGTCGGCGACGGTCCAGTGCCGGGTGACCGGGCGGCGGACGGCGGCCGCGTCCTCGGCGGACAGGAACGGCTCGGGGGCGGCGAGGAAGTCGGCGACCAGGCGGCGCGGGGTCAGGCGCGGCCACAGCTGGTCGATGGCCGACCAGACCTCGGGGTTCTCGGCGAGTTCGTCGCGGATCTGGGTGATGTCGCTGGGGTCGAGGAGGTTGGAGCCGTCGTAGGGGTCGGTGCCGATGCGTTCGGCGACCATGTCGGTCAGGGTGTTGAGGATGTGGCCCTCGAAGTGCTCGCGGGCCGCGTTGTGCGGCAGCCGCGCGGCGCGGGTGCGCTCCCGGGCGACGTTCACCAGGTCGTCGTCGAGCATCAGGATCTCGCGGTCGTGCTCGATCGCGATCACCGGGTCGGGCAGCGCCTGCCGGTCCCGGACCACCTCGGCGAGCACGTCGGCCATGTCCGCGCGGCCCTTCACCGCCGCCGCCCGAGGGGTGTCCGTCGCCGTGGCCCGCACGCCCGGGTACAGCTCGCCGACCGTCGACAGCAGGACGCCGGTCTCGCCCAGGGAGGGCAGCACCTCTCCGATGTAGCCGAGGAAGGCGGGGTTGGGCCCGACGATGAGGACGGCGCGCTTGGCGAGCAGTTCGCGGTGCTCGTAGAGGAGGTAGGCGGCCCGGTGCAGGGCGACGGCGGTCTTGCCGGTGCCGGGGCCGCCCTCCACGACCAGCACACCCCGGTGCGGGGCGCGGATGATGCGGTCCTGGTCGGCCTGGATGGTCTGCACGATGTCGCCCATGCGGCCGGTGCGCGCGGAGTTCAGCGCCGCGAGCAGCACGGCGTCGCCGGACGGGTCCTCGTGACCGGTCCGCGTCTCGTCGCCGAGGTCCAGGATCTCGTCGTGCAGGGCGGCGACCCGGCGGCCCTCGGTGGCGAGGTGCCGGCGGCGGCGCAGGCCCATCGGGGTGTGGCCGGTCGCCAGGTAGAAGGGGCGGGCGACGTCGGCCCGCCAGTCGATCAGGACCGGGGTGCGTTCGGCGTCGTCGGCGCGGAGCCCGATGCGGCCGATGTGGTGGACGTCCCCGGAGGCGAGGTCGATCCGGCCGAAGCAGAGGGAGCCGTCCACCGCGTTGAGCGCGGCGAGCAGCCCGGAGCGCTCGGCCACCAGGATGTCCCGCTCCAGCCTGGCCTGCTGAGGGGTGTTGCCCTGCGCGAGTGCGTCCGTGACCGAGACCTCGGTGTCGCCGCGCAGCGCGTCCACGCGCGCGTAGAGTCCGTCGACGAATTCCTGCTCGTGTCGCAATTCATCGTCCGGAAATTCGGTGTTTGACAATTCCACTCCCGCCCGGATATACTGTGCTCACTGAACTTCTTCATGACCTCATTTCCTTGAAGTCACGAATCCCCGAATATACGCAGAGAAATCCCCCGAGCGCAATTGCTCGGGGGATTTCTCGTGGCGCGTGCGGGTCGGGCCCGGTCAGAGCACGTCGGCCAGTTCCGCCAGCAGCCGCCGCTTGGGCCGCGAGCCCACCATCGACTTCACCGGCTCGCCCCCGCGGAACACCATGAAGGTCGGCATCGACAGCACCTTGTACGCGTTCGTCGTCGCCGGATTGCGGTCCACGTTCAGCTGCACCACGCGGAGCCGGTCGCCCTCCTCCTCGGCCACGGCGCTGAGCACCGGCGCCATCTGCCGGCACGGCGGGCACCAGTCCGCGGTGAACTCCACCAGCACCGGCAGCTCACTGCCCAGCACCTCACTGCCGAACTCCGCGTCCGTCACCTCGGGCACCCCGTCGCTCGTCATGCGTGTCCTCCCAGTTCGCACTTGGGCTCCGGACCCCCCGGAACCGCCGCCTCGGCACGCGCCAGCTGCGCGCCCACCTGCGCCCGCACCGACGTGAGCTGGTCGATCAGCGCGTCCAGCTGCGCCAGCTTGCGCCGGTAGACCACGAGGGACGCCGGGCACGAGTCGCCCTCGGGGTGCCCGGCGCGCAGGCACTCCACGAACGGGCGGGTCTCCTCCAGGTCGAACCCGAAGTCCTGGAGCGTCCTGATCTGCCGCAGCAGCCTCAGGTCGTCCTCGTCGTACGTCCGGTAACCGTTGCCGGTGCGCCGCGCGGGCAGCAGTCCGCGCGACTCGTAGTACCGCAGCGTCCGCGTCGTGGTCCCGGCCCGTGCGGCCAGTTCGCCGATTCGCATGCCACGAACGTAGGCGTTGACCCGGACGTCAAGGCAAGAGGCCCCGGCGCCGGGGGGCGCGGGGCCTCTTGCGGGGTGACCGGGCGGCTGAGCAACGGGGGGAGCACCTCAGCCGCCCGGAGCGTGCGGGCCGGGCCTCGGGGTCAGGCCCGCGCCAGCTCCTTCTCGCCGCCCTGCTCGGGCAGGTCCGGTGCGTCGCCGGCGTCGTCGGCGCCGTGGTGGTCGTCCAGCAGGGTCTTCTCGTCGAAGGGGGCCCGGCCGGCGAGCACCTCGCTCATCCGCTCCTTGTCGATCTCCTTGGTCCAGGTGCCGATCAGGACCGTGGCCACGGCGTTGCCGCCGAAGTTGGTCAGGGCGCGGGCCTCGCTCATGAAGCGGTCGATGCCCACAATCAGGCCGATGCCGTCCACCAGGGCGGGCTTGTGCGACTGGAGGCCGCCGGCCAGCGTGGCGAGACCGGCGCCGGAGACACCGGCGGCGCCCTTGGAGGCCACCAGCAGGAAGAGCAGCAGCGGGATCTGCTCGCCGATGGACATCGGCGTACCCATGGCGTCGGCGATGAACAGCGAGGCCATGGTCATGTAGATCATGGTGCCGTCGAGGTTGAAGGAGTAGCCGGTCGGGACGGTGATGCCGACCACCGGCTTGCTGACGCCCAGGTGCTCCATCTTCGCGATCAGGCGCGGCAGCGCCGACTCCGAGGAGGAGGTGGACAGGATCAGCAGGAACTCGCGGCCCAGGTACTTGAAGAGCGAGAGGACGTTCACCCCGGCGATCAGGCGCAGCATCGCGCCCAGCACGAGGAAGAGGAAGAGGAAGCAGGTCACGTAGAAGCCGAGCATCAGCACGGCCAGGCTCTTCAGAGCCTCGACGCCGGCCGATCCGGTGACGGCCGCGATGGCACCGAAGGCGCCGACCGGGGCGGCCCACATGATCATGGCCAGGACGCGGAAGACCAGCCGCTGGATGTGCTCGATGCCGCGCAGGACGGGCTGCCCGGCGGATCCCATGGCCTGAAGGGCGAAGCCGCACAGCAGGGCGATCAGCAGCGTCTGGAGCACCTCGCCGGCGGTGAACGCGGAGACGATGGTGGTCGGGATGATGCCCATCAGGAAGTCGACGGTGCCCTTGGCCTCCGCGTCGACCTGCGCCTGGCCGGTCTCCTTGACGGCGTCGGTCACCGCGAGGCCCGTGCCCGGGTCGAGGATGTTGCCGACGATCAGGCCGATGGCGAGCGCCACCAGCGACATCACCAGGAAGTAGACCAGCGCGATCCCGCCGACCGCGCCGACCTTGGCGGCCTTGCGCACCGATCCGATGCCCAGCACGATCGTGCAGAAGATGATCGGCGAGATCATCATCTTGATCAGGTTCACGAAGCCGGTGCCCAGGGGCTTCAGCTCGGTGGCGAAGTCCGGAGCGATCAGACCCACCGCGATACCGAGGGCGACCGCGATGATCACCGCGATGTAGAGATAGTGCGTGCGGTCCCGCTTGGCTTTGGGTGCGGCAGGTGCCGTAGCGGCTTTGCTGGTCACGGCGGCCCTCCTTGACGACGTCGTCGGCATCACCGGCGTGCGGCTCACGTCCGGGGGTGTGTATCGGGGATGCGGTGACTATCTCCCGGCGTGTGAGGGCGGTCACCCTTGCGTTCATTGAGTTCACAATCCAGCCAGGAGGGAGACTGACGGCATGCACCTCCACGTCCCGCGACCCCGCAGCCTGGCCGGGCAGCTCTTCGCCATGCAGGCCGTCCTGATAGCGGTCGTCGTGGTCGGGTACGCGCTGTTCACCTACATCAGCGACCGGGGGCAGGCCGAGGACGCGGCCGGGCGGCAGGCCAGGGCGGTGTCGCTGGCCATCGCGGACTCGCCGTCCGTGGTGGCGGCGATCGGCACCCCGGATCCGACGGCGCGGCTCCAGCCGTACGCGGTGCGGGTCATGCGGGACACGGACGTGGACTTCGTGACGATCATGGATCCGTACGGCATCCGCTGGACCCATCCCGACCCGGCGCAAATCGGCCACCCCTTCCAGGGGCACATCGAGCGCGCGCAGCGGGGCGAGACCTTCACGGAGACCTACACCGGCACGCTCGGGCCCTCGGTGCGGGCGGTCACGCCGGTCCTGGACGGGGACCGGGTGGTCGGACTGGTCAGCGCCGGGATCAAGGTGGAGGAGATCAGCAAGCGGGCGCAGGAGCAGCTCACCGCCCTGTCGGGGGTGGCGGCCGGGGCGCTGCTGCTCGGCGCGGTCGGCACCTACGTGATCAACGCGCGGCTGCGCCGGCACACGCACGGCATGAACGCGGACGAGCTGAGCCGGATGCACGACTACCATCAGGCCGCGCTGCACGCGGTGCGCGAAGGGCTGCTGATGCTGGACGGGCAGTACCGGGTCGCGCTGATCAACGACGGTGGACGGGAGCTGCTGGGCGTGACCGGTGACGTGGTGGGCGCCTCGGTGGCGGACCTCGGGCTGCCGGCGCAGCTGACGGGGGCGCTGCTGGCGTCGGAGCCCCGGGTGGACGAGGTGCACCTGGCGGCCGAGCGGGTGCTGGTCGTCAACACCTCGCCGGTCTCCGGCGGTGAGCGGCGGGGCACGGTGGTGACGCTGCGGGACGTGACCGAGCTTCAGTCGCTGACGGGTGAGCTGGACTCCGAGCGCGGGTTCACGCAGGCGCTGCGCTCGCAGGCGCACGAGGCCGCGAACCGGCTGCACACCGTCGTCTCGCTGATCGAGCTGGGGCGCGCGGAGGAGGCCGTGGAGTTCGCGACGGCCGAGCTGGAGCTGGCCCAGGCGCTCACCGACCAGGTGGTGGCGGCGGTCGGCGAGCCGGTGCTGGCGGCGCTGCTGCTGGGCAAGACGGCGCAGGCGAACGAGCGGGGAGTGGAGCTGGTGGTGTCGCGGGAGAGCCGGCTGGACGACGGTCTGCTGCCGCCGTCGCTGCCCGCCAGGGACCTGGTGACGATCCTGGGCAACCTGGTGGACAACGCGGTGGACGCGGCGCAGGGCGCGGTGCCCTCGCGGGTGACGGTGGCGGCGTACACCGAGGCGGCGGGCGACGGTTTCGAGCTGGTGATGCGGGTGTCGGACACGGGCGCCGGGGTCGACCCCGCCCATGCCGACCTGGTCTTCCAGCGGGGCTTCTCCACGAAGCCGTCCGGGGAGGGCGGCGGCCGGGGTCTGGGCCTGGCCCTGGTCCGCCAGGCGGTACGACGGCACGGCGGCACCCTCACGGTCGCGGAGGCCGAGGGCGGCGGCGCCCGCTTCGAGGCGCGGCTGCCGCTGGGCGATGCCGGGAGCGGCACGGCGACGCCGGCCACCGTGGCGGGCAGACCGGACTCGGGAGGCTCCGCATGACCGGGGAGCAGCCCATCCGGGTCCTGGTCGTCGAGGACGACCCGGTCGCCGCCGACGCGCACGTGATGTACGTCGGCCGGGTGCCGGGGTTCGTGGCCGTCGGCAAGGCGCACACCGGCGCGGAGGCCAGGCGCCTGCTGGACCGCACGCCGGTCGACCTGCTCCTGCTGGACCTCCACCTGCCGGACGTGCACGGCCTCCAGCTGGCCCGTTCGCTGCGGGCGGCCGGACATCACACCGACGTGATAGCGGTGACGTCGGCGCGGGACCTGACGGTCGTGCGGGAGGGCGTGTCGCTGGGCGTCGTCCAGTACGTGCTGAAGCCGTTCACCTTCGCCACCCTGCGCGACCGGCTCGTCCGGTACGCGGAGTTCCGCGGCACGGCCGGCGAGGCGAGCGGCCAGGACGAGGTCGACCGCGCCCTCGCCACCCTCCGCGCCCCCGGCCCGGCCGCCCTGCCGAAGGGCCTGAGCGGACCGACCCTGGAACGCGTCACGGGCGCCCTGCGCGGCTCGGAGGAGGGCCTGACGGCGGCCGGGGTCGCCGAGGCGGTGGGCATCTCCCGGATCACGGCCCGGCGTTACCTGGAACACCTGGTGGACGCGGGCCGTGCGGGGCGGAGCCCGCAGTACGGGCAGGTGGGGCGGCCGGAGTTGGTCTATCGGTGGGTACGGGGCCGGTAGCGGCCCGGCCGCCGACGTCCCCCGCTCACGCTCACGCCGCCCTCGCGTACCGCACCACCTGCGAGGCGAGACCCGCCACCGCGAGCGCCTCCAGTGCCGAGAGCCAGACGAGCAGGCCCCTGACGTCCCCGTTTGACCAGTAGACGGTCAGCGCGGCCAGCGGTACCGCGCAGAACGCCGTCAGGTCGATCACGGTCTGTATCGCCTTGCGGGACCGGCGCCGGGTGTCGCCGCGGTGGTACGCCTCCCACCCGAAGGTCGTGAAACCGGCCCCGTGTGCCGCGAGGGCGGCCAGCCGGGGGCCCAGATCGTCCCGGACGTAGAGCCCGATCGCCGAGATCTTCTCGTCGTTGACGAGGTAGGTCCATCCGAGGACGACGCACACCGGCGGCAGCGCCAGGAGCATCGACGGCTGCTTCGCCTGGGCCGTCGCGGCGATGACGGCCGCCACGACCGCGAGTGTCACGTAGAGGAGGTTGTCCCGGAACCCGATCCTCGCCCTCTGCTCGCTCTTCACGCTCTCGTACTCGGCGAGCAGCAACTGCCCGGCCGTGACGTCCTGTTCCGGCACTCGAACCCCTTCTCCCAGCGGTAACTTATGACTATGCCGGACATCCAGCCCACCGCTCTGGTGCTGACCGCACTCCCCCTCGAATACGCCGCCGTCCGCGCGCACGTCGAGGAGCGGGAGGAGCTGGTGCACCGGGACGGGACCCGCGTCGAACGGGGACGGCTGCCGGGCACCTCCTGGCACGTCGCCCTCGCCGAACTGGGCATGGGCGCCGAGCAGGCCGCCGCACTCACCACCCAGCTCATCAACTGGCTGCGCCCCGAGGCCGTGTTCTTCGTCGGAGTCGCCGGCGGCCTGAAGGACGACGTCGAGATCGGCGACGTCGTCGTGGGCACGCAGATCTACGAGATCCACGGGGGCAAGCAGACGCCGGAAGGTTTCCTGGTCCGGCCGAAGGCACTGCCGGGCTCGCACGCGCTGGAGCAGGCGGCCCGTTCCGCCGTACGGGACATGCCCGACGTACGGGCCCACTTCATGCCGATCGCCACGGGTGACGTCGTCCTGGCGGACGCCGAGTCCGAGATCGCCCGGTTCATCCGCGGGAACTACAACGACGCGGGCGCGATCGAGATGGAGGGATCCGGGGCGCTCCGGGCGGCCCACCTGAACGGCCAGCTGCCCGCCCTGGTGGTCCGGGGCATCAGCGACCGGGCCGACGCCGGCAAGCACAGGGCCGACGCCTCGGGTTCGCAGCAGCGCGCCGCCGCGCAGGCCGCGACGGTGACGACGGCGGTACTCCGCAAGCACCGGCCCCGCGAAGCTTCCCCCTCCGGCGCCTCCGACTCCGAGGAGGGTCCCCAACAACGCGGCGACGGCACGGCGACGTACGGCGGCGACCACATCGACTTCCGGGGCGGCACCTTTCACGGGCCCGTCACCGGCAAGCGGGACGGAGGACGGTAGGAGCGGCAGGGTCCCCACCCACGGCCCGGTCCCCCGGGCGACCGCCACGCTCCCGCCCCGCCCGCTGGGCTTCACCGGCCGGTCGGCGGAGCTGGACCGCCTGCTGCCGCACCTCTCCCCCGGCGAGGACGACACCGCGGCACTGCCCGTGCTCATCTTCGCCGTCACGGGGATGGGCGGCGTCGGCAAGACCGCGCTGGCGGTGGAGGCCGCGCACCGGGCCCTGGCGCGGGGCTGGTTCCCGGGCGGGACGCTCTTCGTGGACCTGCGCGGGTACGACGAGACTCCGGTCACCGCGGATCAGGCGGTACTGGCGCTGCTCGACGCGCTCGGCGTACGGGACGGGGAGCTGCCCCCGACGACGGACCGCCAGTACGACGCGTACCGCGCGCTGCTCGTCGAACGACGGGACCGGATGCTGCTGATCCTGGACAACGCCTCGGATTCCGCCCAGTACCTCCCGCTGCTGCCCGGCACGGACCATCACCGGGTGCTCATCACCTCCCGGGACCGTCCGGACGCCCTTCCGCTACGCGTGATCGACCTGGAAAAACTCGATCCGGACGAATCCGTCGCCCTCGTGACTCGCGCCCTGCACGACACCGACGAACGGGACGCACGTCCGGTGCGTGAACCCGGCGCCCTGCGTGAACTGGCGGATCTGTGCGGCCACCTGCCGCTTGCCCTCCAGATCGCGGCGGGGGTGCTGCGTCGGCGTCGCCGTCGGGACATCGCGTCTCTGGTGGCTGAGATCCGGGAGGCCGGGGACGCGACGGCCGTCCTCGACCACGGCAGCCCCGGAACCGACCTCTTTGGACGCCCGCTCGTCCTACGGCCCGTTCTGGAGACCTCCTATCGCCGGTTGCCGCCCGATCAGGCCCGGCTGTTGCGCCTGCTGTGCCTCGCGCCGGGGGCTGATACCAGCACACGGGCGGTCACCGCCCTTGCCGACCTCGACACCGAGAGCGTGCTGTCACTTCTGGAGCACCTGGCAGCCAGACATCTCGTCATCCCGCTGGTCAACAACGGGACGGCCTGCGACATGCGCTGGCGGTTGCACGACCTGGTGCGCGGATTCGGCGCAGGTGTGGTGGCGGCGGACGCGAGGTTGCGCGAGGAGGGTGACGCGGCGCGGGATCGGGTGCTGGAGTTCTACTCGCGGTGGGCGAATGCGGCCGACGACCGGTTGCGGTGGCTGCCGGGAGCGGCGGAGCCGGAGTGGTTCGAAGACCGGGAACAGGCTCTGGCATGGATGGACTCGGAACGGGCGAGTCTGGTCGCGATCGTGGGATGGGGGTGGGAGGAGCGGTTCGCGAACGGAACTGTGCGGCTGGCGCCGTGCCTCGGGGAGTACCTCGCCTGGCGGCGGTACTTCGATGACTGGATCGCCGTCGCGGAAACCGCGCGGGACTCCGCGCGCCTCGTCGGAAACGGGTTGGGCGAGGCCATCGCGTGGGACCACCTGGGGCTCGCCCTGCGGCGGGCGGGCCGCGACGTGGAAGCGATCGAGGCCCACAACAGCGCCCGCGACCTGTACCGGGCTGCCGGAGACCTCCGCGGCGAGGCCATCGCGTGGAACAACTGGGGGATCGCACTTCAGCAGGCGGGCAGGGCGGAGGAGGCGATCGAGGCCCACCTCCGCGCCCGCGACCTGCACCAAGCCGCTGAGAATCCCCACAGCGAGGCCATCGCGTGGAACAACCTCGGCAATGCCCTGGACGAGCTGGGGCGAGCGGAGGAGGCGATCGAGGCCCACCTCCGCGCCCGCGACCTGTACCAAGCCGCCGGGGATCGCCATGGCGAGGGTATGGCCTGGAACAACCTCGGCCTCGCCCTGCGCAAGGTGGGCCGGCTGGACGAGGCGATCGAGGCGTGCGAGAAGGACCTCGAGATCTGCCGGGAGTTCGAGGACTGGTACGGCGAGGGGCAGACCCTCCTCAACCTCGCCCTCGCTCACGAGGCCGCCCACCGCCCCGTCGAGGCCCGCGCCGCCTACCTCCTGGCCTCGGACGCCTACACCCGCGCGGACGCCCTCACCGAAGCAGACCAAGTCCGCGCCCGCGCTTCGCGGAATCCCCACTCGCAGGAGCATTGACCTGACTAGACCACTCCTCTTACGTTCGCCGAGCAGCCGTCCCGGCCACAGTGTCGTGCCCGTAGGAGGTCGTGCCCGTGCGTCCCAGCTTCCGGTTCACCGCTCTGTTCACCCTCACCGCGCTCACCTCCACGGCGCTCGCCGCCTGCGGAAGCGGCTCCGGCAGCGATCCGGACACGGTGAAGGTCTCCTTCAAACAGTCGACGGACAACTCCATCAAGGTGATGGACACGTATCTCGCCGACATCAAGAAGCAGTTCGAGAAGGCCAACCCGGGGAAGAAGGTCGAACTCGTCCCCATCAAGGCCCCGGACGCGGAGTACTACACCAAGCTCCAGCAGATGCTCCGCTCCCCCAAGACCGCGCCGGACCTCGTCTACGAGGACACCTTCCTCATCAACTCCGACATCACCAGCGGGTACTTGAAGCCCCTCGACCCGTACCTGGAGAAGTGGAAGGACTGGGACCAGTTCATCGACACGGCCAAGGCGGCGACCGCGGGCGAGGACGGCAAGACGTACGGCGTCCCGGACGGCACCGACACCCGCGGGCTGTGGTTCAGCAAGGACGTCTTCGCCAAGGCCGGGCTGCCCGCCGACTGGCAGCCGAAGACGTGGGCCGAGGTACTGGACGCCGCCCGCGCCATCAAGGAGAAGGTCCCCGGCGTCACCCCGATCAACGTGTACACCGGCAAGCCGGCCGGTGAAGCGGCCACCATGCAGGGCTTCGAGATGCTGCTGTACGGCACGAACGACGGGAGCACGGACCCGCTGTACGACAAGGACGGCAAGAAGTGGATCACGGCGGGGAAGGGGTTCGAGGACTCCCTCGCCTTCGTCGAGAGCGTGTACAAGGAGAAGCTCGGCCCCGAGGTCTCCGACGCGCTCGACCCCAACTTCGGCACCGCCGTCCGCGGTGAGCTGCTGCCGCAGGGCAAGCTCGGCATCGCCCTGGACGGCTCCTGGCTGCCGCAGGACTGGCTGGAGGGCAGCGGGCACGAGTGGCCCGAGTGGTCGAAGGAGCTGGGCCTGGCGGCCATGCCGACGCAGAACGGCCAGGCCCCCGGCAAGGTGAGCATGTCCGGCGGCTGGGCCTGGTCGATCCCGGCCAAGGCGGCCAACCCGGACCTCGCCTTCGACTTCGTCAAGACGATGCAGACCAAGGCCAACGCCCAGAAGTGGTACATCGCCAACTCCGGCATCGCGGTCCGCGAGGACGTCGCGAACGATCCCGCGTACACCGCCGCCCAGCCCGGCATCAAGTTCTTCACCGACCTGGTCGAGAGCACCCACTACCGGCCCGCCTACCCGGCGTACCCGAAGGTGTCGGTGGCCATCCAGGAGGCGATGGAGGGCGTGACGACCGGCGACCTGTCGGTCGAGGAGGCGGCGCGCGGGTACGACGAGGCGCTCAAGGAGGCCACCGACAACCAGGTGGTGAGCAGGTGACCGCGGCCGCGCCGCGGCACGCCGGTCCGGAGGTCACCAAGGATCCGCCGGGCCCGCCCGCTCCCGTCCCGGGGAAGGCCGGGGGCGGGCGGGCCGTCACCGCCCGCCGCTCCCTCCTGCGCGCCCTGCCCGTCTCCCCCGCCGTCGTCCTGCTGCTGCTCTTCCTCGCCGGCCCGATCGCCTACTGCGTGGTCATCGCCTTCACCGACCTCCAGCTCACCGGTCAGGCCGAGGAGTCCTTCGTCGGCCTCGAGAACTTCAAGCGGGCGTTCCAGGACGAGGCGTTCCTCAACGCGGTGTGGCTGACCCTGGTGTTCACGGTGCTGTCCTCGCTGATCGGTCAGAACACCATGGGGCTCGCACTGGCCACGCTGATGCAGCGGGCCTCGAAGCCGGTCCGCACACTCACCGGTGGCATCGTTGTCACCGCCTGGGTGCTGCCGGAGGTAGTGGCCGGCTTCCTGCTCTACGCCTTCTTCCGCCGCGAGGGCACCCTCAACGCCGTCCTGGACTGGCTCCACCTGCCCTCCCAGAACTGGCTGTTCACGCTGCCGATCCTGGCGGTGTCCTTCGCCAACGTGTGGCGGGGCACGGCGTTCTCGATGCTGGTCTACTCGGCGGCCCTGAACGAGATCCCCAAGGAGGTCACCGAGGCCGCCGAGGTCGACGGCGCGGGCGGCTGGCGCCGCATGTGGCACGTGACGCTGCCGATGATCCGGCGCTCCATCGCCACCAACCTCATGCTGAACACCCTCCAGACGCTGTCGGTCTTCGGGCTGATCTGGGTGATGACCCGGGGCGGTCCCAGCGGCAAGAGCCAGACGCTGCCGCTGTTCATGTACGAACAGGCCTTCCAGAACAGCCTGATCGGCTACGGCACGGCGGTGGCGCTGCTGCTGTTGCTGATCGACTCGCTGTTCTCGGTCGTGTACCTGCGCCTGCTCCGGACGGAGGTCTGATCCCGATGGCCCTCATGACGCGCCCGCCCGCCAGGCGCCGCACACGGCGCAGGCTGGCCGCCGACACCGGTCTGCTGGTGGTGGCGGCGGCCTTCGTCCTGCCGCTGGCCTGGGTGGTGCTGTCCGCCCTGGGCCCGGACGCCGGTCTGCGGGTGAAGGTCCCCGACGGGCTGACCCTGGACAACTTCGACGCGATCCTCACCCCGGAGATCACCTTCACCCCGCTGCTCAACAGCCTGGTCCTGTGCGGCGGAGCGACCCTGCTGACGGTGGTCTGCGCGGCGCTCGCGGCGTATCCGCTCTCCCGTTTCCGGTCCCGGCTCAACCGGCCCTTCCTGCTGACGATCCTGTTCGCGACCAGCCTGCCGATCACGGCGATCATGGTGCCGGTCTACGCGCTCTTCGTGCGGGTGAACATGATCGACACCATGCAGGGGACGATCTTCTTCTTCGCCGCCTCCCAGCTGCCCTTCGCCATCTGGCTGATGAAGAACTTCATGGACGGCGTACCGAAGGAGCTGGAGGAGGCGGCGTGGACGGACGGTGCGTCCGCGTTCCAGTCGCTGCTGCGGATCGTGCTGCCGCTGATGGGGCCGGGGGTGGCGGTGGTGACGGTGTTCTCGTTCGTGATGATGTGGGGGAACTTCTTCGTCCCCTTCATGCTACTGCTCTCCCCGGACCAGATGCCCGCCTCGGTCAGCATCAACGACTTCTTCGGCAACCGGGGCATGGTGGCGTACGGGCAGCTGGCGGCGTTCTCGATCGTCTACTCGACGCCGGTCGTGCTGCTGTACGTGCTGATCTCCCGGCGGCTGGGCGGCGGGTTCGCACTGGGCGGGGCGGTGAAGGGGTGAGCGAGGGGGCGCGTCCGGGTCCGCGCGCCCCCGTACGTTCCTACAATCCGTATCGCTGGCTGAACAGCCCGTAGTCAGCCCGGCCCCGGACCCCTACGGTGTGGCGCGTGCGCCGACCCTCATCCGGCCCGAACCAGTCGGGCCCCCCGTTCAACGCCCTCGCCGCCCGCCGGCTGCGTGCCGCCCTCAACATGGGCCCCGAGCACGTCGCCCACAACATACGGGTCTCGTACGGACTGCCGTACGTCACCCCCGACCTCGTCGTCGCCTGGGAACGGGGGACGGTCTCCCCCGGGAACCCGGAGCTGACCGCCCTCGCCGGGGTGCTGTGGTGCTCCCCCGGTGAGCTGATCGGCCGGCCGCAGACCCTGCACGAGCACCGGGTCGCCCGCGGTCTCGCGCCGGAGGACGTGGCGCGGACCGTGGGGGTCGCGCTCACGGCCTACCTGCGGATGGAGGAGACCGACGACTGGCGCGGCACCGACCGCCAGTCGGCCCAGCTGGCCGACGTGCTCGGGCTGTCGCTGCCGGACTTCGTCACCGTCACGGGCCGCGAGGAGAAGCTGGCCGACCTGCTGACCAGCGCCGTGAGCACCCGCTGGCAGGGCTATGTGCGCCCGGTCGCCAAACTGGCCCCGCTGGACCGGCGCGTCCTGGAGAACGTCCTCCAGGTGCTGCACCAGGACTACCAGGGGCACATGGCCTCCACCCTCAGCTGGGGCGGGGGCAGCGGCGACGCCGGCGCCGGGGGGCGCGACTTCCTGGACCGCATAGTGGAGCACTTCTGGTCGGCGGTCGAGAGACACCCGTGAAGGTCGGCGGGCGGCCCGGCGGCGGCCCGGGCTGGCGGCCAGGGCCTGCCGGACAGGCCCTAGAAAACCGACTCCGCCTCGTCCATCCGGTCCTTCGGCACCGTCTTCAGCTCGGTGACGGCCTCCGCGAGCGGCACCATCACGACGTCCGTGCCGCGCAGCGCGGTCATGTGGCCGAACTCGCCGCGGTGCGCCGCCTCCACCGCGTGCCAGCCGAAGCGGGTGGCGAGCACCCTGTCGTACGCGGTCGGCACGCCGCCGCGCTGGACGTGGCCGAGGATGACGGGCTTGGCCTCCTTGCCGAGCCGGCGCTCCAGCTCGTACGCCAGCGCGGTGCCGATGCCCTGGAACCGCTCGTGGCCGAACTTGTCGATCGCGCCCTTGCCGTAGTCCATGGAGCCTTCGGCGGGGTGGGCGCCCTCGGCGACGCAGACGACGGCGAACTTCTTGCCGCGGGAGAACCGCTCCTCGACCATCTTGACCAGGTCGGCGGGGTCGAAGGGGCGCTCGGGCAGGCAGATGCCGTGGGCGCCGGCGGCCATGCCGGACTCCAGGGCGATCCAGCCCGCGTGCCGGCCCATGACCTCGACGACCATCACGCGCTGGTGGGACTCGGCGGTGGTCTTGAGGCGGTCCATGGCCTCGGTGGCCACCCCGACGGCGGTGTCGAAGCCGAAGGTGCGGTCGGTGGAGGAGATGTCGTTGTCGATGGTCTTCGGCACGCCGACCACCGGCAGGCCGGCGTCGGAGAGCATCCGGGCGGCGGTCAGCGTGCCCTCGCCGCCGATCGGGATCAGCGCGTCGATGCCGAAGTTCTGGATCATGTCCGAGGCGTTCTCGCAGGCCTCGCGGAGCCGGTCGCGCTCCAGCCGGGAGGAGCCGAGGATGGTGCCGCCGCGGGCCAGGATGCCGCTGACCGCGTTCAGGTCGAGGGTGCGGTAACGGCCGTCCAGCAGGCCCGCGTAGCCGTCCTCGAAGCCGATGACCTCGTCGCCGTAGTTGTCGACCGCTCGGTGCACGACCGACCGGATCACTGCGTTCAGGCCGGGGCAGTCGCCGCCTGCGGTGAGAACTCCGATACGCATCGTGCTGTGTCTCCTGCTCGCTGTGGACACCGGTGAGCCGATGCAATTGTTCCACGGCCCGGGGAGCGAAGGGCACTGACGGGCGCCTTAGCTACTGAGAGAGGTATTGTCAAGAGGGTTCCGCTCACCCCGGTGGGCGATTTTTGTGCACGGGTCAGCCGCCGCCAGACCGACACCAGACGAAACGGAGAGCACGCGTGACGCGCAGCGTGTACGTGACCGGTATCGACCGCGGGGACGGCCGCCAGGTCGTCGAGCTGGGGGTCATGGAACTCCTGACCCGGCAGGTCGACCGGGTCGGCGTCTTCCGCCCCCTGGTGCACGACGGGCCGGACCGCCTCTTCGAGCTGCTGCGCTCCCGCTACCGGCTCTCCCAGGACTCCGCGACGGTCTACGGCATGGACTACCAGGAGGCGTCCGCCCTCCAGGCCGAGCAGGGCACCGACGAGCTGGTGTCCGCGCTGGTCGACCGCTTCCACCTGGTCGCCCGGGACTACGACGTCGTCCTCGTCCTCGGCACCGACTTCGCCGACACCCAGTTCCCGGACGAGCTGTCGATGAACGCCCGGCTCGCCAACGAGTTCGGCGCCTCCGTCGTCCCGGTCGTGGGCGGCCGCAAGCAGACCGCGGAGTCCGTGCTCGCCGAGACCGTCAACGCCTTCCGCGCCTACGACACCCTGGGCTGCGACGTCCTGGCCATGGTGACCAACCGGGTGGCCCGGGAGGACCGGGACGAGATCGCCGAGCGGCTGGCGAACCGGCTGCCGGTGCCGTGCTGGGTGGTGCCGGACGAGCCCGCGCTGTCCGCGCCGACCGTCTCCCAGATCGCGCACGCCCTCGGCGCCCAGGTGGTCCTCGGCGACGACTCCGGGCTCGCCCGGGACGCGCTGGACTTCGTCTTCGGCGGGGCCATGCTGCCCAACCTGCTGGCCGCGCTGACCCCGGGCTGCCTGGTCATCACGCCGGGCGACCGCGCCGACCTGGTGATCGGCTCCCTCGCCGCGCACAGCGCGGGCACCCCGCCGATAGCCGGCCTGCTGCTGACCCTGGACGAGGTGCCCGGCGACGGCATCCTCACCCTCGCCGCCCGCCTCGCCCCCGGTACGCCGGTGCTCTCGGTGACCGGCAACAGCTTCCCCACCGCCGAACAGCTGTTCTCCCTGGAGGGCAAGCTCAACGCGGCCACCCCGCGCAAGGCGGAGACGGCCCTCGGCCTGTTCGAGCGGTACGTCGACACCGCCGAGCTGAGCAGCCGGGTCTCCGCCCCGAGCAGCGACCGGGTCACGCCGATGATGTTCGAGCACAAGCTGCTGGAGCAGGCCCGCTCCGACCTGCGCCGGGTCGTCCTCCCGGAGGGCACCGAGGAGCGGGTGCTGCACGCGGCGGAGGTGCTGCTGCGCCGGGGCGTGTGCGAGCTGACCCTGCTCGGCCCGGTCGAGCAGATCCGCAAGAAGGCCGCCGACCTGGGCATCGACCTGGAGGGCGCCGAGCTGACCGACCCCGCGGTCTCCGAACTGCGGGACTCCTTCGCCGAGAAGTACGCCGAACTGCGCGCCCACAAGGGCGTGACCGTGGAGCTGGCGTACGACGTGGTGTCGGACGTGAACTACTTCGGCACGCTGATGGTGCAGGAAGGGTTCGCGGACGGCATGGTGTCGGGGTCGGTGCACTCCACGGCGGCGACGATCCGGCCCGCGTTCGAGATCATCAAGACCAAGCCGGACGCCTCCATCGTCTCGTCCGTCTTCTTCATGTGCCTGGCCGACAAGGTCCTGGCCTACGGCGACTGCGCGGTCAACCCGGATCCGAACGCGGAGCAGCTCGCCGACATCGCGATCCAGTCGGCGGCCACGGCGGCCCGGTTCGGGGTGGAGCCGCGCATCGCGATGCTGTCCTACTCGACGGGCACCTCCGGGTCCGGCGCCGACGTCGACAAGGTGCGCGCGGCGACGGAACTGGTCCGCGCCCGCCGTCCGGACCTCAAGATCGAGGGCCCGATCCAGTACGACGCCGCGGTGGAGCCCTCGGTGGCCGCGACCAAGCTGCCGGACTCGGAGGTCGCCGGGCAGGCCAGCGTTCTGATCTTCCCCGACCTGAACACCGGCAACAACACCTACAAGGCCGTGCAGCGCTCGGCCGGCGCCATCGCGGTGGGCCCGGTGCTCCAGGGTCTGCGCAAGCCGGTCAACGACCTGTCCCGGGGCGCGCTCGTGCAGGACATCGTCAACACCGTCGCCATCACGGCGATCCAGGCCCAGCAGTCCCCCACCGAGAAGGCTTCCGACCAGTGAGTCCCACGCGTGTCCTCGTCCTCAACTCCGGCTCGTCGTCGGTCAAGTACCAGCTGCTGGACATGCGCGGCGGCGACCGGCTGGCCGTGGGCCTCGTCGAGCGGATCGGCGAGGACACCTCCCGCCTCAAGCACACGCCGGCCGGCGGCGAGAGCCGTGAGTGGGGCGGCTCCATCCCCGACCACGAGTCCGCGCTGAAGGCCGTGGCCGCCGAGCTGGCCAAGGACGGCCTCGGTCTGGACTCGCCGGAGCTGGCCGCGATCGGCCACCGCGTGGTGCACGGGGGCCGGCGGTTCACCGAGCCGACCGTGATCGACGACGCCGTGCTCGCCGAGATCGAGCGGCTGATCCCGGTCGCCCCGCTGCACAACCCGGCCAACCTCACCGGCATCCGCACCGCGCAGGCGCTCCGCCCCGACCTGCCCCAGGTCGCCGTCTTCGACACCGCCTTCCACACCACGATGCCGGAGTCCGCGGCGCGCTACGCGATCGACGTGGAGACCGCCGACGCGCACCGCATCCGCCGCTACGGCTTCCACGGCACCTCGCACGCGTACGTCTCCCGGGAGACCGCGCGGCTGCTCGGCCGGGCGTCCGAGGACGTGAACGTGATCGTGCTGCACCTGGGCAACGGGGCGTCGGCCTCGGCGGTGCGGGGCGGGCGGTGCGTGGACACGTCCATGGGGCTGACGCCTTTGGAGGGGCTGGTGATGGGTACGCGCTCGGGAGACATGGACCCGGCCGTCATCTTCCATTTGATGCGCGTAGGCGAAATGTCCGCCGACGAGATCGACACTCTCCTCAACAAGAGGAGCGGTCTGATCGGGTTGTGCGGTGACAACGACATGCGGGAGATCCGCCGCCGCGTCGACGCCGGCGACGAGCGGGCCCGGCTGGCCTTCGACATCTACATTCACCGGCTGAAGAAGTACATCGGCGCCTATTACGCCGTTCTCGGACGGGTGGACGCGGTGGCCTACACGGCCGGGGTCGGCGAGAACGCGGCGCCGGTGCGGGAGGCCGCCGTGGCGGGCCTGGAGGGGCTGGGCCTGGCGGTCGACGGCGGGCTGAACGCCGTACGCGGCGACGGGGCGCGGCTGATCTCGCCCGCGGACGCGCGGGTGGCGGTGGCCGTCGTACCGACCGATGAGGAAATGGAGATCGCGACGCAGACCTACGCGCTGGTAATTGGTTCAGGTGGTTCGGCGGGTTCTGAGAATCTCACCTGAGCGGCATCCCGCCCTTTTGTATTTTCCGCCAGACGGAATATTCCGCGCCGAAACAAACCGATAGGATGGCACCCATGCGCCGTTCGAAAATCGTCTGTACTCTCGGCCCCGCGGTCGACTCCCACGAGCAGCTCGTCACGCTGATCGAAGCCGGCATGAACGTGGCCCGCTTCAACTTCAGCCACGGCACTCACGCCGAGCACCAGGGGCGGTACGACCGCCTGCGGGCCGCCGCCAAGGAGACCGGAAGGGCCATCGGTGTCCTCGCCGACCTCCAGGGCCCGAAGATCCGCCTGGAGACCTTCGCGGAGGGCCCCGTCGAGCTGGTGCGCGGTGACGAGTTCACCATCACCACCGAGGACGTGCCGGGCGACAGGACGATCTGCGGCACGACGTACAAGGGCCTGCCCGGCGACGTCACCAAGGGCGACCAGGTGCTCATCAACGACGGCAACGTCGAGCTGAAGGTCACCGAGGTCGAGGGCCCGCGGGTGAAGACGATCGTCATCGAGGGCGGCGTCATCTCCGACCACAAGGGCATCAACCTGCCCGGCGCCGCGGTCAACGTGCCCGCGCTGAGCGAGAAGGACGTGGAGGACCTCCGGTTCGCCCTCCGCATGGGCTGCGACCTGGTCGCCCTCTCCTTCGTCCGGGACGCCAAGGACGTCGACGACGTGCACCGCGTGATGGACGAGGAGGGCCGCCGCGTCCCCGTCATCGCCAAGGTGGAGAAGCCGCAGGCGGTGGAGAACATGGAGGGCGTCGTCGCGGCCTTCGACGCCGTCATGGTCGCCCGTGGCGACCTGGCCGTCGAGTACCCGCTCGAGAAGGTCCCCATGGTGCAGAAGCGCCTGATCGAGCTGTGCCGGCGCAACGCCAAGCCGGTGATCGTGGCGACCCAGATGATGGAGTCGATGATCACCAACTCCCGGCCGACCCGCGCCGAGGCCTCCGACGTGGCCAACGCGATCCTGGACGGCGCGGACGCGGTCATGCTGTCCGCGGAGTCGTCGGTGGGCGCGTACCCCATCGAGACGGTCAAGACGATGTCGAAGATCGTCACCGCCGCCGAGCAGGAGCTGCTCTCCAAGGGCCTCCAGCCGCTGGTGCCGGGCAAGAAGCCGCGCACGCAGGGCGGTTCGGTGGCCCGTGCCGCCGCCGAGATCGCCGACTTCCTGGGCGGCAAGGGCCTGGTGGCCTTCACCCAGTCCGGCGACACCGCCCGCCGCCTGTCCCGCTACCGCGCGGCCCAGCCCGTGCTCGCCTTCACCACCGACGAGTCGACCCGCAACCAGCTGGCGCTCAGCTGGGGCGTGGAGCCGCACGTGGTGCCGTTCGTGAACAGCACCGACGAGATGGTCGACCTGGTGGACCAGGAGACGGCCCGGCTCGGCCTGTTCAGCGACGGCGACATCGTCGTGATCACCGCCGGTTCGCCCCCCGGCGTCCCCGGCACCACCAACATGGTCCGCGTCCTGCACCTGGGCGAGACGCGGCGCGGCTGAGACAGCGCGCACGGCCTCCGTACGGCGCTGAGGGCGCCCCCTGCGAACAGGGGGCGCCCTCTGCGGTTCCGCGGCTCCCGAACGGGCTCGTGGGCGCGCTCAGCCGGTCACGTACTGGTGCAGGCCCGGGACGTGGAGCGTGCCGCCGAACTGACCGGCCTGGACGACCGTCACCTTGGTGAAGTAGATCAGCGGGATGTCCAGCGGCGGCGGGTTCTCCGGGTCGAAGGTGATCGGGATCAGCCCGAGCAGGTTGCCCGAGATGCTCTCGGTGTACATCACCGTCTCGCCGTCGCGGATCGTGGACGTCGAGCCCTCGGCCGCCTGGACGTGGTGCGTCTTGCCGGCCTGCTTGTCCTTGACCGTCTGGTGCAGGTCGCCGATGTCGGTGCCGTTGGATATGACGTACTTCAGCACCTTCTTGGTGGTGCCGTTGGCCGTCCTCACCTCGACGACGCCCTTGTAGGAGGCGCCCTTCAGCAGCAGCGAGCTGGCGTTGAGGTACCAGGGGTCGTCGGGCAGCGGCACCTTGTTGTCGACGCCGCCCTCGTCGTCGGTGGCGACGGGGCAGTCGTCGGCGTCCACACCGGCGCTCTCGGAGGCACTGGGCGTGGGTGAGGCGGCGGCCTCCTCCTTCGCCTTCTCGGCGGCCTCCTTGGCCTTCTCGGCCTCCTCCTTCGCCTTCTCGGCCGCCTCGTCCACCGACTTGCCGGTGTCCTCGGCCGCCTTCGACGCCGCGTCGGTCGCGCCCTCGACGGTGTCCTTCGCCGTGTCGGTGACCTTGTCGGTCGTGTCCTTCACGGTGTCGGAGGCGTCGTCGCCGGCCTCCTCGGACGCGGACGGGGTCTCGGAGGGGGTCGCCTCGGGGCTGGGGGTCTCCTCGGCCTTCTTGCCGCCGGTGAAGATGCCCTCTATGGCGTCGCCGATGCCGTCCAGCAGCCCGCCCTTGCCCTCCGACTCGGAGGGTGCGGGCGCCGGGGCGTCATCGCCGGCCGACTCCTCGCTCTGCGACGCGGAGGGGCTCGGGGCGGGCTGGGACTTGTCGTCCTTGCCGGCCTCGTCGCCCTGGCCGTCCTTGTCGTCGGAACCTGAATCCGACGAAGAGGACTCGCCCTTGTCCGCGCCCGAGTCCGAGGCGTCGGGCTCCCTCGTGTCGCCCTCGTCCTCCTTGTCGCCCTTCTCGTCGGTCTTCCCGTCCGTCGCCGAGGGCGACGGGGTGGGCGACGCGGACGTGTCCTTCTCGGCGTCCTCCAGGGCCGCCACGCAGTCCTTGTACTCGTCGGCCGTCAGGCTGTTGGAGGGGGGCGCCGCGTCGTTGCCGTCGGCGAGGGCGAGCGTCGGCGTGAACCCCATCCCCATGAGCACGGCCGTGGGCATCGCCGCGATGGCTATCGCCTTGCCGGCCGGCATGTGGAACCTGGTGAACAACGGCTTCTTGGGTGCCGCGTGGCGCGGCCCGGTTCTCGCACGGGACGACTCCACGTCAGTCCCGCGGGTCACCTCGTCAGCCGGCACTGTGCCTCCCGTTCGCCCCGTTGGCCGGGCTCGTTCCTGACAGATCGTGCGCCCCCAGTGCCTCGTAGGTCTGGGTGGGGCTCCCGTCCTCCGTGCCCTCCCGCTGCCGCGGCACCGCGGCGTCGGACGCCGTCGCGCCGGGGGCCGGGATGCCGGGAAGAGCGGTGCCGGGAACCGCGCCCTCGGGTGCGTCGCCGGTGCTCCTGCCGTCCACCGGCCGCTCGTCCTGCGGCGGTTCGCCCGGCACCCACGACACGGCCATGGCCCCGCCGACCAGCGCGAGCAGGAAGCCGATGAGGAAGCCGCCGAGGTTGGACACGGGAATGGAGACCAGGGCCAGCAGGATCGCCGCCACACCCGCGAAAACCCGGACGTGCTTCTGGAACCACAGGCTGATGCCCAGGACGACCAGCAGCACGCCGATGATCAGGGACCCGGAACCCGCGGTGGTGGCCATCGCAAGGGTCAGGTGACCGATCTGGAGGTTCGCGTACGGGAAGTAGGCGATCGGGATACCGCCGAGCGCGATGAACAGGCCGGCCCAGAACGGCCGCCCGCCTCGCCAGGCACGGAACTGCAGCCTCCGGCGGGTGAACTGGCCGGCTGCGGCAGGAGTCTCGGCGCTCATGGAAAACAGCTCCCTGGTACGGCTTTGCTGTGGTGGAGATGCGGTCCGCGCGCGAGGGCGCGGCCGGAGGGAGAGTGGACGGGCGGGGGCGCCACAGGCTCCCCCGCCCGTCAAGGGGTGCTTAGTAGCACTCCTTGACACCCTTGGACAGCGACATCTTCAGACCGCTGAGCTTGAAGGTTCCGGCGGTGGTCGCCCACGCCGTCTGCTTCACGTTCTTCAGCGTGGCCGAGTCTGCCTGCTGCGCGAATCCATTCGGGTTCGCGGTGTCGCCCTTCTTGATGCCGGGACCCTTGTTGGCGTCCTTGGCAGCCACACCGATGTCGATGCCGCGGAACGTGGCATCGGCCTCGAGGTTCTCGACGTCGATGTACAGGTTCTCGGCCTCGACCGCCTGCTTACCGCCGCCGGCCTTCAGCATCAGGCTGACGGAACCGATCAACGGGATGTCCGGGGTGACCACGGACTGGCACATGTTCTTGATCGACGCGGACTTGAACGCCGAGACCGCGACGGGGTGAGCCGTCTTCTCGCCCTTCAGCGTGTAACCCGAGTCGATCGCCCCGTACTGGGAGAAGCCCGTGCCGTCGAGCTGGTCCGCCGTCACCTTGAACGACTGGCCGGAAACGCTGAACGACGCGGCGAGAGCGCCCTGCGCGAGCGCGACGCCTATCGCAGCCGTGGCGGCAACGCTGGGCACCATCACCACAGCGAACCGCTTCCATCTGGTCCCGCCACGCACCTGGGACTCCATATTTCCTCCTTCTCGGACGTACATCTCCTGGCCTCGGCCGGCCGCCGGTTCGGCGGCCCGGTCTGGCAGGGATGGGAGAAGTGCTACGTCCTCGGGAAGGAGAGCGCCCGAACTCGACGACGCGTACCACGCGACCGAGACACCGGCGATCACCCCCGAGCGACAACCACTGGTCGCGCCTGACACGCATCACGCACAACCCTGCTGGACAGGCTTCGCCGGGTGAGCGAAGACCCCCCTGTCCAAGAGCCGGCTCCACTGCCGCCGGCCCTGCTCGGTGGGGACCCAGGAACCCCCGCGACCCGACTGGCTTTCGGGGTACGGGAATGGACCGAGCGTCGCCGATCGTGGTGCATTCTCGCCGCCGACACAAGGGGGTTCGTTACTCGCTAGTAACGGCCGGATAACCACGGGGCGACGCACCGGGCCCGGACGGCGACGCTGGGTGTGCCACAGGGGCGGAACAAAACAATTGATCGATGGACAGAGTCCGACAGATCGACGCCGCTGGCTTACTGGCAGTAACAGCGGCCGCGATTGCCAAGTTTTGGCAAAGCGCGGCCGCATTGACGCCTGGTCGACAGCTCCTTCACACCGGCAACACTCCGGTGGACACCTCTAGAAGAGGGCGCGAGCCAGTGCCCTGCGGGCCGCGGTGACCCGCGGATCGTCGGCGCCGACCACCTCGAACAGCTCCAGCAGCCGCACACGTACGGCGTTGCGGTCGTCGCCGGCCGTGACCCGCACCGCGTCGATGAGACGGCCGAAGGCGTCCTCCACGTGACCGCCCACCAGGTCCAGGTCGGCGGCGGCGATCTGCGCCTCGGCGTCGCCGGGCTTGTCGGCCGCCTCCTGGCGGACCTTCTGCGGGTCGGCGTTCTGCACCCGCTGGAGCAACTCGGCCTGCGCGAGACCGAGTTTGGCCTCGGTGTTGCCCGGGTCCTCGGCCAGCACGTTCCTGTACGACTGGACGGCACCGCCCAGGTCGCCCGCGTCCAGCGCCTGCACGGCGGCCTCGAGTGCCGCGTCGTGCGGTCCCGCGGGGCGCTCCTCGGCGGCGGGCCGCTCGGCACCCGGCTCGGCCTCGGGGTCGACGACGAGACCGGTCAGACCGAAGCGCTCCTCGGCGACCTGCACCAACTGGTCCAGGGTCTGGCGGATCTGCGCCTCGCCCGCGGCACCCTGGAAGAGCGGCAGCGCCTGCCCGGCCACGACCGCGAACACGGCCGGGATGCCCTGGACGCCGAACTGCTGCATCAGCATCTGGTTGGCGTCGACATCGATCTTGGCGAGGAGGAAACGCCCGCCGTACTCGACGGCGAGCCGTTCGAGGACCGGGCTGAGCTGCTTGCAGGGCTCGCACCACTCGGCCCAGAAGTCGATGACGACCGGGACCTCGGTGGACCGCTGCAGGACATCGCTCTCGAAACCGGCCTCGTCGACGTCGATGACGAGGTCGGCCGGCGAGACCGCCCCCGTCCCGCCGTGCCGGGCGGCCTCGGCGCGAGCCTGCTCCGCCTTCGTCTTGGCCTCCTGGGCCGCCTTCACCGCGGCGAGGTCGACGACCCCGCTCATGGACATGTTCCGTGGCTGCATGGGCCTATCCTCCCCCGTACCGCGCGCGCGTGTGAAAAGCGGGTCGAAAGCCCGCCCGGATGTGTGCTGTTCGGCGCCGGGTCCCCACCCCACGCCCGTGGTTGTCGCTGGGGCACGGGCGTACCCGTGCTTTCGCTACGAGTCGTAGCGTAATACCGGGAGGGGCCGTCGGAACACCCCGCCCCGGTGATCTCCCTCACGGCCACACGGAACCCGCCGATGGTGGCCGGGCATCTATGGTCGGGGAATGCAGAGCAGCACCCACGCCGGCCGTGCCGGGCGCCCGCGCAGTGCCGCGGCGGACACCGCGATCCTGGCCGCGACGCGGGAGGCCCTGGTCGACCTGGGCTGGTCCAGACTCACCCTCGGAGACGTCGCGGGCCGGGCCGGGGTTGCCAAGACGACGCTCTACCGCCGCTGGGCGGGCAAGAACGAGCTGGTGGTCGACGCGGTGGCCGAGCTGTTCGACGAGCTACGGCTCCCCGACCGCGGCTCACTGGCCGCCGACATCGAGGGCGTGGTGCTCCAGTTCGCGGCGATCCTGGCCCGTCCGGAGGCCAAGAGCGGCCTGATGGCGGTGGTCGCCGAGTCGACCCGGGACGACGCGCTGCGCGAGCGCATCCGCACGTCGATCGTGGAACGCCAGAAGCGCCTGGTCCTGGAGGGCAGGGCGCGCGCCCAGGCCCGCGGCGAGCTGCCCGCCGAGACCGACCCGGCCGAGGCCGCCCGCACCGCCGACCTCATCTTCGACGTGGTCGCGGGCGCGGTGGTGCACCGCACCCTGGTCAGCGCGGAACCGGCGGACGGCGACTGGGTACGGGGCTTCACACAGGTCCTGCTGTGGGGGCTCGCCGGTGCCCCGGCAGACTCGCGGGCATAGACCGCACACTCAGAGCCCCGGCTCGAAGATGCGTGAGCCGTTGAGGCCGACGAGGTCGGGGATCCGGTCGGCGGCCTTGACCATACGCAGCACCAACAAGCTCCACTGAAGAGCCCGGATCTGCGATTTCTCGTCCGCCGGCCGCCGCGAATACGACCGCATGCGCCAACGGGGCCAGGCACAGAACGGATCTTGTCGGCCAAGAGTCAGAAAACTGCGGAACAATCAACTGGCGCAACCCCGAAGGCTCTCATTAGCCAGGGCCTACCAACGCGCCGCAGCTGTCTGACAATCCGGGGGCGACTAACGGCGGGCGAGATCTCAGAAAGAGCTATAGAACTCCCAAAGTTGATCAAAGTATGGCATATTGCTCTGCACATGCCAGAGGCGCAAGGCCTCGGCTAGGGGAGGTAACAGCATGAAGATTCAGAAGAGCGCAATCCGAGCACTCGTCACCGGTGCCTGCGCAATCGGCCTAGCCGTCGGCCTGCAAGGGCAGGCTTGGGCAGGGTCGGTGACCATCTACGCTTCCAACGGCGGGGGGAGCGGCACCTGGAACGCGGATCCCTCCGGCTCCATCCCTGGCGACTCCATCAGAGCCTGTGACACCAAGTCGGACGGCTGGGCAGTCGAGACCTCTCTCGACTACAACTACGACGGCGTTATCGACAGACGCGTCAACACCAACGGCCACACTGCCGGGTACTGCACCCCTTGGAAGACTGGCGACCTTACCGAGGGCAAGACCGTCCGCATGTACGTCGTCCCGGTCAAGTCCAACGGCAGCAACGGAAGCGCGACATACATCGACGTCGTCGCTTGATGGACCTCATAGGATGATGTGGCGGCCCCGCAAACCTGCAATTCGGGGCCGCCAAACGCAGGTGGCTGGTCGGTGAAGCAGGTCTGACCTGCCACCGCGAACAACGCTTGGTCCACAACCGACGTCTTCGCGCGCTACGACCAGTGAGGAGTCCAGACTGTTCGATCAGTCCTCCGGCCGAAGCCGCTGCCGAGCCGCCTCAAGCCGCTGGTCGCAGTCAGGCGCGAACAGCCCAGGAGGCGCCTTCTTGAGCGTTCCGGCAATCCGATGGATCGGCGCCCAGACCGCCGGGTCGTCGACAACGCGGTTGAGGTCCGTCATCTGGAGCTTCTCGAGCCAGTGCGACAGCACCAGTGCCGCATCACTCGTGAGCTTGATCGTCACCTGAGTATCACTCATGCACACCCCTACGGCTCAGCCCGCCCTTGACCGCATGAACCTATTGGCCTTGGACCTTGACCAAACACACCGGCCGTCTCCCTCCCCGATGAGTGCCGGTGGGGCAAACCGGCTCGGCCATGCGTGCAGCTCAGCCTCCGACCGGCTTCCAGAAAGCGCGCTGTTCGCGCTGCGAGTCGCCCCCCAGACAGAGCGGTATCGCACACGCGCTCGTGACCACCGCGAGGGGTATGTAGAGACTGTCCGGTACGGGCTGCCTGCCGCCGACGGTGATGGGCGATCAATCAAGGGGAGATCCCCCTCCCGAGGGCAACTGTCACCAGTGTGGGCGCGAGCAAGGACCAGGTGACGGTTGAACCGAAGATTCCATTGCCGTCGGTGAGTACCGAGAGTGGTGCCACTTCCCGACCGAAGCGCAGGAATTCGGCAAGTGCAGTGGTTGCCGGTGGCTACTACCCTCAGACGGGCACCGACCCGAGCCACCGTACCCATGAACCCGACACCGCGAGGTCCTTGGCACCCATGATTCAGCTGCAGCCGAGAGGCTCCAGGCTGGCCCGCTGCAAGTGCCGAGCAAGATCCGATAGGAGTACGGGACGTCGCGGGGGCTGCTGCCCGGAGCTTGAAGGTTGGCCCACCCTCCCTGAAGGGTGGGCCACCACTGCGTTCGGGGTCGTGGCTCGAAGGAGTGATTCAAGCCAGCCAGCTTTGGGTGTCCGCGACTCGCTGGGCAAGTGTTTCGACTGAACCTCGCCCACCAACAGACGAGTTGCGCGCAGCCAACGAGCCGGGCGAGGGCATGACAATCGGTCAGCCTACGGCGGAACCCTTGATCGCGCGGCTGAAAGTCCCTCAGGATCTTGACCTTGTGCAAGGTTCGATTCCTTATGTGCATGAAATGAATGGGGTGGGGGAGTGCTGGCGTCTGTGTCCAGACGTGTGCGGGTGTTGGTCGTGCTGGTGGTGCTGTCCGTAGTTGCGGGCGGCGGCTGGCTCGTCAAGGTCTCGGGCGGCGAAGGCGATAGAGGCGTCGAGGCCTACACCTACGGGGGGCCGCAGCCGGTTGCGCATCAGGAGCCGGTAACACCGCAGCAACGGCGTGAGCAGACGAGGGGCAAGGCGAAGCCTGTCAAGCCTCATGCGCTGCCGACGACGAGGAGCAAGCCGGCTACGACAGACCAGATCAGGCTACTGAAGGCGAATGAGCAGAAGCTGCGTGCCGCAGGCCCCAAGACGCCCGCAACGCCTCCCTCCTCCGCCCACCATGTCAGCCAGGCCTCGCTCTCGACCACCAGTGAGGCTGCGGCCGCTGCTTCGTACAACAGCGGTGCCCTGTACCAGGTGAGTACGGACCCATTCGGGAACGCGGCGGCCCAGCAGGGTGGCTGGCTCTCGGTGCTGGGCAACCACATCGGCGCGGCTGTGCCGGGCGAGCCGCTTCAGGTGAAGGCTGCGATCTGGCAGTCCGGTGGCGCCGATGACGAGGTGCATCCGGTGAAGGTGCGCTGGAAGGTGGACTACTACGGCTGCCGCCTGAACAGCGACGACGTGCAGTGGTTCGATTTCGGGCAGACCGTCCAGGCACCCACCCTGAATACCGACAAGGTGTTCCCCGAGGTCAACGCGACCTTCACCGTGCCGACGACTGAGTGCACGAAGCCGGTCCCGAGCTACACCGTCTGGGCCTGCACGACCGTCACTGACGACCCCACGGACACCGAGTCCTGCGGCTCTTACAACATGTTCTACATCGTGCCGTCTCTGCCGGACGGCGCCGCATGTGCTGCAGTGTGCGGCGACGCCAGCGACGCGACCGGCACGACCGTGATGCGCGCCGACCCGGTCAACACCGCCACAGGTGCGTTCACCGAGGCCTACACCGACGCCCAGGTCCCGGCACCGGGAGTGCCGTTCTCGGTGGAACGTGTCTACTCCTCCGACGACAACACCTCCACGGGCGCCCTGGGCAAGGGCTGGCAGCTCCCGTGGGAGACACGCCTGCAGATCGCCTCCGACGGCAACGCCGTCCTGATCGGTGAAGGCGGGACCCGGCACAACTACACCAAGGCATCGGGGGGCAAGTTCACCGCTCCCGCACAGGCACGTTCCACGCTGGCCACCGACGGCACCGGCTACAAGCTGACCACCGCCGACCACGCCACCTACAGCTTCAGCGGCACCGGCCAACTGACGGAGCTGAAGGACCGCACCGGCCGGGGCCTCACCCTGGCGTACACCAGTGGCAAGCCCACGGCGATCACGGACGCGGCCGGCCGCAAGGCGATCCTTGCGTACGCCGGCGACCGGCTGGACAAGGTGACGCTCGCGGACGGCCGGATCGTCGACTACAGCTACACCGGCGACCGGCTGACCGGCGTGGCCGCGCTGGACGGCGAGACAGAAACGTACGGGTACGACACCGCGGGGCGCGTCAACAAGGTCACCGACGCCCGCGGCAAGCAGATCACCTTCAACGTCTACGACGCACAGGGCCGGGTGACCACCCAGACCGACGCCCTTGAGCACGAGACCACGTTCTCCTACACCAAGAACGGGGCCTTCGACCAGGTCGATGTCACCGCGCCGGACGGCGGCGTGTGGACGGACGTCTATTACAAGAACGTCCTGTTCACGCAGATCGACCCGCTCAACGGCAAGAGCTACTACCGCTACGACAAGTTCTTCAACCGCACCAGCACCGTCGACGCGGAGATCCGGGAGACCCAGTACGACTACGACACGTCGGGCAGGCTGACGGGCCGTTCCAACTCCGCCGCAAGCGAGTCGTGGGCGTATGACGCCAACGGAAACGTGAAGACGTACGAGGGCGGCGAGTACGACGAGTACAGCTTCGGCTACAACGCAGCGAACCAGGTCGCCACGGCCGAGGACCCGTTGGGCAAGGTCACGTCATACGGCTACGACGCCGCCACCGGCCTGCTGGAAACGGTCACGACGCCGAGCGGCAAGACCACGTCCTACGATTACGACACCGACGGCAACCTGACCACGGTCACCACGCCGAAGGGCAATAAGGCCACCTACACCTACTTCCCGTCCGGGCAGGTGAAGACGGTCGTCGACCCGCGCGGCAACGTCGGCGGCGCGGACCCGGCAAAGTACACGACCGCTTACACCTACGACGCCGCCAACCGCATCAAGACCGTCACCGACGCCCGCGGCAACACCACGGCCTTCGACTATGACGAGGTCGGCAACCTCAGCACGGTCACCGACGCCGCAGAGCGCACCACCACCTACGGCTACAACGACGCCGACCGGCTGACCACGGTTACCGACCCCGCACAGAAGAAGACCGTCCTGGGCTATGACCCGGCCGGCCGCCTGGCCAAGGAGACCAACCGCCGCGGCGCGACCGTCACCTACGGGTACGACAAGGCCGGCAACCAGACCCAGGTCATCTCCGCCCGGGGCAACGCCACCGGTGCGGACGCGAAGCAGTACACGTGGACGTTCGGCTACGACAAGGTCGGCAACCGCAAGACCGTCACCGACCCCCAGGGCAAGACCACAGCGTTTACCTGGGACGCCGAGAACCGTCCGCTGTCGGTCACCGACCCGCTCAGCCACACCCGCAGCGTCACCTACGACGACAACGGCAACGTCGAGAAGACCACCGATGGCCTCGGCCACGGCATGACGCTCGCCTACGACGACGCCGGACGCCTGGAAACCTCCAAGACGTGGGCCGGCTACGTCACCCGCTACGAGTACAACGACGACGGTCACCTCTCGGCCGAGGTCTCTCCGGAGGCCGAGCGGACCACCTACGGCTACAACGACGACGGGCAGCTCGCAACGCTCGTCGACCCGCGCGGCAACGTCACCGGCGCCGACCCGGCCAAGTACACCTGGTCCTTCCGCTACGACCCGGCCGGCCGCCCGGCCTCCGTCACCGACCCGCTTGGCCACCAGCGCACCGTCAGCCATGACGCGGTCGGCAACGTCGCGACGGTCACCGACGCCCGCGATAAGCAGACCGTCTACGAGTACGACGAGCTCAACCGTCCCAAGAAGGTCACCGCACCGGACAAGGGCGCCACCACTTTCACCTACGACGCCGCCGGCTTCCTTCAGACCAGCACCGACGCCAACACCCACACCAGCACCTACGGCTACAACGCCGAAGGCCAGCTGACGTCAGTCAAGAACCCGCTCGGCAAGACCGTCTCCTACGAATACGACCTCGACGGCAACCGCACCAAGCACACCAACGCCCGCGCGCAGACGATCACCACCACTGCCGACGCCCGCAACCTGCCGACAAAGGTCAGCTACTCCGACGGCACCCCGGCACAGACCTACGTCTACGACGACGCGAGCCGCATCAAGCAGGTCACGGACGCCACCGGCACCCGCAACCTGACCTACGACAACGACGACAAGATCGAGACGATCAGCGCGCCGGGTGCGAGCAAGCCGTTCACCTACCGCTGGAACACCGACGACACCCTCAAGTCACGCGCCTACCCCGACGGCCGCACCACCAGCTACACCTACGACAAGACCGGCCGGACCAAGACCCAGACGACCAACAGCAAGGCCGTCTCCTACGCCTACGACAAGGCCGGCAACCTCGCCACCGTCACCCTGCCCACCACCACGGCCCGCGCCGAGACCCGCACCTACGACGAAGCCGGCCGCCTGGCCTCACTGACCACCCCGACCCTCGCCAACACCTTCACCTACGACGACAACAACCGTTTGATCGCCGAGACGCCCGCCACCGGCAAGGCGACCCGCTACGCCTACGACGACGCGGGCCGCATGACCCGCACCTGCACCGACACCGCGGCCACCTCCTGCCTGACCGGAATCACGGGCAGCACCTACACCTACGACAAGGTCGGCAACCTCAAGACCGCCGCCGAAGCCGGCAAGTCCACCACGTACGGGTACGACGCCGGCGACCAGCTGTCCGCGACCACCACCGGCTCGGCCACCACCAGCTACACCTACGACGCCGACGGCAACCAGACCAAGGACGACGACGGTACCTACACATACGACCCCGCCGGCCGCCTCAAAACCGCCACCATCGGCACCAGCAACTACGCCTTCACCCACGACGCCGACGGCAACCGCACCAGCGTCAAGAAGAACAACACCCTCGCCGGTACCTCGCTGTGGGACATCAACAACGCCCTGCCGCAGATAGCCACCGACACCAACGCTTCAGGCGCCGCCGTCGCGGACTACCACTACGACCCCGATGGCACGGCCCGCTCCATGGACCGCACCGCCGGCACCTACTACTTCACCCAGGACCGCCAGAACTCCGTCAGTACCGTCTACGACGCCGCTGGCAAGGACAACTACCGCTACACCTACAGCCCCTGGGGCCAGCCAACCGGCAAGGCCACCATCACCGGCGGCCAGACCAGCCCCTACGGCTACACCGGCCAGTACACAGACCCCTACCTCCCCGACCGCCTCCAGCTCCGCGCCCGCTCCTACGATGCTGAACAGCGGCGCTTCACCACACAAGACCCGATCTCGGCAGCCGCGGACAACCCCAACCAGTCGTCGTACAACTACGCCGAGAACGACCCGGCCAACCTCTCCGACCCCACCGGCCAGTGCCCGATGTGCATCGGCGCCGGCATCGGAGCCGTCCTCAGCGGCAGCGTCTACGCCCTCACCCACCGCGACGACTTCGACTGGGGCGACTTCGCCGCCTCCACCGCACAAGGCGCAGCTGTCGGAGCAGTCGGAGGCTTCCTCGCTCCCGCCGGCACCGCCCTCGCCACCCAGCTCGGCCTCCAAGGCGGACGAGCCCTCGGTGTCGCCGTCGTCACCGACGCAGCCATCGGTGCGGGCCTCACCTGGGCCATCAACACAGCCCTGTGCCAGCCCACCACACCAACAGACCTCCTCATCGGGGCCGCCACCGGCGGACTCAACGCCCTGGTGGGGCCGGCGTGGAGGGCACTGAAGGGAAAGTTCTTCGGCCCGAAGTCGCCCGGTCTGACCCTCGACCTCCCTCAGCAGCCGTCAATTCGGGGACACACGGGTGCGAGGAAGCCTGCCCCTGCAGTAGAGGTGTACGACGCCCCGCAAGGGTGGACGCATGATGGGCAACTTGCCCAAGCAGAAGCCATGGTCGACGACTTCGCAGTAAACAACTACACCAGCCGGACGAATTCACGTACGTACGTAGGCGGATATAACACCGAAACGGGGCAGATAGCACTCGCGTCGTCAGGTGGATACCCCAACTGGTACGGCTACTGCGCCGAAGGCAACGTATGCTTTGCCCTGGGCGGCGACGCATCGAAGATCATCTTCACCAACGCCAAAACGGTGGAGAAGGTGAACGGAGTCAAAACTGCCCGACCAAAAGATGTATGCGTGGGCTGCCAGCGTGATTACGATCCCTCTCAGTTCATTCCAGGGGCGAAAGCTGAGCCAGGTGGCCGCTGGGAAGGGTTGCGTTAGAGTGCAAGAATTCGACATGTTGGCCATTGAGATCACATTGCACAAGTGGTCCGAAATGGCTTGCGGGTGTGGCCAGAGCGCCAGTCACATTCCGACGGATTTCCAAAATGCTCTGCGGAATCCCCCGCCTGACCGAACGGGAAAGGGATGGGCTGAAGGGCATGCATATGTCCAGTCCAATTTGATGCAGCCGGCTGTGGCCACCGCGTCCATGGTCATGGCGGCTCTGGCAGGCGGAGATCATGACGAACATCGACGTCAGCTTTTCATCGTCTTGGCCACATTGGTCAACGGAGAACAGGATGACGTTGCGGACAGGTGCCTTGATGTGACCAAGAGAGGCTCTTGGGTTCTCTACGAAGAAATCGCATCAGGTCGAAACATCGACTCCGCCTCGTACGCCTTTGAGATCTTGGCACTGATTGACGACGAGGCGGTTCGGCTTCAGGCATTTCGTCGAATCGCTGCGGCCAACTTGTCCCCTGACCTTTGGTGACTAATACTCACTCCGATTGGACGTTGCCTCCGTCGAGTCGGCCATGCCCAGCCGTCCGGCGATCTGGACCGGGTCCCGTTGCTGCTTTCCAGCCCAGGTGCACGATCTTGCGGACCTGTGGCTGCGGGACCCGGGCCGGGATCCGGTAAGGCCCCTCGGCACCGTCCTGGCTCACTGCAAAGCGGTAGGTCAGGACATGTCGTAGCGCTCGGGCGAGCGGCTATCGCTCGTCCACGATCAGACGCGCCAGGCGGGAACGTGTCACAGGGACTCGGAGCAGCGTTCAGCGTGCGAAACGAAGGCCTTCTGACGGAGAGGTTCTGAGCGCGTCGAAAGTCTGCAGCTATCCGAATTCGAGCAGCCCTGCTTTCGCTGCGAACTCAGGCCTGCGGAATTAGGTGGGCGTTCTTTCCGACTTTCGAGCGCCTTTCCGGGCACCGCCCAGATCCTCCACCACGATTGCCACCACGCTCACGCACCTCCGAACCACCAGATCGCTAGAACCCCGCCGGCTCCGTGTACACCCCCCACTCGTCCCGCAGCACGCCGCAGATCTCCCCGAGCGTCGCCTCCGCGCGCACCGCGTCCAGCATCGGCCCGATCATGTTGGCCCCGGACCGGGCGGCGCCCAGCATCGCCTCCAGGGCGCTGCGCACCGCCGCGTCGTCCCGGCGGGCCTTGCGCTCGCCGAGCACCCGCACCTGCTCCCGCTCCACCTCGTGGCTGACCCGCAGGATCTCCAGGTCACCCGTGACGGAACCGGTGTGCACGTTGACGCCGACGACCTTCTTCTCGTCCTTCTCCAGCGCCTGCTGGTACCGGAAGGCGGACTCGGCGATCTCGCCGGTGAACCACCCGTCCTCGATGCCCCGCAGGATGCCGGAGGTGATCGGCCCGATGGGGTGCTGCCCGTCCGGGTGCGCCCTGAGCCCCCGCTCCTTGATCTGCTCGAAGATCTTCTCGGCGTCGGCCTCGATCCGGTCCGTCAACTGCTCGATGAACCAGGAACCGCCCAGCGGGTCGGCGACGTTGGCGACGCCGGTCTCCTCCATCAGCACCTGCTGCGTGCGCAGGGCGATCTCGGCGGCCTGCTCACTGGGCAGGGCGAGGGTCTCGTCGAGCGCGTTGGTGTGCAGGGAGTTGGTGCCGCCGAGCACCGCCGCGAGCGCCTCCACGGCCGTACGCACCACGTTGTTGTACGGCTGCTGGGCGGTCAGCGAGACACCGGCGGTCTGGGTGTGGAAGCGCAGCCACTGCGCCTTGTCGGTCTTCGCGCCGTACACGTCCCGCATCCAGCGGGCCCAGATGCGCCGGGCCGCGCGGAACTTGGCGATCTCCTCGAAGAAGTCGAGGTGCGCGTCGAAGAAGAAGGAGAGGCCGGGGGCGAAGACGTCGACGTCCAGCCCGCGCGACAGCCCCAGCTCCACGTACCCGAAGCCGTCCGCCAGGGTGTACGCCAGCTCCTGCGCCGCCGTCGCCCCGGCCTCGCGGATGTGGTACCCGGAGACGGAGAGCGGCTTGTAGGCAGGGATGCCGGCCGCGCAGTGCTCCATCAGGTCACCGATGAGGCGCAGGTGCGGCTCCGGCTGGAAGAGCCACTCCTTCTGCGCGATGTACTCCTTGAAGATGTCGGTCTGGAGCGTGCCGTTGAGGACGGACGCGTCCACGCCCTGCCGTTCGGCGGCGACCAGGTACATGCAGAACGCGGGCACGGCGGGCCCGCTGATCGTCATGGAGGTCGTCACGTCGCCGAGCGGGATGTCCTTGAAGAGGACCTCCATGTCGGCGGCCGAGTCGATGGCCACCCCGCAGTGCCCGACCTCGCCGAGCGAGCGCGGGTCGTCGGAGTCGCGGCCCATCAGCGTCGGCATGTCGAAGGCGACGGAGAGCCCGCCTCCGCCGTTGCGGAGGATCATCTTGTAGCGCTCGTTGGTCTGCTCGGCGTTGCCGAACCCGGCGAACTGCCGGATGGTCCATGTACGCCCCCGGTAGCCGGTCGCGTGCAGGCCCCGGGTGAAGGGGTACTCCCCCGGCCAGCCGATCCGCTCGAACCCCTCGTACTCGTCCCCGGGCCGGGGCCCGTAGACCGGCTCCACCGGGTCGCCGGAGAGCGTGGTGAAGTCCGCGTCGCGCTTGCGCGCCGCGTCGTACCGGGCCTGCCAGCGAAGGCGGCCTTCCTCTATGGCGTGAGCGTCCATGCTCCCAATTTACTAGGACGTCCAAGTAAATGTCGATGGGAGACCGCCGCACGGGTGTCCGCGCGGCGGTGGGCTCAGGCCTTGGCGGCCACCGGCTCGGCCCCGGCGACCTTGGCGTCCAGCTCCCGGCTGATCCGGCGCTCCACGAAGAAGGCGGCCGTCGGAACGGTCCCGGCGAGCAGCACCCAGAGCTGCTTCTTCACCGGCCACTTCGCCTTGGACCCCAGGTCGAAGGCGAAGATGAGGTAGACGACGTACAGCCAGCCGTGGGCGATGCTGACGACCTGGGTGAAGTCCGCGGCGCCGTCCATCTTCAGGGCGTACTTGGCGATCATGCCAAGGCACAGCGCGATCAACAGCACACCGGTGACGTACGCCATGACCCGGTAGCGGGTCAGCACGCTCTTTTTCATGCGTCCGAGCGTAACCGCCCGTTTCGCGCGATCTTCGGGCGGCCCCGGCGACTCGCCCGGACCGTGTCCCGGAACCTCGCCCCGGACCCTCGTCCCGGACCCCGCCTCAGTCCTCGGCGAAGTCCCCGGCGGCGACCCGCAGCGGGCGGAGCATCGCGAAGATCTCGCCGCACTCCTCGGCGTCGTACGCGCCCAGGCCGAAGTCCATCGCCATGAGGTCACGGGTGGCGGACTCGACCACCTCGCGGCCCCGGCCGGTGATGGAGGCCAGGGTGCCCCGGCCGTCGTTGGGGTTGGGGCGCTTGTCCACCAGGCCGGACCTCACCAGCCGGTCGACGGTGTTCGTCACGGACGTGGGGTGCACCATCAGGCGCTCACCGATCTTGGACATCGGCAGTTCGCCCGACTGGGAGAAGGTGAGCAGCACCAGCGCCTCGTAGCGCGCGAAGGTCAGCCCGTACGGCTTGACCACGGCGTCGACCTCGGCCAGCAGGATCTGGTGGGCCCGCATGATCGAGGTGATCGCGGACATCGAGGGCACGCCGCCCCAGCGCTGCTTCCAGAGTTCGTCGGCACGGGCGATGGGGTCGAAGGAGAGACTGAGGGGCTTGGACACGGCACCAGACCTTACCGGCCGGTCATATGCCGGTCAGCCCCGTCTCGCTCTTCGATACCACCGCCCGCGGCGGACGGCTACTCGGCGAGGTGCCGCTCCACCGTGTCGACCTTCGACGTGAGGCCGTCCGTCACGCCGGGGCGGATGTCCGCCTTGAGGACCAGGGATACGCGCGGCGCCCGCGCCTCGACGGCCGCGACGGCGCGCCGGACCACGTCCATGACCTCGTCCCACTCGCCCTCGACGGAGGTGAACATCGCGTCGGTGCGGTTCGGCAGCCCCGACTCGCGGACCACCCGGACGGCGTCGGCGACGTACTCCCCGACGTCCTCGCCGACGCCGAGCGGCGTCACGGAGAAGGCGACGATCATGCGCCGACGATCCCTTCCTGGCGGGCGCGGGAGGCGATGACCGCGCTCTCGGCCTCACGCTTGAGCATGCGCTCCGCGAAGAAGCCGCCGGTGGGCAGGACGGAGAGGACGAAGTAGAGGGCGGCGGTCTTCAGCGGCCACTTGGCGCGGTTCCAGGCGTCCGCCCAGAAGAGCACGTAGAGGACGAAGAGGATGCCGTGGACCGCGCCCATCACGGGCACCGCGTTGAAGTCGGTGGTCCGCTTCAGCACCGAGCAGACGAGCAGGAGCAGGAAGGAGATCGCCTCGGGGCCCGAGACCAGGCGGAGGCGGCGGAGGGCGGAGGCGGTCTTGAGGTCCACGGGTCACCTTCGGTGGGAGAGGAGTCGGTACTCGGGCGCACCGCCGGGCGGCGGTTTGTGAACGCACGCACAAGCGCACGGCCATTGTGGCAAACCCCCCGACGCGCCCGAGTGAGGGGGTCGATCCCTGTCGGCGCACCCGCCCGGCGGGCTACCTTCACATTTGTGGCGATGTTCCGACTTCAAGGAAGCAAGGTACTCGCCGTCGACATGACCGGAGACGCCGTGAAGGCGAAGAACGGCTCGATGGTCGCGTACGACGGGGAGATGGCCTTCAGGAAGCTGAGCGGTGGCGGTGAGGGCATCCGGGGGATGGTGACCCGGCGGATCACCGGCGAGCAGATGACGGTGATGGAGGTGAGGGGGCAGGGCACCTGCTGGTTCGCGGACCGGGCCTCGGAGATCAACCTCGTGGGTCTCCAGGGCGACAAGCTGTACGTCGAGTCGAGCAATTTCCTGGCGGCGGACGCCGGACTGCGCACCGGCACCAGCTTCACGGGGACGCGCGGCGCCTCACAGGGCAACGGGCTGTTCACCACGACCGTCGAGGGGCACGGGCAGGTGGCGATCATGTCGGACGGCCCGGCGGTGGCGCTGCGGGTCAGCGCGCAGTACCCGCTGACCGTCGACCCGGGGGCGTACGTGGCGCACCAGGGGAACCTGCGGCAGTCCTTCCAGTCGGGTGTGACCTTCCGCACCCTGCTCGGGGAGGGCGGCGGCGAGGCGTTCCAGATCCGCTTCGAGGGCGACGGACTGGTGTACGTGCAGCCGAGCGAGCGGAACACGATCGCGGGGGATGTCTGACGATGGCCTTCCAGGAGATCAACCACAAGATGGTGCAGGCCACCGTGGCGCCCGGGCAGCGGCTGTTCAGTCAGCGCGGTGCCATGCTCGCGTACCGGGGCGAGGTGTCCTTCACCCCCAATCTGCGGGGCGGCCAGGGCGGCGTCATGTCGATGATCGGCCGCCGGGTGGCGAACGAGGACACCCCGCTGATGACCGTGGAGGGCAGCGGCACGGTCCTCTTCGGGCACGGCGGTCACCACGTCCAGGTGATCAACCTCGCCGGCGACACCCTGTACGTCGAGGCGGACCGCCTCCTCGCCTTCGAGGGCACCCTGGAGCAGGGCACGGTGTTCCTGGGCTCCCAGGGCGGCGTCATGGGCATGGTGCGCGGGCAGGTCAGCGGGCAGGGGCTGTTCACCACGACGCTGAAGGGCCACGGCTCGGTCGCGGTGATGGCCCACGGCGGCGTCTTCGAGGTCCCGATCACCCCGCAGCGGCCGGTGCGCGTCGACCCCCAGGCGTACGTCGCCCACCACGGCGACGTGCGCAACAAGCTGTCCACCGCCATGGGCTGGCGGGACATGGTGGGGCGCGGCTCGGGCGAGGCGTTCCAGCTGGAGCTGAGCGGCAGCGGCACGGTGTTCGTCCAGGCGTCGGAGGAGAAGCTGTGAGCACGGTCCACCACGACCCGTCGACCCTGCCGGCCGACGACAACGTGAACGCGTACACCTTCTGCGTGGAGCTGAAGGGCGGTCAGTGGTTCCTTCAGAAGGGGAAGATGATCGCCTACTACGGGACGATCGATTTCAACGGCGTCGGGCACGGCCGGCTGGACCGTCTGGTGCGTACGTCGTTCCATTCGCCACTGCACGCGAGCGACTGGGTCGTGGCCGAGGGTTCGGGCAAGATGCTCCTCGCCGACCGGGCCTTCGACGTGAATTCGTACGACCTCGAGGACGGCAACCTGACCATTCGCTCCGGCAACCTGCTCGCTTTTCAGCCAAGTCTCGCGCTGAAGCAGTCGATCGTGCCGGGTTTTCTGACGCTGATCGGAACCGGAAAGTTCGTGGCCGCGTCGAACGGTCCGGTGGTGTTCATGGAACCGCCGATCCGGGTCGACCCGCAGGCCCTGGTCGGCTGGGCCGACTGCCCGTCCCCGTGCCACCACTACGACCACGGGTACATGACCGGCCTGATGGGCGGCCTACGTGCGATGACGGGGCTCGGCGGGGCCTCCGGAGAGGAGCACCAGTTCGAGTTCGTGGGAGCGGGGACGGTGCTCCTCCAGTCGAGCGAGGCGCTGATGGCGGAGCAGGCCACGGGAGCTCCGCCGCAGCAGGCGGGGGTGCCCGGCGGCGGGCCGACGGGAGCGCATGGAGGGCGTTCCGGGGTACCGGGGCTTCCCGGACAGCTGGGGGACCTCCAGCGCCGCTTCGGGCTGTGAGCGGTAATCTGCGGAGTGTGACATCGAACGCGTGCGCACCGTCACCGTCACGGAAAACCCCTCACTAGTTCGCCTTTCAACTTTTTAGGTAGACTTCATTCATGGAGACCGAGACGGCCACCCGCTGGCTGACCGATACGGAGCAGTGTGCTTGGCGCACCCACCTGGAGGTCAACAGGCTGTTGACGCACCAGCTAGAGAAGGACCTGCAGCCGTTCGGCCTGACAATGAACGACTACGAGATCCTGGTGAACCTCTCCGAGTCGGAGGGCGACCGCATGCGGATGAGCGACCTGGCCACCGCCACGATGCAGTCCAAGAGCCGCCTCTCCCACCAGATCACCCGCATGGAGAACGCGGACCTGGTGCGCAGGGAGAACTGCGAGTCCGACCGCCGCGGCCTCTACGCCGTCCTCACCGAGCACGGCTTGGAGACGATGCGGAAGGTCGCGCCGCACCACGTGGCCTCCGTCCGCAGGCATTTCATCGATTTGCTGGCCCCCGAGACCCTGACCGAACTGGACAAGGCACTCAAACCCATCGCGGAGCACCTGCGCGGACAGCGCGGACGTTCCTGATCCAGGCCCTGATCTAGGCGGCCGGCAGGCGGAGCTCGAACAGGGCTCCGCCTGCCGGCGCGTCGTGCACGGTGAGCGTGCCGCCGTGCCGCACGGCGACGTCGCGGGCGATGGCCAGCCCGAGACCCGCCCCGCCGTCGTCGCGGCTGCGGGCGGCGTCGAGCCGTACGAACCGTTCGAAGATCCGCTCCCGGTCGGCCTCCGGCACCCCCTCCCCGTCGTCGGCCACCCCGACCACGGCCAGGTCGCCGTCCCTGCGCACGGACACCTCCACCGCCGAGCGGGCGTGCCGCTGGGCGTTGTCGAGCAGATTGGCCAGCACCCGGCCCAGCTGCCCGCGCGAGCCGGCCACCGACACCCCGCCGGCGGCACCGGCGTCCTCCCGCACGCTCACCCCGGCCCGTCCCCCGGCCTCCTCCCGCGCCAGCGCCGCGAGGTCGACCCGCGCGTCGGCGGGCCGCTCCCCCGCGTCCAGCCGGGCCAGCAGCAACAGGTCGGCGGCGAGGTGCTGGAGCCGTACGGTGTCCTCCACCGCGCCGTCCAGGTCCAGCAGCTCGGGATGGGCGGCGGCCACCTCCAGCTGGGTGCGCAGCGAGGCGATCGGGCTGCGCAGCTCGTGCGAGGCGTCGGCGACGAACCGCCGCTGCCGCTCCACGGAGGTCTGCAGCGCGGCCAGCGTCTCGTTGGTGGTCGAGGCGAGCCTGGCCACCTCGTCGTGGGTGCCGGGCACCGGGACGCGCCGGGCCAGGTCCTCGCTGGCGGTGATCGCGGCCATCTCCCGCCGGATGCCCTCCACCGGACGCAGCGCGCGCCGGGTCACCAGCCAGGTCACCCACCCGACGACCGCGAGCAGCACCGGGAAGCCGATCAGCATGACGGTCAGCGCGGTGTTCACGGCGCCGTGCTCGGCGGAGAGCGGGGCGCCGGCGTAGACGGTGAGGCGGCCCCGGTCCTCGGTCTTCACGGGGACGGCGGCGAAGCGGTAGTCCTCGGTGTCGCCGTCGATGGTCGCCGAACCGTCGCTGACGGTGGTCCGTTCGCCGATCTCCCCCGCTTCGAGCGGCTCGCCCGCGTCGTCATCGTCGTCCGCGTCATCCGTGTCGCCGGCGTCGCCGGTGCCGTCGGGCGAGGCGGCCGGCCGCGGCTCGACCGTCTCGACGCCGGTGCCGGTGATCCGCTCCAGGTCGTCACTGGCGGCTACCAGCGTGCCGTCCTCGTCGACCACCTGCACCGGGCGGTCGTCCACGTCCAGCGACAGGTCGGCGTACGGCGTCCCGACCGCCAGCTCGGTGGCGACGTCCCGCGCGGAGCGTTCGGCCTGGGTACCGGCCTCGCCGAGCAGGTTGGAGCGCAGGGAGAGCAGGACGGCGGCGCCGGCCGCGACCAGGGCGACGGCGACCACCAGGGTCGCGGCGAGCGTGGCGCGGGCGCGGACCGAGCCGAAGAGGCGGCTCATCGCCCGCCGTCCAGGCGGTACCCGGCGCCGCGCACGGTCCGGATGAGCCCGGCGCGCAGCTTGCGCCGCAGGGCGCTGACGTACACCTCGACGATGTTCGGGTCGCCCTCGTAGGCGAAGTCCCAGACGTGCTCCAGGATCTCCGCCTTGGACACGACCTGCCCGGCCCGCACCACGAGCTGCTCCAGGACCGCGAACTCCTTCGCGGTGAGGGTGACCTCGTCCTCGCCGAGGAAGACCCGGCGGGCGGCGGTGTCGACCTTCAGGTCGCCGTGCACGTGCACGGGCGAGGCCCCGCCGCCCTGCGCGCGACGCCGCAGCAGCGCCTTCACGCGGGCGACCAGGACGACGTACGAGAAGGGCTTGGTGAGGTAGTCGTCCGCGCCCGTGTCCAGGCCCTCCGCCTCGTCGTACTCGCCGTCCTTGGCGGTGAGCATCAGGATCGGCACCTCGTGGCCGGCGGCGCGCAGGGCGGCGCAGACCCGGTAGCCGTTGAGGCCGGGCAGCATGATGTCGAGGATGACGAGGTCGTAGTCGCCCTCGCCGGCCCGGTGCAGGCCCTCCATGCCGTCGTGGACGACGTCCACGGCGTATCCCTCGGCGGTGAGGCCCCTCGCGAGCGACAGGGCCAACCGCTTCTCGTCCTCCACGATCAACAGGCGCATGGGTAAAGAGTGGCAAAACCAGGCTGAAGATCCCTTCAGGAGGCTTCAGCTTCGGCTCAGCGTCGGTCCGCGACAGTACAGAGGTCGGAAAACGACAGCACTCTGGACGACTCGGGAGGAACCAGCATGAGGCGCAACATCGTCATCGCCGCCGTCACCGCCGCCGCACTGATCGGAGGGGGTACGGCGACGGCCCTCGCGACCACGGGCGACGACGGCCGGAGCGCGACGCCCCGGGCGGACGTGAGCGTGTCGGACGACGGTGGCGTCCGGGACGAGTCCGACGACCACGACGACGACTCGGCCGACGACCGCGACGACGCCGCCCGCGCGTCCGCCGCCAAGGTGACGGCGGCCGACGCCATCGCCGCCGCCCTGCGGGACACACCGGGCACCGCCGTCTCCGCCGACCTGGACGACGAGGACGACGACGCGGACGACGACGGCGACGACCGCGGTGAGCGCGCCGCCTGGGAGGTCGACGTCCTCTCCGGCGACGGCACCTGGCACAGCGTCCGGATCGACCCGGCCTCCGGCAAGGTCCTCGGCTCCCACAAGGACACCGACGAGGACGACACGGCCGAGGCGCGGGCCGCCCTCGAGGGCACCTCCGTCAGCGCGGCCGAGGCGGCGCGGGCCGCGGCCGGCAAGTCCACGGTGACCTCCGTGGACCTGGACGACGACGGCGACGACGGCCCGGCCGCCTGGGAGGTCGAGACCCGTGCCGACGGCAAGGGCGAGCAGGACTGGCGGGTCGACCTGAAGACCGGCAAGGTCACGGCCGACCGCTCGGACTCGGACGGTTCCGGCTCGGACGACTCGGGTCCGGACGACTCGGGCTCGGACGACGACTGACCGGTCCGGCCGACCCCGCGGACGCGCCGCGGCGGCGCCCCGGCACCAGCGCCGCCGCCACCGCGACCGCGCCCGCCACCGCGAAGCACACCGGCAGCGGCAGCCGTTCCACCAGCAGGCCCACCGCGGCGGCGCCGGCGGACATGCCGGCGTTCACGGCCGTGTTGCACCAGGCGCCCGCCCGGGTCCGGAAGCCGGGCGCGGCGCTCTCGTCGGCGATCAGGTACGCCGTCGTGAGCGCCGGTGCCACGAAGAGCCCCGCGCAGGCGACGGCCGCGACCAGCGTGCCGACGCCCGGGGCGAGGCCGGCGGCGGCCAGGCTCACGCCGAGACCGGCCGCGAGGAACGGCAGCCGGGCGCGGGCGGACGAGGTCCAGGTGACGGCGCCGTTCAGCAGTCCGCCGACCGCGCTGCCCGCCGACAGTGCCGCGAGGACCCAGGCGACGGTGGAGCCCCCGAGGTCGCGCTGGACCGCGTAGGCGACGGCGAGGAGGTCGACGGCGCTCACCGAGACGCCGACCCCCGCGGCGACGAGGACCGGTTGCAGCAGGGCCCGCCCCTGTCCGGCTCCGCCTCGCCCGTGCCGGGGAGGCGTCGCGTCCTTCGCCCGCTCCACCGCCCGCGGGCGGTCCGCCGCCGGCGACGTGACGAAACCGAGGGTGCCCACCGCCACCAGCACCGCGCTCAGCACGACGCCGACGGCCGGCGGGGCGACGCCGACCACCACGCCGACCAGCAGCGGTCCGGAGACGAAGAGCAGTTCCTCGGCGACTCCGTCCAGGCTGTAGGCGCGTTGCAGCATGGCGCGGTCGGGGAGCATGTCGGCCCACACCGCCCGCATCGAGGGCCCGAGCGGCGGTGTGCAGGCACCCGCGAACGCGGCGGTCGCGGCGAGCACGGCCGCGGGCACACCCGGGCGCCAGCAGGCCGCCGCCGTCACGCAGAGCAGGGCGGCGTACAGCAGGGCCATGGGGAGCAGGGCCCGGCGCGGACCGTGCCGGTCGACCAGGCCGGCGCGGTAGGGGGACAGGAGGACGCTCGTCGCGCCGAAGAGCGCCATGACCAGGCCGGCCACGGCATACGACCCGGTGGACCGGGTCAGGGCGAGCATCAGGGAGAGGGAGACCGTGCCGTACGAGAGCCGGCCGACGAGGGCGGCCGCGAAGGTACGGCGGGCATGGGGGACACGGAGCACGGCGGCGTACGAGGGCCGCGGAAAGGGCGTGGACACGCGAAGGGTTCCTCTACAGGGAGGCAACGAGGGGACGCCGAGGCGCGCGACGGCCGGATGCGGCGGTCGCGTGCGGGGCGGGCCCTATGCCAAGAGGAGGAACATGCGGGTCAAGGTAGCAGCGCGGCTCCGGGCGCGCGCGGCCATTTTCGGACGTCGGGTGCCGGACGCCTGACGCCTGAGCCGGACGTCAGCCGTTCGTCAGCCCCGTCACCAGTTCGTCCGCCGCGCGGTACGGGTCGAGTTCGCCCGCCACGATCCGTTCCGCGAGGGCGCCGAGGCGGCGGTCGCCGTGCAGGTCGCCGATGCGTTCGCGCAGGGTGGTGACGGCGATGGTCTCGACCTCGCGGGCGGCGCGGGCGCGACGGCGTTCGGCGAGGACGTCCCGCTCCTCCATCCACGCGCGGTGCTTCTCCAGGGCCTCGACCACCTCGTCGACGCCCTCGCCGCGGGCGGCGACCGTCTTGACGATGGGCGGACGCCAGTCGCCGGCGGCGCGGGCCTCGCCGAGGCCCAGCATGTGGTTCAGCTCGCGGGCGGTGGCGTCGGCGCCGTCCCGGTCGGCCTTGTTCACGACGTAGACGTCGCCGATCTCCAGGATTCCGGCCTTGGCCGCCTGGATGCCGTCGCCCATGCCGGGGGCGAGGAGGACGACCGAGGTGTCGGCCTGGGAGGCGATCTCGACCTCCGACTGGCCGACGCCGACCGTCTCCACCAGGATCACGTCGCAGCCCGCCGCGTCCAGGACGCGGATCGCCTGCGGGGCCGCCCAGGCGAGGCCGCCGAGGTGGCCGCGGGTCGCCATGGAGCGGATGTAGACGCCGGGGTCGGAGGCGTGCTCGGACATCCGGACGCGGTCGCCGAGCAGCGCCCCGCCGGAGAACGGGGAGGAGGGGTCGACGGCGAGGACGCCGACCCGCCTGCCCTGCTTGCGGTACGCCGTCACCAGGGCCGAGGTGGAGGTGGACTTGCCGACGCCCGGCGAACCGGTCAGACCGACCACGTAGGCCTGGCCCGTCAGCGGCGCGAGCGTCTCCATGACCTCCCTGAGCTGCGGGGACGCCCCCTCCACCAGAGAGATCAGCCTGGCCACGGCCCGCGGTCGGCCTTCCCTGGCCTGGGCCACCAGTGAGGAGACGTCCTGCATCACAGCTCCGTTCAGCTCCGTCCGACTGCCTTGACTGCCTTGACTGCGTTCCTGAGACGCCGTACGGGCGCTCAGGCCTTCGGAACCCGGATGATCAGCGCGTCGCCCTGGCCGCCGCCGCCGCACAGGGCCGCCGCGCCGACCCCGCCGCCGCGCCGGCCCAGCTCCAGGGCCAGGTGCAGCACCAGCCGGGCGCCGGACATGCCGATCGGGTGGCCCAGCGCGATGGCCCCACCGTTGACGTTCACCTTTTCGGTGGACACACCGAGGTCCTTCATTGACTGCACGGCGACGGCCGCGAACGCCTCGTTGATCTCGATCAGGTCGAGGTCGCCGACCTCCAGGCCCTCCTTCTTCAACGCGTGCCGGATGGCGTTGGAGGGCTGCGACTGCAAAGAGTTGTCCGGCCCGGCGACGTTGCCGTGCGCGCCGATCTCGGCGATCCACTCCAGGCCCAGCTCCTCGGCCTTGGCCCTGCTCATCACGACCACGGCCGCGGCGCCGTCGGAGATCTGCGAGGAGGAGCCCGCGGTGATCGTGCCCTCCTTGGAGAACGCCGGCCGGAGCTTGCCCAGCGACTCCGCGGTGGTGTCGCCGCGGATGCCCTCGTCCTTGCTGAACACCACCGGGTCGCCCTTGCGCTGCGGGATCTCGACCGGGGTGATCTCGGCGTCGTACACGCCGTTCTTCTGGGCGGCGGCGGCGCGCTGGTGGGACAGGGCCGCGATCTCGTCCTGGGGGCCGCGCTCGATGCCGAGGCGGGTGTTGTGCTTCTCGGTGGACTCGCCCATGGCGATGTTCTCGAAGGAGTCGGTCAGGCCGTCGTACGCCATGGCGTCGATCATCTGGACCGCGCCGTACTTGTAGCCCTCGCGGGACTTCGGCAGCAGGTGCGGGGCGTTGGTCATGGACTCCTGGCCGCCGGCCACGACCACGTCGAATTCACCTGCGCGAATGAGCTGGTCGGCGAGGGCGATGGCGTCGAGGCCGGAGAGGCACACCTTGTTGATCGTGAGCGCCGGGACGTTCATGGGGATGCCGGCCTTGACGGCGGCCTGGCGGGCGGGAATCTGCCCGGCACCGGCCTGGAGCACCTGGCCCATGATCACGTACTGGACCTGGTCACCGGTGACGCCCGCGCGTTCCAGGGCCGCCTTGATCGCGAAACCACCGAGGTCGGCCCCGGAGAAGGACTTCAGCGAGCCGAGCAGCCGTCCCATCGGGGTGCGGGCACCCGCGACGATGACGGAGGTCGTGCCGTTCGTTGCAGAAGACATGAGCTGCGATCCCCTTTTCCGGCCCGCACAGGCCGAGGAGTGAACGAGGGTTTACTCGAATGTACTGAGCGGTATCCCGCCCGTCACCCGGCGGTCGGTGTGATCGCGCGCACGTTGCGTAACCACCTCCGGAGCGCTGCACTGGTTCCATGCTGACGCGAATCGACCACATCGGAATCGCCTGCCACGACCTCGACTCCACCGTCGAGTTCTACCGTGCCACCTACGGCTTCGAGGTGTTCCACACCGAGGTCAACGAGGAGCAGGGTGTCCGCGAGGCCATGCTCAAGATCAACGATACGTCGGACGGCGGCGCGTCGTACCTCCAGCTTCTCGAGCCCACCCGCGAGGACTCCGCGGTCGGCAAGTGGCTCGCGAAGAACGGCGAGGGCGTCCACCACATCGCCTTCGGTACGGCGGATGTCGACGCGGACGCCGCGGACATCCGGGAGAAGGGCGTACGCGTTCTGTACGACGAGCCGCGGCGGGGTTCCATGGGGTCGCGGATCACCTTCCTGCACCCCAAGGACTGCCATGGCGTACTGACAGAACTGGTCACTTCGGCGGCCGTTGAGTCACCTGAGCACTGACTCCCGTACATAGGGGCCGGTAGGGTTGGGTGCGGTCGCCGCTCAATCCAGGGTGACCCGGTCCTGTCGTCGGCGACGGCGGGATCGCCGGGGTCGTGTTTCGGGGGGCGGGCGACGGGGCAGCGGCACATGCCCCGCCGTTGATCTGACACCATTCCCCGGGGGCCCCGTCCGTCGGACGGACGGAGCTCAGTCGGGAAGATTTGCGACCAGGGGACGGATGGGACCGCGCAGTGCGGGGCTACGAGAGCCAGGAGCGAGAGCCGGCGGCTGACGTCGACCACCTCTCTCGGTTCGAGGCCGAGATGAAGCGGCTGAAGACCGAGCGGGAAAAGGCGATCCAGCACGCCGAGGACCTCGGCTACCAGGTCGAGGTGCTGCGCGCCAAGTTGCACGAGGCGCGGCGCACCATCATGTCCCGGCCCGCCTTCGACGGCGGTGACATCGGGTACCAGGCCGAGCAGTTGCTCCGCAACGCGCAGACGCAGGCCGACCAGCTGCGCTCGGACGCCGAGCGGGAACTGAGCCAGGCCAGGGCGCAGACCCAGCGCATCCTCCAGGAGCACGCCGAGCAGGCCGCCCGGCTCCAGGCGGAGCTGCACCAGGAGGCGGTCACCCGCCGCCAGCAGCTGGACCAGGAGCTGGCCGAGCGCCGGCAGACCGTCGAGTCGCACGTCAACGAGAATGTGGCCTGGGCCGAGCAGCTGCGCGCCCGTACCGAGCAGCAGGCCCGCCGCCTCCTCGACGAGTCCCGCACCGAGGCCGAGCAGTCCCTGGCCAGCGCCCGCGCCGAGGCCGAGCGGCTGACCTCCGAGGCCCGGCAGCGGCTGACCGACGACGCCGAGAGCGCCCGCGCCGAGGCCGAGCAGCTGCTGCGCCGCGCCCGCACCGACGCGGAGCGGCTGCTGAACGCCGCCTCCACGCAGGCCCAGGAGGCCACCGACCACGCCGAGCAGCTGCGCACCTCCACCGCCGACGAGTCGGAGTCCGCGCGGCGCCAGTCGCAGGAGCTGAGCCGGACCGCCGAGCGGCGCATGGCGGAGGCCGAGGAGGCGCTGCGCAAGGCGCAGACCGAGGCCGAGAAGGTCGTCGCCGAGGCGAAGGAGGCCGCCGCCAAGGCGCTGGCCGGCGCCGAGGCCACCAACGAGCAGCGCACCCGCACCGCCAAGGAGCAGGTCGCCCGGCTGGTCGGCGAGGCCACCAAGGACGCCGAGAACACCAAGTCCGAGGCCGAGCAGCTGGTCGCGGACGCCCGCGCCGAGGCCGAGCGGATCGTCGCCGAGGCCGCCGAGAAGGCCCGTACGCTCACCGCCGAGGAGTCGGCCACCCAGCTGTCGAAGGCGGCCAAGACCGCCGAGGACGTGCTGAACAAGGCGTCCGAGGACGCCAGGCGGACCACGAAGGCCGCCACCGAGGAGGCCGAGCGGATCCGCACCGAGGCCGAGGCCGAGGCGGACCGGCTGCGCGCCGAGGCGCACGACATCGCCACGGAACTCAAGGGCGCCGCGAAGGACGACACCAAGGAGTACCGCGCCAAGACGGTCGAGCTTCAGGAGGAGGCGCGCCGGCTGCGCGGCGAGGCCGAGCAGCTGCGCGCCGACGCGGTCGCCGAGGGCGAGAAGATCCGCGCCGAGGCCCGCAAGGAGGCCGTGGCGCAGATCGAGGAGGCGGCGAAGACCGCCGAGGAGCTGCTCGCCAAGGCGAAGGCGGACGCGGACGAACTGCGGCAGACCGCGACGACGGACAGCGAGAAGGTCCGCACCGAGGCCATCGAGCGGGCCACCACCCTGCGCCGGCAGGCCGAGGAGACCCTGGAGCGCACCCGCGCGGAGGCCGAGCGGCACCGCACGGAGGCCGCCGAGCGCGCCGAGGAGCTCCAGGCGGAGGCCGAGCGGGCCGCCCGCGAGCTGCGCGAGGAGACCGAGCGCGCCGTCGAGGCCCGCAGGGCGGAGGCCGCCGAGGACCTGACGCGGCTGCACACGGAGGCCGAGGAGCACCGCACGGCCGCCGAGGAGGCGCTGACCGAGGCCCGCGAGGAGGGTGCGCGGCTGCGCCGGGAGGCCGCCGAGGAGAGCGAACGGCTGCGCACCGAGGCCGCGGAGCGGATCCGTACGCTCCAGCAGCAGGCCGAGACGGAGGCCGAGCGACTGCGCACCGAGGCCGCCGCCGACGCGTCCGCCTCCCGCGCGGAGGGCGAGTCCGTCGCCGTACGGCTGCGGTCGGAGGCGGCCGCCGAGGCCGAGCGGCTGAAGTCGGAGGCGCAGGAGAGCGCCGACCGGGTGCGCGCGGAGGCGCAGACCGCCGCCGAGCGCATCGCCGCCGAGGCGTCGGAGGCGCTGGGCGCCGCCCAGGAGGAGGCCGCCCGGCGCCGCCGCGAGGCGGAGGAACTGCTCGGGTCCGCCCGGCAGGAGGCCGACCAGGAGCGCGAGCGGGCCCGCGAGCAGAGCGAGGAGCTGCTGGCCTCGGCGCGCAACCGCGTGGAGGAGGCGCAGACCGAGGCGGTCCGGCTGGTCGAGGAGGCCGACCGGCGCGCGACCGAGATGGTGTCGGCCGCCGAGCAGCACGCGCAGCAGGTGCGGGACTCCGTCGCCGGGCTGCACGAGCAGGCCCAGGAGGAGATCACCGGACTGCGCAGCGCCGCCGAGCACGCGGCGGAGCGCACCCGGCACGAGGCCGAGCAGGAGGCGGACCGGGTCCGCGCCGACGCCCACGCCGAGCGTGAGCGGGCCGCCGAGGACGCCGGACGGCTGCGGCGCGAGGCACGCGAGGAGACCGAGGCCGCCAAGACGCTGGCCGAGCGGACGGTGTCCGAGGCCATCACGGAGGCCGACCGGATCCGCACCGACGTCTCGGAGCACGCCCAGCGGGTGCGCACCGAGGCCTCCGACGCCATCGCCGAGGCCGAGCAGGCGGCGTCGCGCACCCGGGCGGACGCCCGCGAGGACGCCAACCGCATCCGTTCCGACGCGGCGACGCAGGCGGACACCCTGATCACCGAGGCGAGCGCCGAGGCGGAGCGGCTCACCACGCAGACGGCGGCCGAGACCGACCGGATCCGGACGGAGACGGTCGCGGAGGCGGAGCGCGTCCGTACCGAGGCGTCGAGCGAGGCGGAGCGGGTGCGGGCCGAGGCGGGCGCCCGCGCCGAGCGGCTGCTGTCGGACGCCACCGGGGAGGCGGAGCGGCTGCGGGCCGAGGCCGCCGACACCGTCGGGTCCGCCCAGCAGCACGCCGAGCGGATCCGCACCGAGGCCGACCGGGTCCGTGCCGAGGCCGCGGCGGAGGCGGAGCGGGTCACCACGGCCGCCCGCGAGGAGGCCGACCGCACCCTGGACGAGGCCCGCAAGGACGCCAACAAGCGGCGTTCGGAGGCGGCCGAGCAGGTCGACACGCTCATCACGGAGACCACGTCCGAGGCCGACAAGCTGCTCTCCGAGGCGCAGCAGCAGGCCCAGAAGACCACCGCGGAGGCCGAGTCGCAGGCCGACACGATGGTCGGCGCGGCCCGCGCGGAGGCCGACCGGCTCGTCTCGGAGGCGACGGTCGAGGGCAACACCCGGGTGGAGAAGGCCCGTACGGACGCGGACGAGCTGCTGGTCGGCGCCCGCCGGGACGCGACCGCCATAAGGGAGCGCGCGGAGGAGCTGCGCGAGCGTCTCACGTCCGAGATCGAGGAACTGCACGAGCGGGCGCGCCGCGAGGCCGCGGAGACCATGAAGTCGGCGGGCGACCGCTGCGACGCGCTCATCAAGGCCGCCGAGGAGCAGCTGGCCAAGGCGGAGGCGAAGGCCAAGGAGCTGGTGTCGGAGGCGAACTCCGAGGCGGGCAAGGTGCGCATCGCCGCCGTCAAGAAGGCCGAGGGGCTGCTGAAGGAGGCCGAGCAGAAGAAGGCCACCCTGGTCCGGGAGGCCGAGGAGCTGAAGGCCGAGGCGGTCCAGGAGGCCAGGCGCACGGTCGACGAGGGCAAGCGCGAGCTGGAGATCCTGGTGCGGCGCCGCGAGGACATCAACGCCGAGATCTCCCGGGTGCAGGACGTGCTGGAGGCGCTGGAGTCCTTCGAGACGCCGGGGGGCGCGAAGGAGAACGGCGTGAAGGCCGGAGCCACGGTGGGCGCCCCACGTTCGGGTGGCAAGTCGTCAGACGGCTAGCGCGCGGAGCGGATTCGGTGTCTCCTGGAGATCTTTGGTTGACTCCTGACCGGACCCTTGCCCAGAACTTTGGCAAGCCATCCGCGGGTCAGCCACTCAAAAGAGGTGTCATTCTCCGTATCAAACGCGCATCCGCTCGATGACACACCGCATTGGCGCCTAGGATTCCCTCTATCACCTCACCCGGTCTCTTTCGACAGGAACCCCATGAGCGACACTTCCCCCTACGGCTTCGAGCTTGTGCGGCGTGGGTACGACCGCGCTCAGGTGGACGAACGCATCTCCAAGCTCGTCTCCGACCGTGACAGCGCTCTCGCCCGCATCACCGCTCTGGAAAAGCGCATCGAGGAGCTTCACCTCGAGACCCAGAACGCCCAGGCCCAGGTCAACGACGCCGAGCCGTCGTACGCCGGTCTCGGCGCCCGGGTCGAGAAGATCCTGCGGCTCGCCGAGGAAGAGGCGAAGGACCTGCGCGAGGAGGCCCGGCGCGCGGCCGAGCAGCACCGCGAGCTGGCCGAGTCGTCGGCCCAGCAGGTGCGCAACGACGCGGAGTCGTACGCCGCGGAGCGCAAGGCCAAGGCCGAGGACGAGGGCGTCCGGATCGTCGAGAAGGCCAAGGGCGACGCCTCGCAGCTCCGTTCCGAGGCGCAGAAGGACGCGCAGTCCAAGCGCGAGGAGGCGGACGCCCTCTTCGAGGAGACCCGCGCCAAGGCCGCCCAGGCCGCCGCCGACTTCGAGACGAACCTCGCCAAGCGCCGCGAGCAGTCCGAGCGCGACCTGGCCTCCCGTCAGGCCAAGGCCGAGAAGCGCCTCGCGGAGATCGAGCACCGCGCCGAGCAGCTGCGCCTGGAGGCGGAGAAGCTGCGCACGGACGCCGAGCGCCGGGCCCGCCAGACCGTCGAGACCGCGCAGCGCCAGTCCGAGGACATCGTGGCCGACGCCAACGCCAAGGCCGACCGGATCCGTTCGGAGTCGGAGCGCGAGCTGGCCGCCCTCACCAACCGCCGCGACTCCATCAACGCGCAGCTCACCAACGTGCGCGAGATGCTGGCGACCCTCACGGGCGCCGCGGTGGCCGCAGCCGGTACGCCGGCCGAGGACGAGTCGGTCTCCCGCGGGGTGCCGGCCCAGCAGTCCCGCTGACGCGGGACGTCCCGCGGCCGAACACAAACGGAACAAGGACGAGGCCTTCTGTCACTGGGGTGGCAGTGGGCCTCGTCCCGTTCTAGCGTGGGCGCCATGATCGAGCTCGAGGGGCTGACCAAGCGGTACGGCGAGAAGGTGGCGGTCAACAATCTCTCCTTCACCGTCAGACCCGGCATCATCACGGGCTTTCTCGGCCCGAACGGGGCGGGCAAGTCCACGACCATGCGCATGGTGCTGGGCCTGGACCGGCCGACCGCCGGGGACGTGCGGATCGACGGCAAGCACTACGACCAGCTGACCGACCCGCTGACGTACATCGGGGCGCTGCTGGAGGCCAAGGCGTGGCACGGCGGGCGCAGCGCCTACAACCATCTGCTGTGCCTCGCGCAGAGCAACGGCATCCCGGCGACCCGGGTGCGAGAGGTGCTGGACACGGTGGGGCTGTCGGCGGTCGCCAGGAAGAAGACGAAGGGGTTCTCCCTCGGCATGGGACAGCGGCTCGGCATCGCCGGGGCGCTGCTCGGCGACCCGCGGATCCTGATGTTCGACGAGCCGGTCAACGGCCTCGACCCCGAGGGCATCCACTGGATCCGCAACCTGATGAAGACTCTGGCCGCGCAGGGGCGCACGGTCTTCGTCTCCTCGCACCTGATGAGCGAGATGGCGCTGACCGCGGACCACCTCGTGGTCATCGGCCAGGGCAGGCTGCTCGCGGACACCTCGATGGCCGACTTCATCGCGGAGAACTCGCGCAGCTACGTCCGGATCCGCACCCCGCACCGCGAGCGGCTGCTCGACGCGCTGCACGGCGCCGGCATCGAGGTCGTCGACACCGGCGCCGAGGTGCTGGAGGTGGACGGCGACAAGTCGGAGGCCGTCGGCGAGCTGGCGGCGAGCAACCAGGTGGTGCTGCACGAGCTGAGCCCGCAGCGGGCCTCGCTGGAGGAGGCGTTCATGCAGCTGACGGCGGAGTCCGTGGAGTACCACGCGCACGACGGGCAGCCGCCCGGCGCGGTGCCGCAGCAACCACAGCAACAGCAGCAGCCGTGGGGCAGCGACTGGAAGAGGGGATGAGCATGGCGACGGCACAGGTCGTCCGGTCGGAGTGGACCAAGATCCGTTCGGTCGCGTCCACGGTGTGGACGCTGTCCCTCGCCGTGGTCGTCACCATCGCCCTCGGCATGCTGATCTCAGCGCTGTCGAAGAGCGAGTTCGACAGCATGAGCCAGCGGGACCAGCTCTCCTTCGACCCGACCTTCATCAGCTTCGCCGGCACCAGCCTCGGCCAGCTGGCGATGATCGTGTTCGGCGTGCTGGTCGTGGGCAACGAGTACAGCTCCGGAATGATCCGCACCTCGCTGGCGGCGGTGCCGCGGCGCGGCAGCTTCCTGTTCAGCAAGATCGCGGTGGCCACCGCGCTCGCCTTCGTCGTGGCCATGATCACCAGCTTCGCGACCTTCTTCCTCGGGCAGGCCATGCTCGGCGACCTCAAGGCGTCGATCGGCGACCCGGGTGTGCTGCGCGCGGTGATCGGCGGCGGCCTCTACATGACCCTCATCGCGATGTTCTCGATGGGCGTCGCCGCGATGCTGCGCTCGCCGATGCTGTCGCTGGGCATCCTGATGCCGTTCTTCTTCCTGATCTCCAACATCCTGGGCAACGTCCCGGCCACCGAGAAGGTCGGCCGCTTCCTGCCCGACCAGGCCGGCAGCAAGATCATGCAGGTGGTCACCCCGATCGACGACGACGTCCCCTACGGCCCCTGGGGCGGCCTCGGGATCATGGTCCTGTGGGTGATCGCGGCCCTCGTCGGCGGGTACGTGGTGCTGAAACGACGGGACGCCTAGGTCCTCGACCGGTGCTGAAAAGGTTCCGTGGAGCGTCGGATTTTGCCCTGGCTTGAACGGAACCGTCAGCGCGTGGATATCCTCCTAAGCCTTACGGGGGCGTGTGCCCTGCTGTCCTGAACCTTTCGATGGGTGCGGAGCATGATCGAGGCTGTCGGCCTGACCAAGCGATACGGCGACAAGACCGCCGTGTACAACCTCTCCTTCCAGGTGCGGCCCGGTGCCGTCACCGGCTTCCTCGGGCCCAACGGCTCGGGCAAGTCGACGACGATGCGGATGATCCTCGGCTTGGACAACCCCACCGCGGGTCACGTGACGATCGGGGGCCACCCGTACCGCAGGCTGCCGAACGCCGCGCGGCACGTCGGCGCGCTGCTGGACGCCAAGGCGGTGCACGGCGGCCGGTCCGCCCGCAACCACCTGCTGAGCCTGGCCCAGCTCTCCGGCATCCCCGCCCGGCGGGTGGACGAGGTACTCGGCGTGGTCGGCCTCCAGGACGTGGCCAAGCGGCGCTCGAAGGGCTTCTCGCTCGGTATGGGCCAGCGGCTCGGCATCGCCGCGGCGCTGCTCGGCGACCCCCAGGTGCTGCTCTTCGACGAGCCGGTCAACGGCCTCGACCCCGAGGGCATCCACTGGGTGCGCAACCTGATGAAGGCGCTCGCGGCGGAGGGCCGTACCGTCTTCGTCTCCTCGCACCTGATGAGCGAGATGGCACTGACCGCGGACCACCTGATCGTCATCGGGCGCGGCCAGCTGCTCGCCGACATGAGCGTGACGGAGTTCATCTCGGCCAACTCCGCCGACTTCGCGCGGGTGCGGACGCCGGACACCGACCCGCAGCTGCGCGAGAAGCTGACCTCCGCGCTGACCGAGGCGGGCGGCCACGTGCTGCCCGAGCAGGACGGCGCGCTGCGCGTGACCGGCCTCGCGCTCCCCCGCATCAGCGACATCGCGCACGGCAGTGACGTGCGGCTGTGGGAGCTGTCGCCGCACCAGGCGTCCCTGGAGGAGGCGTACATGCGGATGACGCAGGGCGCCGTCGACTACCGGTCGACCGCGGACCAGAAGGCGGGGCTCCAGCAGCCGCTGCCGCCCGGCGCGCAGCCGCCGATGCCGGTGCCCGGCCAGGGCCAGCCCGGCTGGTACGCCCCGCCGCCGCCCCAGCAGGGCGGTCAGCCCTTCGCGGCGCAGGGCACGCCGGGCCAAGCGCCTGCGGGACCGTACGGCGCCCCGGCCGCGCCCGGCGCGCAGTCTGCCAACCCGTACGCGGCGCCGCAGGCCCCGCAGGCGCCTCAGGCCGCCGCTCCGGCCCCGGCGCCGCCCGCCGCCGCCCCCGTCACCGACCCGACCAAGCCCGAGGACGCCCGATGAGCACGCCCCAGCCCCCGACCCCTCAGGCCGCCCCCGACTGGCAGTCGGCGCCCGGTTCGCCGTACCCGACTTACACGTCGCCGATCCCGGTGGTGCGCACGAGCCTCGCGCACGCGCTCGCCTCCGAGTGGACGAAGATCAAGTCGGTGCGCTCCACGATGTGGACGCTGGGCGTGTTCGTCCTGCTGGTCATCGGCATCGGCCTGCTGACCGGCGTGGTCGTGGCGAACTCGTCCTCCGACCTGGCCGGCGAGAGCGCGCTGAGCCTCGGCTTCTTCGGGCTGCTGCTGGGAAGCATCTGCGTCATCACGCTCGGCGTGATGACCACCGCCTCGGAGTACGGCACCGGCATGATCCGTACGACGATGACCGCGTGCCCCAGCCGCGGCCGGGTGCTGACGGCGAAGGCGATCGTCTTCTTCCTGGTCGCCTTCGTGGTGACCCTGGTCTCCGCGACGCTGGTCGCCCTCGCGCACGTGGCGATGCTGGAGGGCAACGGCGCGGCCGAGCCCACCGGCTCGGAGTGGCTGAAGGGCACCGTCGGCGTCTCGCTGTACATCGCGCTGCTCGGCCTGCTCTCGCTGGCCGTCGGCTCGGTCATCCGGCACTCGGCGGGCGCCATCACGATCATGATCGGCGTGCTGCTCGCGCCGCTGGTGATCGCGCTGTTCATGTTCTCGGAGTCCCTGAAGGACGTGCAGCAGGCGCTGTTCGAGTACTCGATCCCGAACCAGATGAGCATCTTCTACGCCAACTCGCTGTCCGAGTCCGGCCCCTCGGGCTGGGACCCGCTGTGGATCGTGCTCGGCGTGACCGCGGCCGCGTTCGCCGGCGCCTTCGCCCTGCTGGAGAAGCGGGACGTCTGACCCGGCTCAGAACTTCGGGGCGCTACGGGACCGCTGCACCCGCGTGGTGCGGCGGTCCTTCGCGTTCCAGCACGCCTTGTGCCAGTGCCGGCGGTCGTCGACCCCCGAGTGCGCCGGCCAGGCCACCACGTGCGGGACGCCGTCCGGAATCAACTGGTCGCAGCCCGGGCAGCGGTACGACTTCCCCTGCGCGCTCGCCCCCGCCACGTGCCGTACGTTCCACTCCTCGCCCTGCCAGTCCTCCGACGACTGCCAGCCTCCGTAGCGGCCGGCGCCGTCGTCCTCGGCGCTCCGGCCGGACGAAGCGGCTTCCTTCGGTCGGTTGCGACGCGGGGACACGGGACACCTCACGGAGCTATACAGGAAGTACGGGCGGCATCCAGCCTACGCGGTACGGACCGGGGTACCCGGCCCCTTCCACGACGACCGATTCTGCAGACAATCCGGAAAATCCTCCGTCCGGCCGTGTCCTCGGCACGTGTCAGGCGGTTATGCCGTGTGGGGGAGCTCCGAGTCGGGGCCGAGGAAGCAGGAAAAGGCAATGCGCGTTGGAAGTTTCGTATTGGGGGCCCAGTTCCCGGGCCAGGGTCAGGGGGAGGCGCTGCACCGCGCGGTCCGCTCGGCCGAGGTCGCCGAGGAGGCCGGGCTCGACGCGGTCTGGCTGGCCGAACACCACTTCGTGCCGTACGGCACGTGCCCGTCGGCCGTGACGCTGGCCGCGCTGCTGCTGGGCCGCACCCGGCGCATCCGGGTCGGCACCGCGGTCAGCGTGCTGCCCACCGTCCATCCCGTGGCGCTCGGCGAGCAGGCCGCGCTGCTGCACGTCACGAGCGGCGGCCGCTTCTCGCTGGGCGTGGGCCGGGGCGGCCCGTGGGTGGACCTGGAGGTCTTCGGCGCGGGCCTGGAGGCGTACGAGAAGGGGTTTCCGGAGTCGCTCGACCTCCTGGTGCGCTGGCTGCGCGAACCGGCCGTCGGCGCCTCGGGGGAACGCTTCAGCTTCCGCGAGGTGCCCGTCGTGCCGCGCCCCTCGGAGGCCCTCTCGGAGGCGGCGGGCCCGGAGGTCGTCGTCGCCTGCACCTCGCCGTCGAGCGTGCGGATGGCTGCCGAGCGGGGGCTGCCGATGCTGCTGGGCATGCACGTCGGCGACGAGGAGAAGGCGGAGATGGTCGCCCTGTGGCGGCGGCACGCCCGCGCGGCCGGACGCCCGGACGCAGAGGTCTCCGCCGCGGCCCATGTGTCGGCCGGCGTCTGCCAGATCGCCGACCGGCGCACGGACGCTGCGGAGACCCTGCTCAAGGCGATGCCGGGCTGGCTGCGCCAAGGGCTGGGCGCGCACGTCACGGTGGACGGCCGCGCCCGGCAGATGCGCGACCCGCACGCGTACACCGAACTGCTCTGCGGCCTGCACCCGGTGGGCACGCCCCGGCTCTGCGCGGACCGGCTGGCGGCCACGTCCGAGCGCACCGGCATCTCCCGCTTCGCGCTGCTCGTCGAGGGCTCCGGAGACCTCGCGGCGACCGAGGACAACGTACGGCGACTCGGCGCCGAGGTACTCCCCCAGCTCGGCTGAGGCCATGGGCGGGGAGCTTGCCGCTCCGGTACAGAACTGCACCTCCCGCGTACGGAGCGGCAAGCGGACGATCGTGGCGTCAGCAGTCGCGGAATTCGGGCGACTGGTTCAGCACCTGGCTGCGCACCGAGGTGAAGCGGGTCAGTTTCTCGTCGACAGAGGAGTCCAACGGGAACACCGCCACCCGGTGGCAGTTCTGGAAGGCCAGCCGCACCCCGAAGTGCCGCTGCAGTGCGCCGCGTATGGCGTCACTCGCGAGCGCACGCAGCAGCTGACCGCGCGCCTGCTCGTCCGGCGGAGGCGTCTGGTTGTCGGCGAACGCACCGCCGTCGACCTTCAGCTGTGCCACCAGGGAGCTGACCATCTCCCATGCGTAGGGCAGGGAAGTCCGGACGCAGTCGACGAAGGCTGCTTCGTCGACCTCGCCTCGCTCGGCCTGTTCGAGTAGGGCCGGTGAGACGTCGAGCGACATGGGTTCTCCTCTCGCACCCCCGACGGGCGGGGGTTGCCGGACAGTTGAGGGAGTCCGCGATTTTGAACACGCTGCGTACACAGTTCGCGACCTCCCGTTCAATACCGTAAGCAACCGATCGTGACCGCACCAGGAGAATGCCGAGATGGACACCATCCCGTAGGCGCACAATCGGCCAGTGCGCAAGCCGGGGCCAATGGGAGAAGTGGGACAGCCCACCGGGCGTCCGGGTACGGGCGAATCGCGTCGGGCCGGGCACGTCGAGTAGCGTTGCCGACCATGCGTCTCGTCATTGCCCGCTGCTCCGTCGACTACGCCGGGCGGCTCACCGCCCACCTGCCCTCGGCGCCCCGCCTGATCCTGGTCAAGGCGGACGGCAGCGTCTCGATCCACGCCGACGACCGGGCCTACAAGCCCCTCAACTGGATGTCGCCGCCCTGCACCCTGAAGGAGGGCACGGGCGAGGAGGAGGGCGTCTGGACCGTCGTCAACAAGGCGGGCGAGAAGCTCATCATCACGATGGAGGAGGTCCTCCACGACTCGTCGCACGAACTGGGCGTCGATCCCGGCCTGATCAAGGACGGCGTGGAAGCACACCTCCAGGAACTGCTCGCCGACCGCATCGAGACGCTGGGCGAGGGCTACACCCTCATCCGCCGCGAGTACATGACGGCCATCGGCCCCGTCGACATCCTGTGCCGCGACGCCGACGGCGGGACGGTCGCGGTCGAGATCAAGCGGCGCGGCGAGATCGACGGCGTGGAGCAACTCACGCGCTATCTGGAGCTGTTGAACCGCGATCCCCATCTCGCCCCGGTGCGCGGCGTGTTCGCCGCGCAGGAGATCAAGCCGCAGGCCCGGGTACTGGCCACGGACCGCGGCATCGGCTGCCAGGTGCTGGACTACAACGCCATGCGGGGCATCGAGGACGACAAGCTGCGGCTGTTCTGAGCGGGCTTCACCCACGACAGGCATACGGGAGGGCCGGGTCCGGCACGCGGACCCGGCCCTCCTGTGTGCCTGTCTGGCACGGACCTCAGATGATCTGCTCGGTCGTCTGCTCCGAGCCGCTCGGCGTACCCGTACCCGTACCCGTGCTGCTCTGCGAGGCGCTCGGGGTGTCCCCGGGGGAGCCGGCCGCGCTGGTCGGCGTCACCGGACCGCTGGCGGTGTCGGACGTCTCCGGCTCCGAGGGCGAGGTGGTCTCGCTCTCCGATGGCTCCGGAGAGGTCGGCTCGGAATCCGTGGGCGTCGGCTCCGTCGGCTCGGTGTCCGTCGGCTTCGGCGAGGTCGGCTTCGTCGTCGGCGAGCTGGGCGACTTGGTGGGCGTGTCCGGCGAGTCCGGGTCGTCCGGGCTCTCGTCGCCGCCGGGGGCGCCGGTGCTGCCCGGGCTGCTCGGCGACTGCGAGGTCCGCCCCGACTCGGAGGGGGTCGGGGCGTCCGGCGTGCCGGAGTCGCTCGGCCGGCCAGTGGTGCCCTGTCCCTGGCCGTCGTCGGACGGCCGGTCCGCGCCGATGCCGCCGTCGTCGATGCCCTGGCTGGCCGAGGGGTTGACGCCGACCTCGTTGGAGGGGTCGCCCGGGTCGTTCTCGGAGGTGGCGCCGAGCGTCACCACCGTGCCGAGCACGGCGACGAGCAGCGCGCCCGCCCCGGCGGCCACCAGGTTGCGCCGGGCGAAGCCCTTGATGCCGCTGCCGACCGTGCGGGACGGCTCCTCGGCATGCTCGCGGCTGGTGACCAGGGTCGGGGACTGCGGCGGCGGCTGGAGCGGCGGGAAGGGCGCGGGGACGCCCGCGGACGGCGACGCCGACTCCTCGTGCCGGGCGTCGGGCACCTCCTCCCCCGCCGTCGGGCCGAGGCCGGCGCCGACGACGCCGAGTCCGGCGGCGGCCCCCACGGCAGCGAAGGCACCCGCGCCGCTGCCCAGGCCGGGGGTGTCCCCGGTCCGGTCGGCGACCAGGGCGAGGGCACGGCGGCCGGCGATGGCGCCGTGCTTGTCGGAGAGCGCGCCGCGCAGGCCGATGGAGGCCTCCAGCTCGGCGCGGGCCCGGTCGAGCTGGTCCTCGCAGAGGGCGAGGACGCCCAGCTCGTGGTGGAAGTAGGCCTGTTCGGCGACGTCCCCGGCGAGCCGGGAGGCCTCGGTGCCGGCCCGCAGGGCCCGCTCCCAGGCGCTCCAGTGCAGCCCGGCGGCGAACGCGGGCGCCGCGGTGCGGGCCAGCTGGACGGCGGGGCTCTCCTCGTCGTCCGCGGTCCGGGTCGTCGTCGGCACCAGTACCGCGAGGGCGGCCAGGACGGCGTCGGCCTCGGCGCAGACCCGCTCCGGGGTGACCGAGGGGTGCCCGGTCCACCAGGCGTAGTGCTGGGCGGCGGCCAGCGCACGGGCCCCCATGCCGTCGGTGTAGCCGCCGCTCTCCAGCTGGGTGAGCACACCGGCGGCCAGCCGGTAGCGGGAGCCGACCGGCGAGACCAGTCCGCAGTCGGCCAGCTCGCCGAGGGCGGCGTCCGCGTGGGTGTCGCCGACCAGCGCGGGCAGATGCGCCTGGTGCGGCAGCTCGCCGCCGAGCGCGACGGCGAACTCCAGGGTGGCGCGGGCCGAGGCGCTCAGCCGGGAGGCCAGCAGCGGCGCGGGCGCGGCGGCCTCGCCGAGGGACGGCAGGGGCGACACGTCTCCTGCGTCGGCCTCGGCGGCGTCGTAGGGCGTGTCGTCGTCGGCCGGGCGGGCGTCGGCGAAGACGCCGAACTCGTCCACCGCGTCGGCGCCGGCCCGCAGCCGGTCACGGCGGCGCAGCAGGGCACCCGCCTGGACGAAGCGCAGGGGCAGGCCCTCGGACTCGAACCAGAGGTCGCCCGCCCAGTTGGCCTCCTCCTCGGTGAGACCGCGGCCGGCGGCGCGCTCCAGCAGTTCCACGCCGTCCGAGCGGTCCAGGCCGGTGAGGAAGACCTCCTCGACGGCGGAGTCGGCGGAGGGGGCGGGCACGTCCGGGGTGGCGCCGATGAGGAAGGCGCACTCGGGGGTGGCCTCCAGCAGTTCGTCGAGGGCGGTGCCGCCGAACTCGATGTCGTCCAGGACGACGACGGCGCCGACCTCGCGCAGGTGCCCGAGCAGTTCCTCCCGGCCCGGGCGGTGCAGCGGCGCGCGGTGGACGGCGTAGAAGAGGTCGTGGAGCAGGTCGTCGGCGGTGCGGTGGAAGCCGTTCAGGCGGACGACGCCGTCGGGCGCGAGGCCGGCGCAGTCCTCGGCGACGAGGTCGAGGAGGCTGGTACGGCCGGAGCCGCCGGGGCCGGTGAGGCGGACGGAGCGGCCGCGGGCGAGCAGTCGTACGAGGCGTTCGCGTTCGTCCTCGCGGGCCAGCAGCCCCAGCACGGTCTTGGTGGGCCCCGGCGGGACGGGCGGCAGGGCGGCGCGGGCCGTCTCCGCGCGTTCGGCCGCGGTGAGCTTCTCCGGGCGGGCGGGCCGTTCGGCGGGCGGGCAGACCTCGATCTCGCTGCCGTCGACGGGGTTGACGGTGAGCAGGAAGTCGCCGGAGACGAGCTGCACCGTGCGGGCGAGCGCGGGCTGTCCGAAGTCGGAGGTGAGGGGATCCCTGGGAGGGCGCGGGCGCGGCGTGTCGCCATCGTGGCCGTACTCCTCGGGTCCCCGGGTGTTCGGGTCCATCGGTTCAAGCCCCCCAAAAGCGTCGTGTGCAGGGCCCCGGTCGGGACCACCCTCCCGGCCTTGCCGCACACCGCGCTGTCGCTTCTGGTCCGGTCCCGCCGATGGGTTCGCAAAAGTGCGGGCAGCCAGACCCTAAACCTTCGCTCAGTATCTACGACAGCCCGGGGTACCGCCCCGCCCGAGACGTCACGGTCTCGTGAGGATTGGGTGTGTCGGGCACGGGACGTCACACCCTGGGCAGGGTCTCCACGCCGATGCCGCCCTCGATGGCCAGGATCCTGTGCAGCCGGGTGGCCACCAGCAGGCGCTGCATCTGCGGAGGTACTCCGCGCAGCACCAGCCGCCGGCCGCAGCGGCCGGCCCGCCGGTGGGCCCCCATGATCACGCCGAGTCCGGTGGCGTCCCAGGAGTCCAGCTCTGACAGGTCGAGCACCAGGTCGCCGACTCCGTCGTCGACGGCCGAGTGCAGGACCGTACGGGCGTCCGCCGCGCTGCGGACGTCGAGGCGGCCCCCGACGACCAGCTCGACGTGGTCGCCCCTGATGTGCATATGCGCTCCCCGGCGTGCGTCCTTGTTCGTCTCTTCGATTCTTCGACGTGATCTCTCGGCGGTATCAGGTGTTGCATCCTCTGACTGGCCGGAACGACCGGAGGTTGCCGCCTGTAAGCGAACCGATACCGAATTCACCCCGGCGTGTGATGTCTCCCGGGGCCGATGGGACTTCAGTGCTTGTAGAAGCCCTGCCCGCTCTTGCGGCCGATGTCACCGGCGTCCACCATCCGGCGCATCAGCTCCGGCGGGGCGAACTTCTCGTCCTGGGACTCGGTGTAGATGTTGCCCGTGGCGTGCAGGAGGATGTCGACGCCCGTCAGGTCGGCGGTGGCCAGCGGCCCCATGGCGTGGCCGAAGCCCAGCTTGCAGGCGAGGTCGATGTCCTCGGCGGTGGCGACACCCGACTCGTACAGCTTCGCGGCCTCGACGACGAGGGCGGAGATGAGGCGGGTGGTCACGAAGCCCGCGACGTCGCGGTTGACGACGATGCAGGTCTTGCCGGTGGACTCGGCGAACTCACGTGCGGTGGCGAGCGTTTCGTCGCTGGTCTTGTAGCCGCGCACCAGTTCGCACAGCTGCATCATGGGGACCGGCGAGAAGAAGTGGGTGCCGACGACCCGTTCGGGGCGTTCCGTCACGGCCGCGATCTTGGTGATCGGGATGGCGGAGGTGTTGGACGCGAGGATCGCCCCGTCCTTCACCAGCTTGTCGAGCGCTCGGAAGATCTCGTGCTTGACCTCTAGCTTCTCGAAGACGGCCTCCACGACCACGTCCACGTCCGCGACGGCGTCCAGGTCGGTGGTCGCGGTGATCCGCGCGAGCGCGGCGTCGGCCTCCTCGGCCGCCAGCTTCCCCTTGGCGACGAATTTGTCGTACGAGGTGCGGATGCCGTCCGTGCCGCGCCGCAGCGCCTCGTCGGTGACGTCCCGCAGGACGACGTCCCAGCCCGCCTGTGCGGCGACCTGGGCGATGCCGGACCCCATGAGGCCGGCTCCGATGACGGCGAGCTTCCGTGCCACTGTGCGACTCCCCTGATACAAGCTGTCCTTGGTCTCTCGGCCGGAGATTAGCGGGCGTGAGGGGCTGTGTGACCGGTTAGTAACGCGCGTCACGTCTCACATGACGGACATCACACCGACGTGTGTCATTCGGGTGTCACTCCGCGCCCCGTACGGCGTAGTTGAGCACCTTCTCACTCAGCAGCTCCTCCATCTCGTCCAGCAGCAGGAGCATCTCGCGGGAGACCTGGGCGGGTTTGCCCCCGGCGACCATGCGCCGGCCGATTCCCATCATCACGGTGCCGTGCAGCCAGTTGATCTGACCGGCCATCAGGGCGGGCAGCGGGTCGTCGGCCGCGGCGCGGGTCTCCTCCCTGAGGGTCACCTCCAGATTGGCCAGGACCTCCTGGCCGATGGCCCACATCCTGGACCGCAGGGCGGGCGACTCGTGCACGACCTTCATGAATCCGGCGTACCCGTCCATCAGGCCCACGCGCGGCGAGACCGACTCGACCTCGTCGCGCAGCTCGCGCAGGACGGCGTACGCGGCGGACTCTCCGGCGCCCCGTCCGCGCACCCAGCGCGACAGCCGGTCGACCACGCCCTTGGAGCGGTCGAGGAACAGGTCCTCCTTGGCCGGGAAGTAGTTGTACACGGTGTTCACGGAGACGTTCGCGGCCTCCGCGACCTCGGCGACCGTCACCGCCTCGAAGCCGCGCTCCAGGAACAGCCCCGTGGCGACGTCCGAGAGGTACTGCCGGGTCTGCCGCTTCTTCCGTTCCCTGAGTCCCTCGGCCATGCGCCCATCCTAGGCTTCGCTGGTGCCGCTAGAAAATTGGGGCCATTGCAAAATTTAAGTGACTCTGTTTTTCTGGGGCGCATGGCAATCATCAGTACGGCCGGCCTGGCCCGGACCTTCACGACCGCGCGCGGCCCGGTCGAGGCCGTGCGCGGCATCGACCTGACCGTCCGCGAGGGCGAGATCCTCGGCTTCCTGGGACCCAATGGCGCCGGCAAGACCACCACCCTGCGGATGCTCACGACGCTGCTCGCCCCCACCGGCGGCGCGGCCACCGTCGCGGGACACGACCTGGCGGCCGACCCCGCGGGGGTGCGCCGGGCCTGCGGGTACGTGGCGCAGTCGGGCGGGGTGGACCCGCAGATCACCGTGCGGGAGGAGCTGGTCACCCAGGGCCGCCTGTACCGGCTGCCCCGGGCGCGGGCCGAGGAGCGCGCGGAAGAGCTCGCCCGCGACCTGGACCTCAGCGCGCTGCTCGACCGCAAGTGCGGCGCGCTCTCCGGTGGTCAGCGGCGGCGGCTGGACATCGCGATGGCGCTCACGCACCGTCCGAAGGTCCTCTTCCTGGACGAGCCGACCACCGGGCTCGACCCGGGCAGCCGCGCCGACCTGTGGGACCTGGTGCGGCGGCTGCGCGACGAGCAGGGCACGACGGTCTTCCTCACCACCCACTACCTCGACGAGGCCGACGCGCTCTCCGACCGGCTGGTCGTCGTGGACGGCGGGGTGGTGGTCGCCGAGGGCACACCGGACGCTCTGAAGCGGGAGTACGGCGGCGCGGCCGACGCCACGCTCCAGGACACCTTCCTCGCCATCACCGGGCGCGGCGCCGCGCCGGCCGACGCCACGCCCGTGGCCGTGTAGAAACCCCGAGCCACCCCCCGCAGAAGCCCCAAGCCGCCTCCGCAGAAGCCCCTAGCCGCCGTACCGCACCCCGAGATCCGAGGCTGACCGATGCTGTTCCACGACACCGCGCTCATCTACGGCCGCTACCTGCGCCAGTCCCTGCGCTCCCGCTTCGCCCTGCTGTTCGGCGTGCTGATGCCGCTGCTGTACCTGCTCTTCTTCGGCCCCCTGCTGACCGATCTGCCGCTCGGCGGGCGGGGCAGCTCCTGGCAGGTGCTGGTGCCGGGCCTGCTGCTCCAGCTGGGGCTGTTCGGCGCCTCCTTCGCCGGCTTCTCGGTCATCATCGAGAACGGTCAGGGCGTGGTCGAACGCATGCGCGTCACTCCGGTCAGCCGACTGGCGCTGCTGCTCGGCCGGGTGCTGCGGGACGCCACGGTCTTCGCCTTCCAGGCGGTGCTGCTGGTACTGGCGGCCGTGGTGATGGGCCTGCGGGCGCCGCTGGCCGGGGTGCTGATCGGCTTCGCGTTCGTCGCCCTGCTCACGGTGTCACTGGCGTCCCTCTCGTACGCGCTGGCGATGAAGGTCCGCACGCCGCAGTCGTTCGGGCCCGCCGTCAACGCGCTCACGATGCCGTCGATGCTGCTGTCCGGCCTGATGCTGCCGATGACGCTGGGACCGGCATGGCTGGACGTGCTGTCGCACCTGATGCCGTTCCGCTATCTGGTCGACGCCGTGCGGGACGCCTACGTCGGCAGCTACGCGACGGCGCACATGCTGTACGGCACGCTGGTGGCGCTCGCGTTCACCGCACTGGCCGTGACGGTGGGCACACGCGTGTTCCGGAGCGCCGGTGCGTAACTAGGCTGGCCCCATGGTCAACCTGACGCGCATCTACACCCGGACCGGCGACCAGGGCACCACCGCCCTCGGTGACATGAGCCGGGTCCCGAAGACCGACCTCAGGATCTCCGCCTACGCCGACGCCAACGAGGCGAACGCGGTGATCGGCACGGCCATCGCCCTGGGCGGTCTGCCGGAGGACGTCGTCAAGGTCCTCGTCCGGGTCCAGAACGACCTGTTCGACGTGGGCGCGGACCTGTCGACGCCGGTGGTGGAGAACCCGGAGTTCCCGCCGCTCAGGGTCGAGCAGTTCTACGTCGACAAGCTGGAGGCGGACTGCGACCGCTACCTGGCCGAGGTGGAGAAGCTCCGCTCCTTCATCCTGCCCGGCGGCACGGCCGGCGCGGCGCTGCTGCACCAGGCGTGCACGGTGGTGCGGCGGGCCGAGCGCTCGACCTGGGCGGCCCTGGAGGCCCACGGGGAGACCATGAACCCGCTCACCGCGACCTACCTCAACCGCCTCTCCGACCTCCTGTTCATCCTGGCCCGCACGGCGAACAAGGAGGTCGGGGACGTGCTGTGGGTGCCGGGGGGCGAGCGCTAGACGCTCCGCTCGGTGGGGCGGGGGGCCGTGTCGTCGTACGGCTGCGGGTCCGTCGTGGCTGGGCGCGCAGTTCCCCGCGCCCCTTCGGGGCGCTGTCCTGACGGGGCCTTTTTCGGCCAGATCGCGTAGGTGAGGGCGATCAGGCCGTGGATGCCTGCCGCGCGCCAGGCCGTGTACTGCCAGCTCTCCAGGGACGTGGTGCGGCTCGGGTCGTCGACGTACCACATGGCGATCTGGAGCAGCCCGGTCGCCACCGCGGCGGCGAGCAGCGTGCCGAGCCACACCCTGCCCTCGTGCCGGGCGCGGGCCATGCCGTAGCGCGGGGGCCCGGCCGGCCTGGGGGCGCCGCCGATCCGGTGGGCGGCGTGGCCGTCGAGCCACTTCACGGTGCGGTGGCCGTGGCCGACGGTGTAGCCGATGTACAGCGCCGCGAGGCCGTGCTTCCAGCTCGGGTCGGCGCCGTTCTTCAGGTCCAGCGCGGTGACCACCAGCAGCACGACCTCCAGCAGCGGCTCGCACAGCAGCAGCGCCATGCCCGTGCGCGGCATCCGCAGCAGATAGCGGACGGACAGCCCGGCCGCCAGCAGCACCCAGAAGCCGATCTCGCAGACGATGATCAGGGTGACGATCACGGTTCGCTCCTCTCGATCGCCCTTCCAGGCTCCCGTGCCGTCCGCCCCGGATCGTCGTCGCCGGTGACGAACCTCCGGTACATCGAAAGATGCAGTGCGGGACCCTTCGCCGGCATCAGGCGGGCGGGCTGCGGGCCGTGTTGGATGGGGACATGGCCGCACGACTCCCCCGCCCGCGCCGCTTCGACTGCTACGCCGCCGCGGCCGGACTGCTCGGCGGCCTGCTGCTGTGGGGCATCGGGCTGGGTGTGCGTCCGGCCGACGAGCCGGTCGTGCTGTTCGACGGCAAGTGGCCGCTGCTGGTCCCGCTCGTGGTCATGGCGGCCTGCGAACTGCTGCGCCGCTCCGCTCCCCGCACCGGTCTGCTGATCGGCACCGCCGCGCTGATCGGGGACACGCTCACCCAGGGCAGCCTGGTCACGGTGATCATGTACACCGACGTGATGTACGCCGCCGTGCTCTACGGCCCGCCCGCCTCGGCCCGCCGCATCCCCTGGATCACCGGGCTGCTCACGGTGGCCGGGACGGTCGTGCCGTTCGCCCTGTGGCGGCAGCCCGAGGCGCTGCTGATCGGGGTCGCCGTCGGGATCGTGTCCTTCGCGCCCGCCTCCACCGGACTGATCGTGCGCAACCACCGCGAGGCCGCCGACGCGGCCCTGCTGCGGGCCGAGCAGACGGCGCTGCTGGCCGAGATGGACCGGGTCCAGGCCGTGACCGCGGAACGCTCCCGGATGGCCCGCGAGCTGCACGACATGGTCGCCAACCACCTCTCCGCGATCGCCATCCACTCCACCGCCGCGCTCTCCCTGGACGACCCGGCCACCACCCGGCAGGCGCTCGGTGTGATCCGCGAGAACAGCGTGGAGGGGCTGGCCGAGATGCGCCGCCTGATCGGCATCCTGCGGGACGACGGCGGGGACACCGAACCGGCCGCCGCCCCCACCCTCGAGGGACTCGGCGCGCTCGTCGACGGCGCCCGCGCCAACGGCCTCGACGTCACGCTGGACGCGGCCCCCGGCGAGAACCTGCCCGCGCCGGTCGAGCTGGCCGCGTACCGGATCGTGCAGGAGTCCCTGACCAACGCCCTCAAACACGGCTCGCCGGGGACGGTCCTGGTCCGGCTCACCCGCGACGAAACGGCCCTGCGGGTGCGCGTGACCAGCCCCTACGGCGGCCGGGACACCCCCCGGGTGCCCGGTTCCGGCGCCGGTCTGGTCGGCATGCGGGAGCGTGCCGCGCTGCTGCGCGGCAGCTTCGAGGCCGGGGCGGTGGCGGACCCCGGCGCACCGGGCGGCAAGATCTGGGCGGTGTGCGCCGTGCTGCCCCTGACCGAAGGAGACCTGGCATGATCCGCGTCGTCGTCGCCGAGGACCAGTCCGCCGTGCGGGCGGGACTGGTGCTGATCCTCGGCAGCGCACCGGACATCGAGGTAGTCGGGGAGGCCGCGGACGGCGAGCGGGCGGTGGCGCTGGCCCGGGAGCTGCGCCCCGACCTGGTGCTGATGGACGTTCAGATGCCGCGCATGGACGGTGTGGCGGCGACCGCGATGGTGGTCGGCGAGGGGCTGGCCGACGTGCTGGTGCTGACCACCTTCGACCTGGACGAGTACGTCTTCGGGGCGCTGCGGGCGGGAGCCGCCGGGTTCCTGCTGAAGAACACGGAGGCCCGGGACCTGCTCACGGCCGTGCGCACGGTGGCGGGCGGCGAGGGCATCGTCGCCCCGGCCGTCACCCGGCGCCTGATCGCGGAGTTCGCCGCGAAGCCGGTGCGGGATCCGGCCGCCGACCCGGCGGGGCTGCGGGAGCTGACCCGGCGGGAGCGCGAGGTGCTGTCCTGCCTCGGCGAGGGCCTGTCCAACGCCGCGATCGCCGAGCGTCTCGACATGGCGGAGGCCACGGTGAAGACGCACGTCAGCCGCCTGCTGGGGAAGCTGTCACTGCGCAGCCGCGTGCAAGCAGCGGTGCTCGCACAGGAGTTGGGGATCTAGGAGGAAGCGCCCCCCACTGGTCCAGACCTATTGACCTAAGGTCCAGACCTTTCTATTCTCGCGGCACTGTGGACATGAGGCTCAGTCATGGCCACAACACAACCTCACATAAGGAGGCGCAGCATGCGCTTCAGACACAGAGTCGCGGCCCTCGTCGCGTGTCTGTCACTCCCGCTGGCCGGACTGGTCGGCCTGGCGAGTCCGGCCCAGGCCGCGACGAGTGCCACGGCCACGTTCAGCAAGACCTCGGACTGGGGCACGGGCTTCGGCGGCAACTGGACGGTGAAGAACACCGGCACCACGTCCATCAGCTCCTGGACCGTCGAGTGGGACTTCCCCTCCGGCACCAAGGTCACCTCCGCCTGGGACGCAACGGTCACCAACTCCGGCGACCACTGGACCGCCAAGAACGTCGGCTGGAACGGGACGCTCGCCCCCGGCGCCTCGGTCTCCTTCGGCTTCAACGGCAGCGGCCCCGGCTCCCCCTCCAACTGCAAGCTCAACGGCGGCAGCTGTGACGGCGGGTCCACCCCGGGCGACGCGGCCCCCTCCGCCCCCGGCACCCCCACCGCCTCGGACGTCACCGACACCTCGGTGAAGCTGTCCTGGTCGGCGGCGACCGACGACAAGGGCATCAAGAACTACGACGTCCTGCGCGACGGCACGAAGGTCGCCACCGTCACCGGCACCACCTACACCAACACCGGCCTCACCAAGGGCACCGACTACTCGTACACGGTCCAGGCCCGCGACACCGCCGACCAGACCGGACCGGCCAGCGGCGCCGTCCAGGTCCGCACCACCGGCGGCGGCGGGGGCGAGCCCGGCCCGAGCGGCAAGGTCAACCTCGGCTACTTCACCGAGTGGGGCATCTACGGCCGCAACTACCACGTCAAGAACCTGGTGACCTCCGGCTCCGCCTCGAAGATCACCCACATCAACTACGCGTTCGGCAACGTCAAGAACGGCCAGTGCACCGTCGACGACACCTTCGCCGCGTACGAGAAGGCCTACACCGCCGACCAGTCCGTCAGCGGCACCGCCGACACCTGGGACCAGCCGCTGCGCGGCAACTTCAACCAGCTGCGCCAGCTGAAGGCCAAGTACCCGCACATCAAGGTGCTGTACTCCTTCGGCGGCTGGACCTACTCCGGCGGCTTCGGCCAGGCCGCGCAGAACCCGGCGGCGTTCGCCAAGTCCTGCAAGGCCGTGGTGGAGGACCCGCGCTGGGCCGACGTCTTCGACGGCATCGACATCGACTGGGAGTACCCGAACGCCTGCGGCCTGACCTGCGACACCTCCGGTCCCGCGGCCTTCAAGAACCTCTCCCAGGCGCTGCGCAACGAGTTCGGCTCCAACTACCTGGTCACCGCGGCCATCACCGCGGACGGCTCCAGCGGCGGCAAGATCGACGCGGCCGACTACGGCGGCGCCTCCCAGTACCTCGACTGGTACAACGTGATGACGTACGACTACTTCGGCGCCTGGGCCAACACCGGCCCGACCGCCCCGCACTCCCCGCTGACCTCGTACTCCGGCATCCCGACCGCGGGCTTCAACTCCGCGGACGCGATCGCCAAGCTCAAGGCCAAGGGCGTGCCCTCCGCCAAGCTCCTGCTCGGCATCGGCTTCTACGGCCGCGGCTGGACCGGCGTCACCCAGTCGGCCCCCGGCGGCACGGCGACCGGCGCGGCACCCGGCACCTACGAGGCCGGCATCGAGGACTACAAGGTCCTGAAGAACGCCTGCCCCGTCACCGGCACGGTCGCCGGCACGGCGTACGCGCACTGCGGCAACCAGTGGTGGTCCTACGACACCCCGTCGACCATCGCGGGCAAGATGACCTGGGCCAAGAACCAGGGCCTGGGCGGCGCCTTCTTCTGGGAGTTCAGCGGTGACACCGCGAACGGCGAGCTGGTGAGCGCCATCAACAGCGGCCTGAAGTAACGAGCACCCTCAAGCAACATTGACGCGCTGACCGGGCGGGGCTGCCTCCAGCCACGCGAGGAATCCGGTCAGCGCGTCTTCGCTCATCGCCAGTTCGAGCCGTGTGCCCCGGTGCAGACAGGCCAGGACCACGGCGTCGGAGAGCAACGCCATCTCCTCCTCGCCGTCGGGCACCCGGCGGCCGGCCACCTCGATCGCGGAGCGTTCCAGGACGCGACGGGGGCGCGGGGAGTACGAGAAGACGCGGTACCACTCGACCCGGTCGCCGTTGTAGCGGGCGACGCCGTAGGACCAGCCCTTGCCGCCGGCGTCGTCGCCCTCCTTGGGCGCGTCCCAGCGCAGGGAGCAGTCGAAGGTGCCGCCCGACCGCTGGATCAGCCGGCGGCGCAGACCGAAGACGAAGAGCCCGATCACCACCAGGGCGACGACAATTCCGCACACAGTCAGAGCGAGGACCATCGACACCGACCTCCTCGTCTCCTAGGTAACGGAACGGAAAAAACACCCGGATCTGCCTCAGCCGCGGCCGGGTCCGGATTGCTCCGGTCCCAGCCGCGGCTGAGTCACGTCATAGCACAGCGCCGTCGATCAGCGCCCCGCCGCCGCGCGCAGTCGGACGTCCGCGCGACGCTCGGCGTGGGCGTCGCCCTCCGCCTTCGCGCGCTCGAGCTCCCGCTCCGCGCGCTGGACGTCGATCTCGTCCGACAGCTCGGCGATCTCGGCCAGCAGGGACAGCTTGTTGTCGGCGAACGAGATGAAACCGCCGTGCACCGCGGCGACGACCGTCCCACCGTCACTCGTACGAATGGTCACCGGGCCCGACTCCAGCACACCGAGCAGCGGCTGGTGACCGGGCATGACGCCGATGTCGCCGGACGTGGTGCGCGCGACGACCAGGGTGGCCTCGCCGGACCAGACCTCTCGGTCGGCCGCGACCAGCGCGACGTGCAGATCAGCAGCCAAGGTGGCTCCTCGGGTCACCACCCGGCGGGAGAGCCGGGTGTTGGTTACAAGTCTAAGGGGCGTGACGGAGGGGACGGGACGCACCCGCCCCCTCCGGTGTGAGCCGTGGGGCCCACCACGAGCGCGAGGCTCAGGAGACGCCGAGCTCCTTGGCGTTCTTCTTCAGGTCCTCGATGCCACCGCACATGAAGAACGCCTGCTCCGGGAAGTGGTCGTACTCGCCGTCGCAGATCGCGTTGAACGCGGTGATCGACTCGTCCAGCGGCACGTCCGAGCCGTCCACGCCGGTGAACTGCTTGGCGACGTGGGTGTTCTGGGACAGGAAGCGCTCCACGCGGCGGGCACGCTGGACGACCAGCTTGTCCTCCTCGCCGAGCTCGTCGATACCGAGGATCGCGATGATGTCCTGGAGGTCCTTGTACTTCTGCAGGATGTTCTTCACGCGCATCGCGGCCTGGTAGTGGTCCGCCGCGATGTACCGCGGGTCGAGGATGCGGGACGTCGAGTCCAGCGGGTCCACGGCCGGGTAGATGCCCTTCTCGGAGATCGGACGGGAGAGCACCGTCGTCGCGTCGAGGTGGGCGAAGGTGGTGGCCGGGGCCGGGTCGGTCAGGTCGTCCGCGGGGACGTAGATCGCCTGCATCGAGGTGATCGAGTGACCGCGGGTCGAGGTGATGCGCTCCTGGAGGAGACCCATCTCGTCGGCCAGGTTCGGCTGGTAGCCCACCGCGGAGGGCATGCGGCCGAGCAGGGTCGACACCTCGGAGCCCGCCTGGGTGAAGCGGAAGATGTTGTCGATGAAGAACAGCACGTCCTGCTTCTGGACGTCACGGAAGTACTCGGCCATGGTCAGGCCGGCCAGCGCGACGCGCAGACGGGTGCCCGGCGGCTCGTCCATCTGACCGAAGACCAGCGCGGTCTTGTCGATGACGCCGGACTCGCTCATCTCGTCGATGAGGTCGTTGCCCTCACGGGTGCGCTCACCGACACCGGCGAACACGGAGACACCGTCGTGGTTGTTGGCGACGCGGTAGATCATCTCCTGGATGAGCACCGTCTTGCCGACGCCGGCGCCGCCGAACAGACCGATCTTGCCGCCCTTGACGTACGGGGTCAGCAGGTCGATGACCTTGACGCCGGTCTCGAACATCTCGGTCTTCGACTCGAGCTCGTCGAAGTTGGGCGCCTTGCGGTGGATCGGCCAGCGCTCACCCGTGTACTGCTCGTCGACGTTCAGCACCTCACCGAGGGTGTTGAACACCTTGCCCTTGGTGAAGTCGCCGACGGGCACGGAGATGGCCGAACCCGTGTCGGTCACCGCGGCCTGGCGGACCAGACCGTCGGTGGGCTGCATCGAGATCGTGCGGACCAGGCCGTCACCCAGGTGCTGGGCGACTTCCAGGGTCAGGGTCTTGAGCTGACCCTCCTGGGCCGGGTCGGCGACCTCGACGTGCAGCGCGTTGTAGATGTCCGGCATCGCGTCGACGGGGAACTCCACGTCGACGACCGGGCCGATGACGCGCGCGACGCGGCCGGAGGCCACGCCCGACGCAGCGGTCGGCTCAACAGTGGTGGTCATTAGTTGTCACTCCCCGCGGTCGCGTCGGCCAGGGCGCTGGCGCCACCGACGATCTCGCTGATTTCCTGGGTGATTTCGGCCTGGCGGGCCGCGTTGGCAAGACGGGAGAGCGTGTTGATCAGCTCACCCGCGTTGTCGGTGGCCGACTTCATCGCGCGCCGCGTGGCGGCGTGCTTGGAAGCGGCCGACTGGAGCAGCGCGTTGTAGATCCGGCTCTCCACGTAGCGGGGCAGCAGGGCGTCGAGGACGTCCTCCGCCGACGGCTCGAAGTCGTACAGCGGAAGGATCTCGTCCTTCGCCTTCGACTCCTGCGCGACCTCTTCGAGGCTCAGCGGCAGCAGCCGGGAGTCGGCCGCCGTCTGCGTCATCATCGAGACGAACTCGGTGTAGACGATGTGGAGTTCGTCCACGCCGCCCTCCGCCGTCTCCTTCTCGATGGCCTCGATCAGCGGCGCCGCGACCTTCTTGGCGTCCGCGTACGAGGGCTCGTCGGTGAAGCCCGAGAACGACTCCGCGACCTTGCGCTCACGGAAGTTGTAGTGGGCCAGACCGCGGCGGCCGACGATGTACGTGTCGACCTCCCGGCCCTCGCGCTCGAGGCGCTCGGTGAGCCGCTCCGCCGCCTTGATGGCGTTGGAGTTGAAGGCGCCGGCCAGACCGCGGTCGCTCGTGAGGAGCAGGACCGCGGCACGGGTCGGGTTCTCCGCCTCCGTGGTGAGCGGGTGCTTCGTGTTCGACCCGGTACCGACCGCCGTGACCGCGCGGGTGAGTTCCTGCGCGTACGGCGTGGAGGCCGCCACCTTGCGCTGCGCCTTGACGACGCGCGAGGCGGCGATCATCTCCATCGCCTTGGTGATCTTCTTGGTCGCGGTGACGGATCGGATGCGACGCTTGTAGACCCGGAGCTGGGCTCCCATGAGTCAGGTCCCTTCCTTACGTCACTTGGCGGCGGACGGGGCGTCCTCGCCGAGCAGCCTGCCGTCCGAGGTCTCGAACTGCTTCTTGAACGACGCGATCGCCTCGGCGACGGCCTGAAGGGTGTCGTCGGACATCTTGCCGCCCTCCTTGATGGAGGTCATGAGGCCCTGCTCCTGGCGGTGCAGGTACTCGAGCAGCTCCTTCTCGAAGCGGCTGATGTCGTTGACGGGCACCTCGTCCATCTTGCCGGTGGTGCCGGCCCAGACGGAGACGACCTGGTCCTCGGTGGCCATCGGCTGGTACTGGTCCTGCTTCAGCAGCTCGACCATGCGCTGACCGCGCTCCAGCTGCGACTTCGACGCGGCGTCCAGGTCGGAACCGAAGGCGGCGAACGCCTCCAGCTCGCGGAACTGGGCGAGGTCCACGCGGAGCCGGCCGGAGACCTGCTTCATGGCCTTGTGCTGGGCGGAGCCACCGACGCGGGAGACCGAGATACCGACGTTCAGGGCCGGACGCTGACCGGCGTTGAACAGGTCGGACTCCAGGAAGCACTGGCCGTCGGTGATGGAGATGACGTTGGTCGGGATGAACGCCGAGACGTCGTTGGCCTTGGTCTCGACGATCGGCAGACCGGTCATCGAACCGGCGCCCATGTCGTCGGAGAGCTTGGCGCAGCGCTCCAGCAGACGGGAGTGCAGGTAGAAGACGTCACCCGGGTAGGCCTCGCGGCCCGGCGGGCGGCGCAGCAGCAGCGACACGGCGCGGTAGGCGTCCGCCTGCTTCGACAGGTCGTCGAAGATGATCAGGACGTGCTTGCCCTCGTACATCCACTGCTGGCCGATGGCCGAGCCGGTGTACGGCGCCAGGTACTTGAAGCCGGCCGGGTCGGAAGCCGGGGCGGCCACGATGGTCGTGTACTCCAGCGCGCCGTTCTCCTCCAGCGCGCGGCGGACCGACGCGATGGTGGAGCCCTTCTGGCCGATGGCGACGTAGATGCAGCGGACCTGCTTGTTCGGGTCGCCGGTGCGCCAGTTGTCGCGCTGGTTGATGATCGTGTCGACGGCCAGGGCGGTCTTGCCGGTCTGGCGGTCGCCGATGATCAGCTGGCGCTGACCGCGGCCGATCGGGGTCATGGCGTCGACGGCCTTGTAGCCCGTCTCCATCGGCTCGTGCACCGACTTGCGCTGCATGACCGTGGGGGCCTGCAGTTCGAGGGCGCGGCGGCCCTCGGTCTCGATCTCGCCGAGGCCGTCGATCGGGTTGCCGAGGGGGTCGACCACGCGGCCGAGGTAGCCCTCGCCCACGGCGACCGACAGGACCTCGCCCGTGCGGCTGACCGGCTGGCCCTCCTCGATACCGCTGAACTCACCGAGGACGATGGCACCGATCTCGCGCTCCTCGAGGTTGAGGGCGAGGCCGAGGGTGCCGTCCTCGAACTTCAGCAGTTCGTTGGCCATGGCCGAGGGCAGGCCCTCGACCTTCGCGATGCCGTCGCCGGCAAGGGTGACCGTACCGACCTCCTCGCGCGAGGCCGCGTCCGGCTTGTACGACTGGACGAAGTTCTCCAGTGCGTCCCGGATCTCCTCCGGCCGGATCGTGAGCTCCGCCATCTGAGTTCCCTGCTCTCCTTGTTGGGCCCGAAGTTTCACTTGGGGGGTATTCCACGAGTCGGGGACTCCCCCCAGTAAGAGGTGAATCCTCTGCACGGCCCAACCAGGGCCGTCGTAAGTACGTACTGCTTGCTGTGCTGTTGTCTCGCGGGGAGTCAGCTCGCCATGCGGCGGCCGGCCTCCTCCAGACGGTCCGCGATGGAACCGTTGATGACCTCGTCACCGACCTGCACCCGGATGCCTCCGACGACCTCGGGGTCCACGTCGAGATTGAGGTGCATCGGGCGGCCGTAGACCTTCGCGAGGGCGGCGCCGAGGCGCTGCTTCTGCGTGTCGCTCAGCGGCACCGCGGAGGTGACCACGGCGACCATCCGGTCCCGCCGGTCGGCGGCGAGCTTGGACAGGGACTCGAGTCCCGTCTCCAGGCTACGTCCCCGCGGCGCGGTCACGAGACGCGTGACCAGACGCCCGGTGCTCGCGTCCGCACGGCTGCCGAGCAGGCTGCGCAGCAGCTCGCTCTTGGCCGAGGTGGAGGCGGAGCGGTTGGTCAGCGCGGCGCGCAGCTCGGTGTTCGAGGAGACGATCCGGCCGAACCGGAACAGCTCGTCCTCGACGTTGTCGAGCCGGCCCGCCTTCTGGGCCGCGGTGAGGTCGGCGGTGTTCGCCAGCTCCTCCAGCGCGTCCACCAGGTCGCGGGACTGCGACCAGCGGGAGCGCACCATACCGGCCACCAGGTCGACGGCGGGGCCGCTGACCTGGGTGCCGAGGAGGCGCTGGGCAAGGTCGGCCTTGGCCTCGCCGGCCTGCGCCGGGTCGGTCAGGACCCGACGCAGCGACACCTCGCGGTGGAGCAGCGCGGTGACGGCGGCCAGCTCGTCGGCGAGCGAGCCGGCGTCCACGGACGTGGAGTCCGTCAGCGCGTCGAGACGCTCGCGTGCGGCAGCCAGGGCCTCGCGGCTCGCTCCGTTCATCGGGTTGCCTCTGCCTTCGTCGCCTTGTCGTCCAGCTCGTCCAGGAAGCGGTCGATGACGCGGCTCTGGCGGGCGTGGTCCTCGAGGGACTCGCCAACGAGCTTGCCGGCCAGGTCGGTGGCCAGCTTGCCGACGTCCTGGCGCAGCGCGGACGCGGCGGCCTTGCGGTCGGCCTGGATCTGGGCGTGACCGGCGGCGATGATCTCCTCACGCTGCCGCTGGCCTTCCGCGCGCATCTCGGCGATGAGCGTGGCGCCCTGCTCCTGCGCCTCCTGGCGCAGGCGCGCGGCCTCGTGACGGGCCTCGGCGAGCTGGGCCTTGTACTGCTCAAGGACGCTCTGGGCCTCGGTCTGCGCGGCCTCGGCCTTCTCGATACCGCCCTCGATGGCCTCGCGACGCTCTTCCAGAACCTTGTTGATGTTCGGGAGCAGCTTCTTGGCGAGGAAGCCGAAGACGATGACGAAAGCGATGAGGCCGATGACGACTTCCGGCCACGGCGGGATGAGGGGGTTCTCCTTCTCACCCTCAGCCGCCAGAAGTACCAGGGCGGAGTTCACATCAGTGCCTTTCGTCGAAAGGGTCGGTCGTCAGCTCGTCTTAGTAGACGAAGGGCATGACGAGACCGATGAGGGCGAGCGCCTCACAGAACGCGAAGCCCAGGATCTGGTTGGCGCGGATCAGACCGGCCGCCTCGGGCTGGCGGGCGAGGGCCTGGGTGCCGTTACCGAAGATGATGCCAACGCCGACGCCCGGGCCGATGGCCGCAAGACCGTAACCGACGGAACCGAGGTCACCGGTGACAGCAGCAAGGTTGGACATGCTTGTTCTTCCTTCTCTTTACGGACCGGTGGGGGTTGGCCACCGGACGACTGGGATTGCGAGGAGCGGGGCTGCTCAGTGGTGCTCGGCGAGCGCACCCTGGATGAAGGTGCACGTCAGCAGGACGAACACGTAGGCCTGAACCGCCTGAATGAAGAGTTCGAAGGCGGTCATGATGATGACCATCACGAACGAGACACCGGCGTAGGCGATACCAATGCCGTTGAGCATGTACCAGCTGGCGATCGTGAACAGCAGGAGCAGCGTGTGTCCCGCGAACATGTTCGCGAAGAGCCGGACGGCGTGCGTGAACGGGCGGACGATCAGGTTCGAGAAGAACTCGATCGTCATGGCCAGCGGGAGCACCGGGCCGAGCGACTTGTCGTAGCCCGTCACGTTCTTGAAGAAGCCGACGAAGCCGTGACGCTTGAAGGTGAGCGAGACCCACAGGACGTAGACGATCAAGGCCATACCGGCGGGGTAGGCGATGATCGACGTCACCGGGAACTGGGCGACCGGGATGATCGACCAAAGGTTCATCATCCAGATGAAGAAGAAGAGCGAGACGACCAGCGGTACGTACTTCTCGCCTTCCTTCTTGCCGATCGTCTCGTAGACGACGCCGCGGCGGATGAAGTCGTAGCCGGCCTCGGCGACCATCTGGAGCTTGCCCGGGACGACCTTCGGCTTGTTGAAGGCGGCCCAGAAGAAGCCCACGATGATGATCGAGCCGAGGAGGGCCAGCAGCATCGGCTTGTTGAAGTACATGCCGTTGCCGTCTGCGTTGCCCCAGAGCGGCTCGAAGAGGAACGAGTGCAGGCCGGGAGCCGGGAAGCCACACCCGTCGAACAGGTGGCAGTCGGTCTCGAAGGCGAGCACCTGCGTCGGGTCAGCACTCACCGCGGGCTCCTTCATCGTGGCGCATGGGTACGGCAACCTCGTTGTGTCGGCGCGGCGCGGGGCCGCAGTTCGGCACGGGACTGGTGTTACGGATGTGGGGGCGGCTGTGGGGCATCTCGCCTCGCGAATGAGCAGGCGTCAGCTCGGATGCCCGCGCCCGCGATGCCGCAGTTGGCACCGGACGATAGCAGGACTTCACATGCCTCTTTATCCCGGCCCTACCCCTCACGACGAGTGGCCCGTCTTCTCGGGCTTGTCGCTCGAGGAATCGGGCTCGACGTAGAGGATCTTGGCCTTCATGTGGGCCCGCGTCTGGGCGGCGATCCACGTGAGTGTGACCACGACCAGGGTGATCGCGAAGGACCGGGGGTTGAACAGCGTGGTGTTCTTGAACGCGGCGAGGAAGACGAACAGCAGCAGGATCTGCGCCGCGTAGAGCATCAGGCCCATCGCCTGGAAAAGGTGCGGAAGTGACTTCGCCGTGCGCTGCAGGACGTAGAGACCGATCCCCATGAAGAGCATCGCCACCAAGGTCGCGACGACGGCTCCGACCGCGCCCTTGCCGCCGGCGGCCACGGCGCTGACGACGGCGGCTACTGCGCCGACGGCAGCCGTGGGCACGGCAGCCTGAAGCAAGGTCCGGACGTCATTGGACGGCATGGCGGCAACTCCGCTTTTCACAGGGGGCAGGGTGTCGTCATGGACGAGCGTAGTCCCGGGCCGAACGGAGTCCTCACGCCCAAGAGACCGTCGCATCACGGTCCTTAGGCTCTACCCGGGGGTTCTCGTGAACCGTATCACAAACTATTTGATGAGGTCTTTACCTGTGGGTGTGCTTGCTGTCACACATGAGAGTGACAGCGCGCGTATGTGCAATCACTGCACCCACTTGTCTGGTAATGGGGCGATTCGCTCCACCACGACTTGGCAATGCTCTAGTCAGATTCTTACCTTGTGCGCGAACGGGGTCCGATGGCGGTGGCCCCGTTGACGCCCGAGACACCCGCGGCGACCGGCACCCGCTCCTCGGCGGCCTCGTCCGCGACCACCGCCTCCTCCGCGGCCTCCGTCTCCGTCCCGGCCCTGCGGCGCCGGTAGCGGGGCGGCACGAACCGCTCGGCCCAGCGCGGGGCGCGCGGCGTGAAGCGCGGCAGCAGGAGCAGGACCAGTCCGATCGCGCTGAGGAAGACCACACCCAGCACGATCCACATGGACGCGGCGTTCACGGAGTAGGCGAGCGCCCCGAAGGCGATCAGCGCCGAGAAGAAGTACATGATCAGCACCGCGCGGCTGTGCGAGTGGCCGATCTCCAGCAGCCGGTGGTGCAGGTGCCCGCGGTCCGCCGCGAACGGCGACTGGCCGCGCCAGGTGCGCCGGACGATCGCCAGGATCAGGTCGGCGGCCGGGATGGCGATGATGGTCAGCGGCATCAGCAGCGGGATGTAGACCGGCACCATCTGGTGCACGGCGTTGCGCTCGGAGCCGGAGAAGAGCTTCATCACGTCGGGGTCCACCTGGCCCGTGACGGAGATCGCGCCGGCCGCCAGCACCAGCCCGATCAGCATCGAGCCGGAGTCGCCCATGAAGATCCGGGCGGGATGCATGTTGTGCGGCAGGAAGCCCAGGCACATGCCCATCAGGATCGCGGCGAAGAGCGAGGCCGGCGCGGCGGCCTCGATGCCGTACGAGTACCAGATCCGGTAGGCGTACATGAAGAACGCCGCCGCCGCGATGCACACCATGCCCGCCGCGAGGCCGTCGAGGCCGTCCACGAAGTTCACCGCGTTGATGGTGATGACCACCAGCGCCACCGTGAGCAGGGTGCCCTGCCACTGGGTGAGCGCCACCGTGCCGATGCCGGGCAGCGGGATCCACAGGATGGTCAGACCCTGCACCACCATCACGCCGGCGGCGATCATCTGCCCGCCCAGCTTGATCAGGGCGTCGATCTCGAACTTGTCGTCCAGGACGCCGATCAGCCAGATCAGCGCGGCGCCGGAGAGCAGGGCGCGCGGTTCGTTGGACTTCTCGAAGACCTCACTGAGGTTGGTGAGGTGGTCGGCGACCAGCAGGCCCGCGCACAGCCCGAAGAACATGGCGATCCCGCCGAGCCGCGGAGTGGGCTCCCGGTGCACGTCACGTGCCCGGATCTCCGGCATCGCTCCGGCCACGATCGCGAACTTCCGTACCGGCCCTGTCAGCAGATACGTCACCGCGGCCGTGATGCAGAGCGTCAGCAGGTATTCACGCACGGGCTTCCCCACAGGTCTCGCTGGCCATCCTCAGCCCCACACCCTAGCGATGCACGCATACGGTTGAGGACTTCCGGGTATCGACGATGGTTGCACGAGTGGCTGTGCACGTGCGTACGTCCACCCCACCTCAGTCCGGATAGGGCGGGAATTCCGTGACCAGGGCGCGCACGTCGTCCCGGGCGGCGGACGGGTCGGTGGCGCCGCGGAGCACCGCCGCGAGCAGCGTCGCGACCGCCCGCATCTCCCGCTCCCCCATGCCCTGTGTGGTGACGGCCGCGGTGCCCAGGCGCAGTCCGCGGAGGTCCGCGTGCGGCAGCGCGCAGCAGTCCAGGACGATCCCGGCCGCCGCCAGCAGGCCCCGCGCGGTCCTGCCGTCGACGCCGAGCGGGGCCGGGTCGACGGTGAGCAGGTGGGTGTCGGTTCCGCCGGTGGTGACGACCAGGCCCTCGGCGGCCAGGTGGGCGGCGAGGACCCGGGCGTTGGCGACCACCTGATGGGCGTACGCCGCGAAGGCCGGGGTCGCCGCCTCCCCGAAGGCGACCGCCTTGGCGGCGATGGTGTGCATCTGCGCGCCGCCCTGTGTGAAGGGGAACACGGCCCGGTCCACCCGCTCCGCCAGCTCGCTCCCGCACAGCACCATGCCGCCGCGCGGCCCGCGCAGCACCTTGTGTGTGGTGGCGCACACGATGTCGGCGTACGGCACCGGACTGGGCGCCGCTCCCCCGGCGACCAGCCCCATCGGGTGGGCGGCGTCCGCGATGAGGTAGGCGCCCACCTCGTCGGCCACCTCGCGGAAGAAGGCGTGGTCGAGGTGGCGGGGGTAGGCGATCGAACCGCACACGATCGCCTTGGGCCGGCGCGACCGGGCCAGGGTGCGCACCTGCTCGTGGTCGACGAGGCCGGTCTCCGCGTCCACCCCGTAGCCGACGAAGTCGAACCAGCGGCCGGAGAAGTTGGCGGGCGAACCGTGGGTGAGGTGGCCGCCGTACGGCAGGCCGAGGGCGAGGACGGTGTCGCCGGGGCGCAGCAGGGCGGCGTAGGCGGCCAGCACGGCGGAGGAGCCGGAGTGGGGCTGCACGTTGGCGTGCTCGGCGCCGAACAGCTCCCGGGCCCGCTCCACGGCGAGCCGCTCCGCGACGTCCACGATCTCGCAGCCGCCGTGGTGGCGGGCGCCCGGGTAGCCCTCGGCGTACTTGTTGGCCAGCGGGGAGCCGAGCGCGGCCAGCACCGCGGGCGACACGAAGTTCTCGGCGGCGATCAGCTGGAGGGTCGTCGACTGCCGGCGGCGCTCGGCGACCAGGATCTCGGCCAGTTCGGGGTCCTGGCGGCCCAGTCCCGCGAGCGCGCCGTATTCGGCCAGGGGGACGTCGTGGGTGACCGACATGGTGTGCTCCGGGCGTGCGTCGACGGTGACGTACGACCAATGTAGGCCCGGGGGCGGGATGCCGCCCGGCGTCGCGGGCCGTACGCCCTACGCCCGTGCCGCGACCCCCGTCAGCGCCGTCACCACGGGGTCCAGCGCCTGGTGTATCTCGTCGCCCACCGAGCGGAAGAAGGTCAGCGGCGCGCCGTAGGGGTCGTACACCTCGTCCGCCTCCACGGTGGGCGCCAGGAGCCACCCGCGCAGGGCCGCCGCCGCGCGGACCAGGGCGCGTGCGCGGGTGACCACACCCTCGTCCAGGGACGGCAGCGTCGCCGGGTCGATGGCGTTGACCAGGCGGGTGAACTCCTTGAGGGTGAAGGTGCGCAGTCCGGCCGAGTGGCCCATGGAGATGACCTGCGCCCGGTGGTCCCGCGTGGCGGTGAGCACCAGGTCGGCGCGGATCACGTGCTCGTCGAGCAGCTCACGCCCGGTGAACCCGGCCGCGTCCGCGCCGAAGTCCGCGAGGACCGTCTCCGCGTTCGCCTCCATCGGCGCGCCCTCGTGGCCCCAGGTGCCCGCGCTCTCCACGATGAGGCCGCCGCCCAGCACGCCGAGCCGCTCCGTCACGAAATGCCGGGTCAGCCGCTCGGTGATGGGCGAGCGGCAGACGTTGCCGGTGCTGACGTGGAGGATGCGGAAGCTGTCGCGCGGAAGCCCGACGAACGTCGTCGTGATCTCCGCGGCACGTTCGCCGTTGCCTATGCCACGCCCCGTCCCAGGGGCCGTCAATTCGCCACCTCGAGGTCGGGTACCACCTTGCGCAGCTCCTCGGCGGAGAGCGCGCCCGCGCGCAGCAGCACGGGCACCTCGCGGGTGACGTCGACGATGGACGACGGGACGTTGCCGGGGGTGGGGCCGCCGTCGAGGTAGACGGAGACGGAGTCGCCGAGCATCTGCTGGGCGGCGTCGCAGTCCTCGGGCGCCGGGTGCCCGGTGAGGTTGGCGGAGGAGACGGCCATGGGGCCGAACTCGGTGAGCAGCTCGATGGCGACGGGGTGCAGCGGCATGCGCACGGCGACCGTGCCGCGGGTGTCGCCGAGGTCCCACTGGAGGGACGGCTGGTGCTTGGCGACCAGCGTCAGCGCGCCCGGCCAGAAGGCGTCGACCAGCTCCCAGGCCAGCTCGGAGAAGTCGGTGACCAGGCCGTGCAGGGTGTTCGGGGAGCCGATGAGGACGGGCGTGGGCATGTTGCGGCCGCGGCCCTTGGCGTCCAGCAGGTCGGCGACGGCCTCCCCGGAGAACGCGTCGGCGCCGATGCCGTACACCGTGTCGGTCGGGAGCACCACGAGCTCGCCACGGCGGACGGCGGACGCGGCCTCGCGCAGACCGGTCACTCGGTCGGTCGCGTCGTTGGTGTCGTATCGCCGTGCCATTTAGCGGGCCTCCTCGTACACGTACTGCGGGATGGAAGTCGGGGCGGTGCTCACGGCAGTGCCTTGCGGGCGGTCGCGAACCGCGGGCGGTTGTTGAGGTCGGGGTGGTCGGCCGCGTCGGCCCAGCCCCGCTCCTCGGTGAAGATCCACGGCACCTGGCCGCCCTGGGTGTCGGCGTGCTCGACGACGACCACACCGCCGGGGCGCAGCAGGCGGTGCGCGGTGCGTTCCAGGCCGCGGATCAGGTCGAGGCCGTCCTCGCCGGAGAACAGGGCCATCTGCGGATCGTGGTCGCGGGCCTCGGGTGCGACGTACTCCCACTCGGTGAGCGGGATGTACGGCGGGTTGGAGACGACCAGGTCGACCTGTCCGTCGAGGTCCGGGAAGGCCGTCAGGGCGTCTCCCTGGCGCAGCTCGACCCTGGACCCCTCCATGTTCTTGCGGGTCCACCTGAGCGCGTCCTCGGACAGCTCCACGGCGTACACGCGCGAGCGGGGCACCTCCTGGGCGAGCGCGAGCGCGATGGCGCCGGAGCCGGTGCACAGGTCCACGATGCAGGGTTCGACCACGTCCATGGCGCGCACCGCGTCTATGGCCCAGCCGACGACGGACTCGGTCTCGGGGCGGGGCACGAAGACGCCGGGGCCCACCTGGAGCTCCAGGTAGCGGAAGTAGGCGCGGCCGGTGATGTGCTGGAGCGGCTCGCGCGCCTCACGGCGGGCGACGACCTCCCAGTAGCGGGCGTCGAACTCCGCGTCCGGCACGGTGTGCAGCTCGCCCCGCTTGACGCCGTGCAGGTACGCGGCGAGTTCCTCCGCGTCGGTGCGCGGTGAGGGCACGCCGGCGTCGGCCAGCCGCTGGGTGGCCTGGGCCACCTCCATGAGCAGCAGGTTCACGCTGGTCCTCCGGGGCTGAGCTGTTGTCCGGTGCGGGTGGTGCGGCGGTGCTTACGCCGCGGCGAGCTTGGCGGCCGAGTCGGCGTCGACGCAGGCCTGGATCACCGAGTCGAGGTCGCCGTCCAGGACCTGGTCCAGGTTGTACGCCTTGAAGCCGACGCGGTGGTCCGAGATGCGGTTCTCCGGGAAGTTGTACGTACGGATCTTCTCGGAGCGGTCGACGGTGCGGACCTGGCTGCGCCGGGCGTCCGCCGCCTCCTTCTCCGCCTCCTCCTGCGCGGCCGCGAGCAGCCTGGAGCGCAGGATACGCATCGCCTGCTCCTTGTTCTGGAGCTGGCTCTTCTCGTTCTGGCAGGAGGCGACGACCCCGGTCGGGATGTGCGTGATCCGCACGGCGGAGTCGGTGGTGTTGACCGACTGACCGCCGGGTCCGGAGGAGCGGTAGACGTCGATGCGCAGATCGTTGGGGTTGATCTCGACGTCGATCTCCTCGGCCTCGGGCGTGACCAGCACGCCGGCCGCGGAGGTGTGGATCCGGCCCTGGGACTCGGTGGCCGGCACCCGCTGCACGCGGTGCACGCCGCCCTCGTACTTCAGCCGCGCCCAGACGCCCTGGCCCGGCTCGGTGGCGCCCTGGCCGCCCTTGGTCTTCACGGCGACCTGGACGTCCTTGTAGCCGCCCAGCTCGGACTCGGTGGAGTCGATGATCTCGGTCTTCCAGCCGACCCGCTCGGCGTAGCGCAGGTACATGCGCAGCAGGTCACCGGCGAACAGGGCGGACTCGTCGCCGCCCGCGCCGGCCTTGATCTCCAGGATGACGTCCTTGTCGTCGCTGGGGTCGCGCGGGACGAGCAGGAGGCGGAGCTTCTCGGTGAGCTCCCCGCGCTGCTTGTCCAGCTCCTTGACCTCGGCGGCGAAGTCGGGGTCGTCGGCGGCCAGCTCGCGCGCGGTCTCGATGTCGTCGCCCGTCTGCTTCCAGGAGCGGAACGTGGCGACGATCGGGGTCAGCTCGGCGTAACGCTTGTTCAGCTTGCGGGCGTTGGCCTGGTCGGAGTGGACCGACGGGTCGGCGAGCTTCGTCTCCAGGTCGGCGTGCTCGGCGACGAGTTCCTCGACGGCCTCGAACATCTTGGGCTCCTGCACTGCGGGGGAAGGGGAAGGCGGGCGACCAAAAACGCCGGTCCCGGCGCTTCCCCGGGCGGGGGATGCGGCCGTGGACCGGCGGTTGGGGGCTCGCTACTTCTTGGAGCCGGCGGAAGCCTTGCCGAAGCGGGCCTCGAAGCGGGCCACGCGGCCACCGGTGTCGAGGATCTTCTGCTTGCCCGTGTAGAACGGGTGGCACTCGGAGCAGACCTCGGCGCGGACGGTGCCGGACTCGATGGTGCTGCGGGTGGTGAACGACGCGCCGCAGGTGCAGCTGACCTGCGTCTCGACGTACTCGGGGTGGATGTCGCGCTTCAAGGTGTCTCCTAGGTTCGGGAGGGCGCCGGGTCGCCGCCGCGGGATGCGGGAGCGTGAACCGGGGCCGACGTACCAGTCTGCCAGGACTGGGGTCACTCCCCAAAACCGGGGGCGGCCGTCATCTATTCCGAGGCGGTCAGGAGGCGTTCACGACGCCCTTGGCCCCACCGGCGGCGGTGCCCTCGGTGGCGCTCGCGGGGATCGGCCGGTCGTTCTTCAGGGCCGTCCACACCTGCTGGGCCTTGGCCTTCTCCATCAGGACCCGGTTGGCGTCCGCGGGGTCGTAGACCACCGGCATGGTGACCATGTTCATGCCCTCCGGGCTGATGCCCTTGAGGCCGCTCGCGAAGGACATCAGGGAGTTCACCGAGCCCAGCTCGGAGTCGGTGGTCACGGTCTTGGTGGCGGTGTCGGCGAGGTCGTACAGCTTCTTCGGGTTGCCGAGCACGCCGACGTTCTTGACCTGGTCGACCAGGGCCTTGACGAAGGCCTGCTGGAGCTGGATGCGGCCGAGGTCGGAGCCGTCGCCGACGCCGTGCCGGGTGCGGACCAGGCCGAGCGCCTGCTCGCCGTCGAGGGTGTGGGTCCCGGCGGTGAGGTTCAGGTGGCTGTCGGGGTCCTTGATGCTCTCGGTGGTGGTGACCTCGACACCGCCGAGGTCGTCGATGAGGTTCTGGAAGCCGCTGAAGTCGACCTCCAGGTAGTGGTCCATGCGCAGGCCGCTGATCGACTCGACGGTCTTCACGGCGCAGGCGGCGCCACCGGTGGAGTAGGCGGAATTGAACATCACGTCCTTGGCGGCGGGCTGCTCGTCGCCGTTGGCGCCGCCGCACGCGGGGCGGTCGATGAGGGTGTCCCGCGGGATGGAGACCACGCTGGCCTTCTTGTGGCCCTTGTGGACGTGCACGATCATCGCCGTGTCCGAGCGGGCGGTGCCGTCGTCGGTGCCGCCGCCGAGCTTGTCGTTGCCGCCGGCGCGGGTGTCCGAGCCGAGCACCAGGATGTTCTCGGAGCCGTTGTCGGCCTTGTCGGGCCGGTCGGCGCCGAGTGCCTGGTCGATGTCGACGCTCGTGAGGTTGCCGTTCAGCTTGAAGTACAGGACTCCGGCGCCGGTGCCGCCCAGCACCACGATGCCCGCGGCACTCCAGGCGGCGACGAGCAGGGCCTTGCGCCGCTTGGCCTTGGGCTTGCGGCGGCGGCCCTTGCCCCGGCGGCCGGGTCCGGTGCCACTGGACTCTCCGGGGCCGGGTATCGCGGGGTCCGGCGTGCTCTCGGCTGACATGGGCTCCTCAGTGTTCGTCCGGTCGGTCTACCCCCTGCGCTCAGGGTCGGGGTCGGTCGGGATCCGGCGGTTTCCACCGGTACCTCACCATCGTCCCCCCATAGCTGAGACGGGGGAACTCGGGACAGGGTTGCACAACGGTCTGTGGTGATCTGGTGGGCAAATGGTCACGCAACGTGTTCACATCGAGCGAGAGCGCGTCGCTGACCTGGGAATCCGGGGACGCCCGCCCGGGTACCCCGCAACGGCCCCGGGCTCCCGTCCTGTGGTGAAGGTCGCAGCGCGAAGGGGCCGCCTCCGTACGGAGACGGCCCCTGAAGGGCGCGGAAGGCCGCGTGGTCAGCCGAGGAGGTTGAACGCTCCCCAGCCGCCGCCGACCTTGACGCGGGCCTTGAAGGTCGCCGAGCCGGTGGAGCCGGTGCCCTTGTACAGCCACAGCACCCCGGAGGTGTCCCGGGCCAGCAGGTCGGGCCTGCCGTCGCCGGTGACGTCACCGGCGGTGGCGAGGGCGTTGTACGCCGACCAGCCGCCGCCGACCCGGACGCGGGCGCCGAGGGCCGTCGCGGCCTTGCCGGTGCCGGGGTACATCCACAGGACGCCGGAACCGTCCCGCGCGAGCAGGTCGGACCTGCCGTCGCGGTTGTAGTCGCCCTTGCCGGTGATGGTGTACGAGGTCCAGCCGCCGCCGATGCGGGCGCGGGTGCCGAAGAGGCCGTTGCCCTTGCCGGGGTACAGCCACAGGACTCCGGCCTTGTCCTTCGCGACGAGGTCGGGCAGGGCGTCGCCGGAGAGGTCGCCGGGGACGCGGATGTCCGCCATCGCGTTCCAGCCGCCGCCGACCCGGACCGACTCGTAGCGGTCGTCGCCGTTGAACGCGAAGTCGTACAGCACACCGTCCGGGGTCCGGTACAGGTAGTCCTGGTAGAAATCGCGGTTCAGGTCGGCCTGGCGCACCAGGCTCAGCCCGCTCCAGTCGCCGAGCGAGACCCGGTCGGCCAGGTAGGGCGCCCGGTCGCCGCGCGAGTAGTACTCGTAGGCCTCGCCGCCCGGGGTGCGGACGAAGAGGTCGGCGAGTCCGTCGAAGTCGAGGTCGCTGTCGTCGACGCGGGCGTTGATCTCACCGACGTAGGAGCGGGTCTTGGCGTAGACGCCGTAGGCGCCGGAGGCGACACAGTCCTTGACGCCCCAGGACACGACGCCGGCGATCCGGCCGTTGACCACGAGCGGGCCGCCGGAGTCGCCGTTGCACGGGGAGACCGTGCCGGCGTTCTGGCCGCTGGCCGGGTTCCCGGCGCAGGCCATCTGGCCGGGCACGAAGTCGGCGCCCCAGTACGCGTCGCAGGTGGCGTCCGTGCGCATCGGCACGGTCGCCTTCTTCAGCGTCGGCGAGATGTCCTGGCTGGCGGAGTCGGTGCGCCCCCAGCCGTAGACGGTCGCCGGGGTGCCGTTCGCGTACGAGGCGTTGTCGCCGCTCGACGTGGGCTGGAGCGTCTTGTACGGCAGCGCCTCGTTCAGCGTGAGGACCGCGAGGTCACCGCCCGAGGTGGTGCTCGGCCGGTAGGTCGGGTTGACCCACTGGCGGTATACGCCGGCCACCCGGCCGCCGTGCAGGTCGTTGCCGTCCGGCAGCTGGGCCGTGCCGCCGAGGACGGCTCCGTTCGCCGTCCAGTCGAGGCCGTAGACGCAGTGCGCCGCGGTGAGGACCTTCGCGGGGGCCACCAGGGTGCCGCCGCAGAAGTAGCCCTCGTCGTCGGCGGTGCTGGAGGTGCCCTTGTCGTCGTAGTAGTGCAGCTGCACCATCCACGGCGCCTCGCTGATCGTGGCGTCCTTACCGCCGATGATCTTCGGGTCGACGCGGCCGGACGGGGCCTGGGCCTCCGGGGTGGTCCCGGGCGCGGCGGCGGTGTAGTCCTCGAGGGCGGCCCCGGAGCCCTGGATCCGCCGGACCAGCTCGGCGTCCGAGGCGGCGGGCCGCTCGGTCAGGGTGGGCTGCGGGGGTACCGGCGTGGCGCCGGAGGCCTGCGCGGGAACGGTCGAGAGGACCGCGCCCGACAGGGCGAGTGCGGCGGCGGCCGCGGGAAGAGCCAGGCGGCGTCTTCGAGGGGTTGAGGTCACTCAGGTCTCCTGTCGCTGTGTACGCAGGCAGGAGAGAAGATCCCGGCGGGCGCGGGCCCGTGAAGGCAGCACAGATCGCCCTGTGGGCGTATCCGAAAATACGTTCCCCCCCACTGCGGTGCGCTGATCCTACAAGGCGGAAGTCCCGCTCCATCACCCGAGTGACGGAGCGGGACTCCCAGTGCCGAAGACGGCCGGCGGTGACTAGTCGCCGTTGCCCGGGGTGGGCGTCGTCTTCTGGATCTGCATCAGGAACTCGCCGTTCGACTTGGTCTGCTTCATCTTGTCGAGGAGCAGCTCGATCGCCTGCTGCTGGTCGAGGGCGTGCAGCACCCGGCGGAGCTTCCAGGTGACGGCCAGCTCCTCGTTGCCGAGCAGGATCTCCTCCTTGCGGGTGCCGGACGCGTCGACGTCCACCGCGGGGAAGATGCGCTTGTCGGCGAGCTTCCGGTCGAGCTTCAGCTCGGCGTTGCCGGTGCCCTTGAACTCCTCGAAGATGACCTCGTCCATGCGGGACCCGGTGTCCACCAGCGCGGTGGCGAGGATGGTCAGCGAGCCGCCGTCCTCGATGTTGCGGGCCGCACCGAAGAAGCGCTTCGGCGGGTACAGGGCGGTCGAGTCGACACCACCGGACAGGATGCGGCCGGAGGCCGGGGCGGCGAGGTTGTACGCACGGCCCAGGCGGGTGATCGAGTCGAGCAGCACGACGACGTCGTGACCCAGCTCCACCAGGCGCTTGGCGCGCTCGATGGCCAGCTCGGCGACCGTCGTGTGGTCCTCGGCCGGACGGTCGAAGGTCGAGGAGATGACCTCGCCCTTCACCGACCGCTGCATGTCGGTGACCTCTTCCGGACGCTCGTCGACGAGGACGACCATCAGGTGGCACTCGGGGTTGTTGTGCGTGATCGCGTTGGCGATCGCCTGCATGATCATGGTCTTGCCGGTCTTCGGCGGGGCCACGATCAGACCGCGCTGCCCCTTACCGATGGGCGCGACCAGGTCGATGATGCGGGTGGTGAGGACACCGGGGTCCGTCTCCAGGCGGAGGCGGTCCTGCGGGTACAGCGGCGTCAGCTTGTTGAACTCCGGCCGCCCGCGGCCGTGTTCGGGCGCCATGCCGTTGACCGAGTCCAGGCGCACCAGCGCGTTGAACTTCTCGCGGCGCTCGCCCTCCTTGGGCTGGCGCACGGCACCGGTGAGGTGGTCGCCCTTGCGCAGGCCGTTCTTGCGGACCTGGGCGAGGGAGACGTACACATCGTTGGGTCCGGGCAGGTAGCCGGAGGTCCGGATGAACGCGTAGTTGTCGAGGATGTCGAGGATGCCGGCGACCGGGATGAGGACGTCGTCCTCGTTGATCTGCGGCTCCTGGATCTCGTCGCGTCCGCGACGGCCCCGGCGGTCGCGGTAGCGTCCGCGACGGCCCCGGCGGCCGCCCTCGAAATCGTCGTCGTCCTGCTGCTGCTGGCGGTCCTGGCGGCCGCCGCCCTGCTGACGCTGCTGGCCACCGCCCTGGCCCTGCTGGTCGTCGCCCTTGTTGCGGCGGTCGCGCCCGCGGTCACCGCGGTCGCCACGGTCACCGCGCTCACCGCGGTCGCCACGGTCACGGCGGTCGCGGCGGCGGCCCTCGCCGCCGTCGCCGTCGGAGCGGCCGTCGCCCTGGCCCTGCGACTGCTGGGCCGAGTCGCCCTTCGGCTCGCGGGTCTCGACGGCGACCGTCTCGGCGGACGGGCTGCCCGCGTCGGCGGTGGCGCGGCGACGACGGCGCTCGGAGGGGGCGTCGTCACCGGCGGCACCGGACTGGTCGGCGGCGGGCGAGACCTTGGACGGCTGACCGGGGATGTCGATCTGCTGCTGGTCGGCGGTCGCCTTGTCCGCCTTCTTCTCGGCCTTGCCGGCCTTCTCCGCCTTCTCGGCGGGGGCCTCGTCGCCCGTACGGGCCCGGGAGGTGCTGCGGCGCTTCGGCTTGGTCTCGCCGGCGGCGTCCGCGGCGGGCGCGGCCTTGGCGGGGGCACCCCCGGCGGCCTGCGCCTCCTTGATGACCTCGATCAGCTGGCTCTTGCGCATACGCGCGGTGCCCCTGATGCCGAGGCCGGATGCGACCTGTTGCAGCTCGGCCAGCACCATGCCCTCGAGGCCGGTACCGCGGCGCCGCCGGGAGCCGGCACCGCTGGCAGGCGCGGAGGCGTCCGTGGCGGGCGCGGCAGCGGTCTCCTCGACACGTGCGCCCATCAGATCGGTGGTGTCGCTCACGAAGGGTCCTTCCCTGGAGCGGACGTCGGCCTGTCTGGCTCGGCGACCGGTTGTGCTGTCCGGCTTCGGTCCTTGCTGTGCGAACCGTGCCGGGGCGGTGGTCCGCCTGAACGGCGGAAGAGATATCTGGTGATGGCGCGCCCCCTGGCCGTGGCACCCAATGTCTGTGACACGCGGCCTGGTCGCACCGGTTCCGAAGCGTGCCCGGCGGGTCGCTCAGTGTCCGTGTCGGTCGTACTGTTCACGTACGACATCCACCACACAGTGCGACTTGGGGGGCTCCCGGAAGGATGTCTGTCCCGGACGGGGACACGAGGCACCTCGCCATGGTGGGGTCGGGTGCAGACTTGAGGTTAACACTACCGGATCCAACAAACATTCCCCCTCTCGAAATCCGGCAACCCTCCGCGTCTAGATGTCACCGGGGGTTGCCAGAGGCAGCACGCTCGCGCCCTGCTGGTCCAGGCTCAGCCGGTTGGCCGCCCAGTCCGTCCCGGCCAACGCCTCGACCTTGTCGGCCGTGTCGGCGTCGGCGAGGGCCATCACGGTGGGTCCGGCACCCGAGATCACCGCGGGGATGCCGTCGCCGCGCAGCCGTTCCACCAGCGCCGCGCTCTCCGGCATGGCCGGTGCGCGGTACTCCTGGTGGAGGCGGTCCTCGGTGGCCGGAAGCAGCAGCTCGGGGCGCCTGGTCAGGGCCTCGACGAGCAGCGCGGCGCGGCCGGCGTTGGTGGCGGCGTCGACGTGCGGGACATGGCGCGGGAGCAGTCCGCGCGCGGTCTCCGTCAGTACCGGCTTTCCGGGCACGAAAACCACCGGAACGATGGAATCGGCGGGCTCCATCCTGATCGCGCGGGCCGCGCCGGACTCCATCCAGGACAGGGTGAAGCCGCCCAGCAGACAGGCCGCCACGTTGTCGGGGTGGCCCTCGATCTCGGTGGCGAGGTCGAGCAGCGCGGCGTCGTCGAGGCGGGCCTCGCCGCCTATGGTCACCGCGCGCGCGGCGACGATGCCGGCGCAGATGGCGGCGGAGGAGGAGCCGAGGCCGCGGCCGTGCGGGATGCGGTTGGCGCAGACGATCTCCAGGCCGCGGGGCTGGCCGCCCAGGAGGTCGAAGGCGGTGCGCAGGGAGCGGATGAGGAGGTGCTTCTCGTCGCGCGGCAGCGTCTCGCTGCCCTCACCGGCGATGTCGATGTGCAGCCCGGAGTCGGCCACCCGGACGACCACGTCGTCGTACAACCCCAGCGCGAGACCGAGGGCGTCGAAGCCCGGGCCGAGGTTGGCGCTGGTTGCGGGGACGCGCACCCTGACGGCGGCGGCGCGGAACGCTGGACCGGCCATCTCTCGATGACTCTCCTTGAGCTGCGTGGTTTGTCGAATGACGTTCGATCCGGCATCCGATGACGTACGGAACCTTCGGTGGCCGCCACTGCCGGCGCGGCTGGGCGGCATATGCGGCAGGCGGGTTCGGGTACAGCCTATCGAAGGAAGGTTCCGTGGCGACATAGGGCGCACAGGAGGCGCACGATGCGTGTCGCAAGCCCCCTGTGCACCCCCCGTAAGTGGCTTTCCCGGCCGGACGTCGCTTACGCCCTCGTACGCCGGTGGGAGTGGCGTCGCCGGCTCAGACCAGGCCGAGCCGCTCGGCCGCCGTCGCCGCGTCGACCGGGACGGTGACCGGCTGCGGGGCGCCGGCGACGGCCCAGTCCGGGTCCTTGAGGCCGTTACCGGTGACGGTGCACACGATCCGCTGCCCGGGGTCCACCTTGCCCAGTTCGGCGGCCTTCAGCAGACCGGCGACCGACGCGGCGGACGCGGGCTCCACGAAGACGCCCTCCTGGGAGGCCAACAGCCGGTAGGCGCGCAGGATCTCACGGTCCGTCACCTCGTCGATGGCGCCGCCGGACTCGTCCCGCGCGGCGATCGCGAGGTCCCACGAGGCCGGGTTGCCGATCCGGATGGCGGTGGCGATCGTCGACGGGTCCTTGACGACCTCGCCGCGCACGATCGGGGCGCTGCCGGAGGCCTGGAACCCCCACATGCGGGGCGTCCTGGTGCTGACCCCGTCGGCGGCGTACTCGCGGTACCCCTTCCAGTACGCGGTGATGTTGCCCGCGTTGCCGACCGGCAGGACGTGTATGTCCGGCGCGTCGCCGAGCATGTCCACGATCTCGAAGGCGGCCGTCTTCTGCCCCTCGATACGCACCGGGTTGACCGAATTGACCAGCGCCACCGGGTAGTTGTCGCTGAGCGCGCGGGCCAGCGTGAGGCAGTCGTCGAAGTTGCCGTCGACCTGGAGGATCTTCGCGCCGTGCACGAGGGCCTGGCCCATCTTGCCGAGCGCGATCTTGCCCTGCGGCACGAGCACGGCGGACACCATGCCCGCGCGCACGCCGTACGCGGCGGCACTGGCGGAGGTATTGCCGGTGGAGGCGCAGATGACGGCCTGCGCGCCCTCCTCCTTGGCCTTGCTGATGGCCATGGTCATGCCGCGGTCCTTGAAGGACCCCGTCGGGTTCGCCCCCTCGACCTTGAGGTGGACCTCGCAGCCCGTGCGCTCGGAGAGCACCTGTGCGGGCACGAGCGGCGTGCCGCCCTCGCGGAGCGTCACGACGGGCGTGCTGTCGGAGACGGGCAGCCGGTCCCGGTACTCCTCGATGATTCCGCGCCACTGGTGGGTCATTGCTGGTTACTCTCCTTCAACCCGCATGATGCTGGCGACACCCCGCACGGTGTCGAGCTTGCGCAGCGCCTCGACCGTACCGCCGAGGGCGGCGTCGGACGCACGGTGGGTGACGACGACGAGGGATGCCTCGCCGTCCTTGCCGGACTGCCGCACGGTGTCGATGGAGACACCGTGCTCCGCGAACACGGTCGCGACCTGGGCGAGCACGCCCGGTTTGTCGGCCACGTCGAGGCTGATGTGGTAACGCGTGACGACCTCGCCCATCGGCGAGACGGGCAGTGCGGCGTACGCGGACTCGCCGGGTCCGGTCGCGCCGCCCAGCCGGTTGCGGCAGACGGCGACGAGGTCGCCGAGTACGGCGGACGCGGTCGGCGAACCGCCGGCGCCGGGCCCGTAGAACATGAGCTGCCCCGCGGCGTCGGACTCCACGAAGACGGCGTTGTAGGCCTCGCGCACGTTGGCGAGCGGGTGGCTGAGCGGAATCATCGCGGGATGCACGCGCGCGGTGACCGAGCCCCCGTCCGCCGCCCGCTCGCAGATGGCGAGCAGCTTGATGGTGCAGCCCATCTCCTTGGCGGAGGCGAAGTCGGCGGCGGTGACCTCGGTCATGCCCTCGCGGTAGACGTCGTCGAGGCGCACGCGCGTGTGGAAGGCGATCCCGGCGAGGATGGCGGCCTTGGCGGCGGCGTCGAAGCCCTCGACGTCGGCGGTCGGGTCGGCCTCGGCGTACCCGAGGGCGGTGGCCTCGTCGAGCGCTTCCTGGTATCCGGCGCCCGTGGTGTCCATGGCGTCGAGGATGAAGTTGGTCGTCCCGTTGACGATGCCGAGCACCCGGTTGACCTTGTCGCCGGCGAGCGACTCGCGCAGCGGCCGGATCAGCGGGATGGCGCCGGCGACGGCGGCCTCGTAGTACAGGTCCTTGCCGTGCTCGTCGGCCGCGGCGTGCAGCGAGGCGCCGTCCTGGGCGATGAGCGCCTTGTTGGCGGAGACGACGGAGGCGCCGTGCTCGAAGGCGGTGGTGATGAGGGTCCGGGCGGGCTCGATGCCGCCGATGACCTCGACGACGACGTCGATGTCCCCGCGCTTGACGAGAGCGGTGGCGTCGGTGGTGACGAGGGCGGGGTCGATGCCCTCGCGCACCCGGTCCGGCCGCCGTACGGCCACGCCCGCGAGCTCCACCGGCGCCCCGATGCGGGCGGCGAGGTCGTCGGCGTGCGTCGTCATGATGCGCGCCACCTCTGAGCCGACCACACCACAGCCCAGCAGCGCCACCTTCAGCGGACGCGTACGCATCATCCGACCTCGTTTCCTCATACCGTCTACGGTTGGACCAGTCTCACGCACCGGACGGGATTTTCTGCCTTTCGTCCGGATCGTGAGACGTTTATTTCATTTTCCGACGGGCCCGGAACGAAAGATCTTCGCCCGCGCCCGTCTTCCCCTCCCCGGCCTCCCCCGACCCCGGCTCTCAGCCGACGTCGAGACGCAGCAGGTCCTCCTCGGTCTCGCGCCGCACGATGACCCGCGCCTCGCCGTCCCGCACCGCGACGACCGGCGGGCGCAGCACGTGGTTGTAGTTGCTGGCCATGGAGCGGCAGTACGCGCCCGTCGCCGGTACGGCGATCAGGTCGCCGGGGGCCAGGTCACCCGGCAGGAACGCGTCCTTCACCACGATGTCCCCGCTCTCGCAGTGCTTGCCGACGACGCGGGCCAGCATCGGCTCGGCGTCGGAGGTGCGGGAGGCGAGGGCGACGCTGTACTCGGCGTCGTAGAGCGCGGTCCGGATGTTGTCCGACATCCCGCCGTCCACGGAGACGTACGTCCGCAGCCCGTCGAGCGGCTTGACGGTGCCGACCTCGTAGAGCGTGAAGGCGGTCGGGCCCACGATGGCCCGCCCGGGCTCGACGGAGATCCGCGGCGTGCGCAGCCGCGCGTTCTCGCACTCCCGCGTCACGATCTCGGTCAGCGCCTTGGCGATCTCGTGCGGCTCACGGGGATCGTCGTCGCTCGTGTACGCGATCCCGAGCCCACCACCCAGGTCGATCTCCGGCAGCTCGACCCCGTGTTCGTCGCGGATGTCCTTGAGCAGCCCGACCACCCGGTGCGCGGCGACCTCGAACCCGGACATGTCGAAGATCTGCGACCCGATGTGGGAGTGGATCCCGATCAGCTCGATCCCGTCGAGCTGGAGCGCCCGCCGCACGGCCTCCGCGGCCTGCCCGCCGGCCAGCGGGATGCCGAACTTCTGGTCCTCGTGGGCGGTGGCGATGAACTCGTGGGTGTGCGCCTCGACGCCGACGGTGATACGGATCTGCACCCGCTGCCGCCTGCCCAGCGACTCGGCGGTGTGGGCAACGCGCACGATCTCCTGGAAGGAGTCGAGCACGATCCGCCCGACGCCCGCGGCGACGGCCCGCTCGATCTCCTCCGGCGACTTGTTGTTGCCGTGGAAGGCGATGCGCTCGGCGGGCATGCCCGCGGACAGCGCGGTGGCCAGCTCGCCGCCGGAGCACACGTCGAGATTGAGCCCCTCCTCGTCCAGCCACCGCACGACGGCGCGCGACAGGAAGGCCTTGCCGGCGTAGAAGACGTCGGCGCCGGTCCCGAAGGCGGTGCGCCAGGCCCGCGCCCGCTCCCGGAAGTCGGTCTCGTCGAGGATGTAGGCGGGGGTGCCGTACTCCTCGGCGAGCTGGGTGACGGCGATCCCCCCGACGGTGACGGCACCGTCCGCGTCCCGCCCGACGGTGTGGGCCCACACCTTGGGGTCGAGGGCGTTGAGATCGGCGGGCGGCACTGTGCTTGCTGCGGAGCGCCCCTCGGTGAGGACGTCGGCGTGACGGGGCCCGGCGGGGTGTGCGGAACGGCTCATTTCTTCGCTGACTCTCTCGCTGGCTTCACAGGTGGTCGGGTGCGTCGATACCGAGCAGGGTCAGGCCGCCGGCCAGCACCGTCCCGGCGGCTTCGGCGAGGGCGAGCCGGGCACGGTGGGCGGCCGAGGGTTTCTCCCCACCCCGCGGCAGCACGGTGGGCAGGAAGGGCAGCACGGCATCGGCGACGGTGACGAGGTGCCGGGCGAGGCGGTCGGGAGCGTGGTGGGCCGCGGCGGCGGCGAGTACGCGGGGGTGGTCGGCGAGCAGCGCGTGGATCTCGTTCGCGTCCTCCGTGGACCCCGGCTCGGCGGCGAAGCCGAGGTCGGCCGCGTTGCGCGCGAGGGCGCGGGTGCGGGCGTGGGCGTAGCGCACACGGAAGAGGGGGTTGCTCTCGCGCTGGACGAGGTGCTCGTCACCGATCCGGGGCCGGTCGTGGGCGGCGGGGTGGAGCAGCGCCCAGCGCCCGGCGTCCCGGCCGAGAGGGAGGGGGTCGCCGGGGGCGGGCACGGGCCTGACCTGGACGGCCGGCTCGTCGGGCGCGGGTCCCTCGGCATCGACACGTACGCCGAGGACCCCGGCCCATCCCGGCGCGGGCGGGGTCGCGCAGCTGACGCGGGCGAGGGCGCCCTGGGAACGCAGGATGCGGGCGGCGGCGTCGGCGACGACGAGGGCGCGGGGATGCTGGTCGCACTGCAACCGCACGCGCCGCCGTTCGCCCTCTTCGCCCTCGGGGTCGAAGTGGCCGTACCGTGGCCCGCGCCGCAGCACCTCGGCGACCAGCTCGGCCGGGGCGGCGCGGTGGAGGCTGATGTTGAGGAACCCGGGCCCGGTGAGGACGACGTCGGCGATGCCGTCGGCTCCTGTGAGACGCGCCCGCAGCACCTCGGCGACCTGGTACGGCGGCTGCCCGGCCGGCCGGGCCAGTTGCAGGGCGATACCGGTGGCGTAGTCACCGTACCCACCGGGCCCCGGCGGCCCCACCCGGACCCGCACGGGCACGTCCACGTCCAGCTCTCCGTCGTCGACAGCGCGACGCACCGCGCGCAGCACGGTACGGGAGAGCTCTACGGGGGTCACGGGTCAAGCGTATGGGAGGAGGGGGGTGGGGTGGCCAACCGGTTTCGGGGAGTCCCGGGATATGGACGGAAGGCGCCCGAGGGAGGCAGCGGGGGCGATCACGCTTGCGCGGAGGACTCACTCTCCCCCGCACGGGAGGACGAGGCGGCCCCGTCCCCACCCGCCACACCGACCCCGGTGACGGTCCGCTCGGCCAACTGCCGTACGAGTCTGACGAGCTCGGCCGGCTCGAAGGGCTTGGAGAGGAAGGCGTCGACCCCGGCGGCGAACCCCGCGTCGACCTCGTACCGCGTACAGGCGCTCACGATCGCGATCGGAAGCTCCTGGGTACGCGGATCGGCACGCAGCCGCGCGGCGGTCCGGAGCCCGTCCAGGCGGGGCATGACCACGTCCAGCGTGATCACGTCGGGCCGCACCTGATGGACGACATCCAGACACTCGACACCATCGCCCGCGGTCACGACCTCGAAGCCCTCCAGCTCGAGATTGACCCTGATCAGCTGCCGGATGACCTTGTTGTCGTCCACAACAAGAACCCGGCCAGACGCCCTAGGCACAACTCGAGAGTAGGTCCGGACCGGCCACCGCGTCCGGCTTTTCCCCACTTCCACCCCTGCGGGGGACAACGCCCCGCGCGCGTGCCCCCGACGGCCCCCACGACCCGCGAAAACCCGTTCATGACCACCCCGGGGGAGCTGGTAGTGTTCTACCCGTCGCCGCGAGCAACACCGAACGCGACGAACACGCCCCCGTAGCTCAGGGGATAGAGCAACGGCCTCCGGAGCCGTGTGCGCAGGTTCGAATCCTGCCGGGGGCACCTTGCATGAGGCGCCCAAAGACCCCGCCATCAGCGCTTCGCTGAGACGGGGTCTTCGCGTATGTGCGGGCCTGTGCCGCCCGGAGCGGCTGTATGTCGAGTGCCGGGGTGGGCTGGCCGCAGGGCCAGGGAACCGGAGGATCAGAACCTGGAAACGCCAAGGCCCCCGGACTGTGGTCCAGTGGCCGTCCTGCCGCAGGTTCGCGTGTCGGAGGTGTGCCGGGGTCAGGTCCCGCCGCCGGGCTCGTCCTCGCGCTGCCAGACCCGCGGCCAGTTACCAGAGGGGGGTGGCGGCCCTGCTATATCGAGATCACGTCGGGCAAGGGCGTAGAAGGCGTCACGCGCTCGGCTCACCTGCTTCACGGCTCTTGTCCATCCCGCATGATCGTCCTTCATACCGCGCGCGTACAGCTCAACGTTCCAAACCGCTTCGTGCCACGTACGTGCCGCCCCGATCGTTTCTGCGTCGCCGATCAGCAGCACGGATTCCCACTCGGCTGCACGCCGTACTTCATTCTCGGCAAGCTGCGTCATGCCCTGCTCGGGATCCAGGGGGTCCACTGCATGCGGAAACCCTCTTGCCGCACCCATGCGCTGTGCAACGCTCAGCTGCTGCTTCAAGGTGTTGGCGTAGGACGCATACGCATCCAGCCTCTTTTCATCCCACCGCTCAGCTTTGCCTCGTCGCCACCGGCTCCGCTCCGTCATGTTCGTCGCCACGTAGGAACTCGCGGCTCCAACGACGACACCCAGCAAAGCTGGCACCTGATCCCACAAAGTCAATTCCCCCTAGTCGACTCAACCAGCCGGAGACACGGTGCCGTATCCAGAGGGTTCCGGGCCAGTTGGCAGGCTGAGTTCAGACGCTTGCTGCGACCTGCTGCGAGTTGCCAGGGGCGATCCTCTGCCAGGCCTTCCTTCACTCCAGCATCCACCAGGAGCCCCACCTACTCTCGTGAGTAGGCTGAGCTCGGATACTCGACAGGTGCGGGTATGGACGACTGTGATGGCTGCGACCGTCCGTCGCACGGGGCGGGCCGGCCATGGGAGTTGGTCTTGGAGGCTAAGAGAACTGTGGACGTCCGTCCTCAGATCGGCGAGGCGCTGGTCAGGCGGCTGGTTGACAGTCAGTTTTCGCAGTGGGCAGGGATGGAGTTGAAGCTGCTCGAGCCCGCTGGGTCCGATCATGTGATCTACAGGTTGGGTGAGGAGTTGTCCGTTCGGCTGCCCCGTCACTCCGGGGCCATCGGGCAGGCCCGGAAGGAATTGCAGTGGCTGCCGCGGCTCGCCCCGCACCTTCCCCTGGCCGTCCCGGTGCCAGTGGGAGTGGGCGAACCCGACTTCGGTTATCCGTGGCCGTGGGCGGTGTCCCGCTGGCTGGACGGGGAAGTGGCGACCGTCGAGGCGCTGGGGGATTCCCCCGGAGCCGCAGTTGACCTGGCCCGGTTCCTCGTCGCCCTGCAAGGGGTAGCGCCCGAGGGCTACGCCGACGGAAACGCCAGGGACGCCCTCGCCGGCCGCCCGTTGTCCGACCGGGATCGCGCGACGCGGGTCGCCATCGCCGAGGTCGACGGCGTGTTCGACGCGACGGCGATGACGGAGCTGTGGAACGCGGCGCTGAGCGCGCCCGGATGGGACCGCTCTCCGGTGTGGTTCCACGGCGACTTCCACACCGGCAACCTGCTGGCTCGCGACGGCCGCCTCAGTGCCGTGATCGACTTCGGCGGGCTCGGCATCGGCGACCCGGCCTGCGACCTGATGATCGCCTTCACCCTGATGTCGGCGGACAGCCGAGCCGCATTCCGCGACGCGCTCGGCGTGGACGACGCCACCTGGATGCGGGGCCGCGGTTGGGCCCTCGCCACCGGCCTGAACGCCTACACCTACTACGCCGCCGTCAACCCCCGGGTCGCCGCGCAGACGACCCGGCAGATCACCCAAGCCCTCATCGGCTGACAAGCGCAGCAACAAGGGCGGTCTTTCAGCCCAGTTGCTCGGCCAGGCCGATGATGATGCCCTCCGGGCCGCGGACGTAGCAGAGGAGGTACGTGTCCTCGAAGTTGGCGATCTCGCCGAGGAGTTCGGCGCCGTGGGGGCGCAGGCGGGTGAGCGTGGACTTCAGGTCGTCGACGGCGTACATGACTCGGTGCGTGCCCAGGATGTTGTGGGGGCGGTCGCGGGGGGTGTCGGCTGTTGCCTTCGGGGTGCGGTACCTCGACAGTTCGAGGCGGCTGTGGCCGTCCGGGGTGCGGAGCATCGCGATGTCGCAGTGGACGCCGTCGAGTCCGGTGCACTGGTCGGCGACGGGACCCTCGATCTCCGTCCTGCCCTCCAGCTCCATGCCGAGTTCCACGAAGAACGCGATCGCGGCGTCCATGTCCTCCACGACGATGCCGATGTTGTCCATGCGCTGAATCGCCATGATCTCTGTTCTCCCTTTTCGGCCGTTGTCGTGCGGCCGGTGGTGGCGGTTACGTCCCTGGGACGGAGCCGCGGGCGCTGTCTCGACATCCGTGGACGCAGAGTCGGGGAAAGATTCACGCCGGGACGTATCGGGTCAGCACGATGCCGCTGCGGAACGTCTTCGTGTCGGCCAGTCGGAGGGTGGGGATCTCGAAGCCGTCGGGGAAGAGTCTGCGGCCCCTGCCCTGGACCACCGGGTAGACGAAGAGGCGGTACTCGTCCACGAGGCCGGCCTCGATCAGGGTGTGGGCCAGGCTGATGCTGCCGGTCAGGACGATGTCCTTGCCGCCCTGCTGTGCCTTGAGGGCGCGGACTTCCTCGACCGGGTCGCCCGTCAGTACCGTCGAGTGGTCCCACCTCGGGTCGGTGAGCGTGGTGGACACGACGTACTTCTGGACCTGGTTGAGGTACGCGGTGATGCCGGTGGGGTCGTCGGTCTGGTTCGGCCAGTAGCCGCGGAAGTCCTCGAACGTCCGGCGGCCCAGCAGCAGCGCGTCGGCGCGGCTGTCCTGCCGGTGGCTCTCCTCCATGACGTCGGCCATGTCGACCTCGCCCTGGGCCTGGGGATCGAACCAGTCGGTGAGCATCTCGATCGAGCCGTCGACGGTGATGTTCTCGGTGATCGCGAGTGTGCGCATGTCGGTCCTCCTGAGCGGGTGGCCACGGGCGAGTACGGGGTTCCGTCGCGTGACACTCTCCCAGGGCGGGCGTCGCATTTGTCCGACCACGGCCGACACCGACCGTGCCGCGCAGGCGGCTTCTTTCAGTGCCTCCGCGCCGTGCGCGACCGCCGCGCCGGGACCTGCTCGCCCTCCGGTCCACCCGAGCCGTCCCACACCCCCCGTACCACCTCCGCGTACTCCCTGCCCTGGCGTCGGCCCTCCCGGGCCGAGCCCGGGATGCGGGCCGCGTTGAGAGGGTTGCGGCCGAAGGCTCGGCGGGCGGCTCGGTCGGGGGTCAGGAGGGTGGCTCGCGTGCCGTGGTTCGTCAGGGTGCGGATGTGGGACTGGGCGCTCGGGGTGGCGCCCGCCGCCTTCGGGATGGGGGCCAGGACGACCACCCTCGCGCAGTCCGTGAGCAGGTCGGCGTTGGTCGTGGAGCGTACGCCGCCGTCCATCCAGCGGGCCTTGCCGATGGTGATCGGCGGGAAGAGGGGTGGCAGGGCGCAGGTGGCGGCCATGGCGTGCGGGAGGTCGACTCCGTCGGCCGCCGTGAAGGCGGTGGGCGTGCCGGTGAGGGCGTCCACCGCGAAGAGGCGTACCTCGCGCTCCGGCCAGTCCGGGACCGGGATGTGGGGGCCTATCGCCTCCAGGACCGCGGACTCCGGTATGTCGCGTACGGAGAGGGCCAGCCGGCTCAGGTGCTCGAGTGTCTTGTCCTGGTCGCGCGAGCGCAGGGACGCCCACAGGTACCTGACCGTCATCGACAGGGTGAAGTCCACGTCGATCATGCGGCGGTCGCGGTTGATCTGTTCCGTGTAGAGGGCGGACGGTGTCGAGCCTTTCGCCAGGTCCAGGGCCAGCAGGGAGCCGGCCGACGTGCCGGCCAGGACGTCGGCGTCGCCGAGGTGCACACCGGCGTCGGCCAGTCCCGCCAGTACGCCGACCTGCCAGCCGTAGGCGGTCAGGCCCCCTCCGCCCAGGACCAGGGCGGTGTTCAGCTGCTTCGTCATGTCCGACCCCTTACCGCATTAACGGGGACCACTCCCCGTTTTGGCTGCCGTCGAGACGGTAGCAAACAAGTGGGGAGTGGTCCACGTTTAGGGTGGGGTGCCCCTGTCAGGTGCTCGGTCCCGTGCGCGTCACGCGCGGGCCAGCACCGTTCTAAGTACCTGGCGCAGCATCGACTCGGGGTCCGGGGCCGGGCCCGGGGAGCGCCAGGCGACGAAGCCGTCGGGGCGGACCAGGACCGCGCCGCCACGGGTCACTCCGTGGGACTTCGCCCAGTCCTTGTCCTCGTCGTCCTGGACCAGGTCGGCCTCCGGGGTGCCGCCCACGCGGTACGGCTTCAGCGGGATCCGCATCTCGGCCGCCAGTCGGGTCGCCGCCTCGTGCCAGCCGGTGGGCTGGGCCGCGTCGCTGAGCAGGACCAGGGAGTCCTCGTAGAGGTCCAGGGTGGAGACGCGGGCGTCGCCCTGGCGGAGCCAGAGGTGCGGGGCCCTGCTGCCGGGTGCGCCGGAGAGGTCGAGGCCCTCCGGGACCACCGGGGTCGCCGGGTCGGCGCCGACCACCGCGCCCTGGGGGTAGCGGTAGCCGAGGGCGACGTTCAGGATGCCGCCCGGGCCGCCGGCGGGTGCTCCGCCAGGACCGCCAGGACCGCCAGGGCCGCCAGGGCCGCCAGGACCACCGGGCCCACCCGGGCCGCCAGGCGCGCCACCGGGGCCGCCCGGCCTACCGGCCGCACCACCGGGACCGCCCGGACCACCAGGCGCCCCACCAGGACCGCCAGGATCAGCAGGACCACCGGGCCCACCGCCGGCACCCGGCCCCCCACCCGTCATCCCCGGCGGCGGGGCGAAGCCCGGGTGGCTGTGTTCCACCGAGCGGCCCGCGGCTCGGGCGCTGGTGGCCTCGGCGACCGGGCGGCGTTCCGCGTCGTAGGTGTCCAGGAGGCCTTCGCCCGCCCAGCCCTCCAGGACCGCGGCCAGCTTCCAGGCGAGGTTGTGCGCGTCCTGGATGCCGGTGTTGGAGCCGAAGGCGCCGGTCGGGGACATCTCGTGGGCCGAGTCGCCGGCCAGCAGGACGCGGCCGGCGCGGTAGCTGCGGGCCACGCGCTGGGCGGCGTGCCAGGGGGCCTTGCCGGTGATCTCGACGTCGAGGTCCGGGTCGCCGATCGCGCGGCGGATGTGCGCGGCGCAGCGCTCCTCGGTGAAGTCCTCGACCGTCTCGCCCTGTTCGGGGTGCCACGGGAGGTGGAAGACCCAGTTCTCGCGGTTGTCGACCGGCAGGAGGGCGCCGTCGGCGTCCTCACCGGTCAGGTAGCAGACGATGAAGCGGCGGTCGCGCACCACGTCGGCCAGGCGGCGGGAGCGGAAGGTGGCGCTGACGTTGTGGAAGAGGTCGCCCGGGCCGCTCTGGCCGATGCCGAGCTGCTCGCGGATGGGGCTGCGGGGACCGTCGGCGGCGACCAGGTAGTCCGCGCGGATGGTGGTGTGCTCGCCGGTCTCCCGGCTCTTCACCACCGCCGTGACGCCGTCCGCGTCGTCCTCGAACGACAGCAGCTCGGTGCCGAAACGCAGGTCACCGCCGAGGTTGGTGGCGTGGGTGAGGAGTTCGGGCTCCAGGTCGTTCTGGCTGCACAGGCACCAGCCGCTGGGGCTGAAGCGGGCCAGTCCGCCGCCCGGGTCCATCTCCTTGAGCAGCCACTCCCCCTCGTCGCCGACGAGCGTCGTGGTCTGAAGGATGCCGTGGTTCTCGGCCAGGGTGGCGGCGGCCTTCCTGATGTCCGGCTCGGTGCCGGCCACCCGGAAGATCTCCATGGTGCGGACGTTGTTGCCGCGTCCGCGGGGGTGGATGGAGGTGCCGGCGTGGCGCTCCACCAGGGTGTGCCGGACGCCGAGGCGCCCCAGGAACACCGAGGTCGACAGGCCCACCAGGGATCCGCCGACGATGAGGACCGGGACCCGGTGGACCGCAGGGGCGGCGGCGCCTCCGGGCCGGTCGGCTCTTTCGTTCATTGTTCGTCCTCCGTTGTGACACACGTCCGTCCTTCGGTTTGGCGGACGTAGTCCTCGCTGTGACCGACGGGCGTCCGCGTGTGCGGGACCGTCGTCGAGTGATTCGCCCCGCGCCAGATGTGCGCCGGGGCTCTCATGCCTTCCCCGTCGGGCCTGATGAGGCCCGCGGTGGAGGAGCTTTCACCCGCTTGTCACGCCTGGCGCGCGGTCCTCGCGGGCACGGCCGACGATCGGCTTATTGCGACCGGCGTACCCGCCCGAGCCATGGCGTGCGCCGCGACGATCGCCCCCAGTCCCAGAGAAAGTTCCCCGGAGAAGAGGTGGGCCGGATGACGGTCTCTCCCGTCGAAACCACGGATGGCGTGTCGGCGGATGCCCTGACCACTGACGCCCGGGCGACGCCCGTCGCCCCGGCCGCGGACGCCGACGGCGTATCGACATCGGCGTTCGACGGATCCCGCGTACGGGTCGTGCTGATGCTGGACATCCACGACGGAATGCAGCAGGAGTTCCTGAACGCCTACGACGGCATCCGCGACCGGGTCGCCGCCGTTCCGGGACATATCACCGACCAGCTGTGCCAGTCCGTCGACAACCCCACCCAATGGCTCCTCACCAGCGAGTGGGAGACCGCCGAGCCCTTCCTGCGCTGGGTCAGCAGCGACGAGCACCTGGACATGGTCGAGCCGTTGCAGAACTGCGTCCGGGACACCCACTCCCTGCGCTACAGCGTGCTGCGCGAGACCGAGGGCGACGAGAACTCGTCCGGCGCGGCCGGTGAGTCACCGCGGTCCGCTCCCCGGATCGGGAGCAACCTCGTCCGGCACGCCCTGACGTTCACCGTCCGGCCCGGCAGCGAGGCCGACGTCGCCCGGATGCTGTCCGACTACGCGGCGCCCGAGGCCCAGGTCGACGACTCCAACCGGCTGCTGCGCACGTCGGTCTTCATGCACGGCAACCGGGTCGTCCGGGCCGTGGAACTGCGGGGCGACCTCCAGACCGCGTTGCGGCACGTGGCCCGGCAGCCGGGCGTGCGGGCGGTCGAGGAGGCGCTCAACCCGCACCTGGAGCAGAACCGGGACCTGCGCGACCCGCGGTCCGCCCGGGAGTTCTTCACCCGCGCCGCCATGCCGGCCGTCCACCACGTGGCGTCGGGGGACCGGTCCGGCGCGAGCGGGCAGCGGATCGCGCTGCTCTATCCGGTGCGGCCGGGCGCCGGTCCGGAGCTGGCCCGGCTGCTGGCCCACCGGGACGCCTCCGCCCTGCGGGCCCAGGACGGCCCGGTCCTCGCCGCCACCGTCTTCCACCGCGACGACCTCGTCGTACGGCTCGTCGACGTGGACGGCGACCCGGACGGGGCGCCCGTGTCCGCCGTCCTCGGTCTGCCCGCGGCCGCCGGGCCCGGCAGGTCGGCCGGAGCCGCCGCGGCCGCCGTGATCGAGGCCGCCGAGCGACTCCTGGACACCGCCGCGTACGGCGTCGACGGGCCCCTCGGCGAGCCCCGCACCCTGGCGTTGCTGCTGGCACGGGCCCGTATGACGCCCCTGACCGACCGGCACGCGGCGGACGTCTGAACCACGCCCCACCGGCGCGGCTCTCCTCGCCGCACCCTCCCGAACCGACCGACACCCGCACCACGCAACCGGTACGGCCCGACGGCGCGCCCGCCGGCCCGCGTGGTCTCCCGCCTCTCCTCCCCCACCGCTTCTCGTCACCCCGGAGTGAACGACATGACAAACCAGCAGGTAAACATCATCTCCATCGGCGACGTGGCGCCGAACCGCCGCCGCGGAGGAGACATCCGCGCCCTGCTCACGCCCACCAGCGCCGGTGCGACCAGCGGCTTCATGGGCGTGGCCATCGTGCAGCCCGGCGAGCGGATCGCCGAGCACTACCACCCGTACTCCGAGGAGTTCGTGTACGTCACCGAGGGCGCCCTGGAGGTGGACCTGGACGGTGCGCCGCACGCGCTCACCGTCGGGCAGGGGATGCTGATCCCGCAGGACATGCGCCACCGCTTCCGCAACGTCGGGGACGTCGAGGCGCGGCTCGTCTTCCACCTGGGCCCGCTGGCCCCGCGGCCCGAGGTGGGCCACGTGGACACCGAGGACGCGGCCGGCAACGCCATCCCGCACGAGCGGCCCGCCGCGACGGCCGAGGCCGTGTCATGAACCGGCGTCGGGTGGCCGTCACGGGCATAGGCGTCGTCGCCCCGGGCGGGATCGGCGCGCCCCAGTTCTGGGGCCTGCTGTCCGACGGCCGTACGGCGACGCGCCGCATCTCCCTCTTCGACCCGGCCGGGCTGCGTTCGCAGATAGCCGCCGAGTGCGACTTCGAACCGGCCGACCACGGCCTCGGTCTGGCCACGGTCCAACGCAGCGACCGGTACGTGCAGTTCGCGCTGGTGGCCGCCGCGGAGGCGGTCCGGGACGCGAACCTCGACCTGACCCGGCAGGACCCCTGGCGGGCCGGCGCCACGCTGGGCACCGCGGTCGGCGGCACCACCCGGCTGGAGCACGACTACGTCCTGGTCAGTGAGCGCGGCTCGCGCTGGGACGTGGACGACAAGCGGGCCGAGCCGCACCTGGAGCGGGCGTTCACCCCGGCCACGCTCTCGTCCGCGGTCGCCGAGGAGTTCGGCGTGCGAGGGCCGGTGCAGACGGTCTCCACGGGCTGCACGTCCGGGCTCGACGCCGTCGGGTACGCCTACCACGCGGTCGCCGACGGACGCGTCGACGTGTGCCTGGCCGGCGCGTCCGACTCCCCCATATCGCCGATCACGATGGCCTGCTTCGACGCCATCAAGGCGACCTCGCCGAACAACGACGACCCCGCGCACGCCTCCCGGCCCTTCGACGCCGACCGCAACGGCTTCGTGATGGGCGAGGGCGCGGCGGTGCTCGTCCTGGAGGACCTCGAACACGCCCGGGCCCGTGGCGCGGACGTGTACTGCGAGATCTCCGGCTACGCGACGTTCGGCAACGCGTACCACATGACCGGGCTCACCAAGGAGGGCCTGGAGATGGCGCGGGCCATCGACACGGCGCTGGACATGGCCCGGATAGACGGCTCGGCCATCGACTACGTCAACGCGCACGGTTCCGGCACCCAGCAGAACGACCGGCACGAGACCGCGGCCGTCAAGCGCTCGCTGGGCGAGCACGCCTACGCGACGCCGATGAGCTCCATCAAGTCGATGGTGGGTCACTCGCTCGGCGCGATCGGCTCGATCGAACTGGCCGCGTGCGTCCTGGCCATGGCCCATCAGGTGGTGCCGCCGACGGCCAACTACACGACCCCGGACCCCGAGTGCGACCTGGACTACGTGCCGCGCGAGGCACGGGAGCGGACGCTGCGGCACGTGCTGTCGGTGGGCAGCGGCTTCGGCGGCTTCCAGTCGGCGGTGGTACTGAGCGCTTCCGGTTCCGGTTCCGAAGGAGGGCAGCGATGAGCGGACGGCAACCGATCAACGGCGGGGCCAGGCGCGCGGTCGTCACCGGGCTCGGTGTGGTGTCCCCGCACGGTGTGGGCGTCGAACCGCACTGGAAGGCCACCGCGGACGGCACCAGCAGCCTGGGGCCCGTCACGCGGGAGGGCTGCGACCAGCTGCCGCTGCGGGTGGCGGGTGAGGTGTGGGGCTTCGAGGCGGCCGAGACGGTCGAGGACCGCTACCTCGTGCAGACCGACCGGTTCACGCACTTCGCGCTGTCCGCGACCCAGTTCGCGCTGGACGACGCCCGGTTCGGACGGGCCGACGTCGAGTCGCCGTACTCGGTCGGCGTGGTCACCGCCGCGGGTTCCGGCGGCGGTGAGTTCGGACAGCGCGAGCTTCAGAACCTGTGGAGCCAGGGTTCGCGGTACGTCGGCCCGTACCAGTCGATCGCCTGGTTCTACGCGGCCAGCACCGGCCAGGTCTCCATCCGCAACGACTTCAAGGGTCCCTGCGGGGTCGTGGCCGCCGACGAGGCGGGCGGTCTGGACGCGCTGGCGCACGCGGCGCTGGCCGTGCGGGGCGGCACCGACACGGTGGTCTGCGGCGCGACCGAGGCACCGCTCGCCCCGTACTCGATCGTCTGCCAGCTGGGCTATCCCGAGCTGAGCCGCGCCACCGAACCCGACCGCGCCTACCGTCCGTTCACCGAGGCGGCGTGCGGGTTCGCGCCGGCCGAGGGCGGTGCCGTGCTGGTCGTGGAGGAGGAGCGGGCCGCCCTGGAGCGCGGCGCCGAGGTGCGGGCGACGGTGGCCGGGCACGCGGCGACCTTCACCGGCGCCGGCCGCTGGGCCGAGTCCCGGGAGGGGCTGGCCCGCGCGATCGAGGGCGCGCTGGCCGCGGCGGGCTGCCGGCCCGAGGAGGTCGACGTGGTCTTCGCGGACGCCCTCGGTGTCCCGGAGGCCGACCGGGCCGAGGCCCTGGCCCTGGCCGACGCGCTCGGCCCGCACGCCGCGCGCGTGCCGGTCACCGCGCCCAAGACCGGGACCGGGCGGGCCTACTGCGCCGCTCCGGTGCTGGACGTGGCGACGGCGGTGCTCGCCATGGAGCACGGGCTGATCCCGCCGACCCCGCACGTGTTCGAGGTCAGCCACGACCTGGACCTGGTGACCGGCCGGGCCCGCCCCGCCGAGTCGCGCACCGCGCTGGTGCTGAGCCGCGGGCTGATGGGTTCCAACTCGGCCCTCGTCCTGCGGCAGGGCGGCACCGCGCCGTCCGCGCACTGAGACCGACCGACGCCAATCCGAGTGAGCGCCGCGTGTGGGCGCGCGCCACCTTGAGTGAAGGAGGACACCCCCATGACCGACCAACTGGCCTACCAGGTGACCGTCGAGGAGCTGGCCACGCTGATGAAGCGCACCGCTGGCGTGCACGTCGAACCGGAGACCCTGCGCGCGCAGGCCGCCGACGGCTTCGACACCTTCGGCCTGGACTCCCTCGGCCTGCTGGGCATCGTGGCCGAGCTGGAGAAGCGGTACGGCCTGGGCCTGCCCGAGCAGGCCGAGCGCTGCAAGACGCCCGCCGATTTCCTCGCGCTGATCAACGGCGCCCTGAAGACGGGAGTGTGACATGGCAGGTCACACCGAGAACGAGATCACCATCGCCGCTCCGATGGAGCTGGTCTGGGACATGACCAACGACATCGACAACTGGCCCAAGCTGTTCAGCGAGTACGCCTCCGTGGACGTGCTGGAGCGCGACGGCGACCGGGTCACGTTCCGGCTCACCATGCACCCGGACGCGGACGGCAAGGTGTGGAGCTGGGTCTCCGAGCGGGTCGCCGACCCCGTCACCCGCACCGTCCGCGCCCAGCGGGTCGAGACCGGTCCCTTCCAGTACATGAACATCGTCTGGGAGTACGCGGAGACCGCCGAGGGCGTCCTGATGCGCTGGGTCCAGGACTTCGCGATGAAGCCCGACGCTCCGGTGGACGACGCCTGGATGACGGACAACATCAACCGCAACTCCCGTACGCAGATGGCGCTGATCCGGGACCGGATCGAGCAGGCGGCGGGCGAGCGGCGGACCGCGTCGGCGCTCGCCGACTGACAGCGAACGACACCGGCGAAGGGCGTCACCCCATGCACCACACACTGATCGTCGCCCGGATGGCACCCGGCGCGGCCCCGGACATCGCGAAGGTGTTCGCGGAGTCCGACCGCGGCGAGCTGCCGCACCTGGTGGGCGTCAACCGGCGCAGCCTCTTCGAGTTCGGTGACGGTGTGTACCTGCACCTGATCGAGAGCGACGAGGACCCGGCCCCCACGATCGGCCGGCTGACCGGGCATCCGGAGTTCCGCCAGGTCAGCGAGCGGCTGGAGCCGTACGTCTCGGCGTACGACCCGGCGACCTGGCGCGGTCCGAAGGACGCGATGGCGCGCTGCTTCTACCGCTGGGACCGGACCGCCGCGGGCTGACGGTCCGTCCACGCACCGCTTCGGGGTCGCCCGGCACCGGCCGGGCGGCCCCGGGGTGCGTGGGACGGCACGGCGTACCGATCGGTTGCGGGCGGGGGGTCAACTTCTCTGTGAGAAGACCCACTTGGGGATCCGGGGGGTTCCCGCACACCTTTCCGCTTGGATCTTGTGGGGACACGAGCACACGGGAGTCCGCTGTGCGCGTCCCCCGGACCAGCAGAGAGGACGCACGTCGTGGGCCGATCCCCCGCCCGCCCGACCGGCCCCCGCGGAGGCGGGCGCCGCGGATCCGCCCGCGTGGTCCTGGTCCTCCTCGCCCTCGGGGTGGTGCTGGTCACCGCGGGCGCCGCGGTGGCGTACTGGCGGGACGGCCGGCCCCCGGTGACGGGCGACCAGGTCGCCGACGTGGCCGACGCCCTGGATGCCGCGGGGACGCCCACCCCCTCGGCCCGCGTCTCCACGTCACCGTCCCCGTCGCCCTCGTCCTCCCCCTCCGCCGTCGCCGTTCCGGCGACGGGCCCCGGCACCTTCGTCACCGCGCGGGCCGACGGCACGACCGTGGGCACCGGCAGCCGGGTGCGCCGGTACAAGGTCCTGGTCGAGGAGGGCATCGACGTCCGCCCGAGCGCCGCCGCGGCCGAGATAGCCGACGTGCTCGCCGACCGCCGGGGCTGGACGAGGGACGGCGCCACCTCGTTCCGGCTGGTCGGCTCGGGCTCGTACGACTTCGTGGTGAAGATCGCCACGCCGGGCACCGTCGACCGGATCTGCGGCGCGGCGGGCCTGCGCACCCGGGGCGAGGTGAACTGCAGCGTCGGCACGGACGTCGTGGTGAACCTCAAGCGCTGGGTGCTGGGTTCCCCGGAGTTCGACGGCCCGATCCACGAGTACCGGGCGCTGATCGTCAACCACGAGGTCGGCCACCGCATCGGCCACGGCCACGAGACCTGTCCCGGGGCCGGCCGGCCCGCCCCGGCGATGATGCAGCAGATCAAGGGCCTCAAGGGGTGCGTCGCCAACGCCTGGCCCTACGGCCGCGACGGCGCGTACCTGGGCGGCCCGTCGGTGCCCTGAGCCGTGCGGCCAGCAGGCTCGGCGGGCGTTCGGGGGACGTTCGCGGGACAGCCACCGGTGCGGCGGGTGATGATCGGACCATGACCACCACCTCGCGCTTCGACCCCCGTGCCCTGCTCGCCCGGAGCCGGCTCGGCGTGCTCGCGACGATCAAGTCGGACGGCCGCCCGCAGCTCTCGCCCGTCATGCCCGCCTACGACGCGGAGGCCGGCGTCATCCGGGTCTCGACCCGCGACGGGCTGGCCAAGACCGCCAACCTGCGCCGGGACCCGCGGGCCACGCTGGAGGTGACCGCCCCGGACGGCAGGTCCTGGGCCACCGCCGAGGGCGTCGCCACGCTCACCGGACCGGGCACCGACCCGCACGGACCGGAGGTCGAGGCGCTGGTGGAGTACTACCGCGCCGCCGCGGGAGAGCACCCGGACTGGGACGAGTACCGGTCGACGATGGTGGCCGACCGCCGGGTGCTGCTCACCATCACCGTCGAGCGCGTCTACGGGGCCGACGTCGGCTGAACCCGATGAACCCAAATTTCGTGCCCGGGCGCTGATAGATCCGCCCGCCGTTTCCGTACCTCCTGGCGAATCCGTACGAGTGCGAGTCCCTCGCGTCGCCCCTGGAGGCACCATGCGCCTGTCCCGCAGCAGGATCGGAGTCGTCGTCCTGTTCGGTGCGATGACCCTGACCCTCACCGCGCTGGCCTTTCCGGCCATGCTCGGTCTGGACAAGGCCGACGGCAATCAGGACCGGGTCATCGCCAGCACCAAGTTCGGGCCGCTCACCGAGGCCGACCGGGACTTCGTGGTGAAGGTCAGGGCCGCCGGGCTGTGGGAGTACCCGCTGGGCGAGATCGTGCGGGAACGCGGCACCACGAAGGAGATGAAGACGGCCGGCGAGCACCTGATCGTCGGGCACGCCGGTCTCGACGCGATGTGCCGCGAGATCTCCCCCGAGCTGGGCATCACGCTGCCCAACCGGGCCTCGCCGCAGCAGGAGGGCTTCGTGGCGACGGTGGACGCCAAGACCGGCAAGGAGTTCGACTCTTCGGCGGTCAACATCATGCGGGTGACGCACGGCCAGATCTTCCCGGCGATCGCCAAGATCCGGGCGTCCACCAAGAACACCCTGGTGCGGCAGCTGGCCGACCTGGCCAACGACACCGTCCTGGACCACATCACGGTGCTGGAGAAGACCGGCATGGTCGAGTACGACGAGGTCACCTTCCAGCAGACCGGCCCGGCGAAGCTGCCGCGGGAGAGGGTGACCCCGCCCCCGCCGCCCCCCGGTGAGCAGGTGCTGGTGCTCAAGCCGCGGCCCGACCTGAACGTGAACACCGCGTCCCCGACGCCCACTCCGTCCCCGGCGGCCCCCTGAGCCGGGCCGGCCGGCCGGCACCTCTGTTGCGCCGAAGTCCCCGCCCGCCCCTCCGGGAACGGCTCGACGCCCTCGCGCGTTCATGGGTTGGCGGTCGACGGTGACCGCCGGACATGACCACCGGCCGCGTGCCGTACGGCGCCCGGAAGTGACGCCGTACGGTGCCGCGGCACAGGACGGCACACCGGCCGCCGGCGGGCCCCTCAACCCCCGCTCCCGCCCGGCCCGTCCGGGGCCGACGAGAGAGGAAGAGCGGGACGATGACCGCTTGGGGGCCGGACCGCGGCGCCACATCGGGTGAGCCGGACGAGCCGGGCGGCACGCCGCCCGTGCCGGAGCACGTGTGGCGGCTCTTCCTGGAGGACGACGAGCACGCCATCCGCGCCTCCGCGCCCAGGGAGCCCTCCGCCCGGGACCGGACCCCGGGCCGGCAGCCCGGCTCGCCCGCCACCGGCCCGTCCGGGCCCTCGTACGCCCGGCCCGCCCCCGTCGCCGGCACCGTCGGTGAGGCGTGGCGCCCGGAGGACCCGTGGGCCGGCCCCGGCTGGCGTGAACTGGACCGCCGGGCCCGGCTGCGGCGGATCGGCCGGGTCCTCGGCACGGCGACCGCGGTCGCCCTCGCCCTGACCGCGTGGTCGCAGCTGTCCACCGGTCCGGGCACCCCGGGTGGCGAACCGGCCGACACGATCGGGCGGCGCCTGGACGAGAGCCCCGCCCTGCCCACGCTGGCCTCCCTCGCGCCGACGGAGTCCGGCACCGCGAGCCCCGCGGCCTTCGAGCCCGCGCCGACCGCGATACCCCGGGCCTCGGCCTCTCCCCGGACCATCGGCTGAGCCGCACGGCCGTCCGGCGGCATGGTGCCGGCGGAGTCAGGCGCTGCGCTTGCGGGACGCCGTCTTCTTCGCCGTCTTGGCCGTGCTCTTGGTGGCCGCGCTCCTGCCGGTGGTCTTCTTCGCGGTGCTCCCCGCCGTCGCCTTCTTGGCCGGCTGGGCGGACTTCGCCGTGGACTTCCCGGCGGCGGCCGTCGACTTCTTGGGTGCCGCCTTCTTCGCCGCCGTCTTCTTCGCCGCCGCGGACGTCGACTTCTTGCCGCCGGTCTCCTTGGGGGCCCGCCGGGACGACTTCTGGGCCCGGGGCAGGGACCGTACCTCGGCATCCTCGGCCGGACCGGGCTCCTCGCCGCCCCGGGACTCCCGCGCCGCCCGCACGCTGCTCTCCAGCGCGGCCATCAGGTCCAGCACCTTTCCGGGCCGCTCCTCCTCGCGGGCCTCGGGCGGGGCCTCGCCGGCCGACTTGGCGGCGATGACCTCCTCCAGGGCCTCCTGGTACTCGTCGTGCAGGTCGTCCAGGTCGATCTCGCCGAGGGTGTCCATGAGGGCGTCCGCGAGGTCCAGCTCCTGGTCGCGGACGGTGACGCCGGCGTCCGGGGCGACGCCCTCGGGGGCGCGCACCTCGTCCGGCCAGAGCAGGCCGTGCATGGCGATGGCGTCGCCGACGACCCGGAGCATGCCGAGGCGTTCCCGGCCGCGCAGCGCGAACTTGGCGATGGCGACCCGGTTGCTGCGCTTGAGCGCCTCGCGCAGCAGCGTGTACGGCTTGGCGGCGGGGGCGCCGCTCGCCGCGAGGTAGTACGCGGAGCCCATCTGGAGCGGGTCGATGCGCTCCTCGGGCACGAAGGCGACGATCTCGATCGTCCGGGCGGTCGGGATCGGCAGGTGGGACAGGTCCTCGTCGGTGATCGGGATCATCGAGCCGTCGGCGTCCTCGTACGCCTTGCCGATCTCCGCCTGGGTGACCTCGCGGTCCTCCAGCTCGCAGACCTTGCGGTAGCGGATCCGGCCGCCGTCCTCGGTGTGGATCTGGCGGAAGGAGACCGAGTGGCTCTCGGTGGCGTTCACCAGCTTGATCGGGATGCTGACCAGGCCGAAGGAGATGGCGCCGTTCCAGATCGATCGCACGTGCAGCACCTTTCCGGTCGGGCGGTTCGTGGGTCGGTTCGCCGGGCGGTTCGTCGGGCGTTTTATCCGTTTTCCATGCGATTCTCATGGTATGGCGCCTATCACTGAGGTGGAGGGGCGGCGGGTGGCCCTGAGCAATCTGGAGAAGGTGCTGTATCCCGCGTCCGGCTTCACCAAGGGCGAGCTGCTGCACTACTACGCGACGACCGCCGACGTGCTGCTGCCGCACCTGCGGGACCGCGCGGTCTCCTTCCTGCGGTATCCCGACGGTCCGGACGGCCAGCTGTTCTTCACCAAGAACGTGCCGCCGGGTACGCCCGACTGGGTCACCACGGCCGAGGTCCCCCGCTCGGAGGGGCCCGCCCGGATGGTGCTGGTGCAGGACCTGCCGAGCCTGATGTGGGCGGCGAACCTGGTGACCGAGTTCCACACGCACCAGTGGACCGCCGACGACCCCGGCGAGGCCGACCGGCTGGTGTTCGACCTCGACCCGGGTCCGCCCGCGACGGTGGTGCACTGCTGCGAGGTGGCCCGGTGGCTGCGGGAGCGGCTGGCGGCGGACGGGATCGAGGCGTTCGCCAAGACGTCGGGGGCCAAGGGGCTGCACCTGCTGGCGGGGGTGCGGGGGGCGCCCTCGGAGCGGGTGTCGGAGTACGCGAAGGCGCTCGCCGTGGAGGCCGAGCGGGCGCTGCCCCGGCTGGTCGTGCACCGGATGACGCGCAGCCTGCGGCCGGGAAAGGTGTTCGTGGACTGGAGCCAGAACGCCGCCCGCAAGACCACGGCCGCCCCGTACACGGTGCGGGCCCGCCCCGACCCGGCGGTCTCCACGCCGGTGACGTGGGACGAGGTGGCGGGCTGCCGGCGGGCGGAGGAGCTGGTGTTCCGGGCGGAGGACCTCGGGCCGCGGGTACGGGACCACGGCGACCTGCTGGCGCCGCTGCTCGACCGTCGCCGGGCGGCGGCGCTGCCGTAGCCGCCCCGAGCCCGGTGCCCTAAAGACGCGTCCAGGTCGACCGGTCGCGGGCCATGGAGTGCAGGGCCTCCACGTCCGCCGGTTTGAGCACCCCTCCGCGGCGGGCCAGGTCGGGCAGCTCCCGGTCGGTGAGGACGCGGACCGCGCGCGGTGGCGCCGTGACGCCGACGTGCGCCGGGTCGACGAGGAGGAGGACGGCGCGGACCTCGGCCGTCAGGGCGTAGGAGGCCCGGTCGGCGTCGGCGCGGACCCTGCGCAGCAGGGGGCGTGGTTCCCGGCGGCCCAGCGCGACCAGGGGGTCCCCGACGTGCACCCGCTGCCTGCGGGCGGGCAGCACGTGCAGCGCGAAGAGACCGCCGGGGCCGATCAGCAGGTGGTGCACGCGGTCGCCGCCGGGCAGCGGCACGGAGTGCAGGGTGCGCCAGCCGGCGCCGTCGAGGCGGTCGAGGGCCGTCCCCGTCGCCTGCTCGGCCGCCAGGGCCCGGCGGCGCGGGTCGGGGCGCAGCCGGTGCGCGGGGCCGGGATCCCGCTCCAGGGCGATCAGCAGCGCCTCGCCGGGCCGGTTGGGGGCGAGGTCGTCGTCCGGGTGGAGGGAGAGCCGGGCCAGTTCGGCCGGGGTCGGGACCGGGGGCGGGCCGACGGCGACCGGGCCGGTGAGGAAGGGGCCCAGCGCCTGGAGGACCTCGTCGCGCCGGTCGTCGCTCAGCAGGTTGACCCGGGCCGCCTCACGGTCGTACCAGGCGACGTTCCCGCCGTCCGGGAGGCAGACGTAGAGGCGGTCCCGACCGTGCCGCCGGGCCGGTACGACGCGCAGTCCGTCCATCCACACCACCCCCGCACCATGGGACCAGGCGGGGTGCCGCGGGGCAAGAACCCGGCTACCTTGGGGAGGAGTTGGCAGACCCCCGAGACCCCCGAGACCCCCGAGCCCCCGGGCGGGCCGGATTGGGGAGGCGCTGTTGCGTACCCGCGGGATGGGATCCGACGTGCCGGCGCCGGGCCGGGCGTGGGACGAGGTCGTGCCGGGGCTCTGGATGGGCGGGCACGAGTTCCGGCGGCCGGGTGGGCGGGCGGAGTTCGCCGTGGTGCGGGACGAGTTCGACCTCGTGCAGACACTGCTGCGGGTGCCCGGGCACGGGCCCGCCGAGGGCGTCGAGCACCACGTGTGGCCGATCCCGGACGGGCCGCTGGACGGGACGCAGCTCGCCGGGGTGATGCGGCTGGCGGAGGCCGCGAGCGAGTCGCTGGACGGGGGCGGCAAGGTCCTCGTCCGCTGCTGGCACGGGTACAACCGCTCCGGGCTGGTCGTCGCGCACACGCTGATGCGCCGGGGCAGCGGTGCCGAGGAGGCGGTCCGGCTGATCCGGGCCCGGCGTTCGCCGTGGGCGCTGCACAACGAGCTGTTCGTGGCGTACCTGCGGGCCGGGCTGGCCACCGCGCGGCTGCTGGAGGACCTGGCCGAGTAGCCCGGCACGCCCTGCCGCACGCAAAATGGCCTTCCGTACCGAGAGGCGTACGGTGCCGCCCACAGCCGTGCGGGACCGTCGGCGCCGCTCACCGAACCCCAGGAGTGCAGTGCTCCCGATCCGCCGTGGGCGTCCCGCCCGCGTTCCCGCCGTCGTCGCGCTGCTCCTGGCGACCGCGGCGGCCGGTGCGCTGGCGGCCTGCGGCGACTCGGGCGGGCTGGAGAGCGCGGGCGCGACCCCGGCGGCGCGGAGCCCGGCCCAGCTCTGGCCCGACCTCACCCCCGCGTCGAGTCCCGCGTACGACATCGGCGAGGTGGACAACGAGGTCGTCAAGGGCGTGCGGGTCCCGGCCGGCGGCATCCGCGAGGTGAACCCGGTGGCCGTCGTGCGGGAGGAGATCACCGCGCACCCGAACGACTACTCGGGTGCCAAGGCGCGCTACCACGAGACGTCCGTCCGGATGGCGGACTGCGGCGCGGACGGCACGGCCGGTGACCGCGCGGGGTGCCCGGTGCTCCGGCCCTACTACCGCGACCTGACGGGTGACGGGCGTCCCGAGATGACTCTGGGTTTCCGGCTGCTGCCCGCCAAGCTGACCGCCGTGCGCGTCTACACCGTCGAGGAGGGGCGGCTCGTGCGGGTCATGTCCTATGACGACGCGGTGAGCGAGGTCGAGCTGGCCGGCCGGACGGTGATCGTCCGCTCGCCCTCGGAGGTCGCGGGCTACGAGTACCGCCTCCAGTGGACCTGGGACGCCGACCAGCGGGCCATGCTGCTCACCAGCGACGAGATGCTGCGCACCGACGACGGCGGCCTGCACACCAGGCGCCCGTCGCCGCGGGCCTCCGGGTCGCCGTCCGCGTCGCCCACGGCGAGCGCCCGGTGAGGCTCGCGCTCCCCCGGTGGGCCGGTCCGCTGGCGGTGAAGGCGGCCGTCTTCATCACCGTGATGTGCTGCGCGCTCGCCGCGCTGCTCGGCGTCCTGGTGCACGTCTCGGTCACCAACCAGACCGTCGGCCAGGCCCGGGACGTCGCCCTGACCCGGCTGGGCGAGGCGACGGAGGCGTACGAGGCCGGGGACCCGATGCGCCGGGGCGCCGGGATCGATCCGCCGGGGCTGCCGGCCCGGCTGCGCGAGCTGGCCGTGTCGGGCCGGCGGGGCACGATGGTCGCCGAGTCCGACGGGCGCCCCACGATGTGGGCGGCGGGCCCGGCGGGCGGTGGCCGGGCGCTGGCGGTGCGGGTCGACCACTCGCAGGGCAAGCGCACCATCGACGGCCTGGACAGTGCGATCGTGTGGTCCTCGGCGCTGGCGATCGGGGCGACGCTGCTGGTCGGCGCGTTCGCCGTGACCCGGGTGACGCGCCGGCTGCACGCGACGGCACGGGTGGCGCGGCGGATCAGCGCGGGCGACCTCGACGCGCGGGTCGGCGATCCCCGGGCGCAGGATCCGACGCGGCCGCAGGACGAGGTGGCGTCGGTCGCGGGCGCGCTGGACTCGATGGCCGCCTCGCTCCAGGGCAAGCTGCTGGCCGAGCAGCGGTTCACCGCGGACGTGGCGCACGAGCTGCGCACCCCGCTCACCGGCCTGCACGCGGCGGCCGAGCTGCTGCCGCCGGGGCGCCCCACCGAGCTGGTGCGGGACCGGGTGGCGGCGCTGCGCACGCTCACCGAGGACCTGCTGGAGATCTCCCGGCTGGACAGCGGGCGGGAGCGTCTCGAGGTGGAGCCGGAGCCGCTGGGCGAGCTGGCGGAGCGGGTGGTGCGCGGCTCGGGCACCGACACGCGGGTCGACGTCGTACGGGACGCGCGGGTGGAGACCGACCGGCGGCGGCTGGAGCGGGTGCTCGGCAACCTGGTCGCGAACGCGCACCGGCACGGCCGGGCGCCGGTGGTGCTGACCGTGGACGGGCCGGTGATCACCGTGCGGGACCACGGGGACGGCTATCCGGACTACCTCCTGGCGCACGGCCCGCAGCGCTTCCGCACCGAGGCGGGCGGCAAGGGGCACGGACTCGGGCTGACGATCGCGCTGGGACAGGCCGAGGTGCTGGGCGCGCGGCTGGAGTTCACCAACCCGCCGGACGGCGGGGCGCTCGCCGCCCTGACGCTGCCTCAGCAGCCCTGACCCGGCGGCGGGCGCGGCACACGGTCCGTGCGGGGCGCTCCGATGGCTCAGCGTGACGGGCGGCCGGCACCGGGCGCTCCTAATGTGGCGGACAGTCAGCTGAAGAACCGTTCGCTCCGGGAGGTACTCCCATGGCTCTGCTGTCCACGTCGTCCGTACCGTCCTCGCGCTCGCCACTGGTCCGGGGGCTGGCCACCACCCTGGCGGCCGGCGCGCTCGCCGCCGCCGTCGCCGTCACGCCCGCCGCAGCGAACGACGAGTGGGGCGGCGGGGACTCCTCCTCCGGCGCCACCGGCAAAGACGGCGGCGACTGGGGCGGCGACGGCCGCCAAGAGCAGGGCGGGTACCGGGGCGTGGTCACCACCGACCGGCTCCCCCTGCTCACCTCGCCGTCCCGCGGCAGCGAGGTCATCCGGTACGCCCGCCGCGGCGAGACCGTCCGCATCCACTGCAAGGCCCCCGGCAACCGGGTGCGCGGCAATCCCCTCTGGTACCTCCTGACGGACGGCACGTGGGCCTGGGGAGCGGCCCGCTACATCGACAACGTCGGCCCGGCGCCGCGCTGGTGCTGACACCAACGCCCCCCACACCACACCATTTGGGTAAGTTCCGGACATGACCAAGGCCGGACCCGGAACCGGAATCACCGTGGCACCAGCGGACACGCCCGCTCCCGTCGCCCGGCTCCCCCGGCGCCGGGGCGTCGAACTCGCGCTCATCCTCGTGGCCGTGCTGCTGTCGGTGTTCGGCTACTGCAACGTCGGACTCGCCCAGCACGGCACCCTCCCGCCCGGCGCCGCCGGTTACGGCGCCGGGCTCGGTGTGCTCGCGCTCCTCGCCCATCTGGCGGTACGGCTGCGCGCCCCCTGGGCGGATCCGCTGCTGCTGCCGATCGGCGTGCTGCTCAACGGGCTCGGCCTGGTGCTGATCTACCGGCTCGACCTGGAGACGCCGGGCGACCGGGCGGCCCCCACCCAGCTGGTGTGGTCGACGCTGGGCGTGGCGCTGTTCATCGTGGTCGTCCTGCTGCTGCGCGACCACCGGGTCCTGGCGCGCTACGCCTACGTCTGCGTCGCCGCCGCGCTCGCCCTGCTCACCGTGCCGATCTTCTTCCCGGCGGTGAACGGCGCCCGCATCTGGATCCGGGTCGAGGGCTTCTCCATCCAGCCCGGCGAGTTCGCCAAGGTGCTGCTGGCGGTGTTCTTCGCCGCCTACCTGGCCGCGAACCGCAGCGCGCTGGCGTACGCGGGGCGCCGCGTGTGGCGGCTGCAACTGCCCACCGGCCGCGTCCTCGGCCCGATCCTCGCCGTGTGGCTGGTCAGCGTCGGGGTCCTGGTCCTGGAGCGCGACCTCGGCACCTCGCTGCTGTTCTTCGGCCTGTTCGTGGTCCTTCTCTACGTCGCCACCGGCCGCACCGGCTGGATCGCCGTCGGCCTGCTGCTGGCCTCGCTGGGCGCGGTCGCGGTGGGCTGGCTGGAACCGCACGTGCACACCAGGGTGGAGGACTGGCTGCACCCCTTCGCGTCCATCGAGGCGGGCGACGGGCCCAACCAGCTGGCGCAGTCCCTCTTCGCCTTCGCGGCGGGCGGCGTGACCGGCACGGGCCTGGGCCTCGGGGACTCCGTGCTGATCGGCTTCGCCGTCAAGTCCGACTTCATCCTCGCGACCGCCGGGGAGGAGCTGGGCTTCCTCGGACTGACCGCGGTCTTCCTGCTGTACGGGCTGCTGGTGGAGCGCGGCTACCGGGCGGGCCTCGCCGCGCGCGACCCCTTCGGCCGGCTGCTCGCGGTCGGCCTCTCCTCGATCGTGGCGCTCCAGGTGTTCGTCATCGCGGGCGGCGTGACCGGGCTGATCCCGCTGACCGGCATGGCGATGCCGTTCCTGGCCCAGGGCGGGTCCTCGGTCGTCACCAACTGGGCGATCGTGGCGCTGCTGATCCGGCTCAGCCACGCGGCCCGGCGCGGGACGCCCTCGTGACCCGGCACATCCGGCACGCGGCCCTCTTCTGCGCCCTGCTGCTGGTGGCGCTGGTGGTGAACGCGGCCCGGGTGCAGATCGTCCAGGCCCCGGAGTACGAGGGGAACCCGGCCAACCGGCGCCCCGACATCGCCCGCTACCAGCAGCCGCGCGGCGACATCCTGGTCGGCGGCGAGGCGGTGACGGGCTCCCGGGACACCGGGGAGCACCTGCGCTACGAACGGACCTACGCGAACGGGCCGATGTACGCGCCGGTCACCGGCTTCGCCTCGCAGGCGTACGGGACGAGCCTGCTGGAGCACGCGGAGGATGGCCTGCTGTCCGGCGCCGACCCGATGCTCGCGCCGCTGCCGCTGTGGAACGACGTCACCGGCGCCCACAACCCGGGGGGCGACGTCGTGACGACGATCGACGGGGCCGCGCAGCGGGCGGCGTTCGAGGGCCTCGGCCGGCGCACGGGCGCGGTGGCCGCGATCGAACCGGCCACGGGACGGATCCTGGCACTGGTGTCCACCCCGTCGTACGACCCCCAGTCGCTGTCCGGCAACAGCGCGGCCGCCAACCGGACCTGGGACCGGCTGAACGACGACCCGGACAAGCCGATGCTCAACCGGGCGGTGCGCCGGACCTATCCGCCGGGTTCGACCTTCAAGGTGGTCACCGCGGCGGCGGCACTGGACGCGGGCGTGGTCCGGGACCTGGACGCGTCGACCCGCTCCCCCGACCCGTACCCCCTGCCCGGCACCCGCACCCGGCTGACGAACGAGGCCGACGGCTGCCGGAACGCCTCGCTGCGGGAGGCGTTCGAGTGGTCGTGCAACACGGTGTTCGCCAAGCTCGGCGTGGACGTGGGGGTGACGGACATGACCGCCATGGCGGAGGCGTTCGGCTTCAACGACGACTCGGTGCGGATCCCGTTCGCCGTCTCGCGCTCCACCTTCGACACGTCGGTGGACCGGGCGCAGCTCGGGCTGGCGTCGATCGGGCAGTACAACACCCGGGCCACCCCGCTCCAGATGGCGATGGTGGCGGCGGCCGTGGCCGGCGGCGGCCAGGTGCGCTCGCCGTACCTGGTGGAGCGGACCCAGCGGGCGGGCGGCAGCCTGGTGGCGACGGCCGGGTCCCGGCCCTCGCGCGAGGTGATGCGGCCGTCGACGGCGGCGCGGCTCAAGGAGCTGATGACCGGCGTGGTGGAGAGCGGCACCGGGGCGAACGCCGCGATCCCCGGGGCCACCGTCGGGGGCAAGACCGGCACGGCCCAGCACGGCGTCGGCAACTCGGGGACGCCGTACGCCTGGTTCGTCTCCTGGGCCCAGCGCGACCGGGACATGGAGCCGAAGGTCGCGGTCGCCGTGGTGGTCGAGGGCACGGCGGCGGACCGTGAGCGCGTCAGCGGGGGCGGCCTGGCGGCGCCGATCGCGCGGTCGGTGATGGAGGCGGTGCTCAAGCCCTGAGACGGGGGTACCACGGCACCGACGGCCCGACCTAACGTTCGGTACATGACTGACGCCGTGTACGAACTCGCCCAGGTCAACATCGCCCGCCTCAAGGCCCCGCTGGACTCACCGCAGTTGAAGGACTTCACGGACGCGCTCGACCCGGTGAACGCCGCGGCGGACGCCGCCGACGGGTTCGTGTGGCGGCTCCAGAGCGAGGCGGGGGACGCGACCGACATCCCCGTCTTCGGGGACTCATGGCTGATCATCAACATGTCGGTGTGGCGGAACGCGGACGCCCTGACGGCCTTCATGTACCAGGGGCGGCACCGCGAGATGCTGGCCCGTCGGCGGGAGTGGTTCGAGCGGCTCGCGGAGGCGGTCACCACCTTGTGGTGGGTCCCGGCCGGACACCGGCCCACGGTCGCGGAGGCGGAGACGCGGCTGCTTCACCTGCGGGCCCACGGCCCCACTCCGTACGCCTTCACGCTGCGGACCTCCTTCCCGGCGGGGGCGACGGTGCCGGAGACGGGCGAGGTGGCGGAGGGTCTGGGCTGCTCCCTCTAGCGGCCTGAGCGCCACCCACTTCTTTACTCGCGGTCAACAAGTCGTGCGCGGGGGATTGACGAGCTTGCTGACAAGCAGTCTCATAAGACGAAGCAAGCTGGAGTGACCGCGGGTAACACGATCCGTTCGACGAGGTGGGACACAGCCATGACGACCCTGACGGAAGCCGACGCGCTCGACGGTCTGCGCGATGCGCTCGGCCTGCTCAAGGACCGCGAACAGGTGGCCGAACGGCTGCTGGACTCGTCCGCCAAGCACTCCTTCGACCCGGACAAGGAGCTGGACTGGGACGCGCCGTTCGAGGACGGCAAGTGGTTCTGGCCGCCGGAGCTGGTGTCGCTGTACGACACCCCGATGTGGAAGCGGATGAGCGAGGAGCAGCGCATCGTGCTCTCCCAGCACGAGGCCGCCGCGCTCGCCTCCCTCGGCATCTGGTTCGAGCTGATCCTCATGCAGCTGCTGGTGCGGCACATCTACGACAAGGCGGCGACGAGCGCGCACGTGCGCTACGCGCTGACCGAGATCGAGGACGAGTGCCGGCACTCCAAGATGTTCGCCCGGCTGATAACCCGCGGCGAGACGCCCTGGTACCCGGTGAGCCCGATGCACCAGCACCTCGGCCGCCTCTTCAAGACGATCTCCACCACGCCAGGTTCCTTCACCGCCACGCTGCTCGGCGAGGAGGTCCTGGACTGGATGCAGCGCCTGACCTTCCCCGACGAGCGGATCCAGCCGCTGGTCCGGGGCGTCACGCGCATCCACGTCGTGGAGGAGGCCCGGCACGTGCGCTACGCCCGTGAGGAGCTGCGCCGCCAGATGGTGACGGCCCCGAAGTGGTCGCAGGAGTTCACCCGGATCACCTCCGGCGAGTTCGCCCGCGTCTTCTCCGTCGCCTTCGTCAACCCGGAGGTCTACACGAACGTGGGCCTCGACAAGCGCGAGGCCCTGGCGCAGGTCAAGGCCAGCGGCCACCGCCGGGAGATCATGCAGACCGGCGCGAAGCGCCTCACCGACTTCCTGGACGACATCGGGGTGCTGCGGGGGGTCGGACGGCGGCTGTGGAGGTCGTCGGGGCTGCTGGCCTAGCGAGGCCGGTACGGGCCGCTCACGTGCCCGGTGGCGGGGAGGTGCGGGTTACGCTGCGGTTCATGACCCCGCAGGCTCCCACCCCCGCCTACCGCCGGCTCAGCGTCGAGGAGCGCCGCGTCCAGCTGCTCGACGCGGCGCTCGCCCTCTTCGCGCACCGGCCCCCGGAGGAGGTCTCCCTCGACGACGTGGCCGAGCAGGCCGGGGTCTCGCGGCCGCTGGTGTACCGGTACTTCCCGGGCGGCAAGCAGCAGCTGTACGAGGCCGCGCTGCGGTCGGCCGCCGACGAGCTGCGGCTCTGCTTCGACGAGCCCCGCGAGGGCCCGCTGCTGGCCCGGCTGACCCGGGCCCTGGACCGCTACCTCACCTTCGTCGACCAGCACGACACCGGCTTCAGCGCGCTGCTGCGCGGCGGCAGCGTGGCGGAGACCTCGCGGACCTCCTCCATCGTGGACGGGGTGCGCCGGGCCGCGGCCGAGCACATCATGAGCCACCTGGCCGTGGCCGAGCCCGGGCCCCGGCTGCGGATGACCGTCCGGATGTGGATCACGGCGGTGGAGGCGGCCTCGCTGATCTGGCTGGACGAGGAGAAGCAGCCGCCCCTCGACGAGCTGCGGGACTGGCTCGTGGAGCAGTTCCTCGCGGTGCTGACGGTCACCGCCCGCCGCGACCCGCAGACCTCGGCGCTGGTCGAGGCGCTGGCGGCGGACATCTGACACCGCCGCGCGGATCACTGACACTGGTGCCGTGAAGAGCGAAGACACCCCCTTCGAGGGCGGTCCGATGGACGGGCGGGTGCTGCCCGTCCTGGTCGGCATGACCGGGCACCCGCCGAAGACGTACCGCATCCCCGTACCGGACCCGGACGGCGGGCCGCCCACGGTGCTCGTCTACCGGCGCGTGCCCCGCGACGGGCGCGGCGGACTCCGGTTCGCCCGCTGGAAGTACGCGTACGACCCCGAGGGCCGGCTCGGCTCCGGCCGGAAGTGGCCCTGGTCCAGGCCGGACCCGAAGGGCGGACCGGGCGCCGATCCAGACGCCACGCCGGGCGGCAAGCCGGACGACGCCGACGGGTGACCCCGTTGCGCCGAACCGCCCACACTCGGCGCGCGGAACCCACGGGCACGTCACAGGCTCGCGGTGCGGAGCGGACCCGCCGCCCCGCAGCGGAGGTGATGACGTGTCAGAAAGGTTTCTGCGCCTGGTGTGTACGGCGGCGATGGCGGCCGGGATCGCCCTGGCGCCCGGACCCGCCGCGGCCGACCCCGAACCCGGCGGGACCGGCGCGGGCCGCCCCCTGTCCGAGTTGCTGACGGACCTTCAGGAGCTGTACCGGGAGGCGGAGAAGGCCACCGAGACCTACAACGGCACCGAGGTGCGGCTGACCCGGCAGCGGGCCGAGGTACGGCGGCTGGACGCCGAACTGGCCCGGACCCGGCACTCGTTGAGCGACAGCCGGGGCGCGGCCGGGCGGCTGGCCCGGCAGCAGTACCAGAACAGCAGCGACCTCTCCCCCTATCTGCGGCTGCTGCTGGCCCGCGATCCGCAGCACGCCCTCGACCAGGGCCATGTGATCGGGCAGCTGGCCCGGGAACGCGCCGAGACGGTGGGCCGCCTGACCGGCGACACGAAGAAGGCCGACGACCTGGCCCGCCGGGCGCGCGAGGCCCTGGACGCGCAACGCTCCCTCGCCTCACGCCAGGTCGGCGAGCGGGACACCGTACGCGAACGGCTGCACGCCGTCGAGGAGCTGCTCGCCTCGCTCAGCCCCGCGGAGCTGGCCGCGCTGGCGGAGTTCGAGCGGAGCGGGATCGCCGACGCGCAGGAGCGGTTCATGGCGTCCGGCGCGCTCGGCGACGACGCCAAGCCCTCGGGGGCGGGCGACCGGGCGGTGCGCTTCGCGGTGGAGCAGCTCGGCAAGCCGTACGAGTGGGGCGCGGAGGGCCCGGCGTCGTACGACTGCTCGGGGCTCACCTCGGTGGCCTGGGACCGGGCCGGAACGGCGATCCCACGGACCAGCCAGGAGCAGTGGGCCCGGCTGGACCGGGTGCCGCTCGGCGAACTGCGGCCGGGTGACCTCGTCGTGTACTTCCCCGAGGCCACCCACGTCGCGATGTACGTCGGTGACGGCATGGTCGTCCAGGCCCCCCGCCCCGGCGCCGAGGTCAAGGTCTCCCCGATCGCCGCCAACCCGGTCCTGGGCGCGGTGCGCCCCGACCCCGCCGCCGAACCCTTGCGGCACTACGCGCCTCCGGCCCTCCCCGAGGGGGCGACGGACGGGTCGGACGTGGGGTACGCGGCCCCCTACGCGCCGGCCGCGGCTCCGGCGATCTCGGCGAGGTAGGCCTCGGTCTTCGCCGGCTCGTAGAAGAAGTTCTCGAAGTCGGACGGGTCGTTGAAGCCGTTGGCGAAGCGGTCGGCGGCGGGCTGGAGCTGGCCGGCGGCGCCGATGAGGTTCAGGATGTGCTCCGGCGGCGGCGCGAGCATGGCGTTCGTCCACTTGGTGACGTGCTGGGCGGTCTGCCAGTAGCGGTCGAAGGTCTGCCGCATCCACGCCTCGTCGAACTCCCCGTCGCCCCTGTCCAGGATCGACGCGAGGTAGGCGGCCGCGCACTTGGAGGCGGAGTTGGAGCCCTGGCCGGTGATCGGGTCGTTGGCGACGACCACGTCGGCCACGCCGAGGACCAGGCCGCCGCCGGGGAGCCGGCCGATCGGGTTGCGGACGGTGGGGGCGTAGCGGCCGGCCAGCGTGCCGCCGGCGTCGGTCAGCTCGACCTTGGTGGCCCGCGCGTACTCCCAGGGCACGAACTTCTCCATGAGCTCCAGGGTCAGGGAGAGGTGCTCGGCCGGGTCCTTGACGTCCTTGAAGGCGTCCAGCGGGCCGCCGGGTATGCCCTCCCAGAACAGGATGTCCGCGCGGCCGGAGGTGGTGAACGTCGGCATGATGAACAGCTCGCCGACCCCGGGGACGAGGTTGCAGCGGACGGCCTCGGTCTCCGGGTGCTCCGGGCGCGGGCCCAGCCCGTGCACGTAGGCCACCGCGAGGGCGCGCTGCGGCTCCGCGTACGGGGAACGGGAGGCGTCGCGGCCGAACATCTGGACCAGCTCGCCCTTGCCCGCGGAGACCAGCACCAGGTCGTAGGCGCGGGAGAAGTAGTCCAGGTCGCCGACGGCCGCGCCGTGGATGACCAGCTGGCCGCCGCGCTGGGCGAAGGTCTCCATCCAGCCGGCCATCTTCACCCGCTGGTCGACGGACTGAGCGAAGCCGTCGAGCCGGCCCAGCCAGTCGATCGCGCGCTGGGTCGGGCCCGGGTCGTGCGAGCCGGGAGCGGCGACCGAGACGCCGAGTCCCTCGATCTTCGGGGCCTGGGACTCCCAGAAGTTCAGCTGGAGGTCGCGCTCGTGCTGGAGTGCCGTGTGGAACATGCACTGCGTCGACATGACCCGGCCGGTGCGGATCTCGTCCGCGGTCCGGTTGGACATCAGGGTGACCTCGTAGCCGTGCGACTGGAGGCCGAGGGCGAGCTGGAGACCGGACTGGCCGGCTCCGACGACGAGTATCTTCCGCATGCGGGGGACGCTCCTAAGGGGACTGCTCGGGGACTACTCGGGGGTTTCGTCGAGCGCGTGGCCCACGAGGGACAAGAGGGTCTCGATGGCCGAGATCCGACGGCGCGCATCCATGATCATTACAGGTATGTGCGCGGGGATCGTCAGCGCCTCCCGCACGTCCTCCGCCCCGAACAGCTCGCTGCCGTCGAAGTGGTTCACGGCGACGACGTAGGGCAGTCCGCAGCTCTCGAAGTAGTCCAGCGCCGGGAAGCAGTCCTTCAGGCGGCGGGTGTCGGCCAGCACGACGGCGCCGATCGCGCCGCGCACCAGGTCGTCCCACATGAACCAGAAACGCTGCTGGCCCGGCGTGCCGAACAGGTAGAGCACCAGGTCGTCGTCGAGCGTGATGCGGCCGAAGTCCATGGCCACGGTGGTGGTGAGCTTGCCCGGGGTGGCGGTGAGGTCGTCGGTCTCCTCGCTCGCCTCGGTCATCAGCGCCTCCGTTTGCAGGGGCGTGATCTCCGAGACGGCGGTGACCAGCGTGGTCTTGCCGACGCCGAACCCGCCCGCCACCACGATCTTCGTGGCGATGGGCGCGCGGGTCGGGTCCGTCTGCCAGGGCTGTGCGGGCTCGTCGGGGTCGACGAGCGGGGAGACGCCGGAGGCGGCGGCGTCAGAGACGACGGAGTCCACTGAGCACCCTTTCGAGCAGAGCGCGGTCCGGGCGGCCCGTGCCGTGGCCGGTCCCGGTGCCGTACACACGGATCTTTCCCTGGTCCGCCAGGTCGCTGAGGAGCACACGGACCACGCCGAGCGGCATCTTCAGCAGCGCGGCGATCTCGGCCACCGTACGCATACGGCGGCACAGTTCGACGATGGCCCGCATCTCCGGCATCACGCGGGAGGTCAGGCCGCCGTTCGTCAGTTCCTTGCGCTCCTCGGCGGCTTCGAGCGCAGCGGTGCCGGCCGTGGCGCCGACGAACGTCTCGACCAGCAGGACGTGGCCGAAGCGGGTCCGTCCGCCGGTGAGCGAGTAGGGGCGTACGCGGGCGGGTTTGCGGTCGGCGCCGCGTACGGGGAGGTTCCCCCGGCTGTTCCCGGGACTGCTGCTCATCGGGCGCTCCCCGTCGACTCGGACTCCAGGGACTTCCGCAGCTCGCTGCGGAGTTCGGGCGTCAGGACATGGCCGGCGCGGCCGACGAAGAGCGCCATGTGGTACGCGACGACGCTCATGTCGCAGTCCGCGGAGCCGTGCACGCCGAGCAGCGAGCCGTCGCTGATCGACATCACGAACAGGCTGCCCTCGTCCATCGCGACCATCGTGTGCTTCACCGTGCCGAAGTCCATCAGCCGGGCGGCGCCGATGGTCAGGCTGCCCACGCCGGAGACGACGGTGGCGAGGTCGGCCGCCGAGCCGCGCGGACCGGTGCGGGGCGCTTCGCGGACCTGCCGGGCCTCCTCGTTCCGACCGGGGTCGGAGGAGAGGAGCAGCAGGCCGTCGGAGGAGACCACCGCGACCGATTGGATGCCGGGCACCTCCTCCACGAGGTTGGTCAGCAGCCAGTGGAGATTGCGGGCCTCACTGCTCAGACCGAAGGTACTGGGCGCGGTCAACTGCTTGCCTCCTCGACGGTGCCCCCCGTGGCTTCTTCGGTTGTGTCCGCCGCGGCGATCTCCGCCTCGACGTCGCGTCGTCCGGCTTCCGCCCCCTGGCGGAACCCTCCCAGACGGCGGCGGAGTGCCTCGGCGTCGACCGAGCCCGAGGTGCGCGGCCGCGGTGCCGCCGCGGGTGTGCTGAGCTTCGGGGTCCGCTTGGGCAGGCCCTTGTCGGTGACGGGTTCGGCCTCGTCCGGCGCGCGGTCGTGGGCGTCGGGGCCGACGGCGTACGGGTCGCGAGCGGGCTCCGGTCCGGGAGCGGGCTCCGGGTCCGCGGCGGGCTCCAGGTCCGGCGGTCCGGCCTGGGCCGGGAGCAGGAGCGCCATCGTGGTGTCGTCGGGGAGGTCCCGGCCCGGGGCGGCGGTCTCGTCCCGGGTGCCGGGCGCGCCGGTGTCCGTCGCGGCGCTCTCGGCGACCGGTGCGCCCTCCGGCTCCGGTTCCGGCTCCGGTGCGTCCGCGGCGGCCGGTGCGACCGGTGCGTCCGCGGCGGCCGGTGCGACCTGTACGTCCGGTGCGGCCGGTGCGGCCGGTGCGGCCGGTGCGGCGGGAGCGTCGGCCTCCGCGCGCCGTACGGCCTCCTCCGCCGAAGCCACCAACGGGTCCGCGCTCCGGTGCGCGCTCTTCGTCGCGCGCCCGTGCAGGACGTTGGAGTTGGCCTCCGCGCCGGCGCCGGGCAGGGTGAAGGATCCCGTCCCGTCGGACACCGGCACGGTCGGGGCCAGTGCCGCCGGCGGGGCCGGTGCGAGCAGCGGAGCGGGCAGGACGAGGACGGCCGCGACCCCGCCCTGCTTCTGCTCCCGCAGCCGCACGCGCGCCCCGTGCCGGTGGGCGAGCCGGGCGACCACGTAGAGGCCGAGCCCGAGCCCGTCCTCGCCCTCCTGGTCGTACGGCGCCTGCGGGTCGAAGTCGGTGAGGCGGGCGTTGAGCCGCTGGAGCCGGTCGGTGGCCATGCCGATGCCCTCGTCCTGGACGGAGAGCATCACCTCGCCGTTCTCCAGCAGCCAGCCGGAGACCTCGACGGGCAGGTCGGGCGGCGAGAAGGAGGTGGCGTTCTCCATCAGTTCGGCGAGCAGGTGCGAGAGGTCGTCGGCGGCGAACCCGGCGACGTGCGCGTGCGGCGGCAGCGCGGCGATGCGGACCCGCTCGTACCGCTCGATCTCGCTCACCGCGGCCCGGACCACGTCGACCAGCGGCACCGGTGAGGCGCTGTGCTGGACGTGTTCGGTGCCGGCCAGGACGAGGAGGTTCTCGCTGTGCCGGCGCATGACCGTGGCGAAGTGGTCGAGCTTGAACAGGGTGGACAACCGGTCCGGGTCCTGCTCGCGCTCCTCCAGGCTCTCGATGACGGCGAGTTGCCGCTCGACGAGGCCGAGGGTGCGCAGCGCGAGGTTGACGAAGGTGGAGCCGATGCTCTTGCGCACCACGTCGAGGTGGGCGGCCGACTCGGCGAGTTCGGCGCGCAGTTCCTCACGGGCGTCGGCCATCTTCTGGCGCTGGCCGACCAGGTGCTTGCGGTCGGACTCCAGCGTGTTGACCCGGGCGGCGAGCGTCGCGGCGTGCGCGTGCAGGGCGTTGACGGAGCGGACGACCTGGGCGAACTCGTCGTTGCGCCCGGTGAAGGCGACCGGCTCCTCGGCCGCCATGTCCTCCGCGCCGGCCAGCCGGGCCGAACCCCGGCGCAGCACCGACAGCGGGCGGGTGAGGGTGCGGGCCATGGCGGTGGCGATGCCGAGGGCGAGCAGGATCAGGGCGCCGAGGGCGGCGACCCGGATCTCCAGCGCGGTGACGTCGTCGTCGCGCAGCTGCTCCAGCGCCGTGGTGCGCTTCTCGTAGAGGGCGGACTCGGCGCCGCGCATCGCGTCGACGCGGGCGGAGAGCGCGGCGTCGAGCCGCTTGGTGCTGGTGCCGAGGTCGTCGTCGGAGAGCGTCGGTTCGTCGGTGAGCCCGGCGAGGTACTTCTCGGCGGAGTTGACCTCGGGCCCGGCGACGGTGGCGTCGAAGCTGCTCCGCGCCTCCTTGGGGGCGCCCTCGCGGAAGTCGGCGAGCGCGGCGTCGGAGCGCACCCGGGCCTGCTGGGCGGCGGCGGCGAGCGCGTCGCGCTGCTTGGCGTCCGCGTCCGAGGAGCTGGTCGTCTCGGTGGGCAGGCCGGTGATCGGGTCGATGACGGTCCGGGTGCTGCTGGGCACGGAGAGCGCCGCGAGCAGCAGGCCACGGGTGGCGGCGGTCTGCTGGACGGCGGTGTCCAGTTCGGCCAGCGCGTAGGCACCGGCGCCCGCGCGGGGCGGCATCTCCTCGGCCAGCTCCTCGGCCAGGGCGTGGAGTTCGGTGATGGCCTCGGAGTACGCCTGGTGGGATTCGAGGGCGGTGCTCTTGCCGGTGAGGGCGGACCGGCGCAGGGCGGCGATGGCGTTCAGGTCCTCGCGCAGGGAGGAGGGCGTGTCGGCGTCGGCGCGCAACTCCTCGACCTGCCGGTCCACGCGGGCGCTGCGCTGCTCGGAGGGCGCCTTGTCCTCGGGCCGGCCGGCCGCGATGTAGGGGGTGACCTCGTCGCGCTCGTCGGCGAGGGAGTGGGCGAGGCTGAGCGCGCCCTGGGTGCGTTCGGCGAGCGTCACCAGTTCCTGGGAGTCGTGCAGTTGCCCGGAGGCGGTCACGACCGAGGGGGCGCCGGCCGCCGCGACGGCCGCGGCCACGACCGCCACGGCGACGATCAGGCGGTTGCGTACGTGGGTGGGACGGCCCTTGCCGACGGGGGCCTCCGGCGGCGGAGGGGTGGAGGTGCCGGGGGTGCGCTCCGCGCTCCCCGCGGAGGCCGTCTGCTTGTCTGTGCGACGAGGCCGCGTCTTCTGCACCGGTGCTCGCATTCCTCACTCGTGTACCCGTGGGCCCGGGTGGCGCTCCGTCAACTGGCCGGTCGGCGCAGGCATCCTCCGCCGAGCTCCGGGCCGTGCCCCGGCCGCCGGCAGCGCGCCGGGCGGGGAGACCGCGTGAGCGGGGCAGGCCCCCCGCAGTTTCCCGACCCTCCCAGTGCCGGTGGGTGGTGAGCATGCATCATCCGACCCGCCACCCGAAGGAGTGAACCCCGGACGGGAGTTGGTGGGCAAGTTCCCCTGGCGCGTGCGACTCGGGTGCGCGGCGAGCCGGTTGGACGTCTGCGACGGGCGGTGGCACTATGTGCCGCCACGTGTCGTCCGGGCATGTGATTCCACCCCAAATCAGGCGCCTGACCTGCACCGGCGCGCGAGTTCCGGGGGAATCCGTGGAGGGTGCCAGCCTTTTGCGGACACTGTGAAGGGGTCGTGCAGACTGGCCGGATGCGCACCGAACTCGTCTCGGAACCCGGACTGGCCGACCACCCCAACGAGGACTTCGCGAGCGTCGGACTACCGGCCTCGGGGCAGGGCGGCTCACTCGTCGTGCTGGACGGGGTGACACCCCCGCGGACCGGGACGGGGTGTCTGCATTCGGTGCCCTGGTTCACGGCCCACCTCGGCGGCGCGCTGACCGAACTGACCGTTTCACTGCCGGATGTCCCCCTCGTCGACGCGCTGTCCCGCGCCATCGCGCGTACCTCCGCGGCACACGCGGAAACCTGTGACCTTTCTCACCCGCGCACCCCGCAGGCAACCGTGGTCCTCGCGCGCTGGTCCCCCGCCGAGGTCGAGTACCTGGTCCTCTCCGACTCCGCCCTGCTGGTGGAGGCGCCCGACGGGGCGGTCTCGGCCGTCCTGGACGACCGGCTGGCCCGGATCCCCCGCTCGGCGCTCGCCACGGACGCGATGGTGGACGCCAACCTGCGCAACAAGGAGGGCGGTTTCTTCACGGCCGCGGCCGATCCGGCGGTGGCGGCGCGCGCGGTGACGGGGGTGCTGCCGCGCGGCGGGGTGCGGACCCTGGCGGCGCTGACGGACGGGGCCGGGCGGTGGGTGGAGAAGTTCCGGGAGGGCGACTGGGCGGACTGCCTCACCCTGCTGCGCAAGCGGGGCCCGCGGGCCCTGGTGGACCGCGTACGGGAGCTGGAGCGGACGGACGCGGCGGGCACCCGCGCGCACCTCGGCCGCGGCAAGACCCACGACGACGCGACGGTGGTGTACGCGGAGCTGTGAGGCGCGGGGGCCGGGGCTACTTCTCCATCCCGCGGTTCAGTTCGTGCAGCAGGCGGGCCAGTTCCGAGACCTCGCGCGGGTCCCAGTCGGCGAGCCGGCCTGCGTAGCGGGCGCGGCGGGCCTCGCGCACCCGGCCGACGCGGTCCTGGCCCTCCTGGGTCAGGGTGACGAGCCAGGCGCGGCCGTCGGCGGGGTCGGGTTCGCGGGCGACGAGGCCGAGTTCCTCCAGGGCGCGCAGCTGCCGGGACATGGTGGCCTTGCCGACGCCGATGTAGGCGGCGAGGTCGGTGGCCCGCTGCCCGCCGCACTCCCCGAGCCGCACGAGAAGGCCGTACGCGGACGACTCCAGGTCGGGGTGGACCTCCCGGGCCATCTCGCCCTGGTTGGCCCGGGCACGCCGCAGCAGCACCGTCAACTCCCGCTCCAGCGCCAGGAACTCCGGCTGGTTCACACCACTGCCGGCAAGCTCCGACTCGACTCCGCGACCGTCGCCGTTCCCGCTTTCGTGCACGTCAGCCCCTGCCTCGTTTTTCCCGGTCCTGAAAGTTTCCGCCACGGCCCGCCATCACCGCAGCTCGGCAAGTATTTCGCAGGCTTAGACCAACGGCAGCTTCCGGCCCCCCTTCCCACCTCCCGTTCTACGTGCGTAGCGTCTTCACCGGACCCACGAATGGCATGCCCACGCCACGCACGGGTTCTCCTCCCCGCGCACGCATCCCCCACCGAGCCATCGGAGGCACGTCATGCTCGTGCACAGATCCGGATCGGCCCGCGGCCGGCGTCTCGCCGTCACCGGGATCCTGCTCGCCGCCCTCTCCCTGGTGTCCGCCCTCCCCGCGCAGGCGGCGTCGGCCGCCGACACCCCGCCGCGCGGCTCCGCCCACATGGGCATGGGCGTCCTCGAGCACGACGGGAGTCACGGCACCCCGGTCCCGGGCGACGCCGCCCAGACGGAGGGCGTCGACGTCTCCAGCCACCAGGGCAACGTGGCCTGGTCGACCCTGTGGAACAGCGGGGTCAAGTGGGCCTACGTCAAGGCCACCGAGGGGACGTACTACACCAACCCGTACTTCGCCCAGCAGTACAACGGCTCGTACAACGTCGGGATGATCCGCGGCGCCTACCACTTCGCCACCCCGGACAGCGCGAGCGGCGCCGCCCAGGCCAACTACTTCGTCGACCACGGCGGCGGCTGGTCCAGGGACGGCAGGACGCTGCCGGGGGCACTCGACATCGAGTGGAACCCGTACGGCGCCGCCTGCTACGGCAAGACGCAGAGCCAGATGGTCTCCTGGATCCGCGACTTCCTGAACACGTACAAGGCCCGCACCGGCCGGGACGCCGTGATCTACACGGCCACCAGCTGGTGGACCCAGTGCACCGGCAACTACGGCGGCTTCGCCGCGAACAACCCGCTGTGGATCGCCCGGTACGCCGCGTCGGTGGGCACGCTGCCGGCCGGCTGGGGCTACTACACGATGTGGCAGTACACGTCGTCCGGTCCGACGGTCGGCGACCACAACAGGTTCAACGGCGCCCTCGACCGCGTGCAGGCCCTCGCCAACGGCTGACCCGGAGCCGGGGCCGGCCGCCCGGGGCCGGGGCGGCCGGCCCCGGCCCGCGTCACCGGGCCCGGCCGCCGTCCCCGGCGCCCCGCCTCCCCGTCCGCACCGCGCCGGCGCTCGCCGCCACCACCAGCGCGACGGCCAGGCACTGCGGCAGGGAGAGGCCCTGGTCCAGGACGAGGAAGCCGGCCAGCGCCGCGACCGCCGGGGCCAGGCTCATCAGGACCGCGAACGTGGGTGCCGGAAGCCGCCGCAGGGCCAGGAGTTCCAGGGTGTAGGGCAGTCCGGAGGAGAGCAGGGCCACGGCCGCCCCGAGGCCGAGGACCGGCGGCTGGAGCAGCGCCGTACCCGCCGACCCGATGCCGAGCGGGAGACTCAGCAGCGCTGCGACGGTCATCGCCAGGGCCAGCCCGTCGAGGCGGGCGAAGCGGGCGCCGGCCCGCGCGTTGAGGACGATGTACGCCGCCCACATCGCACCCGCGCCGAGGGCCAGGGCGACACCCGCCGGGCTCAGTTCGGCGAAGCCCTCGTGCCCGAGAAGGGCGACCCCGGCGAGGGCCAGCGCGGCCCAGACCAGGCTCAGGGCGCGCCGGGCGCCGAACACGCTCAGGGCGAGCGGGCCGAGCACCTCCAGGGTGACGGCCGGGCCGAGCGGGATCCGTTCGATCGCCTGGTAGAAGAGGAGGTTCATGCCGCCCAGGGCCACCCCGAACGCGGTCACGACGGCCCAGTCGGAGCGGCTGTGGCCACGCAGGCGGGGACGGCAGACCGCCATCAGCAGCAGCGCCGCGAGCGTCACCCGCAGTGCCACCACGCCGAAGGCACCGGCCCGCGGGAACAGCAGGGCCGCCACGGCCGAGCCGAACTGCACGGAGACCGTGCCGGCCAGCACCATCGCGATGCCGGTGAGGCTGCCCGCGCCGGGCGGGGCGACGGTGGTGCGGGAGGTGGGGTTGACCGCGGGCTGCGCGGCGAGGGCCGCGGGGGTCGTCTCTGCCATGGCTTCCACGCTAGGAATCCGGGCGCGGCCCGTGAAATGCCCGTTCGTCCGCGGTTATGCTCCCGAGGCATGACCATGGAGCTGCGCCATCTGCGGGCCTTCCTCGCGATCGCCGAGGAGGGCACGATCACGCGTGCCGCCGCGCGCCTGCACACCGGCCAGCCCGCGCTCTCCCGCACGCTGCGCCAGTTGGAGACCCACCTCGGCACCCGCCTCGTGGACCGCTCCACGCACCACCTGGAGCTGACGGCCGCCGGGCGCGGCTTCCGGGACCGGGCGGCGGCCGCGCTGGCGGCCGTGGACGCGGTGTTCGACCCGCGTTCGCTGGGCGCGCTGCCGCTGCGCCTCGGCCACCCCTGGGCGGCGCTCGGCGACCACACCGTCCCGCTGCTGCGCCGCTGGGACGAGGAGCACCCGGACGTACCGCTGGAGCTGCGCCGGATCGACGACCGCACGGCCGGGCTGACCCGCGGCGAGGTCGACGTGGCGCTGCTGCGCGGGGCGCTGGACGCGCCGGGACTGATCACGGAGCTGCTGAAGCGGGAGGAGCGGGTGGCGGTGGTCCCCGCGGACAGCGAGCTGGCAGGACGGGAGTCCCTCACGCTGGCGGACCTGCGGTCGTGGCCGATCGCCCTGAACACGGTGGCCGGAACCACCACGCTCGACCTGTGGCCGCCGGAGCTGCGGCCCACGGCGACGATCGAGGTCACCAACACGGACGAGTGGCTGACCGCGATCGCCGCCGGCCGGGCGGTCGGCGTCTCGACCTCGGCCACCCCGCGGCTGCATCTCCACCCCGCGATCGCCTACCGGCCCCTCACGGACGCGCCGCCGGTCCCCCTGGTGCTGGCCTGGAGGCGTGGCACCCCGGCCCACCCGGCCATCCCCGACCTGGTCCGCCTGGCCCGCGAGGTGGTTCCCGAGTCATAGTCCCCCCGCACGCACGGCGGAGGCCCGGACCCCCTCAGGGCATCCGGGCCTCCGTCCCGTCCGGCAGCGTCCGTCACGCCGCGACCGGAGTCGTACGCACCGCCCCGTTGGTCGCGGGGGCGAGCGCCAGTTCCAGCACCTGGCGGACGTCGCTGACGGCGTGGACGTCGAGCTTGTCCAGCACCTCCGCCGGGACGTCGTCCAGGTCGGGCTCGTTGCGCTTGGGGATGATCACCGTGGTGACCCCCGCCCGGTGCGCCGCGAGCAGCTTCTGCTTGACCCCGCCGATCGGCAGGACCCGGCCGGTCAGCGAGACCTCACCGGTCATCGCCACGTCGGTGCGGACCAGCCGGCCGGAGAGCAGCGAGGCGAGGGCCGTGGTCATGGTGACGCCGGCGCTCGGGCCGTCCTTGGGGACCGCGCCCGCCGGGAAGTGGATGTGCGCTCCCCGGTCCTTCAGGTCGCCCACCGGCAGCTCCAGCTCGGCTCCGTGACTGCGCAGGAAGCTCAGCGCGATCTGCGCCGACTCCTTCATCACGTCGCCCAGCTGACCGGTCAGGGTGAGGCCGGCCGCGCCCGTCTCCGGGTCGGCCAGCGACGCCTCGACGTAGAGGACGTCGCCGCCCGCGCCGGTGACCGCGAGGCCGGTGGCCACGCCCGGCACCGAGGTGCGCCGCTCCGCCGGGTCCTGGGCGGACTCGGGCACGTGGTGCGGCCGGCCGATCAGGCCGCGCAGGTCGGCGTCGGTGACGGTGAAGGGCAGCTCCCGCTCGCCCAGTTCGTGCTGGGCCGCCACCTTGCGCAGCAGCCGGGCGATCGACCGCTCCAGGGTGCGCACGCCCGCCTCACGGGTGTACTCGCCCGCGAGCTTGCGCAGCGCGCCCTCGTCGACCGTGACCTCCCCGGCGTCGAGTCCGGCCCGCTCCAGCTGGCGCGGGAGCAGGTGGTCACGCGCGATGACGACCTTCTCGTCCTCGGTGTAGCCGTCCAGGCGGACCAGCTCCATGCGGTCGAGCAGCGCCTCCGGGATGGCCTCCAGGACGTTGGCGGTGGCAAGGAAGACGACGTCGGACAGGTCCAGCTCGACCTCCAGGTAGTGGTCCCGGAAGGTGTGGTTCTGGGCCGGGTCGAGGACTTCGAGCAGGGCCGCGGCGGGGTCGCCTCGGAAGTCGGAGCCGACCTTGTCGATCTCGTCGAGCAGGACGACCGGGTTCATGGACCCCGCCTCCTTGATCGCCCGCACGATCCGGCCGGGCAGCGCGCCGACGTAGGTACGCCGGTGGCCGCGGATCTCGGCCTCGTCGCGGACGCCGCCGAGGGCGACGCGGACGAACTTGCGGCCCATCGCGTGGGCGACGGACTCGCCGAGCGACGTCTTGCCGACGCCGGGCGGCCCCACCAGGGCCAGCACGGCACCGCCACGCCGGCCGCCGACGACGCCGAGGCCCCGGTCGCCGCGCCGCTTGCGCACGGCGAGGTACTCGGTGATGCGCTCCTTCACGTCCTCCAGGCCCGCGTGCTCGGCGTCGAGCACGGCCTGGGCGCCCTGGATGTCGTAGGCGTCCTCGGTGCGCTCGCTCCACGGCATCTCCAGGACCGTGTCGAGCCAGGTGCGGATCCAGGAGCCCTCGGGCGACTGGTCGGAGGACCGCTCCAGCTTGTCGACCTCCTTGAGCGCGGCCTCGCGGACCTTCTCGGGCAGGTCGGCGGCCTCGACACGGGCGCGGTAGTCGTCGGACTCCTCACCGTCCTGCTCGCCGTTGATCTCGCGCAGCTCCTTGCGCACCGCGTCGAGCTGGCGGCGCAGCAGGAACTCCCGCTGCTGCTTGTCGACGCCCTCCTGGACGTCCTTGGCGATGGTCTCGGCGACGTCCTGCTCGGCGAGGTGGTCGCGCAGCTGCTGGGTGGCGAGCTTCAGGCGGGCCACCGGGTCGGCGGTCTCCAGCAGCTCGACCTTCTGCTCGGTGGTGAGGAACGGCGAGTATCCGGAGTTGTCGGCCAGCGCGGAGACGTCGTCGATGGCCTGGACGCGGTCGACGACCTGCCAGGCGCCGCGCTTGCGCAGCCAGGCGGTGGCGAGCGCCTTGTACTCCTTCGCCAGCTCGGCGACCTGGCCGGGCAGCGGGTCGGGCACGGTCTCGTCGACGCGCGTGCCCTCGACCCAGAGCGCGGCGCCGGGCCCGGTCGTACCGGCGCCGATGCGCACCCGGCCCCGGCCGCGGATCAGGGCGCCCGGGTCGCCGTCCGCGAGGCGGCCGACCTGCTCGACGGTGCCGAGGACGCCGGTGGCGGCGTGGGTGCCGTCGATGCGCGGAACGAGCAGGACCTTGGGCTTGCCTGGCTCGGACCGGGCGGCGGCCTGGGCGGCCTCCACCGCTGCCCGTACCTCGGCGTCGCTCAGGTCCAGGGGGACGACCATGCCGGGCAGGACCACTTCGTCGTCGAGCGGCAGCACGGGCAGGGTGAGCGGTGTGAAGGCGGCGGACTCAGCAGCCATGATCTCCCCTTCGGCAGTCAAGTTGAGTTACATCGACTCAATGAAAGGGAGCCTCCGATTGTTCCCCCACGGGTGTTCGCTGTGAGCGATCACTGTCGCGGGGCCCGGGACCCGTGCACGAAAAGCGCTCCCGGCCCGCGCGGCATTCCTGCCAGGATGGGCCGATGGCCATCACTTCCCCCGACTTCCGCGAGGCCCCCGAGGTGCTGGACCGCAGGGAGGGCCCGTACGGCGAGGTCGTCCTGCGCCGGCACGGGGCGCTGCTCCAGATCATCGCGAACGGCTGCTTCCTGATGGACACCTCCGACGGGCGCTCCGAGCGGCGGCTGGTCGACGCGGCGGCCGACGCGCTCGCCGGGTCCGGCGGGCGGACCGCGCCGCACCTGCTCATCGGCGGGCTCGGCGTCGGCTTCTCGCTCGCCCACGCGGCGGCCGACCCCCGCTGGGGCCGGATCGCGGTCATCGAGCGGGAGCCCGCCGTCATCGACTGGCACCGCTCCGGGCCGCTCTCCGCCCTGTCGGCGCGGGCGCTGGCCGACCCGCGCACGAAGATCGTCGAGGCGGACCTGGTGACCTACGTCAATGAGACTTCCGACACGTACGACGCGCTCTGCCTGGACATCGACAACGGCCCCGGCTGGACCGTCACCGAGGGCAACGACGGGCTGTACGGACCGTCCGGACTGGCGGGCTGCGCACGGCTGTTGAGGCCCGGCGGGGTACTTGCCGTATGGTCTGCGCAGCCCTCTCCGGAATTCGAAGAAACCTTGCGTAATGCCGGTTTCCAGCAGGTGCGTACCGAAGAGATCCCCGTTGCCCGGGGCGTTCCGGACGTCGTTCATCTCGGCGTCGGTCCTGGATAGCAATGCCGTGGGGACTCCCCGTACGCTGCTGCTCTGACACGGATCATTCAAGCGTCAATCGCAGTCATGGGATCACCCCACGGATTCCGGAAAGCACACCTCAGGGGCGGGCGATGGAGCAGACACAGACCTCCCACAACGGCTCGGCCGCGGCCACCCAGGGCGCACAGCGCCGGGTGCTGGTGGTCGAGGACGACCAGACGATCGTGGACGCCATCGCGACCCGCCTGCGCGCCGAGGGGTTCCTGGTGCAGACGGCGGGCGACGGTCCGTCCGCCGTCGACACGGCCGAGGCATGGCAGCCCGACCTGCTGATCCTCGACATCATGCTGCCGGGCTTCGACGGCCTGGAGGTCTGCCGGCGCGTGCAGGCCCAGCGGCCGGTGCCGGTGATGATGCTCACCGCGCGCGACGACGAGACGGACATGCTGGTCGGGCTCGGCGTGGGTGCCGACGACTACATGACCAAGCCGTTCTCCATGCGCGAGCTGGCCGCGCGCGTGCACGTGCTGCTGCGCCGGGTGGAGCGGGCCGTCGTGGCGGCCTCGACGCCGCGCAGCGGCATCCTGCGCCTCGGCGAGCTGGAGATCGACCACGCGCAGCGCCGGGTGCGGGTGCGCAGCGAGGACGTCCACCTCACCCCCACCGAGTTCGACCTGCTGGTCTGCCTGGCGAACACCCCGCGCGCGGTGCTCTCCCGCGAACAGCTGCTGGCCGAGGTGTGGGACTGGGCGGACGCCTCCGGCACCCGGACCGTGGACAGCCACATCAAGGCACTGCGCCGGAAGATCGGCGCCGAGCGCATCCGCACCGTGCACGGCGTGGGCTACGCGCTGGAGACGCCGACGCCATGAGCCGAGGGCGGGAGGCCGCACGGAGGAGCCCCGGCCCCCGCATCGCCGGGGAGCCCTGGGGCGGCGTACGCCCGTTCTCGGTCAAGACCAAGCTGGGCGCGCTGGTCGTCACGTCGGTGCTGATCACCACGGGTCTGTCGGTGATCGCGGTGCACACCAAGACGGAGCTGCGCTTCATCACGGTCTTCTCGATGATCGCCACGCTGCTGATCACCCAGTTCGTGGCGCACTCGCTGACCGCGCCGCTGGACGAGATGAACGCGGTGGCCCGGTCCATCTCGCACGGCGACTACACGCGCCGGGTGCGCGAGAACCGCCGCGACGAACTGGGCGATCTGGCCGTCACCATCAACCGCATGGCCGACGACCTGGAAGCGCAGGACCTCCAGCGCAAGGAACTGGTCGCGAACGTCTCGCACGAGCTGCGCACCCCCATCGCGGGCCTGCGCGCGGTGCTGGAGAACATCGTCGACGGCGTCACCGAGGCCGACCCGGAGACCATGCGGACCGCGCTCGGCCAGACCGAGCGGCTCGGCCGGCTGGTGGAGACGCTGCTGGACCTCTCCCGCCTGGACAACGGCGTGATACCGCTGCGCAAGCGGCGCTTCGAGGTCTGGCCGTACCTGTCCGGCGTGCTCAAGGAGGCCAACATGGTCGCCTCGGCCCGCGCGGGCATCGCCTCCGGCTCGGGCAGCCACACGCGTACCGACGTCCACCTGGCGCTCGACGTCTTCCCGCCGGAGCTGACCGCGCACGCCGACCCCGAGCGCATCCACCAGGTCGTCGCCAACCTCATCGACAACGCGGTCAAGCACAGCCCGCCGCACGGCCGCGTGACGGTCCGCGCGCGCCGCGGCGAGCTGCCCGAGTCGCTCGAACTGGAAGTCCTCGACGAGGGCCCCGGCATTCCGCGTTCGGAGTGGCGCCGGGTGTTCGAGCGGTTCAACCGGGGTTCGGTGTCCCGTCCGCACGGTCCGGGCAGCGACGGCGGCACCGGTCTGGGGCTCGCGATCGCGCGCTGGGCGGTGGATCTGCACGGCGGCCGGATCGGCGTGGCCGAATCCGAGCGCGGCTGCCGGATTCTCATCACTCTTCCGGGCCTGCCGTCGGCGCCGGGTTGACGTAGGGTGCGAAGCGGAGCTTCAAGATCCACGAGCATCCGCCCTGGCGGACACGTGTGATCAGGGACAGGCCCGCGTTTTCCCGGCGCCGGGTCCCGCTCCGCTCTTCCCACGCGCAGCAGAACCTCGCTTGTTTCCCGCCATTTCCAGCGCCGAAACACCGTCTGCAATGTGACTTACGCGACGATGAACGGGCCCGGCCTGACCTTCGGGGTCGGCAAGGCGTAGCCTTGATTCCCGCTGTCCACCATCTTGTGAAGCGGAAGAGGGCGGTTCTCGCCGTGTCGCCACAGTCCCCCAGTAACTCGAGCATCTCGACCGACACCGACCAAGCGGGCAAGAACCCCGCTGCCGCGTTCGGTGCCAACGAGTGGCTCGTTGACGAGATCTATCAGCAGTACCTCCAGGACCCGAATTCCGTGGACCGAGCCTGGTGGGACTTCTTCGCCGACTACAAGCCCGGGGCGCCCGCGGCCCAGGCCGCCGCCCCCGCGGCCACGGCCACGGACTCCGGCAGCGCGCCACAGGCCGCCCCCGCACCACAGGCGCAGGCTCCCGCCCCGGCCCAGCCGAAGGCGCCCGCGCAGCCGGCCGCCCCCGCGAAGCCCGCCGCCGCGGCTCCCGCGGCTCCGGCCGCCAAGCCCGCCGCCGCGCCGGCCAAGCCCGCGGCCCAGCCGCAGGCGAAGGCCGCCGCGCCCGCCGCGCCCGCCGCGCCCTCGAAGGACGCCGCCGCCGCGGCCCCCGAGGGCCCCGAGCTGGTGACCCTGCGCGGCCCGGCCGCCGCGGTCGCGAAGAACATGAACGCCTCGCTGGAGCTGCCCACGGCCACGTCCGTGCGCGCCGTCCCGGTGAAGCTGCTGTTCGACAACCGCATCGTCATCAACAACCACCTCAAGCGCGCCCGGGGCGGGAAGATCTCCTTCACGCACCTGATCGGCTACGCGATGGTGCAGGCCATCAAGGCCATGCCGACGATGAACTACGCGTTCGGCGAGAAGGACGGCAAGCCGACCCTCGTCAAGCCCGCGCACGTCAACCTCGGTCTCGCCATCGACCTGGTCAAGCCCAACGGCGACCGCCAGTTGGTCGTCGCGGCGATCAAGAAGGCCGAGACGCTGAACTTCTTCGAGTTCTGGCAGGCCTACGAGGACATCGTCCGCCGCGCCCGCGACGGCAAGCTGACGATGGACGACTTCTCCGGCGTCACGGTCTCCCTGACCAACCCCGGCGGCCTCGGCACCGTCCACTCCGTGCCCCGCCTGATGCCCGGCCAGTCGGTCATCATGGGCGTCGGCTCCATGGACTACCCCGCGGAGTTCCAGGGCACCAGCCAGGACACCCTGAACAAGCTCGGCATCTCGAAGGTCATGACGCTCACGTCGACCTACGACCACCGGGTCATCCAGGGCGCCGCCTCCGGCGAGTTCCTGCGCCAGGTCGCCAACCTGCTCCTCGGCGAGAACGGCTTCTACGACGAGATCTTCAAGGCGCTGCGCATCCCCTACGAGCCGGTCCGCTGGCTCAAGGACATCGACGCCAGCCACGACGACGACGTCACCAAGGCCGCCCGCGTCTTCGAGCTGATCCACTCCTACCGGGTCCGCGGCCACGTCATGGCCGACACCGACCCGCTGGAGTACCAGCAGCGCAAGCACCCCGACCTGGACATCACCGAGCACGGGCTCACCCTGTGGGACCTGGAGCGCGAGTTCGCGGTCGGCGGCTTCGCGGGCAAGTCCCTGATGAAGCTGCGCGACATCCTCGGCGTGCTGCGCGACTCGTACTGCCGCACCACCGGCATCGAGTTCATGCACATCCAGGACCCGAAGCAGCGCAAGTGGATCCAGGACCGCATCGAGCGCTCGCACACCAAGCCGGAGCGCGAGGAGCAGCTGCGCATCCTGCGCCGGCTGAACGCGGCGGAGGCCTTCGAGACCTTCCTGCAGACCAAGTACGTCGGCCAGAAGCGCTTCTCCCTGGAGGGCGGCGAGTCCGTCATCCCGCTGCTCGACGCGGTCATCGACTCGGCGGCCGAGTCGCGCCTGGACGAGGTCGTCGTCGGCATGGCCCACCGCGGCCGGCTCAACGTGCTGGCCAACGTCGTCGGCAAGTCGTACGCGCAGATCTTCCGCGAGTTCGAGGGCAACCTCGACCCGAAGTCGATGCACGGCTCCGGTGACGTGAAGTACCACCTGGGCGCCGAGGGCACCTTCACCGGCCTGGACGGCGAGCAGATCAAGGTCTCGCTGGTCGCCAACCCCTCGCACCTGGAGGCGGTCGACCCGATCCTGGAGGGCGTCTCGCGCGCCAAGCAGGACATCATCGGCAAGGGCGGCACGGACTTCACCGTCCTGCCGGTGGCGATCCACGGCGACGCGGCCTTCGCGGGCCAGGGCGTGGTGGCCGAGACCCTGAACATGTCGCAGCTGCGCGGCTACCGCACCGGCGGCACGGTCCACGTCGTCATCAACAACCAGGTCGGCTTCACCGCCGCCCCGGAGTCCTCGCGCTCCTCGATGTACGCCACCGACGTGGCCCGCATGATCGAGGCCCCGATCTTCCACGTGAACGGCGACGACCCGGAGGCCTGCGTCCGCGTGGCGCGGCTGGCCTTCGAGTTCCGCCAGGCGTTCAACAAGGACGTGGTGATCGACCTCATCTGCTACCGCCGCCGCGGGCACAACGAGACCGACAACCCGGCCTTCACCCAGCCGCTGATGTACGACCTGATCGACAAGAAGCGCTCGGTGCGCAAGCTCTACACCGAGTCCCTCATCGGTCGCGGCGACATCACCCTGGAAGAGGCCGAGCAGGCGCTCCAGGACTACCAGGGGCAGCTGGAGAAGGTCTTCACCGAGGTCCGCGAGGCCGCCTCGCAGCCCGCCTCCGCCGAGCCCTCGGAGCCGCAGGCCGAGTTCCCGGTCGCGGTGAACACCGCGGTCAGCGCCGAGACGGTCAAGCGGATCGCCGAGTCCCAGGTCAACATCCCCGACCACGTCACGGTGCACCCGCGGCTGCTGCCGCAGCTCCAGCGCCGGGCGGCGATGGTCGAGGACGGCACCATCGACTGGGGCATGGGCGAGACCCTCGCCGTCGGTTCGCTGCTCCTGGAGGGCGTGCCGGTCCGGCTCTCCGGCCAGGACTCGCAGCGCGGCACCTTCGGCCAGCGCCACGCGGTCGTCATCGACCGCGAGACGGGTGACGAGTTCACGCCGCTGCTGTACCTGTCCGAGGACCAGTCCCGGTACAACGTCTACAACTCGCTGCTCTCCGAGTACGCGGTGATGGGCTTCGAGTACGGCTACTCGCTGGCCCGCCCCGACGCGCTGGTGATGTGGGAGGCGCAGTTCGGCGACTTCGTCAACGGCGCGCAGACGGTCGTGGACGAGTTCATCTCGTCGGCCGAGCAGAAGTGGAACCAGACGAGCGGCGTGACGCTCCTGCTCCCGCACGGCTACGAGGGCCAGGGCCCGGACCACTCCTCGGCCCGCCCGGAGCGGTTCCTCCAGCTCTGCGCGCAGAACAACATGACGGTCGCGATGCCGACCCTGCCGTCGAACTACTTCCACCTCCTGCGGTGGCAGGTGCACAACCCGCACCACAAGCCGCTGGTCGTCTTCACCCCGAAGTCGATGCTGCGCCTGAAGGCCGCGGCCTCGAAGGCGGAGGAGTTCACGACGGGCCAGTTCCGCCCGGTCATCGGCGACGACTCGGTCGACCCGGCCGCCGTCAAGAAGGTCGTCTTCACCGCCGGCAAGGTCTACTACGACCTCGACGCCGAGCGGAAGAAGCGCGGCGTGACCGACACGGCCATCATCCGCATCGAGCGCCTGTACCCGCTGCCGGGTGCCGAGCTCCAGGCGGAGATCGCCAAGTACCCGAACGCCGAGAAGTACCTGTGGGCCCAGGAGGAGCCGGCGAACCAGGGTGCCTGGCCGTTCATCGCGCTCAACCTGATCGACCACCTGGACCTGGCGGTCGGCGCCGACATCCCGCACGGCGAGCGCCTGCGCCGCATCTCGCGCCCGCACGGCTCGTCCCCGGCCGTCGGTTCCGCCAAGCGGCACCAGGCCGAGCAGGAGCAGCTGGTGCGTGAGGTCTTCGAGGCCTGAGGCCTGAGCCCCGCCACCTGACCGAAGAGGCCGGCCCCGTTCCCGGGGCCGGCCTCTTCGTCGTCGTCCACGGCCTCTTCGTGGTCGCCGGCGCCTCTCAGCCGAGGTAGGGCTCGAAGTCCCAGTACGGGCGGGTGCGCTGACGGGCGGAGAGGGTGTGCGGATGCTGGGCGCCGAGCGTCCGGGTCAGACCCAGCAGCCCGTCCTCCTCCAGCTTCCCGGCCTCCTCGTGCTCCCGGGCCGCCCGCAGGTCGGCTGCCAGGGCGACCTGGCAGGAAAGGGTCAGCGGGTGCTCCCCGCCCAGCGTGCGCTGGGCCCGGCGCACTGTGTCCCGGCCGAGTTCCACCGCGTCGGCGAACCGGCCGTTGAAGTTGCGCGCGCCGGTGGCGCACAGGGCGCAGCCGAGCACCCAGGGGTGGTCGGGACCCAGGGTGGCGGTGAGTCCGGCCAGGGCCGCCTCGAACATCGACATGGCTTCGGCCCGCTCCCCGGCCGCCTGCATGATCAGGCCGGTGTTGGCGAGCATGCCGGTGGCGACGGGGTGGGCGGGCCCGAGCAGCGTCCGGTACCCGGACTCGGCCTCCTCGATGAGCTCGCGGGCGTGGCTGAGGTCGCCGTGTTCGCGGAGGTAGTTGCCGTAGTTGGTGATGAAGTTCAGGGTGCGGTAGTGCTCGCGGCCGTGCACCTGGGCCAGCTCTTCCAGAAGGCTCTCCATCGAGGGGCCCACGTCCTGGAACCCTCCCTCCCGGCGGCGGCACATCACCAGGTGGGTGCGGGCGCCCAGGGTCTGCGGGTGCTGAGCGCCGAGTACCTGCACGTGCAGTCGGACCACCGGTTCCTGACGGGCCATGGCCTCGCGGTAGCGGCCAAGCAGCCGAAGATCGTGCGTGACGGCGCTGGCGGAGTTGAGCGTGCTGATGTGCCGGACCCGCAGGACGTTCTCGCGGGTCCCGAGGTTCTCCAGGTCCAGTTCGTAGGCGTCCGCGTACCTGCCCAGCAGGCGCAGGCTGACACCGAGGTTGTGGCGGGCGCGCAGCGTGGCGGGCTCGTGGGTACCGAGCAGGCCGCCGGTGCCGTCCAGGACCTCCTGCTGGAGTTCGTACGCCTCGTCGTACCGCCCCAGGCTGCGCAGGGAGTTGGCCATCGAGTCCTGGGCGGCCAGTTCGGCGAGCGTGTTGGAGTCGGGCGTGGCCCGCAGCCGCTCCAGCACGGACCGGTCGAGTTCGTACGCCTCGCGGAATCGGCCGCTGGCCTGCACCAGGTTGCTCTCCTGCGCGGTCAGGTCGAGCATCGGCTGGGACAGCGGCGCAAGCAACTTCGACCAGCGGTCGCGGATCCGCTGGGCCAGGGCCAGGCCGGTGGTGTACTCACCACTGCGGACGCAGTAGCGCAGGCAGTTGAGAACTGCTTCCTGGACGCGTGGCCGGGTGCTGTCGAACGCCCCCGAAGGCTCGAGGTGCGGCAGCAACTCGGCGTACCGCGGCCAGTTCCGGCTGTCGAGGGGATTGCCCGGGTCCGCCTCGGCGAGCAGGGTGCGCACTGCCCGGCGGTGGGTTTCACGGCTGTCCGCGCCGATCAGCTTGGAGATGATGTCGTGGACGAGCCGGTGCATGTGCACCGATTCCTGGTGGGGTCCCATTTCGACGCCGACCGGCCCCCGGGTCTCACGGGTGAGTACCGAGTAGTTCACCAGCGTGTCCAGGGACCGGGTCCAGGCCGGCAGGTCCGCCGCCATCCACCGCAGCTCCTCGGGGAGGTCCGCGTGCGGGTAGGCGCGGATGAGTCCGAGCGGGATGCGACCGGGCGCGAACGAGGTGCACAGGCCCAGCACGTCGAGGGCCTGGGGCTGCGCCCGGCGCAGCCGGTTGAGCAGTATCGACCACGAGGTCATGGAGGACTGCGGGAACCCTTCGCCGGCGACGGGTTCGTCCACGGTGGAGAGCCTGCGCTCGCGCACCATCCGCAGGTACTCGGGCACCTCCATACGGGACTCGCCCAGCCAGGAGGCGGCCTGCACCAGCGGCAGCGGTACGTCGCCGAACTCGGCTGCGACCTCGTCCGCCTCCGCGCCCGTGATGTGGCCGGCCCGGCGCATCAGGTAGCCGACGGACTCGGCACGCACGAAGGCCGGGACCTCCAGGACCTCGGCCCGCTCGCTCCAGCCGCGGTTGCGGGACGTCACCAGGACATGGCCGGCGCCCTGTGGCAGCAGCGTGTCGGCACCCGCGGTGTCGTCCCAGCCGTCGAAGACGATCAGCCACTTGGCGTGCGGATCACCGCGGCGTAGAGCGTTGCGTACGGCACGGATGCGTTCACCCGGTTCGCTGCCGCTGCGCAGCCCGAGTTCGACGGCGAGTTCGCCGAAGCGGTCCCGCTGGATGTTGCGGTCGTCGGAGTTGACCCACCAGACGACGTCGTAGTCCGTGCTGAACCGGTGCGCGTACTCGGTCGCGAGCTGGGTCTTGCCGATGCCGGACATGCCGAGCAGGGTGCAGACGGCGGCCCCGCGCTCGGCGTCCGCGAGGCGCTGGTGAAGGGTGGTGAGCAGGTCGTCGCGTCCGGTGAAGCGCGGATTGCGGTGCGGCACCTCTCCCCAGACGTCGCAGCGTGTGTCCGGGTAGCGCACCGGGGTGGCTGGTGTGCGGGGTGTGCGCAGGCGGCTCAGTCCGAGCCGGGTGAGCAGTCGCTCCTCGGCACCCTCCTCGCCGACCCCCCACAGGCTGGCCGGTTCCAGGACCGCGGTGGCGGGCAGGAGCGGGCGGTTGGTGAGGTTGACGGCCGCGATCCGGTCGGCGTGCGCGGCTACGAAGCCGCGCAGGACGTCGTTCCACTCGCCCGCCGGGCGCGGGCCGAGTTCGAAGAACCAGTCGTCGAGGACGAGCAGGACGCGCCCGCTGGACAGGAGCAGGTCGCCGAACGAGTCCTCCAGGGGGACCTCGCGGGGCGGGTCCCAGCGCTGCAGCGTGGTCCGGTGGCCGTGGCTCTCCAGGCACTGCCCGATCCATGCCGCCCACGAACGGTGATAGCCGGGGAAGACCACCAGAATGTGCTCGGACGTCCTGTCACCGTCCGCACCGGACCGCCGCTGTTCCGTCATCACCGCTCCCGTTCCCGCCGCGTCCGTCGCGCTCGCGCACACGCTAACGCAACGAGGTCAATGGTGTGCGCTCTGTCATGCGGAGCCCCGGGCCGTCGCCCCGAGGCTCAGGTGGTGCAGGTACATCGCCTGCACGAACCGCCGTCCTGTGCAGGTCAGTTCATCGGAATCCCGGAGTACGGACAAGGCCCGGTCGACCTGTTCCAGATACCGCCCGTAGCGCTCGGCGGCGCGGTGCCGCCAGGCCGCGGGGACACCGGACGCCCGTTCCGCCCTCCGCCACAGGTCGAGCAGTGCGAGGTGGGCGTAGGCGCCCTGGAGGACCGCCGACGCCGGTCTCGGGTCGGGCCGCCAGGCCACCCGGTGCAGGGCGCCCCCGGGCCGGCACAGAGGAACGGAGTCGTCGAGGGCGGCGAGCTTGGTGTGGTGGGTCTCGTGGACCAGTGTCTCCGCCAGCTCCGCGGCACCGGCCGGGAGCTGGGTCAGCACGGCGCCGGGAGCGGCGCGAACGGTCGCGCCCGTCGGCACGCCGCTGTCCCGTCCCGCCGCGGCCAGCGGCACCAGGGCGTGTACGAGGGCGTCCGTCTCGGAGAGCCGCCCCGGATCGGTCGCCGACAACAACGCGCGGGCCCGGCGCCAGCGCCTGGCCCACGAGGGGTGGTCGGTGTGCGCCCGGTCGGCCGCGGGAACCGCCGTCGGTCCGATGCCGGGGCGCGGCACCCGGTATGGGTCGAGGTCGTCGAGGACGGTCGTTCCACCCGGCAGCGCGCGCAGCGCGGACCAGCCGGACCCGTCCCGGGCCCCGGCCCGCACCCCGCGTCCCGGCAGGTCGACGGCGCCGTGCCCGGCGTCCTCCACGAGCCGCAGCCGGCCCTTCCGGTCGCTCACCCGGGCGCGGCCGGAGGGGCAGCGCAGGACGCCGAGACCGGGCAGGCCCAGGATGCCGGAGGGCACCCGTAAGTGACCGGTCGCCGGGCAGCCGGCCCGGGACGCGGCGACGACGGCGACTCCCGACAGGTGGGCCAGGTGCGCCTCGAACTCCGGTCCGGCCGACGCGGCGAGCGCCTCGGTGAGCCAGGCACCGGTCGTCGGGTAGTCGAGCACCTCGCGCACCGCGTCGGCGTCGGTCCGCTCGGCGCGCTCCAGCAGCGCCCAGTCGTCCTCGAAGCGTCGGCGCACCGGGGGAGGCAGGCCGGCGTACTGCCGTTCGACCCGGACGAGGAGGGCCTTGAGCAGCAGCATGCGACGCGCGTGGACCGCGGCACGCAGCTCCGCCGTACCGGCGGGGGTGGGCCGGGTCCTGGCGAGTGCGGTGAGGACATCGGGCGGGACGGGCGCCCGGCTCATTCCCTGAGCGCCCGGATCGGGGCCGTCTCGTCGGGTCCGGGTCCGGGTCCGGGTCCGGGTCCGGGTCCGGGTCCGGCTGAAAAGGTACGTGGCTCGGCGGAGGTGCCGCGCGGGGTCGACGAGGGTTCGTTGCCGCCGGAGTACCAGACCTGCCGGGACTCGACCGCCCCCGTCAGGACCAGGTCGACGGCCTCGGAGACTTCCGGACCGTCCATGGCGCGCAAGGTGCGCAGGTCCACGTCGTCGAGTCCGGGCGGCAGCACGGTCCGCCCGGCATCCCGGCCCCGGACGGCGGTCACCTTCCCCTGCTCCGCCACGCTCGGCTCCTCCCCCCAGGTCCGCACCGCACGATCGCAACGGTTGCCCAGTTCTTCCCGACCGGCCGGTAACAGAAACCCCGGCTGGATCAACCGCGTTGAAACTCGGCCGAGTCGGCTCCCTCCTCCCAGGCGTGCCAGGGCGGCGCGAGTCGCTTCCACTCGTCCTCGGTCATGGTCCGTGACGCGGTCACCCCCCATTCGCCCTCGAGCACGCGCCGCGCTTCCCCCTCCGCACGCCGAGTGAGCTGCACCTCGCCCCAGTCGACCTCCCGCAGGGCCCCCGTGAGCCGCTGCCACTGCTCCCGCGCCGCCCGGTAGGCCGCCGCGGCCGCGCTCGGCCGGCCCAGCAGCACCAGCACCGCCCCGCGCCCGTGCCGGGCCCGCGCCACCAGCACCGACCCCGGCGCGTCCGGGCACGCCTCCTGTGCCTCGCGCTCGGCGTTCTCGTACGCGTGCAGCGCCTCGAAGAGCAGGGGCGCGCCGGCCCGGTACCACCCTTCGAGCCGCACCCTGCCGAGCTGGAGCCAGGCCTCGGCCCGTACGCCCACGTCGGCCGCCGCCCGCAGGGCCTGCCCCAGCAGGTGCCGGCTCTCGAACAGGTCCGGCAGGAAGCCCAGATGCCGGAAGCGCTGGGCGAGGGCGCTGCCCACGAGCGCCTGGAGCCGGCCGCGCTGCGCGGAGCGGGCCGGCAGGTCCTTGAGGGCCTCCCTCAGTACGGACTCCGCGCGGTCCACGAGTTGCGCGCCGTCCCCTCGGGACGCCCTGCGCAGCAGCGACTCGCCCCAGGTGGTGAGGAGCCCGCAGCGTACGGCGCTCTCCGGCGGTGCGAGCAGCACGGCCGTCTCGTACGCCTCGTCGGCCTCCTGGGCCTCGCCCACCGTGTCGTGGAACGCGGCGCGGGCGGCGAGGCAGGGCAGCCGCAGGGCGGGGTCGTCACCGGCGGCCCGCTCCGCCCGCAGCAGCGCTTCCCGGGTCGCCTCCTCGTTCGCCGGGTCGCCGCGCAGCGCCCGCGCCAGGTCGAGCAGGGCCCGGCTGCGCACGGAGCCGGGGGCGTCGGACTCGTCGAGCAGGGCGCAGGCCGGGCGCAGGTCGGCGGCGGCCTCGCCGTGGTGCCCCAGGTCGAGCAGGAGCCGGCCTCGGCGCAGCAGCCGGGCCCGGTGGACCGCGCGCCAGGTCTCGGTGCGGTGGCGGTCCGCCACGGACCCGGCCTCCGTGGACTCGGCGGCGCGGCTCACGGCCGCGGGCCAGGGGGCGATGTCGGGGGCCAGGACGTCGAGCGCGGCCGTGAGCCGGTCCGGGTCGCCGGTGACGCGCCACAACGCGTGCAGTCCGGCGGCGAGTTCCAGCGCGGAGTCCGCCTGGGCGGTGCTGTTGTCCGGCGCCGCTCGGTGGGCCGTGGCCAGTTCCTCGGTGGCGGCGGCGAGGAGGTCCGCTCGGCGCTCCGGCGCGCGGCCCGCCACCGTGTCGGCCTCGGCGCGCAGCACGCGGCCGAGGACCAGCCGAGCCCGTACGCCGTCGTCCTCGTCGATTGCCGAGGCGGCGTCGGCCGGGGTCCTGGTGGCGGCCCGCACCGCGGCCTCGGCGTGCTCCCGCGCCCGGTGCAGCACGTCCGGGTCGGCCAGCGTCCGCCACTGGCCGAGCAGCCGCTCCGCCTCCGTCAGGGGCTCGGGCGTGACCAGGTCCGGCAGGTAGAAGCGCAGCACCTGGGCGGGGACCCGGGCGAACAGCTCGGCCTCCACGCTGTCCCCGGCGTTCGGCCCGGAGTCGTCGTCCGTGCGCGGCCCGGTGTCGGCGGCCCCGGCGTCGCGCCCGGCGAGGCGGACCGCGGCCAGCGCGGCGAAGTTGCGGGTGCCCTTACCGAAGCGGCGCTCCACGTAGTCCGAGCAGTGCTTGAGCACGAGTCCGGCCGTGTCCTGGTCGAGCGTGGAGAGCAGCAGGTCCTGCACTCGGCCCGGATAGCTGAAGCACGGCTGTTCGTCGGGGCCGGGCAACCGGCGCAGCAGCCCGCCCAGCAGGACCTCCGCCAGTTCCATGGGCCCGGTGTCGGGGAGCATGGCGCGCTGGACCAGTTGCATGACGGGCAGGGTGAGCGGGGCGGCGGCCAGGTAGACGGCGAGGCGCAACGCCCCCGGCGAGGCGGTCGCCCGGAACGCGCGGACGAGTTCGTCGTCGACGCGCGCGACCGCGCCGGCCGGGGCGGCCGGCGCGGGGTCGTGCGTCGTCGGGGCGGCCCAGGCCCGCTCGCTGGTGGGACCGGTGCCGGCCAGCAGACGCGCCCAGGTCCCGAACGCCTCCGGTGTCGGCTGAAGGACCGGTACCGCCATGACGGGTGCCTCGGGCTCGTCCCACGGCTCGTCGTCCGGGTGGAAGGTGAGACGGCCGCCGAACTCGGCCGCCCGGACCAGCAGTCCGGGCTCCGCGGGCAGGGCCGTGCGGCCCCACAGGCGGGGTGGCAGCGGCTGGACGATGGCCAGGGGCGAGGAGCGCGGCCACTCCCGCAGCAGCCGTTGCGCCCCGCCGGTCTGCCACAGGGTGCCCACGCAGTCGCTGATCAGCAGGGTGACGGCACGACCCGAGGGATCGTGGAGTTCGTCCGGCGAGCGCAGCCGCAGCGGACGGCCGGGCTCGGCGGCGGGACCGATCGCCGGGCTCCCAGCGGCATCGGCGTACAGATGGTGGACCCGGACGGCGGCGAACGCTCCCGCCTGCTGGCAGGCCTGGCGCAGCTCCTCGACCAGTTGTCCCCACACGGCCATCGCGGGCCCGGTGTCCACCAGGAGGCGGATGTCGCACCGCCTGCTGCGGCCCGGCCGCGGTACGGGCAGGACGAAGCCGGTCACGGCGGCGCGCTCGGCGGTCGCCTCCTCGTCGATGTCGCCGTCCGTGTACTCGGTGCCCGCGACCCGGTAGCGGCTCAGGATGCGCAGGGCCTTCTCCAGGCCGAGGAGGCCGGGCAGCGCGGTGGCGGCGGGGGCGCGCACCGGGAAGGTGGCGTGGGTGCCGCCGCCGTCGGTCCGGCCGGTGGCGGCGCCCGCGGCACGCAGCGGTACCGGAGTGGACTCCCGGGTTCCGGGAGTGGTGAGGTCCGGGGCGGACCGTGTCGCGCCGTCCGCGGTGGCGAGGTGGGGGTCGGGCGACGCCGGTGGGGTCGTCGATCCGCTGTCCGGTTCACCGGCTGGTTCGGGGCCGGAGCCGGAGCCGGGGTCGGTGTCCGTGGTGGGGCCGGGGCGGCCGACGGCGGCGCGGGGCGGTGCCGAGCCGAGCCGGCGGGCGAGCCAGACGGCGTCCGCGACGTCCTCGGCGGTGACGTCGAGGCCGGCGCGTCGCAGTCGGCCGATCAGCTCCTCCAGCGGCGCCCCCTGCATCGGGCCCTCACCTCGACCGGTCGAGCCGCTGCATGAGCAGGTCCGCGATGCGCTCGCGGGTGAGCCGTTCCGCGTGAGGCGTGTGCTGGGTGAGGAAGAGCGCGTTGAGGAGCTGGTCCGCGGCCATCACCTCGCCCGGTTCCCGGTCGAGGAACCTGCCGATCAGGTCCTGTCCCGCGGCGACCCCCTCCTCGCCGAGGTGTGCTTCCACCATCGCGGTGAGCTGTTCCTCCCCCGGTGGCTCCAGTTCGAGCTGGACGCAGCGCCTGAGCAGCGGCGCCGGGAAGTCCCGCTCGCCGTTGGAGGTCAGGACGATCAGGGGGAAGCTGGTGCAGGCGACGCGCCCGCCGTGCACCGCGATCCGGCCGCTGTCGTGTGCGAGCACCTCGACCACGGGCTGCCTGTCGGCGACGCGTTCCAGTTCCGGGATGGCGAACTCGCCCTCCTCCAGCGTGTTCAGGAGGTCGTTGGGCAGGTCGAGGTCGCTCTTGTCGAGTTCGTCGATGAGCAGGACCCGGGGCAGTTCGGAGGGCAGCAGCGCGGTCCCGAGCGGTCCGAGCCGGATGTACGCGCCGATGCCCCGATCCCTGTCCGCTCCGTCGTCCCCGTCGCTTCCGGTGCCGCCGTCGTCTCCGTGGCCCCCGGCGCCGCGTGCGCGCTCCAACTGGACGTCCTGGAGCCGTCCGATCGCGTCGTAGCGGTACAGACCGTCCTGCAAGGTCGTCCGGCTGACGATCGGCCAGCGCAGCACCCGGCCCAGTTTCAGCTCGTGGGCGACGGCGTAGGCGAGGGTGGACTTCCCGGTGCCGGGGTTTCCGGTGACAAGGAGCGGGCGACGCAGGTAGAGGGCCGCGTTGACGGCGTCGACCTCGGCGGGGCGGGGCGCGTAGTTCTCCGCACGGCGGCGGCGGACGCCGAGCCGACGGGCACCGCCCGGGTCCTCCGACCCGGCCTGCGCGCCGTCCTGTCCGCGCGTGAAGTCGCGCCAGGGGGGCGGCTCCGGCAACCGCCGTACACCGTCGTGCGGCTGACCCGCTCCGCGGTAGATCCGCCAGTCGTTCACCATGGGCTCCTTCCGGCTCTGGTGATCTTGCAGCGGTCCGGGCCGTTCGAGTACGACGTTACCGCCCGGCCGCCGGACCCGCCGAGACTCCCGGACGCTCCTGCTTTCCCGATACCCGGACACCGGGGAAGCGACGGCTTCTGATGCGGCATCAGGCGGTCCGGGGTCCGGCGAGCGGAGGCGGCCGCATCGTCTCCGCCCCGTACGGTGGACGGTCCGGGGGGTCGAAGAGGACGGCGATCCTGCCCGTGAGTTCCTCGCTGAGGGCGATGTCGGGGTCCGAGGCACCGATGCGTTGGTCGCGTACGTGCGCGTGCAGGCCCTCGGCCCGGCCCGCGAGGGACAGCAGGCGGGCGGCGTTGCGGTGGAACGCCCGGCACCCGTCGTGGTCGTGGCCGTCTCTGCGCCACAGCACCAGGGGGTGTCCGGCGGCGAGGGCGACGTCCATGGCCTCCCGCCCGGCGCCGCTTCCGACGGGCCCGCAGAAGACCGGGACGCAGCCGTCGCCGCTGCCCGACAGCCGGCGGAACGTGCCGAGCCTGCTCTCCCGACGCCCGCCGGAGTCGTGCCCGGTGTCCGTCGACTCGCCGCGCAACGGGATCCCGGAGAGCGGCCCACGCGCGGTCGCCGTCCAGCGCCGGCGCCATTCGGGGATCGGTGCCTTGGCGTTGCGGCGGCGGTCGCGGAGCAGGACGGTACGGCGCAGTCCGAGCGGCATGGACTGCTCGTCGAAGAAATCGGTCTCCTCGTATTCGCCCCCCTCTCCGGATGCGGGGTCCCTCTCGGGGACGAGCCGCCACTCGTCTATCGGCTCGTCGAGCAGTGCGCGGGGCAGGAACGCCTCGACCACCGCCAGGTGTTCACCGCGGTCGCCCAGCCGCAGCGCTTCGGCCAGCGGCTCCCTCAGGTACTCCTGGAGTTCGTGGCGCCGTACGCCGAGGTCGTTGCTGTAGAGGGGGGTGACGTCCCGGCCGTCGTACAGGAGTCGCACGCTCAGCGGGTAGCGCTCCCCGTAGACCGGCTCCCCGATGTCGAGGAGGACGTCGGCTCCGGTGCGGGCCGGCGTCTCGCGCGCGAGGACGGGGCCGGCGGACCGGGCGACGGCCGGCTCCCGCACGTCGCCGAGCAGCCGGTCGATGTCCTCGCGGATCACCGGCTGGGCGTACAGGACCGCCTGCTCCCCGATCCACCGGGTGAAGTCCCGCAGCCGCTCCGGATCGGTGCCGCCCGGGCGTTCCAGCACGGTGTGCCGGGCCACCTTGGCCGCGTACAGCAGTACGGCGTCCAGGTCGAGTTCGGGCCTGCCTCCCTTGTCACCGAGGTCGCGCAGCCCGTGCAGCAGGGCTGCGCCCTCCCGCCAGGTGCGCGGGTCCTCGGGGAAGGGGGACCGGAAGTCCGACTGCACCACGCGGGACTTGGCCTCCTGCACGAGGTCCACGATCTCCCCCGGACCGCTGGGCGGCGGCAACTGGGCGAGGTGGCCGTAGAGGTGGAGTCGCTGGGCGGGGCTGAGGACGCCGGGGGTGCCGGGGTCGCGCAACCCGGTCTGAACACGCGTCCAGTCGGTGTCCGCTCCGGACCGGTTGAAGCGGGCGAGGTGGTGCAGGTCGTGCTCGCGCATGACGGTGTGCAGGATGTCGCCCCCGGGCACGTCGTGCAGTTCGCGCAACGCGGTGACGGGGACGGCGGCCCCCTCGGACTGCCGTACGCCCTTGTTCATGCCGATGACGGAGCCGTGGCGCAGGTCGACGACGGGCCCGCCGGACAGGCCCTCGACCGGCAGGGCGCCGGTGAGCAACAGGGCTTTGCCGTCCCGGCCGCTGGCCTCACCGACGCCGTGCCGGAGGCCGAGGGCGCCGGTCTGCCGCGACCAGCCGTGCAGCGAGACCGGGGCGGGGATGGTCGGCGCGCGATCGCTCAGCCAGACGCAAGGGGCGTCGTCCGCGCCGTGCACCCGGACCAGCGCGATGTCCGGGAAGCCCCAGCGCCCGCGGCCCGCGTGCGCTGGCTCGGGCCGCGGTTTGGCGAGCACCACCTCGCCCGTGGTGGTGCCGCCCTGCCAGGTGACCCCCACGGGGCTGCGACTACGCCACACCTCCGCTCCCCCCTTCCCCACGACGTGGGCACAGGTCAACAGCCAGCCCGGCGCTATGAAGAATCCCGATCCCCAGTACTCGCCACGCTCCGGTGCATACCCGTCACCCGGTGCGACGATGCGCGCGAGCGAGGGGCGCACCAGGTCTTCGAGGGCGCTCATACGACCCCGGACGCGGGGGGTCCGGGCGGGGGAACGGCACCGCCTTCCGGTCCGGGTCGCGGCGCGCCGTCCCGGCGGGCGGGTTCGGTCCAGGTCAACGACACGTTCAGCGAGGCGTTGCCGCCGCCTCCCGCGATCGCGGCCACGACGCTGCCGGCCTGCGCCGACAGTTCGATGCCGAAGCCGACGGAGATCTCGACGGATTCGTGGGTGTCCAGTCCGGCGCGCAGGGAGCGCACGACACCACCGACCGTGCCGGCGAGGCCCCCCGCCATGTCGATGACGCGGTCCCGTACTCCGGTGTCCTCGAAGCCGTCTCCGGACGTCCCGTCGTCGGGCGCGCTCACCCTGGCCCAGACGACGGTCCCGTCGTCGAGCCGTACCTGTTCGATCCCCCCGGCCACGGCGCCCCCGTCCGTTCGCTTCCGGCTCCCCCGCTGCTGTGGAGGTCTCTTACCCCACCGGGGGGAGCACGTTAAACCCCTGGCCGTGCCGAGGGGTGCACGCCGAGTGGTCCTACTCCTCGTCCTCGTCGTCCAGCCGGGCGAGCCAGGTGGCGAGGCGCTCGACGGGCACCTCGAAGTCCGGGTTGAGGTCGACGAACGTACGCAGCTGTTCGGCGAGCCACTCGAAGGTGACCTCCTCCTCGCCGCGCCGCTTCTCCAGTTCCTCGATGCCGCGGTCGGTGAAGTACATGTGGCGTTCTCCTGCGTGCGTCCGTGTTCCGAATCCGCCCCCAAGACTATGCAAACGGCACCGTACGGGTGCCGCGCGCCCCGGACCAGGGGCGGAGCCCGGCGGTTCGCCGGGCGTCGGGCGCGTTCCCGGCAACCGGCTCTACGGCTGAGGCGGTGCCAAGCCGGGGCAGACCAAACCGTTCCGGCCTATCACTGATCAGCAGAACGGGTGTCTTGACTTTCCGTGTCCGCGATATATCGTGAATTACGGAGGACGCGATATGGCGCGTTCGGTCGAGGAGGTCTGCACCATGTCCGAGTGGTCCGTCGCGGAGCCCAAGAAACTCACCTTCGACGAGTCCGTGAGCCGCCTGCACGTACGCATCGTCAACGGAACGGTGAACGTCGTGGGCACGGACGAGGGTTCCGCCCGCCTGGAGGTCTCCGAGATCGAGGGACCGCCCCTGATCGTCACCCATGAGGACGGCGCGCTCACCGTGGCCTACGAGGACCTGCCCTGGAAGGGCTTCCTCAAGTGGCTCGACCGCAAGGGCTGGCGCCGCAGCGCGGTGGTCTCCCTGGCGGTGCCGGCCGGCACCCGCGTGGAGGTCGGCGCGGTCAGCGCCGCGGCCGTCGTCTCCGGGCTCGACGGGCACGCCGAGGTGAAGGGCGTCTCCGGCGACACCACCCTGGTGAGCCTCGCGGGCCCGGTCCGCGCGGACACCGTCTCGGGGAACGTGGAGGCCCAGGCCCTCACCGGAGACCTGCGCTTCAACTCCGTCTCCGGCGACCTGACGGTGGTGGAGGCGGGCTCCTCCGTGCGGGCGGACTCGGTGAGCGGATCGATGATCGTCGACCTGGACCCGGCCGGCGGACCCACCGACATCAACCTGACCAGCGTCTCGGGCGAGATCGCCATCCGGCTGCCCCAGCCCGCCGACGCCCAGGTGGAGGCCAACACCGCCAGCGGCGCGGTCTCCAGCGCCTTCGAGGACCTCCGGGTGGGCGGCCAGTGGGGCGCCAAGCGGATCACCGGGCGGCTCGGCGCGGGCAACGGGCGGCTGAAGGCCACCACGATCTCCGGCTCGATCGCCCTGCTGCGGCGGCCGGGCGCGGCGGACACTCCGTGGGAGCGGGAGCCGCGGGACACCGGCCCGGCGCACGACGCGCCGGGCGACTCGGGGGACAATTCCGCTGCCGTCCGGGACCACGGCGACACCGCCGCCCCGTCGGACGGCACGACCGACAAGAAGGTGCTCTGACATGCCCCCCGTCTTCGCCCACGGCCGACTGCGCCTCTACCTCCTCAAGCTCCTGGACGAGGCCCCGCGCCACGGCTACGAGGTGATCCGGCTCCTCGAAGAGCGCTTCCAGGGCCTCTACGCCCCGTCGGCGGGCACCGTGTACCCGCGCCTGGCCAAGCTGGAGGCGGAGGGCCTGGTCACCCACACCACCGAGGGCGGACGCAAGGTGTACGCCATCACGGACGCCGGCCGCGCCGAGCTGGCCGAGCGCAGCGGTGAGCTGGCCGATCTGGAGCTGGAGATCCGGGAGTCGGTCGCCGAGCTGGCCGCCGAGATCCGGGCCGACGTGCGCGGCGCGGCGGGAGACCTGCGCCGGGAGATGCGGGCCGCGGCCAGCGCGGCGCGCCAGGGCGCCGGTTCGGGGACGCAGGACGAGTCGGGAGCGGCCGGGGGCGTCGACGACAAGGAGGCCTGGCGGGCCGCCAAGGAGGAGATGCGCCGGGTCAAGCAGGAGTGGAAGGAGCAGGCCCGCCGCGCCAAGGACGAGAGCAGGCGGGCCCGCGACGAGGCCCAGCGGGCCCGGCGTCAGGCCAAGGAGGCCCAGGAGCGGGCACGGACCCAGGCGCAGGAGGAGGTGCAGCGCATCGCCCAGCGGGTCCAGGAGCAGGTGCAGGACCACTTCTCGCGGGGCGACTGGCCCACGGGACTGCGCGAGGGGCTGAGCGAACTGGCGAAGGAGGTCGGCGACTTCGGCAAGGACTTCGGGAAGGAGTTCGGCAAGGACTGGGGCTTCGGCCGCACCGACGCGGGCTCCACCACCCCCCGGCCCGAGTACTCCGCCACCCCCGAGGACTTCCCCGCCGGATACACCCCGGCCTGGGCCCACGAGGACACCGCGGACTCCACCGGGGACCCGGCCCGCGACCTGGACCGGCTGCTCGACCGCTTCCGGGACGACATCCGGGACGCCGCCCGGGACCGGGGCGTCACGCCCGACCAGCTCCGTGACGCCCGTCGTCAGTTGTCGACGGCGGCGGCGCACATCGGGGCGATTCTGCGGACGCCGAAGGCCTGACCTCCGGGACACCGCCCCCGGCATCCGGCCGAGGGCGTCGGACGCGGGGCGCCGGGCTCAGGCCGCGCCCGCGCCCTCCCCTGAGCCGTCGCCCAGCACCCTGGTCAACGACGCGTGGGTCACCCCGTGGTCGGCGAGCACCTCCGCGGGCACGCCGGGGCGGATCGTCAGCGCGAGGAGAAGGTGCTCGTCCCCGATGCGCCGGTCGCGCCGGGCGACGGCGACCCGCAGCGCCTTCTCCAGGACCTCCTTGGCGCCCCGGTCGAAGCCGCGGTGCCCGGACCACCGGCGACCGCCCTTCCGCTCGCCGGACATGACCCCGACACCGTGCACCTCCTCCACCCGGGCGACGACCTCGGAGACATCGATCCCCAGTCCGGCGAGGGCGTCGGTCTCGGCCTGCGTCAGACCGGCCCGGCGCCGCGCCTCCGCCAGCGCCCGCCGCACCGAGTCCCGGTGCTCACCGCCGGCCCCGAGCGCCGTCAGCGCGAAGGAGGCCCGGCTGCCCTCCCGGTCCAGCAGGGCGAGCAGCAGGTGTCCGGTGTCGACGGTCCGCGCATCCGCGGCCTCGGCATGCTCGACGGCCCCCTGCACGACCGCTCGGGCATCCTTCGTGAATCGCTCGAACATCAATGCCTCCCGTACTTCTTGTGCACGGCCTGCCTGCTGACTCCGAGCTCCGTGGCGATCTCCTGCCACGACCAGCCCTGGTGGCGCGCGCTGCGCACCTGCACCGACTCCAGCTGCTCCAGCAGCCTCCGCAGTGCGGCGACGGCCCGCAGCCCGACCCTGGGGTCGCGGTCACCCGCACGCGTGGCGAGATCCGTTGCTTCGCTCATGCCTGTCAACTTAGATTGACGTCCGCTCGACGTCAACCCCAGTTGACATCGCGGGGTCAGGAGCCGCTGAGTACGATCTTGCCGAACAGCTCCCCGGAGGCCATCCGCTCGAACCCCTCACGGGCCCGGTCCAGCGGAAGCACATCGTCGATGACGGGACGTACACCGGTGGCGGCGCAGAAGGAGAGCAGGTCCTCCAGTTCGTCCTTGGTGCCCATCGTGGAGCCGACGACCCGCAGTTCCAGGAAGAAGATCCGGGTCAGCTCCGCGTGGGAGGGCCGGTCCCCGCTGGTGGCGCCGGAGATGACCAGCGTCCCGCCCGGCCGCAGCGACTTCACCGAGTGCGACCAGGTGGCGGCGCCCACGGTCTCGATGACCGCGTCCACCCGCTGCGGCAGCCGCGCACCCGGCTCCACGGCCTCCACCGCGCCCAGCTCCAGGGCCCGCTTCCGCTTCGCCTCGTCCCGGCTGGTGGCGAAGACCCGCAGCCCCGCGGCCCTGCCGAGCACGATCGCGGCCGTGGCCACGCCGCCGCCGGCACCCTGCACCAGCACGGAGTCACCGGGACGCACCCCGGCGTTGGTGAACAGCATCCGGTACGCCGTCAGCCAGGCGGTGGGCAGACAGGCGGCCTCCGCGAAGGACAGCTCCTTCGGCTTGGGCAGGATGTTCCAGGTGGGCACGGCGACCTGCTCGGCGAACGTCCCCTGGTAGCGCTCGGTGAGGATGGAGCGCGGCTCCCGGGGGCCGACCCCGTGGCCCGTCTGGCCGATCACCGAGTGCAGGACGACCTCGTTGCCGTCCGCGTCGACACCGGCGGCGTCGCAGCCCAGGATCATCGGCAGCCGGTCCTCCGGAAGGCCGACGCCGCGCAGGGACCAGAGGTCGTGATGGTTGAGGGAGGCGGCCCTGACATCGACGACACTCCAGCCGGGCCGGGCCTCGGGAGCCGGACGCTCCCCCAACTCCAGGCCGGTCAGCGGCTCGTCGCGGTCGATTCGGGCGGCGTAGGCAGCGAACATGGCCCCGACGATAGGTTCCACACCCGCCGACCGGAACCACGACGCCCTGTGACACACACCCTCTTGCCACCAGTGCCGCCGCCGGGCCAGGCAGCGGCCCCCGCACATGCGAGCGGCCCCGCCCTCCCGAGGAGGACGAGGCCGCTCGGCGCACAAGCGCGTGTCACACCGTCACCGGCGCGCCACACCCTCCGCACGGGCCGCGGCCGCCACCGCCGCCGTGACGGCCGGGGCGACCCGCTCGTCGAACGGGGACGGGATGACGTAGTCCGCGGCGAGGTCGTCGCCCACCACGGAGGCCAGCGCCTCGGCCGCCGCGAGCTTCATGCCCTCGGTGATCCGCGACGCCCGCACCTGGAGCGCGCCCGCGAAGATGCCCGGGAACGCCAGCACGTTGTTGATCTGGTTCGGGAAGTCCGAGCGCCCCGTGGCGACGACCGCCGCGTACTTGTGAGCGACCTCCGGGTGCACCTCGGGGTTCGGGTTGGCCATCGCGAAGACGAAGGCACCCTTCGCCATCGAGGCCACCGCCTCCTCGGCCACCGTGCCGCCGGAGACGCCGATGAAGACGTCGGCGCCCGCGAGCGCGTCCTCCAGCGAGCCGGACAGCCCCGCCTTGTTGGTGAAGGAGGCCACCTCCTGCTTGACCGGCGTGAGGTCCGCCCGGCCCGCCGAGATGATGCCCTTGCGGTCGGCCAGCGCGACGTCCCCGATACCGGCCTCCACCAGCATCTTGGCGATGGCGACACCGGCCGCGCCCGCGCCCGAGATCACCGCGCGCAGCTCGCCCAGCGTCCGCCCGCTCAGCCGCGCCGCGTTGCGCAGCGCCGCCAGCGTCACGACCGCGGTGCCGTGCTGGTCGTCGTGGAAGACCGGGATGTCCAGCCGCTCCTGGAGCTTGCGCTCGATCTCGAAGCAGCGCGGCGCCGAGATGTCCTCCAGATTGACGCCGCCGAACGAGGGCGCGAGGCGGACCACGGTCTCGACGATGTCGTCGGCGTCCGTGCAGTTCAGGGCGATCGGGACCGCGTCCACCCCACCGAACTGCTTGAAGAGGATCGCCTTCCCCTCCATCACCGGGAGGGACGCCTCGGGCCCGATGTCCCCGAGTCCCAGCACCGCCGTCCCGTCCGTCACGACCGCGACGACCGAGGACTTCCAGGTGTAGTCGTGGACGAGGTCGGGCTGCTCGGCGATCGCGCTGCACACTTTCGCGACGCCGGGCGTGTACGCCAGGGACAGGTCTTCCTTGTCACGGACCGGCACGGTGGCCTGCACGGCCATCTTGCCGCCGCGGTGCAGCGCGAACGCGGGGTCGAAGGAGTCGAGCGGCTCAGCGCCCGCCCCCTGCTCCGCACCGGCTCCGTTGTCGCTGCGAGGATTGACGATCTCCGCTGCCACTTTGTCTTACCCCTTAAGAGTTCATGGTTTGAGGGTTGTCCACTCCTGGTGAGGAATGGGCGGGCACCGCGCGGGAGGATGGCTGTACGGGCCACGAGGACCCCGCGCGACGGGCGCGCCGCACACGCGCCCTGAGCCCCTGATGAGGGGTGTAAAGAACCTTCTTACCCGACGGACGCCTCCGGCGACGAGTCGGATAAGAGCAAGCTCACATGTCGGACCCCGAACGCCGCATGTCGGTGACATGGCTCATAGCCGGGGATCAGGACAACCTCGCGGCACCCCTTGACAGACCGGGAGAAGCCGCTTGCAACGGCCGTACACACTGACGATCCATGCCCGGATAACGAGAAATTCCGCAGATCTTCCGGCCGGAGGGGCAGATTCCCGTAAAGGTTCGGTCGTGATGTACCGACCTGATGCGGTTCGGGGGGTGACCCGTTATCCGATTTTGACATGACGGCCCCCCTGAATGGCCGAGTCCGAATGGCAAGATGCCGTAATCACACGAGGTCGCGGCACTCGAAGGTGTGTGCTCACGTCGACCCACGGCGCCCGCCGGTCCCCCGGCAGGCGTCCGCTCCACCGGAACACCACCGTCCCCATCGGCAACTCCATTCATCCGCCGGAGGAACCACCATGACCGCAAGCTCCACCCGTCGTACGACCGCCGCGCACTCCCGGCTAGCAGCGGTCGGTGCGATCGCGGTCGCAGGCGCGCTGCTGCTCACCGGATGCGGCGACCAGACCGAGAACAGCGACTCCGGCAGCGACAGCCAGTCCTCGAGCAGCGCTCCGCTCGCCGACAAGCTGCCGAAGTCGATCCGCGACAAGGGCACCGTCAAGGTGGGCTCCGACATCGCCTACGCGCCGGTCGAGTTCAAGGACGACTCCGGCAAGACGGTCGGTATCGACCCCGACCTCGCCGACGCCCTCGGCAAGCAGCTCGGTGTGAAGTTCGAATTCGAGAACGGCACCTTCGACACCCTGATCACGGGTCTGCGCTCCAAGCGGTACGACATCGCCATGTCCGCGATGACCGACACCAAGGACCGCCAGGAGGGCATCGACTCGGACACCGGCAAGAAGGTCGGCCAGGGCGTCGACTTCGTCGACTACTTCACCGCCGGTGTCTCCATCTACACCAAGAAGGGCGACGACCAGGGCATCAAGACCTGGTCCGACCTGTGCGGCAAGAAGCTCGTGCTCCAGCGCGGCACGGTCTCCGAGGACCTCGCCAAGGCCGAGAACGAGAAGTGCCCGGCCGGCAAGAAGATCTCCATGGAGGCCTTCGACAACGACCAGCAGGCCCAGACCCGCCTGCGCGCGGGCGGCGCCGACGCCGGCTCCTCCGACTTCCCGGTGGCCGCGTACGCGGTGAAGACCTCCGGCGGCGGCAAGGACTTCGAGATGGTCGGCGAGCAGGTCGAGGCCGCGCCGTACGGCATCGCGGTCGCCAAGGAGAGCACGCAGCTGCGCGACGCCCTGAAGGCGGCGCTGGACGCGGTGATCGCCAACGGCGAGTACAAGAAGATCATGGACAAGTGGGGCGTGGCGGAAGGCGCCGTCACGGAGGCCACCATCAACGGCGGCAAGTGACCGCGCGGCGGGCACTGAAAGGCAACATCCGTGACTGTTGACATCGACAAGACGGGCTCCGGCCCGGCGGACACCCCGCCGGCCGGCCCGGAGGCCATCAGGGCCATCCCGGTCCGGCACTACGGCCGCTACGTCACCGCGGTCGTCGCGATCGCGCTGCTGGCCGCGGTCGTGTACGCGTTCTCCCAGGGCAAGATCAACTGGGGTGCGATCCCGGACTACTTCTTCGACGACCGGATCCTGTCCGGCATGGGCAAGACGCTGCTGATCACCGTCCTGGCCATGCTCATCGGCATCGTCGGCGGCATCATGCTCGCGGTGATGCGGCTGTCGAAGAACCCGGTGACCTCGTCCATCGCGTGGTTCTACATCTGGTTCTTCCGCGGCACCCCGGTCCTGGTGCAGCTCGTCGTCTGGTTCAACCTGGGCCTGGTCTTCGAGTACATCAACCTCGGCCCGTTCTACCGCGACGAGTGGTCCGACTTCATGACGCCGTTCCTGACGGCGCTGCTCGGCCTCGGCCTCAACGAGGCCGCGTACATGGCGGAGATCTGCCGCGCCGGACTGCTGGCGGTCGACGAGGGCCAGACCGAGGCGGCCCACGCGCTCGGCATGAGCCACACCAAGACGCTGCGCCGGATCGTGGTCCCGCAGGCGATGCGCGTGATCGTGCCGCCGACGGGCAACGAGGTCATCAACATGCTGAAGACGACCTCGCTGGTGTCGGTCGTCCAGTACTCCGAGTTGTTCAGAGTGGCCCAGGACATCGGCCAGACCTCGGGCGCACCCGCCGAGATGCTGTTCCTGGCGGCGGCCTGGTACCTGCTGCTGACCTCGGTCTTCAGCGTCGGCCAGTACTACCTGGAGCGGTACTACGCCCGCGGCTCCAGCCGCAGCCTGCCGCCGACGCCGATGCAGAAGATCCGGGCGAACCTGTTCTCCCTGTCGACCCGCTCCAGCAAGACGGGAGGTGCCGCATGACCGCCATGGTCAAGGCCGAGGGCGTCCACAAGTCCTTCGGCGCCATCGAGGTCCTCAAGGGCATCGACCTGGAGGTGAAGTCGGGTGAGGTGTTCTGCCTGATCGGCCCCTCCGGCTCCGGAAAGTCCACCTTCCTGCGGTGCATCAACCACCTGGAGAAGATCAACGCCGGACGGCTCTACGTCGACGGCGAGCTGGTCGGCTACCGCCAGAAGGGCGACAAGCTCTACGAGCTGAAGGACAGCGAGGTCGCGGTCAAGCGCCGGGACATCGGCATGGTCTTCCAGCGCTTCAACCTGTTCCCGCACATGACGGCGCTGGAGAACGTCATGGAGGCGCCGGTCCAGGTCAAGGGCGTGAGCAGGGCGCAGGCGCGGGAGCGCGCGGGCGCCCTGCTGGAGCGGGTGGGCCTTTCCGACCGGGCCGGCAACTACCCCTCGCAGCTCTCCGGCGGCCAGCAGCAGCGGGTCGCGATCGCGCGGGCGCTCGCGATGGACCCGAAGCTGATGCTGTTCGACGAGCCGACCTCGGCCCTGGACCCGGAGCTGGTCGGTGACGTCCTCGACGTCATGCGCGACCTGGCCGAGTCCGGCATGACGATGGTCGTCGTCACCCACGAGATGGGCTTCGCCCGCGAGGTGGGCGACAGCCTGGTCTTCATGGACGACGGCGTGGTCGTCGAGTCGGGCAACCCGCGCGACGTCCTGACCGACCCGCAGCACGAGCGGACGAAGGCGTTCCTGTCCAAGGTCCTCTGAGGACACGGCGGGCGCCGGCGGCAGCGCGAGGAGGGGCGGTACGGAAACCCGTACCGCCCCTCCGCCGTGTCACGGTCTCACTTCACCGCGAGCAGCAGCGTGTCCGACGGCGAGCACCACACCGGCCGCGCCTCGCCGAAGCCCTTCTCGCGCAGGACGCGCGCGTGCCAGGCCGCCGAGGGCATCTCGCCGTCGGCGTGCTCGCCGTAGATCTCGAAGCGGCGGGCCGTCGGTTCGGCGAGGACCGGGTCCTTGGCGGCGAGCTGCCACCACTCGGCCCAGTCGAGCGCGCCCCCGTTCTTGGCCGCGTCCATCTGCGCGTGCCGCTGCGCCCGCTCGGCCGCGTTGATCCGGGGCGTCGTGTCGTCGATCATGTGGTCCGCGTTCATGAAGACACCGCCGTCGCGGACCAGGCCCGCGACCCGGCCGTAGAGATCCGCGAGGGGCTCGGCGTGGAACCAGTGCAGGGCCGTGGCGGTCAGCACGGCGTCGTACGAGTGGTGCGGCAGCTTCGCCGGCCAGTCGGGGTCCTTGAGGTCGGCGGTGACGAAGGAGACCCGGTCGTCGCCGGCGAAGGTGCCCTCGGCGATCGCGAGCAGCGCGGGGTCGAGGTCCACGCCGGTACTGGTGGCCCCGGGGAAGCGGGCGAGCAGCCGGGCGGTGATGGTGCCGGTGCCGCAGGCGAGGTCCAGCACGCGCGGCGCGGTGCCGACGAGCGCCTCGACCATGTCGAGCATGATCCGGAAGCGGTCCTCCCGGTCCGGCATGTACCACTCCTGCTGCCGGTCCCAGCTCTCCTGCCAGGCCCGCCAGTCGGCGCCGGCCGTGGTGGCGTCGGTGGTGTTCGTGGTGTCGGCGTCCGTCATCGGGCCCCTCCGTGCATGCGTGACGTAATACCCTGGAAGCACGATCAGCTGTTACCTGACCGCAGGCACGACCATAGAGCCCCTCCGTAAGGACTACAAGTGGAACTGGCCTATTACTCGGATTACGCCGTACGTCTCGTCAACACCGAGGAACCGTCCCGCGGACAGGACTCCCTGACCTCGGTCGAGGCCGTCCGCGAACTGTTCGGCGCCAACCAGTCGGCGGCCCGGCGGGCGGCCGACTCGGACGTGACCCGCTTCCGCTCGGTCCGGGCACGGCTGCGGGCGGTGTTCGAGGCGGCCGACGCCGGCGACGAGACCCTCGCCGTCGACCTGCTGAACTCCCTGCTCCTGGAGTTCCCGGTGAGCCCGCAGATCTCCGGCCACGACCACCGCGACGACGACGGCCGCCCGCTGTGGCACATGCACCTGGCGGACCACCCGTCCAACGCCACCGCCGGTTTCGCCGCCATCGCGGCGATGGGCCTCGCCTTCCACCTCACCGAGTACGGGGTGGACCGCCTGGGCCTGTGCGAGGCGTCCCCCTGCCGCAACGCCTACCTGGACACCTCCACCAACCGCTCCCGGCGCTACTGCTCCGACCGCTGCGCCACCCGCGCCAACGTGGCGGCCTACCGCGCCCGCAAGCGCCTGGAGGCGGACCGGGAGGCCGGCACCGGCCTGAGCGCGGACAGCGCCCAGCGGGCCACGGCGAACGGGGAGCGCTGACCCGCCCTCGGCGGCCGGTACCGCAGGCGCACCCTGCCGAGCACCAGGTCCTCGGGGACGACCCCGTAGTCGGTGCTGTCGCCGCCGGCGAAGGCGTTGTCCCCGAGCACCCACCAGCCGGCCCCGCGCCGCTCGACGGCCCGCTTGACCACCAGCAGGTCCTGCTGGAAGGGATGCCGCAGCACGACCACGTCACCCGGCCGGACCCGCGCACCCCAGTGCACGAGCAGCACATCACCGTGGTGCAGCGTGGGCACCATCGACGGCCCGGTCACCTCGGCCGGCCCGAAGGGCAGCGCGCCTCTCGCGCGCTCGGTCTCCTGCGACGGCCGCTCCGGCATCACCCGGCACCTCCCGGTCTTTCCTCCACCAGTCTCAGTCTCACCCCCGGACTTTTGTCCTAAGCCCACGGGGGCACTCGCGAAATCGGGCCACCCAGGGAGTAATGTCCCCCCTGAGAAGACGATCACGAGGAAGGAACGCTTCATGCTTTCCCGCCTGTTTGCCCCCAAGGTCACGGTCAGCGCCCACTGCGACCTGCCCTGCGGCGTGTACGACCCGGCCCAGGCCCGCATCGAGGCGGAGTCGGTGAAGGCCGTCCAGGAGAAGATGGCCGGTAACGACGACCCGCACTTCCAGGCCCGCGCCACGGTCATCAAGGAGCAGCGCGCCGAGCTCGCGAAGCACCACGTGTCCGTGCTGTGGAGCGACTACTTCAAGCCCCCGCACTTCGAGAAGTACCCGGAGCTGCACCAGCTGGTCAACGACACCCTGAAGGCCCTCTCGGCCGCCAAGGGCTCGACCGACCCGGCGACCGGCCAGAAGGCCCTGGACTACATCGCCCAGATCGACAAGATCTTCTGGGAGACCAAGAAGGCCTGACCTCTGCACCGCGGGCCGGCGATCGGTGCACCATCGCGGGCCGCAGGACAGACCGGAGGGGCCCGGCCGCAACCCGGCCGGGCCCCTCCGTGCGTCCGCACCCTGCTCGTAACCGGTGCACGGACGGCTCATCGCTTGCGGTCGTAGGTCCGCACCACGACGCCGTTGCCGAAGGTGCGCACCGAGCCCGTCACGAACTCGGAGACCTCGAAGCCCGAGGCGAACATGGGCATGCCGGTGCCCAGCACCACCGGATACGTCTTGATGACCAGCTCGTCGACCTCGCCGGCCAGCTCCCCCGCGACGGCCGCCCCGCCGCACAGGTAGATGTCGAAGTCGCTCTCCTCCGCCTTCAGTTCGCGGACCCTGCCGACCAGGTCCGTCGAGACGATCTCGACGTTGGGGTCGGGCGACTCCGTGAGGGTGCGCGAGGCGACGATCTCGCGCATGTGTCCGTAGGGGCTGGTGATGCCCTCCTTCAGCGCCAGGTCGTAGCTGCCCCGGCCCTGGACCACCGTGTCGAACCGCTTGTTCGGCATGCCGTCCATGCCGCGCTGCTGCCGGCCGAAGCTCGACACCGTCTCCGGGTACTCCGCCTTCAGGAACGCGAAGAACTCCTCGTCCACGAACGGGTACATGAACGACGCGTCGCCGTCCGGGCCGCCGATGAAGCCGTCGATCGAACAGGCGATGAAATACGTGAGCTTGCGCAAACCGGTCTCCTTCGTCCTGGCCACCCCTTGACCACTACGCTCACAGTACTCCGGATGTAGTTGTCTGGTCTCCTGATTATTCGTTCCGCGGCTCGCGCCACATCGGCCACATCAGGGGGCCGTCGGGCAGTTGGAGGGCCTGTCCGGTGAACTCGAAGCCCAGGCGCTCGTACAGCGCCCGGCCGCGGGCGCTGCTCGCCTCCAGGTAGGCGGGCGTCCCCTCGCTGTCACAGCGGTCGAGCACCGACTCCATCAGCGCGGTGCCCAGACCCTCGCCCTGCCGTCCGGGGGCCACGCCGATCATCCACAGGTACTCGTGGGCCCGGCCGGCGGGGTGGATGCCCTCGGTGAGCCGGGCTATCAGTTCGACGCGCTCGTTGTCCGGGTCGACGGCCTCGCGCACCAGGGCGGGGATGTCCTCGGCGGGCCCCCCGGCCGGTTGTTCGTCCCCGGCCGGTTCGTGCGCCGGTACGGGCAGCCACAGCGCGCAGGCCGCGCCGTCCTCGGTGAGGTCGATGCGCCCGTCGGCCAGCACGGCGTCGGTGAAGGCCGCCATGAGCCGGTGATGGGTCAGCCGGCGGTACTCGGTGCCGGGAAAGACCCAGCTGCTGACCGGGTCGTCCTGGAAGGCCTCGTCCAGGAGGCGGACGACCCGCTCCCGGTCGTCCGCCCCCGCCGTCCGGATCACCACGCCCATAACCCGCCCCGCCCCTTCGGCTCAACGTCGTTCGTGTGTACGGAGGTTGAGCCTATCCGGGAGGCCTCACGCGCCGGCCGGACAGGGAAAGGGGGCGGGCCCCGCACACCGTGGGGAAGTGCGGGACCCGCCGGACCGGAGCCGTCGGCGGTGCGGCCGTACGTCGGGTCAGGTGCCGTACGGCCCTGCACGGGCTCCGGGGTCTTGCGGCCGGCCCTGGCGGGCCGGGTGGTGCGGCGGGCGGCGGTCAGTTGGCCGTCAGGTGGCCGTTCTCAGGTGGTGCGCCGGGTCACGAACTCGGCCAGCGCGAGCAGTCCGCCCGCCGACTCCGGGTCCGGCACGGCACGGGCCAGTTCCTGCATCGCCCGTGCCATCCGGTCGGCCGCCTCGGCCTGCGCCCAGTCCCGGCCGCCGGCCCGCTCCACGGCGAGGGCGGTGCGCTCCAGGTCCTCCTTGTCCTCGTCGTACGGTGCCGCGTACAGCGCGGCGAGTTCGGCGGCGGCCGGGGTGCCGGAGGTGAGGGCGGCGACCACCGGCAGCGACTTCTTGCGGACGGCCAGGTCCGCGCCGGCCGGCTTGCCGGTGTGGCGCGGATCGCCCCATATGCCGATGACGTCGTCGATGAGCTGGAAGGCCAGCCCGGCCTGCCGGCCGAAGGCGTCCAGCGCCTCGACGTCCTCGTCGGCGGCGCCGGCGTACAGCCCGCCGAGCGCGCAGGCGCATCCCAGCAGGGCGCCCGTCTTGGCCTCGGCCATGGCGAGCGTCTCGTCGAGAGTGACCTCGTAGGGCGCGCGCCGCTCCATCGCCGTGTCCGTGTGCTGGCCCTCGCACAGTTCCATGACGCAGTCGGACAGCCGGATGGCCGCCGCCGCGGACGCCGGATGCGGGTCCGCGGCGAGCAGTCGCAGGCCGAGCGCCTGAACGGCGTCCCCCGCGAGGATCGCGTCGGCGTCGCCGAACACGGTCCAGGCGGTGGGCCGGTGGCGCCGGGTGGTGTCCCGGTCCATCACGTCGTCGTGCAGCAGTGTGAAGTTGTGGATCAGCTCCACCGAGGCGGCGGCCCGCACCGCCGCCGCACGGGCCGTGGGCCCGCCGAGCGCGGCGGCCGCGGTGAGGACGAGTGCGGGACGGATCGCCTTGCCCGCGTTCCCCTCCGCGGGCGTGCCGTCCGCGTGCTGCCAGCCGAAGTGGTAGAGAGCGACACGGCGCATCATCGGGGGCAGTGCGGCGATGGCGGAACGGAGTTCGGGATCGACCGACGCCCGGGACTCGCTCAGGAGCGCCGCCGCCTCCTGCCCCTCGGACACCGGTGGCCCGGTTCCGCCGACCGGGGTGCCCGGCTCGTCCGCGCGCTGTGTGCCGATGGCCCCCTGCCTCTCCGGCGCTCCGGTGGGACCGCGGGTCGCGGTGGCGCCGCACCCGGTCTCCGTCATGGACTCACCTCCCCCATGGGCCCACTCCCGTACCCCGGGGGTGTACCCGCCCGTGAGGGCGGGGACACGGCCTCAAGCGGACTGGCGTCACTGCCAGCGGCCGATCTCGACGTTTTCCAGGACGCCCAGCGCGTCCGGCACCAGGACCGCGGCCGAGTGGTAGGTCGTGACCAGGTACTTGATGATGGCCTGCTCGTTGATGCCCATGAAGCGCACCGACACACTCGGCTCGATCTCGTCGGGGATGCCGGTGGCGCGCAGCCCGATGACGCCCTGCTCCTGCTCGCCGGTACGCATCGCGATGATCGAGGTCGTACGGGCCTCGGTGACCGGGATCTTGTTGCACGGGTAGATCGGCACCCCGCGCCAGGTCGGGATGCGGTTGCCGGCGACGTCGATCGTCTCGGGGACCAGTCCGCGCCGGTTGAGCTCCCGGCCGATGGCGGCGATCGCACGGGGGTGGGCGAGCAGCAGCTTGGTGCCCCTGCGGCGGCTCAGCAGCTCGTCCAGGTCGTCCGGTCCCGGCACGCCGTCGTGCGGCTGGATCCGCTGGTCGTACTCGCAGTTGTGCAGCAGACCGAACTCGCGGTTGTTGACCAGCTCGTGCTCCTGGCGCTCCTTCAGCGCCTCGACCGTCAGCCGGATCTGCTGCTCGGTCTGGTTCATCGGCTGGTTGTAGAGGTCGGCCACGCGCGAGTGGATGCGCAGCACGGTCTGGGCGACGCTCAGTTCGTACTCACGGGGCTGGGCCTCGTAGTCGACGAAGGTGTGCGGGATGTCCGGCTCGCCGCTGTGGCCGGCGGAGAGGTCGATCGCCTTCTCGCCGTGCTTGTTGGTGTTCTGCTCCGGGAGCGAGCGCTGCTCCTCCAGGTGCGCGCTCAGGGACTCCGCGCGCTCCGCGACCTGGTCCACCTCCTGGCGGGGCAGCACGAGCACGGTGCAGGCGGTGACCGCGCGGGCCGTGTACTCCCAGATGGCGTCCCCGTCGAGCAGCGCCTGGTCGCCGAAGTAGGCGCCGTCGGCGAGGACACCGAGCACCGCGTCGTCACCGTAGGGACCGGTGCCGATCTTCTCCACCTTGCCGTGCGCGAGCAGGTACACCTCGTCGGCCCGGCCGCCGAACGAGGCGATGACCTCGCCGGGGCCGAACTCCCGCTGCTCGCAGCGCTGCGCGAGCTCCGACAGGACCTCGTCGTCCTCGTACGACCGCAGCGCCGGCAGCTCGCACAGCTCCGCGGGGACGACCTCGACGCGGTCGCCGGTCTTCACGAACGTCACGCGGCCGTCGCCGACGGCGAAGGTCAGACGCCGGTTCACCCGGTACGTGCCGCCCTGGATGTCCACCCAGGGAAGCGAGCGCAGCAGCCAGCGTGAGCTGATCTCCTGCATCTGAGGAACGGACTTGGTCGTGGTGGCCAGGTTCCGCGCGGCCGCCGTGCCGAGGCTCTGCTGCGGCTTGGTCTGCTCGCTGCGGACCTCTTCGCCTACCGACATAAGGAATTGCCCTCCCGGTCGTGCCGGACGGCTGCGCCCGGCATCGATGTGCGTGCACCAGCCTTCCTCACGGAGCGTGCCGGTGCTATTACACGAAAGAGCGGGAATGGATCACCGGAAGCCGGGGCAGACATGGGGGCTTGTTTCACCATCCCGGCGTCTTGTCCGGCCTGTTGCACGCGCCTGGCCGGGACGAGATTGGCCGAAAACGCTCGCACGCGCGCCGGACAAGTAATAGCGGGGGCTCCGTTTCGGTACAAGCACCGTACGAGACGGTCGTGCCAAGGCGGCCGTCACACAGCGTGAAGGAGTCGGCCGTGGCCTCACCCATGTCCGCGAGCAGCTTCCTCAAGGCACTGAAGGCGGAGGGGCTCACCGTCGTCGAGGTCGGCGACTGGCGCGACCACAACCGCAACCACAAGGGCCCCTGGGGGCCGGTGAACGGCGTGATGATCCACCACACGGTCACGAAGGGCAGCGCCCGGACGGTGGACATCTGCCGCAAGGGCTACGAGGGCCTGCCCGGTCCCCTGTGCCACGGGGTCATCACGAAGGACGGCCGGGTCCACCTGGTCGGGTACGGCAGGGCCAACCACGCCGGCCTCGGCGACGACGACGTCCTGCGCGCGGTGATCGCCGAGCGGGCGCTGCCGAAGGACAACGAGGCGAACACCGACGGCAACCGGCACTTCTACGGGTTCGAGTGCGAGAACCTGGGCGACGGCGACGACCCCTGGCCGGCGGCACAGCTGGAGGCCATCGAGCGGGCCGCCGCCGCGGTCTGCCGCCATCACGGGTGGAACGAACGGTCCGTGATCGGGCACCTGGAGTGGCAGCCCGGGAAGGTGGACCCGCGCGGGTTCACCATGGCGTCCATGCGGGCACGGATCGGGGACCGGCTGGGCTGAGGTGACGCACTCTCGCCGCGGCGTGAGAATGGCCGGGTGACCGGCACCGACACCTCCGACCTCGCCACCCTCGGCCCCCGTCTGCCGTCACCCTGCCAGGAGATCGTCGACGGGCGGTTCGAGCGGCACGGCGTCCGGCTGCTGCTGAAGCGGGACGATCTGATCCACCCCGACCTGGTCGGCAACAAATGGCGCAAACTGGCGCCGAATCTCGCCACGGCGCGGGGCCGTACCGTCGTCACGTTCGGCGGCGCCTACTCCAACCACCTGCGCGCCACGGCCGCCGCCGGCCGGCTGCTCGGCCTGTCGACGGTGGGCGTGGTGCGGGGTCAGGAACTGGCCGGGCGGCCGCTCAACCCCTCCCTGGCCCGGTGCGCGGCCGACGGCATGCGGCTGCACTTCGTCGACCGCTCGACGTACCGCCGCAAGAGCGAGCCGGAGACCCTGGCCGCGCTGCTGCGCGCGGCGGCCGCCGAGGACGCGGTCGTCGTCCCCGAGGGCGGCAGCAACGCGGCGGCCGTCCGCGGCTGCCGGGCTCTCGGCGAGGAGCTGGGCGGACACGCCGACGTGGCCGCCGTCGCCTGCGGCACGGGTGGCACGCTCGCCGGACTGGCCGCGGGCCTGCCCCGGGGCCGGCGGACGCTGGGGATACCCGTGCTCAGGGGCGGCTTCCTGGCCGACGACATACGGCGGCTCCAGGACCGTGCCTTCGGCGGACCGCGCGGCGACTGGAGCCTCGACGACCGCTTCCACTGCGGTGGCTACGCCCGCACGACGCCCGAGCTCGACTCCTTCGCCGACGACTTCGAACACCGCCACGGCCTGCCCGTGGAGCGCGTGTATGTGGCCAAGCTGCTGCACGCCCTGCTCGTCCTCACCCAGGAGGGCGCCTTCCCGCGCGGGACCACCCTGGCCGCGGTCGTCACCGGCCGGCCGTTCCCCTGACCGCCGCCGGGCCGCTCACGTGGCCTCCCGGTAGGCCGCCGCCTCCTCCAGGTCGAGGCGGCGCAGCAGCGTCCGCAGCATCTCGTCGTCGATGTAGCGGCCGTCCCGCAGCCGGACGAAGACGTCGCGCTCGGCGCTGATCATCTCCCGGGACAGCCGCCGGTAGGTGTCGTCGACGGTCTCGCCGGTGACCGGGTTGACCTGCCCCAGCCGCTCCCAGACGGCGTTGCGGCGGCGTTCCAGGACCGTGCGCAGGCGCTCGGCGAGGGGGCCCGGCAGGGCGTTGCGCTCGTCGGCGAGCAGCTCGTCCAGGCGCCGCTCGGCCGCCCGCGAGGCCTGTGCCTGGGCGTTGGCCTCGGCGAGCGTCTCGGTCTGCACGTCGCGGGCGGGGAACTTCAGCAGGCGGATCAGCGGCGGCAGGGTGACGCCCTGGACGACCAGCGTGCCGATGACGGTGGTGAAGGTGAGGAACAGGATGAGGTTGCGCTCGGGGAAGGGATCGCCGTCGTGCACGGTGAGCGGGATGGAGAAGGCGATGGCCAGCGAGACCACGCCCCGCATCCCCGCCCAGCCGATGACGAACGGCCCCGCCCAGGAGAGGTCGCCCTCACGCGCGCGTACGCGTGCCGAAAGGCGCGGGAGGTAGCTCGCCGGATACACCCACACGAACCTCGCCACCGCGACCACCAGGAAGAGGACGACGGCGTACCAGGCGGCTTCGGTGCCCTCGTGCTCCCCGAGCCCCTTGAGGACGACGGGCAGCTGGAGTCCGATCAGGGCGAACACGGCCGACTCCAGCACGAACGCGACCATCTTCCACACCGCCTCCTCCTGGAGCCGGGTGGCGAAATCGACCTCCCACGCGCGGTGGCCGAGATAGAGCGCGACGACGACCACCGCGAGCACCCCGGAGGCGTGCACCTGCTCGGCGACCGCATAGGCGACGAACGGGATCAGCAGGGAGAGCGTGTTCTGCAGCAGCGCCTCCCGCAGATGGGTGCGCAGCCAGTGCAGCGGCACCATCAGCACCAGCCCCACGCCCACGCCGCCGACCGCCGCGATCGCGAACTCCAGGAGCCCGCCTGCCCACGTGGCGCCCTCGCCGACCGCCGCCGCGAGCGCCACCCTGAAGGCGGTGATCGCGGTGGCGTCGTTCACCAGGGACTCGCCCTGGAGGATCGTGGTGATCCGGGAGGGCAGCCCCACCCGGCGCGCGACGGCCGTGGCGGCGACGGCGTCCGGCGGCGCGACCACCGCACCGAACACCAGGGCCGCCGTCAGCGGCAGACCCGGCACGATCAGGTACGCGGCGCAGCCGACGACGAAGGTCGCGAAGAGGACGTAGCCCACGGACAGCAGCGCCACCGGCCGCACCTGGGCCCGCAGGTCCAGGTAGGAACTGTCGGTGGCCGCCGTGTAGAGCAGCGGGGGCAGCAGCAGGGGCAGGACGATGTGCGGGTCGAGGGTGTAGTCGGGCACGCCCGGGACGTAGCTCACCGCCAGGCCCACCGCCACCAGCAGCAGCGGCACCGGGACCGGCACCCGCCGCCCCGCGGCGGCCACCGCGGCACTCCCCGCCACCAGCAACAGCAGCGGCATCACGTCCATGTCCTCGCCCGCCCTCTTTTTCCGCGCGGTGATCCGCACACCCGTCGTAACCTGGCAATCATGAAACAGTGCACGCACGCCGACGCGCTGCCGCACCCGGAGCCGGAGCCGCGCGGTGAGACCTGTCCGGAGTGTCTGGCCGAGGGCATGGACCCGGTGCAGCTGCGGCTGTGCCTCGACTGCGGTCATGTCGGCTGCTGCGACTCCTCGCCGGGACAGCACGCCACGACGCACCACAAGGAGACCGGCCACCCGGTCATGCGCACCTTCGAGCCCGGGGAGAACTGGCGCTGGTGCTTCGTCGACCACGTCCTCGTGTGACCTCGGCCCGGTACGGTTCGACCGTCTGACGCCTGGGTACGTCAACCCGGCGCGCGCTCTTCCGATTTGGGCCCGCCGAACCCCTAGCCACTGTGCGTGTTCGTGTGTTTACTATGAGTGACAGCATGGGGTTGGGGTCTCGGGGACAGGAAACTTCGGAGCGCGATAACGTCACCGCTGAACCACGTATCGCGTTACCCCGAGGGCGACCCCCTGGCCCTGTAACGCTTGTACCACCTTGGAGGTGAGGGTGTCCCAGATCGCAGGCGAGCCCGCGACCCAGGACTTCGTCGAAGTCCGGCTGCCGGCCGCGGGTGCCTACCTGTCGGTGCTGCGTACGGCGACGGCCGGCCTCGCAGCCCGCTTGGACTTCACCCTCGACGAGATCGAGGACCTGCGCATCGCAGTCGACGAGGCCTGCGCGATCCTGCTCCAGCAGGCCGTGCCCGGCTCGGTGCTCAGCTGTGTCTTCCGCCTCGTCGACGACTCGCTCGAAGTCACCGTCTCGGCGCCGACCACGGACGGCCACGCCCCTTCGCGGGACACCTTCGCCTGGACGGTGCTGTCCGCCCTGGCGGGCAAGGTCTCCTCCGCCGTGGACGAGGACAAAACCGTTTCGATCAGCCTCTACAAACAGCGCGGCGCGGGACCCGGGCCGACGTGAGGGACGCAAACGGGGACGGGGACGGGCCGGTGCGGGACGACGAGCGAGGCACACGGGAGCGGCCGGCCGAGGGCGAGCGTTCTCCGAACGAGGCCCGGCGCACGGCGGACGGCATCGACGGCATCCCCGAGCAGGCCCGGCCGCATCCGGAGGACGAGACCTCTCCCGAGGCCGTCGTTCCGGGCGACGGGCAGCGGACCGGGGACACCCCCGTCCGGCCCGTCCGAGCGGAGGAGAAGGCTCGGGAAAGGGCAACGGGCGGGACGATGAGCGAGCACGAGCGACACTCCGAGGACGACGCGCCGGGTGCCCGGGGCACGCAGGGCACGCGGCACGACCCGCAGGACCGCAGCGGGGCGCGCCTCCTGTTCGCGGAGCTGCGCACGCTGGAAAAGGACAGCCCCGCCTACGCGGAGCTGCGCAACCGGCTGGTCCGCATGCACCTGCCGCTCGTGGAGCACCTCGCGCGCCGCTTCCGCAACCGCGGCGAGCCCCTCGACGACCTGACCCAGGTCGCCACCATCGGACTGATCAAGTCCGTCGACCGTTTCGACCCGGACCGCGGCGTGGAGTTCTCCACGTACGCGACACCGACGGTGGTCGGCGAGATCAAGCGGCACTTCCGGGACAAGGGCTGGGCGGTCCGCGTCCCGCGCCGGCTCCAGGAGCTGCGGCTGGCCCTGACCACGGCCACCGCGGAACTCTCCCAGCTGCACGGACGCTCCCCCACGGTGCACGAGCTGGCGCAGAAACTCGCGATCTCCGAGGAGGAGGTCCTGGAGGGCCTGGAGTCGGCCAACGCCTACTCCACGCTCTCCCTCGACGTGCCGGACACCGACGACGAGTCCCCAGCGGTCGCGGACACCCTCGGCGCCGAGGACGAGGCCCTGGAAGGCGTCGAGTACCGGGAGTCGCTCAAGCCGCTGCTGGAAGACCTCCCGCCGCGCGAGAAGCGGATCCTGCTGCTGCGTTTCTTCGGCAACATGACCCAGTCGCAGATCGCGCAGGAGGTCGGCATTTCGCAGATGCACGTCTCGCGGCTGCTGGCCCGCACCCTGGCGCAGCTGCGGGAGAAGCTGCTGGTCGAGGAGTAGTCGCCCCGCCCGCGCCCGCGGGCGGTGACCCCGCCTACTTCTCGGCGTTGCCGGGGCCCCGGATGCCGAGGGCCTGGGTGGTCTCCGGGTTGACGAGCAGCACCAGTGCCGTGACGGAGACCACGGCGAGCACGATGCCCGCCGGAATGGCCGGGCCGTTCGTCGTCAGCAGGTTGTAGGCCACGGGCAGCGCCATGATCTGCGTGATCACGGCAGGTCCCCGGCTCCAGCCCCGCCGGCCGAGCAGCCCGCGCGCGGCGAGCAGCGGCAGCAGGGCGAGGACGATCAGGGTGACGCCACCGGTGATCGCGGAGGTCCGGTCGTCGGGATGGCCGGTCAGCCCCCCGACGAGCATCCAGGCGCCGCCCACGACGAGCGCCAGCCCCTCCAGTGCGGCGAGCGCGGCCGCGGCGGTCAGCCGGCGGGGGCGGGGGCCCGCCGCTTCGGCGGCTTCGGAAACGGGGTTCGGCTCACTGCTCACCCCTGAAGGGTAGCCCTCCGTGCACCGGCGTCCGCGAGGTGTCCGCCCTATCACGTGCGCGGTTCCACGGCGGCGATCTTCACCTCGGTCTGGGCCGAGTACCACCCAGTAGGTACCCTGCAGACCATGCGTGCACTTCTCGTGGTCAACCCGGCGGCAACCACCACGAGTGCGCGTACGCGCGACGTGCTGATCCACGCCCTCGCCAGCGAGATGAAGCTGGAGGCGGTCACCACCGAGTACCGCGGGCACGCGCGCGACCTCGGCCGGCACGCTGCGCAGAGTGACGACATCGAGCTGGTGGTGGCCCTCGGCGGCGACGGCACGGTGAACGAGGTCGTCAACGGTCTGCTGCACGCGGGCCCCGATCCGGAGCATCTGCCCGGCCTCGCGGTGGTCCCCGGTGGCTCCACCAACGTCTTCGCCCGCGCCCTCGGCCTGCCCAACCACGCGGTGGAGGCCACCGGCGCGCTCTTGGACGCCCTGCGCGAGGGCAGCGAGCGGACCGTCGGGCTCGGCCTGGCCTCGGGGACGCCGGGGTCGGAGGACGAGGCGGTCCCGTCCCGGTGGTTCACCTTCAACGCCGGCCTGGGCTTCGACGCCGGCGTGGTCGGCCGCGTCGAGCAGCACCGTGAGCGCGGCAAGAAATCGACACACGCTCTCTACGTCCGCCAGGTGATGCGCGCGCTCGTCGGCGAGCCGCACCGCCGCAGCGGGACGATCACCCTGGAGCGGGCGGGCGAGGACCCGGTCACCGATCTGGTGCTGTCCATAGTCTCGAACACGTGCCCCTGGACGTTTCTCGGCAATCGCCCGATCTACGCGTCGCCTAAAGCCTCGTTCGACACCGCGCTCGACGTGTTCGGCCTCAGCCGCCTGTCGACGGCCGCTGTCGCCCGGTATGGCACCCAGTTGCTCACTTCGTCCCCCGAGCGCGGACCCCGGGGCCGGCACGCGGTCTCCCTGCACGACCTGACCGACTTCACCTTGCATTCGAAGGTGCCGCTCCCCCTCCAGATGGACGGTGACCACCTGGGGCTGCGAACCAGCGTGACGTTCACAGGCGTACGCCGTGCACTGCGTGTGATTGTGTGAGCAGAAGGGGCGAAAGTCCTTTCACTCGAACGTTTAGACCAGGGTCCACCCCATGGAAGTACGGCTGTGACCTAGTCGACACCGAAGAATCAAAAAAAACTTTCCGGAAGGGGTTGTATCCGCCGCCGAGGTTTGCGAGTCTCTTCTTGGCGATCGGGACGGCCCGCAAGACCGGCCTCCACAGATCACCGGAACCCCTCTTCAAACCACAGGACCACGCCAGGGAACCTGGCTGTCGGCCCTTCCCTTGTTGAGGGATTCGTGAAAGCGTTCACATTCACAAGCAACCCGCATGTAATACCAAGGAGAGGTAGCAGCCATGGACTGGCGTCACCGCGCCGTTTGCCGCGAGGAAGACCCCGAGCTCTTCTTCCCCATCGGCAACACCGGTCCCGCGCTGCTGCAGATCGAGGAAGCCAAGGCCGTCTGCCGTCGCTGCCCTGTCATGGAGCAGTGCCTGCAGTGGGCGCTCGAGTCCGGTCAGGACTCCGGCGTCTGGGGTGGTCTCAGCGAGGACGAGCGCCGCGCGATGAAGCGCCGTGCCGCCCGCAACCGGGCCCGTCAGGCCTCCGCCTGACACAGCCACCCTGCCTGAGCTTGGCGGCGCGTACAGCGAGTACGCATCCCCCGCTCCCGAGCCGCAGCGCGCAGTACCCCCGATGCGATCGCACGAGCACTGGCCTCGGACCTTCACCGGTCCGGGGCTTTTTGCTGTCCGGGGACAAGCCCGGAGACCGTCCGAGAACCCGGTGGGCGGCCCCGCGCGTTACTTCGCAGCGGGCACGGGGATGTCCAGAATGACCTGAGTGCCGCGCTCCGGGGCCGGGACCATGTCGAAGGTGCCGCCCAGTTCGCCCTCCACCAGGGTGCGGACGATCTGCAGTCCGAGGTTGCCCGAGCGGTGCGGGTCGAAGTCGGCGGGCAGACCCACGCCGTCGTCCTGGACGGTGACCCGGAGCCGCGCCTCCTTCGGCGTGCCGCCGCGGACCGCGGAGACCTCGACCGTCCCGGTGTCACCCTCCCGGAAGCCGTGTTCGAGGGCGTTCTGCAACACCTCGGTCAGCACCATCGAGAGCGGGGTCGCGACCTCGGCGTCGAGGATGCCGAAGCGGCCCGTGCGCCGGCCGGTCACCTTGCCCGGCGAGATCTCCGCCACCATCGCCAGCACCCGGTCGGCGATCTCGTCGAACTCCACCCGCTCGTCCAGGTTCTGGGAGAGCGTCTCGTGCACGATCGCGATCGATCCGACGCGGCGCACGGCCTCCTCCAGCGCCTCGCGGCCCCGGTCGGACTCGATGCGCCGGGCCTGTAGGCGCAGCAGGGCGGCCACCGTCTGGAGGTTGTTCTTCACCCGGTGGTGGATCTCCCGGATGGTGGCGTCCTTGGTGATCAACTCGCGTTCGCGGCGGCGCAGTTCCGTGACGTCGCGCAGCAGTACGAGTGAACCGATGCGTGTTCCCTTGGGCTTGAGCGGGATGGCCCGGAACTGGATCACCCCGTCGTGCGCCTCGATCTCGAACTCGCGCGGCGCCCAGCCGCTGGCCACCTTGGCCAGCGCCTCGTCCACCGGTCCGCGGGACGGGGCGAGTTCGGCGGTGGTCCGGCCCAGGTGGCAGCCGACGAGATCGGCGGCGAGTCCCATGCGGTGGTAGGCCGACAGCGCGTTCGGGGAGGCGTACTGGACGATGCCGTCCGCGTCGAGCCGGATCAGGCCGTCGCCGACGCGGGGCGAGGCGTCCATGTCGACCTGCTGGTTCTCGAACGGGAAGGCGCCGGCGGCGATCATCTGTGCGAGGTCCGAGGCGCTCTGGAGGTACGTCAGCTCCAGGCGGCTCGGGGTGCGCACGGTGAGCAGGTTGGTGTTGCGGGCGATGACGCCCAGGACGCGGCCCTGACGGCGCACCGGGATGGACTCGACCCGGACCGGGACCTCCTCGCGCCACTCCGGGTCGCCCTCGCGCACGATCCGGCCCTCGTCCAGGGCGGCGTCCAGCATGGGGCGCCGGCCGCGCGGGACGAGGTGGCCGACCATGTCGTCCTGGTAGGAGGTGGGGCCGGTGTTGGGCCGCATCTGGGCGACGGAGACGTACCGGGTGCCGTCCAGGGTGGGGACCCACAGGACCAGGTCGGCGAAGGAGAGGTCGGAGAGGAGCTGCCACTCCGAGACCAGCAGGTGGAGCCACTCGAGGTCGGAGTCGTCGAGCGCGGTGTGCTGGCGTACGAGTTCGTTCATGGAGGGCACGGGGCTGAGCGTACCTGGCGGTACACCCGCGGGCCGCGGCGCCTGGGAGGGACCCTCAACCCTCCCGGCACCGCAGCCCGGAGCAACATCGGCCGTGGGGTGTGCGGTCCCGGTCGGCCGAAGGATGAGGAGCCGGGGCAGTCAGGGCAGAGAGCTCCGGTTCCTCGGTCCGCCCTCCTGTGCGGGGAAGGCGGAAGCCTGACGATCACTTCGCGTGAGTGGCACGGTCAGCGTCTCGTCACCATTCTGGACTAGACCACTAAGCGTGTCCATGCGGTGGACCGTGTTTGTTCTTGCGCGATCCGCCTGCTTTCCAGGCGTCCGCGCACCCTTCAGCAGCCTAACCCTGTTGGCTCACCCGCGGGGCCAGACCGCCAGGGCAATTTCCACCAGCGCCTCCAGTTCCGTGCGGCTCGCGCCGTCGCGCGCCTGCTGGGACATGCCCTGGATCATCGCGCCGGCGTGCCGGGCCAGGGCGGCGGCGTCGGTGTCCGGCGGCAGTACGCCCGCGGCCACGTCGGCCGAGATCCGGCTCTCGATCGCGGCGATGTTGGCGTTGCGCCGCACCCGCAGGGACTCCTCGACCTCGGGGGTCGAGCAGTTGGCGGCGGCGTGGACGACGAGGCAGCCGTGCGGCCGGCCGGGGGCCGTGTACTCGTCGGCGGCCTCGCGCAGCATCCTCTCTATCCCCGCACGGGCGGTCGGCTCCTCCGCGAGCGCGCGGTCGCCGAAGGAGCCGTACCGCACGCCGTACTCCCGGACGACCTCCTCGAAGAGCGCGCGCTTGTCGCCGAACGCCCTGTAGAGGCTCGGGGCGCCGATGTCCATGACCCGGGTGAGGTCGGAGACGGAGGTGGCCTCGTAGCCGCGCTCCCAGAAGGCCATGAGGGCCGCCTCCAGGGCCGTCGCGCGGTCGAAGGAGCGAGGGCGCCCGCGGCCCCTGCCGGTGGCGGCCCGGACCGGCGCCCCGGACCGCACGCCCTTCCCGCCCCGCCCGGCGCCCTGCCCCTCGCCCTGCCCGTCACCTGTCTCGCCGCCGCGCTCCCCGCTCACCATGGAGTGGATTTTATAGCGAGCACTAGAGAAATGTCGCCGGGCTGCTGTACGGTCTTTTTTGTAGCGACCGCTATTCAAATACGAAGGGGGGCGCCGCCATGGGCGCGCTTGCGGGCAGGACGGCTCTCGTCACGGGAGCGAGCAGGGGCATCGGACGCGGGATCGCCGAGCGGCTGGGGCGTGACGGCGCCCGCGTCGCGGTGCACTACGGGAGGAACGAGGGGGCGGCGAAGGACGTGGCGGCCGCGATCGAGGCGGCGGGCGGCTCGGCGTTCACGATCGGGGCCGACCTGCGCTCCCCCGGGGCCGCCGAGGCGCTGTGGGAGGAGTTCGACCGGCACGCCGACGGACTGGACATCCTGGTGAACAACGCGGGGATCGGCAGCACCCATCCGATCGCGGAGATAGCCGAGGAGGAGTACGACGCGGTCTTCGCGGTCAATGTGAAGGCGCCGTTCTTCCTGCTCAAGCACGGCCTGGGGCGACTGCGCGACGGAGGCAGGGTCATCAACGTCTCCTCGGGACTCGCCCGTACCGCGGTGATGCCGGACAACGTGGCCTATGCGATGACGAAGGGCGCGCTGGACGTGCTCTCGCGCGACCTCTCCAAGGTGCTGGGCGCCCGGGGCATCACGGTGAACTCGGTGGCCCCCGGCATCATCGACACGGACAACACGGCCGAGTTGCTGCACGGCAGCGCGGAGGGCTGGGACCGGGCGGCGGCCCTCTCCGCGCTGGGCGGTGTGGGGACGCCGTCGGAGGTGGCCGACGTGGTGGCGTTCCTCGCCTCGCGCGAGGGCCGGTGGGTCACCGGAAGCTGGGTCGACGCGACGGGAGGTTCCCTGACGTGACGCCTCCGTCGGCCTGACCGATTCGACGCGCCCGCGGGGCCCTGCTCTGTTAGATTGGTCTAAACCACAGAGCCAGTCCCGGGCCCCGGGTGAGTCCTCTCTTCGAAACGGCAGGCCAGCGTGGAAGTTGTCATCGTTCCCGATGCCAAGGCGGGCGGCGAACTCATAGCCGAGGCCATGGCGCAGCTGCTCCGGCGCAAGCCCGACGCCCTGCTCGGGGTGGCCACCGGTTCCACGCCGCTGCCCGTGTACGAGGCACTGGCGGCCAAGGTGCGCTCGGGTGCCGTGGACACCGCGCGGGCGCGGATCGCCCAGCTCGACGAGTACGTGGGACTGCCGGCGGAGCACCCGGAGTCGTACCGCTCGGTGCTGCGGCGCGAGGTGCTCGAACCGCTCGGGATCGGCATGGACGCGTTCACGGGCCCCGACGGCACGGCCACGGACGTCCAGGCGGCGTGCGAGGAGTACGACCGGGCGCTGAGCGGGGCCGGCGGGGTCGACCTCCAGCTGCTGGGCATCGGCACCGACGGGCACATCGGCTTCAACGAACCGTGCTCCTCGCTGGCCTCCCGGACCAGGATCAAGACGCTCACCGAGCAGACCCGCGTCGACAACGCGCGCTTCTTCGACGGTGACATCGAGCAGGTGCCGCACCACGTGATCACGCAGGGCATCGGCACCATCCTGGAGGCGCGGCACGTGGTGCTGCTCGCCACCGGCGAGGGCAAGGCGGACGCGGTCGCCGCGAGCGTCGAGGGCCCGGTCGCGGCCGTGTGCCCGGCCTCCGCGCTCCAGTTGCACCCGCACGCCACGGTCGTCGTCGACGAGGCCGCCGCTTCCAAGCTGAAGCTCGCCGACTACTTCCGGCACACCTACGCCCACAAGCCGGAGTGGCAGGGCATCTGACCGGTCCGGCAGCACCCCGGCCACCACGCCGCGGGGTGGTCCGAGGGACGCGCGAAGGGCGCCGGCACCCCGCACGGGGGCCGGCGCCCTTGTCGTACGGCCGACGCCGCGTTCCCGGCCGTTGGCCGACCGGGGTTGCTACCGGGGTGCGCCGGGTGGGGTCACGGGGGCGACAGGGTGTCGAGCCGGGCGGCGAGGCCCGGGTGGCCGGCGGCCAGGTGGGGGCGGGTGGCGGCCAACGGGGCGAGGAGGTCGGCGGGGTCGTCGTGGGCGAGGGCCGCGTGCAGCTCGCCGAGCGGGCGGTGGGCGGCAGGGGGAAGGTCGGTGAGCGCGGTGATCTGGCCGGCGAGGCGGCGCAGGTCTGCCGCGTTGCTGCGGGCCCAGGTGGCGACGCTCCGTTCGGCGGCCCGGGCCTGGCGGGTGGCGGTCACACGCTCTTCGCCGGTGGTTCCGGCGGGGCCGGGGCGGCCGCGCAGGTAGCGGCGCTCGGCGGCCTGCCGGCTGGCGACGCCGAGGGGGTGGGCGAGGTCGGCCCAGCTGGCTCCCGCGTCGCGGGCCGTCTCGATCAGGCCGGTCTCCCATCCGGCGAGCCGCTCGCGTACCTGGCCCAGCAGCATCAAGGAGGCCAGCGCCTGCTCCGGCCCGGGACCGGGGGTGTCGGGAACGTCCGCGGCCGCCTGCTGGGCGTCGCGCAGGACGTCGTCTATGGCATCAAGGGCCGCCGCGGCGGCGAGGAACGACGCCGGGCTGTGGGCGTCGGTGCGGGACGGGGACGGCTGGTCGGCCGGGGTCACGGGCACCCCCTCGGGGCTTGTCATTGTGAAGATGACATCGCGTTTGTCATCCATTGGATGACATGCTACAACAGTGTCAGTGAAGCGCATTGGCAGCAACTGCCTGAACCTGCTGGAGGTGTATTCACGATGTTGATGCGCACTGATCCCTTCCGTGAGCTGGACCGGCTGACGCAGCAGCTGATGGGTCCGGGCACCTGGTCGAGGCCGTCGGCGATGCCGATGGACGCCTACCGCGAGGGCGACGAGTACGTGGTGGCCTTCGACCTGCCCGGCGTCGCCCCGGACGCGATCGACATCAACGTCGAGCGGAACATGCTGACGGTCAAGGCCGAGCGCCGACCGGTGGCGAAGGCCGACGACGCGCAGATGGAACTGTCCGAGCGGCCGCTGGGCGTCTTCTCCCGCCAGATCGTGCTCGCCGACACCCTCGACACCGAGCGCATCCAGGCCGACTACGACGCGGGCGTGCTCACCCTGCGCATCCCGATCGCCGAGCGCGCCAAGCCCCGCAAGATCTCCATCGGCGTCGGAACCGGCCGCAGGGAGATCTCCGGCTGACACGGCCGGTCTGTGCGGAGGGCGGGCACCCGGTCTCCCCCCTCATCCCGCCCTCCGCACCCCGTGGGCGGTCCGGCGTGCCGCGAGCCGGGCGCGGGCCTCGCCCCTGCCCAACCCCCGTCCGACCCCTACCTCGGTGCCACACACACCCGCACCCCTCCACGAAAGGCATGCACCGCAGTGATCACCGACGTGCGCGTACCGTCTGAGCACCGGCAGCCGTACGGGACGGCGTACGAGCAGATGCTGGAGAAGGTCCGTCACGAAGGCGCCTACCCCACCCTCGAGAGAGCCGACGAAGCCGTCCGGCTGGTCCTCTCGGGGCTGGGACGCCGGCTGACCGGCGACGAACGCGTCGACCTGGCCGCCTGCCTGCCCCAGGAGGCCGCGCGCGTCCTGACCGCGCAGATCCCCGACACCCGGCCGCTGACCGGATGGGCCTTCGTCAAGGACCTCGCCGCCCGCTCCGGGGCCTCCCTGGCCACCACCCGCTGGGACACCGGCTCCGTCTTCGCGGCAGTCGCCGCCCACGCCGGCCCCGACCTCATCACCCGCATCCTGCACCGGCTCCCCACCGGCTACGCGCTGCTGTTCGGCCGAGCCGAACTGAAGCGCGCCGCGTAGACCGGGGAAGACTCTCCGAACCCCGATCGGTTCGCAGGCCCGGAGGGTGTCGTCAGATTCCGGCGACCGCCTCCGCCGCCGCCCGGCCGCAGACGCGTGCCGCGCCGTAGGTGGCCAGGTGGAGGGAGCCGCGGGGTTCCGCCCGGGGGACGCCCATCTCGACGACGACCGTGTCGGGCCGGGACGCCAGCAGGGTGTCGAGGGCCGCCGCCATCCAGGGGTGGCGGTGCTCGTCGCGGACGACGGCGACGACCCGGCGCGTGCCCGCGGCGGCCAGCGCCTCGTGCCCGGCGTCGGGTCCGGTGAAGCTGCCGGTCTCCGTGCCCGGGAGCAGACGGCGGAGTTCGGCGGCGACGCCCCAGGGGGTCTCGTCGCCGACCGCGATGTTCGCGACCGGGGTGAAGGCGGCGACGAACGGAGGCGCCGTGAGCGGGCCGAAGCCCTCGGTCGCGGTGACGCGCAGGGCACGGCGGGCCGCGCGGAGGCCCACCTCCTCGTCCGGGGCACCAGCGGTACGGGCGTCCGGGCGGTTCGCCGCGGTCCAGCGGGACAGCGCGCGGACCCGGTCGGCCGCGTCGGCCAGCCGCTCCTCGGGCAGCTCTCCGGAGCGGACCGCCTCGACCAGGGCGTCGGACAGCCGCCGCACGGTGTCCTCGTCGCAGAGGCCGCCGCCCACGCAGATCGCGTCGGCGCCCGCCGCGATGGCCAGGGCGCTGCCGCGTTCGATGCCGTAGGTGCCGGAGATGGCCCGCATCTCGATGCCGTCGGTGACGATGAGGCCGTCGTAACCCAGCTCACCGCGGAGCAGGTCGGTCAGAATGCGTCGCGAGAGCGTGGCCGGGCGGTCCGGGTCCAGGGCCGGGGCCAGGATGTGGGCGCTCATCACCGCGCGGCTGCCGGCGGCGATGGCCGCGCGGAACGGGACCAGGTCGCGCTCGGCCAGCACCGACACGTCCACGTCGATGCGCGGCACGGCGTGGTGCGAGTCGATGCCCGTGTCCCCGTGCCCCGGGAAGTGCTTGGTGCAGGTGGCGACGCCGGCCGACTGCATGCCGGTGACGTAGGCGGCGGTGTGCCGGGCGACCAGGTCGGTGCTCGCGCCGAAGGAGCGGACGCCGATGACCGGGTTGTCCGGGTTGGAGTTCACGTCGGCGGACGGGGCCCAGTTGAAGTTGACGCCGCAGTCCGCGAGCCGGCGGCCCAGTTCGGCGGCGACCTCGCGGGTGAGGCCCACGTCGTCCACCGCGCCGAGGGCGTGGTTGCCGGGGAAGGAGGAGCCGGTGCGCACCTCGAGACGGGTGACGTCGCCGCCCTCCTCGTCGATGGCGACCAGCACGTCCTCGCGTTCGGCGCGGAGCTGCGCGGTCAGGGCCGCCACCTGGTCGGGCGTCCTGACGTTCCGTCCGAACAGGGCGACGGAGGCCAGCCCCTCCCCGAGGCGGCGCAGCAGCCAGTCGGGGGCGGTGGTGCCGGAGAAGCCGGGCTGGAGAACGGTGAGCGCGTTCTGCGTGAGTGTGTCGGTGCCGCTGGCGATGGTCGTCATCGGGTGGCGTTATCCCTTCACGGCGCCGGCGGTCAGGCCGCTGACGGCCTTGCGCTGGAGGAAGACGAAGAGGATCAGGATCGGGATGGCGAAGAGGGACGACGCGGCCATGGTCGCACCCCAGTCGTCGCCGAACTGGGTCTGGAAGCTGGACAGCCACAGCGGCAGCGTCTTGGCCTCGGTGTCCTTGTTGATGACCAGGACGAGGGCGAACTCGTTCCACGCGGTGATGAATCCGAACAGCGAGGTGGACATCAGGCCCGGCGCGAGCAGCGGCAGGATGACCCGGCGGAACGCCTGGGCACGGGTGCAGCCGTCGACCATCGCGGACTCCTCCAGCTCCTTGGGCACCGCGGCGACGAAGCCGCGCAGCGTCAGGATGGTGAAGGGCAGGATCATCATCATGTAGAAGAGCGTGAGCGGCACGAGGCTGTTCAGCATCGACGCGTCGCGCACGATCATGTAGATCGCGATGACCATGACTTCCCAGGGCGCCATCTGGGCCAGCATGAAGCCGATGATGAAGCCGCGCCGCCCCTTGAACCGCATCCGCGCCAGGGCGAAGGACCCGGCCAGCGCGATGATCAGGGAGAAGACGACCGCGAGGACCGTCACCGTGAGCGAGTTGGTGACGTAGGTCCAGAAGTGGTCGGCGCCGGTCGCGGTCCTGAAGTGGTCGAAGGTGATGTCGGTGGGGAACCAGACCGGGTCGTCGGCGAGGATGTCGCCCCGCGGCTTGAGGGACGTGGCGAACATCCAGTACACGGGGAAGACGAAGCCGATGAACAGGACGACCGCCGTGGCGTTGGGCCAGACGCGGCCGAAGAGCGAGCGCTTCACAGCTCGTCCTCCTCTTGCTTGAGCACGATCCTGAGGTAGTAGGCGGTCAGGCCGAGCAGGATCAGGATGGTCAGGACGGCGATCGCCGCGCCCATGCCGTAGTGCTGGTTGCCGACGCCCTCGACGTAGGCGTACACGGGCAGGATCTCGGTGAGCCGGTCCGGGCCGCCCTCGTTGAAGGTGTAGACCTGCACGAACGCCTTGAAGACCCAGATGACCTCCAGGAAGGTCGTGGCGTAGAGGAAGGGCCGCAGGAACGGCATGGTGACCGTGGTGAAGCTCCGCCAGACGCCGGCGCCGTCGAGCGACGCGGCCTCGTAGAGCTCGCCCGGGATGGTGGTGGTCGCCGCGTACAGGTTGATGGCGACGAACGGGATGGACATCCAGACGATCAGCAGGGTGACGACGAAGAACGTCGACATCTGGCTGCTGGTCCAGCTGTAGTCGGCCATGGAGTGCCAGCCGAGCTTGTCCAGGACCCAGTTGACGACGCCGTAGCGGGTGGCGAAGAGCCACTGGTAGACGGTGGTGGCGGCCACCACGGGCATCGCCCAGGCCAGCACCAGGCCGATCAGCAGGGTGAACCGCATCCGCTTGCCGAGGCGGGCGAGCAGCAGGCCGATCAGGGTGCCGAGGACCATGATCAGAACGACGTTGGCTGCCGTGAAGAGGATCGAACGGAGGGTGACCCGCCAGAACTGCTCGCTGGTGAGGGTCTCCTTGTAGTTCTCTACGCCGTTCCACTCGGTGACGTGCTGGATCAGCTGCGCCATGTTGAGGTTCTGGAAGGACAGCAGGACGTCCTTCAGCAGCGGCCAGCCCAGCAGCAGCACGGAGGCCGCGACGGCGGGCAGCAGCAACAGGTACGGGGCGAGGGCGCCGGCGCGCGACGCGGCTCTCGTTCTCGGTCCGCCGGATCCCCCGCCGTCCGCCTTGCGGACGTCCGCCGGGCCCGAGGGCGGCCGTTCGGTCTGCACGGTCATGCTCGCGTTCTCTCTTCTCGACCTGTGTACGTCGACCCGCGTACGGTCGCCGGGGCGGGGGCCGTCACCGGCCACTCCGCCCCGGCACACCCGGTGTTACTGCTGCTGCGACAGGCGCTTGTTGAACTCTTCCTCGACCTGCTTGGCCGCCTCGGCGGTGCTCTTGCCGTTGAGCACGGCGGTCATGTAGGTCTTGATCGGGTTGGGCGCGTTCTCGACCGCGGCCCACTCCGGGATCAGCGGCGTGGTGCCACCGCCACCGGCGGCGGGCGCGGCGGCCTCGGCGGCGGCGTTGCCCTTCAGGTTGGACTGGAGCGAGTCCTTGTTCGGGATGACGCCGTTGGCCTTGGCCAGGGCGCCCTCGAACTCGTCGGAGAGCGTGACCTTCAGGAACTCCTTGGCCAGCTCCTGCTTCTTGCTGCCCGCGGCGACGGCCAGGTTGGAGCCGCCGAGGAAGACGCCCTCGGGCTTCTCCGCGGTCGCACCCGGGATGGTGAAGTAGCCGAGGTCCTTCTCGATCGCCGGGTTGGTCTCGATCGCGATGCCGGCTTCCCAGCCCATGCCGATGAAGGCGCCGGTCTTGCCCTTGGCGAAGACCTCACCCTGCTGCGGGGTGGCCTCGTCCTTGTCCTTGGGGGCCTTGGAGAGGGCCTGGAACTTCTTGTAGGTCTCCATGGCCGCGGCGACCTTCGGGTCGGCCAGGTTGGAGACGTACTTGTCGCCGTCCTTCTTGACCAGTTCGGCGCCCTCGCCGATCGCGAGGCCGACGAAGTGGTACCAGTTCTGGCCCGGCAGGTAGATGGGCTCGGCGTCGGTCTTGTCGCCGATGGTCTTGAGGTCGGCGTAGAACTCGTCGCGGGTCTTGGGCAGTTCCTTGATGCCCGCGTCCGCCCAGACCTTCTTGTTGTAGACCACCACGCGGTTGACCACGAACCACGGGGCGGCGTACTGCTTGCCGTCGAAGACGGCGGACTCGTTCAGCGACTCGGACCAGTCCGTGCCGATCGAGCTCTTCAGGTCGGCCAGGTCGGCGAGACCACCGGTCTTCGCGTAGGCCGGCGTCTGGGTGTTGCCGATCTCGAAGACGTCCGGCGGGTTCTCCTCGGACAGGGCGGTCGTCAGCTTCTGCTGAATACCGTTCCACGTCTGGATCTCGAACTTGACCTTCGCCTTCGTCTTCTTCTCGAAGGCGGCCGCCACGTCCTTCTGCCACTGGTCCGGCGAGGACCCGTCCATCACCCACACGGTGAGCGTCTCGCCGGCGTACCCGTCCGCCCCGGCCTTCTTGCCGTCGTCGCCGCTGTCGCCCCCGCACGCCGCGATCGAGACCATCATGCCCGCGATACCGATCGCGGCTATCAGCTTGCGCTTCACGCCACCCTCCTCAGGGATGCCACAAAACCCCCCTGCCTCCCCGCGGTTGCTCGTCGACGCGGACCGCCCATGGGGCCGGGACCTGGACCAATGGTGTAGACCAGTACGGGGAGCTTGGCCCAGACCAATAGGGCTGTCAAGGGTGTTCAACCACGCTCCCCGCGTCCGTGATGCGACCGAGATATGCAGGGACCTTTCATTGCGCAAGCCCCAGATCGGGCGGACCGGGACCGGGTGTACCACCACCCGCCGAACGACGTGCCGGTACGGCGCCGAACGCGCGTACCAGCGACGTCCGACCCCGCTGTGGACTAGACCAAGGGGGGTCCCGGGGGTATACAGAAGGGATCACGGAGCGTGCGGGGCCATCCCGGCACGAAGCCGTGCCACGATGTGAGCCGTGACCGACAGGAATGCCGGTCACTTCGGCACCCGGAGCCGGGAAGGCAGAGCATGAGCACCGACGTCAGCAGTGCGGAGAACGAGGGTGGGGCGACCGTCCGTACCGCGCGCGTGCCCAAGTACTACCGTCTGAAGAAGCATCTGCTCGACATGACCCGGACACAGACACCGGGCACGCCGGTCCCGCCGGAGCGCACCCTGGCCGCCGAGTTCGACACCTCTCGCACCACCGTGCGCCAGGCCCTCCAGGAGCTGGTGGTGGAGGGCCGCCTGGAGCGCATCCAGGGCAAGGGCACCTTCGTCGCCAAGCCCAAGGTGTCGCAGGCGCTGCAACTGACCTCCTACACCGAGGACATGCGGGCCCAGGGCCTCGAACCCACCTCGCAGCTGCTGGACATCGGCTACATCACCGCCGACGACCGGCTCGCCGGGCTGCTGGACATCACGGCCGGCGGACGGGTGCTGCGCATCGAGCGGCTGCGCATGGCCAACGCCGAGCCGATGGCCATCGAGACCACCCACCTCTCGGCGAAGCGCTTCCCCGCCCTGCGCCGGTCCCTGGTGAAGTACACGTCCCTCTACACCGCGCTCGCCGAGGTGTACGACGTCCATCTCGCCGAGGCCGAGGAGACCATCGAGACCTCGCTGGCCACCCCGCGCGAGGCCGGCCTGCTCGGCACCGACGTGGGCCTGCCGATGCTGATGCTCTCCCGGCACTCCCTGGACCGCACCGGCCAGCCGGTGGAGTGGGTGCGTTCGGTCTACCGGGGCGACCGCTACAAGTTCGTGGCCCGCCTGAAGCGCCCGCAGGACTGACGCATACCCGACGAAAACATGCCGCTCCCGGCTGCGAAGTTGCAGTTCAGGACCGATATGCGGACGAGGGCTTCCGCTGTCCTGACGCCGTCACCTACATTTCGTGCGCACTGCACGAGGTGATCAGCGAGGGGACGGAGCCACCGCATGTCACAAGCCCCGGAAGTGAGCAGAGGCCCGGTGGTGACGCCTGTGCGCGTCGTCATCGGCCTCTGCCTAGTCGCACCGTTCGTCGCCATGCTGTGGGTGGGCTCGTTCGCGAAGACGGACCCGACCTTCATCGGCATACCGTTCTTCTACTGGTACCAAATGGCGTGGGTACTCATCTCCACCGTGCTCACGGTGATCGCGTACCAGCTGTGGCAGCGTGACCAGCGCGCCCGCCGGGAAGGCGGGGCCAAATGAACGACGGCGTGAACGGCGTCGCGCTCGGCGTCTTCATCTTCTTCTTCGTCCTCGTCACCGCCATGGGCTTCCTGGCCGCCCGCTGGCGCCGGGCCGCGAACGAGCACAGCCTCGACGAGTGGGGCCTCGGCGGCCGGTCGTTCGGCACCTGGGTCACCTGGTTCCTGCTGGGCGGCGACCTGTACACCGCGTACACCTTCGTGGCCGTCCCGGCGGCGATCTACGCGGCGGGCGCGGCCGGCTTCTTCGCGGTGCCGTACACGATCCTCGTTTACCCGCTGATCTTCACCTTCCTGCCGCGCCTGTGGTCGGTCTCGCACAAGCACGGTTACGTGACGACCTCGGACTTCGTGCGCGGACGGTTCGGCTCGAAGGGGCTGTCGCTGGCGGTCGCCGTCACCGGCATCCTCGCGACGATGCCGTACATCGCGCTCCAGCTGGTCGGCATCCAGGCCGTGCTCGACGTGATGGGCGTCGGCGGCGGCGAGGACACCAACTGGTTCATCAAGGACCTGCCGCTGCTGATCGCGTTCGGCGTGCTGGCGGCGTACACCTACTCGTCGGGGCTGCGCGCGCCCGCGCTGATCGCGTTCGTCAAGGACACGCTGATCTACATCGTGATCGCGGTGGCGATCATCTACATCCCGATCAAGCTGGGCGGCTTCGACGACATCTTCGCCGCGGCGAACGACAAGTTCACCGCGTCGGGCAACGGCGGCCTGGTGCCCAACCACGGCGGGCAGTGGACGTACGCCACGCTGGCGCTCGGCTCGGCCCTGGCGCTCTTCATGTACCCGCACTCGATCACCGCGACGCTGTCCTCGCGCAGCCGTGAGGTGATCCGGCGCAACACCACGATCCTGCCGCTGTACTCGCTGATGCTGGGTCTGCTCGCGCTGCTGGGCTTCATGGCGATCGCGGCGGGCGTCAAGGTGGAGAACGGGCAGCTGGCGATCCCGCAGCTGTTCGAGAACATGTTCCCGGACTGGTTCGCGGGCGTGGCCTTCGCGGCCATCGGCATCGGCGCGCTGGTGCCGGCGGCGATCATGTCGATCGCGGCGGCGAACCTCTTCACCCGCAACATCTACAAGGACTTCATCAAGCCGGACGCCACCCCGGCCCAGGAGACCAAGGTCTCCAAGCTGGTGTCGTTGCTGGTGAAGGTGGGCGCGCTGGTCTTCGTCCTCGGCATGGACAAGACGGTCGCGATCAACTTCCAGCTGCTCGGCGGCATCTGGATCCTCCAGACCTTCCCTGCCCTGGTGGGCGGCCTGTTCACCCGCTGGTTCCACCGCTGGGCGCTGCTCGGCGGCTGGGCGGTCGGCATGGTCTACGGCACGGTCGCCGCGTACGGTGTGGCCTCGCCGACGCAGAAGCACTTCGGCGGCTCCTCCGACGAGATCCCCGGCATCGGCGAGATCGGCTACATCGGTCTCACCGCCTTCGTGCTGAACATCCTGGTCACCGTGGTCCTGACCTTCGTCCTGCGGGCGGTCAAGGCGCCCGACGGCGTCGACGAGACCAAGCCGAGCGACTACACGGCGGACGCGGGCGACCCGGGCGTCGAGGTCGAACTGCCGCCGGCCACGGCGGGCACCTCGCACTAGGTCCTTCGTAGAGGCCTTCCCAGAGGTCCTGGTGAAGGTCTTCTTCCTCAGCGGGCCGCCGGAGAAATCCGGCGGCCCGCTGTCGTACCCGTCGGGCACACTCGGGGACATGGACTTCGTGATCCGGCGGGCGACGGCCGAGGAGTACGACACCCTCGGCGAGATCACCGCACAGGCCTACCTGCGCGACGGCCTCCTCGACTTCGGCGGGGACGACGCCTACCTCCACGAGCTGCGCGCCGTGGCCAAGCGGGCGGCCGCCGCCGAGGTGCTGGTCGCCGCGGCCGACGGCGGGGTACTCGGCGGCGTCACCTTCGTGCCCAGCGGCGGCCCGATGGCGGACATCGCCCGGCCCGGCGAGGCCGAGATACGCATGCTCGCCGTCGCCCGCGAGGCGCGCGGACGCGGCGCCGGCGAGGCACTGGTGCGGGCCTGCGTCGACCGCGCCCGGTCCGTGCCGGGCTGCGCGCGGGTCGTGCTGTCCACCCAGCGCACCATGCACAGCGCCCACCGCATCTACGCGCGCCTGGGTTTCACGCGTTCCCCGGACCGCGACTGGAACCCCCTGCCGGAGCTGGACGACCTCACTCTGCTCGCCTACGAACTGACGCTCTGACACCGCTCCGACACGCTCACGGACACAACATCTGGGGGTGCTGGCGGAGCCCGGCACAAGATGTATGCTCGTGCTCGCTGTCGCCGCAGGGGAATCCGGTGCGAATCCGGAACTGTCCCGCAACGGTGTACATGCGTGCATCCGTACGCCCCCGGGCGTCCGTGCCCGCGTGTCCAGTCCGAGGACCTGCCGACGGTGCGCCCGGCCTCCCGGCCCGGGTGCCATGACGTCCGGGCCTCGTGGAGTGGGCCGGTGGACGCGACGCCGCGTGCGCTCGTGTGCTGCCTCCTGCCCTCCGCCAGGCCCCGTGCCGAGCGAGGGAGTGCCCCCACGTGACCATCGCGCCAGCCGATCCGGCCGCAGCGACCCCGGTGACGACTTCAGCGATGCCGGTGACCGAGGAGTCCGACGGACCCGGTGCCGCCCTGCTGCGGACCCTGACCGAGCTGACCGCCGACCTCCCCGACGCCGACCCCGGCCGGGTCGCCGCCGCCGCGCTGCGCGGCCGGTCCGCCCACGCGGACGAGGCCGAGCTGCGCGAGCTGGCCACGGAGGCGGCGGCCGGTCTCATCTCCGAGGACCCGGTCTACTCCCGCCTCGCCGCCCGGCTGCTGACCATCTCCATCCGCGCGGAGGCCGCCTCCCAGGGCGTCACGTCCTTCACCGAGTCGGTCGCCACCGGCCACCGCGAGGGCCTGATCGCCGACCGCACCGCCGAGTTCGTGCGGCAGCACGCGGACCGGCTGGACGCGACGATCGACCGGGCCGCCGACGACCGCTTCGGCTACTTCGGACTGCGCACCCTGCACAGCCGCTACCTGCTGCGGCACCCGATCACCCGCAAGGTCGTCGAGACGCCCCAGCACTTCATGCTGCGGGTCGCCGCCGGCCTCGCCGAGGACGACACCTCACGCTCCGTGGACGAGGTCACCGCGCTCTACGGCCTGATGAGCCGCCTCGACTACCTGCCCTCCTCCCCCACCCTGTTCAACTCGGGCACCCGGCACGCCCAGATGTCGTCCTGCTACCTCCTGGACTCCCCCAAGGACGAGCTGGACTCCCTCTACGACCGCCTCCACCAGGTCGCCCGGCTCTCCAAGCACGCCGGCGGCATCGGCATCGCCTACTCCCGCGTCCGCTCCCGCGGCTCCCTGATCCGCGGCACCAACGGGCACTCCAACGGCATCGTCCCGTTCCTGAAGACGCTGGACGCCTCGGTGGCGGCCGTGAACCAGGGCGGCCGGCGCAAGGGCGCGGCGGCGGTCTACCTGGAGACCTGGCACGCGGACATCGAGGAGTTCCTGGAGCTGCGGGACAACACCGGCGAGGACGCCCGACGCACCCACAACCTGAACCTGGCGCACTGGATCCCGGACGAGTTCATGCGCCGCGTGGACGCCGACGGCCAGTGGTCGCTGTTCTCGCCCGCCGACGTGCCCGAGCTGACCGACCTGTACGGCGCGGAGTTCGACGCCGCCTACCGCGCCGCCGAGGCAGCCGGGCTCGCCCGCAGGACCCTGCCCGCCCGCGAGCTGTACGGCCGCATGATGCGCACCCTCGCGCAGACCGGCAACGGCTGGATGACCTTCAAGGACACCGCCAACCGCACCGCCAACCAGACGGCCGAGCCGGGCAACGTCATCCACTCCTCCAACCTCTGCACGGAGATCCTGGAGGTCACGGACGACGGCGAGACCGCGGTCTGCAACCTGGGCTCGGTCAACCTCGGCGCCTTCGTCGACGTGGCGAAGGGCGACATCGACTGGGAGCGGCTGGACGCCACCGTCCGCACCGCCGTCACCTTCCTGGACCGGGTCGTCGACATCAACTTCTACCCGACCGAGCAGGCGGGCCGCTCCAACTCCCGCTGGCGCCCGGTGGGCCTGGGCGCGATGGGCCTCCAGGACGTCTTCTTCCAGCTGCGCCTGCCCTTCGACTCGCCCGAGGCGAAGGCCCTCTCCACCCGCGTCGCCGAGCGGATCATGCTCGCCGCGTACGAGACGTCCACCGACCTCGCCGAGCGCAACGGCCCGCTGCCGGCCTGGGAGAAGACCCGTACCGCGCGGGGCGTGCTGCACCCCGACCACTACGGCGTCGAGACCACCTGGCCGGAGCGCTGGGCGGCGCTGCGCGAGCGCATGGCCACCACCGGCCTGCGCAACTCCCTGCTGCTCGCCATCGCGCCGACCGCCACCATCGCCTCCATCGCGGGCGTCTACGAGTGCATCGAGCCGCAGGTGTCCAACCTGTTCAAGCGCGAGACGCTGTCCGGCGAGTTCCTCCAGGTCAACTCCTACCTGGTGAACGACCTCAAGCGGCTCGGCGTGTGGGACGCCCGCACCCGCGAAGCGCTGCGCGAGGCCAACGGCTCGGTGCAGGAGTTCACCTGGATCCCCGCGGACGTCCGCGCGCTGTACCGCACCGCCTGGGAGATCCCGCAGCGCGGCCTGATCGACATGGCCGCCGCCCGCACCCCGTACCTCGACCAGGCCCAGTCGCTGAACCTGTTCCTGGAGACGCCGACCATCGGGAAGCTCTCCTCGATGTACGCGTACGCCTGGAAGCAGGGCCTGAAGACCACGTACTACCTGCGTTCGCGCCCGGCGACCCGGATCGCCCGCGCCGCCGGCCGGGCCAGTGTCCCCGCCCAGGTGACCCCGGATCCCGAAGCGGTCGCCTGCTCCCTTGAAAACCCCGAGTCCTGCGAGGCCTGCCAGTAATGTCCGAGAACACGAAGAACCTGCTCGACCCGGGCTTCGAACTGACGCTGCGCCCCATGCGCTACCCCGACTTCTACGAGCGCTACCGGGACGCCATCAAGAACACCTGGCACGTCGAGGAGGTCGACCTCCATTCGGACGTCGCCGACCTCGCGAAGCTCAGCCCCGAGGAGCAGCACCTGATCGGCCGCCTGGTGGCCTTCTTCGCCACCGGCGACTCGATCGTGGCGAACAACCTGGTGCTGACCCTCTACAAGCACATCAACTCCCCCGAGGCGCGCCTGTACCTGTCGCGGCAGCTCTTCGAGGAGGCCGTCCACGTCCAGTTCTATCTGACGCTGCTGGACACCTACCTGCCCGACCCGGAGGACCGCAACGCCGCCTTCGCGGCCGTGGAGAACATCCCGTCCATCCGCGAGAAGGCCGAGTTCTGCTTCAGGTGGATGGACTCGGTCGAGTCGATCGACCGCCTGGAGAACCAGGCCGACCGGCGCCGTTTCCTGCTGAACCTCATCTGCTTCGCCGCCTGCATCGAGGGCCTGTTCTTCTACGGCGCCTTCGCGTACGTCTACTGGTTCCGCAGCCGGGGTCTGCTGCACGGCCTGGCCACCGGAACCAACTGGGTGTTCCGGGACGAGACGATGCACATGTCCTTCGCCTTCGACGTGGTCGACACCGTGCGCAAGGAGGAGCCGGAGCTGTTCGACGAGCGGCTCGAGCAGCAGGTCACCGACATGCTGCGGGAGGCCGTCGAGGCCGAGCTGCAGTTCGCGCGCGACCTGTGCGGTGACGGCCTCCCGGGCATGAACACCGACTCGATGCGGGAGTACCTGGAGTGCGTCGCCGACCAGCGCCTGACGCGCCTCGGCTTCGCCCCCGTGTACGGCTCGGAGAACCCCTTCTCCTTCATGGAGCTTCAGGGCGTTCAGGAGCTGACCAACTTCTTCGAGCGGCGTCCCTCGGCGTACCAGGTGGCGGTGGAGGGCACCGTCGACCTGGACGAGGACTTCTGAGGCACCTCCTCTCCCCTCCTCCCCTCCTGGGCCTCCCTGATCTGACGGTCGACGCGCCTCTCGCGCACGATGCCGATCACCGAGGGGAGGACCATGAGGACCAGGAGTCCGAAGGTCACGAGCATTCCGATCAGGGCTTCGATCTGGTTTCCGTTCATGACACCACTGTCGCGCCGGATACTCCTTACCGGGAGTGGCAGGACTGCCGTAGGGCCTCGATTTCCTGCCACTCCCGATGCACACTGGGACCATGCTCGAAAACGTGGCCGCCGTCCTGCTCGACGGTGTACATCCCTTCGAACTCGGCGTGGTCTGCGAGGTCTTCGGCATCGACCGGAGCGACGAGGGGCTGCCGGGGTACGACTTCGCGGTGGTCTCCGCGGAGGGCCCCTCGCTCGGCACCCATGTCGGCGGACTGACCGTCTCCACGCCGTACGGTCTCGACCGGCTGGCCGAGGCGGACCTGATCGCCGTGCCGGCCGGGAGCGACTTCGTGCGCCGGGAGTACCCGCCCGACCTCCTCGACGCCCTGCGGGAGGCGGTGGACCGGGGCGCGCGCGTCCTGAGCGTGTGCTCCGGGGTCTTCGTGCTGGGCGCCGCCGGGCTGCTGGACGGACGGCGGTGCGCGGTGCACTGGCACCACGCGGCCGAGCTGAGCCGCCAGTACCCGCGGGCCGTCGTCGCGCCCGACGTGCTCTACGTCGACGAGGACCCGGTGATCACCTCCGCCGGCACCGCCGCCGGGATCGACGCCTGCCTGCACATCGTGCGCAAGGAGCAGGGTCCCGAGGTCGCCAACCGGATCGCCCGGCGCATGGTGGTGCCGCCGCACCGGGACGGCGGACAGGCGCAGTACATCGAACGCCCGCTGCCGCGCTCCTCCTGCGACACCGTCGGCGAGGTGCTGGCCTGGATGGAGCAGCACCTCGACGAGGAGGTCACCGTCGAGCAGCTCGCGGCGCGGGCGCACATGTCCCCACGCACCTTCGCCCGCCGCTTCCAGCAGGAGACGGGCACGACTCCCTACCGCTGGATCCTGCGCCAGCGCGTGCTGCTGGCCCAGCGTCTCCTCGAGGCGACGGACGAGACGATGGACACGATCGCCTGGCGCACCGGCTTCGGTACGGCGGCGGCCCTCAGGCACCAGTTCGTCAGGGCCCTGGACACCACCCCGCACGCCTACCGGCGCACCTTCCGGGGCCCGGAGGCCGCCGCCTGAGCGTCACCGGGCCACCGGCCTGACCAGCAGGTCGTGCGGGCGCAGGGTGATGCCGACCCGCACGGCGTCGTTCGAGCCGGCCACCTGCTCGAAGCGGTACTTCGTGGCGAGCGCGGCCGTGATCAGCGTCAGCTGCGCCATGGAGAAGTGGTCGCTGGGGCACTTGCGATTGCCCACACTGAACGGCTTCATGGCGTATTTCGGCACATTCCGCGCCCGCTCCGGAAGCCAGCGGTCCGGGTCGAACTCCAGGTTGTCGGCGTACGACTTCGCATCGCGCTGGATTGCGTACGGACTGTAGATGATGTCCGAACCGGCCGGAATGCGATAGCCACCGAGTTCGGTCTCGGCCACCGAGCGGCGGGTCAATACCCATACGGCCGGGCGCAAACGCATGGCTTCCAGGATGACATTGCCGGTGTGCGTGAGCTTGCGAACGTCCCCGAATGCCACGGGGCGTCCGCCGGTCACCGCTTCGACTTCGTCGCGTATGCGGTCGGCATGTTCCGGGTGGTCGGCAAGTGCCTGTAGCAACCACATGATCGTGGAGGCGATGGTTTCACTGCCCGGGGTGAGTATCGCGACGACCTGGTCGTGGATCTCCTGTTCCCCGATCGGTTCGCCATTGTCGTCCTTCGCCTCCAGCAATGCCGTGAGCAAATCGTCCGGCTTTTGACCGGATGCGCGGCGCTCGGTGATGATCTCGTCCACCAGCAGATGCAGATCGGCCAACGCGCTGTTGAATTTGCGGTTGGCCGGAAGGGGCAGCCGGTAGAGCGGTCCGAGCGGGACGACCATGCGCCGGTACATGCCCCGGAAGACGGTGGCGAGCGCGACGCACAGCCGCTCGGCGCGCTCGTCCATGTACTGCCCGCGCAGCAGGCAGCGGGCCGCGACGCGCACCGCCACCCGGAAGGACTCGGAGGTCGCGTCGACGGTCTGGCCCGCCCGCCAGCGCTCGGTGAGCGCGTGCGCCTCCTCCTCCATGATCGGCCCGTACGCGGGGATCGCGTCGAGCTTGAAGGCCGGCTGGATGGTGCGCCGCTGGCGCCGGTGGAGTGGGCCGTTGGCGGTCGCCACGCCCTCCTTGCCGAGCAGTCCCTCCAGCGACTCCCACAGCGGACCGGCTATGTGGTAGTCGGGGCTCAGCGCGAGGGCGCCGGTGAGTTCGGGGGCGGTGACCGCGTAGACGGTCTTCGGGCCCAGCCTGATGCGCACGATGTCGCCGTGGTCGCGCAGCTGGGACATGTAGGCCAGCGGGTCGCGGGCCAGCCGCCAGCCGTGGCCGAGCACGGGTACGCCGCCGCCCGCGAAGGGCGGCTCGCGCAGCTCCGGCGCCGCTTCCGCGCGGGTCTCGGGGTTGACGGACTCGACGGTCATTTCTCACCTGCCGCTTCGTTGTTGACGTACGGGGGTGTGGACCGGTCGTCCCAGCTGTCGACCATGTACCGGCCGGACTCGTGATGGAACCAGTAGACGGAACTGAACCAGTTCCGCATATTGCCGACGTTGGTCCGCACGGCGCCGCTCAGTTCCTTTCCGCGTACGGTTCCGTCGGCCAGTGCGTCGGCGAACCGTAACGCGTCCTGCTCCACCACGAGGAATTCGGTGATGGATTCCTCGACGCGTCGCCTGACTTCGACAATGGCTTCTTCCAGGGTGAGTCCCTGATGTGTGATGAGACTGATGCCGAGATTGTGGACCTCGTCGCCCGCGATTTCCTTGGGCAGGGAGCAGAGGTCGTTGTACCAGGCCGCGAATTCCTGACTCAGCAGCGCCGCCCTGCGATATGCCGGGTGTTTCCGCACCGCGTCCGGCAGTTCGCAGCCCGAGCTCGGCTCAAGGAGGTCGGTCCAGATCCAGTGGGCGAAGGTGAGCCGGCGCAGTTCCAGATACTCCTCGACTCCGGGCACGATTCCGCGGGTGCGGTTGTGGAATTCCCGGTCGTACGCCTCGATCACCGCGTGGAAGTGCCGGGCGAACCGGGCGTTCCAGGTCGTCGGCAGGAAGGCGTACAGGCGCCGCACGCTGTCGGCGAACCCGGCCACCAGAGTGTCCTCGTGGTGCAGGTGTTCCCCGGGTGCGTCAAGTGCCGTGTGCAGCAGGTCGCGCAGTCGCCGCCAGGCGCCGGCCCGGCCGTGGACGATGTCCCGGTCGTGCCGGTCGTCCCAGACGAAGAACCACGCGCTGTAGTCCGCTATCGCCTGCAGGACCGGCTCGGGGGCGCCCAGGTAGTACCCCGCCATGAGGTCCGTGTAGCACAGGCCGTCGGCATATTCCTCGACCTTGTCCGCCGGCATGAGCCGTTTTTCGAGCAGCCAGGTACGCGTCTTCTCCTGGAGCCTCGGCCAATACGGGTGCAGTTGCCGGGGAAATGCCGCCTCGATCACCGGGAGGCGGAGCGATGGCGGTACTGCGATCGCTGTCGGTGTCGCTGTGGTGCCGTGTGGGAAAGCATGCACGAACAAACCCCTCTCAGCCGCCGGTGGCGCACCCCTCTCGCTGAGCGGGGCGTGCGCCGTTGCGAATCCCCGCACTTCCCATTCAGCACCACAACTGACCGTTCTGGGAACGGATTTGCTCCATTCACTACCCCCGATGCCTGAATTCTCCTGTTGTGTGGCAGGTTTCGACAGACGAACGGCGCCCGCTCGGGGGAGACCCGAACAGGCGCCGTGCGCAAGGGAGATGTGTGACGGGTGGGGCGGTGTCAGTCGTTCGCGACCACGGGGTACCGGGGCTCGTTCTCGGCCATCTGCCGCAGCGCGTCCTTGCGCTCCCGCTTGGAGAGCCGGTCGATGTACAGGTACCCGTACAGATGATCCGTCTCGTGCTGCAAACACCGTGCGAAGTAGCCGGTGCCCCGCACCTTGACCGGGTTGCCCTTCTCGTCCTGCCCGGTCACCTCGGCGTAGTCGGGGCGGGCCAGCGGCGCGTAGGCGGTCGGCACGGAGAGGCAGCCCTCGTTGCTGTCGTCGAGGCGGCGCCGGTCGGCGGGCAGTTCGACGAGGACCGGGTTGCAGACCACGCCGACGTGGCGGACGCCCTCGTCGTCGGGGCAGTCGTAGACGAAGACCTTCTGGGAGACGCCGATCTGGTTGGCGGCCAGGCCCACGCCCTCGGCGGTGCGCTGGCTGGCGAACATGTCCGCCACCAGCTGCTGGAACTCCTCGCCGAAGTCGGTGACGTCCGCGCACTCCGTGTGCAGCACCGGATTGCCGACCACCGTGATCGGACGCGAGGCGCCCCGCTCACGCCAGGCCGCCTCGCGCCCCTCGCAGTCCTCGGTGTCGACGACGAAGCCCTCGTCGTCCACGGGGAGCACGCCCACGTGCTGCTGATCGGTGTCCTGCTGGGCCATGACCGACGTATGCCTTCCTGGATGAACCTGGCTGAATGCTTGATACAGGGTACGGTGACGCGCCCCCTTGGGGGCGCGGGACTGTGTCGATATGCGGCTCCGCCGCGAGGGCGCGACCAGCCACGACGAACGCGCAGTCGGCCAACAACCTCAGCAGACTTCTTCCAAGTCCCGCCAGTCACGAGAATCCGGGCTGTCCGCGACCCACCCGTCCAACAACCCCCTCACCAGCGCGGCCGGCGCAGCCACCCCGCACTCCCGCTCCGGCACCCACAGCTGCCCGTCGGTGCGGTGGCCCAGCGGCCCCGGGTGGCCCGGTTCGCTGTGGTCATGCGGGTCGAGGTGCTCGCCCTCGCCCTCGTCGGACGGCATCCGGGACTCCGAGCACATCCGGCACAGCAGCCGGACCGAGGACGACCAGTCCTCGGCGGCGAACCCGGCGTCGGCCGCCAGCTGCTCCAGCGCGTCCCGGTCGGACTCGGTGGCCGCCTCCAGGAGCACGACCCAGGTGGGCACGGGCGACGGCGCCCACAGCTCGATCTCGTCGAAGACCGGGTAGGAGTGCCCGGCCGCGGTGGACCGCTCCCCGTGCGGCACCCCGTCGTGCAGGACGACCTCGCCCCAGCGCCGCCCGGAGGACGGCAGCGGGATGGACAGCACCTCCACGCGGGCGGGGTCCAGGCGCCGCCCCCACACGACCTCGGCCTCCCCCTCGGGGGACAGCCGTACGGCCGCGCTGCCGAGTTCCATGCCGAGCGGCTCACCGGCGTCCGTCGCGTCCCCGGGGGTGCGCAGTCCGTACGCCTGCCAGGCCCGGCGGGCCAGCGGCCAGTCCTGAAGGGCGGTCGCCGCGATGCCGACGTTCCACCAGTCGGGGGCGCCGGTGTCCCGGTCGAGGAGCGCGACGGCCCGCAGCCCGGCCGCTCTGGCCTGCTCCCAGTCGTGCCGGAACTTGTGCAGCAGGGCGAGGTTGAACCACGACTCCGAGAGCCAGGGTTCCAGGTCGGCGGCCCGCGTCAGCAGCGCCCCCGCGTCCTCGTAGCGACCGTCGCCGATCAGCGTGAACGCGCGGTCGGTGGCCTGCCGCCAGGAGGCGGAGGGCCGGTGCCGTGCCTTGCCGAAGATCCTCACGATTCCCGCCTGCCAGTTCCGTTCTGTGGGCTGGCTGTGCCTTTCGCGCCCCCGGACACCCTTTCCTGCGCATCAAACCACGTACGGGTGTAGAGGCGCTCATTACCCATGGGTTACCCAGCCGAGGGCAAGGTAAGGCTGCCTCGCGAAAGCACTCGGGCCAGTGCTTCCACCACGTCCGGAGCGTAGTCGTCCGCGGTGGCCAGGCGCAGCTCCTCCAGGGCCGTGAGACCGCCGCCGGGACCGGCGTCCCGCGCCTTCTCCTCGTAGGCGTTGACGACCCGGACGATCCGCGCGGCCGGCGGCTGCTCCCGGCAGGGGTCGGCCTGGCGCTCCACGACCACCGCGACGGCCGGGTCGACGCCGGTCTGACGGACCACGGCGCCGCCGAGCAGCGCGATCCGCCGCTGTTCCTGGGCGGGCAGGCCGGCGGTGGCGCCCGCGGGTACCGGGTCGACCAGGCTGAGCTGGCCGATGTCGTGCATCAGGGCCGCGTACTCCAGCACGGTCAGTTCGGCCCCCGACAGCCCCAGGTCGCGGCCCACGGCCCCGCTCAGCTCGGCGACGCGGCGCGCGTGCCCGGCCGGGGTGTACCCGGCGATCTCGGTCGCCCTGGCCAGGGACGCGATGGTCTGCCGGTAGGTGGCCCGGACGGCCGCGTAGCGGCGGTAGGACAGCTGGGCGAGCAGCAGTGGCACGCAGAAGACGGGGAGCGCCCAGAGGCCCGCGACGCCCACCGCGAGCGCCATCACCACCCCGGTCGCGCAGACGGCGGAGGTGATCCCGACCATGCCGCGCAGCTCCTCGCGCAGCAGCGGGCCGAAGGGCCAGCCGGTGCGGGCGTGCGCGGGTGCCGCGGCCAGCACGGCGTCGCACAGCGTGGTCAGGGCGAGCAGCGCGATCAGCAGCAGCGCGTACGCGGGGCCGCTCCACTCGCGGAAAGTGCCCTGGCCGGAGAGCGGCTGGAAGCACACGGCGGCGAAGGCGACGGTGAGCACGCGCCGCGCCAGGTGGTCGAGGACGGGCCCACTGCCGCGGGCTATGTAGGGCACGCTGCCGGCCAGCGAGGCGGCGAGGACGACGGTGACGGTCTGGGCGACGCCGTGCGGGGCGGGCCGCCCGGCGACCTCGCCTAGCAGCGCGTACGCCAGTGCCCCGGCGGCGCCGAGCGGAGCCGCCTCGCGGGCCTCGGCGTCGGCGCGGCGGGTCAGCTCACCGAGGGTGACCAGCACACCGAAGGCGAGCGCGACGGGCCGGTGGACGAGCCCCGACCACAGCACGGAGGTGAGGCAGAGCGCGGCGACGAGTCCGGCGGCGGCGCGGATGAGGTGGGGCACCAGAGGAGGCCGGCCCCGCAACGGGGGGACCAGAGGAGGCCGACCCCGCGGCCGGGGCACCAGGGGAAGCCGCCCCCGCGGCCGGGGCCCGCTCATACGGCACGCCTCCCGACGCTGTCGCGGCTGTCGCGCGCGCCCTCGCCGCGGGGCCGGCCGGGGGGCGCCGCGGCCGTCGGGGGTGCGGGGGTGCCGTCGGCCGTGACCGACGGGTGCCAGCCGTGCCGGCCCAGGGCGCGGACCAGCGCGCCCACCATCCGGGGGTCGAACTGCTTCCCGGCACACCGCTGGAGCTCCTGCACCGCCGCGGCGACGGGGCGGGCCCTGCGGTAGGAGCGGGTGGAGGTCATCGCGTCGAAGGCGTCGGCGACGGCCACCACGCGGGCCGACTCGGGGATGCGGTCGCCGACCAGGCCGTAGGGGTAGCCGCTGCCGTCCAGCCGTTCGTGGTGGTGGAGGACGGCGGCCCGGGCCTCCCCCAGGAAGCGGATGCCGCGCACCATCTCGTGCCCGTACTCAGGGTGCAGTTCGATCACCCGCCGCTCCTCGGGCGTCAGCGCCCCCTCCTTGCGCAGCAGCCGGGTGGGGACGCCGAGCTTGCCCACGTCGTGCAGGATGCCGGCGAAGCGGAGCGTCTCGACCCGCTCGTCGTCCATGCCCAGCTCACGGGCGATCATCATGGTGGCCCGGCCGACGCGCTCGCTGTGTCCGCGGGTGTAGCCGTCCTTGATGTCGACGGCCTGCACGAGCGCGCGGATGGTCGCCTGGTGCGCGGCCCGCTCCCGGTGGTACTGGGCGAACGCCCACCACGCGACACACATCGGCAGCAGCACGAGCAGCGCGGCCACCGGACCGTACGGGCTGCGCCACAGGACGGCCATCATCAGCCCGGCGAGCCCGTGCACGGCGACCGGTCCGAGCGTCCCGGTGAACAGCCCGCGCCACGTCCGGCTCGCCGGGACATGGTCGGCGAGCGCCAGGATGCCTCCGTCCAGCAGGGTGAGCACCAGGCAGAACGCCAGTACCGCGGCCCCGGCCGGCACGAGCGCGTACGGGAAGTCGGGCTCGGCGAGCGCGTCCCGCCCGCCGAGCCGCCCGTGGACGTACGCGGCGGCCCAGACGGCGAGCGTCAGCTGTGCGGCCCGCCAGACACGCCGCAGCGCGTAGGGCCGCCTCGGCACCGGGGACAGCAGGGCGCCCGGCAGTGCGACGAGCGCCGCGGCGGGCGGCGGGAGCAGGAAGGCACCCGCCAGCAGGACGGGGTAGCAGGTACCGACGGAGCGGGAGCGCGCGACCAGCTCGGAGCCCGCGTACAACCCGGCGAGCAGCAGCAACGCCCGCCAGGGCGTGGGTGTCGCGGGCAGTGGCCGCAGGCAGAGCAGTGCGGCCAGGACGACACAGGCGGCGTACACGCGCGCCCGAGCCGGTACCGCGTCCATGATCCCCTCCCCCGACCACGTCTGTCAGGCTCCGGAGCCTAGGACGGCGGTGGGGAGGCCGCGGGCAGATAACCCGCGGATTAGCACGTACGAGTGACTCGTGGGGGCTCAGGACTCCTGGGGAGCCGACGGTGCCGCCGTGACGTCGTGCTCGGGCACGGACTGTCCCGACCGGATCAGGTCGAGCCTGCCCATGACCTTGGCGCGCAGGTCACCCGGCACGTCGTCCTGTCCGCAGCACCGCTTGACCAGCTTCTTCACGGCCTGCTCCAGCCCGTACTTCTCCAGGCAGGGCGAGCACTCCTCGAAGTGGTGCTCGAACTTGACGCAGTCCGAGTCCGGCATCTCCTTGTCGAGGAACTCGTAGAGATGATCGAGGATTTCGCTGCAATCCGTCTCGTGCGGCTCTCCGCAGCTCATGACCCCGAGCCTTTCGCTTCGTTCGACTCTCCGGCGCCGGCCGGGACCAGACCGCGGTCGCGGGCGTAGTCCTCCAGCATGCCGCGCAGCTGACGGCGTCCACGGTGCAGCCGGGACATCACCGTACCGATGGGTGTCCCCATGATGTCGGCGATCTCCTTGTAGGCAAACCCCTCGACGTCCGCCAGATAGACGGCGATGCGGAACTCCTCGGGGATGGCCTGGAGCGCCTGCTTCACGTCCGAGTCGGGCAGGTGGTCCAGCGCCTGCGACTCGGCGGAGCGCAGACCGGTCGACATGTGCGACTCGGCGCGCGCGAGCTGCCAGTCCTCGATCTCCTCGGCCGCGCTGCGCTGGGGCTCGCGCTGCTTCTTGCGGTACGAGTTGATGAAGGTGTTGGTGAGGATGCGGTACAGCCACGCCTTGAGGTTGGTGCCCTCGCGGAACTGGTGGAAGGACGCGTACGCCTTGGCGTAGGTCTCCTGCACCAGGTCCTCGGCGTCGGCCGGATTACGCGTCATGCGCAGCGCGGCCGAGTACATCTGGTCGAGGAACTCCAGCGCGTCCCGCTCGAAGCGCGCGCTGCGCTCGGCGGTCGACTCCGCGCTCTCGCCCCGGCCCTCGGGCTGCTCCGCCTGGCCGTGTTCGGTCCCTGCGTCGGTCCCAGTGACCGGACCCACCTCCTCCAGTGACGTCGTGAAACCGAGACCGGCCCCACTCGAATCGGAGGATAGACGACGATCCGGTCCGCCCGCCGCCCGAATAGGGGCGGTCTTCGCCGCGTGCAGCACAGTCCAGTCCAGGTCGGATCGGCTGCTACGGCTCGGGCAGAAGGTCGAACCCATGCGGCGGACTTCCTCTCCTACGGCGTCGGTGCTGATTCTCAGCAACGTACGTCCGCCACAACAGTGGGCGCACGCCGGTCATTCCCAGGGGTTCACCCGAGTGAGCCGACCCACTTCGCGACCCCCTCGGTGATCAGCTCCAGGGCCGCCTCCTGGGTGATCTCCGCCCGCTTGGGCACGGCGAAACCGTGATCGCCGTACGGCACCTCGACGAGGTCGTACGTCCCCCCGGGAGCCTCGGGGAACTCCGCCGGCCTCCCGAAGGGGTCGTTGCCGCCCTGCACGACGAGGGTGGGGACGCCCGCCCCCAGCAGCTCGTCGGCGCGGGACTTCTCGGGCTTGCCCGGCGGGTGCAGGGGGAAGCTCAGGGCGAGGACGGCGTGGGCGCCGAGTTCGCGGGCGGTACGGCAGGCGACGCGGGCACCTGCGCTGCGGCCGCCCGCGATCACGGGCGGTCCCGGTGCGTTCAGCGCGGGCCAGACGCCGCGCCAGCCGGTGTCGAGGGTCTTCGGCGCGGGCGCCAGCTTCTTGCCGGCCACCCGCCAGGGCTGCTCGACCAGGGCCACGCTCACTCCGTGGGCGGGCAGCGCGGCCGCCAGCGCCCTCAGGTCGCGCGCCTCGATGCCGCCGCCGGCGCCGTGGCTCGCGGCGAGGACGAGGCGGGGCTTCCTCGCCCGGTGCCAGGTGATGCGGGCGGGTCCGGCGTCGGTCTCGACCGTCTCAACCGCCTCGGGCGTCTCGGACGTCTCCTTCGTCACATGCGTCACGTCAGAAGAGTGTGCCCTCTTCCGGCGCCTCCAGCTCCTCGAGCAGCTCCGGCCCGTTGTTGCGCACGTTGCTCACCGCGGTGGAGACCGGGAAGGCCCGCATCATTCCGGCGGGCGGCGGCGCCAGCAGGGAGGTCAGCGCGTCGGGGTCGGTGCGCGCCGGGTCGAGCCAGTCGTCCCAGCGGTCCGGCGTCAGCATCAGCGGCATCCGGGGGTGGATGTCGGAGAGCGCGTGCGGGCCGTCGGCCGGGGCGACCGCGAGCGGGGTGGTCTCGGCCTCGGTGGTGATCACCGAGCACGTCACCCACCAGGCCTGCGGGTGGTCGTCCGGGAGCGTGCTGTCCCGCCAGAACTCGTACAGCCCGGCCATGGCGAACACGGACCCGTCGGCCGGTGTCACGAAGTACGGCTGCTTGCGGGGCCGCTTCTTGCGTCCCTCGACCTCCAGGTCCCGCTCCTGCTTGCCGGTGACCCACTCGTAGTAGCCGTCGGCGGGCAGGATGCAGCGCCTGCTGCTGAAGGCGCGCCGGTAGGAGGGCTTCTCGTGGACGGTCTCCGCGCGGGCGTTGATCATCCGCGCCCCGCCCTCGGGCGTCTTGGACCAGGACGGGACGAGGCCCCACTTCAGTTTCCGCAGCTGCCGAACCGGCCTCGGGTCCTCGGCGTCCTTGAGAGGACGGTCCAGGACCGCGTAGACCTCCTTGGTGGGCGCCACGTTGTAGTCGGGCTCCAAGCTCTCCTTGGGCTCCCACTTCTCGATCTCGAAGATTCCCGCGAGATCCTCGGGTCGGCGACTCGCCGCATACCGTCCGCACATACGTGCCACACTGCCAGACCCCGCGCAGACACGAGGAGCCCTCACCGAACATGGACCACCTCGCAACGGCCTCGCTCCCTTCTCTGTGGGACGAGGTCTCCGGCACCCAGCCCGACCCCGACCTGTGGGTGGTGATCGCGACCCTGGTGGCCGCGCTGGTCGTCGTCGTACCGCACCGCCCGTGGCGGATAGCCCGCAACGCGATCACCATCGCGCACGAGGGCGGCCACGGGCTCGTGGCGCTGCTCACCGGCCGCACCCTGACCGGGATCACCCTGCACTCGGACACCAGCGGCCTGACGGTGAGCCGCGGCAAGCCGACCGGCGTCGGGATGATCCTGACGGCGGTGGCCGGCTACACCGCTCCCCCGCTGCTCGGCCTCGGCGGCGCCGCGCTGCTGGCCGCGGGGCGCATCACCCTGCTGCTGTGGCTGGCGACGGCGCTGCTCGTCGCCCTGCTGGTGATGGTCCGCAACGCGTACGGGATGCTGACGGTGGTGCTCACCGGCGGCACGTTCGTCCTGGTCTCCTGGCTGGCCGGACCGCAGGTGCAGGCGGCGTTCGCGTACGCGGTGGTCTGGTTCCTGCTGCTCGGCGGGGTGCGTCCGGCCTTCGAGCTCCAGGCCAAGCGGTCCCGGGGCGGCGCGGGCGACTCGGACGCGGACCAGCTGGCCCGGCTGACCCACGCGCCGGCGGGGGTCTGGTTCTTCCTGTTCCACGCGGTGTCGCTGTGCTCGCTGATCGGCGGGGGACGCTGGCTGCTGGAGCTGTGACCCACGGTCGCCCCCGCGCGCCCCGGGGAGACGCGCCCGCATATATGCACGGCATGTGCACCGTCGCGATTTCGGTCAGGTTCCGCCGCCTTTGATCAAGATTTCCGGTCGGCTTCAGCCATTAAAGTGGGGCCCATGACCGTGAACCCCACGCACACCGCCCTCTGGCCCGCACCGCACGCGAGCGGAGCCGTCGACGCGACCGTCCAGGTGCCCGGGTCCAAGTCGGTCACCAACCGCGCCCTGGTGCTGGCCGCCCTCGCCTCCGAGCCCGGCTGGCTGCGCCGTCCGCTGCGCTCCCGCGACACCCTGCTGATGGCCGAGGCGCTGCGCGCGATGGGCGTCGAGATCGAGGAGGGCGTCGGTCCGGAGGGCAGCGGTGAGTTCTGGCGGGTCATCCCGGCGGGACTGCGCGGCCCGGCCGCGGTCGACGTCGGCAACGCGGGCACGGTCATGCGCTTCCTGCCGCCGGTCGCCACGCTCGTGGACGGCCCCGTCCGCTTCGACGGCGACCCGCGGTCCTACGAGCGTCCGCTGCACGGCGTGATCGACGCGCTGCGCGTCCTGGGTGCCCGCGTCGACGACGACGGGCGCGGCGCGCTGCCGCTGACCGTGCACGGCGGGGGCGCACTGGAGGGCGGCCCGGTCGAGATCGACGCGTCGTCGTCCTCTCAGTTCGTCAGCGCCCTGCTGCTGTCCGGCCCGCGCTTCAACCAGGGCGTCGAGGTCCGCCACACCGGCTCCGCGCTGCCGTCCATGCCGCACATCCGGATGACCGTCGACATGCTTCGCTCGGTGGGCGCCCAGGTCGACACCCCGGAGTCGGGCGGCGAGCCGAACGTCTGGCGGGTCACGCCGGGCGCGCTCCTCGGCCGGGACCTGACGGTCGAGCCGGACCTCTCCAACGCCCAGCCGTTCCTGGCCGCGGCCCTGATCACCGGCGGCAAGGCCGTGATCCCCGACTGGCCGGCCCAGACCACCCAGCCCGGCGACCGGCTGCGGGAGATCTTCACCGAGATGGGCGGTTCCTGCGAACTGACGGACTACGGGCTGGTCTTCACCGGATCGGGCGCCGTCCACGGCATCGACGTCGACCTCGGCGAGGTCGGCGAGCTGACCCCGGGCATCGCGGCCGTCGCCGCCCTCGCGGACTCCCCCTCGACCCTGCGCGGGGTGGCGCACCTGCGGCTGCACGAGACGGACCGCCTGGCCGCGCTCACCAAGGAGATCAACGAACTCGGCGGCGACGTCACCGAGACCGCCGACGGCCTGCACATCCGCCCGCGCCCCCTGCACGGCGGCGTCTTCCACACGTACGAGGACCACCGCATGGCCACCGCCGGCGCGATCCTCGGCCTCGCGGTCGACGGAGTGCGCATCGAGAACGTGGCCACCACCGCCAAGACCCTGCCCGACTTCCCCGACCTGTGGACCGGGATGCTCGGGGCGTAGGGACTGTTCGCCATGCGCCGCTACGGCAAGCACACCGACGAGGACGACATCCGCTCCCGCCCCAACCGCAAGGGCAACCGGCCGCGCACCCACATCCGGCCCAAGCACGAGGACGCCGCCGAGGGCCTGGTCCTCACCGTGGACCGCGGCCGGCTGACCTGCCTGGTCGAGGACCGGGTCGTGATGGCGATGAAGGCCAGGGAACTGGGCCGCAAGGCGGCGGTGGTCGGCGACCGGGTGGCACTGGTCGGCGATCTCTCCGGCAAGAAGGACACCCTCGCGCGCATCGTCCGCATCGAGGAGCGCGCGTCCCTGCTGCGCCGCACCGCGGACGACGACGACCCCTACGAGCGCGTGGTCGTCGCCAACGCCGACCAGCTCGCCATCGTCACCGCCCTGGCCGACCCGGAGCCGCGCCCCCGCCTGATCGACCGCTGCCTGGTCGCGGCGTTCGACGGCGGTCTCACCCCGCTGCTGGTCATGACCAAGTCGGACCTGGCGTCGCCGGACGAACTCCTGGAGCTGTACGGCGCGTTGGACATCCCGTACGTCGTCACCAGCCGCGAGGAGCTGGAGAACGGCGCCGCGGCCGACCTCGTGCGCGAGCACCTGGACGGGAAGATCACCGCATTCGTCGGCCACTCCGGCGTCGGCAAGACGACACTCGTCAACACCCTGGTGCCGGAGGACCGCCGTCGGGTGACGGGCCATGTGAACGCGGTGACGGGCCGCGGCCGGCACACCACGACCTCGGCGCTCGCCCTGCCGCTGTCGTCCGAGGCGGGCGGCTGGGTCGTCGACACCCCCGGCGTACGGTCGTTCGGGCTGGCGCACATCGATCCGTCGCGGGTCATCAACGCCTTCCCCGACCTGGTGCCCGGCACCGAGGGGTGCCCCCGCGCGTGCAGCCACGACGAGCCGGACTGCGCGCTGGACGCGTGGGTCGCCGACGGCCACGCCGACCCGGCGCGGCTGTACTCGCTGCGCCGGCTGCTGTCGACGCGCGAGCGGAAGGAAGGCGACTGACCTCCGCGTTGTTTGCCGTGCCGTGGCACCGGTAAGTGCATAATCGCACCAAGCCGGAACCAAGCCCGTGCAAATCCGGACGAAGCGACCCAGTAACGACCGCCGGACACAGCACCGGACGACGCAGCGGTCACGGTACGGGACTACGGGAGGACAAGACATGGCGTGGCTGCTGGTCATAGTGGCCGGGTTGCTCGAGACCGGGTTCGCCGTCTGCCTGAAGCTGTCGCACGGCTTCACCCGGCTCTGGCCCACCGTCGCCTTCTGCGCCTTCGCCCTGGGCAGTTTCGGACTGCTGACCCTGGCCCTGAAGAGGCTCGACGTCGGCCCCGCCTACGCGGTGTGGACCGGCATCGGCGCCGCGGGCACCGCCATCTACGGCATGGTCTTCCTCGGCGACCTGGTCTCGACCCTGAAGATCGTCTCGATCAGCTTCGTCATCATCGGCGTGATCGGGCTCCAGTTGTCGGGCTCGGCGCACTGAGCCGGCCCTACGCCATCGACCGGCGCGGCAGGGCGGTGCGTACCAGGTCGGCCACGCCGCCCTCGCCGGGCGGTGCCGCGACGCAGGACAGGGCGAGCCGCACCGCCAGTTCGCAGGAGCGGGCCAGTTCGACGGCGTCCGGCGGGGCGAGCGGGTCGGCGCCGTACAGAACGGCCACGGCACGGTCGCGCACCAGGGCCACGAAGTCGCCGGGCGAGGGCAGCGGACCGTCGGCCCGGCGCTGGGCCGGCGCGGCGGAGGAGGACGGCACGGCCGTCAGCTCCGGTGCGGGCAGCCGCTCGCTCCAGCAGCCGGTGAGCAGTGCCCGGACCAGCGCGTTCTCGTGGGCGGCGGACATCATCCACTCGGCGGTCGCGGTGAGCCGTTCCCGCGGGTCGCTGGGCCCGGCGAGCGCGCGGTCCACGCCCGCGAGATAGCCGTCGGCCTCCCGGCGCACGAGCGCCCGCGCGAGGCCCTCCTTGCTGCCGAACTCGTTGTACAGCGTCTGCCGGGACACCCCGGCCGCCGCCGCGACGTCCACCATCCGCACGGCGGACCACGGCCGGCGCGCCAACGCCTGGTAGGCGGCGTCGAGCAGGGACTCCCGGGCTGCGGGCACCGTCGCCTCCCTCGGGCCGAGCGGCTTCGTGCCCAGATTTGACGGGTATGGGGTCACTGTCAAGGGTCCTCGCGCCGGGTCGGGCAGGGCCGGCGGGGCGCATCCGCCCCCGCGACTCCCCCTCCGTGATCCGCCACGCCCGCCAAACCCCTGGTGGCTCCCGCCCGTCCCGGGCCGATACGGTTGCCGCATGCCCGACTACCTCGACGACCTCCGCCTCGCCCACGTGCTCGCCGACGCCGCCGACGCGGCGACGATGGACCGCTTCAAGGCCCTCGACCTCAAGGTCGAGACGAAGCCGGACATGACCCCGGTGAGCGAGGCGGACAAGGCCGCCGAGGAACTCATCCGCGGCCACCTCGCCCGCGCCCGCCCCCGCGACTCGGTGCAGGGCGAGGAGTTCGGGACCACGGGCGCCGGTACCCGCCGCTGGGTGATCGACCCGATCGACGGCACCAAGAACTACGTACGGGGCGTCCCCGTCTGGGCCACCCTGATCGCGCTCATGGAGGCAGGCGAGGGCGGATACCAGCCCGTGGTCGGGCTGGTATCCGCCCCGGCCCTCGGGCGCCGTTGGTGGGCGGTCAAGGACCACGGCGCGTTCACCGGCCGCAGCCTGACCTCCGCCTCCAGGCTCCAGGTCTCCCAGGTGTCCACGCTCTCGGACGCCTCGTTCGCGTACTCGTCGCTCAGCGGCTGGGAGGAGCAGGGGCGGCTGGACGGCTTCCTCGACCTCACCCGCGAGGTGTGGCGCACGCGCGCGTACGGCGACTTCTGGCCGTACATGATGGTCGCCGAGGGCTCGGTGGACATCTGCGCCGAACCCGAGCTGTCCCTCTGGGACATGGCCGCGAACGCCATCATCGTCACGGAGGCCGGCGGCACCTTCACCGGCCTCGACGGGCGCCACGGCCCGCACAGCGGCAACGCGGCGGCGTCGAACGGCCACCTGCACGACGAACTCCTCGGCTACCTGAACCAGCGCTACTGAGCGCCCGCCGACTCCCCCTTCACGCCCCCTTGTTGACCCCCGCTTTACCTGCCACCCTGAGAGTCCCCCCACTTGTGAACTTGTGAATCCATGAACTAACTCATGGATCACCGGCAGGAGGTGGCTCCACCCCATGCTCGTCCGCGAAATCATGAGCAAGGTAGTCCTCACCATCGGCCCCGCCCACACACTCCGTCAGTCCGCCGCCCTGATGTCCGCACGGGGCGTCGGCGCGGCCGTGGTGCACGACCCCGACGCCGACGGCATCGGCATCCTCACCGAACGCGACGTGCTGGTCTCCGTGGGCCGGGGCCAGGACCCGGACACCGAGCGCGCCCACGCCCACACCACCACCGACGTCGTCTTCGCCGCACCGTCCTGGACCGTGGAGGAGGCGGCCGCGGCCATGGCGCACGGCGGCTTCCGCCACCTCATCGTGCTCGAGGGCGGCGAGCCGGCCGGCATCGTCTCGGTGCGCGACATCATCCGCTGCTGGGCGCCGGAGCGTTCGCGGCGGGGCACCCCGGCGGTGACGGCCTGACGGCCTGACGGGCTGACGGCCCGACGGGCCGAACGACGAAACGGGCCGGACCCCCGTACCCGGGGATCCGGCCCGCCGCCGCGACAAGCGGTCCAGTACTGGACGTCAGCCGCGCAGGGCCTGGACCGCGGCCTCCAGCCGCTTGCCGAAGTCACCGTCGGCCTGACGGAAGTTGTTCACCGCGCGCTCGACGATGTCGTCGCGCGAGACACCGGAGAGGGCGCCGGCCAGGTTGTCGATCAGCCGCCCCTTCTCCTCCTCCGTCATCAGCCGGTAGAGGTTGCCCGCCTGGACGAAGTCGTTGTCCTCGGCGTGCGACGGAGCCTCGGTCTCGCCGGTGACACCGGAGACCGCGACCGGCTGCCACAGCGCGCGGTCCGTCTGGAACGGGCCGCCGAAGCTGTTCGGCTCGTAGTTCTTCGCACCCTTGTGGCGGCCGTCGTACAGGAAGCCGTCACGGGAGTGGGTGCGCGCCTCGGTGGCGTGCGGGCGGTTCACCGGGAGGTGGTCGGCGTTGATGCCGACGCGGTAGCGGTGGGCGTCGCCGTACGCGAAGAGGCGGCCCTGGAGCATCTTGTCCGGGGACGGGCCGATGCCGGGCACGAAGTGCGACGGGGAGAAGATCGACTGCTCGACCTCGGCGAAGACGTTCTCCGGGTTGCGGTTCAGCTCCAGCTTGCCGAACTCGATGACCGGGTAGTCCGCGTGCGGCCACACCTTGGTCAGGTCGAACGGGTTGAAGCGGTACTTCGCCGCCTCGGCGACGGGCATGATCTGCACGCCGACGGTCCAGGACGGGAACTCGCCCCGCTCGATCGCCTGACGCAGGTCGCGCTGGTGCGAGTCGGGGTCCGCACCGGCGAGCTTGTCCGCCTCGGCCTGGGTCAGGGTCTTGATGCCCTGGTCCGTCTTGAAGTGGTACTTCACCCAGAAGGCTTCGCCGGCCTCGTTGCTCCACTGGTAGGTGTGCGAGCCGAAGCCGTCCATGTGCCGGTACGACGCGGGGATGCCGCGGTCGCCGAAGAGCCAGGTCACCTGGTGCGTCGACTCCGGCGACAGACCCCAGAAGTCCCAGACGTTGTCCGCCTCCTGGCTGCCCGTGTACGGGTCGCGCTTCTGGGTGTGGATGAAGTCGGGGAACTTGATGGCGTCCTTGATGAAGAACACCGGGGTGTTGTTGCCGACGAGGTCGTAGTTGCCCTCTTCGGTGTAGAACTTCAGCGCGAAGCCGCGCGGGTCCCGGACGGCGTCCGGCGCGCCCAGGTTGCCGGCCACGGTGGAGAAGCGGAGGAAGGTCTCCGTCTCCTTGCCCACCTCGGAGAGGAACTTCGCGCGGGTGTACGGGGTGACGTCGGCAGTGACGGTGAAGGTGCCGTACGCGCCGGCGCCGCGGGCGTGCACGACGCGCTCCGGGATGCGCTCCCGGTTGAAGTGGGCCAGCTTCTCCAGCAGGAGCTGGTCCTGGACGAGCACGGGGCCGCCGACGCCCGCGGTCTCGCTGTTCTGGTTGTCGGCCACCGGTGCACCGGCTTCCGTAGTGAGCGGTCCCTGAGTCACGTACGCCTCCTGCGCCAATCCTGCAAAACCTGTCCCTTGGCTAATGCCATTTTCGATCCTACAATAGACAATGTCTAAGTCAAGCACGGCTCCAAAGTCACACCTGTTCGGGACCTGGTCCCCCTAGCTGCTAGGCTGGTCGTATGAGTGACCTACTGGAACGGCTGCGCGGTCGTGGCTGGCGCATGACCGCGCAACGGCGCGTCGTGGCCGAGGTCCTCGACGGCGAACACGTCCATCTGACGGCCGACGAGGTGCACGCCAGGGCCGTGGGCAGGCTCCCGGAGATCTCCCGGGCGACGGTCTACAACACCCTGGGCGAGCTGGTCTCGCTCGGTGAGGTGTTGGAGGTCGCGACGGACAAGCGCGCCAAGCGCTACGACCCGAACGCGCACACGCCGCACCACCACCTGGTCTGCGCCCAGTGCGGCGCGATCCGCGACGTCCACCCGACGGGCAACCCGATGGCCGACCTCCCCGACTCGGAACGCTTCGGCTTCACCGTCTCGGACGTCGAGGTGACCTACCGCGGCACCTGCCCGAACTGCGCGGCGGCATAGGCCCCACCAGCACGCACGAAGCCCCGGCACCATCGGTGCCGGGGCTTCGTCATGACCGCGGCCAGGGCTTCGCCCCGTGCTCGCCGTGAACGCACCGAGGGCCGGAACCCTTTCGGATTCCGGCCCTCGGCCTTCAGTAGCGGGGACAGGATTTGAACCTGCGACCTCTGGGTTATGAGCCCAGCGAGCTACCGAGCTGCTCCACCCCGCGTCGATGAATGGAACATTACGTCACCCCCACGACGAGAAGCAAATCGCTTCCGCCCCGGCGTCCCGCCCGGACAGGTTTCAGGCCGACAGCTCCTGCCGCAGGGCGTCCCGCAGCCGGGCCGCCCGCTCGCCCACCTCCGCCGGGCCCAGCGACACCGCCCGGTCCGCCCAGCGCTGCCCCTCCGCCAGCTCCCCCCGTCGCGCACAGACGAGCGCCAGCCGCAGCGCGGCCCGTCCGTGACCGGCGTCGGCCGCGCGGCGCCACCACACGACGGCCTCGGGCTCGCTGCCCTCGCGGGCCAGCAGCAGGCCCAGGTTGAACGCGCCGTTGCGGGACCCGGCCTCGGCCGCCTCCCGGTACCACCGCGCCGCCTCCACCACGTCACCCCGAGCGGCGGCGAGCATGCCGACCCGCACCTGGGCCCGGCGGTGGCTCTGCGAGGCCGCCCGCTCGTACCACTCCTCGCACTCCGACTTCTCCTGCGCCGGCTCGCCCAGCTCGTGCGCGGGCGCGGGCGGCCGACGCGCGTCCAGCACCGTCGCCAGCCGGTACGCGGCCTCCGCGCTGCCGCCCCCCGCCGCGCACCGAAGGAACCGCTCCGCCTCGCGCTCGTCCCCGGCACGCAGACGGGCCATGCCGACCTGTAGCGCCGCCTCCGTGTGCCCGGCGGCCGCGGCCCGCTCGTACCAGCGCAGCGCCGTCCGCTCCGCGCCCCGACCCGCGTGCAGGATCCCGAGGTTGAAGGCGGCGTCCACACTGCCCGCCTCGGCCGCCTTGGAGAACCACGGCTCGGCGCCGGTCTCGTCCCCGCCGCGCAGCAGCAGGATGGCGAGCGCGTTGGACGCCTCCCGGTGCCCGGCGTACGCGGCCCGGCGATACCACTGCTCGGCCTGCGCGGTGCGGCCCTGCTCGGCGCAGAGCAGGCCGAGGTTGTACGCCCCGTTGTCGTCCCCGGCGTCCATCGCGGCCCGGTACCAGCGTTCGGCGGTCTGGGTCTCGCCGCGCTCGGCGTGCAGCGCGCCCAGGGCGTTGGCGGCGTTGCCGTCGCCGTCCTGGGCGGCGCGCAGCCACCACACGGCGGCGCTCTCGGTGTCCCCGGCGTCCCGCAGCAGGAAGCCCAGCGCGCAGGCCGCACGGGCCTCGCCCTCCTTGGCGGAGGTGAGGTACCAGCGGCCGGCCTCCTTCAGTTCGCCCCGCTTCTCCAGGATCGTCCCGAGGTGCAGCGCGGCCCGCCGGTGACCGCGCGCCGCGGCCTGCCGGTACCACTGCTCGACCTCCTCGCCGGCGGCGGCCGCGTCCACGCCGTCGCGGTCCGGCCCGGCGCCGCGGTCCAGCGTCCGCGCCAGCCGGTACGCCGCCTCCCGGTGCCCGCGCTCGGCCGCGGCCCGCATCCAGCGCCCGGCCCCGGCTTCGTCGCCGCGGTGCTCCAGCAGGTCGGCGAGGGCATAGGCGCCCAGGACGTGGCCCTGCTCGGCGGACTGGCACAGCCAGTACTCCGCGGCGGGCTCGTCCCCGCGCTCGCGGAAGTGCCGCCCCAGCGCGTGTGCGGCGGCCGCGGATCCGGCCACCGCGGCGATCCGCCACCAGCCCGCGGCCTCGTCGGCGTATCCGCGCTGGTGCAGCAGAACGCCGAGGTTGTTCGCGGCCGCCCGGTCACCGGCCGCCGTGGCGGCCCGCAGCTGCGACTCGGCTCCGTCGAAGTCGCCCCGGCGCAGCAGCATCGCGCCGAGCATGCTCATCGCCTCGACGTCACCGCCGTCGACGGCCAGCCGCAGGCGTACTTCCTCCGCGGCCTCGTCGGCGGCCTCCTGGGCCTCGTCCGTGGCCTCCTCCTGACCGGACGGCTGCGCAAAACGCCCTGTCCCGAACAGATTTGCCATGTCCCCCATAACGTTCATCGTCGCACCACCCGCCGCCTTGGTACATCCGGTATACCGCAGCCAGTGAGGTCACTTCAGCGTTTTGTCGACATGCCCACAGGACGACAAGTCAAACACAGAACGGCCCAACTCCCCCTGGCGGCGCGGCCGTCGTGCCCACCGGCACATGCGTTCGCACACCAGAAAAGGCCCGGATCCCTTGTGGGATCCGGGCCTTCGAGGTCGTGTGCGCATGGCCCACGATTTCAGTAGCGGGGACAGGATTTGAACCTGCGACCTCTGGGTTATGAGCCCAGCGAGCTACCGAGCTGCTCCACCCCGCGCCGTTGTGTTCACAACCCTAGCACGGCGCGGGATGGGCTTTGACCAGCTCGAACGCCGGCCGGCAGCGGCACCGCCACCGGGTGTCAGCCGGTGTCCGAGCCTCCGCCGGCCTCCTTGCTCGGGGAGGCGCTGGGACTGGCCTTGTCGTCGCCGTTCTTGTCCCCGGCGCCCTGGTCCGCCTCGGCCTGCGCGTCCTCGGCGCGTTGCAGCGCCTTCTCCAGGTCCTTCTGCGCCTCGGCGTACGCGGCCAGGTCCTTCTCCTCCAGCGCCTTCTGGCCGGCGTCGAAGGCCTCCTGCGCGTCACCGAGCGCTTCCCGGACCGTCGGGTTGGTGGACGTCGGCGGCGGCTCCGTCGTGTCCTGGCCGGGGTCCTCGCCGGTGTCCTCCGGTGGCTCCGGTTCGGCCGCCTGCGCTCCGAAGACCTTGTTGAGCGCTTCGTCGAGCGTGTTCTCGAAGGCCGTGTTGCCGCCGTAGCTCACCAGCACCTTGCGCAGCAAGGGGTACTTGAGATCGCCACCGCGGACGTAGACCGGCTCGACGTACAGCAATCCGCCGTCGAGCGGGACGGTCAGCAGATTGCCGTACTCGACCTCCGAGTCGCCGCCTCTCAGCAGCCTGATGGACTCGGCGATGTCCTGTTCGGAGTTGAACTGGCTCTGGACCTGTTTGGGTCCGTCGACGGTGGTGCTGGTCGGCAGTTTCAGGATTCTGATCTTGCCGTAGTCGCTCGTGCCCGCCTCGGCGTCGACCGACATGAACGCGCTCAGGTTGTCACGTCCGTTGGGCGTGAACGTCGTCGTCAGCGAGAACGCCTGCTGTTTCTGGTCGGGCATCTTCATGCTCAGGTAGTACGGCGGCACCGCGTCCCCCGACTTGTTGGTCGGGTCGTCCGGGACCTGCCACACCTCGCTGCCGCTGAGGAACGTGTTGGCGTCCTTCACGTGGTAGCGCGTGAGCAGCTCGCGCTGGACCTTGAACAGGTCCTGCGGGTAGCGCAGATGCGCCATCAGCTCGCCGGAGATCTCGCTCTTGTCCTTCACCGTGTCCGGGAACGCCTTCATCCAGGTCTTCAGGACCGGATCCTTGGTGTCCCACTGGTAGAGCTTCACGTCACCGCTGTACGCGTCGACGGTCGCCTTCACGGAGTTGCGGATGTAGTTGACCTGGTTCTGCTGGGCCACTACCGCGCGCTGGTCGTTGGCCGCGGTCAGCGAGTCCGCCGTGGTGTCGCCGAGCGTCGTACGGGAGGCGTACGGATAGCCGTTCGTCGTGGTGTACGCGTCGACGATCCACTGGATGCGGCCGTCCACCACCGCCGGGTAGGCGTCGCCGTCGATGGTCAGCCACGGGGCGACCGCCTCGACGCGTTCCTTGGGCGTGCGGTTGTAGAGGATCTTCGAACCCTCGCCGATCGCACCGGAGTACAGGATCTGCGGCTCGCTGAACGCCGCGGCGTACGCCGCGCGGTTGATCGGGTTGGACAGGTCGACCCCGCCGTCCCCCTTGTAGCTGAAGGTCTTCTCCCCGGTGTCGTCGGAGTAGTCGATCTCCTTCTGGGGACCGCCGACGATCGAGTAGGTGGTGGTCTTCTCGCCGTAGTAGATCCGCTGCTCGTACTTTCCGAGGTCGCCCTCGGAGGGCAGGTCGGACTCGGTGAAGACCGGGCGGCCCTCGGAGTCGACCTGGGTGCCCTTGGCCGCGACCGCGCCGTAGCCGTGGGTGTAGCGGAAGTGGTTGTTGATCCAGTTCTTCTTCGGGATGCCGGCCAGGTTCAGCTCGCGCAGACCGATGACCGTGTCCTGGTCCTTGCCGTCCTTGGCGTAGCGGTCGACGTCCAGGTTGGTCGGGAACGCGTAGTAGTTACGCATCTGCTGGAGCTGCTGGAAGGTCGGCGAGATGATGTTCGGGTCCATGATCCGGATGGACGCGGCACCGTCCGCGTCGTCCCGGAGCTTGGTCTTGTCCTTCGTCTCGCTCCTGCCCGCGTACTCGGAGACCTCGGTCCCCTCGATCCCGTAGGCGTCGCGCGTGGCCGCCAGGTTCTTCTCGACGTACGGCGCTTCCTTGGCCTGCTCGTTCGGCTGGACCTGGAACTTCTGGACCAGCGCCGGGTACAGGCCGCCGATGAGGATGGCGGAGAGGACCATCAGGCCGAAGCCGATGACGGGCAGCTGCCAGGTGCGCCGCCACAGGGTGGCGAAGAACAGCAGCGCGCAGATGACGGCGATGCAGAACAGGATGGTCTTGGCCGGCAGGTAGGCGTTGGCGTCGACGTACCTGAGACCGGTCCAGTTGTCGGTCGCCTTGAAGTCGCTGGACTTCACCGCGAGCCCGTACCGGTCGAGCCAGTAGGCGACCGCCTTGAGGGCGACGAAGACACCGAGGAGCACCGACAGGTGGCCGGTGGCGGCGGCCGTGGCACGCGCGCCCGGGCTGGTGACCCGGAGCCCGCCGTACAGGTAGTGCGTGAGCGCGGCGGCGATCACCGAGATGATCACTGCCGCGAAGCCGAAGCCGAGCAGGAACCGGTACCAGGGCAGGTCGAAGGCGTAGAAGGAGACGTCCAGCTTGAACTGGGGGTCCTTCTGCCCGAAGGGCACGCCGTTGACCCACATCAGCCAGGTCCGCCACTGGCCGGACGCCGAGGCGCCGGCGATCAGGCCCACCAGCGCGGTGATGCCGAGCAGCAGCCACTTCTTGTACGGGGCGATGCCCATCCGATACCGGTCGAGGTTCTGCTGCTCCATCGACATGGCGCTGAGCGGCGGGCGCAGGCGGTGGGCCAACCAGATGTTGAACCCGACGGCGAGCGCCATCAGCAGGCCGAAGACGAAGAAGAGCCCGATCTTGGTCCACAGGGTCGTCGTGAACACCGACGAGTAGTTGACCGACCGGTACCAGAGCCAGTCCGTCCAGAACCCCGCGAACATGGTGAACGCCATGAGGAGCACGGCGAGGACACCAAGTGTCAGCAGCAGGGTTCGGACACGCCGGGACGGGCGGCCCACTCTGATCCGCGGCCCCGACGGGGGGCCTCCGCCGCGGTCCGGCATCTGGAAAGCCAAGGTGCGCACCTCGAAGTTCGCTGTTGATCCGTCAGGCCCTCGGGTTCGCGGGCCCCCCGTGCGCCCCCGTGATCGCGGGCCCACACTTATGCAACTTACTCATCGTTTACTCGGTTCCCGATTCGGGCCAGTAACGAGGCAGGATTGTGACCATGTCCAATACCCCCATGGCTGCGAGCCCCCTCACCCGGGCCGTACTCGAGATCGACGAGTACGTCTCCGGGCTCGGCTGGGACCAGCCCGCACGCCTCTTTGCACTTGTCGACACCGCGCGGCTGAGGACCGATCAGCCCTCACTCGCGGACCGGCTCGGCCTTCAGGACGAACCGGACACTTCCGGCCTGACCCCGATCGAGCAGGACGAGATTCCAACGGACCAGCCGCTCGACGAGTTCCTGGGCACCATCGCCTGGCCCGACGCGGTGGTCGGCTGCGCGCTCGCCGTGGAACGCCTGATGCTGCCGCCGTCCGCCGAGGCCCAGGTTCCGGAGGGCCTGAACGAGGCGAGGCTGGCGCGGTGGGTGGCGGAGCACCCGGACCGTCAGGAGGTCCGCATGACGGTCGCGGTGCTGCGCGACGGTGCCCGCGACTCGGCCCTGCGGCTGCGCGAGAAAGACACGGCCACCGAGGTACTCACCGGTTCCGACCTGGTGCCGGGTCTGGCCCAGGCGCTGACGGCGACCTTCGCCGAGTAGCCGCGCCCGCCCTCCCGACGGCTATCCCTTCGCACACTCGGGCAGGTCGGAGGTCTTCCCGGAGCGGATGTCGCTCAGCGCGCCGAGGGCGTCGTCGATGGTGTCCACCTTCACGAGGGTGAGCCCGTCGGGGACGTCCGCGGCGGCGGTCGCGCAGTTGTCGGCGGGCGTCAGGAAGTACTGGGCGCCCTTGTCGCGCGCGCCGATGGTCTTCATGCTGATGCCGCCGATGGGACCGACCTTGCCGGTGTCGTCGATCGTCCCGGTGCCGGCGACGAAGCTGCCGCCGGTGAGGTCGCCCGGCGTGAGCTTGTCGTAGATGCCGAGGGCGAACATCAGCCCGGCGCTCGGACCGCCGACGTCGGCCAGCTTGATGTCGATGGAGAACGGGAACGTGTGGTCGGTCCCGGCCGAGATCCCGACGATGGCCCGCTTCTCACCCTTGTCGTCGGAGGTCTCGGTGGTGATCTTGACCTTCTCCGTCTTCGTGGGCGTCCGGCGCTCCTTCTCCGCGTCGGCCTGCTCGTCGGCGGGCACGATCGTGAAGACGACGTCCTCCCCGGGCTTGTGCTTGGTCACCAGCTCGGAGACGTCGGTGGGCTTCTTGACCTCCGTACCGTCCACGGCCATGATCACGTCACCGGCGTGCAGCCTGCCCTGCGACGGGGAGTCCTTGACGACCGTGGAGACGACCACCCAGGACTTCACCGGGACGTCGAGCGCCTCCAGGGCGGCGACCTTCGCGCTCTCCTGGGACTGGCTGAACTCCTCGGCGTTCTCCTGGGTGGCCTCTTCCTCGGTCTTGCCGTCCGGGTAGATCGTGTCGTGGGGCACCACGCTGTTGTCGTGCGCCAGCCAGCCGTAGACCGCCTCCACGAGGTTCATCTTGTACTCGGCGCTGGTGACCCGGACGGTGGTCATGTTCAGGTGACCGCTCGCCTCGTAGGTCTTGCGGCCGGAGATCTGCAGCACCGGCTCGCCGTCGTGGTCCCCGAGGGTGTTCACCGTCGGCCCGGGTGACATCTCCGAGTAGGGCACGGGGATGAACACACCCGCGCACAGGATCGCGATCAGCATCAGGGTGGAGGCGAGCATCGTCGCGGTGCGGCGTGGCATGGCACGACAGTACGGGACGCGGCTGTCGGAACACCGTCAGGGCGGGCCCCGTCAGGCACCGGTGCGGGGCTTCTCCATGGCCTCGCGGAACCGGGCGTACCCGTCCAGTTCGGGACCGTCGCTGCGGGCCTTGCGGGTGCGGTTGGCCCAACTGCCCCACAGCCCGGCGCCGACGGCGGCCACAAGCGGAATCAGCAACCAGGCAAGCGCTGCCATGCCCGACCTCCCAGCCCCATGAACGTCCGCTACTGACTGATCAGCAGATTAACCATCCGCAGTGACAACGCTCACGCCGGGGGGCGGGTTACGCAACCGGAGCCATGAGGGGGGTAAGGGCCGGGCCGGGAGGGGGGCCGGCGGCGCCCCTCAGCAGGCGCCCACCCACTCCTCGGTGCCGTCGGAGAACGTCTGGTGCTTCCAGATCGGCACCTCGTGCTTCAGGTCGTCGATCAGCTTCCGGCAGGCGTCGAAGGCCTCACCCCGGTGCGGGCAGGACACGGCGACGACCACGGCGAGATCCCCGACCTCCAGGTCCCCCACGCGGTGGACGGCCGCGAGCGCCCGTACGGGGTACTCGGCGACGACCTTCTCGGCGATCCGGCGCATCTCGGCCTCGGCGCTGGGGTGGCACGAGTACCCGAGCCGGTCGACGTCGGTGCCCCCGTCGTGGTTGCGGACGGTCCCCACGAACAGCGCGGTCCCGCCGGCCGCGTCGTCCCCGACGGCCCGGAAGACCTCGTCCACGGACAGGGGCGTCTCCCGGACACCGATCAGCTTGACGGGGTCCGCTGCGGCCAGCTCACCGGGGTGGTCTTTGGTTGCCATACGACCATCGTGCCGCACTCCGCGGACGGCGCGGAATAGCGTGATCGCCCGGCACGCGCGCGTACCGCGTTGGAGCGTCCTACAGGGGTGGCGTCCACCGCGGGCGCCGGATGCGGCCGCCCGCGCGGGGGCCGGGTACGTCAGATGCGGCGCCGCGCCTTGCGGGCCCGCCGTACCACCGCCGCCGCGCCCAGCAGCGCCACCGTCGCGCCCGCGGCTCCGGCGGCCGTCGCGTCCTTGCGGCCGAGGCGCCGCCCCGCGACGGTGTGCCGTCCGGAGACCTCGTCCAGCAGCTCCGAGAGCACCTCCTCGTTGGTGTACTTCGGCCGCCATCCGGCGTCGTGCAGCCGGCTGCCGCTCACCACCCAGGGGTACATCGTGTACGCCAGGTCACCGGCCGGGGAGGGCGTCAGTCCGATCCGGTGCAGCCTGGCCGCCGCGCCGAGGGCGACCGCGGACGGCAGCTCCATGCGCCGGATGCCGCTCAGCTCCTCGACCTCCTCCTGCTCCAGCCAGCCGTCGCACCCCACGGCCAGCTCGCCGTCGGCCTTCTCCAGGACGGCGTACTCCAGGGCGCTGCACAGGTCGTCGACGTGGCAGAACTGCCAGGCCGGCCGCGAACCGGCCACCACAAGGAGCCGGGGCGACTCGAAATACCTGGTCAGCGCGGTGTCCATGCCTCCGACCAGTACCGCGGGCCGGACGACGGTCACGTTGAGTCCGGGGTGCGCCCGCGGGGCGCGCCGGGCCAGCCGTTCGATCTCCAGCAGGTCCCCGACGCCCGTGGCCTCGGCCGTGGCGCGCAGCTCGGCGTCCTCCGACAGCGGCAGCTCGTTGTCGGGGAGGGCGCCGTAGACCATCGCCGAGGTGCAGAGCACGACCCGGTGCACGCCGGCCGCCGCGGCGGCGGTCAGGACGGTCTGCGTCCCCCGGACGTTGTAAGCCGTCCGGGCGGCCGCGTCGGTCTCCAGGTCGAGGTCGAGCGCCAGGTGCACCACGACGTCCGCACCACGGAGTTTCTCCGCGATGGCGGGGTCCCGCACGTCCAGGATCTGCCACCGCGCCGCCTCGCACTCGCCGCGTCGTTCGTCGATGGCCACGACCTGTCTGACCTCGTCGGACGCGGCCAGCCGCGCGGTGAGCAGCGCCCCGACCCCGGACGCGGCACCGGTGACCGCGACCACGGGTCCGCGCGCGCCGGGGCGGGGGGAACTGGTTGACTGGTTTCGCGCTGCGCGAACCTGCGGATCTGGGGAACTCACCGGGCGTCTCCAGCGGTTGTCTTCAGTACGAGCGCGAGCGACGCGTGCGTACCAGGTGGCATCCATCCTGCCGCAGGCCGTCAGTCGGCGAAGCACCGAGGCCCGAACCGCCCCGGGTGTCTACGCTGGGTGGTGAAGTCGGGCAGCCGTGCCGCCGGAAAGAACCGGCGGCCCTACCAGCCGAGGAACCCCGTGAGTGACACCCCATTCGGATTCGGCCTTCCGCCGGAGGAGCCGGACGACGGCGACGAGGGCAAGAAGAAGGACCAGCAGAGCGGCGGTGGTCAGGGACCGGCCAACCCGTTCGGATTCGGGATGCCCGGAGCCGGTGGCCTGGGTGGCCCCGGTGCGGACAACCCGTTCGCTGCCATGTTCGGTTCCATGAACCCCAACGACCTGGGCGCCGCCTTCCAGCAGCTGGGCCAGATGCTCTCCTACGAGGGCGGCCCGGTGAACTGGGACATGGCCAAGCAGATCGCCCGCCAGACGGTCTCCCAGGGCACGCCGGACGGCCGCAAGGACGCCAGCGTCGGTCCCGCCGAGCGCAATGCCGTCCAGGAGGCCGTACGCCTGGCCGACCTGTGGCTGGACGACGCGACGGCCCTGCCGTCCGGCTCGGGCACCGCCGTGGCCTGGAGCCGTGCGGAGTGGGTCGAGGCGACCCTGCCGGCCTGGCGCGAGCTGGTCGACCCGGTCGCCGAGCGCGTCGGCAACGCCATGGGCGACGTGCTGCCCGAGGAGATGCAGGCCATGGCCGGCCCGCTGATCGGCATGATGCGGTCCATGGGCGGCGCCATGTTCGGCACGCAGATCGGTCAGGCCGTCGGCGTGCTCGCCGGCGAGGTCGTCGGCTCGACCGACGTGGGCCTGCCCCTCGGCCCGGCCGGCAAGGCCGCGCTGCTGCCGGCCAACATCGAGGCCTTCGGACAGGACCTCGGCGTGCCCCAGGAGGAGGTGCGGCTGTACCTCGCCCTGCGCGAGGCCGCCCACCAGCGCCTCTTCGCCCACGTGCCGTGGCTGCGCTCGCACCTGTTCGGCGCCGTCGACGGGTACGCCCGTGGCATCAAGGTCGACACCGCCAAGCTGGAGGACGTGGTCGGCCAGTTCGACCCGCAGAACCCCGAGCAGCTGCAGGAGGCGCTCCAGCAGGGCATGTTCCAGCCGGAGGACACGCCGGAGCAGAAGGCGGCCCTGGCCCGGCTGGAGACGGCCCTGGCGCTCGTCGAGGGCTGGGTGGACGCGGTGGTGCACGCCGCCGCGAAGCCCAGGCTGTCCTCGGCCGACGCGCTGCGCGAGACGCTGCGCCGCCGTCGCGCCTCGGGCGGCCCGGCGGAGCAGACCTTCGCCACGCTGATCGGTCTGGAGCTGCGCCCGCGCCGGCTGCGGGACGCGTCCCGCCTGTGGGCCTCCCTCACGGACGCGCACGGCGTCGACGGCCGGGACGGCCTGTGGGCCCACCCGGACATGCTGCCGACCGCCGACGACCTCAACGACCCGGACGGCTTCGTCCACCGCGAGCAGCTCGACTTCTCCGAGCTGGACAAGATGCTCGGCGAGGCGGCCGGCAAGACCGACCTGAAGAAGGACGCGCCGGGCCAGGACGAGAAGGGCCGGGACGAGGGCGACGGGAAGGCCGAGGGCAAGGGCGACGGCACCGAGTGAGCCTCCATGACGACGCGGTCCTGGTCCTGAAGGACCACCAGGGCCAGGACGAACTGCGTCAGGTCTACCTGGACCATCTGGCCGCCCACCCGGACGGCGTGTGGAAGGCCTGCGGGGACGGGCACATCACGGCGAGCGCGCTGGTGATCGACCCCTCGCGCGGGCGGGTTCTGCTGACCCTGCACAAGAAGCTGCGGATGTGGCTCCAGATGGGCGGCCACTGCGAACCCGTCGACGCGACGCTGGCGCGGGCGGCCCTGCGCGAGGCCACCGAGGAGTCGGGCATCGACGGCCTGGCCCTGGCCCCCGGCGGCCCGGTGCGGCTGGACCGGCACCACACGCCCTGCGCCTGGCACCTCGACGTCCAGTACGCGGCGGTGGCCCCGGCCGGGGCCGTGGAGGCGATCAGCGACGAGTCCCTCGACCTGCGCTGGTTCCCGTACGCGGAGGTCGCGGACGTCGCCGACGACTCGGTGGTCCGTCTGCTGGACGCGACGCTCGCGCGGATCTGAGCCGTGCGGGACGTACGGGGGCGGCCGCCACGGCCGTGGTCACCTCAGCCGTAAGGGGTGACCGCCGGGCGACCACCCCTTACCGCACGCACCGCGCGCTCAGCTCCAGACGTTGCCCTGGTTCTGCCCGCGCGCGCCCTGCTGGCCCATGCCGTACTGGGCGGCGAGGCCGGAGCCGACCTGGGCGTTCTGCGGCGGCAGCAGCTCACTGGGCTGGACGAGCGCGAAACCGCTGCCCATGAAGCTCAGCTCCCAGCCCTCTCCGGTGTTGCCGCGGCGCCGCCACACCCCCGAGGAGTGTGTCTGGGCCTGCATCTGCACCCGCAGGCCGGTGGACCAGGCGACGATCGCGTCGGCGTCGCAGTTGACGTACTTGTCCGGCGTCACCTGCATGAACAGGGGCACGCCCGAGGTCATCAGGGCGACCTTGCCGCGGCCCGTGATGTTGAGCTGGTACTTCCCCGAGCCGGAGATGCCGTAGAGGCTGTCCACGGCGATGACCTCGTGGTGCAGGGACGAGTCCATGGCCAGCACGTAGCTGCTGTCGACGGTCAGACCGTCCTGGTCGACGTCGACCACGTGGACGCACTGGGCGAGGTTGGCGAAGAACACCGTGCCCTGCCCGTGGCAGCGCATCAGGTCCAGGCCCTCACCGGTGTGCGCACGCGCGCGTGACTGGTTGTTGCTCTGGTACTCGGCGTCGAACTCGACGAGACCCTGGTAGGCGACCATCGTTCCCTTGCGGGCGAGCACGTCGTCGTGGCCCTGAAGGGCGACACGGAGCATGTGCTTGTTCTGCAGGCTCCAGGCTTCCTGGGTCTGCTGGTCGTTGTAGGCGAAAATCGGGCTCTGCATGATGGTGGCTCCCCCTCAGCCCCGGGCCCGGAGGCGGTCGGTGCTGTCCTCGCTGGGCTGGACGACGACGATGCCCTGACCGGAGAAGGCCATCTGGAAGGCCTCGCCGCTGCCGCGGCCGATCAGCGACTGCGCCTTGAAGCTGCGCTTGCCCTTCACCTTGAGGTTCGGGGACCAGGCGACCAGGGCGTCCGGGTCGACGTACGTCTCGTCCTCGCCGCCGCCGCAGTCGACCACGATCGGCTTGCCCCGTGAGGTGAGCGCGACCCAGCCCTGCCCGGAGATCTTGGTGTTCCACAGGCCCTGCCCGGCGAACTTCGCCAGGCCCTTGACCCGCTCCACGCCCCACGTCAGGTGGGCGTCGAAGGCGAGGAGGTTGGTGGCGTTGACGGAGATCCCGTCGCCGTTGAGGTTGATCACGACGACGTTGGCGCCGTAGTCGGCGAGGTAGAGCAGTCCGTCGCCGGAGCACTTCATGAGGGGCGCGCCCTCGCCGGTCATCCAGTCCTTGGCGATCTGGCGGACGGCCGGGGGATTGGGCTCGTACTGTACGAAGCCCTCGTAGGCGACCATCGAGCCCACGCGCGCGAGGAGGTCGTTTCCGGTCTGCATGGCGACCTTCAGCATGTGGTTGCCGTGGTTCTCCATGCGAGCGGTGACGGGTGCGGGGGCGTAGCCCGCGAGCGGCTGGTTCATCTCGGGCTCTCCCTCAGATCTCGTACGGCTGGACGACGACGAAGCTGCCGGGCGCCGCCCGGAACTGGAGGTTGACGCTCTCGCCGGTGTCGCCCGCGTAGGAGTTGCGGCGCATCCGCACCTGGCTGGAGACGACCACCTGGGCGGCGGCGGACCACGCGACCACCGCGTTGCAGTCGGCGAACGTCGTGGGCGTGACCGGCAGCACGACGGGCACACCACGCGTCTTGACGACGACCGTGCCGGTGCCCTGGAACTGCATGGTGAACAGCGCGCCACCGGGGATGCCGTGCCCCTCGATGCGGCGGACCTCGTACTGGAGGCTCTCGTCGAAGGCCAGGACGTTCTCCGCCGAGACGCACACGGCGTTGCCCTGGAGCTCGATGGGGTGCAGCATCGCGGAGTTGTCCGCGAGGAACACCTGTCCCTTGCCGGTGCAGCGCATGAGCTGCATCTCCTGGCCGGTCGCGTTGCCCACGACCCGCCCGGCGAACCCGGCGCCCTTGTAGCTGAAGTCGACCTTGCCCTGGTAGAGCACCATGCTGCCCTGGCGCGCCAGCACCGGCTGGCCCTCGGCGCCGAGGTCGACGCGGACCAGCTTCTTGTTCTGCTGGGTCCAGCGCTGCCCGGTCGCCGTCTCGCGGAACTGCTGGAGCGCCGCGGTGACGCCGGCACCCTGCGGCGCACCCGAGGGCACTCCCTGGGGTGCGCCGTGGGGGGCCTGCTGGCCGTAGCCCGGAGGCGGGGTGGGCTGGCCGTAGCCGGGGGGCGGGGGCGGCTGGCCGTAACCGGGCGGCGCGGTCGGTTGTCCGTAGCCGGGGGGCGGGGGCGGGGCCTGGGGGGCTTGAGGTGCCTGGGGCTGGCCGTAGCCGGGGGGCAGGGGTGCCGACTGGCCGGGGACCTGGCCGTGCGGGGCGGGCGCCGGGGCCGGTGGCGGTACCGGGGCGCCGCCGGGCGGCGTGTGCATGGGCGCGACGATGGTCTGCGCGGCGTGCACGTCCGGGGCGGGAGCCTGCGGCGGGGTGGCGGCGGGCGGAGGGGCGAAGCCCTGCGGCGCGGGCTGCGCGGGCGCGGGCGCCGGCGCGGGTGCGGCGGGTGCGCCGAAGGCCGGCGGGGCCGAGGCCTGGGCGGGCGGGGCGAAGCCGGGGGCGGCGCCGGTCTGCGGCTGCTGTGCCTGCGGCTCGGGTGCCTCCTCCTCGGCCACCTCGCCGCCGAAGTTGCGCAGCAGCGCGTCCAGCCCGCCGTCGAAGCCCTGGCCGACGGCAGCGAAGCGCCACACGTCCTTCAGATAGAAGTCGCCCAGCATCACCGCGCGCTCGGTGGAGAACTCGGAGCCGTTGAACGGGTACCGGGCCACCTCCTCGCCGCCCGCGACGATGCGGATGTAACCGGGCCCCACCTGCGACATCTGTCCCGCGCCGTCGATCGTCGCCGTGAAGGACAGCTTCTGGACGCCCTGCGGGATCCTGTCGAGGGTGACCCGGAAGGACTCCGTGTCACCCGCCTGCGCACCCAGGAGCTGGATGGACTCCTCGGGGGTCTTCGGTTGGTTGAAGAACACGAAGTACCGGTCGTCCGACAACCGCTCCTCGGCGTCGAGGCCGAAGCAGCTGATGTCGAAGCTCAGTCCGGGGCCGGAGATCTGCACGCCTACGTACAGATCCGTGCCCGCGGTGAGGTCACTGATCCTGGCCTTGTGGCCGCGTTGAAATTCCCTGGCCATGCGTGTCGACCGTCCCCCATCCGAATGCGAGTGCGTCGCGACAGGCTAACGGCAAAGGCCGACACCGGAGGAAGTCGGTACAGACCCGGTACGAAACCCGTGCGCCGCCGTGTCGGAGGCCCCCGCCGGGGGTCTGGCTACTCGTTGCGGGCGCCGGGCACGTGCGGCAGCCGCTCCGCGGCGACCACCCCCTCCAGGTAGCCCCGCGCCCGCTCGGTGCGCGGATACGCCTCCAGCAGCCGCCAGAACCGGGGCCCGTGGCCGGGGACGAGCAGGTGCGCCAGTTCGTGGAGCAGGACGTAGTCGACGACGTACTCGGGCATGCCCTGGAGGCGGTGTGACAACCGGATGCTTCCCTCGGAGGGGGTGCAGGAGCCCCAACGGGTGTTCTGGTTGGTGACCCAGCGGACCGAGGTGGGCCGGGCCCGCCCCTGGAAGTACTGGTCCGACAGCCGCTGCGCGCGCTCGGCCAGCTCGGTGTCGCCGAGGACCCGCTTGGCCTCCTGGGCGGCCAGCTTGTCCAGCATCACGCTCACCCAGCGTTGCTCCTCCGCCTCGGACATCCGGGCGGGGATCAGCACGACGGTGCGATCGCCTTCGCGGTACGCGGAGACCGTCCGGCGGCGCCGGGTGCTCCTGCGGACCTCGATCGCGCTCGTCCCCGAGCCGTTCGGCGGCGGATTCGTGGGCGTGCGCTGGGGCGCCCCGGCACGGTGCAGTGGGTCGGCGGACACGCCACGACGTTACCCGCTGCACACGGGGAAGTCCCGGCTCCGGGACGGTTCGGTGCCGATCCGCCGCCCCTCCTTCAAGAGGACTGCGATGGACGGCCGAGTTGTACGTCGAGATGGCCGTCGGACTTGTACGACGAATACCCACCGCCTGTGGACAACTTTCGCCGCCTCTTCTCACGGCCGGGCATGCTGGCACTCGTCGGCGGATTCACGACCGACCGCATGCCCGCACATTCGAAGATCACGGGGGATCCGAATGCATCCGATGGTGAAGCCCGCGCTCCGGCGCGGCTGGCGCGATCTGAACACCGTGCAGTTCGGAATGACACCGGCGCACGCGCTGACGCTCGCCCCGGTGGACACGGCGACGGGCAGCTTCCTCGAACTGCTCAACGGCACCCGCGGAGCGAAGCTCCTGCGCGAGGAGGGGCACCGCATGGACCTGCCGGAGGGGCATGTCGACCGGGTGGTGGAGCGACTGGCGCGGGCCGGGCTGCTGGACGACGCCACGGGCGGCGGGCCGGCCGCCGACGCCCTGCGGGAGAGGAAGGAGGCCCTCGACCGGCTCCGCCCCGACCTGGCCTCCCTGTCCCTGACCACCTCCGAACCGGGGGACGCGATCAGGCACCTGGCGGCCCGCCGTGCCCTGCGGGTGAGCGTGAGAGGTGCGGGACGGGTGGGCGCGGTGCTCGCCGGCCTGCTCTCGGGGGCGGGGATCGGCGATGTCGACGTCCGCGACGGCGGACGGGTCGAGCCGTGGGACGTCGCCCCGGGCGGGCTGCCCGCCGACTCCGTCGGCGACCGGCGGGACGAGGCCGCCCGTCGGGTGGTGCGCCGGGCCGCCCCCGACCGGCCGCCTCGACGCGGCCCGGCGACGCAGTCCGAGGCCGGCACCGCGGGCTTCTCCCTGGTGATCGTCACCCCACGCGACGACGTCGCGGTGCACACGCCGGATCCAGTCGCGGCCGAATCCCTCATGGCTTCCGGCACACCCCACCTGTATGCCGGGGTCGTGGAGGGGACGGGTGTCGTCGGCCCCCTGGTCCTGCCCGGCGAGACCGGGTGCGCGGGCTGTCTGCACGCGGAGCGCACCGACCGGGATCCGGCCTGGCCCCGCCTGGTGGCCCAGTGGCGTTCCGGCCGCCGGCCGGAGGTACGGCCGTGCGACCTCACCCTCGCGGCGACCGTCGCCGGACTCGCGGCGGCCCACACGCTCGCCTTCCTGGACGGCGGGAGCCCGTCGAGCACCGGCGTCCGCTGGGAGGTCTCGCTGCCCGGTCTGCGCTGGCAGTCCCGTCCGGTCCGGGCCCACCCCGAGTGCCCGTGCGGAGCGGCGGGGAAGGGTAAGGAGGAACACATCGCCGAGGACGGGGAGTGGCGCGCGACAATGGCGGGGCAAGGGCCGACAGCAGGAGCACGCCGTGAGGCGGCACCCGCACGGCCGGCTGCGACTTGGAGGGCTCATGTCTGATCTTCCCCGCAAGGCGGTCACCCGGACCGCCAAGCTCGCCGCGCTCCCGCTCGGCTTCGCCGGGCGGGCGACCTGGGGGCTCGGCAAGCGGATCGTGGGCGAGTCGGCGGAGCTCGTCGGCCAGCAGTTGCAGCAGCGCACCGCGGAGCAGTTGTTCAAGGTGCTGGGCGAGCTGAAGGGCGGGGCGATGAAGTTCGGGCAGGCGCTGTCCGTCTTCGAGTCGGCGCTGCCCGAGGAGGTCGCCGGGCCCTATCGGGCGGCGCTGACCAAACTCCAGGAGGCGGCACCGCCCATGCCGACGCGCACCGTGCACGCCGTGCTCGCGGAGCGCCTCGGGGAGAGCTGGCAGGATCTTTTCCTGGAGTTCGAGGACAAGCCCTCCGCGGCCGCCTCGATCGGCCAGGTGCACCGGGGGGTGTGGCACGACGGCCGCGAGGTGGCGGTCAAGGTGCAGTACCCGGGCGCGGGCGAGGCGCTGCTGTCGGACCTCAACCAGCTCAGCCGTTTCGCCCGGCTGCTCGGCCCGCTGGTCCCCGGCATGGACGTCAAGCCGCTGATCACGGAGCTGAAGGACCGGGTCTCGGAGGAGCTGGACTACGACCTGGAGGCGCAGGCCCAGCGGATCCACGCCCAGGAGTTCGCGGACGACCCGGACATCCTGGTGCCGGACGTCGTCCACCAGTGCGACCAGGTACTGATCACCGAGTGGATCGACGGCATCCCGATGTCGGAGATCATCTCGGACGGCACGCAGGAGCAGCGCGACCGCGCCGGCCAGTTGCTGGCCCACTTCCTCTTCTCCGGCCCGGCGCGCACCGGGCTCCTGCACGCCGACCCGCACCCGGGCAACTTCCGCCTGCTGCCCGGTGGCCCGGACGGTGAGGACGACTGGCGTTTGGGCGTCCTGGACTTCGGCACCGTCGACCGGCTCCCGGGAGGTCTGCCCGAGCCCATCGGGGATGCCCTGCGGATGACGCTGGACGGCGAGGCTGACGCCGTCTACGAGATGCTCTGTGCGGAGGGGTTCGTCAGGGAGTCGATAGAGCTGGACCCCGAGGCCGTCCTGGACTACCTCCTGCCGATCATCGAGCCGGCCCGGGTCGACGAGTTCACCTTCACCCGTGGCTGGATGCGGAGTCAGGCGGCCCGCATCGGCGACCCCCGCTCGCCCGCGTACCAGCTGGCCAAGCAGCTGAATCTGCCGCCGTCCTACCTTCTGATCCACCGAGTGACCTTGAGCACGATCGGGGTGCTGTGCCAGCTGGGAGCGACGGTCCGGCTGCGTGACGAGCTGGCGGACTGGCTGGTGGGCTTCGTCCCGGAAGAGGAGACGGAAGAAGAGGAAGCCGTGACCGCCGAGGACGCGTACGAGGAGTACGAGGACGAGGAGAAGGCGGCGGAGGCCTGATCCGCCCGCACCGAACGGACCGTGGGGGCCGGTCCGTTCGGACGGACCGGCCCCCACGGGCAGAGCTTCGTCTCCCGGGCCGGGAGACCACCGCTTCAGGTGTGTCGGTTACTGCATGACCGCCATGGCGAGCGCACGCCGGGCACGCATCGAGGCGCGCTCCGCCCGGCGCTGCATGCGGCGAGCGGTGGCCAGGCGCATCGCCCGGCGCTCCTGCTCCGCCTCGACCAGGCGGTCGTGCATATGCGCACGGGCCAGGGCTTCTGGGATGAGTTGCATTTCGCGGGTCCTGTTCTGACGCGAGTCCTTCGCGCCGGTGGTGGTGAAGTCTTCAGGCGCGGAGCCTGCGGTGTCGTGGGGGGACGGCTTCATCGGGGCCTGCTTCTGGGGGTCGTACGTGAGGGGGCGATCGATCGTTCCGGTGATGTTCATGCCGAAACCGGGTTCTTGCGCGGGCGACCACGGGGCCGCTTCCGGGCGACGACGACACCCTGGACGAACAGCTCGCCGCCCCAGACGCCCCAGGGCTCACGCCGCTCCTTGGCACCGGCGAGGCAGGCCTCGATCAACGGGCAGGTGCGGCAGAGGGACTTGGCGTACTCGACGTCCGCCGGCGACTCGGCGAAGAAGACCTCCGGGTCGTAGGAACGGCAGGGGACGGGCACGCCGAGGTTCTCGATGGCGTCGTCGAGCGCGGTGAGCGCGGTGAGCGGGGTCAAGGTGGAGTCCTCCGTGGAACAGGGCTTGGGGATCGTGTCGGAAGGCGGTACGGACGGGGCGTGCGCTTCGAGTTGCACGGGTGGTCTTCCTCGTCTGGTCGTTCCGGCCGGTTGGCCGGTTGGCGGCTTGGTACCGGGTTCTTTTCTTGTCCCGAGGCTCCTTCGTGCTGTCGTCCGTTCGGGGACAAACAGAAGGGCCGCGGATCCCGGGTGGGGTTCCGCGGCCCTGAAGGCGCCGGCCTGATCGACGATCAGGCTGGATCACTCCAGGGTTCTGGCCCACGGAAGGCCCACATCAGGTGGTGCTGCGTCGTCTGCTTCCGGAATCCGGCACCGGTCGCGGTAAAGGCATAGGCCTGCGCCTGTGCCGTTACAGCTGCTTCCAGTGCCTTGGTCGGTCGCTCATTGCGCTCACGGACGGGAAGGCCCGCGGGAGCAACGGAGGAGGCGGCCGGACGCACGGCACGGATGCCGGACAGACCGGTGCCCGAGTTCGGGGCGCCGAGGATGCACAGGGAGACGGCCGAGCGATCGGTCATTTTGGCGGTGAAGCCGACGTTGCTGCTGGTGTTGATGCTGATCACTGGACTCGCCTCCTCTCGGCGTCTCGGGGGACTGGGATGAACCAGTCCGTGTATATGCAAGTACAACACGGAGTCAGGGCCTTCGGGAAGGCCGCTGTTCCCGTGACCAAGAACCTATGGGGATTCCCGGGGCATGCGCAAACTATTTTCTCGACGAGTTTGTATCAGTCGTCCTCGTCCAGCCCCACTCCCTCTTGACCTGCGCAGATGGCCAGGACGTCGGCTCCGTAGCGGTTGAGCTTGCGCGCTCCCACGCCCGGGATCCGGGCCAGTTCCCGCTCGTCCTCGGGGACGGACTCGGCGATCGCCATCAGTGTCTTGTCGGTGAAGACGCAGAACGCGGGCTGCCCGCTGCGCCCCGCCTGGACCGCCCGCCACTCGCGCAGCCGCTCGTAGACGCCCTCGTCCATGTCGGACGGGCAGTCCTCGCAGCGCATCAGTTTCATCTCGCCGGCGTCGGTGAGCGTGCGCCCGCAGACACGGCAGCGGGCCGGCGTCCGCGGTGTCCGTCTCGGGACGGGTGCCGCGACGCCGCCGCCTCCGCGTCCGCGTTCGACTCCTCCGGGGCCGCCCGCCGCGGCCTGACCACCCGCCGTGCCGGAGCCGGGCCGCAGGCCCTTGAGGAAGCGGCTGGGCCGACGGCTCGGCCTGCCGCCGGGCGAGCGGGCGAGCGCCCAGGACAGGTGCAGGCGTTCACGCGCGCGGGTGACACCGACGTAGAGCAGGCGGCGCTCCTCCTCGATCTGCTCGTCGGTCTTTGCGTAGGTGATCGGCATCATTCCCTCGGCGACGCCCACCAGGAAGACGACGTCCCACTCCAGGCCCTTGGCCGAGTGCAGGGAGGCGAGGGTGACGCCCTGCACCGTGGGGGCGTGCTGGGCGCCCGCCCGCTCGTCGAGTTCCACGACCAGGTCGCTCAGCGTGACGCCCGTTCGCGCGGCGGCGAAGTCCTGGGCGAGCCCGACCAGGGCGGCCAGCGACTCCCAGCGTTCCCGGACCGCGCCCGACCCGGCCGGGGGCTCCGAGGTCCAGCCCTCCCCCGACAGCACCGCGCGCACCTGCGAGGGCAGGTCGACGACGTCGTCCAGGAGGGAGTCGTTGCCGCCGAAGCGCGCCGCCGCCCGCAGGGCGCTGTGGGCCTTGCGCACTTCAGGGCGGTCGAAGAAGCGCTCCGCGCCCCGCAACTGGTACGGGACACCGGCGTCGGCGAGAGCCTGTTCGTAGGTCTCCGACTGGGAGTTGGTCCGGAACAGGACCGCGATCTCGGCGGCGGGAACGCCCGCGTCGACGAGCTCGCGGATGCGGCGGGCCGCGCCCTCTGCCTCGGCCGGCTCGTCCGGGTACTCGGTGTAGGCGGGCTCGGGGCCGACCGGTCGCTGGGAGACCAGTTCCAACCGGTGGTCGGCGGCCCGGCCCCGGGCCTGGGCCAGCAGTCCGTTGGCGAGGTGGACCACCTGGGGGGTGGAGCGGTAGTCGCGGACCAGTTTGACGACGGTGGCACCGGGGTGCCGGACGCGGAAGTCGAGCAAGTGGTCGGGCGTTGCTCCCGTGAACGAATAGATCGTCTGGCTGGCGTCGCCGACCACGCACAGGTCGTCGCGGTCGCCGAGCCACAGCTCCAGCAGACGCTGCTGGAGCGGGCTGACGTCCTGGTACTCGTCCACCACGAAGTGCTGGTACTGGGCGCGGACCTGGTCGGCGACGTCGTGGCGGTCTTGCAGGACGGCCACCGTCAGCAGCAGCACGTCCTCGAAGTCGATGACTCCGCGACCGCGCTTGAGGTCCTCGTAGGCGGCGTAGAGCTGGGCGATCTCCGCCGGGTCGCGGGGTGTCTCGCGACCGGCCTTGGCTGCCGCGGCGGCGTAGTCGGCGGGGACGGTCTGGGTGACCTTGGACCACTCGATCTCCGCGGTGGTGTCGCGCAGCTCACCCCGGTCGAGGCGGATGCGGCAGGCGGCGGCCGCGTCGGCGACGAGCTGGATCTTGCGGTCGACGAGCCTGGGCAGGGAGCCGCCGATCGCTTTCGGCCAGAAGTACTGGAGCTGGCGCAGCGCCGCCGAGTGGAACGTGCGGGCCTGGACGCCGGAGGCGCCGAGCTGGCGCAGCCGGCCCCGCATCTCCCCCGCGGCGCGGTTGGTGAAGGTGACGGCGAGCACGCTGGTGGGCTGGAGGATCCCGGCGCGCACCCCGTACGCGATGCGGTGGGTGATCGCCCGGGTCTTGCCCGTGCCGGCGCCCGCCAGCACGCACACCGGTCCGCGCAGGGCGGTCGCCACCTCGCGCTGCTCGGGGTCGAGCCCTTCGAGCACCGCGTCGGCCGAGTCCGGTACCTGCGGGAAGAGGGTGGAGTGCGTTGCTGCTGTCACACCGCCATGCTGCCAGGTCTCGCGGGACGGGTGAGCCGGTTGTCCACAGGCACGCTCCGATAGTCGTACCAATGCGGATGTGGCGGCCTCACGGGGCGGGAATGGTGGCGCCGTCGCGGACGTTCACCTCCTGCGACCTCATCCCCGAGCCGCCGGATCCCCGAGTCGCCGAAGGAGCGCGAGAGACATGCCGGGCACTGTGACGATGTACAGCACCACGTGGTGCGGCTACTGCCGCCGGCTGAAGAGCCAGCTGGACCGCGAGGGCATCGCGTACACCGAGATCAACATCGAGCACGACCCGGACTCCGCGGCCTTCGTGGAGAAGGCCAATGGCGGAAACCAGACGGTCCCCACGGTTCAGGTGATCCCCACCAACGGTGGCACCGAGGTCGTCATGACGAACCCGAGCCTCGCCCAGGTGAAGCAGGCGCTGGGCGCCTGACCTCCGCGAGACGCAGCCCCCGACCCGGCCTCGTGCCGGTCGGGGGCTGCGGCGCTTCATGCGCCAGGCCGGCGCCCCCGAGGGTGCGCGGCATCACGTCCCCGCCGACCGCCCTCAGAACGCCGCGCGCGTCGGCAGTGGCCTGCCGTACCAGAGCTCGATGAGGCGGGCCGCGATCGAGATCCCGTAGGGCGGGAGCACCTCGCCCGACTCGAAGGCTGCGCCCAGTTCGTCGCGGGAGAACCAGCGCGCCTCGTGGATCTCGTCGCCGTCGACCTCGATCTCGGTCGACGTGGCGTGGGCCATGAAGCCGAGCATCAGGCTGGACGGGAAGGGCCAGGGCTGGCTGGCGACGTACTCGACGGGGCCGACGGTGACCCCGACCTCCTCCTGGACCTCGCGGCGCACCGACTGCTCGATGGACTCGCCGGGCTCCACGAAGCCGGCGAGCGTGGAGAAACGGCCCTCGGGCCAGTGGACCTGGCGGCCGAGCAGTATGCGGTCGTCGTCGTCCGTGACGGCCATGATCACGGCGGGGTCGGTGCGCGGGTAGTGCTCGGCGCCGCAGGCGGGGCAGCGGCGGATGTGGCCGGCCGCGGCGATGACCGTGCGCTCGCCGCACCGGGAGCAGAACCGGTGCAGGCGCTGCCAGTTCTCCAGGGCGACCGCGTGGACCATCAGGCCCGCGTCACGGGGGGCCAGGAGCAGGCCCGCCTCCCGCAGGCCCGCCGGGCGCGCCGACTGGTCCATGCGGCCGGGCAGCGAGTCCTTCTGGAGGGCGAAGTAGCTGACCCCGTCCTCGTCGGTGCCCAGGAAGTAGCGGTGCGCCTCGGTGAGCGGGGCCTCGAAGGAGGGGGTCATGACGAGCTCGGTGCGCCCGTCGGGCGTCTCGTCGATGAGTGCCTGGCCGCCGGAGACCACGAAGCAGCGCGTCGAGGGGTGGCTCCACGCCGCCGCGAGCCAGGCCTCGTCGAGGCGGTGGTGGGCGGCGCGGTCGATGCCGCTCGGCGCGGTGAGCGAGATGGGACGGTCGGCGGTGCGGTCGGTCCAGGTGGTCACGGGTGCTTCCAACTCCCCCGGTGAGCGGTTCGGTTCGGCAGGCGGGTTCGGCGGGTCGTAGTGCGGCGGGGCGCTCAGGGTGCGTGGCGCCAGTGCTCCCCCAGGTCGCTCCACAGGTGGGCGGCGGTCTCCACGCCCTTCAGCAGCAGGTCCAGCTCCACCTTCTCGTCGGGTGCGTGCCAGCCGTCGGACGGGACGGAGATGCCGAGGAACAGCACCGGGGTGCCGAGCACCTCCTGGAGGTCGGCGGCGGGTCCGGAGCCGCCCTCCCGCGTGTAGCGGACCGGTTTCCCGAAGGCCAGGCCCATCGCGCGGGCCACCGACCGCAGCGCCGGGTGGTCGAGCGGCGTCAGGCACGGGCGGGTGGCCGGGGCGAAGTCGATCTCGCAGCGGATCCCGGCGGGGACCTGTTCGGCGACCCACGCGCGGACGGCCTTCTCGACGTGCTCCGGTTCCTGGCCCGCGACCAGCCGGAAGGAGAGCTTCACCATGGCGGACGACGGGATGATCGTCTTGCTGCCCGGGCCCTGGTAGCCGCCGCCGATGCCGTTGACCTCGGCGGTGGGGCGGGCCCAGACCCGCTCCAGCGTGGTGTGGCCGGCCTCGCCGTGGGCGGCGTACGACCTGGCCGTCTCCAGCCACCGCCGCTCGTCGAAGGGCAGCTCGGCGAAGAGGCCGCGTTCCTCGTCGGTGAGTTCGATCACGCCGTCGTAGAAGCCGGGGATCGTCACGCGCGCGTGCTCGTCGTGCAGGGCCGCCACCAGGCGGGCGATCGCGGTGGCGGGGTTGGGGACCGCGCCGCCGAAGGAGCCCGAGTGGATGTCCTGGTCGGGGCCGTGCAGCCGGATCTCGCATTCCGCGAGGCCACGCATGCCGGTGCACACCGTGGGGGTGTCCTCGGACCACATACCGGTGTCGGAGACGATCACCGCGTCGGCGGCGAGCCGGTCGGCGTGCTCCTCCACCAGGGCGCGGAAGTGCGGGGAGCCGGACTCCTCCTCGCCCTCGACGAGCAGCTTGAGGTTGACCGCGGGGGTGGTGCGGCCGGTGGCGGCCAGGTGGGCACGGACACCGAGTGTGTGGAAGAACACCTGCCCCTTGTCGTCCGCCGCCCCGCGCGCGTGGAGGCGGTTCTCGCGGACGACCGGTTCGAAGGGGTCGCTGCTCCAGCCGTCCTCGCGGGCGGCGGGCTGCACGTCGTGGTGGCCGTAGACGAGGATCGTCGGTGCCTGGGGGTCTTCGGAGAGCCACTCGGCGAAGACGGCGGGAGCGCCGGGGGTGGGCCAGACCTCGGCGGTCCCGAAGCCGGTCTCCTTCAGCTTGGCGGCGAGCCAGTCGGCGCTGCGGCGCACATCGGTCGCGTGGTCGGGCTGCGCGGACACCGACGGGATGCGCAGCCAGTCGACGAGGTCGTCGAGGAAGGCGGCACGGTGCTGCTCGATGTACGTACGGACAGCGCTGACAGCATTGTCAACGGGGTGGCTCATACTCACGAGCCTATCGGCCCGCACGGACACCCCGATCGTGCGGTTCGTCACCGACCGGTTCGGCCAGCAGCAGGTTCTCCAGCGCGGCGCGGTCCGGCAGCCGGTCGGGCCGGACGACCTCCCCGGTGCGTACGTAGAGGAAGGCGGCCGTCACCGACTCCAGCGGTACGCGCTGCTGCTCGGCCCAGGCGAGGCGGTAGAGCGCGAGCTGGAGCGGGTCCGCGGTGCGGGATCGGCTCGTCTTCCAGTCGACGATCTCGTACGTCGCCGTGGTGCCGTCGCCCTCCTTGTAGACGGCGTCGATACGGCCGCGCACGACCCGGCCGGCGAGCGTGAGCTGGAACGGCGCCTCGACGCGGTGGGGGGTGCGGCGGGCGTACTCGGTCCGCTCGAAGGCCTCCTTGAGGAACTCCAGGTCCTGCTCGTCGGCGATCTCGGCGTCGTCGCCGGGCAGTTCCCCGGGTTCCAGCAGGGGGAGCGTCAGCGGTTCGAAGCGTGCCTCGACCCAGGCGTGGAAACGGGTGCCGCGGCGGGCGGCGGGCCGTGGCGGGCGGGGCATGGGGCGGGCCAGCTCCTGTGCGAAGCCGTCCGGGTCGGCAGCAAGGTCCAGCAGCTGGGAGGCGGTCAGCGACGCCGGGAGCGGTACCTCAGTGACGCTCTCGCGGGCGCGCAGCAGTTCGCCGGTGAGGGCGTCGAGGTCGCGGTCCCAGGAGGCGACGGTGCGGGACTCCTCGGGGGTGAGGCGGGCTGGGGCGTCCTGCGCGGGGCCGTGCCCGCCGGATGCGGGTCGGGGCAGGTCGGCCCCGACGGGCTGGCCCGGAGCGGTCGCCTGGTGCGGGACGGTGGGGCGGTCCGTGGTCCAGGAGTCCCAGTCGTCGGCCGGGTCCTCGGCCCCGGCGGGATCCGCTTCCTCCAGGGGTGGCTCTTCGTCCTCGGGGGGCGGCGGCCAGTCGGGGTCGGCGTAGGTGTCCGGGTCGTGCGGGGCGGTGTCCTCCTGGGTGGCGAGGCGGTCCAGGTGGGCGAGGACGGTCTCGGCGGCGGCCCGGCGCCGGGCGAGGGCCTCGTCGTCCAGGGGCAGCGGCCAGACCTGGTCGGCGTTGGCCCGGTGCAGGGCCGGGTTCTCCTCGTCCTCGGCGGGTTCGTCCGCCCAGGCCTCGATCTCGCCGTGCCCGGCCGCGCAGTGCTCGTACAGGGCCGTGAGGAAGCCGGACGGCCCCCGGGGCTTCTTCTGGCTGGGTCCCCACCAGTGGCCGGAGCCGAGCAGCAGGGAGCGGGGGCGGGTGAAGGTGACGTAGCCGAGGCGGAGTTCCTCGGTGTGCTGATGCTCCTTCATGGCCTCGTGGAAGGCCTTCAGGCCGCGGGAGTCCCAGGACTCGACGTCGGGCAGGGTGTCGGAGTCGCCGCGCAGCCCGTGCGGGAGCACCTTGCCCTGTGCGGTCCACTTCTCGCGGCCCCGGCCGCTGGGGAAGGTGCCCGTGACCAGGCCGGGTACGGCGACCACGTCCCACTCCAGGCCCTTGGACCGGTGGGCGGTGAGCACCTTGACGGTGTTCTCGCCGCCGGGCAGGGCGTTGTCGAGGCCCTTCTCGTACTGGGCGGCGGTGCGCAGGAAACCGAGGAAGGCGAGCAGGGTGGCCTCGCCGTCGCCCGCGGCGAAGGAGGCGGCGACGTCCAGGAAGTTCGACAGGGTCTCTCGGCGGCGGGCGGCCAGGGCGTGCGGGGACGCCGACAGCTCGACCTCCAGGCCGGTGACGGCGAGGACGCGGTGCAGCACGTCCATGAGGGGGTCGGACAGGGCCCGGCGCAGTTCCCGCAGCTCGGTGGCGAGCCGGGCGAACCGCACGCGCGCGTCCGGTGAGAAGGGCAGCCCGTCGTCGTCCCCGGTGCCGTCCAGCGGCGTCTCCAGGAAGGTGTCGAGCGCGTCGGCGAGCGATATCACCTCGGAGGGGTCGACTCCTTCGACGGCCTCGGCGAGCCTCCGGTCGGGGTCGTCGTCGCCGTCGACGCGCGCGTGGCTCACCAGACGCCGTGCGCGGCGGCCGAGGAGGGCGAGGTCTCGCGGGCCGACGCGCCAGCGGGGGCCGGTGAGCAGCCGTACCAGGGAGGCGTTGGCTCCCGGGTCCTGGAGTACTTCGCAGACGGCGACCAGGTCGGCCACCTCGGGCAGGTGCAGCAGTCCGGAGAGGCCCACGACCTCGACGGGGACGTCCCGGGCCACCAGCGCGCCCTGGATCTCGGCGAAGTCGGTCGCGGTACGGCACAGGACGGCGATCTCCCCGGGCGCCTGCCCGGTGCGCACGAGGTGGGCGACGGAGTCGGCGATCCAGTCGATCTCCTCGGCGTGGGTGCGCAGCAGGGCGCAGCGGACGATGCCGTCCCGTTCGGCGCCGGGTGCGGGGCGCAGGGCCTCCACGCCCGCGTGCATGGCGCGCAGGGGCTCGGCGAGGCCGTTGGCCAGGTCGAGGAGTCTGCCGCCGCTGCGGCGGTTCTCGCTGAGCGCGTGCCGGGCGGCGGGGCGGCCGTCGGCGTCCTCGAAGTGGGCGGGGAAGTCGTCGAGGTTGGCCACGGAGGCGCCGCGCCAGCCGTAGATCGCCTGGCAGGGGTCGCCGACGGCGGTGACCGGGTGGCCGGTGCCGCCGCCGAACAGGCCCGCCAGGAGGACGCGCTGGGCCACCGAGGTGTCCTGGTACTCGTCGAGCAGTACGACCCGGAACTCGTCGCGCAGGACGCGGCCCACCTCCGGGAGCCCGGCGAGCCGCGCGGAGAGGGCGATCTGGTCGCCGAAGTCCAACAGGTCCCGTTCGCGTTTGGCGGCGCGGTAGCGGATCACCAGGCCGGCCAGTTCGCGCCGCGCGGCCGCGGCCTCGGGGACGTTGCGCAGCTCGGCGTTGCTGAGCCGGACCCCTTCGAGGGAGTCCAGGAGTCCGGTGTCCCAGGTGAGCAGTTCCTCGGGGCGTACGAGGTGCTCGGCGAGTTCGGAGTCGAGGTCGAGGAGGTCGCCGACCAGGTCGGGGAAGGAACGGGTGAGGGCCGGGTAGGGGCCGGGGGCCTCACGCAGCACCCGCGCGGCGAGCTGGTAGCGGGTGGCGTCGGCCAGGAGCCGGGAGGTCGGCTCCAGTCCGAGCCGCAGGCCGTGGTCGGTCAGGAGGCGGCCCCCGAAGGCGTGGTACGTCGAGATCACGGGCTCGCCCGGCGGGTGGTCCGGGTCGATCACGTCCGGGTCGGTGACGCCCGCGCGGATCAGGGCCTTGCGGACCCGCTCGGCGAGTTCACCGGCCGCCTTGTTGGTGAAGGTGAGGCCGAGGACCTGCTCCGGGGCGACCTGGCCGGTGCCGACCAGCCACACCACGCGCGCCGCCATGACCGTGGTCTTCCCCGACCCGGCTCCGGCCACGATCACCTGCGGGGCGGGCGGCGCGACGATGCAGGCCGTCTGCTCCGGGGTGAAGGGGATCCCGAGGAGCTCCTTGAGCTGATCGGGATCGGTGAGATGGGCAGGCACGTCAGAGAGGCTAGCGGCGGCCACCGACAGCCGGTGCCGGACGGCCCGAGGAGCCGGCGGAAGCGCTGGTCAGCACCTGTGGTGCGGCTCGTCACACCGGTCGCGGCGGGGCTCAGCGGCGCCCGCGCCCGCCCCGTCTACTCCACGACGTGCCGTCCCTCGGGCCGCGCGCTGCACGACGCGCGGAAGGCGCAGTGCGTGCAGTGCTGGCCGGCGGTCGGGGTGAAGCGTTCGTCGAGGACCTTGCCGGCGGCCGTGGCCAGCAGGTCGCCGACCCACTCGCCCGCCGCTCCCTCCGGCGACTCCTGCGCCTGCACCTTGGGCAGGGTCTCGCCGCCGTCCCGCCCGGCCGCGCCCTGACGGAGCTGGACGAGTTCGGCTCCGCCCGGTTCGGGGCGTACGCCGTCGAATGCCTCGTCGACGGCGCCCTCGCGGACCGCGAGCTGGTAGACGGCGAGCTGCGGGTGGTGGGCCACCTCGGCCGCGGTGGGCGCCTGCTTGCCGGTCTTGAAGTCGACGACGTAGGCGCGGCCGTCGCCGTCCCTCTCGACACGGTCCATCTGGCCGCGGATGCGCACCTCGTACTCGCCCGCCTCCAGGGTCACGTCGAAGTCGTGCTCGCTGGCCACCGGCGTACGTCCGGCGCGGTCCATGACGTGCCACTTCAGGAAGCGTTCGAGCGCCACGCGCGCGTTGGCCTTCTCCTGCGCGGACTTCCACGGCGCGTCGAAGGCGAGCGCGTTCCACACGGAGTCGAGGCGTTCCATGAGGACGGCGAGGTCGGCCGGGGTGCGCCCGGAGGCCACCTCGTCGGCCAGGACGTGCACGACGTTGCCGAAGCCCTGGGCGGCCGTGGCGGGCGCGTCCGCCTTGACCTCGCGGCCCAGGAACCACTGCAGGGCGCACGTGTTGGCCAACTGGTCCAGGGCGCTGCCGGAGAGCGTGACGGGGTGGTCCCGGTCGCGCAACGGCACCTTGCTCTCGGTCGGGTCCCACATGCCCCACCAGCGGTACGGGTGGGCGGACGGCACCAGCGGGCGGCCGTCCTCGTCGGCGAGGGCGGCCAGCCGGGCCAGGCGGCGGGCGGCGGCCTCCCTGAGGGGGTCGGAGACGCGGGGGTCGACGGTGGTGGCCCTCAGCTCGGCGACCAGCGCCGCGACGGCGAGGGGGCGGCGCGGGCGGCCCGTGACGTCGGTGGGTTCGACGCCGAGTTCGGACAGGAACCGGGAAGGCTGGTCGCCGTCGTCGGCCGGTGCCTTCACCGCCGTCACGACGAGGCGTTCACGCGCGCGCGTGGCGGCCACGTAGAACAGGCGCCGTTCCTCCGCGAGCAGCGCTCCGGGTGTCAGCGGTTCGGCGAGACCGTCGCGGCCGATCCGGTCGGCCTCCAGCAGGGAGCCGCGGCGCCGCAGGTCCGGCCAGAGCCCCTCCTGGACGCCCGCGACGACGACCAGCCGCCACTCCAGCCCCTTCGAGCGGTGCGCGGTCATCAGGCGGACGGCGTCGGGGCGTACGGCACGCCGCGTGAGGGTGTCGGCGGCGATGTCCTCGGCGTCGATCTCCTCCAGGAAGTTCAGGGCGCCCCGGCCACCGGTGCGCTCCTCCGCGCGTGCGGCCGTCGCGAACAGCGCGCACACGGCGTCGAGATCGCGGTCGGCATTGCGTCCGGCGGCGCCGCCGCGCCGGGCGGAGCGTTCCAGACGGGTCGGCCACGGGGTGCCGTCCCACAGGTCCCACAGAGCCTCCTCGGCGCTGCCGCCGTCCGCCAGGCGCGCGCGGGCCTGGCGGAGCAACGCGCCGAGACGCTGCGCCCCGCGCGCGTAGGCGGGGTCGTGGACCGCCAGCCGCTCGGGCTCGGCCAGCGCACGCGCGAGCAGTTCGTCCGAAGGCGCGGGCAGCGCGTTGCCGGCGGCCCGCTCCTCGTCGCGCAGGGCGCGGCCCAGGCGGCGCAGGTCGGCCGCGTCCATGGCGGCGAGGGGGGAGGTGAGAAGGGTGAGGGCGGTCTCGGTGGGCAGCCAGCAGGGGGCCGCAGCCTCGGCGCCCGGTCCTGTCTCCGTCTCATGGGCGCCGTCCGCCACGGCACCGGCTTCGGCACCGACCGCGTGCCGGGGCTGCGCCGCACCCATGCCCGCCTCCGCCACCGCCGCCGCCCGCAGCGCCGTCAGCAAGGGTGCCACCGCGGGCTCGTGGCGCAGGGGAAGGTCGTCGCCGTCGATGTCCAGCGGGACCCCGGCCGCGGTGAGGGCCCGGCGCATCGTGGGGATGGTGCGTGAGCCGGCGCGCACCAGGACGGCCATGTCGCCCCAGGGGACGCCGTCCTCCAGGTGGGCCCGGCGCAGGATGTCGGCGACGTTGTCCAGTTCGGTGCCGGATGTCGGGTACGTGTACACCTCGACGCGCCCCCCGTCCCGCACCGGGGCCAGCTCCCGGTGGGCTCGGACCTTGGCGGCGGGCAGGCGGGTCAACGGCATCCGCTGGGTCAGCAGACGGGTACCGGCCAGCAGGGCCGCACCGGAGCGCCGCGAGGTCCGCAGCACCTCGACCGGCGCCGGGCGGCCGTCCGCGCGCGGGAAGGCGCCCGGGAAGTCCAGGATGCCGTTCACGTCCGCGCCCCGGAAGGCGTAGATCGACTGGTCGGGGTCGCCGAAGGCGACGAGGGTGCGCCCGCCGCCGGCCAGGGCGTGAAGCAGCCGCACCTGGGCCGGGTCGGTGTCCTGGTACTCGTCGACGTAGACCGCGTCGTACTGACCCGCGAGGTGTGCGGCGACCTCGGGGCGGCGGGCGAGGAGCACCGCGCGGTGGACGAGTTCCGCGTAGTCGAGCACGCCGTGGAGGTCGAGCACGTCGAGGTACTCGGCGAGGAAGACGGCGGCGGCCCGCCAGTCGGGGCGGCCGATGCGCCGCGCGAAGTCTCCGAGCGCCTCCGGGCCGAGACCGAGTTCCCGGCTGCGGGCGAGCACCGCGCGGACCTCGTCGGCGAAGCCGCGGGTGGTCAGGCAGGCGCGCAGCTCGTCGGGCCAGCGCACGTGGGCCAGTCCGAGCCGCTCCAGGTCGACCTGCCCGGCGAGCAGCTCGCGCACCGTGACGTCCTGCTCCGGGCCGGACAGCAGGCGCAGGGGCTCCACGAACAGGTCGCTGTCCTGGTGGGCGCGGACCAGGGCGTAACCGAAGGAGTGAAAGGTGGTCGCCCGCGGGGCGCGGGCGGCGCCCATGCGCAAGGCCATGCGGTCGCGCAGTTCGACGGCGGCCTTGCGGCTGAAGGTCAGCACCAGGATGCGCTCGGGGTCGCCGCCCTTGGCGATCCGGTCCGCCACGGACTCGACGAGCGTGGTGGTCTTGCCGGTGCCCGGACCCGCGAGGACGAGCAGCGGCCCGGCGGCGTGGTCAACCACGGCACGCTGTGCGGCGTCCAGACGAGGGGGGTCGGTTCGCGCCGGAGGGGTACGCACCAGCCGGTAAGCGCCGCGGCTCCCCCGTCGCACCTGGGGGTGCGACGGGTGTCCGGTGGAGGAAGAGGAGCTCACGTGGTTCGCCGGTCCTGGTGGGTGTGCTGGTGGGCCGTCCGCGTCGCGCGCACGGCGGTGACCGCGGGATGAGGGGGACGCGTGCGGCCGACGCTACGCCGACGGACGAGGTGGAAGCAGAGCTTCCTCTTCTTCCCTCTCTTCCCCCGGGTCACTCGCGACGCGCGTGTCCCCCGCCCCACGAACGTACGTCATGCCACAGACATGCCCGGTGTGCCCCGTTTCCCTCATCCGGATCACAGGTCACACGCCGACCGCTCTCATGGCGGAAGCTGTCAGGTGTGACCCTGCGCACGTCCGCCGCCGTCCCACCGCGCCCGCTTCAGGTCGAGGCGCGGCAGATGGCCCTCCGCGGCCCTGCTCGCCTCCTTCAGGGGCGTGCCCTCGTCCCGGTAGCGGTCGAGGGCCTCCAGCTCGTGCCCGGCGAGCAGCGCCCCGTCCGCGCGGACGACACGCCACCAGGGGACGCCTCCCCCGTAGAGGGACATCACGCGGCCGACTTGACGGGGTCCCCCCTCCTCCAGGTACTCGGCGACGTCCCCGTACGTCATGACGCGGCCCGGCGGGATCAGTTCGGTCACGTCGAGGACACGCTCGGCGTACTCGGGCAGCGCGTCCGCGTGCTCCGCGCGGGCGCCGTCCGGAAGGCTCTGCTCGCTCATCCGCCCCATCCTGCCGCACCCCTGCGACAACGCGACGCGCTCCCGAGGGTGCGATTCCCTCGCCCGGACGCGGCGCTTCGGGCAGACTGTGCCGCCCGCACGGGCACCCTGATGCCTGCCGAGGCCGACGCGGCATGCCACCATCGTGCGGGCGGTGACCAGTGATACGAGAGCAAGAAGAGGCGATGAAGCAGCAGGGTGTGCACCCCGAGGACGCCGAGGGCACCTCTGACGCTTCGTCGCGCCCGGACACCGCGGACGGCAGCGGCGGGAAGTCCGCCCGGCGTGCGGCGGCGGGCAGGTCGGCCACGGCCGCCGACCCCGACGACGTGGCGCACATCGACGAAGTGGAGGGCGACGAACCGCTCCTCCCCGCGCGCGTGCACCGCCCCTCCGACCTCATGCGGCTGCTGGTGGGCGTACTCGCCGTCGCCGTACTCCTCGCCGTGGCCGCCTTCGCGCACGGCACCACCTCCGGCCTCGAACAGGACATCAACAAGGGGACCGGCCAGGCCCCCGACCTGCTCATCAAGATCGCGGGGCTGGCGTCCAGCATCGCGATCCTCCTGGTGCCGGTCGCCTTCGCGATCGAACGGCTGATCAAACGGGACGGGCTGCGGATCGCCGACGGCGTACTGGCGGCGGTCCTCGCGCACGGGGTGACCCTGGCCACGGACCTGTGGGTCGCCAAGGCCGCTCCGGGGTCCATCCAGGAGGCGCTCACCCAGCCGTCCCCGGGCGACATCCACGCGCTGACCGACCCCGTGCACGGTTATCTGGCCCCGGTCATCGCGTACATGACCGCGGTCGGCATGTCCCGCAGACCCCGCTGGCGGGCGGTGCTGTGGATCGTGCTGCTCCTCGACGCGTTCTCGATGCTCGTCACCGGGTACACCACGCCGTTCTCGATCATCCTGACCGTCCTCATCGGCTGGACCGTGGCCTACGGCACGCTGTACGCGGTCGGCTCCCCCAATGTCCGGCCCACCGGCCGGACGCTGATGGCGGGCCTGCGGCACGTCGGCTTCCGCCCGGTGACCGCCGCCCGCGAGGAGGCACCGGCGGACAGCGTGGAGACCGGCGACCGCGGCCGCCGCTACTTCGTCACGCTGGAGGACGGGCATCCGCTCGACGTGACGGTGGTGGACCGGGAGCAGCAGGCGCAGGGCTTCTTCTACCGCGCATGGCGCAACCTGACGCTGCGCGGCTTCGCCACCCGCAGCAGCCTCCCCTCCCTGCGGCAGGCCCTGGAGCAGGAGGCGCTGCTCGCCTACGCGGCGATCGGCGCCGGCGCCAACGCCCCCAAGCTGATCGCGACGTCCGAGCTGGGCCCCGACGCGGTCATGCTCGTCTACGAGCACACCGGCGGACGCACCCTCGACTCCCTGCCGGACGAGGAGATCACCGACGAGCTGCTGCAAGGCACGTGGGAACAGGTCCAGGCGTTGCAGTCGCGGCGCATCGCACACCGCAGGCTGGTGGGCGACGCGATCCTGGTGGATCGTTCCGGCGCGGTGATCCTCACCGACCTGCGCATCGGCGAGATCGCCGCCGGAGACCTGCTGCTGCGCATGGACATCTCGCAGCTCCTGGTGACGCTCGGCCTGCGGGTGGGCGCCGAACGCGCGGTCGCCTCGGCGGTGGACGTGCTCGGCCCCGACGCCGTGGCGGACTGCCTGCCGATGCTCCAGCCCATCGCGCTCAGCCGCTCCACACGCGCGACGCTGCGCAGACTCGCGCGGGAACGCGCCGAGCGTGAGCGCGAGGCGGTCCTGGAGTCGTCGCGGCAGGCCAAGCTGGCCCGTGCCGAGGCGGCCGCCGGGGAGGACGCGGGCGACACGCCCGAGAAGAGCGTCCAGCTCACCAAGACCGAAGACGCCGGCAAGGCCGAGAAGACGGACAAGTCAGACAAGAAGGCCGCGCGTGCGGAACAGCGGGCCGAGAAGCGGGCCGTGGAAGAGGCGCTGGAGGAGGCTCGCGAGGAGGACCTGCTCACCCTGATCCGGCACGCCGTGCTGCGCATCAGGCCGCAGGCCCCGGTCGAGCCCGCCCGGCTGGAACGGGTGCGTCCGCGCACGCTGATCAGCTTCATCGCCGGGGCGATCGGCGCCTACTTCCTGCTGACCCAGCTCACCCACATCGAGTTCGGCCCGCTGATCTCGAACGCCCAGTGGGGCTGGGTGGCCGCGGCCGTGCTGTTCTCGGCGGCGAGTTACATCGCGGCGGCGATGGCCCTGCTGGGCTTCGTGCCCGAGCGGGTGCCGTTCCTGCGGACCGTGGCCGCGCAGGTCGCCGGCTCCTTCGTGAAGATCGTCGCCCCGGCGGCGGTCGGCGGCGTGGCACTGAACACCCGCTTCCTCCAGCGCGCGGGCGTGCGCCCGGGGCTCGCGGTGGCGAGTGTCGGGGCCTCCCAGTTGTTCGGGCTCGGCTGCCACATCCTGATGCTGATGGCCTTCGGCTATCTGACCGGCACGGAGAAGACGCCGTCGCTGTCCCCGTCCCGGACGGTCATCGCGGGTCTGCTGACCGTGGCGGTGCTCGTGCTCGTGGTGACCTCGGTGCCCTTCCTGCGCAAATTCGTCGTCACGCGCGTGCGGTCGCTCTTCGCCGGGGTCGTACCGCGCATGCTGGACGTGCTGCAAAGGCCGCAGAAGCTGATCACCGGCATCGGCGGCATGCTGCTGCTCACCGCCTGCTTCGTGATGTGCCTGGACGCCTCGATCCGGGCCTTCGGCGACGACTCGACGTCGATCAGCCTGGCGAGCGTCGCGGTCGTCTTCCTCGCGGGCAACGCCCTGGGGTCCGCCGCGCCGACGCCCGGCGGCGTGGGCGCGGTCGAGGCGACGCTGACGGTCGGCCTGATCGCCGTCGGCCTCCCGAAGGAGGTCGCCGCCCCCGCGGTGCTGCTCTACCGGCTGCTGACCCTGTGGCTGCCGGTCCTGCCGGGCTGGCTGATGTTCAACCACCTGACGCGGAAAGAGGCGCTCTGACCCAGGCGGCGAACCGCTCCCCGAACCGCGCGGCAACCCGCCCGTCCCTCGTACGGCCCCTGCCCCGAGCGCACCGCCCGGCGCGACCGCACGATGGACGCATGCCGAATCCCTCCCGGCTGCGCGCCGCCGCCCTGACCGCCACCGCCGTCACGCTGTCCGCCCTGATGGCAGGGTGCGGCGGCGGTTCGCAAGAGGACGACGAGAACCTCTCGCAGCAGAAGCTCAGCTGGAAGGAGTGCCCGGCGCCGTCCGAGGCCGAGGGCGGTGGCGCCGCCCCCTCCCCGCTGCCGGACGGCGACGAGTGGCAGTGCGCCACCATGAAGGCGCCCCTCGACTACGACGACCCCGAGGGCGACACGATCGACCTCGCGCTGATCCGGGCCGAGTCGAGCGGTGCGGCCGACCGGCGGATCGGCTCGCTGGTCTTCAACTTCGGCGGCCCCGGCGGATCGGGCGTGACCACACTGCCCGCCTTCGGGCAGGACTACGCGAAGCTGCGCACGCGCTACGACCTGGTCAGCTTCGACCCGCGCGGCGTCGGCCGCAGCGCCCCGGTGGAGTGCCTGGACGACAAGCAGCTCGACACCTACTTCCAGCAGGACGCCACCCCCGACGACGCGGCCGAGCGCACCGAGCTGGTGGACAACACGGAGAAGTTCAACGCGGCCTGCGAGAAGAACTCGAAGAAGGTCATCCCGCACGTCCCCACCACCGACGCGGCCCGCGACATGGACCTGATGCGCCAGGTCCTCGGCGACGACAAGCTGTACTACTTCGGCATCTCCTACGGCACCGAACTCGGCGGCGTCTACGCCCACCTGTTCCCGAAACGGGTGGGCCGGGCCGTCTTCGACGCGGTCGTCGACCCCACGCAGACCCCGGAGCAGGGCTCGCTCGGACAGGCCGAGGGCTTCCAGCTCGCGCTCGACAACTTCGCCGAGGACTGCGTGTCCAAGGTCGAGGACTGCCCGATCGGGGACACCGCCGACGACGTCAAGTCCCGTATCGCCCGTCTGCTGAAGGACCTGGACCGCAAACCGATCCCCGGCATCTTCCCCCGCGAACTGACCGAGACCGCGGCGACCGGCGGCATCGCACAGGCGCTGTACTCGAAGGACTTCTGGGAGTACCTCACCGAGGGCCTGGAGCAGGCCTACGACGGTGACGGCCGGGTCCTCATGGTGCTGTCGGACTCGTTGAACGGGCGCAACGAGAACGGCCAGTACAGCAACATCACCGCCGCCAACGTCGCGATCAACTGCGCCGACGACAAGCCCCGGTACGACTCCGCGTACGTGGAGGGCAAGCTGCCCGAATTCCGGAAGGCGTCACCGCTGTTCGGCGACTTCCTCGCCTGGTCCATGCTCAGCTGCACCGACTGGGCGGTGGCCGGCGCCGCCGACCATCCGGACGTCAGCGCTCCGGGTGCGCCGCCGATCCTGGTGATCGGCAACACCGGTGACCCGGCGACGCCGTACGAGGGAGCCGGGAGGATGGCCGAGGCGCTGGGCAAGGGCGTCGGTGTGGAACTGACCTACAAGGGCCAGGGCCACGGTGCCTACGACAGCAAGGACAAGTGCGTGCGGAACGCGGTGGACGGCTACCTGCTGGACGGGAAGGTACCCGCGGCCGGCACCGTCTGCCCCTGACCACGACCTCGCCTCAATCCGAGTAAAACACCAGGTCAAAGCGTTATCCACAGGCTTCGGCGGGCGCTGCGTGATCCGCCTACCATGGCATGACCGCCATCCGCCGCACGGCGCGGACGGCTTGCGTGGGGGGAGAGGACATGGCGCGTCTCGTACGGTGGACGGCTCTGACGGCCGCCGCCGCACTGCTGACGGCGGGCTGCACCGGCGGCTCGTCCGACGAGGACGGGGGCGAGGGGGGCAGGAGCAGCGCGGGGCCCTCGATGGCGGCACCGTCCGGGGTGCCCGAGGCGCTGGCATCCCAGTCGCTGGACTGGGGCCGCTGCGAAGGCACCGCCGACTCCCCCGCACCGGGCGGCGACTGGCGGTGCGCCAGCCTCAAGGCGCCGCTGGACTGGTCCGACCCGGACGGCGAGACCATCGACCTCGCGCTGATCCGGGCCAAGGCCAAGGGCGAACAGCGCGTCGGCTCCCTGCTGTTCAACTTCGGCGGCCCGGGCGGCTCCGGCGTCTCCATGATGCCGTCCTACGGCGAGAGCGTCTCCTCACTGCACGAGCGGTACGACCTGGTGAGCTGGGACCCACGCGGGGTGGCCGCCAGCGAGGGTGTCCGCTGCCGCGGCGACGAGGCGATCGATGCGGCCGAGACGGTGGACTCCACGCCGGACACCGCGACCGAGGAACAGGCGTATCTGAAGGACGCGGCCGACTTCGGCAAGGGCTGCCAGAAGGCCGCCGGCAAGCTGATGGCGCACGTCTCGACCACGGACACGGCCCGCGACATGGACCTGATGCGCCATGTCCTGGGCGACGAGAGGATGCACTACTTCGGCATCTCGTACGGCACCGAGCTGGGCGGGGTGTACGCCCACCTGTTCCCGAAGCGGGTGGGCGGCATGATCCTCGACGCCGTCGTGGACCCGGGCGCCGACACGATGGGCCACGCCGAGAACCAGGCCAGGGGCTTCCAGCGGGCGCTCGACGACTACCTGAAGTCGACCGGGCAGGAACCCCGGCAGGGATCGCGGAAGATCACCGCCCTGCTGGAGCGGCTGGACGCGGAGCCCCTGCCGACGTCGTCGCCGGGACGGAAGCTGACGCAGACGCTGGCGTTCACCGGCATCGTGCTGCCGCTCTACAGCAAGACCGGTTGGCCGTCGCTGACCAGCGCGCTGGCGGCGGCCGAGGAGGGCGACGGCTCCGAGTTGCTCGCCCTCGCCGACGGCTACAACGAACGGGACGACTCGGGGCGCTACGGCACGACGACCCACTCCCAACGGGTCATATCGTGCCTGGACGACAAGCAGCGGCCGACCATGGAGGAGACGAAGGCGCTGCTGCCGAGGTTCGAGAAGGTCTCGCCGGTCTTCGGAGCGTTCCTGGGCTGGGACACGGCCGGCTGGTGTCACGACTGGCCCGTTCCCGGACAGCACGACACCCCGGAGGTGAGCGCGGCCGGCGCGGCCCCGATCCTGGTGGTCGGCAACACCGGCGACCCGGCCACGCCCTACGAGGGTGCCCGCAGGATGGCGGACGAGCTGGGCAAGGACGTCGGCGTGATGCTCACCTGGAAGGGCGAGGGGCACGGGGCGTACGGGAGCGGGAGCGACTGTGTCGACTCCGCGGTGGACGCCTACCTGCTGAAGGGGACGGTGCCCGAGGACGGCAAGGTCTGCTCATGACGGCGGCGGGGGCTTCGGGCACCCGTGGTGCGCGAAACCCCCGCCGTCCGCGGGCCGAGCATCGGTCGGTGGACCGGCAACGGTCGGTGGACCGGCTTCGGTCAGTAGACCGGCTTCGCCGGCTCGATCTGGTTGACCCAGCCGATCACGCCGCCGCCGACGTGCACGGCGTCCGAGAAGCCGGCGGACTTCAGGACCGCCAGGACTTCCGCACTGCGGACACCCGTCTTGCAGTTCAAGACGATCTTCTTGTCCTGCGGCAGGCTCTCCAGGGCGGAGCCCATGAGGAACTCGTTCTTCGGGATCAGCCTGGCGCCCGGGATGGAGACGATCTCGAACTCGTTCGGCTCGCGGACGTCGATCAGCTCGATGTTCTCGCCGTCGTCCATCCACTCCTTGAGCTGCTTGGGAGTGATCGTGGAGTCGGCGGCCGCCGCCTGCGCCTCCTCGGACACGACGCCGCAGAAGGCCTCGTAGTCGATGAGTTCGGTGACGGTCGGGTTCTCGCCGCAGACCGCGCAGTCGGGGTCCTTGCGGACCTTGACCTGGCGGTACTGCATCTCCAGGGCGTCGTAGATCATCAGACGGCCGACCAGCGGCTCGCCGATGCCCGCGAGGAGCTTGATGGCCTCGTTGGTCTGGATGGAGCCGATGGACGCGCACAGCACGCCCAGGACGCCGCCCTCGGCGCAGGAGGGGACCATGCCGGGGGGCGGGGGCTCCGGGTAGAGGCAGCGGTAGCACGGACCGTGCTCGGACCAGAAGACGGACGCCTGGCCGTCGAAGCGGTAGATCGAGCCCCAGACGTAGGGCTTGTTCAGCAGCACACAGGCGTCGTTGACGAGGTAGCGGGTCGCGAAGTTGTCCGTACCGTCGACGATCAGGTCGTACTCGCGGAAGATGTCCATCACGTTGTCGGCCTCGAGCCGCTCCTCGTGAAGGATCACGTCCACGTACGGGTTGATGCCCTTGATGGTGTCGCGGGCGGACTCGGCCTTCGAGCGGCCGATGTCGGCCTGGCTGTGGATGACCTGCCGCTGCAGGTTGGACTCGTCGACCTCGTCGAACTCGACGATGCCGAGGGTGCCGACACCGGCTGCCGCGAGGTACATCAGGGTCGGCGAACCGAGGCCGCCCGCGCCCACGGCGAGCACCTTGGCGTTCTTCAGCCGCTTCTGCCCGTCCATCCCCACGTCGGGGATGATCAGGTGGCGGGAGTACCTGCGGACCTCGTCTACGGTGAGCTCGGCGGCCGGCTCGACCAGGGGTGGCAGCGACACGGGGACTCCGTTGGTCGGTCAGTGATTACGGTTGCTCTGCCAGTAACACTGCCATGGCCTTTTTCATTCCGAGACACCCGTCCCGACCCGCGAGACGATTTCGTCCCAGTAGCCGGGCATCGTCTCCCAGGGGTCCACCCGGCCGCCCAGGTCCGTGCGGTCGGTGAAGTAGATCGTCGCGGCGCCCTGCCAGCGGGCGATGCGCAGCGCCTCCTCCAAGTGCCCGCGCGGGACGCCGTGGACGAAGTGGCAGAAGCGCTCGGGCGGATAGTCGGCGCTCCACTCGGCCGCCTGCGACCAGCGGTAGTCGGCCCAGGTGCCGGAGAAGGTGACGAGTTGGTCGGCGTTCTCGGCGTAGCCCGGGTAGGGGTGGGTGCCGTGACCGAGGACGATGTGAGCGCCGTCACGGATCACGCGGAGGGTGCCGACGGTGCGGCGGATCTCGGGGAGGGCGGCCCGTTCGGAGGGGCAGCGGTCGAGGAGGAAGCCGTCGACCTGGTACCAGTCGAGATACCGGTGGGCCTCGGAGATCTGATCGCCGAGGCTTCGTGCCCCGTACGCGGCGTCGACGTGGCCGAGGACGCGGACGCCCGCGTTGCGCAGGCGCCCGGCGGCCTCCAGGCAGCGGGGGTCGGGGTGGGCGCCGGGGCCGTCGGCGATGTTGAGGACGACCCAGTGCAGGGGTGTGCCGGGGCAGGTGAGGCCGGCCCACTCATCGGGGGCGACGAGGGGGTGGGCCAGCCCGGGGACGCCGAGGCCGGTGCGTATGCCGGTGCTCGCGGTGCCCGTCCGCGTCCTGGTCAGATACGACATGCCGCCTCCATCCAGATGTCCGCGAGAGACTCTTCGAGGCCGATCCGGGGCCGCCAGCCGAGCCGGTCGCGCGCGGTGCGCACATCGGCCTGCTGCCAGCTGCCGCAGCCGTCCGGGTAGGGGTAGGCGACCGGCGCGGCGTGCTCGGTGTCGGCTCGGTCACCGCGGTGCCCGAGGGGTTCCGGACGGTGGTGGCCGAGGCCGTCGGCGCGGTGGTGGCCCAGGGCGTCGACGCGGTGCCCGACGGATTCGGTGCGGGGATGGCCGATGGTGGGCCGCAGCGCGCCGGGGGGACCGTCGAGTTCGTGCAGGGCGCCGCCGTAGCCGGCCACCCGGGCGAGGGTGGCGGCGGCGTCGCGCAGGCGGACGGCGCGGCCGGAGCCGATGTTGATGACGCCCTGGGCGGCGGAGAGCGAGGCGGCGTGCACGGCGCGGGCGACGTCGCGGACGTCGATGAAGTCGCGCTGGGCTCCGAGGCCGCCGAGCCGCAGCTCACCGTCGCCGGACTGCATCGCGCGGCGCATGGCCTCGGCGAGGCGGCCCAGCGGGGAGCCGGCGGGGGTGCCGGGGCCCGCGGGTGAGAAGACGCGGAGGACGACGGCGTCCAGGCCGGAGCCGAGGACCAGCTCGGTCGCGGCGAGTTTGCTCACGCCGTAGGGGCCGCCGGGGCGGGGCACGGCGTCCTCGGCGGTGGAGGAGCCGGGCTGGCTGGGCCCGTACTCCGCGCTGCATCCGACCTGCACCAGCCGGGCGCCGCACCCGCTGCGGCGCAGGGCCTCGCAGACGGTGGCGACGGCGACGGTGTTGTGCCGGGTGAGTTCGCGGGCGCCGCCGCGGGTGGCGCCCGCGCAGTTGACGACGACGCCGGGGTGGACCGCGTCCAGGAAGCGGGTGAGGGCGCCGGGGCTGCCGGTGGCGAGGTCGAAGCGGACGTCGGCGTCGTCGCCGCGGCCGAGAGCGGTGAGCTGGACGGCCGGGTCGGCGAGAAGGCGGTCGGCGACGAAGCGTCCGATGTAGCCGTTGGCTCCGATCAGCAGGACTCTCATCGGGCGGCTCCCGGTGCCGAGGCGTCGGGTCGGGAGGTGGTCATCTGGGGGCTCCTTCAGGGGGTGTTTGCGGACGTGTGCAGGGCTGCCCGGGGCGCGCTCATCCCGGCCGCTCCGTCGCTGCGCCGGCATGGGCGTGGGCGTGGGCGGACGCCCTGGTCAGGCGACGGGACGCGTGCACCAGGAGGGTCAGCGCGCCGAGGCCGCAGGCCGCCGTCGGTACACCGGCCGGGCCGCAGACGGCCACGAGGGCCTCCACGGGGACGGCCAGGAAGTCACAGCCGGGGAGACGGCCGGCGAAGAGCGTGGCCAGGGCGGCTCCCTCGGCGGCGGCCGTGGCGGTGAGGACGAGCGTGGCGGAGTGGGCGTGCCCGTGCACGGTGAGCAGCCGGGCGAGCAGCAGCAGGGCGCCCAGGGTGAGGGCCTGGGGGTGGGCCGCGGGCTCGTCCAGGACCGCGCCGGTCAGCGTGAGCAGGGCCGTGAGAACGCCCGCGTACAGGGCGAACGTGCCGAGCAGGAGGGGGCGTACGGAGGCGGAGAAGTCGGCGAGACCGCGGCTGGACGTCAGTTTGCGCCGGGCGCGCGCGGCGAAGAGGTGGGCGCAGACCGCGGCGGGCGCGCAGGACAGCGCGAGTGCCACGACGGGGGCGACGGTGAGGGGCCACTCCCCGTCGGCCGTGCCGTCCGGCAGGGCGTCGGGGCCGCCGGCGAGCGCGGTGCGCAGGAGTCCGTCGCCGAGGAGGGCGTAGCCGACCAGCCAGCAGGTCCAGGTACCGGTGGTGCGGGTGGCGGCGCTCAGCGGCCCTCGGCGCAGTGCCGCGCGCAGCGCCAGCGTCACGGCGAGCGCGCCGACGGCGGCCGCGATCAGGCGTGGCCGGCCGTCGGTGAGGCGCAGCCCGGCTACGGCGGCGGCGCACAGGACGCCGGGCAGCAGGGCGAGCACGAGCCAGGCGGCGCGGACACGCGGGGGCGGCGGGTCGGTGGGGCGCGGCGCGGGGTCGTCGTCGCGCGGGACGCGGGCGTACATCTCCTCCGCGAGGGAGAAGACGTCCCGGTGCCGGAAGCGCGCGGCGGTCCGGTCGGTGACGCCGTGCGCCTCCAGGCCGGCCGCGATCTCCAGGGGGTCCACGGCGCGTTCGCACAGGTCGCGGTGGCGGTGCATCAGGGCCTTCACGGGGTCCGCGTTGGACCGGCGGGCGCGGGTGGGCGACTGCCGGTCTCGCGAGGACTCCGAGGCGCCCGCGGCACGGCTCCCGCTCTCGTCCGTCCCGCCCTCGTCGCCGCCGACGTCCGTCAGGGAGCGGCGTGAGCGTTCGTCCCAGGCCCCCGGACTGCTGGGCGTCTCGGGCCGGTCCAGTTCGCCGAGGCCGCTCATCGGGACGCTCCCTCGGGCGCGGTGGAGACGGGGGTGGTGGCCGCGACGGGTGTGTCCGTCGCCCAGCCGGGGCCGCCGCGGACGGCGATCCGGGCCGCGGGGTCGGCCCACCGGCCCGGGACGTGGGCCTCGGCCGGTACGCCGAACGGCAGGGGTGCGCCCATGTCGTCGAGGAGGACGCGCCGTACCGGTGTGCGCGAGAGGATCTCCAGGTAAATGCCGTGAAATGCCGCGACGTTCTGCTCGACGGTGAACAGCTCCAGTGCGCGGGCGCGCGCGGCGGCTCCGAGGCGCTCGCGGCGCTCGGGGTCGCGCAGCAGGGCGACGCACGCCTCGGCGAGCGCCCGCGGATTGCGCGGGGGCACGACGAGTCCGGTGCCACCGATGGCCTCCACCACCGCGCCGACGTCCGTGGACACGGTCGCGCGACCGCAGAACATGGCCTCGACCAGCCCGGCCGGGAACCCCTCGACGACGCTGGAGAGCACCACCAGGGCGGCGGAGGCGTACGCGTCGGCGCGGGACGGCAGTTCCGGTCCGCCGGTCTCCTCGAAGGAGACCGGGTTGCGGCCGACGGCGTGCGGACCGTCGGCCTCGTCGGGAAAGAGCTGTGCGGCCAGGCCCTTGCAGTGGGCGAGATAGGCCGCGCCCTCGGGACCGGACGGCGTGCCGACGATCCGCAGGCGCGCCCCGGGCTCGGCCCTGCGGATCTCCGCGAAGGCGTGCAGCAGCGAGACCAGGTCCTTCGCCGGCTCCACGCGGCCGACCCAGACGAGGGTCTGCGGATCGGCGCACTCCGGCGACTCCCCCACCTCGGCGAAGGGCGCGGCGTCCATGCCCGGGTGGACCGTGCGGAGCTTGGCGCGGTCGGCACCGCAGCGTTCCTGCCAGCGGCGGGCGTGCGTGTTGCCGGGCGTGATCACGGCCGCGCGCCGGTAGGTCTCGGCGGCCAGCCGCCCGTGGAACGCGGCGAGCAGGGTCCGTGTGGACGGCGGGGCGTCGGGTTCGGTGAGGTAGTGCGAACGCAGCCGGACCCCGTACTCGGTCACCAGCAGCGGCACGTCGTGGAAATGGCGGGCGAGCAGACCGGGCAGGGCGGCCGGGCCGCCGGAGGCCGCGTGGCACAGGTCCACGGCGCCGAGGCCGTCGTCCTCGTACCAGTCGAGCGACAGGGGGCGCAGGGCGCGTTCGAGGCGCGCGGCGACGGCGAGCAGATCGGGGACGCGCGCCTCGCGTGCGGAGCGGTGGGCGCCGGGCGCGCGACAGGCGCGTTCCAGGGCGCGCACGGCGATGTCCGACCGGAGCGCGGCGGGCAGTCCGCCCCCGTCGCGGGCGAGTTCGGCGAGGCCGTACAGCGCGCTGGCGAAACGGTCCGCCTCCAGGGCCGACGCCTCCTCGGAGACCGCGGACGGATCTCCGGGTGCGGCCGTGCACAGGGCCGTGGCGAACTCGCCGTAGCAGTCGGCGAAGCGCCGGCGCGCCCGCCGTCCGAGCACGATCCCGTCGTCCTCGGCCTCCCACAGCGAGGCGGTGCGCACCCGGCTGACCTGCGGCGGCAGCGGCACCCACCCCTCGGCCTCCTGGTGCTCGCTGCGGCTGAGCGCGTAGACGTCGAACTCGTGCCGATCCAGCCCGCGCACGAGCCGGTCGCACCAGAGTCCGGCCTCACCGCTCACATACGGATAGCCACCCTCCGTAAGCAGTCCGATGCGCACGCGCGCACCCCCGATCTCCCGTCTGGGGAGCCGCCGTTGGCCCGGCGGCTCGCAGCGGGACGAACGTATGCGGACAAGGCGGTGGCGCGATGGACGGTTGTCCGTCGCGCCACCAGAAGGGGTGAACGGTCGTAACTTTCCCGTGCGGGGCGCGTTCCGTCGCGCTAAGAGATCAAGGGGTCACCGCGCGTGACACTTCGGCCAAGCCCGGTCAGCCCTTCGGGAAGGCCCAGGCGTTGGGGCGGCAGTCGATCCCGTCGTGGTCGACGAACTTGGTCTGCTGCTGCATGACCGGGGCGAGTTCGCCGTCCTTGTCGCAGGTGACGTGGTTGAAACCGAGGCGGTGGCCGACCTCGTGGTTGATCAGCATCTGGCGGTAGGCGAGCATCGCGTCACCGTAGGGCTCCGCTCCCTGCGCCCACCGGTAGGCGTTGATCATCACGCGTTCGGTGGCGGCGGAGTCGCAGGAGACGTTGTCCTCGGTCGTGTCCAGGCCGGACTTGGCGCACCAGTCGGCGGTGGTGCCGGGGCTGGCCAGCGTGATCACGAAGTCGGGTTGTCCCGAGTGGATGCGCTCGAAGGTGCGGGCGCCTTCGTGGGCCCAGCTCCGCTCGTCGTTGAGGGTCTTCTGCACGGCCTCCGCGAAGAGGGCGCCGTCGAGGCCGAGCCCCTGTTCGACGTCCACACGGTAGGTGTATTTCTGCCCCTTGCCGGGCGCCTTGGCGATGCCGGGGACCGCGTCGAACTTCCCCGACGCCTTGAGCCCCGGGCTGAGCGGGTACCTCTTGCCGAGCTTCTGCTCGTACGTCAGGGGTGCGGCGGCCTCGGGCGCGGCGGGTGTCGGCCGTTCGTCGTCGCGGGACGCGGGGTCGCGGGCGTCGCGGGCCTGGCCTGCGGCCGACTGCGACCGCGTGCCGCCGTCTCCGTCCGCCCCGTCGGCGACCTGGCCGGCCACGACCACCGCGAGCACGGTGGTGACGGCGGCCGCCGCGATGCCGGTGAAGGTCCTGCCCCTGCCGCCCTTGGCGGGCGCGGGCTCGCCGGTGGGCGGGGCGTCGTCGCCGCCGCCGTCCACGCCCGGTCCCGCGTCCGCGCCGAAGCGGCCGCCGCCGTCCGCGCTCCAGTCGGTGACGGAGGCGTACGGGTCGGCGGACGGCGCGGGGGCGGGCGTACGGCGCGCAGGACGGGCGGCGAAGACGTCGTCGTCCTCGGTGAAGGCGTCCAGGTAGTCCTGGCGCGGCCCGCCCCGAGGCGCCTGCCGCTGCCGCGGGAGGGACGGACCCTGCTCGGTGAACCGGTCGGGAGCCGGCGCCCGGCCGTTCACCTCGCCCCAGCCGCCGCCCGCTTCACGCTGCTCGGGGTGACCGCCCCGGACGCGCGGCACACCCTGCGCCGGGGTGCCGTCGGAGAACCTCGGGACGCCGTGCGCGGGCGTGCCGTCGGGGAACCTCGGCATCCCGTGGGCGGGCGTGCCGTCGGAGAACCTGGGCACCCCATGCGCCGGAGTGCCCTCGGCGAACCGCGGGCCCCCGTACGCGGGCGTGCCCCCCGGGGCGCCCTGCGCACCCGGGATACCGCGCGCCGGTCCGCCGCCGCCCGGAAGCGTCGGGTAGCCGTGCGCGGGCGTACCGTCCGGGAACCGCGGATCGATACCCCGCCCCGGACCCGGGCGCCCCTGGGGCCCGCTCTGGGGACCGAGGGGCCCACCCCGCGCCTTGGCGGTGTCCGCGGCGTCGGCCTTCGGGGCGGGTCCACGGCGGCTGTGGCGTCCCACGTCGCGCCTCAGCCTCCTGTGCTCTGGTTGGCGGGTTCGTCATCGACGATCCCGTCGGTCCGCTCGCCGACCGCCGGCCGCTCGGTGTCCGCGAGTAGCTCGCGGAAGGCCGTGGCCACGGTCTCCGGGTATTCCATCATCGCCACGTGACCCGCGTCCGGCAGGGTCAGCAGCCGGGAGTCACGGAAGGCGCGGACGGCCCGCCGGGCCATGCGGTAGCCGACGAGTTGGTCGCGTCCACCGTAGACCAGCAGGGTCGGTGCGAGAACCCGTTCGGCCTGTCGCCACAGACCGTACTGGCCACCCACCGTGTACGCGTTCACGATCCCGCGGGCGGAGCGCGCCATCGCGTCCCAGAAGTACGGCAGCCGCAGCCGCCGCTCCATCTCCTCGACGGCGTTGCGGAAGCCCTCCGGCGACACCTGCCCCGGATCCCCGTAGCAGAGCGCCGTCACCCCGCGGACCCGCTGCTCCGCGGTCCACTCCCGGGTGAGGCGCGAGAAGAGCGTCACCACCCCCGGCAGGGCCAGCAGCCCCGTGGGCACGGCACTGCGCTGCACGCGGATCTCGGGCAGCGCGGGCGAGATCAGGGTCAGGGTGCGCACCAGGTCGGGCCGGGCCGCGGCGACCCGCGTGACGACGGCGCCGCCGAGGGAGTTGCCGAAGAGGTGCACCGGGCCGCGCCCGGACGCGTCGAGGTGCCGGACGACCGCGCGGGCGTGGCCGGTGATCGAGTAGTCGCCGTCGTCCGGCGGCGGGGAGTCGCCGAAGCCGGGCAGGTCGATCGCCTCGCTCTCGACGACGCCGTCCAGCAGCGGCATCAGCGCCGACCAGTTCTGGGAGGAGCCGCCGAGGCCGTGGACGTACAGGGCGGGCGGCAGGCCGTCGCGGAGCGGTCGCCTGGAGCGCACCGTCAGGGTCATGCCGGGCAGGTGGACCGACCGGAGCCGCTCGCCGTCGGCGACCTTGACGGATCCGACCTTCGGCAGCACGTTCGCGGGCGGCGCGGTGGGCGGCTCGGAGTACGGCTCGGTCGAAGGCATGCGGCAATGTTACGAGACGATCACGCCGCGACCCGTGTGTCGGCAGTCACAGGCGAGGGCGAGCCGGGACCGGACCGGCGGGCGGGACGGGCGGCCGGGACCGGACGTGCGCGACGCATGGCGTCCGGATCGGGTGTCTCCTAGGCTCGTGGAGTGGGCACCCGCATGTGGTCCCCCGCATCCGCGGGGACGTTCGTACGAAGGGAGCCCATCATGACCGTCGACCCGACCGATCCCGAGACCTTCGACACCGAGACACCGAGCCCCGGGGAAATCGATGTCGAGGCACCCGACGCCGACGCGGCCGAGCAGCAGGCGGACCTCGCGCCGGAGCACGACGAACCGCTCACCGGCGCCGACACCGACCGCGCCAACGAGGCCGACCTGGCCGAACAGGCCCGTGTCGTCTCCAGCGACGAGGACGACTACCGCTGAGTGTCGACGGAAGGAAGGCGCATCCCTGCCCGGACTGGCATCTTTTGAAACCTGTTGTGCGGCTTTCGGCACCGTCCGGTCCGTGAAATTCTGCGCTCGCAGCACACACACCACGGTTACCGAAAAGTACGATGACGACGCGGCGCACACCGCACGAGGACGACTATGGGAGGCGGCGTGACAGCCATCGAGCAGACAGAGGCGGTACGCCCGCGGGGCACACGCCTTCCCCGCCGAGCCCGACGCAACCAGCTGCTGGGCGCCGCACAGGAAGTGTTCGTGGCGCAGGGCTACCACGCGGCCGCGATGGACGACATCGCCGAGCGGGCCGGCGTCAGCAAGCCCGTGCTCTACCAGCACTTCCCGGGCAAGCTCGACCTGTACCTCGCCCTGCTGGACCAGCACTGCGAGGCGCTGATCCAGTCCGTGCGGAGCGCGCTCGCCTCGACGACCGACAACAAGCAGCGCGTCCGGGCGACGATGGACGCGTACTTCGCGTACGTCGAGGACGACGGCGGCGCCTTCCGCCTGGTCTTCGAGTCGGACCTGACCAACGAGCCCGCCGTGCGCGAGCGCGTCGACAAGGTCACGAACGAGTGCGCCGAGGCGATCTGCGACGTGATCGCCGAGGACACCGGCCTCTCGCGAGCCGAGTCGATGCTGCTGGCCTCCGGTCTCGGCGGCCTCGCCCAGGTGGTGGCCCGCTCCTGGCTGCACAGCGACCGCAGCGTGCCGCGCGACCAGGCGGTGCAGCTGCTGACCTCGCTGGCCTGGCGGGGCATCGCCGGCTTCCCGCTGCACGGCACCGATCAGCACTGAGGGTCGCGGTACGAGGGGCGCGCGGCGGGTCTGTTCCCGCCCGCTGTTCGCTCCTGGCGTTCTCCGACGCACCGTGTACGTCCCCTCACCGGGCTAATGTGTGCTGGGTACGGCGCGGAAGATCGCGCACTTCACTGACCGTCGGAGGGACATAGCCGTGGAGGTCAAGATCGGCGTGCAGCACGCGCCCCGCGAGATCGTTCTGGAGAGCGGTCAGAGTGCCGAGGAAGTCGAGAGTCTGGTGGCCGAGGCACTGGCCGGCAAGTCGCAGCTGCTGAGCCTCGTGGACGAACACGGCCGCAAGGTCCTGGTGCCGGCCGACCGGCTCGCCTACGTCGAGATCGGCGAGCCGTCCCCGCGCAAGGTGGGCTTCGGCGCGCTGTAGCCCGAAAGCGGGACGACGGACGAAGTCGCGGGAGGGGCCCGGCGGTGCGTGTCACCGCCGGGCCCCTCCCGTTTCCGCGGAGTCGACGCAGTCCTCGCGCTCACGGGTGGAGCACAGTTCACCCACAGGGGGAGGGTTGTATTCCGCAGGTCAGGGGTAAGACGGCTGTGACCGTTCGGGCAGGCCGGCCATGTGGGAGGGACCCCGACATGCTCTTGGAAGCGCTCAGCGCCGCGATCCTCGGACTCGCCCTGGCATGGGCGGCCGTCCATCGCCTGCCGCACCGCCTCCCCGACCGGATCCTGGTCCTGCCGACGGGTATCGCCGGAGCGCTCTTCGGGGCGTTCGTCACGCACACCGCGCTGGGCGCCGGCGGCCTGCTGCTGGTGCTCCTCGGCTCGGCCGCGCTCTCCGCGGCCTCGCTGTCACTGCTGCTGCGCCCCGCGGGAAGGCTCCGCCGCAGCTCGGCGACCGCCTGACCGGCCGCCGAGGTCCGGGACGTGCTCGGGCCGGCAGCGGTCAGGCCGCCAGGCCCAGCGCCGCCATCCGCTTGGTGTGCGCCTCGGTGATCCGGGAGAACATCCGGCCGACCTCGGCCAGGTCGAAGCCGTCCGCGACACCGCCCACGAGCATGGTCGACAGCGCGTCCCGGTCGGCCACCACCCGCTGGGACTGCGAGAGGGCCTCGCCCATCAGCCGCCGCGCCCACAGCGCGAGCCGCCCGCCCACGCGCGGGTCGGCGTCGATCGCCGCACGGACCTTCTCCACGGCGAAACCGGCGTGCCCGGTGTCGTCGAGCACGGCCAGCACCAGCTCACGGGTGTCCGCGTCGAGGCGGGCCGCGACCTCGCGGTAGAAGTCACTGGCGATGGAGTCGCCGACATAGGCCTTGACGAGGCCCTCCAGCCAGTCCGAGGGGTCCGTCTGCTTGTGGAAGCCGTCGTAGGCGGCCACGAACGGCTCCATCGCCGCGGTCGGCTCCTCGCCGATCTCCGCGAGCCGGTTGCGCAGCCGCTCGAAGTGGTGGAACTCCGCCGACGCCATCTTCGCCAGCTCCGCCTTGTCCGCCAGCGTGGGCGCCAGCTTGGCGTCCTCCGCCAGCCGCTCGAACGCCGCCAGCTCGCCGTACGCGAGCGCGCCGAGCAGGTCCACGACGGCGGCGCGGTACTGCGGGTCGGCCGCGGCCGACGCCCAGTCCCGGGCGGCCACTCCGGTGGGGCCGGTGGCTTCGGCTGCTCCGGTGGTTTCGGCGGGGGCGTCTGCGGCGGTGCCAGGCTTGTCAGAGCTCGTCATGCAGCGCACAATAGCCCGCTCTTCGACGACGGTAAGGCCCTGGTCAGTCAGTGTGACGACGACTACGTGACCAATTCGGCCATCGCATGTGCGCGAATCCGAGGTATGGTGGTAATGCGCCTGCCGAGTATGTGACGTACGGGTACGTGACATCGTCGTCGGGCCGCACGCATGAGGATGCCCGGTCGGTGGCCCGATCGGCTCCGACCCGACAGCCCTCCTTGCCGTACGCCGCACTGCGTACGGAATCCGGAGGGGGACCCTCAGTGGTACGAGCGCTGGAGCGTCGACAGAGGTCCCGTGTCCTACGGCTCACCCGTACGGGCAGCCGACGTCCCCGACACGATCCGTCAAGACCCGCGCGCTCGCCTCGCACCACGTACACAGAAGAGGCAGCACCCTGACTACGACGTTCCGATCCCTCGGGATCCTCCCCGAGACCGCCGAAGCCCTCGAAGCCGTCGGCATCATCAACCCCTTCCCCATCCAGGAGATGACGCTCCCCGTGGCCCTCTCGGGCACGGACGTCATCGGCCAGGCCAAGACCGGCACCGGCAAGACGCTGGGCTTCGGCCTTCCGCTCCTCGAGCGCGTCACCGTCCCCGCGGACATCGAGGCGGGCCGCGCCGCGCCCGAGGCCCTGACCGACGCCCCGCAGGCCCTCGTCGTCGTCCCGACGCGCGAGCTGTGCCAGCAGGTCACCAACGACCTCCTGACCGCCGGCAAGGTCCGCAACGTGCGCGTCACCGCGATCTACGGCGGCCGCGCCTACGAGCCGCAGGTCGAGGCCCTGAAGAAGGGCGTCGACGTGATCGTCGGCACCCCGGGTCGCCTGCTGGACCTCGCGGGCCAGAAGAAGCTCAGCCTGAAGCACGTCAAGTGCCTGGTCCTCGACGAGGCCGACGAGATGCTCGACCTGGGCTTCCTGCCCGACGTCGAGAAGATCATCAACATGCTGCCGACGCGGCGCCAGACCATGCTGTTCTCGGCGACCATGCCGGGCGCGGTCATCGGACTCGCCCGCCGCTACATGTCGCAGCCCACGCACATCCGCGCCACCTCGCCGGACGACGCGGGCGCGACGGTCGCGAACACGAAGCAGTTCATCTACCGCGCGCACAACATGGACAAGCCCGAGATGGTGGCGCGCATACTGCAGGCCGACGGCCGGGGACTGGCCATGGTCTTCTGCCGCACCAAGCGCACCGCCGCCGACCTGGCCGACCAGCTCAAGCAGCGCGGTTTCGCCTCCGGCGCGGTCCACGGCGACCTCGGCCAGGGCGCCCGCGAGCAGGCCCTGCGCGCCTTCCGCAACGGCAAGGTGGACGTGCTCGTCTGCACCGACGTGGCCGCCCGCGGCATCGACGTCGAGGGCGTGACGCACGTCATCAACTACCAGTCGCCGGAAGAGGAGAAGACGTACCTGCACCGCATCGGCCGCACCGGCCGCGCGGGCGCCAAGGGTACGGCGATCACGCTGGTCGACTGGGACGACATCCCCCGCTGGCAGCTGATCAACAAGGCGCTGGACCTGGGCTTCAACGACCCGCCGGAGACCTACTCCACCTCCCCGCACCTGTACACCGACCTCGGTATCCCCGAGGGCACCAAGGGTGTGCTGCCGCGCTCGGAGCGCACCCGCGCCGGGCTCGACGCCGAGGTGCTGGAGGACCTGGGCGAGCCGGGCGGCCGCGGTGGCCGTACCCGCGGTGGCCGTGGCGGCCGGGACGAGTCCCGCCCCGCCGAGCGCGAGCGTTCCTCCCGTGAGACGCCGCGTCGCCGCCGCCGGATGCGCGGCGGGGCCCCGGTGGACGCGGACACCTCCGCGGGCGCCGCGACCGAGGCCGTGACCGGCGGTGCCGACGGCGCCACGGGCACGGACGAGGCCGGTGCGCCCCGCACGCTGCGCCGCCGCCGGCGTACGCGTGGCGGTGAGCCGTCGCGGCGTCCGGCGCAGGCCGCCACGGCCGACGCCCCGGTCGCGCAGGCCGCCGAGGAGAGCGCGGTCGCGGTCTCCGAGGTCACCGACGTGGCTCAGGCCGCGGAGGTCGTGGAGACCCCGGCCAAGCCGCGTCGCCGCCGCACCCGCAAGTCGGCCGAGGCGCCGGCCGCTCCGCTGGAGGCCACGCCCGCGACCGAGCCCGCGGCCACCGCCACGGCGGTCGTCGAGGCCCCGCTCGTCGAGGCCCCCGTGGAGACCAAGCCGCGCCGCACCCGCAAGACGGCCGCCCCGAAGGCGGAGGCCGTCACCAAGGCGGAAGCGGTCGCCACCAAGGCGGAGGCCGTCGCGGACACCGCCGAGGGCACGGAGACCAAGCCGCGCCGCCGCACCCGCAAGGCCGCCACCGCCGAGCCCGTCGAGGCGACCGAGGCCACCCAGGCCCCGGAGACCGCCGAGGCCAAGCCCCGGCGCACCCGGAAGACCGCCGCCGCCAAGGCCGAGGCCGTCGCCGACACCGCCGAAGGCACCGAGGCCAAGCCCCGCCGCCGCACCCGCAAGGCCACCCAGGCCGCGGAGCCGGCCGAGGCCGGCGAGACCACCGCCGGTATCCCGGCGCAGACGGCGCCGGAGGCGGAAGCGGTCGAGGCCAAGCCCCGGCGCACCCGCAAGACCGCCGCCGCCAAGGCCGAGGCCGTCGCCGACACCGCCGAAGGCACGGAGACCAAGCCGCGCCGCCGCACCCGCAAGGCCGCCACCGCCGAGCCCGTGGTGGCCGCCGAGGAAGCGGTCGAGGCCAAGCCCCGGCGCACCCGGAAGACCGCCGCCGCCAAGGCCGAGGCCGTCGCCGACACCGCCGAAGGCACCGAGGCCAAGCCCCGCCGCCGCACCCGCAAGGCCACCCAGGCCGCGGAGCCGGCCGAGGCCGCCGCCGGTATCCCGGCACAGGCCGCCGAGGCGCCGGACGAGGCGAAGCCTAAGGCGCGCCGCACCCGCAAGGCGGCCGCGGCCGCCGCGCAGCCCGCGGAGTCCGGCGAGAGCTGATCCGCACCGCGTCACCGGACGTCGGCCCGGTCCCGCCACCCAGGCGGGGCCGGGCCGACGGCGTTCCCGCGCGCCGCCGACCGATAACCTCTGCCCGTGAGCAGGAACGCCGCCTTCAGTCCACCGCCGGGCGCCCGCGCGTACCGGATGTCCACCGCGCGCGGTGAGTTCGCCGTCGTCGACTCCCCCGTGGCCGACGGGGTGGCGGCGCGGGGAACGGTCCTGATGCTGCCCGGGTTCACCGGCAGCAAGGAGGACTTCACGCTGCTGCACGCACCGCTGGGGGCGCGCGGGTACCGTACGGTCGCCGTCGACGGGCGGGGGCAGTACGAGTCGGACGGCCCCGAGGACGACGAAGCCGGCTACGCGCGCCCCGAGCTGGCCCGGGACGTGCTCGCGCAGGTCGCCGCCCTCGGGACGCGCGTCCATCTCGTCGGGCACTCCCTCGGCGGCCAGATCGCGCGGGCCGCCGTCCTGCTCGACCACGCCCCCTTCGTCTCCCTCACGCTGGTCTCCTCCGGCCCGGCGCGGATCTCCGAGTCCCAGCGGCTGCGCGTGAAGCTGCTGCGGGACGCGCTCGACACCATGACGATGGCCGAGGTCTGGCAGGTGATGCAGGCCATGGGGCCGCCCGAGGAGGTCGGTGCCCCGGCCCCCGCCCACGGCCCGGAGGACCCGGTGCGGCTGCGTGAGCGCTGGCTGGGCACCAGGCCCGCCCAACTGCGCGCGACGGGCCGGCAGTTGTGCACGGAGCCGGACCGGGTCGCGGAACTGGCCGCGCTGGCGCTGCCGTACCACGTGCTGTCCGGCGCCTACGACGACACCTGGCCCGTCCCTCTCCTGGACGAGATGGCCGTACGCCTGGACGCGCGCCGGACCGTGATCGCCGGCGCCGAGCACTCCCCCAACACCGACCAGCCCCTGCCGACCGCCCGCGCGCTCGCCGACTTCTGGGACGGCCTCCCCCGGCGCTCCGCGGAGGCCGGACCCTAGTACTGCGCCCGCAGGTGCTCCCAGAAGCCGTCCCGCAGGGCCCGTCTCAGGTCGGCCTGGCCGCGCAGCGAGTACTGGAGCAGGCCCTCGGCCTCCACCAGCAGGTCCTGGTCGACCGAGCCGGGAAGGTAGGGGTGGCCGGGGAGAAGCTCCAGCAGGGCGTCCCGGCCGCGGGCGGCCAGCCACTTCGCCGCGATCTGCGCGCCCACGAAGCGGACGTCCTCGCGGGCCGGCCGGGTGCCCGCCGCGTCAAAGGCCTGGGCCGCGCGCCGGGAGACGTACGGCTTGAAGAACTCCAGGTCGAAGGTGCGCTGGCTGTCGACCTCCCAGAGCAGCGGGTCGGCCTGGTTGCGGCCGTCGGGCGCCTCGATGCCCCACAGGTGGACGCGGGCGCCGTACCCCTGCGCCGCCTCGACCGCGGAGACCAGGTCCTCGTCGCCGCCGAGCAGCGCCGCGTCGCTGATGGCGCGGTACCGGGCGAGGGACTCCAGGTCGGAGCGGATGAGTGAGTCGACGCCCTTCTGCTGGTTGTTGGCGTTGAGGTTGCCCAGGCGCACCTTGACGTCGGGCAGTTCGGCGATGGACTGCTGCTCGGCGGTGTGGATGCGGCGGCGGGCGCCGTCGTACCAGTAGACCCGGAGCAGGCGGCTGTCCGCGAAGATGGTGCGCGCCTTGTCGATGAGCGCCTCGATCAGTCCCTCGGCGTCCAGGTCGAAGGCCCGGCGGTCCTCGGTCCCGGTCACCAGCCGCCCCGCCGCCGCGTACAGGTATCCGGCGTCGACGAAGATCGCGTGGGTCGAGGGTGTCTTCGCCACCTCGGCGAGCATGCGCAGTAGCAGCTCGTTGGTGCGGTCGATACGAGCGTTCAAGGACGCGAGGTCGGCGTTCATCGCCTCCATTGTCCCGGCGGTCACGCTACGAACACAACTGGTCCCGGTCAGTCTTGTAACGGACACTGGTCGCACTGCAACAAGCCGCTTACCTGTCAGTAATTAGTCGTTCGAAAAATTTCCTTAGCGTAGGGAATGTTTGCATCGGGCATCCCGTTGACTCCTGTGGAAGCCCGGGCACCGACGACCCAGGAGCCACACCAGTAGTTCTCCTCAGGAGGATGACCAGATCAAGGGAGAGGCCATGCGCTTTGAAGTCATGCGACTCGACGACGTCGACGGGACCCCCGTCGACACGACTGTCGTGGACGCCGCCTCCGTAAACCGGATCGTCCAGCAGGCCGCCGCCATCGGACAGCGCCTGTGGATCCGCCCCGCCGAACCCTCGGCCTTGTAGCGCGGACCCTTCACACACCCGGGGCCCCCGTACGGAACGCCGTACGGGGGCCCCGTGCGTGCCGGGTGCGGGTGCGGGACCGCGCTCAGGCGCCCTGGATCACCTGCGTGACACCGTTGATGATCTGCTGGACCGCGATCGCGGAGAGCATCATGCCCGCGAGCCGGGTCACCAGGACCACACCGCCGTCCTTGATGACGCGGATGATCAGCAGCGAGTACCGCATCACCAGCCACAGCACCACGTGGATGGCGAGGATCGCCGCCCACACCGAGACCTGGCCGGTCACCCCGTCCGCCTTCTGCACGGCGAGGATGACCGACACGATCGCCCCGGGACCGGCGAGCAGCGGCATGCCCAGCGGCACCAGCGCCACGTTGACGTCCTTGGTCTGCTTCGGCTCGTCCGTCTTGCCGGTGAGCAGGTCAAGGGCGATCAGCAGGAGCAGCAGCCCGCCCGCGATCATCAGGGCGGGCACGGACACGTGCAGGTAGTCCAGGATCTGGTGCCCGAGCAGGCCGAACACGGTGATCACACCACCGGCGACGCAGACCGCCTGGAGGGCCATCCGCCGCTGCACCTTGGCGGGGCGTCCGGAGGTCAGCGCGAGGAAGATCGGGGTGATCCCCGGGGGATCCATGATGACGAAAAGGGTCAGGAAGAGGGAGCCGAAGACGGCGAGGTCGAACATGGGTGAGCTACTGGCCTTGCGAGAGAGGACGGGAGAGGGACGGGTCGCGCGGGAGGTGGGGCTCAGGCCCCGCCGGCCCCCGGCACCGGGAACGCCCCGAACGCCCGACGTGTGATCTCCCCGTACACCTCGGGGTCGGTCGTGTACTGGCCGAGCACGCAGGTCTTCCGGCTGCCGTGGTAGTCGCTGGAGCCGGTCGTCAGGAGCCCCAGCTCCTTCGCGACCCCGCGCAGCCGTGCCCGGGTGTCCGCGTCGTGGTCCATGTGGTCGACCTCGATGCCGTCGAGCCCGGCGGCGGCCAGGTCGGCGATCGCGGTCTCCGGCACGGTGCGGCCGCGCTTGACGGCGGCCGGGTGGGCGAAGACGGCGACCCCGCCGGCGCCCTTGATCAGCCGGAGCGCCTCGAAGGGGTCGGTCTCGTGCTTCTCGACGAAGGCCCGGCCGCCGTCGGCCAGCCAGTCCGCCGTGAACGCGTCGCCCACCGTCGGCACCACGCCGAGTTCCACCAGCGCGGTGGCCACGTGCGGCCGCCCGACCGAGCCGTCGCCGGCGATGCGGGCGACCTGTTCCCAGGTGACGGGCACGCCCAGGCCGTTGAGCTTCTCGACCATGCCACGCGCCCGCGGCACGCGGTCGTCGCGGACCAGCTCGCGCTCGGCGAGCAGGGCGGGCTCCTCGGGGTCGAAGAGGTAGGCCAGCATGTGCATGCTGACGCCGTCGAGCCGGCAGGAGAGCTCGGCCCCGGTGACCAGGGTCAGCCCCTCGGGCAGCGCGGCGAGGGCCTCGGCGTGGCCGCGGGTGGTGTCGTGGTCGGTCAGCGCGACGACGTCGAGACCGGCCGTGGCGGCCTTGCGCACCAGCTGGGCCGGGGTGTCCGTGCCGTCGGACGCGGTGGAGTGGGTGTGCAGATCGATGCGCACGACGCTGACTCCAAACGGTGACGGGACGGAAGGGGAGACTCAAGGACAAGAAAAGACAAGAAGGGGACGCTCAAGGATAACCGGTGCCGCACCCCGCCCTGTCACACCCGCAGCGGCCCTGCGCCCCCTACAGCGCACCCGCACCAAGGCGGCTAGGGCTGGATCAGCCGAGGCGACAGGGCGCCGCACGGCACCAGGTCGATCTCGGCGCCCGCGTCCCGCAGGTCGGTCAGCACCAGTTCCTCGTACATCAGCAGCCCCGACTTCTCGGGCCACACGACGGCCCACAGCCACATGCCCAGGGCCTCCCCGGCGAAGACCGCGCGGTCGACGGGGCCGCCCGAGACGTGCCAGAGGGGGGTCGGGCGGCCGGCGGCCAGGACCTTGGCCTGGGGCGGCTTCTCCACGTTCATGTACGGCCCCGGGTCGGGGGCGTCCAGGCCGGCGTAGCGCGCGCCCAGACCGACACCGAGTTCCTCGGCGATCAGGATCAGCTCTCCGATGCCGCCGAGCGGTCCCGGTCCGGAACAGGCCACCGCGGTCGCGCGGCCACCGGTGCGGTCGTCGCCCGCACAGGCCACCCCGGTGAACAGCCAGCCGACCGGCAGCGGCCAGGGCATCCAGACCGGCACCTGGGTGCGGTGCACCACGACACCGAGCGCCTCGACGCTGGGCGGGAGCACGGGCTGGAGCGGATGCACGGTGCCGTGCAGGTCGCACTGCCAGGAATCGGCGAAGAGACCGGGAGCCCTGACCCGGCCACCACACTTCGGGCAACTGGGTTCGCCCCTCATACAGCCCCACGGTCCTACCCTCACTCCCCCACGTCAAGGACGATCACCCATCCGGAGGGAAGCCCGCGCCCCGGGTCCACACCCGCGAGATTAGGTGTACGTTGCATTAATTAGCAGAGCTAACTTAGTATGTGTAAACACCAACCATCTCGTCGGCATTGGAGCACTGGCATGGACCCCTTCGACGCGGGTGCGGGCGGCATCCTGCGACAGCCCAAGGCGGTGTGGGCGACGGCCGGCGCGTCCGTCGTGGCCTTCATGGGCATCGGGCTCGTCGACCCGATCCTGCCGTCCATCGCGAAGGGCCTGGACGCGAGCGCCGGCCAGGTCTCCCTGCTGTTCACCTCGTACTTCCTCATCACCGCGCTCGCGATGCTGGTCACCGGCTTCGTCTCCAGCCGCATCGGCGGACGCAAGACCCTGCTGCTCGGGCTGGCCTTCGTCGTGGTCTTCGCGGGCCTGGCGGGCACCTCCGACACGGTCGGCCAGCTCGTCGGCTACCGGGCCGGCTGGGGCCTGGGCAACGCGCTGTTCGTCTCGACCGCGCTCGCCGTCATCGTCGGCGCCGCGGCCGGGGGCAGCGCGGCGGCGATCCTGCTCTACGAGTCCGCGCTCGGCCTCGGCATGGCGTGCGGCCCGCTGCTCGGCGCCCTGCTCGGCGACGCCAGCTGGCGCTACCCGTTCTTCGGCACGGCCTTCCTGATGGCGATCGGCTTCCTGTGCATCACCGTGTTCCTCAAGGAACAGCCGAAGCCGGCCCGCAAGACGTCACTGCTCGACCCGATCAGGGCGCTCGGTCACGGCGGCCTCGCCTCCGCCGCGGTCTCGGCCTTCTTCTACAACTACACGTTCTTCACGGTGCTGGCCTTCACCCCGTTCGTGCTGAACATGACCCCGTACAAGTCCGGCGCGGTGTTCTTCGCCTGGGGTGTGCTGCTCGCCGTCTTCTCGGTCCTCGTGGCGCCGCGCATGCAGAAGCGGTTCGGCTCGCTGAAGGTGCTGGGCGGCTCGCTGGTGCTGCTCGCGGCCGACGTCCTGGTCCTCGGCTACGGCAATCACACCACCGCGATCGTCTGCACGATCCTGTCCGGCGCGTTCATCGGCGTGAACAACACCGTCTACACCGAACTGGCCCTCGGGGTGTCGGACGCGCCGCGGCCCGTGGCGAGCGCCGGCTACAACTTCGTGCGCTGGTTCGCGGCGGCGGCCGCGCCCTACTTCGCGCCGAAGATCGAGGAGTGGACGGACATCCACATCCCGTTCGTGGTGGCGGCCGTCACCGCCGTGCTGGGCGCGGTCGTGGTCCTCGTACGGCGCCGGGCGCTCACCCACGAGGCCGAGGAGCTGGAGACCGGGCACGCCACCGAGGACAGCGTCACCGTCTTCGCCAACTGAGGAGCGCGGAGGCTCACTTGGTGAGTTCCGTCACTCCAGTGGGACGGACCTGCGGGACGGATCACGCAGGTCCGTCCCGTGCGTCAGCCAGCGCTCCTGGAGGGCCTGCGCGCCGTGCACGCGCTTCCAGGCCGCCTCGTTCGGCGTCATCGGCAGCAGCGGCAGGAACCGTACGGGGTCCAGCGGGGCGTCCAGCTCCAGGTCCTCGACCAGGCCGCCCGGCTCGGCGACCAGGACCGAGGTGAACGGCGCCCCGGGCCACAGCGCCTCCCCCACGTCCAGCGAGGCGCCCGGCGCCACGATCACGCCCTCGACCTGCGGGGAGGCCGCCAGCACGGCGAGCGGCCGCAGCACCTTGCCGGTGTCGGCGAGGCCGGCCCGGACGGAGAGCACCAGCTCGGCGCGGGGCCCCTTGACCGGGTCGGCGAGCGGGGCCGTGGGGTCCGCCATGGGTTGCGCCGACATGCCGAGGGTGGCGTAGCGGACGATGTCGCCCTCCTGGCCCGCGGCGGGGAAGCGCAGCACCTCGATGCGGTCGGTGCCGAGGAAGGTGACCGCCGCGCGTGCGTCCGGTTCGCCCAGCGCGCTGCGCAACCGGGCCTCCACCAGAGGAAGAACATCAGCCATGCGGCGAGCATAGAACTCGTCGTGAACCGGCAAAGCGGCGCCTTGACACCTTGGGTGACTGGTACTCTGGGCCAGCGGTTCGGGGCAGCGCTCAGCGCATCGCGATCAAGCACCCGACGCTATGAAGACTCCCCTACGGGGAACCCCTCCAAACAAGGGGTATGGATCGTCCCTCACGAGGGACCGGCCGGAGGAGGTGGGCGGCATGGACCGAAGTCGACCGTGCAGTACCACCCGCTCTTCCGGCCACTGACGCAGCTGTTCCGGTTCCTGCCGCTGCCGCTTTCCGTCCGCGCCCTTCACGCGGAAGAGCACTTCGTCTCGTAGTGCCTGATCCGATCCATCGACGCCCCTCGCGTCGATCCGTGTCAGCAGCTGAATCAGCAGCGAAGCCGGCCACCGCGACGGTGCGGTGCCCCCCGCTTTGTGGACGCGCCGAGCACGCGTAGCCAGGACGTCCCCATTCCGGGCGGTTCCACCCGTCTCCGGCCCCGTTCGCTGCCCGTCGCGAAGGAGCCTGCCATGTCGATGATCCGTGACCTGCGCGCCGCGGTCCGCCCGTCCCGCGTCTCTCTGCGCAAGGACAACGGCGCCTACGACGCCACCCGCGACCCGGGCAACCCGTCCGCCGTCGTGGACTGCGCCGTCTACCGTGACGGCGCCCGCGTCGAGACGGAGACGCCGCTGACCCCGCACACGGCGATGCGCCAGGTGCGCCGCGACGGCGGCTTCGTGTGGATCGGCCTGCACGAGCCCACCGAGGACGAGTTCGCCGGTATCGCCCGGGAGTTCGGGCTGCACCCGCTGGCCGTGGAGGACGCCGTCCAGGCCCACCAGCGGCCCAAGCTGGAGCGCTACGACGACTCCCTGTTCACGGTCTTCAAGACCATCCACTACGTCGACCACGACGAGCTGACCGCCAGCAGCGAGGTCGTCGAGACCGGCGAGGTCATGTGCTTCACCGGACGGGACTTCTTCATCACCGTCCGGCACGGCGGCAAGGGCTCGCTGCGCGCGCTGCGGCACCGGCTCCAGGAGGACCCCGAGCTGCTGCTCAAGGGCCCCTCGGCGGTGCTGCACGCCATCGCCGACCACGTCGTGGACGGCTACATCGCGGTCGCCGACGCGGTGCAGGACGACATCGACGAGGTCGAGACGGAGGTGTTCTCGCCGGGCCGCAAGGGCAGCCCGCGCGGCACGGACGCCGGCCGGATCTACCAACTCAAGCGCGAGGTGCTGGAGTTCAAGCGGGCGGTGGCGCCGCTGCTGCGCCCCATGCTGCTGCTGAGCGAGCGGCCGATGCGGCTGATCGACCCCGAGATCCAGAAGTACTTCCGGGACGTCGCCGACCACGTGGCCCGGGTGCAGGAACAAGTCGTGGGCTTCGACGAGCTGCTGAACTCGATCCTCCAGGCCAACCTCGCCCAGGCGTCCGTCGCGCAGAACGAGGACATGCGCAAGATCACCTCGTGGGCGGCGATCATCGCCGTACCGACGATGGTGTGCGGGGTGTACGGGATGAACTTCGACTACATGCCGGAGACCCACTGGAAGTTCGGGTATCCGCTGGTCCTGTCCGTCACCGTCGTCCTCTGCCTGGGCATCCACCGCACGCTCAAGCGCAACGGCTGGCTCTGACCGGGGCGGACGGGCGCTGGATAGGCTGACCGCATGACACGCGAGCTGCTCGACCAGGCCCTCGTCGAGGAGGCCACGAAGAAGTCCGGCCTCATCTGGGCCAAGGGCCCCGGGGTGCCCGCCCGGGCGCTGTGGCACGTCTGGCACGAGGGCGCGGCCTGCGTCGTCGGCGACGGGCCCGGCGAGCAGCCGCTGCCGGGGCTGGCGGACGGGGCCGCGGCCGAGGTGACGGTGCGCAGCAAGGACAAGGGCGGCCGGCTGGTCACCTGGGCCGCCCGGGTCGTGGAGCTGCCCTCCGGCTCCGAGGCGTGGCAGGCGGCGGTCGCCGACCTCAAGGGAAAGCGCCTCAACGCCCCCGACGGCGAGGCGATGACCGACCGCTGGGCCCGCGAGTGCCGGGTGCTCCGGCTGGAACCGACCGGGACCACGGCCCCGCTGCCCGACGACGCGCTGTCCGAGCCGCCCCTGCCGACGTCGGCGACGACCCGGAACCCGGCACCGGCCGGACTCCCCCGCCTGCTGCTGAAGCGGCGCCGCCGCCGGCCCTAGGGCCTGTCTGACAATTTTCGTCTGCCCCGCGACGCCATGCACGCACTCTCGCCGCACCGGGCGCAGAGCCAAGTACATCCAGTACGAGGCTCTACGCCCGGCACGCCGAGAGCACGCACCTGACGCCGCGAGGCCGCCCTCCGGGCGACGACGGGAATTGTCAGACAGGCCCTAGGACGACGGGAGCTGCTTGCCGTAGTCCAGGGTGTCGTCCTTCGGGGGCTCCTCGAGTGCGAAGTCCTTGTTCCAGTCCGAGAAGCTCAGCGTGCCCGCGCTGCTCGCCCGCACCAGCCGCAGCGGGTACGGCGCGCCCTCCAGGGAGACGTCGAGCGAGCCGCCGGCGCCGTCGTCGCCGGTGATCCGGATGGTGCGGATCCCGGCCTGCTCGTGCCGGCCGTCGGTCTTGACCTCGCCGTGCAGCGTCAGCAGACCACCGAGGAGGACGTCCTTGTCCGTGAAGCCGCTGAACTTCTTGTACACGGGGTCGCCCTGCGGCACCTTCACGTACTTGCCGGCCAGTTTCTCGGCGGCCTTGGCGTCACCGCCGTCGTGGCTCCAGAACCCGGCGTCGGCCTTGAGGAAGAGCTGCTCCCCGACGCGCAGCAGCCCGAACGTCGTCCCCTCGGCGGCGACCGAGCCGGTGCCTCCGTCGGCCTTCAGCCGCATGTCGAGGCGGTACGTGCTCCCGCCGGCGGCCACGGTGCCGTGCAGGCGTACCGCCTCTGCGGACTGGGCGACCGCGCGGGACTTGGTCTGGATCGTGTCGGCCGGAAGCTTCCCGAGGCCGTTGGTCCCCGCGTCCGGGTCCTCGCCGCCGCATCCCGTCAGCCCCAGGCCCGTCACCGCGGCCAGGGCACACACCACGCCCTTGAGAGCGGCCCTGCGGACACGGCGCCGGGGAGTCACAGACACAGGTGGAACTGCCTTTCTGACAGGGGCTGACACGACGCGGACGGACGCCGGTGGCGGGCTGACCGCCCGGGCGGCGTACCGCAGCGTACCGGGGCCCCGGAAGGCGAACGGAGCCAGTCCGTCCGGACCGGCCGCCAGGGCGCGGCCGATCGGGACGGGCTAGCCTGAAGCCCGTCCGAGCGGGCAATTCGGAAAAGAGACATAGAACGAATCAGCCGTCACGCACTCCGAGCCACGCACTCTGAGGCACGCTTACGAAAAGGAGCCGCGGCCATGGCAGCGGGCGCCCCCCGGATCTTCGTCTCCCATCTCTCTGGCATCGCCGTCTTCGACCCGGCCGGCGACCAGGTGGGCCGGGTGCGCGACCTGGTCGTCATGCTCCGGGTCGGCCGCAAACCCCCGCGGGTGCTCGGGCTGGTCGTCGAACTCACCACCCGCCGCCGCATCTTCCTGCCCATGACCCGGGTCACCGGCATCGAGTCCGGCCAGGTCATCACGACCGGCGTGGTCAACGTCCGGCGCTTCGAGCAGCGGCCCACCGAGCGCCTCGTCTTCGGCGAGCTGCTCGACCGGCGGGTCTCGCTCACCGAGACGGGCGAGGAGGTGACCGTGCTCGACCTGTCGGTGCAGCAGCTGCCGGCCCGCCGGGACTGGGAGATCGACAAGGTCTTCGTGCGCAAGGGCAGGAAGGGCGGCGCCTTCCGGCGGGCCAAGGGCGAGACCCTCACCGTCGAGTGGTCCGGCGTCACCGGCTTCTCCGTGGAGGAGCACGGGCAGGGCGCCGAGAACCTCCTCGCCACCTTCGAGCAGCTGCGCCCCGCCGACCTCGCCAACGTCCTGCACCACCTCTCCGCCAAGCGCCGCGCGGAGGTCGCCGCCGCCCTAGACGACGACCGCCTGGCCGACGTGCTGGAGGAGCTGCCGGAGGACGACCAGATCGAGATCCTCGGCAAGCTCAAGGAGGAGCGCGCCGCGGACGTGCTGGAGGCGATGGACCCGGACGACGCCGCCGACCTGCTCGGCGAGCTGCCCGAGGCGGACAAGGAACGGCTGCTGAGCCTGATGCAGCCGGACGACGCGGCCGACATGCGGCGCCTGATGGCGTACGAGGAGCACACGGCGGGCGGTCTGATGACCACCGAGCCGATCGTGCTGCGGCCCGACGCGACCGTCGCCGACGCCCTGGCCCGGATCCGCAACCCCGACCTGTCGCCGGCGCACGCCGCCCAGGTCTACGTGTGCCGGCCGCCGGAGGAGACGCCGACCGGCAAGTACCTGGGCACCGTCCACTTCCAGCGCCTGCTGCGCGATCCCCCGTACACCCTGGTCGGGTCGATCCTCGACGACGATCTTCGGCCCCTGGAGCCGGACGCCGCGCTGCCCGTCGTCGCCGGGTTCTTCGCCGCGTACGACATGGTCGCGGCGCCGGTCGTGGACGACTCCGGCTCGCTGCTCGGCGCGGTCACCGTGGACGACGTACTGGATCACATGCTGCCCGAGGACTGGCGGGAGACCGAGTACCACCTCGACGAGCCGGCCGGGGCCGCGAAGGAGGGGAGGGCCGATGGCGCCCGATCGTGAGACCACGACCCGGGAGCGGGCCGCGTCGGGAGCCACGGCCTCCCGTTCCCGGGCCCGCCTGGACCAGCCCCGCGCGCCTCGCCGCCGCGTCCTGCCCGAGTGGGACCCGGAGTCCTTCGGCCGGCTCTCGGAGCGGGTGGCGCGGTTCCTCGGCACCGGGCGGTTCATCGTCTGGATGACCGTCGTCATCATCCTGTGGGTGGTGTGGAACGTGTCCGCGCCGAGCGGGCTGCGCTTCGACGAGTACCCGTTCATCTTCCTGACGCTGATGCTCTCGCTACAGGCTTCCTACGCGGCCCCTCTCATCCTGCTCGCGCAGAACCGGCAGGACGACCGGGACCGGGTCAATCTCGAACAGGACCGCAAGCAGAACGAGCGGTCGATCGCCGACACCGAGTACCTGACCCGGGAGATCGCGGCGCTCCGCATCGGCCTGGGCGAGGTCGCCACCAGGGACTGGATCCGCTCCGAGCTTCAGGACGTCCTCCGGGACCTGGAGGAGCGGCAGAACGGCCACCACCCCGACCGCGGGGTATTCCCGGCGGATCGCCCGCCGGGGCGTGACGTACACGACCGCTGACGGGGCTTTCCGTGCCCCGTGTGCGGCGCCGTACCATCGTCACTATGGCTACGGAAGACGCGGTGCGCGAAGCACTGGCGACGGTGAACGACCCCGAGATCAACCGGCCCATCACCGAGCTGGGGATGGTCAAGTCGGTGGAGATCGGCGCGGACGGAGCGGTCGCGGTCGCCGTGTACCTGACCGTCTCCGGCTGCCCCATGCGGGACACCATCACCCAGCGGGTGACCGACGCGGTCGCGCGGGTCGAGGGCGTCACGCGCGTCGACGTCGAGCTGGACGTGATGAGCGACGAACAGCGCAAGGAGCTGGCGAGCGCCCTGCGCGGCGGCCAGACCGAGCGCGAGGTCCCCTTCGCCAAGCCCGGCAGCCTCACCCGGGTCTACGCGGTCGCCTCCGGCAAGGGGGGCGTCGGCAAGTCGTCGGTGACGGTGAACCTGGCGGCGGCGATGGCCGCGGACGGCCTCAAGGTCGGCGTGGTCGACGCCGACATCTACGGCCACTCCGTGCCGCGCATGCTGGGCGCCGACGGCCGGCCCACCCAGGTCGAGAACATGATCATGCCGCCGTCGGCGAACGGCGTGAAGGTCATCTCCATCGGCATGTTCACCCCGGGCAACGCGCCGGTCGTCTGGCGCGGCCCGATGCTGCACCGCGCGCTCCAGCAGTTCCTGGCCGACGTGTACTGGGGCGACCTGGACGTCCTGCTGCTCGACCTGCCGCCCGGCACCGGCGACATCGCGATCTCCGTGGCCCAGCTGGTGCCGAACGCCGAGATCCTGGTCGTGACGACCCCTCAGCAGGCCGCCGCCGAGGTGGCGGAGCGCGCCGGGGCCATCGCCGTGCAGACCCACCAGAAGATCGTCGGCGTGGTCGAGAACATGTCCGGCCTGCCCTGCCCGCACTGCGGCGAGATGGTCGACGTGTTCGGCACGGGCGGCGGCCAGTCGGTCGCCGACGGCCTCACCCGCACCACCGGCGCCTCCGTGCCGGTGCTCGGCGCCATCCCGATCGACGTCCGGCTCCGCGAGGGCGGCGACGAGGGCAGGCCCGTCGTGCTGTCCGACCCGGACTCCCCGGCGGGCGCGGCCCTGCGCTCGATCGCGGGCAAGCTGGGCGGCCGTCAGCGCGGCCTGTCGGGCCTGTCGCTGGGGATCACGCCGAAGAACAAGTTCTGACCCTGCCCGCGAGGTGACCGGGGCGCTGTCCGGCTGGACGGCGCCCCTCGTCGTGCGCCCTCTAGGCGTAGGCGGCGATGTCCTTGACCACGGAGAAGGCCAGGCCGTACGCGCTCATGCCCCGGCCGTAGGCGCCGAGGTGCACGCCCTGCTCGGTGGAGCCCGCGAGGACCCAGCCGAACTCGGACTCCCGGTAGTGGAAGGGCGTCGGCACGCCGTCCACGGGGAGGGACAGGGTCGTCCAGTCCTCACCGTCGAGGTCGTCCGCGAGGACCCAGGCCGTCTCCGTCTGCTGCTCCAGCCAGTCGTCGCGCAGCGAGTGGTCCATCTGGCCGGGCCAGGTGAAGGACAGCAGGCCCACACCGGCGAGCCAGGCCGCCGAGGAGACCGAGGTCGCCTCCAGCAGGCCCGTGCCGTCGGCGCTGCGCCGGTCCGGGTTGGCCGCCACGGTCACGACGACCGCGAACTTCTCCTTGGCGTCCTGCTCCTCGCCCGCGACGTGCTCGTTGCGGACCGACGGTTCGTCGCCGTGCCCGATCGAGCCGTGCTCCACGCTGCCGTCGGCCGCCGTACCGATCTGCATCAGCCGGCGCGGTCCCGTGAACGCCTCGTCGAGGCCGTACCACGGGAAGGGCGCGCTCAGGTAGCCGTCGATCGTCTGCCGGCCGGAGGGGGACTGTGGTCCGCCCTCCGCGGCCGGCGCCTGCGCGACCGCCTGACTCGTCGTCTCCATGTACCCGGACGCCTCCTCGCTCTCGTCGGACCGGAACGGCCCGCCCCCCTTCGGGCGCACTCGTCCGGTCCGCACAACAACTCGGGAAGCATAGCCACACCACTGGCGGCAGCCGGGAAAGCGCCCGGCGCGTGGGCCGCCCGGAGGTCGTCTTCGGGCCCGGTACGCCCCGTCCGGAGTATGAGACGCGTCACCCGCGGCGCGGCGGCGGGTGGGGTCAGGTGGCGTCGGCGTCGAAGGGCGGGCGGTCCTCGGCGGCGGGCTTCTCGGGCCTCTCGGGCTTCTTCGACATGTCGACGCGGCCGCCGCCCGAACCGGACGAGGACGAGGACGCGGACCCGGACGACGAGGACTCCGTGTCGCGGCCGTGCACCGCGTCGGTGACCTCGGCCATCTCCTTCTTCAGGTCGAAGCCGTTGCGGAGTTCCTTGAGCCCCAGCTCGTCGTTCTCCATCTGCTTGCGGATGAACGTCTTGGGGTTGAGGTCCTCGAACTCGAAGTCCTTGAACTCGGGGCCCAGCTCCTGGCGGATGTCCTGCTTGGCGCTGTCCGAGAACTCCCGGATCTTCCGGATGGTGCGCGTCACGTCCTGGATGACCTTGGGGAGCTTGTCCGGACCGAAGACGAGCACGGCGAGAACAACGAGCGCGACCAGCTCGAGTGGTCCTATGTCATTGAACACCTGAAGCTCCTTGGGATGTCCGGGCCGCCACCACGGTACCCGCCGACCCCGCGTGACCGGTACCGTCCCGTGAGTCCCGAGTGCGTGTATGCGCGCGCTTTCCGAATTGTTTGCCTTCCGCTCAGTCGCCGTCGGAGGAGCCGAGGACCAGGGAGACCTTTGTTTCCTTGCCGCCGCGTTCAACGGTGAGTTCGAGGCGGTCGCCGGGGCGGTGGGCGCGGGTCTTGACGATCAGTTCCTCGCCGGAGTGGACGCGTTGTCCGTCCACCGCGGTGATCACGTCACCCGGCTTGATGCCGGCCTTGGCGCCCGCGCCGCCCTTGGTGACCGCGGATCCGTCGGCGCCGACCCGGGCGCCGTCACCCGTGTAGTCCATGTCGAGGGTGATGCCGATGACCGGGTGGCTGGCCCTGCCGGTGTTGATCAGTTCCTCGGCGACGCGCTTGCCCTGGTTGATGGGGATGGCGAAGCCGAGCCCTATGGAACCGGACTGGCCGCCGTCCGACTCGGCGCTGCCGCCGCCCGCGGAGCGGATGGCGGAGTTGATGCCGATGGCCCGGCCCTGGGAGTCCAGGAGGGGTCCGCCGGAGTTGCCCGGGTTGATGGGTGCGTCGGTCTGGAGGGCGTCGACGTACGACACGTCGCTGGCGTCGCCCTTCTCGCCGCCGGCGGTGATGGGGCGCTCCTTGGCGCTGATGATGCCGGAGGTGACCGTGCCCGCGAGGTCGAAGGGGGCGCCGATGGCCACGACGGGGTCGCCGACCCGGACGTTGTCGGAGTTGCCGAGGGGCATGGGGGTGAGGCCGCTGACGCCCTTCACCCGCACCACGGCGAGGTCGTATCCGCTGTCGCGGCCGACGACGGTGGCCTCGGCGGTGTCGCCGCTGTTGAAGGTCACCGTTATCTCCCCGCCGTCTCCGGCGGGGTCCACGACGTGGTTGTTGGTGAGGATGTGGCCGCGGTCGTCGAGGACGAAGCCGGTGCCGGTGCCCGCGGCGTCGCTGCCGCTGACGTGCAGGGTCACCACGCTGGGCAGGGCGCGGCCGGCCAGCGCCGCGACGCTGCCGGGCGCCCGCTCGGCGGACTCGGCACCGGCCTGCGGCAGCTCTACGGTGCCCACGCCGCCGTTGCGCTCCAGGTAGACGCCGATGGCGCCGCCCGCGGTGCCGGAGATCAGCGCGATGAGCAGCGCTCCGCCGATCAGCGCCTTCCTGATCCCCCTGCGCCGCTCGTCCGGCGCGCCCGGGGGCCTGCCGCTGTGCTGGAGGGGCTCGGGGGCGGGCGACGCGGCCCAGGGGTCGTAGCGGCCCCAGGGGTCTAGCGGAGGCTCGGCGCCCTGCACCGCCGTCGGCTCGGGAGCGTGGCCGGCCGCGCCCCCAGGCTCGCCTGCCGGGGCGGACGCGGGGACGCCGAGGGGCGCCGCGTCATGCGCCTCCGCGGACTGCCGGGCCGGAGGGACCGGAGGCGGGGCGTCGGTCGGCGCCGGGTCGGGGGTCGCGCCGGGCGGGGGTGTGGGGAGGCCGGGTGCGGGCGGCGGCGTCGTGCCATGGGGCACGGGCGGCGTCGGGTGCCCGCTCGGCGGGGACGGGGGCGGGGCGTCCGCGAGCGCCGGGTCGGGGGTCGCGCCGGGCGGGGCGGCGGAGGCAGGGAGCGCTGCCGTGCCGTGGGCCGGGGTCGTGGCCGGGTGCTGGACGGGTGGGGCGGGTGCCCAGGGGCCCGGTTCGCCGTACGGCGGGGTGCTGTACGGGTCGGGGTCGTGGAGGGGCTTCGGGCGCTCGGCGGACGGCGTGGGCAGGGGGGCCTCGCCGCCGGGCGCCGGGCGGTCCAGCTCGTAGTCCCCCTCGTCGGCCGCGCGGGGCGGCGACGGGCGTTCGAGCTCGAAGTCGCCGCCGTCGGCGCGCTCCGGACCCGTACCGCGAGGCCGTTCCAGCTCGAAGTCGCCGTCCGTCGCGTCCTCGGACGAGCGGGGACGAGTCCACCACTTCGCCTTCGTGGGCTTCGCCTCGTTCATGTTCTCCCCCGCAGCCGGCCGCAGATCGTCGGCTCCAAGGGCTCTGGCGCCACCCCGGATTCAATCAGGTTCCGGGCCCGGCGCGCAGAGCCCGTCAGCGGACCGGACGGTGCGAGGAGGCCGACGACGCCGTCGGCGCCGGAGACACGGCCGGGTCGGGGGCGGGGGCGGCGAACAGGCCGGGCGGCCGGACCTCGGGCGCCGTCGACCAGGACGCGAGCGAGAGCGGCGGCACCGCCTCCAGCGGACGTATCAACGGGGACATCGCGGCGGCACCGGCCGTCACCGGGGCGGTCAGCGCGTGCACGGCCTGCCGGCGGGCGTCGGCCGCGGGCAGCCCCGGCACCAGCGGCGCGGAGGCGGTGGTGGGTGCGACGGGGGCGTCGCCGAGCGACCGCTGCCCCTGGGCCTGCCCCAGCAGCGGACCGGCCGTGCGGCGGCGCTGGCTCTCGGACGTGGCGGCCGCTCCCGCGCCCTGGGTCCGGGTCGGCGTCACATTGCTGCCGTTCCCCGAGCCGCGGGCGTCGGTGGTGAGGTCCGGCGTGCCGATGGTGACGCCGCCCAGGGCGATGGCGGCCAGCGAGACCGCGCCGGCGGCGGCGAAGGCGAACCGCAGTCCGCGCGAGGCCGACCGCTCGGACTCCTGGCGGCTCACGTCGTGGATGCGGAAGCCCCGTCCGGGTGCGGACGGTGGCAGGACGGAGGCGTGCGGCCGCAGCGGCGCGTAGTCGAACTCGAAGCGCTCGCCCCGCTTCGGGCCGAGGGCGCCGGGGCCGCCGAGCCTTCCGGGCAGCCCCGTCAGGTCGTCGGCGAACCCGCCGCCGAACGGCGGCAGGCCGCCGTCCCCGTCACCCCCCGCGGGCAGCCCCTGGAGGCGGGCCAGGAAGCTCTCGGAGGGGGCCGGCGGGGCGGCTTCCGCGAAGACGTTCTTCAACCGGCGCTGCGCGTCGACCTCCGTCTTGCACTTCGGGCAGGTCGCCACGTGCGCCAGTACGCGCTCACGCGCGTCATGACCGAGCTCTCCGTCCACCAGGGCGGAGAGTCGGTCTCCCAGATGCTGCTCTGCGAGGTGTCCCTCGGATTCAGGCCGTGACCCACTCACGCGCTCGTGCCCCCTCCTCCCAGTGCGGGAACGCCGGCCGCGAAGGAACGACGCTCGGCGCGCGACTTGGGTGAACGGTGGGCGAGCGCCTTGCGGAGCTGGGAGCGGCCGCGGTGGATCCGCGAGCGGACGGTGCCGAGCTTGACGCCGAGGGTCGCGGCGATCTCCTCGTACGACAGCCCCTCGATGTCGCACAGGACGACGGCGGCACGGAACTCGGGCGCGAGGGTGTCCAGCGCCTGCTGGACGTCCGCGTCGAAGTGGGCGTCGTGGAAGATCTGCTGCGGGGTGGGCTCCTTGCTGGGCAGCCGCTCGGCCGCGTCGTCACCGAGCGCGTCGAAGCGGATGCGCTGCTTGCGGCGCACCATGTCCAGGAAGAGGTTGGTCGTGATGCGGTGCAGCCAGCCCTCGAAGGTGCCCGGCGTGTACGTCGACAGGGACCTGAAGACGCGGACGAAGACCTCCTGGGTCAGGTCCTCGGCGTCGTGCTGGTTGCCGGTGAGGCGATAGGCGAGGCGGTAGACCCGGCCGCTGTGGGTGCTGACGATCTCCTCCCAGGTGGGCGGAGTCCACGCCTGCCCGTCCGCGTCGCTGGTGAAGGTCGCGGTCTGCGCGGGTCCCGTGGCGGGACCGGCGGCGTGGCTGTGGTCAGCAGCGGTGTCGTTCACGGATTTCGGCCTGCCTGCCGATCCGAGGAAGCGCCGCAGCACTCCGCCCCGATCCGCGGGTGCGGCCGCACCTCCCCTGTCGGCTCTGGTGGTGTCCAGTGGAGCCCCTACCATAGCCACCTCGCCCGTTAGCTCCGGATAAGCGGTTTTACGAGAATTTGATCTGTGCTGGCACGGCTCGTACGGCTGCGTCACCAGTTGCTCGACGCCCTGGCCCATTCGCCGCCCCCGTCCCGGCCCCGACCGCTCGTCCGCCTCTTTGCTCTCCCCTTTAAACGACCGGTCCCATCTGCGGGTTCCCGACGCCAACGGATACAGTCACGCCGAGGCAACAACGGGGACAGGAGAGGGTCATTACCGGCAACCGGCAGACGAGCTGGGCGTTCTCCGACGCCTATGTCGCCGAGGACGACGCGCTGCTGTGGGCACGTGACCGGGCCCGCGAGGCGGGTCTGCGCTCGGTGACCCCGGGCACGGGTTCGGCCCTGGGGCTGCTCGCCGCCGCCGTGGACGCGAAGGCGGTCGCGGAGATCGGCACCGGCTGCGGCGTCTCCGGGATCCATCTGCTGCACGGAATGCGACCGGACGGCGTACTGACCACGGTCGACCCGGAGCCGGAGCACCAGCAGTTCGCCCGCCAGGCCTTCCGCGCGGCGGGCTTCGCCAGCAACCGGGCCCGGTTCATCCCCGGGCGCGCCCTGGACGTGCTGCCCCGGCTCGCGGACTCCGGCTACGACCTCGTCTTCTGCGACGGCGACCGCCTGGAGTACCTGGACTATCTCGCTGAATCGTTGCGCCTGCTGCGCCCCGGCGGCCTCGTCGCGTTCGAGGGCGTCTTCGGCGCGGGCCGGACGATCGACTCCGGACCGCAGCCCACCGAGGTGCTGCGACTGCGGGAGGTCCTGCGCGCGGTGCGCGAGAGCCAGGAGCTGGTGCCGTCGCTGCTGCCGGTCGGCGACGGGCTGCTCTGCGCCGTGAAGCGCTGACCGGAACACCTGCGGCAACACCTGGGACAAACAGGCGCCCCGGCACCACGTGCGGCACCGGGGCGACTGAACGGGTATGGTCGCTCGCGCGTCAGCCGACGACCTTCTTGAGGGCGTCGCCGAGCGCGTCGGCCTCATCGGGGGTCAGCTCGACGACGAGCCGCCCGCCGCCTTCGAGCGGAACGCGCATGACGATGCCCCGCCCCTCCTTGGTCACCTCGAGCGGGCCATCGCCCGTCCGCGGCTTCATGGCCGCCATGCTCGTTCCCCTTCCTGATACCAGCTCACCGTCACCGCCGACGGCCCGTGAGGGCACGCGCAGTCCGGCCCGGACGCGCGACACCGGCATCGAACACATTGCTTCCCGGCCATTATCCCGCATCCCAGGACCCGATGACCAACATCGGTCGGCATCGCTTGGGCAACGCGCGCGAGCAAAACCACTCAATTCGGGGATGTGACTGCGATACTGCGCGCCCTCGCCCACTTCCACCGAATGGATACGGACCGGAATTCTTTGACGCAGGTCACATCCCCGCAGCCCCGCGTCGGTGGCGATCTCCGTCATGCTGTTGCCCGACACACGCGACGAAGCGGAGGGGAATTCCATGGCCGACACCGTGCTCTACGAGGTGAGCGACGGGCTCGCGACGATCACGCTGAACCGCCCCGAGGCGATGAACGCGCTGAACATCGAGACCAAGGTCGCGCTCCGGGACGCGGTGCGCTCCGCGGCGGCGGACGGCGGGGTACGGGCCGTGCTGCTGACGGCCGCCGGGGACCGGGCGTTCTGCGTCGGCCAGGACCTCAAGGAGCACATCGGGCTGCTGGCCGCCGACCGGGAGACGGGCTCGGGCGAGACCATGAGCACGGTCCGCGAGCACTACAACCCGATCGTGCGGGCGCTCGCGGACGCCGAGAAGCCGGTGGTCGCCGCCGTGAACGGCGTGGCGGCCGGGGCGGGCCTCGGCTTCGCGCTGGCGGCGGACTACCGGATCGTCGCGGACACCGCCGCCTTCAACACGTCCTTCGCCGGGGTCGCGCTCACCGCGGACTCGGGCATCTCCTGGACGCTGCCGCGTGTCGTCGGCCCCGGGCGCGCCGCCGACCTGCTGCTCTTCCCGCGCAGCATCCCCGCCCAGGAGGCGTACGAGCTGGGCATCGCCACCCGGGTCGTGCCCGCCGCCGAGCTGCGCGCCGAGGCCGAACGGACGGCGCGGGCGCTGGCCGAGGGGCCGACGGTGGCGTACGCGGCGCTGAAGGAGGCGATGGCGTACGGGCTGACGCACTCGCTCGCCGAGACGCTGGAGAAGGAGGACGAGCTGCAGTCGCGGGCGGGTTCCTCCGAGGACCACGCGATCGCGGTGCGGGCGTTCGTCGAGAAGCGGAAGCCAAAGTATTTGGGGCGGTGAGATCAGGGGTGTGAGCGCCGTCGCGGGGTGCGGGTTCGCTGTGGCTGGTCGCGCCCACGCGGCGGAGCCGCACATCGATACTGCCCCGCGCCCCTTACGGGGCGGTTCTTGCCACGCATGTCGATAGGTGGTCGTCTACCAGGCCGCATGCCTGCATCAGGGCGTAAGCCGTCGTGGGGCCCACGAAGCGCAGGCCCCGCTTCTTCAGGGCCTTGGACAGTGCCGTGGACTCCGGGGTGATGGCGGGGACGTCGGCGAGGGTCTTCGGGGCGGGGCGGGCCGCCGGGTCGGGGGCGTGGGACCAGATCAGCTCGTCCAGCTCGCCCGGTGCCCAGTCGGCGAGCACGCGCGCGTTGGCGAGGGTCGCGTCGATCTTGGCGCGGTTGCGGATGATGCCCTCGTCGGCGAGGAGCCGCTCGCGGTCCTCGTCGGTGAAGGCGGCCACGTCGGCGATCGCGAAGCCGGCGAAGGCCGCGCGGAAGCCGGTGCGGCGGCGCAGGATGGTGATCCAGGACAGGCCGGACTGGAAGGCTTCCAGGCTGAGCCGCTCGAACAGGGCGTCGTCCCCGTGGACCGCCCTGCCCCATTCCTCGTCGTGGTACGTCACGTAGTCCGCGGTGGACAGGGCCCAGGGGCAGCGCAGCGCGCCGTCCGGGCCGGCCACCGCCTCGCCGGTGCTCACTGCTGCTCCTCCGGGGCCGGCTTGTCCATCACCACGTGCTGGTGGGCGGCGGCGGCCCGGGCACCGGCCAGGGCGGACTCCAGGTCGGCGATGCGGGAGTCGCGCTCGGCCAGCTCGGCGCCGAGGCGGGCGAGGGCGTCGTCGACGTCCGTCATGCGGTAGCCGCGGAGGACTAGGGGGAAGCGGAGCCGTTCCACGTCCGGGCGGCCCACCGGGCGGTCGGGGGGCAGGGAGTCCCGGAGCCGTTCGGGCTCGGCGTCGGGCAGCGGCCCGCTGTCGCCGCCGCTCACCACGGCCAGCGTCACTCCGGCCACCACGACGACCAGCGCGATGACGAGGAACAGGAACATGACCATCGCTGAGGCCCCCACGGTCGGATCGGTTGGGTCGGTTGTGTCGGGTCCGATCGTGCCATGCGAGTCTGACAGCCAACGGCACTGGGACGAGAGAACGGTATGGACGAGGAGATGTCACAGGGGATGCTCAGGCTGGGCAGGCGTGAATTCGCGGCGCACGAGCCGGTGATCATGGCGATCGTGAACCGGACCCCGGACTCCTTCTACGACCAGGGCGCCACCTTCCTCGACGAGCCCGCCCTCGCGCGCGTGGAGCGGGCGGTGGCCGAGGGGGCCGCGATCATCGACATCGGCGGGGTGAAGGCCGGGCCCGGCGACGAGGTGTCGGCCGAGGAGGAGGCGCGGCGGACGGTGGGGTTCGTCGCGGAGGTGCGGCGGCGGTTCCCGGACGTCGTGATCAGCGTGGACACCTGGCGGCACGAGGTCGGCGCGGCCGTGTGCGAGGCGGGGGCGGACCTGCTGAACGACGCGTGGGGCGGGGTCGACCCGAAGCTGGCGGAGGTCGCCGCGCGGTACGGGGTGGGGCTGGTGTGCACGCACGCCGGGGGCGCGGAGCCGCGGACGCGGCCGCACCGGGTGACGTACGACGACGTGGTGGCCGACATCCTGCGGGTGACGCTGGGGCTGGCCGAGCGGGCGGTGGCGCTGGGGGTGCCGCGGGAGTCGGTGCTGATCGATCCCGGGCACGACTTCGGGAAGAACACCCGGCACAGTCTGGAGGCGACGCGGCGGCTCGGGGAGATGGTGGACACGGGGTGGCCGGTGCTGGTGTCCCTGTCGAACAAGGACTTCGTCGGGGAGACCCTGGACCGGCCGGTGAAGGAGCGCGTGCTCGGGACGCTGGCGACCACGGCGGTCTCGGCGTGGCTGGGCGCGCGGGTGTACCGGGTGCACGAGGTGGAGGAGACCCGGCAGGTCCTGGACATGGTGGCGACGATCGCGGGACACCGGGAGCCGGCGGTGGCGCGGCGAGGTCTGGCGTGAAGGCGTAGGGGCGGGAGCCGGAGCCCCCGCCCTGCCGGAAGCCAGGGGGCCCTAGCGGCCCGCCTCCTTGGAGACGAGGGCTACCGCCTCGTCCACGTCGTCCGTGACGTGGAAGAGCAGGAGGTCCTTCTCGGCGGCCTTGCCCTGGGCCACCAGGGTGCCGCGGAGCCAGTCGATCAGGCCGCCCCAGTACTCGGAGCCGAAGAGGACGATGGGGAAGCGGGTGACCTTCTGGGTCTGCACCAGCGTGAGGGCCTCGAAGAGTTCGTCGAGGGTGCCGAGACCGCCGGGCAGGACCACGAAGCCCTGCGCGTACTTCACGAACATCATCTTGCGGACGAAGAAGTAGCGGAAGTTCAGGCCGATGTCGACGTAGGGGTTGAGCCCCTGCTCGAAGGGCAGCTCGATGCCGAGGCCGACCGAGGTGCCCTCGGCCTCCAGGGCGCCCTTGTTGGCCGCCTCCATGGCGCCGGGCCCGCCGCCGGTGATGACCGCGAAGCCCGCCTCGACCAGGCCGCGGCCCAGCCGGACACCGGCGTCGTACTCCGGCGAGTCGACCGGCGTGCGGGCGGAGCCGAAGACGCTGATGGCGGGGGGCAGTTCGGCGAGCGTGCCGAAGCCCTCGATGAACTCCGACTGGATGCGAAGGACCCGCCAGGGGTCGGTGTGCACCCAGTCCGTCGGCGCGCGCTCGTCCAGCAGGCGCTGGTCCGTGGTGCTCTTCTGGACCTGGGTCCGCCGCCGGAGGACAGGGCCCAGGCGCTGCTCCTCCGGTGGCCGCTTCTTGCCCTCGGGGTTGCCGGTAGCCATGCGCGCTCCCTCCAGTTGCAGGTTCTTCCACCTCAGCGTAGATCTACGCGGGTTACGTACGAGGGACATCAGCATGTCCGCCACGCACCGGGGTAAACCCGTTTCCGGCGCGCGTGGATCAAGCCGTCAGCCAGGACCGCAGGCGCTCCTCGCCCGCGAGGACCTTCGCGACCTCGACCCGCTCGTCCCGCTTGTGCGCCAGATGGGGGTTGCCCGGGCCGTAGTTCACCGCCGGTACGCCGAGCGCCGAGAAGCGGGACACGTCGGTCCAGCCGTACTTGGGCTGCGGGGTGCCGCCCACCGCCTTGATGAAGGCGGCCGCGGCCGGGTGGGAGAGGCCGGGCAGGGCCGCGCCGCTGTGGTCGTCGACCACGAACTCGGCCACCCCGCAGTCCGCGAAGACCTCGCGCACGTGCGCGAGGGCGTCCTCGGGGCTGCGGTCGGGGGCGTAGCGGAAGTTGACCGTGACCACGCACTCGTCGGGGATGACGTTGCCGGCGACCCCGCCCGTGATGCCGACCGCGTTCAGTCCCTCGCGGTACTCCAGGCCGTCGATCACCGGGTAGCGGGGCTCGTACGCGGCCAGGCGGGCGAGGATCGGGGCGGCCGCGTGGATCGCGTTGGAGCCCATCCAGCTCCGTGCCGAGTGCGCCCGCTCCCCCGACGTCCTGAGCAGCACCCGCAGGGTGCCCTGGCAGCCGCCCTCCACCTGCCCGTCGGACGGTTCGAGGAGCACCGCGAAGTCGCCCTCCAGCCACTCGGGGTGCGCCTCGGCGACGTGCTTCAGGCCGTTCAGGTCGGCGGCGACCTCTTCGTTGTCGTAGAAGACGAAGGTCAGGTCGCGGTTGGGGGCCGGGACGGTGGCCGCGATGCGCAGCTGCACCGCGACGCCCGCCTTCATGTCGCAGGTGCCGCAGCCCCACAGGACGCCGTCCTCGTCCAGCCGGGACGGCACGTTGTCCGCGATGGGGACGGTGTCGATGTGGCCGGCCAGGATCACGCGCTCCGCGCGGCCCAGGTCGGTCCGCGCGACGACGTTGTTGCCGTACCGCTCGACCGTCAGGTGCGGCAGGCTGCGCAGGGCGCTCTCGACCGCGTCCGCCAGCGGCTTCTCGGTGCCGCTCTCGGAGGGGAAGTCGACGAGCCGCGCGGTAAGCTCGGCGGCGTCCAGGGTGAGGTCAAGCGGGGTGTCGGCCATGGCTCCGACCCTAACGCCCCTGCCCTTTCGGGCACTGTGCGTACCCGGCGTACACCGGACCCTACCCTCCAGTACCTTGTACGCGTGCTTCAGCCCTCCCCGTCGCCCAAGCGCCGTGGCCGTCTCGTCCGTACCGGCGCGGCCGCCATGGCCCTGTTCGCCGTCGCCGGGTATCTGGCGGTGCAGTACGTCACCGGGGGCGCGGGCGCTCCCGGCTGCAAGGTGGTCTCCGGCGGGAGCGAGGGGACGACGTACGAGTTCACCCCGGAGCAGGCGGTGAACGCGGCGACGATCACCGCCGTGGGCACCGCGCGCAGGCTGCCGGAGCGGGCGGTGACGATAGCGCTGGCGACCGCGCTTCAGGAGTCCACGCTGCGCAACCTCGACCACGGCGACCGGGACTCGCTCGGCCTGTTCCAGCAGCGCCCCTCGCAGGGCTGGGGCACGCCGGAGAAGATCATGGACCCGGCGTACTCGGCGGGCCTGTTCTACGACCACCTGGTCGAGATCCCCGGGTACCAGGACCTCGAACTGACCGACGCCGCCCAGCGCGTGCAGCGCAGCGCCTTCCCGGACGCGTACGCCAAGCACGAGCCGGACGCCACGCTGCTCGCGGCCGCCCTGACCGGACGGTCCGCGGCGACCCTGACCTGCGACGGCCGCCCCGGCGCGACGCGGGAGAAGGGGCCGGACGCGGTACGCGCGGCGCTGGTGCGGGACTTCGGGCGCGCGGTGTTCCAGCCGGCCGGCGCGACGGCGGGCGGCGTCTCGGCGGAACCGGCCGCGGCCTCCGGCACCGGTGACGGCGCCGACGAGCGGACCGTGACGCTGCCCGTGGCCGCCGACGGCGCCGCGGACGCCGGTGAGGACCCGCGGCAGCGCGGCTGGCAGTTGGCGCACTGGGCGGTGGCCAACGCCTCCTCACTGCACGTGGAGCGGGTCTCGTACGCGGGCCGGGAGTGGACCGCGGGCAACACCGACAGCAAGTGGGCCCCGTCGGGCACCCGCGGCGCCCAGGGCGCGGAGCGGGCGGCGGGCCCGGTGCGGATCACGTCCATGCGGTAGCGGTCACCCGTACGATCCGTCACTCTCGCGGGTTGTGCGCGCGGGCCCCGGGTCGACGCGGAGCACGCCTTTTCGCGTGGTCACCCCCGAGTCCTCCGCAGCTCGGGAAAATCAAGGGCTGTAAGGATTCGGCAGACTTTCCGACCGGAGCCTTTTTGCCCGTTTTTCTGTGCACCCGATAATGCGACACATTGCCAACTCTTTACACTGCGCCGCCGCAACCTTCGACGCCTTCGAGCGGTAGTCACTGCGTCCGAGCCCGATGGATCACCCGCCGGGATCGGTTCGGTACCTCACCAGTTGACTTCCGTCGAAGGAGCATCATGTCCCTCCCCCTGACCCGCCGGATCGCCCGTGCCGCGCTGCTCGTCGCTGCGGGAGCGGCCGCCGGGGTCGGTGCGGCCGGCTCCGCCAGCGCGGCTCCCGAACTGCCCGCCACCCCCAACCTCGGGGGACTGACCGCCCTGGACGGCGCGAACGTCGGCAACACCGTGGACTCCGCCGCCCAGAGCCTGACCGCGACCGCGGGCGACACCGGCGGCAAGGCCGTCAAGAAGGCCGTGCCCAAGGCCGGCAAGACCGGTGGCTCGGTCGTCAAGAAGGCCACCCCGGCCGCGCAGAGCGCCGCCGGGCAGGTGGCGGGTCTCACCGGGGACATCGTCGGTGACACGGCGCAGACCGCCACGAAGGGCGGGCTGCCGACGAGCGCGCTGGGCAAGGGTGGGCTGCCGGTGCAGGGTCTGCCGATCGGCTAGCGCCGGGCTGTACGGCGCCGGGGCCCAGGGTTGTTCTCCCTGGGCCCCGGCGTTTGCTTGCCTACGTCCGTGCGGTGGGCGTGTGTTGGCCGTGACCCGGCGCTGGTGGCTGTGCCCACCCTCCCCCATTGCCTAAAGGGCATGGGAGGTACCCCCATCGCCCTGCGGAACGACTGCCCACAGCCGGGCCGCCAGGCCGTCAAGTTGGGTGTCCTCAGGCCTTCAGGCGGGCTGTCGCTGCCTGGACGCGTTCGTCCGTGGCCGTCAGGGCCACCCGGACGAAGTGGTCGCCCGCGGGGCCGTAGAAGTCGCCGGGGGCCACCAGGATGCCGCGTTCGGCCAGGTGGGCGACCGTGTCCCAGCAGGACTCGTCGCGGGTGGCCCAGAGGTAGAGGCTGGCCTCGCTGTGCTCGATGCGGAAGCCGTGGCCGAGCAGCGCCTCGCGCAGCGCCGTGCGGCGGGCCGCGTACCGCTCGCGCTGGACGCGCACGTGCTCGTCGTCACCGAGGGCCGCCACCACGGCCGCCTGCGTCGGCGCCGACGTCATCATGCCGCCGTGCTTGCGGATCTCCAGCAGCGGGCCCAGGACGGCCGGGTCGCCGGCCAGGAAGGCCGCGCGGTAGCCGGCGAGGTTGGAGCGCTTGGAGAGCGAGTGCACGGCCACCAGGCCGTCGTACGAACCGCCGTTGACGTCCGGGTGCAGGACGGAGACCGGGTCGGCCTCCCAGCCCAGCTCCAGGTAGCACTCGTCGGAGACCACGAGGACGCCGTGCTCGCGGGCCCAGGCCACGATCCGGGTCAGCTCCGCCTTCGGCAGGACCCTGCCGGTCGGGTTCGACGGCGAGTTGAGCCACAGCAGCCTGAGCCCCGCCGGGTCCAGGTCGGTCGGGTCGTCGTACGCCTCGTACTCCGCGCGGGCCAGGCGCGCGCCGACCTCGTAGGTCGGGTAGGCCAGGCGGGGGAAGGCCACCCGGTCGCCGGGGCCGAGGCCCAGCTGGGTCGGGAGCCAGGCGACGAGTTCCTTGGAGCCGACGATGGGGAGCACGTGGCGGTGGGTGACGTCGCGGGCGCCCAGGCGGCGCTCCACCCAGCCGGTGATCGCGTCGCGCAGCGCCGGGGTGCCCCAGACGGTCGGGTAGCCCGGAGAGTCCGCCGCGTCGATCAGGGCCTTCTGGATCAGCTCGGGGACCGGGTCGACCGGCGTGCCGACGGAGAGGTCGACGATGCCGTCGGGGTGGGCCGCGGCCGTCTTCTTGTACGGCTCCAGCTTGTCCCAGGGGAAGGTGGGAAGCCGGTCGGAGACTGCGGACACGATGCTGGCTCTCTTTCGTCTTCGTCCTGCGGCAAACGCCTCGGTCCCGTACCGCGCCGATCGGGACGATCAGGCCGTACGGGACCGAGGCGGCGCTGGTGCGGGCCGCTCTTACTGGTTCTGCGGCGGCAGCGCGGCGACGAAGGGGTGATCGCGCTCGATCAGACCCAGCTTGCTGGCGCCGCCCGGCGAACCGAGCTCGTCGAAGAACTCGACGTTCGCCTTGTAGTAGTCCTTCCACTCCTCCGGAGTGTCGTCTTCGTAGAAGATCGCCTCGACCGGGCAGACCGGCTCACAGGCACCACAGTCGACGCATTCGTCCGGGTGGATGTACAAGGACCGCTGGCCCTCGTAGATGCAGTCGACCGGGCACTCCTCGATGCACGCCTTGTCCTTCACGTCGACACAAGGCTGCGCGATGACGTAGGTCACGCTGTCGTTCCTCCTCGATAGGGCGCTGGCGGGCCTCTTCAGGCTCCGCCGCCTGGCGCGCGGGAGCGCGGCGTCGTCGATGCCCGCCCCTAGTATCTCCGTTCTTGGGCATGATCCGAACAGGAGGGGTGGACAGACCCGTGGAAATCTCTGCCGCCGGGCGTCTTGAGGTCCGTATCACCACTGCTGACGTGGGCAAACGAGTCTCCGTCCGCCGCTTGAGCGAAGCGGGTGGCTCGCTTGAGAAGTTCACCGACACGGTCGGCGTTCTCACATCCTGGACCGACGGTGTGCTGCTGATCACACGAAAGAGTGGCGAGACCGTGCGTATCGCCGAGTCCGCGCTCGTCGCCGGGAAGGTCGTGCCGCCCGCGCCAGCGCGCCGGCGCGGTCCCGCCGCGTCGTACGAGGAGCTGGCGCGGATCGCGGCGCGGGCCTGGCCGCCCGTCGAGAGCGAGTGGCTCGGCGAGTGGCAGCTGCGGGCGGCGGCCGGGTTCACGCGGCGGGCCAACTCCGTGCTCCCGCTCGGCGATCCGGGGCTGCCGCTCGACGACGCGCTGAGCGCCGTACGACGCTGGTACGGCGCGCGCGGGCTGCCCGCGTTCGTGCAGACCGCCACCGGTGCGGAGGGCACCCAGGAGCGGCTGTGCGCGGAGCTGGAGCGCAGGGGCTGGGTGCGTGAGGTGTCGGCCGAGGTGTGGACCGGCGCCCTGGCGCCGGTGGCCGACCTGACCGAGGGCGCCGGCGTGGTCCTGTCCCGGGACGCGGACGAGGCGTGGCTGGCCCGCTACCAGCGCAAGGGCGTCAGCGAGGTGGCCCTGCGGGTGCTGGGCGGCGGCCCGTCGGTGTGGTTCGCCACGGTGCCCGGCGCGGACGCCCCGGCCGCCATCGGGCGCTGTGTGGTGGACGGACGGTGGGCCTCCTTCGCGGCCGTCGAGGTCGACCCCGCGCAGCGGCGCCGGGGGCTCGCGACCGCCGTGATGGCCGCGCTGGCCAAGCGAGCGCTGGACGAGGGCGCGTCGGCGGCGTGGCTCCAGGTGGAGACGGAGAACGCGGGGGCGCGGGCGCTGTACGCCGGGATGGGCTTCTCGGCGCATCACGCCTACCACCACTACCGGGAGCCCGCGGACGCCGGGACGGCGACGCCGTGACGGGGCACGTGCGGCCGCCCTCGCCGGAGCGCTCCGCCGAGGTGCGGCGGATGTTCGCCGAGGAGGCGCGGTCCGAGCGGCCCGACCTGGCCACGCTGCTCCTGCTGCTGGGCGCGGAGGCGGACGGGGCGCTGGACGAGGCGGGGCTCGACGCCGCGCAGGTGGAGCTGGACCGGCTGGCCGGGGAGCTGCCCTTCCGGCCGGGTTCGCCGCGGGCCTGGGCGGTGGCGCTGCGGGATCTGCTCGGCGAGCGGTACGGGTTCCACGGGGTCGCCGCGGACTACCAGCGGCTGGAGTCGTCCCTGCTGCACGAGGTGCTGCGGCGGCGGCGCGGGTTGCCGATCATGCTGTCGGTGGTGTGGCTGGAGGTCGCCCGGCGGGCGGGGGCGCCGGTGTACGGGGTCGCCTTGCCGGGGCACTTCGTGGTCGGGTTCGGGCCGGAGGAGGAACGGGTGCTCGCCGACCCGTTCGACGGCGGCCGGGTGCTCGGCGGCGGGGACGCGGAGGCGCTGGTCGCCGGGGCGACGGGGGCGGGGCTGCGGCCGTCGATGGTGGAGCCCGCGGCGCCGTTGGAGGTGGTGGCGCGGGTGCTGAACAACATCCGGGCGTGGGCGGCGGGCCGGCCCGAGGAGTCCGCGGTCGGGCTGTGGGCGGTCGAGCTGGCGCTGCTGCTGCCGGCGCATGCGGCGCGGTTGCGGTACGAGCGGGCGCGGTTGTTGGTGGGGCGGGGGGAGTTCTCGGCGGGGGCCGGGGAGTTGGAGGCGTACGCCGAGGTCGTGGGGGCGGTGGACGAGGAGGTCGCGGAAGAGGTTCGGGGGGAGGCGCGGGCGGCGCGGGCGATGCTGAACTGAGGTTCGTTTCGCCTACGCGCCGTGGAGCGTCCGTTGTCGTGCGACTGCCGCGTGCGACGTGGCTGGTCGCGCAGTTCCCCGCGCCCCTTTCGGGGCGCCCCGCGCCCCCCTCGTGGAGTGGTGCGTCAGCTCGGGTTGGTCTCGATGACGGCCACCCGGTCGGTCTTGCTCTTCAGGGCCTGGCGCAGGGCGCCGTAGACGTCCTCGGGCGTGACGGCCGTCTTCTTGCCGTTGGCGCGGGTGATGAGCACGCCGTCGAACGTCTGGCCGTAGAGGCCCTTGAGGGCGTTCAGGTCGGGCTTGTCGACCAGCTTGCCGCCGACGGCCGTGACACCGAGGAACTTCCAGAGCGACTTCTCGGGGCTGAACTTGACCTCGGCGCCGCTCGCCCGGACCGTCACTATGCCCGACATGGCCGGCTCGGCGAACTCCTTCAGCATCCGGTCGACCTCGGCCTTGGAGACCGTCGGCTGCTGGGTGGTCGTCGGCACGCTCACCGCGGCCGCGGTGCCGGTCTCCACCTGGGCGCGGTACGCCGCCTGCACGGACTCGGTCGACTTGGCGACGTCGATGCCGTTGCCCGCCTTGCCGTAGACCGGCACGGCCCTGCCGGACTCGAACTTGATCGTGCCCTCGGTCACGGACCCGGCGCCGCCCGCCGCGTCCTCCAGGGCGGCGTGCAGCTTCTCCTCGTCGACCGGCATGACCGGCTCGACGACCCGCTTCTGGCCGAAGAGCGAGCCGATGACGGAGACCGGGTTGTAGTCGCTCTTCGCCGCCGAGCTGGCGGTGGCCTGCGAGTCGAGCTGGAGCCCGGCCTGGTCCGGCTTGAGGGAGACGGTCTCGCCGCCCACCGTTAGCTTCAGCGGCTTGCCCGCGCGGGCGGCGAGGGTGTCGTCCAGCTTCTCGACGGCGTCGTCGCGGGTGCCGCCGCCGATGTCGACGCCGAGCACGGTGGTGCCCTTGGGCACGTCGGAGCGGTTCATCAGCAGGCCGGCGCCGTAGGTGACACCGGCGACCACGACCACGCCGCCGACGAGCAGCGGCAGCTTGCCGCGCCCCTTCTTCTTGGCGGGCTTGGCGGAGCCGGCCGGGGGCGTGGAGACCGGTTCGGGCAGCTTGGGGGGCGTGTGCGGCAGGGGTCCGTCGCCGCCGGGGCCCTGGAACGGCGCGGTGCGCTCGCTCGGTACGACGGGGATGCCGCTGGTGACGGTGTTGCCGGAGATGTTGTCCGGGTTGCCGTAGCCCGGCGTGCCCGGCTCGGGGGCCGGCTTCTGCGGGGTGAGGATCGCGGTGTCGTCGCTGAGCCCGCCGCCGGGGCCCTGCGTCCTGCCGGGGGCGGCGGGACCTGGGGCGGCGGGACCTCCCGGGCCCCGCACACCGGCCGGCGCGGGACCGCGCTGTGCCGGGGGCGCTCCGGTCCCCGCGGCCGCCCCGGGGGCGCCGAAGTCGCCGAGGTCGCCGAGGTCGCCCACCGGGGGCGGCGAGAGCCGGCCCTCCCCGGTGACCGGGCCGCCGGTCGGACCCGCGGGGCCACCCGGGCCGCCTCCGTAGGGGGACTGCCCGTTCGGGCCGCCGCCCTGGGTGCCCGGTCCGTCGCCGGAGAAGTACGGCAGGTCGTCGCGGCGCGGCTCGCCGCCGGGGCCGGTGCCGGGGCGGGCGCCGTTGCCGCCGAGCGGTCCGGCCGCCAGCGCCTCGGTCACGTCGAAGGAACCGGTGCCTCCGCCGTGGCCGGGCGCCACGGGACCGCCGGTCGCCCCGGGGAGACCGGCGCCGTTCGTGGAGCCGGGCCGGGAGCCGCCGGGCACGTTCATGGAGCCGACGACGCCACCGGGACGGCCGCTGCCGCCCCCCGGACGCGCACCGGCACCGGACGCACCGGCACCGGACGGGGCCGCGCCGGGTGTGCCGGCCGGGGCACCGGGGGCCGGGCCGGAACCGCCGGGCAGACCGGCGCCGTTGGTGGATCCGCCGCCCTGAGTACCCTTGCCGGGACCGGACTTGCGGGGCGCGAACCAGTCGCTGGTCGGCTTCTCCTCGGCGGACCCTGCGGGCTCGGCGGGAGCCTCGGGCGCGCTCGTGGGCGCGGCCGCGCTGGGCGCGGGCTGTTCGGCCGTCGTCTCCGCGTCGCCCGCGCCGCCCTCGGCGTCCGTGACGGGCTTGCGCACGACGACGGGCGGGATGGGCCGCGACCCGGGGATGTTGATCCGGATACGGGTCGTCAGCGTCGTCTCGGTCTTGCGCTCCTCCGGTCGCGCGGCCGAACGGCCCGCGTCCGCACCGGCGTCGGAAGCCGTGGGTGTCCCGTAGGGCGGGGTGCCCGACGGGTACGCGGCTCCGCCGCGCCCGTGGGGCCCGGAGGACGAACTGTCAGTTTCACGACTCAAGGCAGGTTCTCCCGGTTGGCTCCGCCGCCCGTCACCCCTTCGGAGCGGGCGGCTCGGCGGCGCGCACCACCATACTGGCCACTTCTCACGCGTATCCCGTGACCGCCGGGGAAACCCACACGGGACTCGCACGAGCACGCTATGGCGAAGTAGTACGTCACTTGCGAAGTCGGGCGGCGTCGCCGTCCGGTTGCCTCACCGGCGCGAGGGTGGCGCACATCACAGCAACCGCGATGCCGCCGAGCAGGAAGAGATAGGAGCCGATCCCCGCGGCGAACACGAAGTCGCCCTCGGGGCGGCTGGTGGTGAGCAGCACCACGGCGAGCGCCCAGCCGGCGGCCGGCGCGACGGCGCCGCCCCGGCGTCCCACGGCACGGCCCGCCCCGAGACACAGCCCGGCCTCGGCGGCCAGGGCCAGCAGCAGCCCTCCGGGGAACCAGGCCGGCTGGAGCAGCGCCCCGGCGGCGCCGATGACGGCGCCGAGTACGAAGAGCCCCGCGTAGAGGGCGGCGCGGCCGAGCGAGGGCGGGCGCAGGGGCTCGGCCAGCGCCAAGGTGGTCGGCGGGGTGCGTCCGCTCACGACGCCTCCTCTGTCTCGTGGGTCCCCGTTCCGGTCCCGATCCCGGCGAAGAGGTCGCTCTCCCGCCCCTCACCGGCCCGCTCGCCCCGCACGAGTTCGTAGTACTCGGTGGTGAGGACCGGCTGGGCCAGGTCGTTGGAGAGGATGAAGTACGGTCCGGCGACCGTGATCTGCGTGGCGTGGGCGCTCATCGCGGCGGCCTTGGCGGCGGCGTACGCGGTGCCCTCGCCGCGGATCTCGGTGGTGATCTTCCCGTCGTCGACGACGCCCGGTACGTCCTCGACGCCGGCCGCCCTGTCGAACGGCGTGCCCGGCAGGTCGGCACGGAGGCGTGCGAAGTCGTCCTCGACGCGGGAGCGCGGGACGCGGTTCCAGTACACCTTCTCCACCGGGCAGCCCGCCTCGGCCGCCAGTTCCACCGCCCGCATGGCGATGCGGTGGGCCTGGATGTGGTCGGGGTGGCCGTAGCCGCCGTCGGGGTCGTAGGTGACGAGCACCTGGGGACGTACCTCGCGGATCACCTCGACGAGGAGCGCGGCGGCCTCGTCGAGGTCCGCCCGCCACAGGCAGCCGGGGTCGTCGTTGTCGGGCAGGCCCATCATCCCGGAATCCGCGAACCGGCCCGGCCCGCCGAGCAGCCGGAAGTCCTCCACGCCGAGGGCGCGCATCGCGTCCGCCAGCTCACCCCTGCGGTGTCCGCCCAGGGCGGCACCGGACAGGTGCGCCAGCTCGGGCGGGATGACCTCCCCCCGCTCACCGAGGGTGCAGGTCACCAGCGTCACGTGGGCGCCTTCGGCGGCGTACCTGGCCATGGTGACGCCGTTGTTGATCGACTCGTCGTCCGGGTGCGCGTGCACCAGCAGCAGACGCCGAGCGGGGAGTGCCTTCATGGGGGCCACCCTATGAGGCCGCGCCCCCGTTCTCGTAACTGTCCAGGGCTTGTCCAGTGCCGTCCGGGCTGTCCGTGCGTTGCCCCGGGTAAGGCGTGGCGGTACGGCACGGGAGTAGGGAGGGGCGCGACATGTCGGTGGACGTCGAGACGGAACAGGTGGACGAGCCGGGGTGGGAGGTGGACCCCAACGACGACTGGGCACTCGCCGTGATCGCGACGGTGGGCCGGCAGCTGAAGCTGCGGCGCGAGGCGGCGGGCATGCGGGCCGCCGACTTCGCGGTGGCGGTCGGGTACGGGGAGGACCTGGTCTACAAGGTCGAGGGCGGGAAGCGGATCCCCCGGCTCGACTACCTGGACACGGCGGACCGCGTGCTGGACGCGGGCGGACTCATCTCGGCGATGAAGGAGGACGTACGGAGGGTCCGGTATCCGAAGAAGGTACGGGATCTCGCGCAGATGGAGGCGCGGGCGGTGGAGCTTCAGCTGTACGACCCGTTGAACGTGCATGGGTTGTTGCAGACTCCCGAGTACGCACGAGGGCTGCTGCTGATGCGCCGCCCCGCGTACTCGGCGGACGAGGTGGAGCGGTTCATCGCCGCGCGCGTCGCCCGGAAGGCGGTCTTCGACCGGGATCCGGCGCCCGAGCTGAGCTTCGTCCTTGAGGAGTGGACGCTGAGGCGTCCACTGGGCGGCAGGGCGAACCTGCGCGGCCAGCTTGAGCACCTGCTGGAGATCGGGCAGTCGAGGAGCGTCGAGTTGCAGGTCATGCCGATGGACCGCGAGGAGCACGCAGGCCTGGCGGGCGGCATCGAGGTACTCAAGTTCCAGGACGGCTCGATGGTCGGACGTTCCCCCGTGGTCGCCTTCGGCCGTCCGGTCTCGGACCCCAGGCAGCTACGTATCCTGGAACTCCGGTATGGGATCATCCGGGCGCAGGCCTTCACGCCGCGTGAGTCGGCCGCGTTCATCGAACGACTGCTGGGGGAGACATGACCCGCAAGAACGATCTCGCGTGGTTCAAGAGCAGCTACAGCAGCAGCAGCGAGGGCGACTCCTGCGTGGAGGTCGCCCTCGAACCCCGCGCCGTCCACGTCCGCGACTCCAAGAACCGCCCGGACGCCGGCCCCCGGCTCGCGCTGACGCCAGGGGCCTGGACCGACTTCGTGGCCGCCGTCAGAAGTTGATGCTCCCGATCATCCCCGCGATGTTCGTCGTCAGCTCACTGATCGTGGGCGCGACGGTCGAGGAAGCCAGGTAGAAGCCGAGCAGCATGCACACCACCGCGTGCCCCGCCTTCAGACCGGACTTCTTGACCAGCAGGAAGACGATGATCGCCAGCAGCACAACCGCCGAAATCGAGAGTGCCACGGCGGCTCACCTCCAATGGGCCCAGGGACATGGGGGGTCGGTCGCAGTCGGAGCTTGGGACAGTGCACGCAGATAAATCCACGCTGCGGGCACCTGGTTGATACCCACTATGCGCTAGTGATCATAACTATCCGTGCGCGCGCATCTCTCGGCGCACGGCCGCACAAGGGGGCGCATGGCCAATATGGTCGAGGCATGACGACCGAGTCCGACTCCTTCCCCAAACGGCACGCCCGCACCCAGCGGTTCACGCTCGGCGCGCCGCGTTCGTTCACCGTGGCGCCCGACGGTTCACGGGTCGCCTTCCTGCGCTCCGGCACCGGCACGGACCGGGCCAACTCCCTGTGGGTTCTCGACGTCGACGGGGGCACGGAGCGCGTCGCCGCCGACCCGCGGGCCCTGCTCGGCGGTGCCGAGGAGGCCCTGTCGCCCGAGGAACGGGCACGGCGCGAGCGCAGCCGCGAGGGAGGTGCGGGCATCGTCGGCTACGCCACCGACTCGGCCGTCGAGCTGGCCTCCTTCGCCCTCTCCGGGCGGCTCTTCGCGGCCCAGCTGCGGGCCGGCACCGCCCGCGAACTGTCCACGCCCGGACCGGTGATCGACCCCCGCCCCTCCCCCGACGGACGGCACATCGCCTATGCCGCGCGGGGCGGCCTGCGGGTCGTGGGCGCCGACGGCGACGGCGACAGGGCCCTGGCCGAGGCGGACGGCGAGGGCGTCACGTACGGGCTCGCCGAGTTCATCGCCGCCGAGGAGATGGGCCGCAGCCGGGGCTTCTGGTGGAGCCCGGACTCGGACCGGCTGCTGGTGGCACGGGTGGACGACACGCCCGTGCAGCGCTGGTGGATCTCCGACCCGGCCCGCCCCGAGCGTGATCCACAACACGTGCCGTACCCGGCGGCCGGCACCGCCAACGCGGACGTACGACTGTTCGTCCTCGGCCTCGACGGGGGGCGCACGGAGGTTCTGTGGGACCGGGCGCGGTACCCGTATCTGGCGCGAGTGCACTGGTCAGCGTCGGGTGCGCCGCTCCTTCTCGTACAGGCGCGCGACCAGCGCAGCCAGTTGTTCCTGGCCGTGGACACGGTGTCCGGGACGACCCGGATGGTGCACGCCGACGAAGATCCAATTTGGCTGGAACTCTTCCCCGGCGTGCCCTGCTGGAGCCCGTCCGGGCAGTTGGTGCGGATCGCCGACGAGGGCGGTGCGCGCGTGCTTGCGGTCGGTGAACGGCTGCTGACCGGCGGGCAGTTGCACCTGCGGGCGGTGCTGGACGTCGGGGACGACGACGTGCTGGTCTCGGCGTCGGCGGGCGCCGAGGCGGCCGACCCGGAGACGGGCGAGGTGCACGTCTACCGGGTGAACGAACTCGGCGTGGAGCGCGTCTCGCAGGAGCCCGGCGTGCACTCCGCGGTGCACTCCGGGGACGTGTCCGTTCTCGTCACCGCGACGCTCGACCACCCGGGTGCCCGGGTGCGGGTTCTGCGGGACGGCAAGACAGCGGCCACCGTCGCCTCGTACGCCGAAGACCCCGGTTTGTCCCCGCGCGTGACACTCACCCGAGGGGGCGCACGCGCTGTCCCGTGCGCCGTGCTTATGCCAACGGACTACCACGGTGACACCCTCCTCCCGGTGCTCCTGGACCCGTACGGTGGCCCGCACGGCCAGCGGGTGGTCGCGGCGCACAACGCCCACCTCACCTCGCAGTGGTTCGCCGACCAGGGGTTCGCGGTGATCGTCGCCGACGGGCGGGGCACGCCGGGGCACTCCCCCGCCTGGGAGAAGTCCATCAAGGACGACGTGGCCGCGGTCGTGCTCCAGGACCAGGTCGACGCGCTCCAGGCGCTCGCCGCCGACTTCCCGCTGGACCTGAACCGGGTCGCCGTGCGCGGCTGGTCCTTCGGCGGCTACCTCGCGGCGCTGGCGGCCCTGCGCCGGCCGGACGTCTTCCACGCGGCGGTGGTCGGGGCGCCGGTCACCGACCTGCGGCTCTACGACACCCACTACCAGGAGCGGTACCTCGGCGACCCCGGCGAGCAGCCGGACGTCTACCGGCGCAACTCGGTGATCGACGACGCCGGGCTGGTGGACGCCGCCGAGCCGCACCGCCCGATGATGGTCATCCACGGGCTCGCGGACGACAACGTGGTGGTCGCGCACTCCCTGCGCCTGTCCTCGGCCCTGCTGGCAGCCGGCCGCCCGCACGAGGTGCTGCCGCTGTCCGGCGTCACGCACATGACCCCGCAGGAATCGGTCGCCGAGAACCTGCTGCGGCTCCAGGTCGACTTCCTCAAGCGGTCGCTGCCCGCACCGTCGTAGGACCCGTCACCCGTACGCCAACCGGCTTAACACACAGGCAACTTCGCCGAAGCGGCTCCGATATACGGACGCGCGAGGCTGTTCAGCGTACGGCCGTGCGGGTGCCGTAAGCGGGCCGGGGAGCGCCATGTCACCCCGGCCCGCTGCCGTGCCCGGCGTCGTCGTCCGTCTCGGGCGGCACCACCTGCTTCTCCTCCGCGAAGTGGCACGCCGAGTCGTGGGCCGCGGGTCCGGAGACCGAGCGGAACTCGGCGGGTACGGCGAGGGCCGGTACCTCCAGCGCGCAGCGCTCCTGCGCCTTCCAGCAGCGGGTGCGGAAGCGGCAGCCGGAGGGGATGTTCGTCGGGGACGGGACGTCGCCGGCCAGGATGATGCGTTCGCGGTGTTCGCGGGCGTCCGGGTCGGGGACGGGGACGGCGGAGAGCAGGGCCTGGGTGTAGGGGTGGGTCGGGTGGTCGTAGATCTCGGCGTCCCGGCCGGTCTCCACGATGCGGCCGAGGTACATCACCCCGACCCGGTCGGAGATGTGCCGGACGATCGACAGGTCGTGCGCGATGAAGATGTAGGACAGGTCGAACTCGTCCTGGAGGCGGCCCATCAGGTTGATCACCTGGGCCTGGACGGAGACGTCGAGGGCCGAGACGGGTTCGTCGGCGACGATGATCTCCGGGCGCAGGGCGAGGCCGCGCGCGATGCCGATGCGCTGGCGCTGGCCGCCGGAGAACTGGTGGGGGTAGCGGTTGATGTACTCCGGGTTGAGGCCGACCACGTCCAGGAGGTGCTGGACCCGGGCCCGCCGGTCGCCCTTCGGCGCCACCTCGGGGTGGATGTCGTAGGCCTCCCCGATGATGTCGCCGACCGTCATGCGGGGGTTGAGGGAGGTGTAGGGGTCCTGGAAGACCATCTGGATGTTCCGGCGGACCGCCTTGAGGGCCTTGCCGGACAGCTTGGTGATGTCCTCGCCCTTGTAGCGGATCTCGCCGGCGGTCGGCTTCTCCAGGTTGACCAGCATCTTGGCGACCGTGGACTTGCCGCAGCCGGACTCGCCGACGATGCCGAGGGTCTCGCCGCGGTCGAGGTGGAAGTCGACGCCGTCGACCGCCTTCACCGCGCCGACCTGCTTCTTGAAGAGGATGCCGGTCGTCAGCGGGTAGTGCTTGACGAGGCCGGTGACCTGAAGGATCGGCTCAGCCATGCAGGCACTCCCTCCAGAAGTGGCAGGCGCTGCCCCGCTCCGCGTCGGACTCGGTGACGTCGTACAGCGGCGGTACGTCGGTGCGGCAGACGTCCTGGGCCATCGGGCAGCGCGGGTGGAAGGCGCAGCCGGGCGGGATGCGGGTGAGGTTGGGCGGCAGGCCCTTGATGGCGTACAGCTCCTGGCCCTTCTGGTCCAGGCGCGGGATCGACTCCAGCAGGCCGCGGGTGTAGGGGTGGGCGGGGTTCTTGTAGATGTCGTGGACCGGGGCGGTCTCGACGATGCGGCCCGCGTACATGACGGCGATCTTGTCGGCGACGTCGGCGACCACGCCCAGGTCGTGGGTGATGAGGATGAGGCCCATGTGCAGCTCGCGCTGGAGTTCCGCGAGCAGGTCCATGACCTGGGCCTGGACGGTGACGTCGAGGGCGGTGGTCGGTTCGTCGGCGATGATCAGCTTGGGCTCCAGGGCCATCGCCATGGCGATCATGATCCGCTGGCGCATGCCGCCGGAGAACTGGTGCGGGTACTGCCGCACCCGCTCCTTCGCGGCCGGGATGCGGACCCGGTCCATCAGCTCGACGGCCTTGGCCCGGGCGTCCTTGCGGGACATGCCCCGGTGCACGGTGAACATCTCGCCGAGCTGGTCGCCGACGGTCAGGACGGGGTTCAGCGAGGACAGCGCGTCCTGGAAGATCATCGCCATCTCGGCGCCGCGGACCTTCCTGCGCTCCTCCTCCTTCAGCTTCAGCAGGTCCCGGCCCTCGAAGAGGATCTCGCCGGAGGTGATCCGGCCCGGCGGGATGTCGAGGATGCCCATGATCGTCTGGGCGGTGACGGACTTGCCGGAGCCGGACTCGCCGAGGACGGCCAGGGTCTCGCCCGCGTCGACGCCGTAGCTGACGCCGTTGACGGCTCTGGCGACGCCGTCCCGGGTGTGGAACTCCACGTGCAGGTCGCGCACTTCGAGCAGCATGGCGCCGGCTCACCTCAGCTTCGGGTCGAGGGCGTCGCGCACCGCGTCGCCGAGCATGATGAACGCGAGGACGGTGATGGCCAGCGCGCCCGACGGCCACAGCAGGGCGTGCGGGGCGTTGCGGACGTAGGGGGCGGCGGCGGAGATGTCGATGCCCCAGGAGACGCTGGGCGGCTTCAGGCCGACGCCGAGGAAGGACAGGGTCGCCTCCAGGGAGATGTAGGTGCCGAGCGCGATGGTCGCCACGACGATGACGGGGGCGACGGCGTTGGGCGCGATGTGCCGCAGCAGCAGCCGGGAGTTGGAGGCGCCGAGGGCGCGGGCCGCCTGCACGTAGTCGTTCTGCTTGGCGGTGATGACGGAGCCGCGGGCGATGCGGGAGATCTGCGGCCAGCCGAGCAGCACGATGAAGCCGATGACGGGCCAGACCGTGTTGCTGGTGATCACGGAGAGCAGCACCAGACCGCCGAGGACCACCGGGATCGCGAAGAAGATGTCGGTGATCCGGGACAGCACCGCGTCCCCTCCCCCGCCGAAGAACCCGGCGAGCCCGCCGAGCACGCTGCCGAGGACGGCGACCCCGAGGGTGGCGAGGACGCCGACCGCCACCGACGTGCGGGCGCCGTAGACGGTGCGGGTGTAGACGTCGCAGCCCTGGCCGTTGAAACCGAAGGGGTGGCCGGACTGGGAGCCCTCCTGTGCCTTGGCCAGGTCGCACTTGAGGGGGCTGCCGGAGGCGATCAGGGACGGCCAGATGGAGATGACGACCAGGAAGAGGATCACCAGCGCGGAGATGATGAAGACGGGGTTGCGGCGCAGGTCGTGCCAGGCGTCGGACCAGAGGCTGCGGGGCTTGTCCTGCGGGCTGCCGCCGTCGGGGCCCGGCGCCTTCTCCAGGGTCACGGCCTCGCTCGCGCCCAGGTCCATGGTGCCGCCCATGCCGGTGCCCGCGATGGCGCGCTCGGGCTCGTAGGGCTCCTGTTCAGGCATAGCGGATCCTCGGGTCGAGTACGGCGTACAGGAGGTCGACGACGAGGTTGGCGACGAGGAAGACGAGGACCAGGACGGTGACGAAGCCGACCACGGTCTGCGTGTTCTGGCGCAGGATGCCCTGGTAGAGCTGGTAGCCGACGCCGTGGATGTTGAAGATCCGCTCGGTGACGATGGCGCCGCCCATCAGGGCGCCGATGTCGGTGCCGATGAAGGTGACGACGGGGATGAGGGAGTTGCGCAGCAGGTGCCGGGTGATGACCCGGTGGCGCGGCAGGCCCTTGGCGATGGCGGTGCGGACGTAGTCGGAGCGCCGGTTCTCCGCGATGGAGGTGCGGGTCAGGCGGGTGACGTAGGCCAGGGACACCGAGGCGAGGACCAGGCCGGGGACGATCAGCTCGTCGAAGGGCGCCTCCGAGGAGACGGCCGGGTCGATCCAGCCCCACTTCACGCCGAGGAGGAGCTGGAGCAGCAGGCCGGTGACGAAGGTGGGCACGGAGATGACGACCAGGGTGAGCAGCAGCACCCCGGTGTCGACGGGGCGGCCGCGGCGCAGGCCGGTGACGACGCCGAGGACGATGCCGACGACGATCTCGAAGAGGATCGCGATGATCGTGAGCCGGATGGTGACCGGGAACGCCGTCCCCATCAGCTCGGTGACCGGCTGGCCGTTGAAGGCGGTGCCGAAGTCGCCGGTGAAGACGTTGCCCATGTAGGTCAGGTACTGCTGCCAGACGGGCTTGTCGAGGCCGAACTCCTTCCGCAGCTGGGCCGCGGTGGCCGGGTCGCACTCCCGGTCGCCGCAGAGTCCCGCGATGGGGTCGCCCATCACGTTGACCATCAGGAAGATCAGCAGCGTGGCCCCGATGAAGACCGGGATCATCTGGAGCAGCCGCCGGACGACGTAGCGTCCCATGGCGCCCCCTCAGCTCACCTTGATCTCGTTGTACACGGGAACGCTGAACGGGTTGAGTTCCACGTCGGAGAGGCGGTCCGAGTAGCCGGCGCTGCCGTTCTGGTACCAGAGCGGGATGGCGGCCATGTTGTCGCGGACGACCTCCTCGGCCTGCTGGAAGGTCTTGACGGCCTCGGCCTCGTCCGTCTGGCCGTTGGCCTTGTCGACCAGGCCGTCGAACTCCTGGTTGGACCACTTGCCGTCGTTGGAGGAGGCGTTGGTGTAGTAGAGCGGCTGGAGGAAGTTCTGGATGAGCGGGTAGTCCATCTGCCAGCCGGCGCGGAAGGGGCCGCTCATCTTCCGGTCGGTGATCTGGCTGCGGAAGTCGGCGAAGGTGCCGACCGGGTTGCCGACGCAGGCGCGGTCGTTGTCCAGGGCGTTGTTGATGGAGTTGCAGACGGCGTCGACCCACTGCTTGTGGGAGCCGGTGTCGGCGTTGTAGGTGATCTTGACCTGGCCGCCGGGGAGGCCGCCGCCGTCCTTGACCAGCTTCTTCGCCTCTTCGGGGTTGTAGTCGCAGCCGTCGCCGCAGAGGCCGGCCTTGTATCCGCCGTCCTCGCCGAGGACCGGTGAGGTCCAGTCGGTGGCCGGGGTGCGGGTCTGCTGGAAGATCGTGTCGGTGATCTGCTTGCGGTCGATCGCCATGGACAGGCCCTTGCGGACCTTCTCGGACCCGGACTTGTTCCAGTCGTCGTCGTAGAACGGGAAGGCGAGGGTCTGGATGATGCCGGCCGGGGTGTTGATGTACCGGTCGCCGAGGTCGTTCTTCACGTTCTTGAGCTGGGCGGCCGGGACGTCGTCGACGAGGTCGAGGTTACCGGCGATCAGGTCGGTGTAGGCCGTGTTGTTGTCGGTGTACACCTTCAGGTCGACGCCGCCGTTCTGGGCCTTGTCGTCGCCGGGGTACTGGTCCCAGGTGCGCAGCGACATCTGGTTGCCGCGGGTGTAGTTGTCGACCTGGTAGGGGCCGTTGCCGACGGGCTTCTGGAGCCAGGCGTCGTGGTCGTCGAAGAACGCCTTCGGCAGCGGCGCGAAGGCGTTGTAGCCGAGGGTGTCGGGGAAGCTGGAGAACTTCTGGTTGAGCTTGACGGTGAAGGTGCGCTCCCCGGTCACCTTCAGCCCGGAGAGCGTGTCGGCGCTCTGGTCGCCGCCGTCCTCGGGGTGCACCTTGTCGTAGCCGTCGATGTAGGCGAAGAAGTAGGCGTTGCGCTGGTTGTTCTTCAGGCTCGCGCCGTAGTTCCAGGCGTCGACGAAGGACTGGGCGGTGACCTTCTCGCCGTTGCTGAAGGTCCAGCCGTCCTTGACGGTGATGTCGTAGGTCTGCGAGTCGGAGGTCTCGATCTTCTCGGCGAGCATGTCCTTCGCCTCGCCGGTCTTCGGGTCGTACTTCTTCAGGTTCCGGAAGATCATGTCGAGGACCTTGCCGCCCTGCACCTCGTTGGTGTTGGCCGGCTCCAGCGGGTTCTGGGGGTCGCCCCACGAGGAGCTGAGCACGGCGCCGCTGTCCCCACCGCTGTCCCCGCCCCCGCCGCCGCAGGCCGTCGCCGCGAGGGCTACCGCCGCCGCGCATGCGGCCCATTTGGCGTGCGTCGCTCCGCGCATGGAGTGCCTCCTCGTGCCCTGACTCGTCCGCTGGTGCGTTCCCGGTCAGCTTCGGGGGGCTGGTGGCACGGCGCACACCCGTACGGTCCGTACGGGTTGCGGACGTCCGCCGGACGGGTGCCGGACGGGTTTCGGCGGTGGGCGGGCGCGACGAAGGGCGGGGACGGAAGTGTGCTCCCGTCCCCGCCCTTCGTATCGGAGGTACCCGGTTCAGCTCTTGCTGAGCGTCGTCCCGCCGTCGGCGTCGCCCTCCAGCGCCTTCAGACCCGGGTCCATGACGATGTCCACGTCCCTGGCCTCGGTCGTCGGCTCCTCCGGGAAGTGGCAGGCCGTCAGGTGGCCCGCGCGGTTGCCGGAGAGCTGCACCAGCGGCGGCTCCTCGGTGGCGCACTTGTCCTGCGCCTTCCAGCACCGGGTGCGGAAGCGGCAGCCGGACGGCGGGGCGATCGGCGAGGGGACGTCGCCCTGGAGGCGGATGCGCTCGCGCTTGTCCGCGTCGATGTCCACCTCCGGCACGGCCGAGAGCAGGGCGTGCGTGTACGGGTGGCGGGGCCGGTTGTAGAGCGAGTCGCGGTCCGCGACCTCCACGACCTTGCCGAGGTACATCACCGCGACGCGCTGCGAGAAGTGCCGCACGATCGCCAGGTCGTGGGCGATGAACACGAACGCGATGCCCATCTCCCGCTGCACTTCCTGCAGCAGGTTGACCACCTGGGCCTGGATCGACACGTCGAGGGCCGAGACCGGCTCGTCGGCGACGATGAGCTTCGGCTGGAGGGCGACGGCGCGCGCGACGCCGATGCGCTGGCGCTGACCGCCGGAGAACTCGTGCGGGAAGCGGTTGTAGTGCTCCGGGTTGAGACCGACGATCTCCAGGAGCTCGCGGACGCGCTTCTCCCGGCCGCCGGGCGGGTTGATCCCGTTGATCTCCATCGGGCCGGAGATGATCGTGCCCACGGTCTGCCGGGGGTTCAGCGACGCGTACGGGTCCTGGAAGATCATCTGGATCTCGGACCGGATCGGCGCCAGCTGCCGCCGGTTGGCGCGGGTGATGTCCTGGCCCTTGTACTCGATCGTGCCCTGCGTGGGCTCGAGGAGACGGGTCAGCAGCCGGCCGGTGGTCGACTTGCCGCAGCCGGACTCGCCGACCAGGCCGAGGCTCTCGCCCGGGTAGACCTCGAAGTCGACGCCGTCGACGGCCTTGACGTGGCCGACGGTGCGTTTGACCGGGAAGCCGCCCTTGATGGGGAAGTGTTTCTTCAGGCCGCTGACCCGGAGAAGCGGCGCGGTGTCGCCGTCCCGCTGCTGCGGGAACGAGTCGGCCACCGCCGTGGTGGTCTTGGTGTTGTCGCTCATGGTGATGCCCCAGTCGCCGGTTTCCGCTCAGCCCAGCCGGGGCTGAATCTTCTCGATGAACACCTGCTGCCGCTGGTCTCCCGTCAGGTGACAGGCGGCGGCACGGCCGTCGGGGAGCAACGGTCGCTCACCCGAGCACCGGCTGCCGGAGACCAGGTCGGTGAAGCCGCACCGGGGGTGGAAGGCACATCCCGAGGGCGGGTTCAGCAGCGAGGGCGGCGAACCCGGGATCGGCATCAGCGGCTCGTCGATGTCCGAGGAGAGACTCGGCATCGAGCCCAGCAGACCCCAGGTGTAGGGGTGCTGCGGCGTCTTGAGCACCTCGCGCACCGAACCGCGCTCGACGGCCCGGCCCGCGTACATGACCAGGATGTCGTCGGCCATGTTGCCGACCACGCCGAGGTCGTGGGTGATCATGATGATCGCGGAGCCGAACTCCTGCTGGAGGTCCTTGAGCAGGTCGAGGATCTGCGCCTGCACCGTCACGTCGAGGGCCGTGGTCGGCTCGTCGGCGATCAGCAGGTCCGGGTTGCAGGCGAGCGCCATGGCGATCATGGCGCGCTGCCGCATACCGCCGGAGAACTGGTGCGGGTAGTCGTCGACCCGCTTCTCCGGGTTCGGGATGCCGACCTTCTGGAGCAGGTCGATGGCGCGCACCCGGGCGTCCCGCTTGGAGGCGCCGTTGTGCTTCATGAACGGCTCGGCGATCTGCCGGCCGATCGTGTAGTACGGCGACAGGGCGGTGAGCGCGTCCTGGAAGATCATCGCCATCTTCTTGCCGCGCAGCTTCTCCAGCTGCTTCTCACTGGCGTCGGTCAGCTCCTGGCCGTCCAGGGTGATCGAGCCGTCGACGGCGGTCTTGCGGCGGTCGTGCAGGCCGAGGACGGCCAGGTTGGTCACCGACTTGCCGGAGCCGGACTCGCCCACGATGCCGAGGGTCTTGCCGCGCTCCAGGTCGAAGGAGAGTCCGTCCACCGCCTTGACGACGCCGCCCTCGGTGGAGAAGTGGACCTTGAGGTCGCGCACCGAGAGAAACGCGTCCCCCGCGGCGGCGGCCGGGGCCTCTTCGGGCTTGGTCTGAGTGGTCACGGTGGTTCTCCTAGGACAGGCGCACGCGCGGGTCGATGACGGCGTACAGGGCGTCCACGATCAGGTTGAAGACGATGATGAGCGCGGCGCTGACGAGCATGACGCCCATCAGCATCGGCAGGTCCTTGTTGACGACCGAGTCGAGCGCGAGCCGGCCGATGCCGGCCAGGCCGAAGGTCAGCTCGGTCACCATGCCGCCGCCCATGAGGGCGGACAGGTCGATGCCGAGGATGGTGACGATCGGCACGAGGGAACCGCGCCAGGCGTAGCGGAAGAAGGTGTAGTTGCCCGACATGCCCTTGGCGCGGGCCGCCTTCACGTGTTCTTCCTGCAACTGCTCGATCATCGACGAGCGGCTCATACGGGTGTAGTTGGCGGTGAAGATCGTCGCCATGACGAGCCATGGGATGAGCAGGCCCGCGAACCAGCCGGCGGCGTCCTCCGAGATCGGTACGTACTTCGGCTTGTCCAGCCAGCCGGTGCTGTAGACGAACGCGAGCAGCACGAGCGGGCCGAGGAAGTAGATCTGGAGGGAGCTGATGACGAGCGACCCGGAGCTGAAGACCTTGTCGACCCAGGTGCCGCGCTTCCGGGCGGCCAGCATGCCCGCGCCGAGACCGAGGATGAGGAAGACCACCAGGCTGCCGGCCGTCAGCGAGACGGTCAGCGGGAAGCGGTCCATGATCGTGTCCCAGACGTCCTGGTTGTTGGCGAAGGAGACACCGAAGCACGGGGCACTGCAATGTCCGACCGCGAAGTCGCGGCCGGCGAAGATGCCGATCAGGAAGTTCCAGTACTGGACGGTGACCGGCTGGTCGAGGCCCAGGTTCTTGTGGATGATCTCCAGCGCGTCCGGAGTGCAGTTCTTGCCACACGCCAGCAGGGCCGGGTCCTGCGGGATCGCGAAGAACATGAAGAAGGTGAAGGCACTGATCAGTACCAGGATCAGCACCGCGCCGAAGGACCGGCGAATGAGGAATTGAAGCATGGCAGACAGCTGCTCTCAGGACTGCGGCAGTCGGATGGGGAGGTCTGGGGGAATCCGGGTCCGGTGGGGGCGCTCCGCCGCGCGCCCCCACCGGTCACCCGACCGAACGGACTACTTCTTGAGGAAGACCCGCGTCACGTCCACGTAGCTCGAGTCCGAGCTGTAGCGGATGCCGCCGATGTTCGAACCGAAGATCTGGAAGACCTTGGTGTAGTAGATCGGGGCGGCCGGGTTGACTTCCTTGGAGATGTACTCGTTCAGCTCGGCCCAGCCCTTCGTGGCCTCCGCCGGGTCGGTGATCTTCTGGATGCGCTTGATCTCGGAGTTCACGTGGTCGTCGTTGATGTGCGAGTAGTTCGACGCACCGTCCTGGATCTGCGTGCCGTCGTACACCGGCGGGATGACCGTGGAGGCGGACGGCCAGTCCTGGCCCCAGCCGGTCATGTAGAGGTCGTAGCCGTTCTTGACCTTGCCGACCTGCTCGTACCAGGTGGCGGAGTCGATCTCCTTCTTCTGGATGTCCAGACCGATCTTCTCCAGGGCGTCGGCGATCAGGACGGCCTGCTGCTGGCGGACCGGCGTGTTGCCGTAGGCGTAGACGAGGCTCTTGCCCTCGAAGCCGCCTTCCTTGATCAGCTTCTTGGCGGCCTCGATGTCACCGTTCGGCTTCTTGGAGCGGTTGAACGGGTCGTAGTTGCCGTCGTAGCCCGGGGTGGTCGGCGACATCAGGGAGTTGGCGACCTCACCGCCGTACGCGCCACCGTCGGCCTTGAAGACCGCGCTGGAGGGCAGCGCCAGGGTGATCGCGTCACGGAGCTTCTTGTCCTTGATGCGGTCCAGGTTGAAGTTCAGCTGCCACACGTACGGGGCGTAGCCCTGGATGGTGCGGTTCTGCATCGCCTGCTTGTCGCCGACGACCTTCTGGAGCTGGGTGGTGGCGACCTGGCCCGTGAACATCATCGCGTTCTTGGCCTCGCCCTGGTCGGCGAGGAGGGTCTTGGTCTGGTCCTCGTCGTCGTGGTTCATCTCGATGTTGAACCCGTCGACGTACTGGTGGCGCACCGAGTCGGACTTGGGGTCCCACTGGGTGTTCTTGACCAGCTTCATCGACTTGCCCGGCTTGAAGTCGGCGATCTTGTACGGGCCGACGGCGACGGGGGCGTTGTCGTACTTCGCCTTGGTGTCCGTCTCCTCGGGCACGACGCTGTAACCGGGCATGGTCAGCATCTGCGGGACGTCGGGACGCGCCTCCTTGAAGTGGAAGACGATCGTCTTGTCGTCCGGCGTCTCCAGGACGGAGTCGGGCAGGTGCTTGCCCTTGTCCGGGCCCGCGTAGGCGTCGCGGTAGGTGGTGCCGTCACCGGACAGCCACTGCTGGAGGTAGGTCGGGCCGTCGGTGATGTAGTTCGAGTACAGGCGCTCGACCGTGTTGCGGATGTCCGCGGCGTTGATCGGGTTCCCGTTCGCGTCCTTCAGGTTGTCCTTGAGGGTGTACGTCCAGGTCTTGCCGCCCTCGGAGGACTTGCCCGCGTCGGTGGCGAGGTCGCCCACGACGGTCAGGTTGCCGTTCTCGTCCTCGTCGTACTGGGTCAGGCCGCGGAAGATCAGGCGGCTGAGCAGCTTGCCGTCCGAGACGTAGATCTGGCCCGGGTCCAGGTGGGAGAAGTCCGCCTCCTGGTACACGGTCGCGGTACCGCCCGGCTTGGCGCCCTGGACGTCGGGAGCCGGACCGGTGGACGCCGCGGCGTCTCCGATCTGCACCGGCTTCGACTGCGACTTGGCGTCCTCCTTCTGCTTGCTGTTGTCCTTGGAGGAGCTGTCGCTGCCACCACCGCAGGCGGTGAGAGTCAGGGCGCCGGCGGCGACCGCGACTATGGCGGCCGATGCGGTGCGGTTACGGAAGATGCTCATAGGGACGAATCCACCTGCCTGTGAGTAGTGAGCACTGCTGGTGCGTGGCCGGGGCCGTGCTGAGCGGCACCGAACCGGCCGGGCGAGGATGTGGGGGGATTTCCCCTGGGCTCAGCGGTTGGTCTTGGGGTCGAACGCGTCCCGTACCGAGTCACCGAGGAGGTTGAAGGCCACGACGAAGATCACCATGGCGATACCGGGGAAGAGCATGTAGTAGGGGTCCTGCTCGACGATGTTGGCGCCGATGGCGAACATCCGTCCCCAGTCCGGCGTGGGCTCCACGTACCCGACGCCCACGAAGGACAGGAAGGCGATGCTGAGGATGGTGCTCGGCAGCGTGAGCGTCGCCTGCACCAGCGTCGGGGTGACGATGTTGGGCAGCAGCTCCTTGCGAAGGATGCGCCAGGGCGAGGCCCCGGAGATGCGCGCCGCCTCGATGAACTCCCGGTCGCGCAGGGTCATCGTGGCACCGCGGACGATGCGGGACAGGCTCATCCAGCCCAGGAAGGACAGCACGATGATGATCGCGCAGGCCCGCACGTAGGTGGGCGTCTCCTTGTCCGGGGCGACGAACACCGTGGTGATGACGGGCATCGCCGCCACGAAGAACAGCTGGCTGGGCAGGGCCATGAAGAAGTCGGTGATCCGGCCGAGCCAGTAGTCCATCTTCCCGCCGAAGTAGCCGCCGGCCAGACCGATCAGCACGCCGAGGATGGTCATGATGAGGGTCGCGGCCAGCGCGGTGGCGAGCGAGGTCCGGATCCCGTACAGCAGCTGGGTGAACACGTCGCGGCCCAGGCCCGGTTCGATGCCGAACCAGAACTCGCCGTCGATGCCGCCGAACGGCGCGGCGGGCATGGTGAACATGTCCAGCAGGTCGGGGTTCTCCTGCCCGTACAGCGTGTACGGGTCCTTGCCGTACACCATCGAGATCAGCGGCGCCGCCGCCGCGACCACGAAGAAGAACAGGACGACGAAGGCCGAGACCACACCCGTGCGGTCGCGCTTGAAGCGCGCCCACATCAACTGCCCGGGGCTGCGGCCCTCCGGCTCCTTGGGCTTGGGGGCGTCACCCTCGGGTGCGCTCTCCTTGTCCAGGACGGGAGAGGCCTGAGCACCCTCGATCTCGATTGGACTCGTCATGATTCGTCCGTTTCACAGGTTGGAGGTCGTCGGGACTGCACGGGGGGTCCGACGGCCTTCGCACGGCGTACGTGTGTCGCAGCGCGCGAGGGGAACAACGACGGAGGGGCGGCGCCCCTGGAGAACCCTGGCTCGCGGTCGGGTCACCGACCGACGGAACGCGTCGTCAAGGAAGTTCGCGACGTCGCGCCGCCGCCGCGTCAACCGTTGCGGCACTGAACGCACCCGCGGGGCCTACACCTGCCATCGGGAACGATGCGACCCATATGGCGCTTGTGGCACCTCGCATGGGTTCCTCCTCATGAATCCGCTGGTTCACCGCAAAGAGGACCACACGACACATCCCGGCCATTCATGGGTGGCCGGAGACCGAGTGGCGCCTCGCGCTCGCGAGTCCGCGCCCCGTCAGCGCACGACCCGTTTATCCGAGCTCTACGCGCCTAACTATCTGCCATCCTCCGGCTAACGAACCACAGGTTCGAGGTCTCGGTTCGATCACAGATAGGGGCCAGATCTTTCAAAATCCGGACAAAGGGTTTGGTGCGAGATCGCTGCGAAACGGACTTGTTACACATCTAGCGGGAGTCACTGTCCGTATAACGGACGTCCGCGCGACGGAAATTGATTGCGCGTGACCCTCGGGAGGTGCAAGCTGACAGCCAGCTCTGTCTCGCGTCGGACTCGGACCTCGTCCTCGAGCGCGATGCCCCGGGTGCTCCCGCGCAGGTTAGTGCCGGCGGGCCCGCCCGGCGCCGGTCCGCGGCAAAATCGAGGGTTTTCCCTACCTGTTCCCGTCAGCCATGCGAAACGGCACCGGACACCACGTCAGCCGTGGTGTCCGGTGCCGTTCGCTGCGGGAGGGTCAGCCGTGCTTGGCGCGGCTCGCGGCGCGGGCGCGCTCGCGGGCGTCCAGGTTCACCTTGCGGATGCGGACGGCCTCCGGGGTCACCTCGACGCACTCGTCGTCGCGGCAGAACTCCAGGGACTGCTCCAGGGAGAGCTTGCGCGGCGGGACGATCGCCTCGAACGAGTCGGCCGAGGACGACCGCATGTTGGTGAGCTTCTTCTCCTTGGTGATGTTGACGTCCATGTCGTCGGCGCGGGAGTTCTCGCCGACGATCATGCCCTCGTACACCTCGGTGCCGGGGTCGGTGAAGAGCACACCGCGCTCCTGGAGGTTGGTCATCGCGAACGCGGTGACGGCACCGGAGCGGTCGGCGACCAGGGAGCCGTTGTTGCGGGTCGTCAGGGCGCCGAACCAGGGCTCGTGGCCCTCGTGGATGGAGTGGGCGATACCCGTGCCGCGGGTCTGGGTGAGGAACTCCGTCCGGAATCCGATCAGACCGCGGGAGGGCACCACGAACTCCATGCGGACCCAGCCCGAACCGTGGTTGGACATGTTGTCCATACGGCCCTTGCGCACGCCCATGAGCTGCGTGACCGCGCCCATGTGCTCCTCGGGCACGTCGATCGTCATGCGCTCGACGGGCTCGTGCGTCTTGCCGTCGACCTCCTTGGTGACGACCTGCGGCTTGCCGATGGTCAGCTCGAAGCCCTCGCGGCGCATCTGCTCGACCAGGATGGCCAGCGCCAGCTCACCGCGGCCCTGCACCTCCCAGGCGTCCGGGCGCTCGGTGTCCAGGACGCGGAGCGAGACGTTGCCGATCAGCTCGCGGTCCAGGCGGTCCTTGACCTGGCGGGCGGTGACCTTGCGGTCCTTGACGGCCGCCTTGTTGTCCGCGCCCTTGCCGGTGGCGCCGCGGCCGACCAGCGGGGAGGTGTTGGTGCCGATGACCATGGAGATCGCGGGCTCGTCCACCGTGATCAGCGGCAGCGGGACCGGGTTCTCCTGGTCGGCCAGGGTCTCGCCGATCATGATGTCGGGGATACCGGCGACCGCGCAGATGTCGCCCGGGCCGGCCTTCTCGGCGGGCTTGCGGGTGAGGGCCTCCGTCATCATCAGCTCGGAGATCCGCACGTTGGACACGGAGCCGTCGCGCTTCATCCAGGCGACGGTCTGCCCCTTCTTCAGCTCGCCCTGGTGCACGCGCAGCAGGGCGATGCGGCCGAGGAAGTTGTCCGCGTCCAGGTTGGTGACGTGCGCCTGGAGCGGGGCGGCCTCGTCGTAGACCGGGGCCGGGATGTAGTCCAGGATCGTCGAGAAGAAGGGCTCCAGGCTGGTGGAGTCCGACGGGACCGTGCCGTCCTCGGGCTTGGTCAGGGAGGCGACGCCGTCCCGGCCGCACGCGTAGACGATCGGGAACTCGATCTGCTCCTCGTCCGCGTCCAGGTCCAGGAAGAGGTCGTAGGTCTCGTTGACGACCTCGTCGATCCGGGCGTCCGGGCGGTCCGTCTTGTTGATGCAGAGGATGATCGGCAGCCGCTGGCTGAGCGCCTTGCGCAGCACGAAGCGGGTCTGCGGGAGCGGGCCCTCGGAGGCGTCCACGAGGAGGACGACGCCGTCGACCATCGACAGACCGCGCTCGACCTCGCCGCCGAAGTCGGCGTGGCCGGGGGTGTCGATGATGTTGATCGTGATCGGGTCCCCGCCGTCCTTCGGGTGGTACTTCACCGCGGTGTTCTTGGCGAGGATCGTGATGCCCTTCTCACGCTCCAGGTCGTTCGAGTCCATCATGCGGTCGTCGACGCCCTCGAGCTGGTGGGCGGCGAAGGCACCGGCCTGCTTCAGCATGCCGTCGACGATGGTGGTCTTGCCGTGGTCGACGTGGGCGACGATGGCGACGTTGCGGATGTCGTGGCGCGTGGCCATATGAGGCGTACTCCCGGAGGGTGTGAGGACGGCCCTCGCGTACGTCCGTGTCACGCGGGCCTGCCGGGCGGTACATGCCACGGCCTCACCCAATGGTACGGGGCTCCGGGGGCTGGGGCTTGCCGGAGGGGGTGGGGGCCGCCTCAGGACGAGGGCGTGGCCGAGGGCCGGGAGCCGCTCGCGCCCTTCTTCAGGAAGCCCATGTCCTGGTAGACCGGCGTCTCGAAGCCGAAGGCGCCCGCGTTGGCGAGGTTCTTGCGGGCCGCGACCAGCTGGGGGCGCTGGTAGAGCGGGATGGAGCCGGCCGCCGCCCAGATCCGCGAGTCGGCCTTGCGCAGCAGGTCCCGCGCCTCCCCCTCGTCCAGCGTGCCCATGGCCCGGTCGAAGAGCTGGTCGACCTGGTCGGTGCCGACCCGGGTGTAGTTCTGCGCGACGTTCAGGGAGCCGTCGGCGGCCGGGACGGGCTTGGCGTAGATGGGGCGGGCGTCGGTGGCGGGGTAGGCGGAGGCGGGCCAGGAGTAGAGCGCCAGGTCGTACTCGCCGGAGGCGATGTGGTCCTTGAAGTAGCTCTCGTCCGGCACCTTGGTGATGTCGGTGCCGACGCCGATCTTCTCCAGCATGTCCGAGACGCGGTCGGCGACGGTGCGCAGCGCGTCGGAGCCGGGGCCGGAGGGGAGCACGAAGCGCAGGGTGAGCGCCTTGCCGTCCTTGGCGACGGGGGCCTCGGCGGCGGCCGGGGCGGCGGTGCCCTTGGGGGCGTAGGCGCCGGGGGCCCCGCCCTGCGCGGTGTTCTTGCCGCTGCTGTGCTTCTCGCCGCTCTCCTGGTCGGTGCCGGCGTCCTCGTTCTTGGCGCCGCCCTCGTTCTTCTCGTCCTCGCCGACGATGTACGTCCCGTCGTCGTCGGCGTCCTCGGTCTTCTTGCCCTCGCCGTCCTTGTCGCCCTCGGCGCCGGCCGCCTTCTCGCCCTCCTTGCGCTTCTTCACCGGGCCGCCGGGCACCCATCCCGCGTCCGCGAGCAGGGCCCTGGCCTCCTTGGCGTTCTGCTCGCCGAGCGCGCCGCTGCCGTCGGCGTAGGCGGGCTGCCCGGCCAGCGCGACGTGGCTGCCGACCGGCTCGGCCGGCAGTCCCAGCGGCTTCAGGACCGCCTTGGCCAGCTTCCCCCGGTCCAGGGCGCGGGCCACGGCGCGGCGGACCCGCTCGTCGGCGAGGGGACCGTCGGCACCGTTGAGGGCGAGCTGGGTGTAGGCGGGCTCCAGGGACTTGCGCACCTCGAAGCCGCTCAGCGCCCGCTGCCTGCGTTCCCGCTTGGCCAGCGCCTCCTCCCGCTCCTCGCGGGCGAGGGTCTCCTCCTCGGCGTCGTCCTCGTCGGAGCCCTTGGCGATCGCCCAGGAGCGCAGCGCCTGCGCGGCGGACCTGCCCTGCCGGCTCGCGGAGGGGCTGCCCTGCGGGCCCATCAGCGGGGTCCCGGTGCCGGCGTCGCGGGGGCCGGCGGCCACGGCGACCTCCTCGGCCGTTTCCGGGTCGATCTCCGCGAGGTCGAGCTTGCCCGCCGCGAGCTGGGAGACCCGCTTGTCGCGGGGGACGGCGCGCAGGACGATCTGCTCCAGCTTGGCCGGCTCGCCCCACCAGCGCGGGTTGCCGGTGAGGACGACCTCGTCCTCCTTGGTGTCGACCTTCTTGACCGCGAAGGGTCCGGCGGTGGTCTTCAGCTCGCGGCGCGCGCCGTCGTTGAAGGCGTCGGGGGTGCCCATGACGTCCTTCGGGTACAGCGGCGTGAACAGGGACTTCCAGTCGGCGTAGGGGCGGCTGAAGGTGACCTTGACCTCCAGGTCGTCGCCGCCGCGCTCGATCTTCTCGATGCGGTCGTAGCCGGCGTTGCGGGCGGTCCAGTACGCGCTGTCCCTGCCGGACAGGGCGCGCCACTGGGCGGCGAAGTCGGCGGCGCCGATCTCCCGGCCGTCGCTCCAGACCGCCTGCTGGTTCAGCTTGTACACGACGACCTGTTTGGGCTCGGTGTCGACGACCTCGGCCGACTCCAGATAGTCGGGGTTGCGGACCGGGCGGCCGGTCTCGTCCATCCGGTACATCGAGGGCAGCACGGCCTGCGCGACGCGGGTCGTGGTCGCGTCGGCGTCGGCCTGGAAGGCGTTCAGGGTCTCCGGCACGGAGTCCGCGGCCCAGCGCAGGGTGGCGCCGTCGGCGATCCGGGCGCGGGCCGCCGCAGCGGTGTCCTGCCCGGCGAGCGGCTTGCCCTTCGGTTCCCCGGAGGTGCAGGCGGCCAGCGCGGGGACCGCGAGCGCGCCCGCGGTGAGGAAGGCGACCGAGCGCATCACTGCGCGCGGTCCGACGCCGACGTGGGACATCTCTGCTACCTCCGGAAGGCCGCGGGCGTGGTGATCGCTCCAGCGGTATTTGGAGTTGATCATTTGTATTCAGCCGGTCTGTGGCCACTGAAGGGGAAAGGATTCGGCAACAGAGGGCGACACGGCGGCGACGGCGGGTAAGGTCACCCGGGTGGAGCAACGGACCCAGGAGTGCGTCCACGCGCCTCGGTCAATCGGTGCACATCCCTTCCCACCGGCGGGTGTGACGCGCAACACTCGCAGGCGCATGAACGTCGCCGTCCACGGCCGGCCTCTGGCCCGGGCCGAAGGAAGTGAGGTCACGTCATGTCCGTGCACGAGGAACTGACAAGGATCCAGCACACCCTCGACGACCTGTCCCGCTCGGTGGGCCGCCTGGAACAGCAGGTCGGCAGCGGGGGCCTGGAGATGCGCCGGGTCCGCACCGACGCCGAGCACCTGCGCGAGAGCGTCGCGCTGCTGCGGGAGGCCGCCGCATCGCCGGGCGCGCCGAAGCGGCCCGACCTCGTCACCATCTCCGACGACCCGTACGACCTCTCGCTGTGGACGGACACGGACGACGAGGGACTGGGCGCCCGCGACCGCCACGCCCCCTGAACCCGCCCCGACGACCGGAGTCGCCCAGTGGCCACTGGTACCGAACCTCCAGACACCGACCCCCGTCCCCGGAGCGGCGGCGTCCACACGCCGACGCGCGCCGACATCCGCGCCCCGCACCTGCGCACCGACCGCTGGTGGCTGGCCCCGGCCGCCACCGCCGCGGGCCTGCTGGCCTTCGTCGTCTACTCGACCTGGCGGGCCTTCGCCAACGCGGACTACTACGCGGCCCCCTACGTCTCGCCCTTCTACTCCCCGTGCCTGGCGGAGAACTGCGAGCCGATGCGCGGCGGGCCCAACTGGGAGCTGTTCGGCGGGTGGTGGGGCATCTCCCCCGCGATCATCATCCTGGTCTTCCCGCTCGGCTTCCGCCTGACCTGCTACTACTACCGCAAGGCCTACTACCGGGGCTTCTGGGCCTCGCCGCCCGCCTGCGCCGTGGCCGAGCCGCACAAGCAGTACACCGGCGAGACCCGCTTCCCGCTCATCCTCCAGAACGTCCACCGGTACTTCTTCTACGCGGCGCTGCTGGTCGCCCTGATCCTCACCTACGACACCGTGCTCGCCTTCCGCGACGAGGACTACGCGTGGGGCCACATGGGCCTGGGCACCCTGGTCTTCCTCGCCAACATCGTGCTGATCTGGGCGTACACCCTCTCCTGCCACTCCTGCCGGCACATCGTCGGCGGCAAGCTCAAGCACTTCTCCCGGCATCCCGTGCGCTACCGGATGTGGCAGTGGGTCGGGAAGCTCAACGCCCGGCACATGCAGCTCGCGTGGGCGTCGCTGGTGAGCGTGGGGGTCGCCGACCTCTACGTGTATCTCGTCGCGTCCGGTGCCTTCGACGATCCGCGCTTCTTCTGATGAGTTCCGACGACAGCCGACGAGTTCAGATGAGTTCAGATGAGTGAGGCCTTCTGATGTCCGTGGTCGACCGGCAGCAATGGGACGTCGTCGTGGTGGGCGCGGGCGGCGCCGGGCTGCGCGCCGCCGTCGAGGCCCGCGAGCGGGGCGCCCGTACGGCCGTGATCTGCAAGTCGCTGTTCGGCAAGGCGCACACCGTGATGGCCGAGGGCGGCATCGCGGCCGCCATGGGCAACGTCAACTCCGGGGACAGCTGGCAGGTCCACTTCCGCGACACCATGCGCGGCGGCAAGTTCCTCAACCAGTGGCGGATGGCCGAGCTGCACGCCCAGGAGGCGCCGCAGCGGGTGTGGGAGCTGGAGACCTGGGGCGCGCTGTTCGACCGGACCGAGGACGGCCGGATCTCCCAGCGGAACTTCGGCGGCCACGAGTACCCGCGCCTCGCCCACGTCGGCGACCGCACCGGCCTGGAGCTGATCCGCACCCTCCAGCAGAAGATCGTCTCCCTCCAGCAGGAGGACTTCCGGGAGACCGGCGACCACGAGTCCCGGCTCCGGGTCTTCCAGGAATGCACGGTCACCCGCGTGCTCAAGGACGGCCGCCAGGTGTCCGGCGTCTTCGGCTACGAGCGGGAGACCGGCCGCTTCTTCGTGCTGGAGGCGCCCTCGGTGGTGATCGCCACCGGCGGGATCGGCAAGTCCTTCAAGGTGACGTCGAACTCGTGGGAGTACACCGGGGACGGCCACTCCCTGGCGCTGCTCGCCGGAGCGCCCCTGCTGAACATGGAGTTCGTGCAGTTCCACCCGACGGGCATGGTCTGGCCACCCTCGGTGAAGGGCATCCTCGTCACCGAGTCGGTGCGGGGCGACGGCGGGGTGCTCAGGAACTCGGACGGCGAGCGGTTCATGTTCGACTACATCCCGGACGTCTTCAAGGAGAAGTACGCCGAGTCCGAGGAGGAGGGCGACCGCTGGTACGACGACCCCGACCACAACCGGCGTCCGCCCGAGCTGCTCCCCCGCGACGAGGTCGCCCGCGCGATCAACGCCGAGGTCAAGGAGGGCCGGGGCTCCCCGCACGGCGGGGTCTTCCTGGACGTGTCGACCCGGATGCCCGCCGAGGTGATCAGGCGCCGGCTGCCCTCCATGTACCACCAGTTCAAGGAGCTGGCCGACGTCGACATCACGGCCGAGGCGATGGAGGTCGGGCCCACCTGCCACTACGTGATGGGCGGCGTCGCCGTCGACTCCGACACGGCCGCCGCGCGCGGGGTGCCGGGGCTGTACGCGGCCGGGGAGGTGGCCGGCGGCATGCACGGCTCCAACCGGCTTGGCGGCAACTCCCTCTCCGACCTGCTGGTCTTCGGGCGCCGGGCGGGCCGGCACGCCGCCGAGTACGCGGCGGGCAGCGCGTCCGGCACGCGTCCGCGGGTGGACGACCCCCAGGTCGACGCGGCCGCCGCGGAGGCGCTCAGGCCGTTCTCGGCCGAGACCCGGACTCCCGACGACGGCCCGCCGGAGAACCCGTACACCCTCCACCAGGAACTCCAGCAGACGATGAACGACCTGGTGGGCATCATCCGGCGGGAGCCGGAGATGAAGCAGGCCCTGGAGAAACTGGCCGAGCTGCGGGTACGGGCCCGCCGGGCCGGCGTCGAGGGGCACCGCCAGTTCAACCCCGGCTGGCACCTCGCCCTGGACCTCAGGAACATGCTGCTGGTCAGCGAGTGCGTGGCCCGGGCCGCGCTGGAACGCACCGAGTCCCGCGGCGGGCACACCCGCGAGGACCATCCGTCGATGGACCGCCGGTGGCGCCCGGCCAACCTGCTGTGCTCGCTCGCCGACCCGGCGGGCGGCGGCCTGGGCGCGACGGACCCGGAGCGCGGCCAGATCACCCTGGAACGGCAGACCACCGAGCCGATCCGGCCCGACCTGCTCGCCCTCTTCGAGAAGGAGGAGCTGGTGAAGTACCTCGCCGACGAGGAACTGGAGGGACGGTCCGAATGAGCGGCTACCAGGCCCGCTTCAAGGTGTGGCGCGGTGACGTCGGGGGCGGCGGACTGGAGGACTTCGAGGTCGAGGTGAACGACGGCGAGGTGGTCCTCGACATCATCCACCGCCTCCAGGCCACCCAGGCCCCCGACCTCGCCGTGCGCTGGAACTGCAAGGCGGGCAAGTGCGGTTCGTGCTCCGCGGAGGTCAACGGGCGGCCACGGCTGCTGTGCATGACCCGGATGTCCGTCTTCACCCGCGAGGAGACCATCACCGTCACGCCCCTGCGGGCCTTCCCCGTCGTCCGCGACCTGGTGACGGACGTCGGCTTCAACTACACCAAGGCCCGCGAGATCCCGTCCTTCGTCCCGCCCGCCGACCTCGGGCCGGGCGAGTACCGGATGGCGCAGGAGGACGTGGACCGCTCGCAGGAGTTCCGCAAGTGCATCGAGTGCTTCCTGTGCCAGGACACCTGCCATGTCGTGCGTGACCACGAGGAGAACAAGCCGGCCTTCGCGGGTCCGCGCTTCCTCATGCGCGTCGCCGAACTGGACATGCACCCGCTGGACGCGGCCGACGACACCGGCCTGGACCGCGGGCGCACGGCCCAGGACGAGCACGGCCTCGGCTACTGCAACATCACCAAGTGCTGCACGGAGGTCTGCCCCGAGGGCATCAAGATCACGGATAACGCGCTGATCCCCCTCAAGGAACGGGCCGTGGACCGCAAGTACGACCCGCTGGTCTGGCTGGGTTCGAAGATCCGGCGCCGCTCCTAGATCACGGCTCCTGACGGACCCAGCCCTCGCGGTACTCGTCCCAGTTCTTCTCGGTCGCCGCGAAGTCGATGTACGGGGCGACTCCGAACAGCTCCCGGTCGGCGTCCGTCCGCGACAGCCCGAGGCGGACACCGCGGACGGCGGCGGCGACGGTCTCGGCGTGACCCCAGTGGTCGAAGTTGCTCTCGTGGTAGAAGGGCAGGCCCATCAGCAGGTGGGTGGTGGGCGGCGTGACCTCCAGGGCGAGGGAGGTCTGCTGGGCCACGTAGCCGCCGTAGGTGCCCTCCAGGGGCTGCGCGGTGTCGTACGACATCACGGCGATCTGGTCGACGCGCCGGGCGACCTGGCCGAAGAACTCCTGCGACCACCACTTGGGGTGCTTGGTGAAGAGGCCGAAGACGGAGTGCAGGGCGGGGAGCGGGTCGATCTGGTGGGCGGCGACGGAGAGCTGCGCGTCCCGGTCCCGGGTGACGGCGCGGACGTCGTCCAGGAGGGAGAGGTAGTCCCGGTCTTCGGAGTGCAGCGGCTCCAGGTCGAGATGGACGCCCTCGTAGCCCGCGTCGAGGACCTGGCGGGCCGAGTCGACGACGGCGGCGCGGGTGGCGGCCTTCTCCAGTCGCATGCCGTCGGGGCCCTCGGTGGCGAGGACGTCGCCGAGGAACGCCTGGACGCGCACGCCGGGGAGTTCGCGGTGCACGCCGTCGATCAGCCAGCGGGCCTGGGGGTACAGCGACTTCGGCAGGGTGCCGTCGTGCTCCATCGGGCCGGTGTGGACGTACAGGTCGCGGATGCCGGTGGCCTTGACGCGGCGGGCGAAGGCGGCGAGGTCGGCGTCGTCCTTGCGGCCGTCGACCCAGGCGTGACCGAGCCAGATCGCGTCGCGGTTCCTGGTGTACGTGCCGTCGGCGGGGTCGCCCATGTAGTTGACGCGGAGGGCGGTCTCGGCGGTGAGGAGGGGGAGGAGCAGGACGAGGAGGACGGCGAGGGTGATGCGGCGGAGCCGTCTCCGTCTCCTGCCCTTGCTCTCACTCTGGCTCTGACCCTCGCTCGTGCTCTCGCTCTCGCCGTCGGCCTTCGCTTCCGTGTGTCCCACCGGGTCCCCTCCCTGCGGAGCGCCGACGCGCCCCGCGTGTTGCCTGCGGGGACGAGTCGAACCGGTGTTCCGGTTGCGGCCAGGGGGCGTGGTGGGTCAGAACAGGCTGAGCAGGGCCTCCGCCGGGTCCGTGAGCTGGGTGTCGCCGCCCGGCAGGGGCAGTTCGAACCACACCGTCTTGCCGCGTGGCGTACGGCGGGAGCCCCAGGCCGCGCTGAGCAGCCCGACCAGTTGCAGGCCCCGGCCGCCCTCGTCGGTGTCGCGGGCGCGGCGCCTGCGGGGCTGGACCAGGCCGGAGTCCCAGACCTCGCAGACCAGGGTGCGGTCGAGCAGCAGGCGGAGCCTGATCTCGCCCTCGCCGTACCGGAGCGCGTTGGTGACGAGTTCGCTGACCAGCAGCTCCGTCGTGTCGACCAGCGGTTCCATGTCCCATTCGAGCAGCTTGGCGCGGGCCAGCTCGCGGGCCCGGCCGACGCTGCGCGGCTCGCGCGGCAGGGTCCAGTCGCCGACGGACTCCGTGGGCAGGCCCTGGACGCGGGCCATCAGCAGGGCGATGTCGTCCTCGCCGTGGTGGCTGTCGAGGGTGTTGAGGACCTGGTCGCACACGTCCTCCAACGGCTGGGTGGGGTCGGTGAGGGCCCCCACGAAGGCCTGGAGTCCCTCGTCGAGGGGGTGGTCGCGGCTCTCGACCAGGCCGTCGGTGTAGAGGGCGAGGAGGGCGCCCTCGGGCAGTTCGACCTCCACCTCCTCGAAGGGCTCCCCGCCGACGCCGAGCGGCAGGCCGGGCGGCACGTCCAGCATCAGCGCGGGCTCGCCGGGCTCGACCAGGACGGGCGGCAGGTGGCCGGCGTTGGCGAAGGTGCAGCGCCGGGTCACGGAGTCGTAGACGGCGTACACGCAGGTCGCCAGGTAGACCTCGGAGAGGTCGGCCTCGCGGGGGCGGCGGGCGGCCCGGGTGGCCTGCTGGACGCCTCCGGGTGCGCCGAGGCCGCGCGCGATCTCGTCCAGTTGGGAGAGCACCTCGGCCGGTTCGAGGTCGAGCTGGGCCAGGGTGCGTACGGCGGTGCGGAGTTCGCCCATCGCGACCGCGGCGCGCAGACCGCGGCCCATGACGTCGCCGACGACCAGCGCGGTGCGGTGGCCGGGGAGTTCGATGACGTCGAACCAGTCGCCGCCGACCTCGCTGGCCCGGCCGGTGGCCGCCTCGCCAGGCAGGTAGCGGCAGGCGATGTCGAGCCCGGAGGCCTCCGGGTCGCCGGGCGGGAGGAGTGAGCGTTGCAGTATCAGCGCGCGTTCGTGCTCGCGCCGGTAGAGGCGGGCGTTGTCGATGCAGACGGCGGCGCGCGCGGCCAGCTCCACGGCGAGGTCGCGGTCCCGGTCGCCGAAGGGTTCGCTGCCCTTGGTGCGGGCGAACTGGGCGAGTCCGACGACCGTGTCGTGGGCGACCATCGGCACCGCGAGCGTGGACTGTACGAGGCTGCCGTCCTCGGCGGGGACGGTGCGCGGGCGGCCCGTGCGCAGGGCGTCCGCGCAGGGCGAGTTGAAGGGGTAGTGGTGGACGGCGCCGAGCTGGACGCGCTCGCCGGCGCCGTGCAGGGGCGCGTCGGAGACGGCGCTGGAGTAGGCCACGCGGCGCAGCTCCGCGGAGCCGTCGGCGAGGCCGGCCGGGGTCTCGTCGCCTACCAGGAGGCCCTGGTAGAGGTCGACGGTGGCGAGGTCGCAGAAGCCGGGGACGACGACGTCGAGGAGTTCGCGGGCGGTGGTCTCCAGGTCGAGGGAGTTGCCGATGCGGGCGCCGGCCTCGTTGAGCAGGGCGAGGTTGCGGCGGGCGGCGGCGGCCTCGCGGGCGGCGGCGCGGCGGGCGGTGATGTCGGTTCCCAGCCAGGCGACGCCGATGGGGCGGCCCGAACCGCTGTGGACGCGGTAGAGGTTGACCGACCAGTGGCGGCGTTCCTCCGAACCCGGCACGAATCCCGTGACGTGCATGTCCGTGATGGAGTCGCCGCTCTCCAGCACCCGGCGCAGGGTCGCGGAGACCCGGTCGGCCTCGGCGCGCGACAGATAGTCGTGGACGCCCTTGCCGCGGTGGTCGTCGGGCGTGCCGCCGAAGGTGGAGGCGAACCGCTGGTTGGCGCGGCGCACCCGGAGGTCGGGGTCGATCAGCAGGAAGCCGAACGGAGACTGGCCGAATATGGCCTGCGAGGCGGCGAGGTCGGTCTCGATGCTGCGCAGGACGCGCACGTCGACGACGATGCAGACGGCGGCCTTCTCGCCGTCCTCCGTCCGCGTCGGCATGACGTACACCTCGGCGAGGCCGCGTGTTCCGCGACCGGTCCCCGTCCGGGTCCCGGAGCCGATGTCGGTGTCCGGCGCGCGGAAGGGGACCACGCCGGTCCACTCCCGGCCGTCGAGGATCTCGGCCATCTTGCGCTGGCCGCGCTCGCGCAGGTCGGGGTCGATGAAGGCGTCGATGGGGTCGGTACCGACGGCGTGTTCGGCGGGGATGCCGAGCAGTTGCTCCGCGCGCAGGCTCCACTGGTCGACGAGCCCGTCGGGGCCGATGGAGAAGGACGCGACCTTGATGTAGTCGTAGATGGAGCCGGGCGGGCTGCTCTGCCACACCGCGTCACCGAGTGGCGCGTCTTCCGACGGGCCCTCCGACTTCGTGGGCCTCGCTGGTATCTCGCTCACGCGAACCGTCCCCTCCAGCTCACCGCGTCCGGCACCGGTCACCAAAGGCGGCTGCCCGCAGTATCCAGCACTACGGCGCCGCACAACACGGTGTTCACGATCACAGCACGGTCCCGATGGTTTTCGGTCCGGACCGCGCCAACACTTCCAGTCTTCTAACCAGCGGACACGGCATCGAATCACGCTGTTCCACAACTGCCACTGGCCTGAACCAGTTGTAGCCGTTCCGTCATCCCGGGAGCGTGAGTTCGAACCACACCGTCTTGCCCGTGTCCCCGGCCCGGGTGCCCCAGCGGTGCACGGAGGATGCCACCAGCTGGAGACCGCGCCCGTCCTCGTCCTCGGGACGGGCGACGCGCTCGCGCGGCGGGTCGGGCAGCGGGTCGGAGACCTCCACCAGCAGGATCCCGGGCGGTGCGGCGGGGCGGCGGAGCAGGCGGACGCCTATGGGGCCGGTGGCGTGCCGCAGGGCGTTGGTCACCAGTTCGCTGACCAGCAGGATGGCGGTGTCGCCGACACAGTCGAGGTCCCACTCGCGCAGGGCGCCGCGGACCTGCCGCCGGGCGGTCCGCACGGCGTCCGGCACCGCGGGAAAGACCCACTCCGCGCGGCCGCCCTCGCTGTCGATCACGCCGCTCACTTCCTGGCCGGCGATCCCCACCCATGTCCGGTTTCATGGGGTTAATGGGCACATACCCGGGATTCGGGCTCGGTACCGCTCGGGAGGGCGCACTGTGTCACGAACGGCGTGCGGGGCGCTCATGGCGGCCCGTTCACGCACGCCGCGTGTCCGTCGCGCTCAGCCCCAGGTGGGCGAGCGCCCGCTCGACGGCCGGCACGTCCTGGTCGAGCCAGGGCACGTCCCAGATGCGGGCGGGCGTCAGCCAGCGCAGGGCGTCGTGGTCCTCAAGGGGTTCGGGGCCGGGGGAACCGGGGAGGAGCCGCGCGGTCCACACGTGCAGGACGAAGGGCGATCTCAGGGGCCACTGACCCGGGACGCGCTCCCCGGCCTCGGCCGCCACACCCAGTTCCTCGCGCAGTTCCCGCACGAGGGCGGCCTCGGGCGTCTCGCCCGCCTCGACCTTGCCGCCGGGCAACTCCCAGCGCCCGGCCAGTTCGGCCGGCGCGCTGCGGCGCGCGGCGAGCAGGCGTCCGCCGTCGACCAGGGCGGCGCCCACCACGATCCGTTCCGTCATGCGCCGGAGCCTACGGGCTGCCGGCCGGGCTCGTCGGCCCGGTCAGTCCACCCCGCCCTTCCCGTTCGCCCCGAGCCGCTCGACCCAGTAGAGCTGCTTGTGGCCGCGGCCGTCGAGGGTGTCCGCGATCTTCTGGGCCTCGGCCCGGGTCGCGTACCTGCCCACGCGGTAGCGATTGCCGTTGTCGTCCTGCCGGAAGACCAGCCAGGGAAGAGTGACCGTGCTGTCGTTCATCGCGCCCCTCCACTTCCCGCCCGCGGCTCCCGCCGCGCCCCACCCGCCAAGGAAACCCCGATCCGCATATGCCCGAGCCTACGCCCAACCTTCACGGAGCGAATACGGCTTTGCACAAAGAGGTACGCAACCAGCCAGAACGCAGGGGGCGCACGATGCGGAACGCGCCGTCTCCGCGCCCCGATGCGTCCGGTCGGAGGCATGCCGGGGCCAAGGGAGACCACCTGCGGGAACGACCGGATTGACCGGATTCATACGCCGCCCGGAGGGCGGGACCGGGCGGCCGGAAGGGCCGAAGGGCACGGGAAAGGGGCGCGGGAGGCGCACGGGAGGCGTGCGCCATCTCACACCCCCATGGGGCGCCCCAACTCGCCCGGCGGCGCTGCTGGTTGCCGAACGGGGGCGCCGCCGGGGGGGGCGGACGGGGGACGCCATCGGGTTACGGGCTGCCGTCGTCGGCTGACGGCCGGGACCGCGAGCGCCGGACGGGCGGGCGGGCGGCGCCTGCCGGTGGAAGCGGGCGCTACCTCACCGGCAGGTGGTAGGCGACCCGGTACCGGTCGGCGGGGACGACCACCTCGGCCGTTTCCACCGCGCGGCCCGAGGCGTAGAACGTGCGCTGGACGACCAGGACCACATGTCCGGGGACACCGCCGAGGGCGAGCAACTCCTCGGCGAGGCCGGGGCGGGCGCCGACCTCCTCGGTGACGTTGTCGACGACCACGTCGATCGCGGCCATCCGCTCGACGACGCCCATGCCGCCGAGCGGCCCCTCCTCGGGCAGCATCACGGGCGTGCGGCCGGTGAGGTCGAGCGGCTCCCAGGAAGTGGAGAGCATCATGGCCTCGCCCGCCTCCCGGAAGACGTACCGCGTGCACATCACGCGGTCGCCGGGCTTGATGGCGAGCCGCTCGGCCACGGCGACGCTCGCCTCGGCCTGTTCGCTGCGCGACTCCCACGTGCCGTGCGCGTCGCCGTCGGCCTGCTCCTGCCGGAAGGGGGTGGCGCCGCCGGTCGGCCGGTATCCGGAGCGGGCGACGCGGCGGGGCACGGGCCGCTCGCGCACGTACGTCCCGGAACCGGAGCGGCCCTCGACCAGCCCCTCGGCCATCAGCACCTTGCGCGCCTCCAGGGCGACGGTGTCCGAGACGCCGTACTCCTCGCGGATCCGCGCCTGCGACGGCAGGCGGGTATGGGGCGGCAGCAGGCCGTCGGCGATCTTTTTGCGGAGATCACCCGCGACGCGCAGATACGCCGGCTGCTCACCGAATGTCACTGGCCGCTCCCATCAGGTTGTACAGACAGCAACAGCGTGGCAACCGTAGGTTGTGCCAGGCAAGCAAAGGCCAGAGAATCACTCGATGTGATGACTTGTGCCGCCCGAGGGCTTTACGCAGGCACTTTCTCCCCGTTATAGGAGCGGTCACACCTCCAGACCGGAGTCGCCCCCGCCGCCGTCGCCACCGCTCCCGTACTCCGGAGACGTGGTGGCCAGTCCCAGAGCCTTGCGGGCGGTGACCGTGGTGTCGGCGACGACGAGGTCGTAGCCCTTGCCGTAGTGCTCGTAGTAGGCGTCGGCGTCGGGGGCCTTCGCGGCCAGCGCCCACTCCTTCTGCGCCGCCTCTAGGTCCTCGACCAGTTCGGCGACGGGACGGTCGGCGCCGGCGGGCCAGTCGTGCCGGTCGAGCATCGCGACCTCGCCCCTGAGCGCCTCCGACACCTGCCCCGCCCAGACCCGGTAGCCCGCGAAGTCGTCCTCGACGGCCTCCGCGTCGGGCACCTCGTCCATCGCCCGGTTGAGGTACCCCTCCGCCAGCAGGTACGTGTGCTGGTCCGGGTCGAGTCCGGCGCCGTCGTTGCGGAGCGATCCGGTCAGCGTGGCCTGCTCGTCCGAGTTCCCGAACAGGCAGGTGATCTCCCGGTCGCCGGTCCGCCAGCTCTCGGAGGTCGGGGTCAGGTAGTACACGTCGACGTCGGCCGGCAGCGCCCACCGGTCCATCGCGTAGGCGTCCTGGAGGGCGTAGCACCGGTCGTCCGCGGCCCGTGTGATCTCCGCGTCGCCGGGGAACGAGCCGCCCGGCAGCTCGAAGGTGGCGAACACCTCGCCGTCGTGCTCCTTGTCGCAGGACACCTCGTCGACGTCGTACGTCACGCCCTGGAGGGAGCCGCTGGGGGTGGTGAAGCACTGGCCCTTCGCCAGGCCGTAGGCGGTGCCCTCGCCGCGTGCGGCGTCCCGGAAGCCGTCCCAGAAGTCGGCGGCGCCACCCGTGGCGAGCGAGACGGCCCACAGGACCAGCCCCACGGAGGACAGCACGGAACCGGCCACGGCGAACCCCTTGCCGCGCTCACCCCGCTTCCTGATCTGCGCCAGCGCGACCAGACCCAGCACGAGCCCGACCGCCGGCACGAAGCACAGGACACCGAGAACGAAGGCGGCGATCGCGAGCCCGTTGACCGACGGCCGCGCGGGGTACGCCCCGTAGGGCCCGTAGGGGTTCCCAAGATGCCCCGGATGCCCCCAGGCACCCGGGTACGGATGCGGAGGCGCCGGGTACGGCCCCGGCGGCGGCTGCTGTCCCGGCGGGTACGGCCCCTGGGAATGGGGCCCTTGGGGCCCGGGCGGCGGCGGTATGGACACGTGAACCGTGCTCCTGTTTCGGACGGTGACGCGAAGGCGCCGCGGAACTGCGGCCGGGCCCCACGCGGTGGCCGGCCGATCACTCAGCGCATGGTAAGCGACCGCCGCCCCGGCCTCCGCGCCGCTCTCCGGCGTTCGCACCTCGTCCTCGCGGCGGGCCGGGTCGCCGACCCGAAGCCCCGCCGCGAGGACGAGTTCGTGCACCGAGCTGCCGTCAGAGCACCGTCAGAACTCCGTCGGAACGCGTCAGAACTGAAGGGCCCAGGCGTCGATCCGCCCGGTGTCGAACGACGCGTTGTCGCTGACGCGGAGCTTCCACGTGCCGTTCGCGGACTCCGCGGAGGCGTTCACGGTGTACGTGGTGTTGATGTTGTCCGCGCTGCCGCCGGTGCCGTACCCCTTGAGGGTGTACGCCGTGCCGTCCGGGGCGACCAGCTGGACCTGGAGGTCACCGATGTAGGTGTGGACGATGTTCACCTCTACGGCGAGCGCCGAGGGGGCGTTGCCCGAGACGCCGGAGACGGTGACCGGGGACTCGACGGTGGCGTTGTCCCGGATGGTGTAGTCGCCGGTGTTCTCGAAGCGGTCCCCGGTCGGCGGGGGCGTGTCGCCGTCGCCGACGTACAGCAGGCGGTTGGGCGAGCCGCTGCCCGGGTTCGAGACGACGCCGGTCGTGGCGGCGGACGTCAGCGCGGTCGCGACCTGCGCGGGCGTGGCCGTGGGGTGGTCGGCCAGGTGGAGCGCGGCTGCGCCGGCCACGTGCGGGCTGGCCATCGACGTACCGGAGATGGTGTTCGTGGCCGAGTCGCCGCTGTTCCAGGCGGAGGTGATGGACGAGCCCGGCGCGAACAGGTCGAGGACCGAGCCGTAGTTGGAGTAGCTCGCGCGGGCGTCGCTCGACGTGGTGGCGCCGACCGTGATCGCCTCGGTCACCCGGGCCGGGGACTTGGTGGAGGCGTTGGTGGACTCGTTGCCGGCCGCGACGACGAAGGTGACGCCGGACGCGATGGCGTTGCGCACGGCCGTGTCGAGGGCGCTGTCGGCGCCGCCGCCGAGGGACATGTTGGCGACGGCCGGCTTGACCGCGTTGCGGGCGACCCAGTCGATGCCGGCGACGACCTGGGCGGTGGTGCCGGACCCCGAGTTGTCGAGCACGCGGACGCCGACGATCTTGGCCTGCTTGGCCACGCCGTAGGCGCTGCCCGCGACGGTGCCGGCGACGTGGGTGCCGTGGCCGTGGCCGTCCTGGGCGGTGTTGTCGTTGTCGATGGCGTCGTAGCCGTAGGAGGCGCGGCCGCCGAAGTCGCTGTGGGTGATGCGGACGCCGGTGTCGACGACGTACGCCGTCACGCCCTGACCGGCGCTCGCCGGATAGGTGTACGAGCTGTTCAGCGGGAGGTTGCGCTGGTCGATGCGGTCCAGGCCCCAGGACGGCGGGTTGGGCTGGGTTCCGGTGACGTGGAAGGTGCGGTTCTGGACGACGGAGGCGACGGCCGGGTCGGCGGCGAGACGTTTCGCCTCGGTCTCGGAGGCCTCGACCGCGTAGCCGTTCAGCGCCTTGGTGTAGGTGCGCTCGATGTCGGCGCCGTACTTCTTCGCCAGCGCGCGGCCCTCGGCGGAGCCGGACTTCGCCTCGTCCGCCTTCAGGGTCACGATGTAGCTGCCGGCGACCGCGTTCGCCGCGTCCGCGTACTGGACGTGGCCCTCCGCCGCGGTGGCGGGGAGCGCGGAGACGAGGCTCGCGGCGAGGGCCGCGGTGGCCACGGCGCCGACGGCGGACAGTCTTCGCCGGTTGGTGCGAGGGGGGTTGTGACGCAGCACTGCCATGTGAGGGGTCCTCCTCAGTCGGTGGTGCGTGGTGGGGTTCGTGCACGCCGAGCAGACCGCCCCCCGGAGGCCACTGGGTCATGACCATGTCAATCTGGGGCGGTTTTGGTGCGTCAGCCGAAAGATTGAGGCTTCCAGAGGAATTGCACAAGGGGCCCGCACGGATGTGCGGGCCCCTGAATCGTTTGAGCGCCCGACCCGCCGACCGGGGCACCCGGCGCTCAGTCGGCTTTCGGTCGGCAGACAGTCGGATTTCGGTCGGCGCTCAGTCTTCGAACGCCGTGGCCCGGGTCTGCTTCTCCCACGCCTCGACATCCGCCCGCACCTGGTCGAGATGGCCGAGGACCGCGCCGACCCCGTCGTCGCCGAGCGGCAGGCGCAGCGGGGTGTGCTCGGCCGCCAGGGCGGCGCGGATGACGGCCGCCGCCCTGGCGGGGTCACCGGGCTGGCTGCCGTCGCCGCCGGCCACCATCCCGCGGGTCTCGCCGACCTTGGCGTACACACCGCTGTCCGCGCTGGTCCCGGCGTTGTCGGCCGCGAACAGGCTGGTCCGGAAGGCGCCCGGCTCGACGATCAGCACCTTGATCCCGAACTCCCGGACCTCGTCCGCGAGCCCCTCGGACATCCCCTCCAACGCGAACTTCGTGCCGCTGTAGGCCGAGAAGCCCGCGACCGACATCTGTCCGCCCATGCTGCTCATCTGCACGATCGCGCCCGAGCGCCGCTCCCGCATGTGCGGCAGCACGGCCCGGGTCAGCGCGGCCGGCCCGAAGACGTGCACGTCGAACAGTGCCCGCAGCTCCTCCTCGCCGGTCTCCTCGAAGGCACCGACGTGGGTCCGGCCCGCGTTGTTGACGAGGACGTCGATCCGTCCGTGCCGCGCCACCACGTCCCGCACGGCGTCCCCGGCGGCGGCCGTGTCGGCGACGTCCAGGCGCAGCGCCTCCATCTGGTCCGGGTGCGCGGCGACGAGGTCGTCGAGCGCCTCGGGGCGCCGCGCCGCGCCGACCACCACGTCGCCGTCGGCCAGGGCCGCCTCGGCGATCGCCCGCCCGAAGCCGCTGCTCGCACCGGTCACCAGCCACACCTTGTTCATGCCGACTCCCTCGTCACTCGTCCGTACTCGTCCGCCACTCGCGTCCGTCGCATCCCTGCAACCGCCAACCACCCTGCCGGGAAACCCGGTTGCCCGTCCAAGACCCACGCTGATAACCAACGGGCATGACGACGGACGTACACGTGCGGGAGCTGCGCTACTTCACCGCGGTGGCCGAGGAACTGCACTTCACGCGGGCCGCGGAGCGGCTGTACGTGTCCCAGCCGGCGCTGAGCAAGCAGATCCGGGCGCTGGAGCGGCAGCTGGGCGCCGAACTGTTCCGCCGTGAGCCGCGGGGCGTGTCGCTCACCGAGGCGGGCGCCGCGCTGCTGCCGCACGCCCGGCGGGTGCTGGCCGGCTGGGGCGAGGGCGCGGCCGCGGTGGAGGCGGTCCGGGCCGCGCGGCGCGGCACCCTGGTGGTCGGCATGAGCACCAGCCCCGGCCGGGACGGTCTGCTGCCGTCCGTCCGCTCCCGCTTCGCGGCGGCCCACCCGGAGGCGCTGTTACGGCTGCGGCAGACGCGCTGGGAGGACCCGACGGCGGGTCTCGCCGACGGTACGGCCGACGTCGCGTACGTGTGGCTGCCGCTGCCCGACGCCGACCGCTACGCCTGGACGGTGGTCGCCGAGGAGCCCCGGCTGGTCGCCCTCCCCGAGACCCATCCTCTCGCCGCGCGCCCGGTACTCGACTTCGCCGACCTGGCCGACGAGCCGTTCCTCGCCCTGCCGCCGGAGGCGGGCGTGCTGCGCGACTTCTGGCTGGCGCTGGAGGAACGGCGGGCCCTGGGGGGTGCCGCCGCCCGGCCGCCGCGCATCGGCGCGGAGATCGCCGGCACGGAGGAGACGTACGAGGCGCTGGTCGCCGGCCTCGGCATCTGCCTCGTGGCCACGGGCAACGCTCCGCTGATCACCCTCGGGGGCGTGACCACCCGCCCGGTCCGCGGCCTGGGCCCCAGCCGTTACGCCCTGGCCCGGCGCCGGGAGGACGAGGGGCGGCCCCTGGTGCGGGGCTACCTGGAGGCGTACCGGAGGGTGCGGGCCGGCGACGCGGCAGGGTGACGGGTATTCAGGACGTCGCGCTGTGTTCGTCGTGCACGCCCAGGCGGGCCTGTTCCTCCTCGACGATCCTGCGCGCCAGGTCGGTGTCCGACACGTCCACGGCGTCCGGCGTCGCCTCGGCCACCGCGCTGCGCCGGGCGTAGGCGTCGAAGAGGCGGGTCTTCTTCTCCAGGAGCCGCACCATCCGCTCGTCCACCCCGCCGGTGGCGAGGAGCCGGTGCACGCGCACCGGCCTGACCTGGCCCATGCGGTGGGCCCGCGCGACCGCCTGGTGCTCGATGGTCGGCTTGATCTGGGGCTCGCACACGACCACGACCGAGGCGGCCTGCATGTTGAGCCCGATCCCGGCCGCCTGGATCTGCGCCAGCAGCACCGCCGGGCCGGACACCGCCGTGAACGCGTCGACGAGCGCCTGCCTGCGGGCGGGCGGCACCGCGCCGGTGAGCGGGCCGAACACCGGTCCGTACGGACGGGGTTCCGCGCCGTCGGGAGCGCCGAGGGCGTCCTCGACCACGCGCAGGACGTCCCGGAAGTTCGAGAAGACCACGACCTTCAGCCCGTTCTCCCCTGCCTCCCGCACGATCTCCCGGAGCCGGCCGAGCTTGGCGGACTTCTCGGGGCGGGCGTACGCGGCCCTGCGCATCGCCATGAAGTTGCCCTCGCGCACGGCCTCCCGATAGGCGTCCTCGTCGGCGGCGCTCAGCTCCTCCCACTCGTCCGTGTGCTGGAGGCTGGGCAGTTCGGTGAGCACGTCCTCCTGGTTGCGGCGCAGGTAGACGGGGGCGACCGCCTTGCGGAAGGCGACCGAGCCGGTCAGCCCGGTGCCGCCCTCCAGCCGGTCCGCCAGCGCGGGGTCGAGCATCCGGACCAGGTTGCGGAACTCGGCGACCCGGTTCTCCATCGGCGTACCGGTCATGAACAGGACGTGCTCGCACCGGCCGGCCCATCGGTCGACCGCCTGCGACCGCAGGGCCTGCGGGTTCTTCACGGAGTGCGCCTCGTCCACGACGAGCATCGCCGGCGCGAGCGGCCCGGCGCCGTCCGGCCCGTCGCCGCCCGGGTCCGGGAACCCGCGCAGGGAGTCGAAGGTGGTCACGGCGACCCCGCCCCGCTCCCGCCAGTCGGCGAACGCGTCCTGCCGGTCGGGCCCGTGCAGCGGGCGGACCGGCAGGGTGCTGCGGGCCTCGATCTCGCGCGTCCAGTTGACCAGGACGCTCGCCGGGCAGACCACCAGGAAGTGCGTGTGCCCGCCGGCCGCGAGGTGCGCCAGGGCCGCGATGGCCTGGATGGTCTTGCCGAGTCCCATCTCGTCGCCGAGGATCACCCGGCGCCGCGCGAGGGCGAACCGCGCGCCGAACGCCTGGTAGCCGCGCAGGGAGACCCGGCGCCGGGAGTCGTCGAGCCGCAGTCCGCGGACCCGCTCGGCGATGTCGTCGGGCAGGAACCCCTCGGCAGCGGCGGTGTCGGAGGCGTGTCCGGCGATCTCGCCCAGCACGCCGTAGTACTCGGCGGAGCGCAGCTCGAAGTCGGTCCAGGCCGCGAGGTCGCCCGCCGGTCCGCGCAGCAGGTCCACCGAGGCCTGGGCCAGCAGTCCGGGCATGTCCGCCCGCTCGGCCTCCTCGGTGACGGACCGGATCTCCGCCACGGCCTCCAGCGCGCGGGCCTTCCTCGCCCGCCCGGCCAGCAGCAGCCCGATCCGCCCGGCGGCCGGACGGGCGTCGGCCAGCAGCGGGCCGAGCCGCCGTGTCAGCCCGGCCGCCGCGTCGAGCGCGCGCCGCGCCTCGGGGCCGGCCCCGACCAGCACGTGCAGGGCGGCGACCAGGGCGGTCGTGCGCGGTTCGGGCCGGTCCACGTCCAGGTGCACGGCGGCGGCCTCTCCGGCCGCCTCCGCCAACTGCCGTGCGGCGGCGACGATCTGGTCGACGGTGCGCTGTCCCACGCCGGGGATCTGCCGCAACCGGTAGGGGCCCGCGTCCAGGACCGCGCGGACCGTGCCCAGGCCGCTCTTCTCGACGGCGCCGAGCCGCAGCCGCCCGCCGGTGACGTCCTGCAACCGGGCCACGGGGATGGTGTCGAGGGCCTGCTCCACCGCCTCGGCGTGCAGCGGCTTCAGCGCCGCCCGGACGGCGTCGACGGCCCGCTCGTGGTCACCGGCCAGCGACCGGGCCGCCTCGTGCAGCCGGGTGCCGCGTGCGACCGCCTCCCGCTCATCGCGCCCCATCCGGTACCGCGCCCCCTCCCGGCCGCTCCCCGGCCGTTCCCCCGGCCCGCCGTTCAGCCGCTGTGCACATGCGCGCGCACTCCTTGCAGCCCGAACAGGACGAGCAGTTCGACCGCGCCGCCGTCGGCGCTGCCCAGCCAGTGCGGCAGGGACGTGTCGAACTCGGCGGCCTCACCGGAGGACAGCGTCAGGTCGCGCTCCCCGACCAGCAGCCGCAGCCGGCCGCTCAGCACGTACAGCCACTCGAAGCCCTCGTGCGTCTGCGGGGTCGGTTCGAGCGGCGCCGGCCGGCTCGGGATGATCATCTTGAACGCCTGGGTCCCGCCGGGCCGCCGGGACAGCGGCACGAAGACCATGCCGAAGCGCCGGACGGGCTTCAGGTGGATCCGCGGGTCACCCGTGCGCGGGGCGCCGACCAGGTCGTCCAGCGGGACGTCGTAGATCCGCGCGAGCGGCAGCAGCAGCTCCAGGGTGGCCCGGCGCTGTCCGCTCTCCAGCCGCGACAGGGTGCTCTCCGACACCCCGGTCGCCGTCGCGAGGTGGGCCAGGGTGATGCCCCGGTCCCGGCGCAGCGCGCGCAGCCTCGGGCCCACCGCGTCGAGTACCTCGTCCGTTCCGGCGTCCATCCGGCCACCTTGCCACAACGGCAAGTTTTCGTGCCAGACGGCCGGGGGCCCGCCGAGACTGGCGGCATCACGGCACGAGCGTGACGACACGAGCGTGACCGCACGAGCATCACGGCACGAGCGTCACGTCACGAGAGGAAGGAGTTCCGATGAGCGCCACCGACGAGGTCACGTTCTGGGATGGGCTCTACGCGGCCCGGTCCGCGGCGAACGACGCGCGGCCGAACCACCGGCTCGTCGAGGCGGTCTCCGAGGTGCCGCCCGGCGACGCGCTGGACCTGGGGTGCGGCAACGGCGGCGACGCGCTGTGGCTGGCCCGGCGGAGCTGGCGGGTCACCGCCGTCGACATCTCGGCGGTGGCGACCGAGCGGCTCGCCGCGCAGGCCCGCGCGCAGGGCCTCGGCCACCTGGTCACCGCCGAACGGCACGACCTGCGCGCGTCCTTCCCCGAGGGCCGGTTCGACCTGGTCTGCGCCCACTACCTGCACACACCCTTCGACCTGGACCGGGCGGCGCTCCTGCGCACCGCAGCACACGCGCTGCGTCCGGGCGGGCGGCTGCTGGTCGTCGACCACGGCTCGACCGCGCCGTGGTCGTGGAACCAGGACCCCGACGCCCGGTACCCGGGCCCGCGCGAGGTCGCGGCGGACATCGGCCTCGACCCGGCGGCGTACGCGGTCGAACGGGCCGACTCCCCGCGCCGCCGCGCGACCGGCCCCGGCGGCCGCACCGCCGAGGTCGTCGACCACGTCCTGCTCGTCCGGCGCGCCGCCTGACGCGACGGCGGAGACGCCACGCCTGACCGGGCGACACCCGACGGAGAGAGGTCCGACCGGGCGACGCCCCGACCGAGCGGCCGGGAACGGTCGGTCGCCCCACCCCGACGAAGGAGGTCACCATGCCCCCCGCCACTCGACGCGCCCGTCGCCGGGACGCCCCGCCGCCCCGGACCGGAGGCAGTGAGGCCGAGACCCTGCGCGGGTTCCTCGACTACCTCCGGACTTCGGTCGCCGGCAAGGTCGAAGGCACCCCCGAGCCCCAGGTCCGTACCGCCGCCGTGCCGTCCGGCACGAATCTGCTCGGCCTGCTCCACCACCTGACCCACGTCGAGCGCGCGCTCTTCCTCGGCGCGGAGGTACGGAACTGGCAAGCGACGTTCCGGGCCGCGCCTGAGGACGGCGTCACCGAGGTCGTCGCCCGCTACCGGGAAGCCGTCGAGCGCGCGAACGGGGTGCTCGACACCTGCGCCGACCTCGCCGCGCCACTCCCCCGGCACCCGCCCGGCAAGCCCGCCCCCAGCGTCCGCTGGGCCCTCACCCACATGATCGAGGAGACCGGCCGCCACGCCGGGCACGCGGACATCCTGCGCGAGCTGATCGACGGCGCGACGGGGCGGTGATCAGCGCGACGGCGCTCAGCGGCGCGTACGGCGGTCGGCGGCGCGGCGGTTGCGCCACCAGGTGACCAGCCACAGGACGTTGATCCCGCCCAGCGTCACCAGCACCGCGGCCGAGTCGGCGTTGCGGGCGAGGCCGTGCCCCGGCCCCAGTCCCCGCGCCGCCCGCACCAGCAGGGCGACGTCGAGGGGGATCGTGACGACGGCCATGAACGTCAGGCAGGCGGCCGTGCCGGCCACCAGGACGACGCTGTAGATCCGCACGGCCCGGCGTTCGTGCGGGGGCAGCCGGGTGCTCGGATCGTCGGCCCGGGTGATCCGGGGGGACCGAGGACGGACCCGCACCGCCCTCACCAGCCGCCGCCACCGGTACCGGGCGTACGCGAGACCGTCGCCGTACAGGTCCCGGCAGCCGGTGAGGTCCTGGAGGACGAAATAGAGGTCCGTGCGCGTGAAGACCATGCACTGGAAGGGCAGCGGCAGGAGGGCGAGCAGCAGGGCAGCGGCCAGCAGCCGGTGGGCGGTCGTGCCGGTGCCGGTCAGGGTGAGGGCAAGGACCAGGGACGCGGCGACGGAAAGGTTGAGGGCGATGCCGGACAGGTAGGCCGTCAGCCGGTGGCGGCGCGGGGCGAGTTCGATGCCGCTGATGTCGGTCTGCATGACGAGGAACTGGAGCCGGGTGCCCAGCCGCATCCGTCCCGGCACACCCGCGGCACGGGCGGTGACCAGATGGGCCAGCTCGTGGGCGAGCAGCAGCGTCCACCCGGCCGCCGCCCCACTGAGCAGCACCACGCTGCCGTGCGGGCTCCACAGCAGGTCGCGGTAGCCCGGTACCAGGTCGGGCCGGCGGAACAGGACGACGACGGCCGCCGCCAGCAGTACGCCGACGAGCACCGGCAGCGCCGGGTGCAGGGCGAGCCGGACCCGGTGCGGGCGCAGCCACGGCAGTGACGCGCGCGGCGGGGTCGCGTCCGGCACCGGACGGTCCCCGATCCGCGCCACGAAGCCCAGCGCGGTCAGATCCCTGACGAACTCCGTGACCTCGAACTCCTCGCCGGTCTCGGCACGCAGGGTCCGGGCGGTACGGGCCACGCTGCATCCTTCGCCGAGGAGTTCCACCGCGCGCGCCCCGGCCGCCGGAAGCGCGACGAAGGTGCGGGTGCTCAGGCGGCCGACGATCCACTCGTCCCGGTCCCGCCGTACCGCCAGGTCGTGCAGCCGGACCCGGGTCGACGGGTCGATCCGGGGCTGGTCGTCGGCGGCGGTGTCCGTCACGCGGGGTCCGTGGGGGTGCCGTCCGCCTGGCGCGCCCCGCAGGCCGGGCAGTCGGGGCGCCGCTCCGCGCGCTGCTCGACCGGGTCGCCGGGCAGCATGAGGTTGAGGCCGAACCGGCATCCGGGCTCGATCCGCGGGACGCCGCACAGCAGCATCAGAGCGGCGTGCGCCAGCAGTCCGCCGGAGAGGCCCGCGGTCACCGCGTTGGCCGGATTCCACGGCATCCGGGGTGAGGCGACGTCCTCGTCCTGGCCGGGCGCGAGCCGCAGGTCGCGTCGCTCGATCTCGGTATCGCGCAGGCACTCCCAGCAGGCGCCCCGGCCCGGCGTGAAGACCCCGACGCTGACGAGGGGCCCGCGATAGCCCGCCTCGGCCCACGCGGTGCCGGAGGCGAGGCAGACCCGGTTGGCCCATCTGCGGATGGCGGGGGGCCGGTCGGCGGCCAGCAGCAGCGCGTCGTACCGGGCGCCGGCGGTGGGACGGCCGGTCAGCAGGTCCGCGAGGTCCGCCGGGCCGCGCACCTCGCGGCGCTCCCCGGTGACCGTCGTGTCCGGGTTCAGCGCGCGCAACGACGCGAGTACCGCGTCGATCTTGGGCCTGCCGAGGTCGTGTTCGCGGAAGAGGGTCTGCCGGTTGAGGTTGGACAGCTCGACGACGTCCGGTTCCACGCAGTGCAGCCGCCCCACCCCGGAGGCCACCAGGTCCCGAGCGGCGGCGCCGCCGGTGCCGCCGACGCCGACCAGCAGGACCCGGGCCCGCCGCAGCAGCAGCTGCGGTTCCCAGGCGCTCGGCCGGGGCGTGAGGTCCATCCAGCGCATGAGGGTCATGCCCCGGCCGTACCGCTCGCGTTCCCGCTCGGACAGCTCCGCGGGCGGGTCGGCGCCGGCGTCCTCGACGTACCCCGCCCCGGTCAGGTCCGCCATGGCCTGGGCGATGTCCGGTTCCGGCAGCCGGAGTCCGGGGTGGCGGCGCGCCACCTCGGCGACCACCTCGGTGGCGGCGCGCGTCCCGTCCATGGCCTCGACCAGCGTCCACACCCAGCCGTCGGGGTCGCGGACCTCGGCGCCGATGCCGTGGACGACGCTGCCGATCCGTACGTGACCGTCCACCGTGCGGTAGGCCCGGTGCTCCGGCTTGATCCGGGGCCGCCGCATCGCGGGCACCGTCATTTTCGCGCCAATCTCGCCAGCCCCAACCACCCCGACAACAACGGACATTGACAACAGTGACCCGGTGAGCGAACGCTGACAAGAGCACACCGGACACGGTGCGCCACGATCCCACGGGGAGGAGACGGCATGGCGAACAAGATCGAGATCCGTCCGCTGGACAAGAAGGAGACCACCGGCGACAGCGGTGGCAACGGCGGTTCCTGACCCGGCACGCGAGTCGACGCGGAGCCGTACGCGATGAACCCCGCGACGAACGTGGCGACGCACCGCACGATGAACCGCTACCCCACGGTCGCGGAGGTCACCGAGTCGGCGCGGCGGCTGGTCACCCGGTTCCCCGGGGCCTGCCGCCTGCGCCGTATCGGCGTGTCCCGAGCCGGACGAGCGATCGAGATGCTGTCCGTGGGGCACGGGCCGCGCCACGTCCTGGTGGTCGCGCGGCCGCACCCGGACGAGCCGGTGGGCGGCGCGACCGCTCTGGTACTGGCCGAGTGGGTGGCGCGGGGGGACGGGCGGTCCGCGGCGACCGACCCCTCCCTCGTCACCTGGGACATCGTCCTGTGCCTCGACCCGGACGGCGCCGCGCTGAGCGACGGCGTCGAGGCGGCGACCGCCGGCCCCGACCACACCTTGGCCGGTTACTACCGGGCCGCCTTCCGTCCGGTGGCCGCGGAGCAGCCGGAGTGGGCGCCGATCGTCTCGCGTCAACTCCCCGAGAGCCGGGCCCTGTTCGACGTCATCGACGAGCTGCGGCCCCACCTCCAGTGCTCCCTGCACAACGTCGACGCGGGCGGCTCCTGGGTCCAGCTGACCCGCGACCTCCCCGCACTCGCCGCGCCCTTCACCACCTCCGCGGCCGAACTCGGCATCCCGGTCCAGCACGGCACGTACGACGCCCTGTACTGGGACAACCCCGCTCCCGGGATCCACGTCCTGCCACCGCCGGACAGCGCCGCGCGCCTGGCGGCCGGGTCCGAGAACATCGGGCTGTCCACCTGGTGCGCGCCCCAGCGGTACGGCGGGCTCACGGCCATCGTCGAAGTGCCCATGTGGGCCACCGACCTGGCCGACGACGTCTCCCCGCATCCGGAGGCCGCACACGTCCTGCGGGACCTGTCCGGGCTGGTCCGCGAGAGCGGCCGACGGGTGACCGCCGTCTTCGACCGGGCCCGCGGATTCCTGCCCCCGGCCGAGGACGACCCGCCCCGGCGCGTACTGGAGTGGATGGCCGACGACCTGTACGACCTGGTCGCCGACTCCTGGACCCGGCTGGCCCGGCAGGCGGCCGACGCCTCCCGCACCGGCGGTCCCGCGCCCCTGACCAGGGCCGAGGTCTGTGCCCTCGACGTCGTCGCCCGACGCCAGCCACTGCGCGCGGCGGGCCTCCTGCTGCGACTGCTCGACGCGTCGGACGACCGGGCCGCCCCGGGACTGCACCGGGAGCTGCACGGCCAGTTCACCGCGTGGTGCGACGACTTCGAGCAGGCGCTGCGGCTGCGCTGGGTGCCCGTGTCCCGTCAGGTGGAACTCCAGGCACGGACGGTCGTGGCGGCCGCCGAGAGCGCGCTGGGGACGACCCTCACCCGGTAGGAGAGCGGACCGGACCTCCCCCGTGTCGTTTCTGTCCAAGACCAGCCCCCGGACCGCCCTCTAACGTGGCCTCAACAGCTCGCCGACCGCCCAGAGGAGACACCACCATGCGTGACTTGGTCTACACCGGCTTCATGTCGCTCGACGGCGTCGTGGACTCACCCGGCGGCGGGCCGAGCGAGGGGCACCGCAGCGGTGGCTGGGTCTTCAAGGACCTCGAGTTCGTGCCGGAGGCCTGGTCGCTGAAGGCCGAGGAGCTGGCCGACACGACGGCGCTGATGTTCGGCCGGCGCAGCTACGAGGCGTTCGCGCCGGTCTGGCCCGGCTCGGAGGACCACGCCGCCTACAAGGACATGCCCAAGTACGTCGTCTCGACCACGCTGTCCGACGACGCCCTCGTCGACGGGTGGGGCCCGACGACCATCCTGCGCTCGACCGAGGACGTCGCCGCGCTCAAGGAGGGCGAGGGAGGCGGGATCTTCATCCACGGAAGCGCGGAACTCGCCCGGCGGCTCTCGGACGCGGGCCTGATCGACCAGTACAACCTGCTCGTCTTCCCCACGCTGCTCGGTGCCGGGAAGAGCCTGTTCGGCCGGTCCGACCGCGACAAGCAGATGCTGACGCTGCGGGAGTCGCAGAGCTACTCGAACGGCATCCTGAAGCTGGTCTACGACGTCAGGCGCTGATCCGCGCGCCGATCCAGGTCGAGGGCGATCGCACCACCGGCGCCGTCGCGCAACTGCCCGGCGGTGCGCCCGACATAGGCACGCAGGGCCCGGGCCAGGTGCGGCTCGTCGAAGTACTCCAGCTTGCCGACGACGTCGGCGGCCGGCTCCCCGGCCGCCAGCAGCTCCGCCGCCGTGCGGGCCCGCTCGATCTGCCGCACGGCGCCCCTGGTCAGCCCGGTCGCGGCCCGGAACCGCCGCTCGACCGTACGCCCGGAGACGTCCGGTCGAGCCCCCCGGAGCACCTCGGCGACGACCGGATCCCGAACCAGCACTCCGTCCCCGACCAGACGCTCGACCAGCGCCTCGGCGTCATCGGCCCCGGGTGTCTCCCAGCGCCCTCCGTCCAGCCGGAACGTCCGCCGCGTGGTGTCGGGCAGCACGACACCCCCGTCGACCAGCCCCGACACGGGCACGGCCCGCAACGACGTCCCCACGGCGAACTCGATCCCGGTGAACCGCGCCCCCTCGGGCACCGGCGCCGTACCGGCCCGGGTCCCGGGCCCGGTCACCCCGGCGAACGCCCGCCCGCCCTGCTCCCAGAAGACCAGCCCCCAGCGCACCCCGGCGACGGACGTCATCCCCGTCACCCGCTCACTCCGGCAGGTCCACACGGCGTCGACCCACGACGAGTCGGACCCACGGGTCTCAAAGCGCAGCGACACGGCGGCAGGATACGCGCAAGGGGGTCCGGCGTCGCCCTCACCGGTCCGCGCTGATGTGCTGCCCGGCCTGCCACACCGCCCACAGCCGGGCGTATGTGCCGCCGGCGGTGAGGAGTTCGTCATGGGTACCGGTCTCGATGACGCGCCCGGCGTCCATGACCACGATCCGGTCGCACGGAGCGGCTTGGGAGAGCCGGTGTGCGATCACGATCCCGGACCGGCCGGCGAGGACCGCTTCCGAGGCGCGGTCGAGCCGCTCGGCGTGGGCGGAACCGGCCTCGGCGGTGGCTTCGTCGAGGATCGCCAGTTCGGGGTCGGCGAGGAGCAGCCGGGCGAGGGCGAGCTGTTGCGCCTGTGCCTCGGTGAGCGGGTGTCCGCCGGTGCCGAGCACCGTGTCGAGGGGGTCCGCCGAGAGGTCCAGCAGATCGGCCGCGCCGGTGGTTTCGAGCGCGGCGCGGATCTCGCGGTCGGTGGCGTCGGGGGCGGCGAGTGTGAGGTTCTCCCGCAGCGTCCCGGCGAACACGTGTACTTCCTGGGTGATCACCGCGGTGCGGCGGGGACGGGTCACGGTCCCGGCGTCAGGCCGGTGAACGCCCGCGATCACGGACGCGAGGGTGGTCTTCCCCGCCCCGGACGGGCCGACGATCGCGAGGTGCCGGCCGGCCGGGATGTCGAGGTCGATGCCGTCGAGTACGGGTGGACCGTCGGCGTAGCGGAACGCGACCCCGCGGAGCCGGACGGCGGTGGGTGTCTCCCCGGCGACTGCCGGGTCCGCCGGGTCCGCCGGCGCCGTCGACGCGCCGGCAGCCTCCACCGTCGGGATCGTGACCACTCCGACCATGCGGCTCAGCGAGGCGAGGGCCGACTGAAGGGTGTCGATGACGAACAGCAACTGGTTGACCGGCCCCAGCAGGCGCAGCACGAGCAGCATGGCGGTGGTGGCGCCGCCGACAGTGGAGAGTCCGTGGTCGACGAGGACGAAGCCGACGACGAGCACGGCGGCCAGGCTCAGGCATTCGCCGAGGTTGAGCCGGGCGTTGAGCATGCTCTGCACGGTGCGCGCCCGGATCGACTGCACCGCGACGCCCCAGGAGTCCGTCAGCACGGCGCGATGACGGTGCTCGGCGAGCCCGAAGCCGAGCACCGTGGCGTAACCGCGCTGGGACTCGAGGATCTGCTGGGCCCGCGCACTCATCGCCGCACGCTCGGCCCGGTACACCAGAGGCCCGATGCGCAGGTACCACCGCATGGCGAGCGCGTAGACGGGCAGTACGACGGCGAACGCGGCCGCGTAGGGCCACTCCAGCGCCGCCAGCCCGGCCACCGACACGGCGATGGTGAACGCGGTGACGGTGAGCGCGGGGATCACCGCGGGGGCGGCATCGGCGACGGCGGTGACGTCGTCGCTGGACCGGGATATCAGGTCCCCGGTACCGGCGCGCTCCACGAGGTGCTGCGGGAGCAGCATCGCGCGGCTCACCAGCCGTTCGCGCAGCTCGGCGAGGACGGTGTGGTAGACGCGGGTGGCGTGCGCGATCGTCACCGCGGTGCCCGCGGCACCGAGGACGGCCGAGAGCGCCATCACGCCCGTGACGGTCAGCACGGTGCCGATGTCCGCGGTGTCCGCCCGCACCCGGTCGACGAGATACCCGATCGCCACCGGCGGGATCAGGTCGACGGCGGTGCTGACGATCCCGGCCAGGCCGACGGCGGTGAGCCGGAGCCGGTGTCCGCGGCTGAGCCGCCACACCTCCCTCGCCGTCTCCCGGGCGCCCGCGACGGGCAGCGCGTGCCCGTGCGCAGCGGATGCCACGCTCATCCCACCGTCCTTTCGTGCAGGGGTGCGTCCGCTTCCTGCGGGGGTGCGTCCTCGAACAGGTCGACTACGCGGTCGCAGCGTCCGAGCAGCACGGGGGACGAGGCGATCAGCAGCGTCGAACGGCCCGCGCGGACGCCGGGCAGACGCTCCGCGATCGCGTGCTCGGTGACCGGGTCCACCGCCGTGGTCGGGTCGTGCAGCACGAGTACCGGTGCGTTGCTCGCCAGTGCGCGGGCGAGGGCGACCCGCTGGCGTTGACCGCCGGAGAGGCGGTTGCCGTCCTCGCCGACCGGGAGGTCGAGATCGGCGGCGAAGTCGTCGCACGCCGCCGCTCGCACCGCGGCGTCGACCGGCTCCGACCCGCCGGCACCGGAGCCGGCGACGAGGTTGTCGCGGATCGTTCCGCTGAAGAGAGTGGCCCGGTGCGGGGCGACCGTGACCCGCGAGCGGTACGCGTGCGGCGTCAGCTCTCGTGCCGGACGCCCGTCGAGCCGCACCTCCACCGCGTCGGAGGCGCACGGGTCGAGGAGCGCCCGCGCGATGCGCGCGGCGGTCCGGTCGTCGGCGCGCACTCCCACGAGCTCTCCGGGGGCCACCCGGATCGTCGCGGCCGGCGCGGCCACGTCCAGCACGGGCTCCGGCGCGACCTCCGCCCGTGTCGCGTCGTCCTGTCCCGGCTTGCGGCCGCCGTTGCCGCGCAGCACGTCGATGACGCGCGCGGACGCGGCGCGGGCCCCGGCGAGGTTGGGGATGGAGATGCGCGCGATCGACTGGATCTGCGGCAGCAGTGCCTGGGTGAGGCCGACGGCGGCGATCAACTCGCCGATACTGAGGCGCCCGTCCACGGCGAACCAGCCCGCCAGCCCCATCACGGCGGCGACGAACAGGCCGCTGACCGCACCGGAGCCCACGAGGAACCTCCCGAGGAGCCCCGCGTTGCGCCTGGCCCCGACGAGGGTCTCCTGGCTCGCCTGCCGGTACCGCCTGGTCGCCTCGGCCTCGGCGTGCATCCCCTTGACCACCCGGTAGCCCGCGACCAGATCCGTGGCCCGCCCGACGGTGGCGGCCAACAGCTCCTGGTACGCGCGGGTGTCCCGGGAGAGCCGCTCGCTGAGCACGCCCATCAGCCACACCGCGGCAGGCGCCCCGAGCAGCACCACGAGCCCCAGCAGCCAGTGCGTCGCCAGCAGCGACACGGCGATGAACCCGATGGCGGCGATCCTCGACACCGGCATGATCAGCAGGATCACCGCGTTGGCCAGGCGGGCGACGTCGCTGGTCATCACCGAGACGACGCCGCCGTCCGGCGCCCGGGCCACGCCGCCGACCGGGTGCAGCACGGCGGTCGACAGGGTGCTCCGCAGCCGGTGCTGCAACAGCTGCACCGCATACGAGGTCAGCCGGTTCGCCAGCTTCGCCGCCACCGTCAGCGCGATGTACAGGGCGGTCAGCACGCCGAGCCACAGCACGAGCTGCGACGCGTTCCCGGTCGCGAGCGCCCGGTCGATGGCGACACCCATGACGACGGGGACCGCCGACTCGCCCACCTGCCACACGACCGCGAGGAGCATCGCCGGGACGGTGACCCGCTTCACCGAGAAGATCGCGCGCAGCAGGAACCGCCCCGGCGTGATCCCCGCCCCGGCCTCGAACGCGGGAGCCTCGACCGGTTCGGGGGGCGCCTGGAGCAGCACGGGCAGCCGGCGGGTCAGCGGTCCGCGCCCCAGTCCCGCGGTGTCGGCGTCCGCGGAACGCGAGGATTCGCTCACGCGGGGCTCCCGTCCCCGCTCTTGCGCGGGAAGCACCAGAGCAGGGCGTCGGCGAGGAGTCCCCGCCACCATGCGTAGTCGTGTCCGCCGGCGAATTCCCGGTAGCGGGTGTCGTAGCCCTTCGCGGTGAGCACGTGGTCCAGCCATCGGCTGTGGGTGTTCGATCCCTCCAGCTCACCGACGTCGTGGAAGACGCGGACCGGCGCCGCTTCCGCGGCGAGGCAGTCGGCGATCAGTGTCGGCACGGGGGTGCGCCGCAGCAGCTCGCCGGCTCCGGTGCCCCAGGTGAGGTCGGGGTGGTACCCGCACGACGGGGACTGGAGGATGGCGTTGCCGAAGGCACCGGGGTGATGCAGCGCCGTCCAGCCGGCGCACAGGCCGCCGAAGCTCTCACCGGCCAGTGCCACGTCGGCGGGGTCGCGCGCGAGCGGATACCGGTGGTGGAGCCACGGCAGCAGTTCTTCGACCAGCATCCGGGAGAACGCCGGATCGCAGAGCAGCTCCTGGTAGCGCCGCTGTCCGAGCTGGTCGACGAGGACCACCGCACAGGGCCGGATCAGTCCCGCCTCGACCAGGGCGTCACGCACGCCCGGCGCACTGTGCTCCGGTGTCCCGTCCAGGTGGATCACGAAGGGCAGCGCGCTGTCGTCCGAGAACTCGCCCGGGGGCATCGAGACCCAGATGCGGCGCTCGTTTCCCAGCAACTCACTCGCCAGCACGGCGGAGTCCATCGCCGGGGCCGGGCGGGCTTCGGCCTGGTCGAGCCAGGGCAGCGGCTCCGCGTCGGGCAGCGCCGCCACCGAGGCCCCCGAGAACCGCTCCACCGCGCACTCCGAGAACCTCGGCGGCGGGTTGAACGGGTCCGGGACCTGCTCGCCCTCACCCGTACCGGTCGGCCCACGTCGCGTGAACACGTACGAGAAACGCAGGTCGGAACGCATCCGCAGGGTGAGTACGTGAAACGGCGTCCCCGCCACCGGGGCGAACTCCGTTTCGATCGGGTTGAAACCGATTCTGGGGCCGATCACCACCGAGAGGGTGGCCGTCGAGCCGTCCGCGGGCTCGTCGACGAACGTCACCTCCACCTCGTCCGCGCAGACCCGCTCGACGAGCGGTGTTCCCGCCTCCTGGAGATGTCGTCTGAACCTCTCCGGGCTCCACTCACCGGTCGACAGCTTCTCGACGGTCGGATCAGACATGTATCGCGCTCTCTGCGTCGGTGTTGTCGGTGTGCGGGGCGAGCGCCGGCTCCGCCGTCAGGCGCGCGGTGGCGGTCGGGGTCGCGCTCACAGGCGTCTCCTTGCTTCGGTGAACAGCAGGTGTCCGAGGTAGCCGCCGCCGAGCACGACGGTGATGATGCCGACCGGCAGCGGGGTGGGGGCGGCATGCTGGGCGAGGTAGTCCGACGCCAGGCACAGCAGCGCCCCGACGAAGGCGGCGGGAGCGAGGGCGACCCCCGCGCCGCGGGCGAGCCGGTGTGCGATCTGCGGGGCGACCAGGGAGACGAACAGGATCGGCCCGGACGCGGCCGTGACCGTCGCCGTCAGCGCCACTCCCACCAGGATCAGGCCCAGGCGCACCGGCGAGACCCGGACTCCTTGCGAGGCGGCCACTTCGTCGCCCAGCTGCATCTGCCGCAGTGACCGGCTCAACATCCCGGCCACCAGCAGGAGTACGGCGATACAGGCGCCGCCGACCGCCACCTGGTTCCAGGACACGCCGTTGAGCGACCCGGCACCCCACGCGGCCGCGGACATCGCCTGGTCCAGGTCGGCCTTGAGGATCAGCCAGGTGTTGAGCGAATCGAGCATCGCCGAGGCGCCGATGCCGACGACGATCAGCCGGAACCCCTTCACCCCTCGCCGGTGGGCCAGCACGTACACGGCCACGGCGGTGGCCATCCCGCCGAGCAGCGCTCCGCCGGCCAGCTGCGCGTAGGTGCCGTTGACGACCAGGATCACGATCAGCGCGCCGGTGTAGGAGCCCTGGGTGAACCCCATGATGCCGGGGTCCGCGAGCGGGTTGCGCAGCAGCGACTGGAAGACCGCCCCGCTCACCCCCAGAGCCGCGCCGAACACCAGCGCGGCGGCCACCCGGGGCAGCCGCCACTCGACCACGAGCTCCTGGACGAAGCCGGTCTCCCGGCCGGTCAGTGCGGAGAGCACCTGCCCGGGACTCAGCGCGTACGAGCCGGTCATGAGCGCGAGCAGCGCCATACCGGCGCCCGCGACCGCGAGCACCGTGCAGACGACGACCGAGCGCCACCGCAGCCGGACCGCGATCCGCCCGCGCCGCAGCACCAGCGCCCGCCGCCCGAGGCCCACCCGTGGCAGGCGCGCGTTCGGCTTCACGGTCCGCTCGCCTTCCTCCGCCCGCGACAGGCGCGTGTTCGCGTTCACAGCCCGCTCGCCCTCTTCCGCCGCACCAGCACGATCAGGACGGGAGCGCCGACGAAGGCGGTGATGATCCCCACGGGGATCTCGCCGGGTCGCATCACGACGCGGCCGAGGATGTCGGAGACCAGCAACAGGCTCGGGGCGAGCAGAGCGCTGTACGCGAAGATCCAGCGTTGGTCCGGTCCGACGATCCAGCGGGCCACGTGCGGCACCATGAGTCCGACGAATCCGATGGGTCCGGCGATCGCGGTGGCGCCCCCGGCGAGGAAGGTGAGCGCGATCACCGCGAGCACACGGGTGCGGCCCAGCCGGACCCCTTGGGCGCGGGCCAGCTCGTCGCCCAGAGCCAGCGCGTTGAGCGGGCCCGACACCGCGAAGGCCAGGAGGAGTGCCACCGCGAGGAACGGCACGATCGGCCATACGAGGTCCAGTGGGCGGCCCGTGATCGACCCGGCGTTCCAGTACCGCATCGCGTCGAAGGCGTCCGGGTTGGTCAACTGGAGCGCCTCCCTGGCGCCGCCGAGCACCGCGCCGACACAGACCCCCGCGAGCACCATGACCACCGGCGAGGAGCCCTTCCGTGTCGACCCGAGGGCGAGCACCAGGAGCGTGACGATCAGCGCCCCCGCGAACGCGAACCACATGTAGCCCCGGGCTTCGCGGACGCCGAGCAGGCCCACGGCGACCGTCACCGCGAAGGACGACCCGGCGTGGACGCCGAGGACACCCGGATCGGCCAGGGGGTTGCGGATGAGCGCCTGGATCAGCGCGCCCGACAGACCGAGTGCCACGCCGACGACCAGGCCGACGATCGTGCGCGGCAGCCGGAAGTCGCGGATGGCGAACTGGTCGGGGTGGGCGGACGGGTTGAACAGCGCGTCCCACACCACGGACGGCGCGATCGCCGTGGACCCGATCATGACACTCAGCATCAGCAGGGCCATCAGCACCGCCAGCGCGAGGGCCGTGCCGAGCAGACGCCGGCGCGGCCGGGGCACCGTCTCGGTGCTCCGGCCGCGCCCGCGCAGGGCGAGGGGTGTCACAGCTTGCCGGCGAGAGTCGCCAGTGCGCTGTCGAGCGAGTCCAGGTACCGCAGCACGGGCCCGTAGGAGTTGTTGCCGGGGCAGAAGACTCCGAGCGCGCGACCGGAGGTCACGGTGGGCAGCGTCTTCCACGTGTTGGTCTCGGTCACCGGCACGAAGGGCTCGGCCGGCCGGCCTTCGGCATCGACGGGGTAGGTGATCACGTCGTACTCGGAGAGCTCGGCGACCTGCTCGAACGGCAGGGACTCGTACGCCAGTGGGTCCTTGCCCTCGGCCGCCTCGGGCAGGTCGAGGCCGATGTCGTCCCGGGCGATCTCGGAGCAGCCGATGTCCGCGATGTAGAACGTTCCGGGGTCGCTCCAGTCGCCGCGGGAGACGTCGACGAACTTGGTGTCGTCGATGGTCTTGCCGTAGGTCTCCTTGATCTTGACGATCTTCTTCTCGAACTCCGCCTTCTGTCGGCCGAGTTCGTCGGTGACGTTGCCGGCCGTGGCGATCTCGCCGGCGAAGGCCTTCCACTCGGTGTCGAGCCCCCAGAGCACCGTCGGGGCGATCGACTCGAGTCGCTTGCCGACCTTGTCCCAGTCGTTCGAGTGGAACTGGACCAGGATGAGGTCCGGCTTGAGGGCGGCGAGCTTCTCGAGGTCCACGTCACCACCGCTGCTGCCGACGACCTCGGCCGCCTCGTACGCGGCCTTCTGTTCCTTCGGCAGTACGGCGAGGTCGGAGTCGGACACCTCGGTGACGCCCACCGGCTTGCCGCCGAGATCGATGAAGGGGAGGTTCGTGTTGCCGATCGTGACGATCCGCCGGGGGGCGGCGGGAATCTCGACGGTGCCGTTCTCGGCCTTGACGCTGCGGGTCCCCGCGGCCTTGTCGCCGCTGGTCCCGGCGGCGGCCTTGTCGCCGGTGCCGTTCCCGTCGCTGCCGCAGGCGGTGAGGAGGAGCGCCGCGCTCAGGAGCGCGGCGGCGACGGCCGTGCCGCGCCTCGTTGTCAGGGTGCTGCTCATGGTGGTCTTTCTTTCTCTTCTGCCCCGGGGGAGGGATGTGCCCGGGTGGAGGGGAGTTGAGGGGATCAGTCAGCGGTGGAGCGGACGAGTTCGTGGACGGTGGTGCCCAGGCCGACGGTCCGCGCCGACCTGCGCGTCAGGCCCGCCCGTGCGATGACCGCGTCCAGCTCGGCCGCCGTACGCAGGCCGGAGCCGTGGCAGGCGAGCCCGATGAGGTCTTCCTCGCCCTCGTGCTCGTCCAGGTCGTCGGTGTCGAGGACCTCCTCGATCAGCAGCACGCGTCCGCCGGGGGTGAGGTTCTCGGCCGCCCGGCGCAGCGCGCGGGCGGCGTCGGCGTCGGGCAGGGTCTTGAAGGCGCGGCTGATGAGCACGGCATCGGCTGCCGGGCCGGGCTCGTGGACGGACTGCTCGAGGACGCCGACCCGGGCGCGCTCCCGCTCGTCGGGAATCGTGTCGGGCAGGTCGCGGCGCAGCCAGTCGGCCTGGGCGGGCAGGGCGCAGATCGTCACGCGCAGGCTCTCGTGGACCGCGACGTACTCACGGGCGTGCGCGCCCGCGCCACCGGAGTGGATCACCAGGTGCCGGACTCCGGCGAGCAGACCGGACGTGGCGATCGATCCGGCCGGCGCGAGCTGGAACTTCGCCAGGCGCTCCAGGTGACGGTCCTCGTAGTCCTGCTCGGCCCGCACTTCGGCGAAGGTCTGGCCGGTGACCGAGGCGTAGGCGGGCCGGCCGGTGCGGACCGACTCCGTAAGTCCGTACAGCCCGAGCAGCTCGCGCCCGACCACCCCCTCGGAGTGCAGTCTGTCGGCGATGAAGTCGAGCGTGAGGACGTCGCCGACCGGAGTCAGCGCGTAGCGACCCGGCTCCGTCTCGGTCACCACGTCCAGGGTGTGCAGATAGCGCAGCAGCTTGCCCAGGGCGCGCTCGTCGGCGCCCGCCGCGGCGGCCAGTTCGGCCACGCCGGTCGTGCCGCGGGAGAGCAGATCGGGAACGCCCAACTCGACGGCGGTACGGATCGCGAGAGGCGCGACGAGCTCGGTCAGGTCGTGGAGTCTCTGGAACGGGGTGACCGTCCGCTCGGGATCGGGCACCGCCCCGTCGGTCTCCAGGGCGACGACCGCGGAGTGGCGCCAGTATCCGGTGAAGTCGATGTCCTCCTTGGGCACACCACGGTCCTCGACCAGGTGGCGGCGGATGTCCCGGACGGCGGTGTGCTCGCCGGCCAGCCACACGAACGCCTGGCCCGGCCACCACCCCGTACCGCGGACGGCCCCGGTGAGCGGCGACACGGTCCCGGACGTCGCGCCGGGGCGGACCAGCCACGTCACGTCCACCCCGGGCAGCTCGCGCAGCTGCTGACGGTGGGCATCCTCGGCGATCTCGACGAACACCTGTGCCCGGGCGTCGGCGGGAAGCTCGTCGAGCAGGCGGCCGATCGCGGGAAGTGCGGTGTCGTCGCCCGCCACGAGCCACCAGTCGGCGCCGGCCGGGAGCGTCTTCGAGGTGCGCGGGCCGCTGAGGTGGATCCGGTCACCCGGCGCGGCACGGTAGGCCCATGTCGTTCCCACGCCCACCCCGTGCCTGACGAAGTCCACGTCCAGCTCGCCGGCTTCCGGGTCCCACCGGCGGACCGTGTAGGCCCTCGACAGGGGCCGGGGATCCTTGGGCACGATCAGCTTCGCCTCGCCCTGGACCGGGAGCACCGGGTCGCTGAGGCCCGGGTGGGGAAAGTAGAGCGCGAGGTCGTCGTCGAAGCCTCGGGACGCGAAGGCAGGCCGCGTGACGCCGTCCGGGGTGGTGAACGCGCGCAGCTGTTCGCCGCTCAGCGTGACCCGCCGCATCCCCGGGGTGAGGTCGGCGATCCGGACCACCTCGACCTCACGCAAGGTCGGCGGGTGCACGGTGAGCCGGCGCGAGGTCTTGGGCATGCGGGGAACCGGGCTTTCTCATCGCTTCGGGGGAGGGAGCCGCACGCCGGCATCGAGGGGGCGCACTCCGGTAAGGTTAGGGGAACCTTACCTTGAAAGGTGTGCGCAGACTGCCGTGCAGTTAGGGCATACGGTTGGGGCATGACCTTGCCCTCATCGTTCGCCGCCGGATCGGGCTGCCCTCCGGCGATTCCGGGCGCGCGGTGGAGTCCGGCGGACGCGCACGTCCGACCGCTGCTGCTGTGGGTGCGCACCGGCACGGCGCACGTGCGCCTCGACGACGGGCCGGCGCTCCACCTCGAGGCCGGCGAAGGCGTCTGGATTCCGGCGGACGGCCGGGCGGAGATTCCCGCGGACGGCCGGTCGGAGCGGACGATCACCACCGAGCCGGGCACGGTCGCCTTCCCGCTGTGTCCCCACGCCGGCGTCGGCGCCCGGGGGTTGACGGAACTGACGCGGTTCGACGTTCCCAGCGGCTGGCAGGACTGGTTGATCCAGCTCTTCAACCTTCAGGTCACTCCGTTCAGCGGCCACGGGTACTCCCCCGAGGCGATCACGGAGCTGCTTCGGCGCCCAGGCGCACGCCCGCCGACGCCCGCCGCGCTCGGGCACGACCCGGGCCCGGAGGGATTCGCGTCGCCGGCGATGCCGCGAGCCCGCGGCGCCAGAGCGGTCGCCGAGGAGCTGATGCGCGACCCCGGGCTCGACCTCACGGTCGAGCAATGGGCGGCGCGGGTGCTCTCCAGCGCACGCACGCTCCGCCGTGACTTCCTCGCCGGCACCGGGCTCACCTTCGAGCAGTGGCGGCTGCACTGCCGGCTCGGCGCCGCCGCGGAGTTCCTCGCCGCCGGCTACGACGTCGACCAGGTGGCCGCCCTGGTGGGCTTCGCCAGCCGCAACGGCCTCACGCGGGCGTTCAAGGGACGGTTCGGACTGACCCCCCACGAGTTCGGACGCAGGCTCCCCGCCCGGCCCGGCGCCGGTGGGCTGACCCAGCGGGCGGCGGCGGCACGGCGGACCGACGACCTGATCCGGATGATGCGCGAGACGGACACACCCGCCCCGCCCGAGATGCTGCCCCCGGCCAGCACGCCGTCGCACACCAACGACATCCACGTCCTGAGCTGGATGTACCGGGGCAGCGGGTACCTGGACATCGGCGACCAGCGCTACGAGCGGGAGCGCGGGGTGGCCACCTGGATCCCGGCAGAGCTGGAGCACGTCACCGGCCTCCGCGAGAACTCCGTCTCCCTGCCGCTGGGCAACGCGAGCACCGCCGACCTCCACCTGACCGCGCCGCTACAGGTGCGGTTCTCGCCGGCGTGGGACGACTACCTGATGTTCTGCTCGATCAGCGCCCGGTCCGCTCTGCGCCCCGGCGACCACAACCCTCGCCACATCCTCGGCCTGTTCGCGGAACAGGTCGCCGCACAGCGAGCGCTCTCGGTGCCGATGCCCACCGATCCGCGGGCGCGTGCTGTCGCGATGGAGTGCCTGCGGCGCATCGCCGAGCCCGGCGGGACGCGGGACGCCGACATCCGCGCCGAGATCCACCGCGCCTTCCGCGACGAGACGGGCATGACCCTCGGCCGCTGGCGCTACGCCGCCCGCATGCGCATCGCCCGCGACCTGCTCGCCGGGGGCGCCCGGCCCAGCGCCGTCGCGCGCCGGATCGGGTACGCCCACCTCCCCACGTTCAGCGCCGCCTTCTCCCGCTTCCACGGACTCTCCCCACGCGAGTACCAGGAACGCGAGGCCGCCAAGAGCCGGTGAGAGCCGTTCGCCCCGCACGCCGAAGGGCCCGACCCCGAAGGACCGGACCCCATACGACCGGCACGCCTGCCAGATCAGCGACGTGGCGGGACGTCGGCCGCTACACGTTGAAGCGGAACTCCACCACGTCCCCGTCCCGCATCACGTACTCCTTGCCCTCCATCCGCGCCTTGCCCTTGGCGCGGGCCTCCGTCACCGAGCCCGTGGCGACGAGGTCGTCGTAGGAGATGACCTCGGCCTTGATGAAGCCCTTCTGGAAGTCGGTGTGGATGACTCCCGCGGCCTCGGGGGCCGTGGCGCCCTGCTTGATGGTCCAGGCGCGGGATTCCTTGGGGCCGGCCGTCAGGTAGGTCTGGAGGCCGAGGGTGCGGAAGCCGACGTGGGCGAGGGTGGCGAGGCCGGGTTCCTCCTGGCCCACGGACTGGAGGAGCTCCAGGGCCTCGTCCTCGTCCAGCTCGGCGAGGTCCGACTCCAGCTTGGCGTTGAGGAAGATCGCCTCTGCGGGGGCGACCAGGGCGCGCTGCTCGTTCTTGAAGGACTCGTCGGTCAGCTCGTCCTCGTCGACGTTGAAGACGTAGAGGAAGGGCTTGGTCGTGAGGAGGTGGAGGTCGTGGAGGAGCTCGTTGCGCTCGGTGCCCTGGACGATGCCGTGGGCGAAGAGGGTGTCGCCCTTCTCCAGGATCTCCTTGGCCTCCTCGACCGCCTTGACCTTCGGCGCGACGTCCTTCTTGATCCGGGACTCCTTCTGGAGGCGCGGGAGGACCTTCTCGATGGTCTGGAGGTCGGCGAGGATCAGCTCGGTGTTGATCGTCTCGATGTCGTCCTTGGGCGAGACCTTGCCGTCGACGTGGACGACGTTCTCGTCCTTGAAGGCGCGGATGACCTGGCAGATCGCGTCGGACTCGCGGATGTTCGCGAGGAACTTGTTGCCCAGGCCCTCGCCCTCGCTCGCGCCGCGCACGATGCCCGCGATGTCCACGAAGTCGACCGTGGCCGGGAGGACCTTCTCCGAGGAGAAGATCTCGGCCAGCTTCGTCAGGCGGGGGTCCGGGACTCCCACGACGCCGACGTTGGGCTCGATCGTGGCGAACGGGTAGTTGGCCGCGAGCACGTCGTTCTTGGTCAGGGCGTTGAACAGGGTCGACTTGCCGACATTCGGCAGACCGACGATTCCGATCGTGAGCGACACGTTGCGACTTCCCGTACGTGAGGATGCGGAGGAGGTGGGGCGGGCCAGACAGGGGCCGATCCACCAGTCTACGGGGTGGCCGGTACCACCCCCGCGTGGTGTCGAACGCTTGGCCAGGTCCGGCCGACGGCGTGTCTGTCGGCCTATTCGACACATAAACCGACCTAAGTTGGTCCAGTGGAGCAACACGGGACGCGACCTGCGCAGTACGGACCGCGGCGGAGCCGGGCGGCGCTGCCCCCACAGGGGCGGGGCGGCGCCGCTGCCGGCCGTCCGGTCGGGCGGCCGGCGGGTCCGCGGGCGGGCGGCGGTCCGGCGCGGGCGGCCACGGGGCGCCAGACCGGCCGGCCCGGTCCGGCGGCGGCGCGGGAGGCGGATGCCCGGCGCACGATGCCCAACCCGCGGCTGACGGGTCTGGGCAGCGGTCTCTTCTGCGCCGCCGTCATGGTCGTGCTCGGCTACCTCGACGCGCTGCTCCTCGGGGCGTCCCTGACCGTCTACGGCGTGCTGTTCGTGCCGGTGTGCCTGCTCACCGCGGTCTGGGTGCGCCGGGGCGACCTGCTGACCGCCCCCGTCGTCGTGCCGATCGCCTTCGCGGTGGGTCTGGTGACCGTGGCCGAGAGCGGGGACGGCGGCCTCGGGGGGCGGCTGATGGGGATCGTGACCGCGCTGGCCACCGAGGCCGGGTGGCTGTACGGCGGGACGCTGGTCGCGGGGTCGACGGTGATCGTCCGCAGGATCCGGCTGATGCGCCGACGGCGGGCCGCCGCCCGGAACCGTCCGCCGGGGTGACCCGCGGCGGACGGTGCGAGGTGCGCGGTCAGCGGGACGCGTGCATCGCCGCGCCGACGATCCCCGCGTTGTTCTGGAGCTGGGCGGGGACGATCTCCGCCTGGATGCCCTCGATGTAGTGCAGGAACTTGTGGGCCTTCCGGCTGACCCCGCCGCCGACGATGAACAGCTCCGGCGAGAACAGCATCTCGACGTGGGCGAGGTACTTGCGCACCCGGTGGGCCCACTGCTCCCACGACATGTCGTGGTCCTCCTTGACCTTGCTGGAGGCGCGCTTCTCCGCGTCGTGGCCGTCCAGCTCCAGGTGCCCCAGCTCGGTGTTGGGGACGAGGACGCCGCCGTGGAAGACGGCACTGCCGATGCCCGTGCCGAAGGTGAGCAGGATGACCGTGCCCTGCCGGCCGCGCCCGGCGCCGAAGTTCATCTCGGCGACGCCCGCCGCGTCCGCGTCGTTGACGACCGTCACGTCCAGGCCGCCGAGGCGCTCCGCGAACAGGCTCCGCGCGTCCGTGTCCACCCAGCTCTTGTCGACGTTGGCCGCGGTGCGGACCATGGCGCCGCCGGTCACCACACCCGGGAAGGTGAGCCCGACCGGTCCGGTCCAGCCGAAGTGCTCGACGACCTCCTTGACGCCGTCGGCCACACCGTCCGGGTCGGCCGGTTGCGGGGTCAGCACCTTGCAGCGCTCCTGGGCCAGGTCGCCCCTGTCGAGGTCCACAGGAGCGCCCTTGATCCCGGATCCGCCGATGTCCACGCCGAAGATCTGCATGGCACCCACGTTACGGCCTGCGACTGACGGTCACGCCCCGGCCGTACCCGAACCGCCCCGCTCCGCCACCAGGCTCGCGGCCTCCTCGCGCAGGTCGCGGCGGAGCTCCTTGGGCAGCGAGAAGGTGATCGACTCCTCGGCGGCCTTGACGATCTCCACGTCCTCGAAGCCGCGCTGCGACAGCCACTCCAGGACCTGCTCGACCAGGATGTCCGGGACGGACGCGCCGGAGGTGACCCCGACCGTGGTCACGCCCTCAAGCCAGGCCTCGTCGGCCTCGTCGGCGAAGTCCACGAGGTACGCCTCGTGGGCGCCCGCCTGCTTGGCGACCTCGACCAGACGCTTGGAGTTCGAGGAGTTGCGCGAGCCGACGACGATCACCAGGTCGGCCTCGGCGCCCATCTGCTTGACCGCGAGCTGACGGTTCTGCGTGGCGTAGCAGATGTCGTCGCTCGGCGGGGAGATGAGCTGCGGGAACTTGTCCTTGAGCGCGTCGACGGTCTCCATGGTCTCGTCGACGGACAGGGTCGTCTGGGAGAGCCAGACCACCTTGGAGGGGTCGCGGACCTCGACCTTCGCGACGTCCTCGGGGCCGTCGACGAGCTGGATGTGGTCGGGGGCCTCCCCGGAGGTGCCGATGACCTCCTCGTGGCCCTCGTGGCCGATCAGGAGGATGTCGTAGTCGTCGCTTGCGAAGCGGACGGCTTCCTTGTGGACCTTGGTGACGAGCGGGCAGGTGGCGTCGATGGTGGCGAGGCGGCCGCGCTCGGCCTCCTCGTGGACGACGGGCGCCACCCCGTGCGCGGAGAACATCACGATGTTCCCCGGGGGGACCTCCTCCGTCTGCTCGACGAAGATCGCGCCCTTCTTCTCCAGGGTCTGGACCACGTACTTGTTGTGAACGATCTCGTGCCGGACGTACACCGGAGCCCCGTACTGCTCCAGGGCTTTCTCGACGGCGATCACGGCGCGGTCCACACCCGCGCAGTAGCCACGGGGGGCGGCGAGCAGGACACGGCGGCCAGGCGAAGCAGTCATGGCACCCATCGTAAGGCCGCGTTCGGCGGGTCAAAGATCGCGTGGGTACGGCGTTGCCGGGGAGACTGACGGGAACATTCCGAGGCGGAGTTCGAGACGGAGTCCGAGGCGCTGGCGGAGGCACGATGTCGGAGACCGGTACGACGGCCCCAGGGGCCGGTGAGGAACACCAGCTGCGGCGCAGTCTGGGCTTCAGGGACCTGGTCGTCTACGGCCTGCTGTTCATCGCGCCCATGGCGCCGGTCGGCGTGTTCGGCACGCTGGACGCGAAGTCGCACGGCGCGGTCGCTCTGGTGTACGTCGTCGCCACGATCGCGATGGCGTTCACCGCGTTCAGCTACGCGCAGATGGTGCGGGTGGTCCCCCAGGCCGGGTCGGTGTTCGCGTACGCGCGCGTGGGGCTCGGCAACGGGGCGGGGTTCATCGCGGGCTGGATGGCGATGCTGGACTACGTCCTGATCCCGGCGGTGGCGTACCTGTTCTCCGGGATCGCGATGGAGGCGCTGGTTCCGGAGGTCTCCCGGTGGGTGTGGACGGCGATCGCGGTGATCGTGACGACGCTGCTGAACCTGTGGGGGGTGCGGGCGGCGGCCCGGGTGGGCTTCCTGGTGCTCGCCATGGAGATCGTGGTCCTGGTGGTGTTCGTGGTGGCGGCGATCGTGGTCCTGGCGCGGGACGGGGCCGCGCGCGACTGGCTGTCGCCGCTGTCCGGGGACGGCACGCAGGGTGCCTTCGCGCTGTCGGCGGTGGTCGGCGCGGTGTCGGTGGCGGTGCTGTCGTACCTGGGCTTCGACGCGATCGCGACGTTCGCGGAGGAGGTCACCGGCGGGTCGGCGAAGGTCGCGCGGGCCCTGCTGTTCTGCCTGGCGCTGGCGGGTGTGCTGTTCGTGGCGCAGACGTATCTGGTGGCGCTGCTCGAGCCCGTGTCGTCGGCGCAGCTGGCGGCGGAGCCGGAGCGGCAGGGGTCGGCCTTCTACGACGCCGTGGACGCGTCGGTGGGCACGTGGCTGCACGACCTGGTCGCGGTCAGCAAGGCGATCGGCGCGGCGTTCGCGGCGCTGGCCGGGCAGGCGGCGGCCGGGCGGCTGCTGTTCGCGATGGGCCGCGACCGGCGGCTGCCGGGGGTGCTGTCGCGGACCGACGCCGGGGTGCCGCGCGTGGCGATCCTGGTCTCGGCGGTGATCACCATGGCGGCGGCGGTGTGGGCGGCCCGCCGGGACGACGGCCTGGACCACCTGGTGTCGGTGGTCGACGTCGGCGCGCTGACCGCGTTCACGCTGCTGCACGCGAGCGTGGTGGGCTGGTTCGTGGTCCGGCGGCGCGGGGACGCCCCGGTCAACTGGTGGAAGCACCTGGTGGTGCCGGTCCTGGGCGCGGCGATCACGATCGCGGTGATCGTGGAGGCGTCGGGCAGCGCGCAGGTGGTGGGGGCGATCTGGCTGGCGGTGGGCCTGGTGGTCCTGGCGGCGCAGGCACGCGGGAGGCGCGCGGCGGGGATGTGACCCGCCGTGGCCGGCGTGAGCGACGCCCGCGACGAGAGTGCGCTCAGCGACGAGGGCGGCCGGCACGCGCGTCCGCGCACTCCGGCCCGGGCTCACGGACGCGCGTGCCGGCGGCGGTCGCCGCGCGTGGGGCACGGTTCCACCGCCGGCAGGCACGCGCGCGTGCCGGGGCCCGGCCGCGCAAGCCCCGCGGGGATGTCGTACCCGGCCGTTACGCTCGGGCGCATGGCTGTTAACTCCACTCCCGAAAGCCCGCTGCCCGTGGGTGAGGTGTCGCGGCTGATCGGAGGGTGGATCGACCGGCTCGGCGCGGTCTGGATCGAGGGGCAGATCACACAGCTGTCGCGGCGGCCGGGCGCGGGGGTCGTGTTCCTGACGCTGCGCGACCCGTCGTACGACATCTCCGTGAGCGTCACCTGCTACCGGCAGGTGTTCGACGCGGTGGCGGACGTGGTCGGCGAGGGCGCCCGGGTGGTCGTGCACGCCAAGCCGGAGTGGTACGCGCCGCGCGGGCAGCTGTCGCTGCGGGCCGCCGAGATCAAGCCCGTGGGCGTCGGGGAGCTGCTGGCGCGGCTGGAGCAGCTGAAGAAGGCCCTCGCGCGGGAGGGGCTCTTCGCGCCGGAGCGGAAGAAGCCGCTGCCGTTCCTGCCGCGGTTGATCGGCCTCGTGTGCGGCCGGGCCTCGGCGGCCGAGCGGGACGTCCTGGAGAACGCCCGGCACCGCTGGCCCGCCGTCCGCTTCGAGGTGCGCAACGTCCCCGTGCAGGGCGTGCACGCGGTGCCGCAGGTGGTGCAGGCGGTGAAGGAGCTGGACGCGCGGGAGGACGTGGACGTGATCGTCGTCGCGCGCGGCGGCGGCAGCGTCGAGGACCTGCTGCCGTTCTCCGACGAGCAGCTGGTGCGCGCGGTCGCCGCGTGCCGTACGCCGGTCGTCTCGGCGATCGGGCACGAACCGGACAACCCGCTCCTCGACCACGTCGCCGACCTGCGCGCCTCCACCCCGACCGACGCGGCGAAGAAGGTCGTGCCGGACGTCGGCGAGGAGTACGAGCGGGTGCGGCAGCTGCGGGACCGCGCGCGGCGGTGCGTCGCGGCCTACGTGGACCGGGAGGAGCGGGGGCTGGCGCACGCGCTGGCCCGGCCGTCGATACAGGATCCGCACCGGATGATCGAGGAGCGGGCCGAGCAGGTGACGGCCCTGCTGGACCGGGGCCGCCGTTCGCTGCGGCACCACCTCGACCGGGCCGACTCCGAGCTGACGCACACGCACGCGCGCGTGGTGGCCCTCTCCCCCGCCGCGACCCTCAAGCGGGGGTACGCCGTGCTCCAGCGCGCGGACGGGCACGCCGTCCGGGACCCCGGCGAGGTGGAGCCGGGCGAGGCGCTGCGGGCGCGTGTCGCCGAGGGCGATTTCTCCGTACGAGTCGACGCATAGGGTGGGTGGATGACCAGCGAGGTGGAGCAGCCGACGGCCATGTCCGAGGCGCTCGGGTACGAGCAGGCGCGGGACGAGCTGATTGAGGTCGTCCGTCGCCTGGAGGCCGGCGGTACGACGCTGGAGGAGTCCCTCGCCCTGTGGGAGCGGGGCGAGGAACTGGCGAAGGTGTGCCGCCGCCGCCTCGACGGCGCCCGGGCCCGCCTGGACGCGGCGCTGGCCGAGGAGGCGGGCACGGAGGACGAGGGGGACGAGTCCCTCTAGCCCTCCTTCGCCGTGCCCTCCGCGAGCGTGTGCGCGACCAGCGCGTTGGCGTGCCCGTGGCCCAGGCCGTGCTCGGTCTTGAGCCAGGCGACCAGCTCCATGTGCTTGGTGAGCGGCGAGGAGCGGATGAGCTCCTTCCACTCGGCGACCGGACGGCCGTACTTCTTCTCGATGGAGGGGAAGTAGGAGGCGGGGCCGTTCGCGGTGGCGGTCATGTCGATGCGCTCCCTGTGTACGAGGCTCACGTCCACGGGTGTCGACGTGTGCCCTCCATGACCGCGCCCGGCGGCGAAAGTGATCGGCGGACGCACGTGACGCGCGTCACTCGACCTTCAGCGAGGTGAAGCGGGGCCACTGCCGCTGCGGCCCACCGTTGCGCAGGCTGAGGGAGAAGCCACCGGCAAGCTCCGGTGCCGGCCGTGCCGCCGCGCGGACCGTCGCGCAGGCGTCGCCGTCCACGGTCAGCCGCACCCGCTCGGACGTCACCGACACGGTGACCGTGTGCCGGGCGGCGGGGGCCGGCCGGCAGGAGTCGCGGGTGCCCCGCGGTCCGCTCCCGGTCAGGCTCGCCGTGTTGCGGCCGACGGAGAGCGCCACCGGGTGCCCGCTGCCCTCGCGCAGGGTGATACCGGCGCCGTTGGAGGTGCCGCGCAGCCCGGCCACGGAGGCCCGCAGCCGGTAAGCGGTCCAGTCGGCGGTGGCCAGGGGCCGGTAGGCGGCCGAGACGTACTCCGTGCCGGGCGCCGGCCGGGCGGCTCCGGTGAGCGTGCCGGGTCCGGCCCCGTCCGGGTCACCGGTCATCCGCCAGTGCCCGGGGTGGGACAGCGGCCGGCCGGCGTCGGACGGTGCCACCGGCGCCCAGCGGGCCATGGCGCGCAGCAGTCCGGCCGGAGTGGTGTCCCGGGTGACCTCCAGGCGCTGCACCTGCCCGGCGGCGGCCGCACGCCGCCCCGGGGGAAGGGGGCGCGCGGAGTTGTTGGTGAGGGTCGCGGTGAAGCGCGCCCGGAGCATCGACCGCAGGGCGGCGGCACCGTCCCGGCCCAGGTTGGACTCCTCCAGCCGCTCCGAGAACGGGTAGGCGAACAGCTCGGGCCGGGGCAGGCCGTGCCCGGTCAGGTCGCCGGCCGAGCGGTCGAGGTCCGCGGCGATCCGGCGGCGGTACTCCTCGCCTGTCTCCACACGCCCCTCGTCGGGCCGCCACAGCCGGTTGGTGAACGCGGACCGGTCGTGCCCGGCGGCGTCGACCGGAGCGCGCTCGTGGCTGAGGTGGGTGTGCGCCTGGAAGTCCCAGCGCCCGGAGTCCGCCATCCGCTCGGCCTCGGCCCACGAGAGGTAGTAGGGCCGGTGGGTGCCCACCTGGCCGGTGATCAGGTAGGCCGCCGCCTTCATCCCGTACCGGGCCAGGAGCGGGTCGGCGTGCACCCACAGCCCGTGCGTGCCGTCGTCGAAGGTGAGGTAGACGGTGCGCGGCGCGGGGGTGCGGCCGGTGCGCAGGAAGGCGGTGAACTCCCGGGTGGACAGGGTGCGGTAACCGGCCTCGCGCAGGGCGCGGAGCTGGGCGTCGAAGTCCTCCGGCGAGACGGTGTACCGGCTGCGGCTGTCCGGGGCCACGTCGTGGTAGGCGAGGACGACGGGCGCGCCGCGGGCGGGGGCGGCTTCGGCGTCCGGCCCGGCGGCCCCGCTCACGGGCGGCGCGGCCTGCTGGGCGACCGTCCGGCGGAACGCGTCGTACTGCCGGGCGGCGGCGAACGGCAGCGCCACCACGGTCACCGTGAGCACGGCGAGGGCTGCGCGCAGCAGGGGCCGCCGACGTCCGGTGCCGGGCTCGGCGCGCTTCACAGCGGGCGTCCGCGGGTGATGACGAACAGGTACACCAGTGCGATGACGGCGACCGTCGAGCCGACGGCGAGCGCACGGCCCAGGCCGTGCAGGGCGTTCCTCATGCGGCACTCCTCGACCAGACGTTGCGGCGCAGGGTGAGCAGCGCGTACGGCAGCAGCCAGGCCAGTACGCAGCAGGAGAGCAGGCTCATCAGGGGGCGGCAGCGCCAGGCGCGGTCGCCGGGGTGGTCGAACCGGTAGGCCATCCCCCACACGCAGCCCTTGAGGACGACCCCGCCCAGGTACAGCAGGGTCAGCAGGCCGGCCAGGTGCAGCGGGGCCCACACCAGGTGGCGTACGACCAGGACCGGTGCGGCGATCACCCAGAGGGCGTGTCCGTAGTACAGGGCGGCGGCGGCCGGGCCGCGGCGCCACATGAAGGCGCCGGTGAAGAAGAGGTTCCTGATGAAGCTCTTCTTCCAGCGGATCTGCTGGCGCAGGAAGGCGGCCGGCCGGGACGGCACCCGGGTCCACACGCGCGCGGAGCGGGTGTAGCCCACCCGCCAGCGCAGCTCGGGGTAGTCGTGGTCGCGGACGAACGGCGAGTCGGCGTGCCGTTCCTTGAGCGCGCGGCCCCGCCAGGCCTGGCCGAGGACGTAGCCGGTGAGCTGGCGGTCGGTGGCGAAGCGGAAGGGGGCGCCGAGGAAGCGGTCCTCGGCCCAGGCGGGCAGGTAGTTGTAGATCGCTTCGCGGCGGAAGGCGGCGAGCGGTCCGGAGACGCAGGACACCGAGCCGAAGGACGCCTCGGCGGCCTTGCTGATGCGGAACTGGCCCTCGTACCAGATGTCCTGGACCCGGGCCAGCAGCCCGGCGTCGGTGTTGAGCGCGCGGCAGTGCCCGCTGACGGCACCGAGTTCCGGGTGGCGGACCAGCGCGTCGACGCAGGTCCGTACGGCGTCCGGTGCGACGACGCAGTCCGAGTCGGTGAACAGCAGGACGTCCCCGTCGGCGAGGGCGCAGGCGCGGACCAGCGCGCCCTTCTTGCCGAGGTTCTCGGTCAGCCGCACCAGCGTGAAGGGCAGTTCCCCGGCGAGGCGTTCCAGTACCTCGGGCGTGCCGTCGTCGGAGGCGTCGTCGACCACGACGATCTGGAGGTCCGGGTAGTCGACGGCGGCCATGGAGCGTACGCAGTCCTCGATGTGGGCGCGCTCGTTGCGCACGGCCAGCAGGAAGCTCACGCGGGGCCGCGCGGGCAGCGCCGGGAATGCGTCGGCGTCGCGGGGGCGGGCGCGCAGGGGGCGTACGGCCGGGTCGTCGTAGCGGCTGTAGGCGAGGTGGAGGAGGCAGACGGTGCCGGCGAGGACGGTGAGGCCGTAGAGGGTGAGCAGGTCGAAGGCGTGCGGGAGGCGGACCGCGGCGCGGGCCAGGAGCAGCAGGAGGGGGAGCAGCGCGAGGAGGCTGAGGAGCCGCACGACGTCGCGGCGGACGCCGGGGTCGAGGGCGTCGAGGTGGGTGCGGAGGCGGTGGCGGAGGCTGCCGCGGGCCGGGGCGGCCCGCACTCGGGAGGTGCGCAGGACGGTCATGCCGTGACCTCGGCGGCGGGGGCGGGACGGGGCGCGACGGGTCCGCGCTGTCGGGTGTCCAGGACGGGCGGGGCGTCGGGCGCACGCAGCCAGGTCAGGTCGTGCACGGCGTGCACGGTGTTCAGGACGACCAGGTCCCAGGCGCGGGCGTGCGGGTCGGGCACGTGGTTCAGCGGGCCCGCGCCGGTGCGGAGCGAGGGGACCAGGGGGTCGCAGTAGGCGACGTCGGCGCCGGCCGCGGCGAGGCCGGCGAGGATCTCCAGCGCGGGGCTCTCCCGGACGTCCGCGACGCCCTCCTTGTAGGCGACGCCGATCAAGAGCACCCGGGCCCCCCGGGCGGTGACTGCGTGCTCCGCGAGCAGGTCCAGGGCGCGTTCGGTGATCCGCGCGGGCCGGCCGCTGTTGGCCGCGAGCGCGGTGGCCACCAAGGGCGCCGGCTGCCGCACCTTGCCCAGCTGCCAGAGCAGGTAGTGGGGGTCGCAGGGGATGCAGTGCCCGCCGACGCCGGGGCCGGGGTAGAAGGGCATGAAGCCGTACGGCTTGGTCGCCGCCGCCTCGATCACCGGGACCGGTGCCAGGCCGAGGGAGTGGCAGGCGTCGGCCAGTTCGTTGGCCAGGGCGATGTTGACGGCGCGGTAGGTGTTCTCCCAGAGCTTGGCCATCTCGGCGGTCTCGGGGTCGGCGACGGTGCGGACCAGGGAGGCGGTCGGTGCCAGCAGGGCGGCCGCGGCGCGGGTGCTGTGCGGTCCGGCTCCGCCGACCAGGCGGGGGGTGCGTTCGGGGGTGTGGTGCTCGTTGCCGGGGTCGATCCGCTCGGGGGCGAAGGCCACGTAGACGTCCTCGTCGACGGTGAGCCCGCGGGCGCGCAGCGGTTCGACGAGGAGGTCCCGGGTGGTCCCCACGTAACTGGTCGAGGTGAGCACGATCAGCTGGCCGGGGACGGCGTGCTCCACCACCGAGGCGCAGGCGGCGGCCAGCGCGGTGAGGTCGGGTTCGCGGCGGGCGTCGACGGGGGTGGGGACGCAGATGACCACCGCGTCGGCGGTGCGTACGGCGGTGGCGTCCGGGGTGAGCCGGAAGCGGTCGCCGGCCGAGGCGCAGGCGAGTTGCGCGTGGTGCAGCGGGAGCAGGTCCACGGCGCCGCGGGCGATCGCGCGCAGCCGGGCGGGGCTGCTGTCGATGCCGATGACCGTGGCGCCGGCGTCCGAGAGGGCGAGCGCGGTGGGCAGTCCGACGTAGCCGAGTCCGACGACCGCGACGGCGAGTCCGGTTACATCACCATTTGACATAAATTTCACACGGTCATATAGGCGTACCGGGCGCGAACACCTTCCCCCCGACACACCCGCCCCCGAATACGCCAGACCCCCTTCACCCGGGCGGTGGTGTGAAGCGGATCACCGCACTCCCTTTTTGGTTGAAACTTGAACTTCTTTCCCGTACCGTCGGTCCCGTCAACGGCTCCCGGCGCCCCACCGGCGTGGAGCCGACGCACCACCGAGGAAGATCACCTATGTCTCTCGTTCTTGACCCCGCCGCCCAGGACCTGCTGTTCCGCGAGGCCCGCACCGCGAACACCTTCACCGACGAGCCGGTGACCGACGAGCAGGTGCAGGCGATCTACGACCTGGTCAAGTACGGCCCGACCGCCTTCAACCAGTCCCCCCTGCGCATCACGCTGGTCCGCTCCCCCGAGGCCCGCGAGCGCCTCGTGCAGCACATGGCCGAGGGCAACCGGCCCAAGACCGCCGCCGCCCCGCTGGTCGCGATCCTCTCGGCGGACAACGAGTTCCACGACGAGCTGCCTCAGCTCTTCCCGCACTTCCCGCAGGCCAAGGACGCCTTCTTCAGCGAGCGCCCGGCGCGCGAGGGCGCCGCCCTGCTGAACTCCGCGCTCCAGGCCGCGTACTTCATCGTCGGCGTCCGCGCCGCCGGCCTGGCCGCCGGCCCGATGACCGGCCTCGACTTCGAGGGCGTCCGCAAGGAGTTCCTGGACGACGACCACACCCCGCTGATGGTCGTCAACATCGGCCGTCCGGGCCCGGACGCCTGGTTCCCGCGCTCCCCGCGCCTGACCTACGACCAGGTCGTCACGACGGTCTGACCCCGGCACGGTCCGCACGGACGCATGACGAAGCCCCCGGCCGATGGGTCGGGGGCTTCGTCATGCGTCCGTGCGGGGACTCACGCCAGCTTCAGCGCCGCCGCCATCTTCCCCAGCTGCTCGAACGACCCCGTGCCGGCCACGACCGTCGTCGCACCCTTCATGGCGGAGTCGCCCTCCAGCACCAGCGCGTCGTACCGGCCACCCGTGTACCGGGTCCACGTGCGGCCGCCGATCTCCTCGGTGCGCTCGGTGACCCGCGAGCCCTGGCTGGCGTCCTCGATGAAGGAGGCGGGCTTCTGCGTGGACTGCTCGACCGCCACGTACTCGCCGTCCGGGGCGTGGAAACCCAGGTGCCAGGCGTCGAAGTCGTCGCCCTGGAAGCGGACCGAGGTCGGCTTCCAGTCCTGGGACAGACCCTCGGGCGCCGCCACCGGGTACGACGCCGCGCGCTGCGCGGTCAGCAGCTCCACCCGGTAGTCGACCCGCTTGACGTCCGGTTCGCCGTCGTCGTGCGGGATGAAGATCCAGATCACGCCCGCCGCGAGGACGATGAGCCCGAGGGAGAGGATCATGTCCCGGGCCGACTTCTGCTTGCCTTTCATACCTGCCACGCCCCCTATCGTCGCAGGTGCCTGATCCGCTCAAACGTGGGGTCCCCTGCTCATTTTGTCGGACTGACGATAGAGTCATGGCCATACCCTCATCCGGCCGTCGTCGTATCAGAAAGGTGCGCTCCGATGACCGAGCATCATCTGCCGTCCGAGCTGGACGTCCCCTCAGAGGCCCCCGACCGCAACCTCGCCATGGAACTGGTGCGGGTCACCGAGGCCGCGGCCATGGCCGCCGGCCGCTGGGTCGGGCGCGGTGACAAGAACGGCGCCGACGGTGCCGCCGTGCGCGCCATGCGGACCCTCGTCCACACCGTCTCGATGAACGGCGTCGTCGTCATCGGTGAGGGCGAGAAGGACGAGGCCCCGATGCTCTTCAACGGGGAGCGGGTCGGCGACGGGACCGGCGCCGAGGTCGACATCGCCGTCGACCCGATCGACGGCACCACGCTGACCGCCAACGGCATGACCAACGCCATCGCGGTGCTGGCCGCCGCCGAGCGCGGCTCCATGTTCGACCCCTCCGCCGTCTTCTACATGGACAAGCTGGTCACCGGCCCGGAGGCCGCGGACTTCGTCGACATCAACGCGCCGGTGTCCGTGAACATCCGCCGGATCGCCAAGGCCAAGCGGCGCACCCCCGAGGACGTCACCGTCGTCATCCTCGACCGCCCTCGACACCAGGGCCTGATCAAGGCGGTCCGGGAGACCGGCGCCCGCATCAAGCTGATCTCCGACGGCGACGTGGCCGGCTCCATCCTGGCGCTGCGCGAGGGCACCGGCATCGACCTGCTCCTCGGCGTCGGCGGCACCCCCGAGGGCATCATCTCGGCCTGCGCGGTGAAGTGCCTGGGCGGCACCATCCAGGGCAAGCTGTGGCCGAAGGACGACGAGGAGCGGCAGCGGGCGATCAACGCCGGGCACGACCTGGACCGCGTCCTGACCACGGACGACCTGGTCTCCGGGGACAACGTCTTCTTCGTCGCGACCGGCATCACCGACGGCGAGCTGCTGCGCGGGGTCCGGTACCGGTCCGAGACGGCCACGACCGACTCGATCGTGATGCGGTCCAAGTCCGGGACGGTGCGGAGGATCGACTCCGAGCACCGGCTGAGCAAGCTGCGGGCGTACAGCGCGGTGGATTTCGACCGGGCGAAGTGACTCCGTCGGCTTCGGGGGGCGCCTTCTGAAGTGGGGCTCTCCGTCGCCTGGCGAGTGCGGGTCGTCTGTGGCTGGTCGCGCAGTTCCCCGCGCCCCTGAGCCAACAGCCCCGACGGCATGACGAAGGGCGCCCCCTGTGCGGAGGGGGCGCCCTTCATCGCGTCGGTGTCTGCTAGCCCGCCGCGGCTATGGGGGCCGCCGACGTGCGTGGGGGCTTCTTCAGTTCGGCCTCGCGGCGGCGGCGCCTGGCCAGGACCACGCGGCGTTCGGCGGCGGTGAGGCCGCCCCAGACGCCGTAGGGCTCGGGCTGGAGGAGGGCGTGCTCTCGGCACTCGACCATGACGGGACAGCGGGCGCAGACGCGCTTGGCGGCCTCCTCGCGGGAGAGCCGGGCGGCGGTCGGTTCCTTGGAGGGGGCGAAGAACAGTCCGGCCTCGTCGCGCCGGCACACCGCCTCGGTGTGCCACGGAGCGTCTTGGTCCCTGTCCCGCACCGGCCCCCGCTGGGCCGGAACGGCAGCTACCTGCAGGGACGAATGCGGCGGTTGCAGCACGGTCTACTCCTGACGACGGCTTCGCGAGCGAGAGACGATGCGTCAAGGCTTACCCGTTGTGCGCGTGCCTATGCACTGGGTTCCCAACGGCTGGGGACAGTGCGCTAGAGGTGCTTGCGCAAACCCTTCTCGACCCGGCGGTGCACCCGGTCCAGCAGGTCCGCGACGACCTTGCCGCGCTTGGGGCGCGCCTCCACGTTGCCCAGGACCGCCCAGCCGTCCACGTAGACGACGGGGGCGTCGGGCTCGTCGGAGTCGAGGGTGTGCACCTCGAAATTGCCGAGCACGCCGCCGCCGGTGCCGCGCAGCGACACGTTCTCCGGGACGCGGACCTCGACGCTGCCGAAGACGGAGAAGGCCTTGATCACGACCTGCTGGTACTCGAAGACGGCCTCGCTCAGGTCGATCTCGACGCTGCCGAAGACCGCGTACGCGTGGATGCGGCGGCTCGCCCGCCAGCGGCCCTTGCGGACGGCGCTGCTGAACACCGCCACCACGTTCTCGTCGGGGTCCGGGGGGATGGCGCCGGCCGTGGGCCGGTTGGGGGCCGGAGCGGCGGACGGCCCGCCGTGGTGCGCGGCGGGCAGGTCGCGCACGAAGACGTCCAGCTCGCCGACGGTCTTGGCGGCCAGCACGCCCTCGACCCGCTCGGCGTGCTCGTCGGCGGTGAGCCGTCCCTCCGCGAGGGCATCGCGGAGCATGTCGGCGACGCGGTCGCGGTCGGCGTCCGAGGCGCGCAGCTCGGAGGTGCGCGGTGCGGGCTGGGCGTGCTTCTGAAGGTCCACGGCAGCAGCGTACCGAAACGCGATAGATCGCGACCAGACCTGTGGACAACCTTGTCGCACCTTACTGAGCCTTACCTCACAAGCCCGGCGCCGCGCGCAGGTTCTACGCTGGTTGGCGCTGCCGATGGAGGCCAGCCGTCGTTGCTGAGAGATCCAGCGAAATCCAGCCGCGCGCGATGTCTAGTGAGGAATGGGCGAGATGCCTGAGTTCGCGTACACCGACCTGCTCCCCCAGGGCGAGGACACCACTCCGTACCGGCTGGTGACCGCCGAGGGCGTGTCCACCTTCGAGGCCGACGGGCGGACCTTCCTCAAGGTGGAGCCGGAGGCGCTGCGCAAGCTGGCCGGGGAGGCCATCCACGACATCCAGCACTACCTGCGCCCCGCCCACCTCGCGCAGCTGCGCCGCATCGTGGACGACCCCGAGGCGTCGGGCAACGACAAGTTCGTCGCGCTGGACCTCCTGAAGAACGCGAACATCGCGGCGGCGGGCGTGCTGCCCATGTGCCAGGACACCGGCACGGCCATCGTCATGGGCAAGCGCGGCCAGAACGTGCTCACCGAGGGCGGCGACGAGGCCGCCCTGAGCCGCGGCATCTACGACGCCTACAAGAACCTGAACCTGCGCTACTCGCAGATGGCCCCGCTCACCATGTGGGAGGAGAAGAACACCGGCTCCAACCTCCCCGCCCAGATCGAGCTGTACGCCACCGACGGCGGCGCCTACAAGTTCCTGTTCATGGCGAAGGGCGGCGGCTCGGCCAACAAGTCGTTCCTCTACCAGGAGACGAAGGCCGTCCTCAACGAGTCCTCCATGATGAAGTTCCTGGAGGAGAAGATCCGCTCGCTCGGTACGGCCGCCTGCCCGCCGTACCACCTGGCGATCGTCGTCGGCGGCACGTCGGCCGAGTACGCGCTGAAGACCGCGAAGTACGCCTCCGCGCACTACCTGGACGAGATCCCCGCCGAGGGTTCGGCGCTCGGGCACGGCTTCCGGGACAAGGACCTGGAGGAGAAGGTCTTCGAGCTGACGCAGAAGATCGGCATCGGCGCGCAGTTCGGCGGCAAGTACTTCTGCCACGACGTGCGCGTGGTGCGGCTGCCGCGGCACGGGGCCTCCTGCCCGGTCGCCATCGCCGTGTCGTGCTCGGCGGACCGGCAGGCGGTCGCGAAGATCACCGCCGAGGGTGTCTTCCTGGAGCAGCTGGAGACCGACCCCGCGCGGTTCCTGCCGGAGACGACGGACGAGCACCTCGACGAGGCCGGTGACGTCGTCAAGATCGACCTCAACCGGCCCATGGACGACATCCTCGCCGAGCTGACCAGGCACCCGGTCAGGACCCGGCTCTCCCTGACCGGTCCCCTGGTCGTGGCCCGCGACATCGCGCACGCCAAGATCAAGGAGCGGCTGGACGCGGGCGAGGAGATGCCGCAGTACCTGAAGGACCACCCGGTGTACTACGCGGGTCCGGCGAAGACCCCCGAGGGCTACGCCTCCGGCTCCTTCGGTCCGACCACCGCCGGGCGGATGGACTCCTACGTCGAGCAGTTCCAGGCGGCGGGCGGCTCCAAGGTGATGCTCGCCAAGGGCAACCGGAGCAAGCAGGTCACCGACGCGTGCGACGCGCACGGCGGCTTCTACCTCGGCTCCATCGGCGGGCCGGCCGCGCGGCTCGCGCAGGACTGCATCAAGAAGGTCGAGGTCGTCGAGTACGAGGAACTCGGCATGGAGGCCGTCTGGAAGATCGAAGTGGAGGACTTCCCGGCGTTCGTCGTCGTGGACGACAAGGGCAACGACTTCTTCCAGGACCCGGCGCCCGCGCCGACGTTCACGAGCATTCCGGTGCGGGGTCCCGGCCTCGCCTAGGCGCTCACGAACGGGGGGCGGTGCCGGAACATCCGCACCGCCCCGCACGCTGTACCCGGTATGAGCGACTACCGCATCGAGCACGACTCCATGGGCGAGGTCCGCGTCCCCGCCGACGCCAAGTGGCGGGCGCAGACGCAGCGCGCCGTCGAGAACTTCCCGGTCTCCGGTCAGCGGATCGAGCGCGCCCACATCGAGGCGCTGGCCCGGATCAAGGGCGCGGCGGCGAAGGTCAACGCCGAACTGGGGGTCCTGGACAAGGACGTCGCCGCCGCGATCCAGGAGGCGGCCGGCGAGGTCGCCGAGGGCAGGTGGGACGAGCACTTCCCGGTCGACGTGTTCCAGACGGGCTCCGGAACCTCGTCCAACATGAACACCAACGAGGTCCTCGCCACCCTGGCCACCGAGCGCCTCGGCCGCGACGTGCACCCCAACGACCACGTCAACGCCTCCCAGTCGTCCAACGACGTCTTCCCGTCCTCGATCCACATCGCCGCCACCGCCGCCGTCACCCGCGACCTGATCCCGGCCCTCGACCACCTCGCGGACGCCCTGGAGCGCAAGGCGGAGGAATTCGCCGACGTGGTGAAGTCCGGGCGTACGCACCTGATGGACGCGACGCCGGTCACCCTGGGCCAGGAGTTCGGGGGGTACGCGGCGCAGGTGCGGTACGGCGTCGAGCGGCTCAACGCCTCGCTCCCCCGCCTCGCCGAGCTGCCGCTGGGCGGCACCGCCGTCGGCACCGGCATCAACACCCCGCCCGGCTTCTCCGCCGCCGTCATCGAGGAGGTGGCCCGCGCGACCGGGCTGCCGCTGACAGAGGCGCGCGACCACTTCGAGGCGCAGGGCGCCCGGGACGGCATCGTCGAGACAAGCGGGCAGCTGCGGACCATCGGCGTCGGGCTGACGAAGATCGCGAACGACCTGCGGTGGATGGCGTCCGGCCCGCGGACGGGGCTCGCCGAGATCTCGCTGCCCGACCTCCAGCCCGGGTCGTCCATCATGCCCGGCAAGGTCAACCCGGTGATCCCCGAGGCCGTCCTGATGGTCGCCGCCCAGGTCACCGGCAACGACGCGACCGTCGCGGCGGCGGGCGCGGCCGGCAACTTCGAGCTGAACGTCATGCTGCCGGTCATCGCCAAGAACGTACTGGAGTCGGTGCGGCTGCTCGCCAACGTCTCGCGGCTGCTCGCCGACCGGACCGTGGACGGCGTCACCGCCCACCGGGACCGGGCGCGCGAGTACGCGGAGTCCTCGCCCTCCGTGGTCACGCCGCTCAACAAGTACATCGGGTACGAGGAGGCGGCGAAGGTCGCGAAGAAGGCGCTGGCCGAGCGGAAGACGATCCGCCAGGTCGTCCTGGAGGGCGGGTACGTCGAGCGCGGCGACCTCACCGGCGAGCAGCTGGACGAGGCGCTGGACGTGCTGCGGATGACCCGTCCGTGACCTGCGCGCCCTGACGGCCCGTCCGTGGCCCGGCCGCCGTCGGGCAGGCGGACGCTCTCGCGATCTTCGGCGCGCCGGATGGCCACGGCACCTAATATCTGTGCATGGCAGACGGTGAAGCGGTGAGCGAGGCCACGGAGGCGGGCGGTGCGGCGGCCCCGGAGTTCTGGGAGCCCGGGAGTCACATCCTGTGGCGGTACCGGGAGAACGGCGGCCCGCGCTTCCACATCGCGCGCCCCGTCACCGTCGTACGGGACGACGCCGACCTGCTCGCGGTGTGGCTGGCGCCCGGCACCGAGTGCGTGAAGCCGGTGCTCGCCGACGGTACGCCCGTGCACCTGGAGCCGCTGGCCTCGCGCTACACCAAGCCGCGCGCCGTGCAGCGCGACCGGTGGTTCGGCACCGGCGTGCTCAAGCTGGCGCGGCCCGGCGAGCCCTGGTCGGTGTGGCTGTTCTGGGATCCGGGCTGGCGGTTCAAGAACTGGTACGTGAACCTGGAGGAGCCACTGACCCGTTGGGAGGGCGGTGTCGACTCCGAGGACCACTTCCTGGACATCTCCGTCCACCCGGACCGCACCTGGTACTGGCGGGACGAGGACGAGTTCGCGCAGGCCCTGCGGGACCGGCTGATGGACGCCGGGCAGGCCGAGCGGGTACGGGCGGCGGGCCGGGCCGCGGTCGCGGAGATCCGCGCCTGGGGCTCGCCGTTCGCCGACGGCTGGGAGGACTGGCGCCCCGATCCGGCGTGGGCGGTACCGTCGCTGCCGGGGGACTGGGATCGCACGCCCGCGCACGCGTCCTCATGAGACCCTTGAAGTGCCCCCGGGCAAGAAACGTAGGATCGTCCTCCGCAAGGGAGCGCGGCAACGGCAACCGGCGGAGCGTGCGCTGTGCTTGACCGATCGTCACCGAGGGGCGGCAGGACGTGAGCGAGGGGTACGAGGGCAACACGGAGACGGGCCGCCGACGGCCCGCCGGTGACACAGCAACAGCCTCTGACCACGCGGGAACCCCGTTCCTCGGGCACGTATTCCGGGTATCGGGATTTCTGCGGGACGAACTGCACGCGCCGCGCGCAGTCCCGGACGGATGGATTCGACACGCGTGACGGAGCACCCGACCTCCTTCGACCGCCCGATGACGGGCGCCGACCCCACGGACCCCCGCGGGGCGCTCATGCGTACCCCCGTGGAGCCGCGCGCCTCCGGGTCCGCGTTACCGGCACAGGGACGCGCGGGAGAGACGCCGCCCACCGCGGGCACCGACTCCCCCGGCGCCTACGAGCACGCCCAGCCGGGCGCCGAGCAGGCCGCCGAGCCCGACACGCACCGCCCGCGGCCCGCGGCCGAGGGCGTCCCGGTGCAGCCGGGCGGCATGCCGTCCACGCCCGCGGCGCCGCCCGGTACGGACCGCCGGGCCGCGCCGGAGCCGGAGCGGCGGACCGGGCAGCCCACCGCGCCCGGGCAGCCCACGCCGATGCGGCGGGACGGGGACCGGCTGCGGTTCGTGGGAGCCGCGACCCGGCGGATCGCCCGGGGCATGGACCTGGACGAGATCGTGATGGGCCTGTGCCGGGCCACCGTGCCGACGTTCGCCGACGCGATCCTCGTCTACCTGCGCGAGCCGCTGCCGGTCGGCGACGAGCGCCCCACCGGCCCGCTGGTGCTGCGGCTGCGGCGCACCGACCGGATACCGGCCGAGCGGGACACCGAGGGCGGCTTCATCCCGGCCGCCCAGCCGGAACCCTCCGAGCTGGAGGCGGTCGGCTCCGAGCTGTGCGAGGTGCGGCCGGGCAGCGCGCTCGCCGAGGTGCTGCGCGGGGTCCGCCCGGTCTTCACGGACACCCCGGCCGCCCGCGCCGCGCTGCCGGAACTGCTCGGCGACGGAGGCGAGTTCGCCGTGCCCGACGGCCGGCGGGCGATCCTCGCGCCGCTGCGCGGCCGGCGCCGGGTGATCGGCGCCGCCCTGTTCCTGCGCGGCCCGGAGCGCGTCGCCTTCGAGGCCGACGACCTGTTGGTCGCCGCGCAGCTCGCCACGCACAGCGCCCTCGGCATCGACAAGGCAGTGCTGTACGGGCGTGAGGCGTACATCGCCGACGAGTTGCAGCGCACGATGCTCCCGGAGAACCTGCCGCGCTGCACCGGCGTACGGCTGGCCTCCCGCTACCTCCCGGCCGCCGAGACCGCGCGGGTCGGCGGCGACTGGTACGACGCCATCCCGCTGCCCGGCAGCCGGGTCGCGCTGGTCGTCGGGGACGTGATGGGCCACTCCATGACGTCGGCGGCCATCATGGGCCAGCTGCGGACCACCGCGCAGACCCTGGCCGGGCTCGACCTGCCCCCGCAGGAGGTGCTGCACCACCTCGACGAGCAGGCCCAGCGCCTGGGCACCGACCGCATGGCGACCTGCCTCTACGCGGTGTACGACCCGGTGTCGCACCGCATCACCGTCGCCAACGCCGGGCATCCGCCGCCCGTGCTCCTGCACCTGGGCGGCCACGCCGAGGTGCTGCGGGTGCCGGCGGGCGCCCCGATCGGCGTGGGCGGCGTGGACTTCGAGGCCGTGGAGCTGGACGCCCCCGCCGGCGCGACCCTGCTCCTGTACACGGACGGGCTGGTCGAGTCCCGGCTGCGGGACGTGTGGACCGGCATAGAGCAGCTGCGGGAGCGCCTCGCGGCGACCGCGCAGCTCACCGGCCCGGACCATCCGCCGCCCCTGGAAGCCCTGTGCGACGAGGTCCTCGACATGCTCGGCCCCGGCGACCGGGACGACGACATCGCGCTGCTCGCCGCCCGGTTCGACGGCATCGCGCCCAGCGACGTGGCGTACTGGTTCCTGGATCCGGAGGACGCGGCGCCCGGCCGGGCCCGCCGGCTGGCCCGGCGCGCGCTGGCCCGCTGGGGCATGGAGGACCTCACGGACGCCGTGGAGCTGCTCGTCAGCGAGGTGGTGACCAACGCCGTGCGGTACGCCTCCCGGCCGGTCACCCTGCGGCTGCTGCGCACGGACGTGCTGCGCTGCGAGGTCGGCGACGACGTGCCCCAGCTGCCCCGGCTGCGGCAGGCGCGCGCCACCGACGAGGGCGGGCGCGGGCTGTACCTGGTGAACCGGCTGGCCCGGCGCTGGGGCGCGACCCGGCTGAGCACGGGCAAGGTGGTCTGGTTCGAGCTGAACCGGGGCTGAGACGTACGAGAAGGGGCGCCCGGTGAGCACCGGGCGCCCCTTCTCGTGTCTTTGCACCTGCCGGCGGTTCCTAGTCCCGGTCGCGGTCGGGGAGGAGCGGGTTCTCCGGCTCCGTCGTCCCGCCGCCGCCCGTGGGCGGTTCGGTGGACGGGCTGTTCGACGGCGACTGCGACGGTGACTGGGAGGGCGCCTCGGACGTCGGCGCCTCGGACGTCGGCTCCTCGGTCGTCGGTTCCTGGGAGGGCGACTCCTCCTGGGTCTCCTCCTGCGTCGGCGACTGGCTCGGCGACTGGCTGACCGACGGCGAGGTGCTCGGCTTCACCGCGGCGCCCTGCTTGGTGTCCAGGTCGAACTTGGTGACCTCGTCCATGACGCCGAAGGTGTACGCCGCCCAGATCTCCGCGGGGAAGCCGCCGCCGTTGACGCGGTAGTCGACGCCGCCGGCCTTGTACATCGGGACCTGGGCGTGGCTCTTGGGGTCCTCGCCGAAGAGGCCGACCGAGGTGACCAGGCCGGGGGTGAAGCCGGTGAACCAGGCCGACTTGTTGTCGTCGGACGTACCGGTCTTGCCGGCCACCTGCTGCCCGTCGCGCAGCGGGTTCTCCCGTACGGAGGTCCTGGCCGTACCGTCGTCGACCACGCCGGTGAGCACGGAGGTCACCGTGTCGGCGGCCTGCTTGCTGATCACCTGCTCGCCGATGGCCTCGGGTATCTCGATGGTGCGGTCCTTGTGCTCGACCGACTTGACGATCTGCGGGGTGACCTTCTTGCCGTGGTTGTCGAGGGTGGCGTAGACGCCGGCCATCTCCAGGGGGCTCGCCCCCATACTGCCCAGGGTCTGGGCGGGCACGGCCTGCTCGCCCTCGGTGTCCATGCCGAGTTCGGCCGCGACCTTCATCACCTCCGTCATGCTCACGTCGATGCCCATCTGGGCGAAGACGGAGTTGACGGACTTGTTCATCGCCTCCTGGACGTCGATGTCGCCGTAGTCGACGTCGTCCTCGTTGGGGGGCGCGAAGCCGACCTTCTGGTCGCCGTCCATCACGGGGCGCCTGCTGGTGCCGTCGTACAGGGTGTTGGCGGTGATCGGCACGCCGTCCTGGGTCTCGGCGTCCTGGTCGACGGCGGCGGCGAGGATCACCGGCTTGAAGGTGGAGGCGGGCTGGTAGTCGTCGCGGGTGGCGTTGTTCGTGTAGTGCTTCACGTAGTCCACGCCGCCGTACATCGCCAGGACCCCGCCGGTCTTCGGGTCGACGGACGCGGCGCCGGCCTGGACGTCGGCGTCGACGTCGCGCTTCTTCGGGTCGAGCTTGCCGGTGAGCTTGGCCTTGACCGACTTCTCCAGCGCGGCCTGCTTCTTCTTGTCGATGTTGAGGGTGACCGTGTAGCCGCCGAGGTCCACCAGGGCCTTGGCCTGTTCCATGTCCTCGGCGGCGCCCTGGGCGACGAGCTGCTTCTTGAGCGTGTAGTTGGCCGCGTCCACCAGATACCCGGTCTGGCCCTCCATCCCGGCGGCGGCCTTGGGCTCCTTGGGCACCGGGAACTTCATGCCCTGGCGCTCGCTCGCGCCCAGCCACTTCTGCTCGACCATGTTGTCCAGCACGTAGTTCCAGCGGTCCTGGGCCAGCTTCTTGCCGGTCTCGCTGGCGATCGCCCAGTCGTACTGGTTCGGGGCCTGGAGCAGCGCGGAGAGGTACGCGCCCTGTTCGACCGTCAGGTCCTCGGCGTCGACGCGGTAGTACGCCTGGGCGGCGGCCTGGATGCCGTAGGCGCCGCGGCCGTAGTAGCTGGTGTTCATGTAGCCGGCGAGGATGTAGTCCTTGGACTTCTCCCGGTCCAGCTTCAGGGAGATGACCAGCTCCTTGAGCTTGCGGGAGACGGTCTGCTCCTGCGACAGGTAGTAGTTCTTGACGTACTGCTGGGTGATCGTCGAGCCGCCCTGCGCGCCCTTGCCGGAGAGCGTGTTGAGTACGCCGCGCGTGGTCCCCTTGAGGTCGACGCCCGCGTCCTCGTAGAAGGTCTTGTTCTCGGCGGCGACGAAGCTGCGCTGGACGTCCTTGGGCACCTTGGCCAGGTCCACGATCTCGCGGTTGCGCTCGCCCGTGCGGGCCATGACGCTGCCGTCGCTGTACTTGTAGACGTTGCTCTGGAGATCGGCCTCGGGGTTGCCCTCGGGGATGTCGATCACCATGTACAGCACGATGAAGGCGCCCATGCCGAGCAGGCAGAGGCCGAAGAACGTGCCGACGATCTTCTTCCAGGTGAACAGGCGGCGTATGCCGCTCTTCCCGCCCGCGCCCGACGAACGGCGGTTTTTGGGCGCCGCGCGGCGGCCACCGCGCTGTCGCGCTTTTCTCTCTTCCGCTCGTCCCATGGGTCCGATCCGCTCCGCTTCGGTCATCCGTGTGCACGTCTCGCTCACGCGTCACACAGCTTCGTCGCTCAGGTCAGCTCAGAAAGCTAACACCGGGAGATATGACAAACGGCTACTGATCCGGCCTTGTACGGACGTGAGAATCAGCACCCGTTCCCTAGGAACCGACGTTCGAAGGGGGTTCAAGGTTGCCGCTCTCATGTAAAGTGATATCACTTAGCTAGATCGAAGATAAGGGGGACCACCCATGTCCACGCACGATGCCCCGCAGGTCACCGCGGATGTGCCCGAGATGCCGGCACCCCGCGTACGGGAGAACCAGGCGCACAGCATCGGCGGCGGCCTCGCGCTGCTGCTGGGGCTGGTCGGGCTGCTCGTCGGCGCCGGCCTGATCGTCTCCGCCACGGCGGTGTCCTCCACCGGCGGGAAGGCCGGGCTCATCATCGGAGGCATCGTGATCGCCATCGCGGCCTTCCTCGCGATGTGCGGGCTGAACATGGTCGCGCCGGGCGAGGCCCGCGTGGTGCAGCTCTTCGGCCGGTACCGGGGGACGATCCGGCAGGACGGCCTGCGCTGGGTGAACCCGTTCACCTCGCGCACCAAGATCTCGACCCGGGTGCGCAACCACGAGACGGCCGTCCTGAAGGTCAACGACGCCTACGGCAACCCGATCGAGCTGGCCGCGGTCGTGGTGTGGCGGGTGGAGGACACCGCGCAGGCCACCTTCGAGGTGGACGACTACATCGAGTTCGTCTCCACCCAGACCGAGGCGGCCGTCCGGCACATCGCCATCGAGTACCCGTACGACGCCCACGAGGAGGACGGCCTCTCGCTGCGCGGCAACGCGGAGGAGATCACCGAGAAGCTCGCCGTCGAGCTGCACGCGCGCGTGGAGGCGGCCGGCGTGCAGATCATCGAGTCCCGCTTCACGCACCTCGCGTACGCACCGGAGATCGCCTCGGCGATGCTCCAGCGGCAGCAGGCCGGCGCGGTGGTCGCGGCGCGGCGGCAGATCGTGGACGGCGCCGTCGGCATGGTCGAGGCCGCGCTCGCCCGGATCAGCGAGCAGGACATCGTGGAACTGGACGACGAGCGGAAGGCGGCCATGGTGTCCAACCTGATGGTCGTGCTCTGCGGGGACCGCGCCGCCCAGCCGGTCCTGAACACGGGCACGCTCTACCAGTGACGCCCCCGTCCGAGGGCTCGCCGCCCGAGGGCCCCCCGTCCGGGGGCCCCGCCCCGAAGCGCCGGCCGCAGCAGCGCAAGCAGGTACTGCTGCGGCTGGACCCCCAGGTGTACGAGGCACTGGCCCGCTGGGCGGGCGAGGACCTGCGCTCGGCCAACGCCCAGATCGAGTTCCTGCTCCGCAGGGCACTGGCGGAGGCCGGCCGGCTGCCCGGCGACGCGGGGCCGCTGCCACGCAGGGGCCGCCCGCCGCGAGGCGGCCCCGGACCCACGCCGCAGTCGTGACCGACCCCGACGAAGAGCCGCGCCCCGCACCCCGCGGAGGCGCGGCTTCCGTCGTTTCGGAACCGTGACAATCGGCTCCGACCTGCGGCTCCGTACCCCCGGGCACGGACTCTGCACAGGGCGTATACATACGGCGTATACACCGTGTGTAGAGTGCTCCGCATGTCCATCGGTCACACCCTTCTGGGACTCCTGGAGTCGGGGCCACGCCACGGTTACGACCTGAAGCGCGCCTTCGACGAGAAGTTCGGTCACGACCGGCCGCTCCACTACGGCCAGGTCTATTCGACGATGTCCCGCCTGCTGAAGAACGGCCTCGTCGTCGTCGACGGCATAGAGGCGGGCGACGGCCCCGAGCGCAAGCGGTACGCCATCACCGACGCGGGGATCACCGACGTACAGCAGTGGCTCGCCACGCCGGAGAAGCCCGAGCCGTACCTCCAGTCGACGCTGTACACCAAGGTCGTCCTCGCGCTGCTCACCCACCGCGACGCCGCCGACATCCTCGACACCCAGCGGTCGGAGCACCTGCGCAGCATGCGCATCCTCACCGACCGCAAGCGCAAGGGCGACCTCGCCGACCAGCTCGTCTGCGACCACGCCCTGTTCCATCTGGAGGCCGACCTGCGGTGGCTGGAGCTGACCGCGGCGCGACTCGACAAGCTCCGTGAGGCGGTGGCCCGATGACTCCCCCCGCAGGTTCCCTGCTCTCGGCCGAACAGCTGCGCAAGGCGTACGGCCCCACTCTCGCCCTCGACGGCGCGGAGTTCTCCATCCACCCCGGCGAGGTCGTCGCCGTGATGGGTCCCTCCGGCTCCGGCAAGTCGACGCTGCTGCACTGCCTCGCCGGCATCGTGCCGCCCGACTCGGGGACCATCACGTACAACGCGCGTGAGCTGTCCGCCATGAGCGACTCCGAGCGCAGCGCCCTGCGCCGCTCCGAGTTCGGGTTCGTGTTCCAGTTCGGCCAGCTCGTGCCGGAGCTGACCTGCGTCGAGAACGTCGCCCTCCCGCTGCGCCTGAACGGCACCTCCCGCAAGGAGGCCGAGCGGGCCGCGCTGTCCTGGATGGAGCGGCTGGAGGTCGACGACCTGCGCAAGAAGCGGCCCGGCGAGGTCTCCGGCGGCCAGGGCCAGCGGGTCGCGGTGGCGCGGTCCCTGGTCACCAGCCCTCGCGTTCTCTTCGCCGACGAGCCGACCGGCGCGCTGGACTCCCTCAACGGCGAGCGCGTGATGGAACTCCTCACGGACGCCGCGCGCTCCACCAACGCGGCCGTGGTCCTGGTCACGCACGAGGCGCGGGTGGCGGCCTACTCCGACCGCGAGATCGTCGTACGGGACGGCAAGTCCCGGGACATGGAGCGCGTCGTATGAACCTGCGCCAGTGGGCCGCGGACCTCATGCTGGGCGTCCGCTTCGCCTTCACCGGCGGCCGCGAGGGGTGGACCCGGGCCGCACTGACGGCCGTCGGCGTCGGCCTCGGCGTGGCGCTGCTCCTGCTGACGACCGCCGTCCCGAACGCGCTCGAGGTCCGGCACGAACGGGAGAGCGACCGAACCGACTTCAACTTCTCCCTGGAGCGGATACCGAAGGCCGACGACACCCTCGTGGTCGCCGACGTCGACACCGACTTCCGGGACAAGAACGTGCGGGGCCGGGCACTGGAGGCCGAGGGGCCGCGGGCTCCGCTGCCGCCGGGCCTGGAGAAGTTCCCGGCGGTCGGCGAGATGACGGTCTCCCCCGCGCTGAAGGAGTTGCTGGAGTCGGACTCGGGCGCGCTGCTGCGTGAGCGGCTGCCGGACCGGATCGTCGGCACCATCGGGGAGAGCGGGCTGATCGGCTCGAGCGAACTCGCCTTCTACCGGGGCGGCGACGGGCTCGCTCCGCGGATCGACGGCAGCATGGTCACCCGTATCGACCGGTTCGGGGACCCGGATCCGGGCGAGGAGGAGTCCGATCCGGTACTCCTGCTGCTGATCCTGGTCGTCTTCGTGGTGCTGCTGATGCCGGTCGCCGTGTTCATCGCCGCGGCCGTGCGATTCGGCGGCGAGCGGCGGGACCGGCGCCTGGCCGCGCTCCGGCTGGTGGGTTCCGACAGCCGCATGACCCGGCGGATCGCCGCCGGCGAGGCCCTGGCGGGCGCGGTGCTCGGGCTGGTCTTCGGCGCCGGATTCTTCCTGGTCGGGCGCCAGCTCGCGGGCTCGGCCGAGGTGTTCGACATCAGCGTGTTCCCGAGCTACCTGAACCCGTCTCCGCTGCTGGCGCTGCTGGTCGCGGTGGCGGTCCCGGCGGCGGCGGTGCTGGTGACGCTGCTCGCCCTGCGCGGGGTGGTCATCGAACCGCTCGGCGTGGTCCGCTCGGGGCGGCCGGCCCGGCGCCGGCTGTGGTGGCGGCTGCTGCTGCCGCTGGCCGGGCTGGCGCTGCTCTACCCGATGATCGGCAACGGGCGCGAAGGCGGTGACTTCAACCAGTACATGGTCACCGGCGGTGTGGTGCTGCTCCTGGTCGGTGTGACCGCGCTGCTGCCGTGGATCGTGGAGAGGGTCGTGGCGCGGCTCGGCGCCGGCGGGGTGGCCTGGCAACTGGCCGTACGCAGACTCCAGATGAGCAGCGGTACGGCGGCCCGCATGGTCAACGGCATCGCGGTGGCCGTCGCCGGGGCGATCGCGCTGCAAATGCTGTTCACCGGCGTGGACGGCGACTACACCAAGCCCACCGGGCAGGACTTGTCGCAGGCCCAGATGGAGGTGCAGCTGCCGAGCGACGTGCCGGTGGCCCCGGCCGCCGAGAAGCTGCGGAACACCAAGGGTGTGAAGGCGGTCTTCGACTACTCCGAGGGCTGGGTCGGCGACCGTGCCCGGGAACCGGAGAACGGCACGACGATGACGGTGGGCACCTGCGCGTCACTGCGGGAGATCGCCAAGCTCGGTTCGTGCGCGGACGGGGACGTGTTCGCCGTCCGGGGTGCCGAGTGGGACGGCGACGTGGACCCCACGAAGATGGCGGTGGCGGGCCGGAAGCTGTACGTCGACCCGTCCTACGAGGGCGGCCCGAGAAGCCGGGAGGCCCCCTGGACGGTGCCGGGGGGCGTGAAGACGGCGAAGCCGCGTCTCGGACTGCTGGCCGGGACCGACCGGGGCGGGTTCCTGCTCACGCCGAAGGCGATGTCGTCCGCGATGGCTCCCGCCCTCGAAGGGCACGCCTACCTCCGGCTCGACGAGTCGGTGCCGGACGTGAAGGACCACGTCCGGAACACCACGGAGGCCGTCCACCCGCTGGCCGACGCCGTGACGTGGTCCGCGACGGAGCGCACCGACCGGTTCGACGCCATCCGCACCGGGCTGTTCGTCGGGGCGACCTGTGTGCTGGCGCTGATCGGTGCCAGTCTGCTGATCTCGCAGCTGGAGCAGTTGCGCGAGCGCAAGAAGCTCCTGTCGGCCCTGGTCGCCTTCGGCACCCGGCGCCGCACACTGAGCCTGTCGGTGCTGTGGCAGACGGCGATCCCCATCGCGCTGGGCCTGCTGCTGGCCTCGGTGGTCGGCCTGACCCTGGGCACGGTCCTCCTGAAGATGACGGACACCCCGGTCCGCGTCGACTGGACCGGCGTGCTGTCCATGGCCGGCATCGGCGCGGCGGTCGTCCTGGCGGTGACGCTGTGCAGTCTGCCTCCGCTGCTGCGGCTGATGCGGCCGGAGGGGTTGCGCACCGAGTAGCCGCGCGGGCGGCGGGTGTGGGGGTCCGTGTCCACGGGGCGCGGGCCCCACACGCGCGCCCGGGCCCGCACGGAGTACGGGACGGGCGGGCCTCAGGCGGCGACCGAAGTACGGAACGGGCGGGGCCTCAGGTGGCGACCGTCCGTACCGGCAGGTCCCCCATCGCCTCCCGCAGCGCCGCGGCCAGCTCCTCGTACTCCGCGCCGCGCGCCGCGCCCGTGCGCATGGTGAGGGCGATGCGGCGGGTCGGGGCCGGGTCGGTGAAGGAGGCGGTGAGGAGCTGGGTGGAGCGGGAGGTCTCCACGCGGACCGCGGTGCGGGGCAGCAGGGTGACCCCGAGGCCGCCCGCCACCAGCTGGACCAGGGTGGACAGACCGGCGGCCGTGGTCGTCGCGGGGACACCCGCGCGGCCCGCCTCCCGGCAGATGTCCAGCGCCTGGTCGCGCAGGCAGTGGCCCTCGTCGAGCAGCAGCAGGTTCAGCTCGCGCAGCACCGAGCGGTCGATCCCCTCCCTGCCGCCGAGCCGGTGGTCGAGCGGGGTGACGAGCACGAAGTCCTCGTCGAAGAGGGGGAGTTCGGTCACGCCGGGCACGCCGAGCGGGACGGCGAGCAGCAGCAGGTCGAGGCGGCCGGTGGTGAGGCCGTCCAGGAGGCTCGCGGTCTGTTCCTCGTGGACCTGGAGGTCCAGGTCGGGGTAGCGGTCGTGGACGAGGCGCAGCACCGTCGGCAGCAGGTAGGGCGCCACGGTCGGGATGACGCCGAGCCGCAGCGCGCCGGTGAAGGGCGCGCGTACCGCCTCCGCCTCCTCCAGCAGCGCGCCGACCTCCGCCAGTACGGCCTTCGCCCGCACCGCGAGCCGGGCGCCGGCCGGCGAGAGCAGTACCTTGCGCGTCGTGCGCTCCAGGAGGGTGACACCCAGTGCCTCCTCCAACGCGGAGACGGCGCCCGAGAGGGCGGGCTGGCTCATCCCGATCGCCGCGGCGGCGTCGCGGAAATGCAGGTGCTCCGCGACCGCGTCGAAAGCCCGCAGCTGGGCGAGGCTGGGCTGCCTCTTCTTACTGGACACTAATAGCCACCTCCGATCAACTCGACCGAGTGTAGCTATTTCACTAATCAATGCACCCTGTGCCAACATCAAGAACGTCCAACCCATGGGAAACACCAGCAAAACGGGTGTTTCCTCGCTGCAAGGAGAGCGCGTGCTCACTGTCGGTGACAAGTTCCCCGAGTTCGATCTGACCGCCTGCGTCTCGCTGGAGAAGGGCGAGGAGTTCCAGCAGATCAACCACAAGACCTACGAGGGTCAGTGGAAGGTCATCTTCGCGTGGCCCAAGGACTTCACCTTCGTGTGCCCGACCGAGATCGCCGCCTTCGGCAAGCTGAACGACGAGTTCGCCGACCGCGACGCCCAGGTCCTCGGCTTCTCCGGCGACTCCGAGTTCGTCCACCACGCCTGGCGCAAGGACCACGACGACCTGCGTGACCTGCCCTTCCCGATGATGGCGGACTCCAAGCACGAGCTGATGCGCGACCTCGGCATCGAGGGCGAGGACGGCTTCGCCAAGCGCGCCGTGTTCATCGTGGACCAGAACAACGAGATCCAGTTCTCCATGGTGACCGCCGGCTCGGTCGGCCGTAACCCCAAGGAGGTCCTGCGGGTCCTCGACGCCCTGCAGACCGACGAGCTCTGCCCGTGCAACTGGAGCAAGGGCGACGAGACCCTCGACCCGGTCGCGCTGCTCTCGGGAGAGTGATCTGACGTGTCCCTCGACTCCCTGAAGTCCGCCGTCCCGGACTACGCCAAGGACCTCAAGCTCAACCTGGGCTCGGTCATCGGCAACTCCGACCTCCCGGCGCAGCAGCTGTGGGGCACCGTGCTGGCGACCGCGATCGCCTCGCGCTCCCCCATCGTGCTGCGCGAGCTGGAGCCGGAGGCGAAGGCCAACCTCACGCCGGAGGCGTACAAGGCCGCCAAGTCGGCCGCCGCCGTGATGGCGATGAACAACGTCTTCTACCGCACCCGGCACCTGCTGTCGGACCACGAGTACGGCACCCTGCGCGCCGGTCTGCGGATGAACGTCATCGGCAACCCGGGCGTCGACAAGGTCGACTTCGAGCTGTGGTCCTTCGCGGTCTCCGCCATCAACGGCTGCGGCATGTGCCTGGACTCGCACGAGCAGGTGCTCCGCAAGGCCGGTGTGGACCGCGAGACGATCCAGGAGGCGTTCAAGATCGCCGCCGTCGTCGAGGCCGTCGGTGTCACGCTGGACGCCGAGGCGGTCCTGGCCGACCAGTAGTCCCGCCAGGCGGCACGCGTACGACGGGCCCCGTCCACCTTCGGGTGGGCGGGGCCCGTCGCTTCGTCAGGACCGTCGAGCCGCCGGGACCTACGCCGGGGAGGCGTCCGACTGCGGCTCCACCTCCGGCGGCGGCGGCTTCGGCGGATCCGTCGCCGGTGAGGCGTCCGCGGCGGTCGCCCCGTGCGGCTTGGGCGTCTGCCGCAGGGCGGCCTCGCGGGAGTACGCCCGCAGGTAGCCCACGACGGTGTTCGTCACCGCCACCAGCGGTACGGCGACCACGGCGCCGCCGATGCCGGCGATCATGCCGCCGGCGGCCACGGACAGCACCACGGCCAGCGGGTGGACGCGCACCGCGCGCCCGAGGATGAACGGCTGGAGGATGTGCCCCTCGATCTGCTGCACCGCCAGCACCACCACGAGGGTCATGACCGCCGCGAACACGCCCTGCGTCACCAGCGCCACGACGACCGCGAGCGCCCCCGAGATCACCGCGCCGACCAGCGGGATGAAGGCGAACAGGAAGATGAACACGGCCAGCGGCACGGCCATCGGCACGTCGAGGAAGTAGATGCCGAGGCCGATGAAGATGGCGTCGATCAGCGCCACGATCACCGTGCCCCGCACGTACGCCGTCAGCGTCCGCCAGGCGCGCGGGCCGGCACCGGCGACGCCCGGCCGGGCCGCCGCGGGCACCAGCTTCAGCGTCCACTGCCAGATGCGCTTGCCGTCGTAGAGCAGGAAGAGCGTCGAGAAGGCGGCCAGCAGGATGCCGGTGAGCGCCTCGACGACTACCGTGACGCCCTCCAGACCGGCGGACGTTATCTGGTCGGTGTTGGCGCCGACCGCCTCGCGCAGGTTCTTGGCGATCTCGTTGATCTGCTTGTCGGTGACGTGGAAGGGGCTGTTCAGCAGCCAGTTGCGCAGTTCGTCGATGCCGTCCTGGACCTGGTCGGAGAGGTTGTCGATGTTCTCCATGACCTGCCAGGTGACGAACCAGCCGATCAGGCCCATCACCACGAACCCGAGGATCGCGGTCAGGGCGGTGGCCGGCCCGCGCGGGACCCCGTGCCGGCGCAGCCACGCCACGGCCGGCTGGAGCAGCGCCGTGATCAGCAGGGCGGCGACGAACGCCAGCACCACCAGCTGCACGGCGCTGATGACCCGCATGAGCACCCACACGGTGCCGGCCAGGACCAGCAGCCGCCACCCGGCCTCCGCGGCGACCCGTACGCCCCAGGGCACGGCCTGCGCGGGGTCGGGGCGGTCACGGACCACGACCGCGTGGTGCGTGGCGGCGTACTCGTACGCCGCTTCCTCGGGGGTCGGCCGCCCCTGGTCGGAGGCACCCACTCCCGTGTCGTCGGCGGCGTCCCGCCGCGCCTCCTGGCGGCGCTGCTCCAACCGCCCGCTCATCTGGGTCAGTCCGGCGCCGAGCCGGCCGAGCCACCCTGGCACTCGCGACATGATCCGTCCTCTTCCCCCGTCTTTCCCCACCACTCCCCCCGGAGTCGTCCGGTCCGACCGTACATGGCGGCAACGCGAAAGCCCCTCACCGTAGGACGGAGAGGGGCTGCGCGAGGTTGAGCGGTGTCCGCGCCGGGCGGACCGGCGGGCTCAGTACCAGTGGTTGGCCTGCCAGAAGGCCCAGGCCTCACACGGGCTGCCGTAGCGGCCGTCCATGTAGCTGAGGCCCCACTTGATCTGGGTGGCCGGGTTGGTGCGCCAGTCGGCACCCGCGGAGGCGTACTTGCCCGCGGGGAGGGCCTGGAAGAGGCCGTAGGCACCGGAGGAGGGGTTCACGGCCTGGTAGTTCCAGCTGGACTCGTGGTCCACGATGTTGCTGAAGCACTGGAACTGACCGCTGGGCACCATCTGACGGGCCATCGCCTGGATCTGGCCGGTGCTGTAGGAGCTCTGGACGGCGAAGCTGGTGGAGTCGCGCTGGGCGTCGCGACTGGCCGCCTCCTTCTCCTCCTGGCGCTTCTTGGCGGCCTCCTCGGCAGCCTGCTTGGCCTTCTCCTGCTTGGCCACGGCGGTCTTGGCGGCTGCCTTGCGGGCGGCTTCCTCCGCGCCCTTCTTGGCGGTCGCGTCCGCGGCGATGGCCTGCACGTCGGCCTGCTGAGTCAGGGACGCGGTCTGCACCTGCGCCTGCTCACCCATGGGGATGTCGGCGAGCAGCGTCGTGCCTGCTGCCGTCGCCTCCGCGTCGTTGTTCTGCGCGGTGCTGCCCGAGGCAACTCCGACGACGCTTCCGACAGCGGTGACCGCCGTGGCCGAGGCCACTGCGAATCCCCGGACCGAGATCCGGCTCACACGGTTTCCTTCCAGCATCGCCCGCTTCGGTGACCCTCGCGGACGCAATCGTGCCCCTGGCGCTGGCCTCCCCAACTACTGGTCACGGGAGGCACGGGCCCGGTGGACAACTCTCCTCGCGGAGAGCGCCGTGTGGTGCTCGGGCGGCATACGACGCTGCTATGGAGTTGAGGCTGGTGCTTCTGTGGTGCCGTACCGCTGGGGGTACAGGTGTGTCGTATGCGGGGCCTGACAGGAATGAGACTCTGCCGTAACCCGACGGGGTGAGGCAATTCTGTGTTGCGTGTGAAAGCTCACATCCCGTTTGGCCCAAGGGATTCTCGGAAACGCACACACGCCGCGGCGCCGCCCGGCTAGGCTCTTGGCCTTTCCGGACGGCGCCGATTGTCGGACAACCGACCCGTCACGGGTCGGAGTTCGCGGATGGTTCAGAGACGGGTCAGATGTGACCGTCCTCCAGCATTTCGGTCACCAGCGCCGCGATCTGGGACCTCTCGGAGCGCGTCAGGGTGACGTGCGCGAAGAGCGGATGCCCCTTCAGCTTCTCGACCACGGCGACGACTCCGTCGTACCTCCCCACCCGCAGGTTGTCCCGCTGGGCCACGTCGTGGGTCAGTACGACCCGTGAATTGGCGCCGATCCGGGACAGCACGGTCAGCAGGACGTTCCGCTCCAGGGACTGGGCCTCGTCCACGATGACGAACGCGTCGTGCAGCGAGCGCCCGCGGATGTGGGTGAGCGGCAGGACCTCCAGCATCCCGCGCGCGGTGACCTCCTCGATGACCTCGCGGCTGGTGACCGCCGACAGCGTGTCGAAGACCGCCTGTGCCCAGGGGCTCATCTTCTCGGCCTCGGATCCCGGCAGATAGCCGAGTTCCTGCCCGCCGACCGCGTAGAGGGGACGGAAGACCATCACCTTCTGGTGCTGCCGGCGCTCCAGGACCGCTTCCAGGCCCGCGCACAGCGCCAGCGCCGACTTGCCGGTGCCGGCCCGGCCGCCCATCGACACGATGCCGACGTCCGGGTCGAGGAGCAGGTCGAGCGCGATTCGCTGCTCGGCGCTGCGGCCCTTGATGCCGAACGCCTCCCGGTCGCCGCGCACCAGCCGGACGTTGCCGTCGGGCGTGACCCGGCCGAGGGCCTTGCCGCGCTCCGACTGGATGGTCAGACCGGTGTGCACGGGCAGCTCGGCGGCCTCGGGGACGTAGACGTGCCCCTCCTCGAAGAGGATGTCCACCTGCTCGCCGGGGAGCGTCAGTTCGGACATCCCGGTCCAGCCGGAGGCGTCCGTGATGGCCAGCTCGGCGCGGTACTCCTCGGCGAGCAAGCCAACGGAGGACGCCTTGATCCTGAGCGGGAGATCCTTGGAGACGACGGTGACGTCGAACCCCTCCGCCTGCAGATTGCGGGCGACCGCGAGGATGCGGGAGTCGTTGTCCCCCAGGCGGTAGCCGCTGGGCAGCACGCTGGGGTCCGAGTGGTTGAGCTCGACACGGACGGTGCCGCCGAGGTCCCCGATCGGAATGGGGGCGTCGAGGCGACCGTGCCGGACCCGGAACTCGTCGAGCAGGCGCAGGGCCTGCCGGGCGAAGTAGCCGAGTTCGGGATGGTGCCGTTTGGCCTCCAGCTCCGTGACCACGACGATGGGGAGCACGACCTCGTGCTCGTCGAAGCGGGACAGAGCGTTCGGGTCGGCCAGCAGGACGCTGGTGTCGAGAACGTAGGTGCGCCGATCTGGCTTGTGGCGCTTTGTGCTGGTCACCACGGAAGGACGTACCCCCTCGGATGAGGTCGGGGAGCGACGGAGTGGACGCTGGGCCGGGAGGGCGTGAATGAGCCGACGGGTCCAGGACCTGGCGGACGCAGACCCTTGGGGCCGCCCTGCACTGGCGCGGACCGTGGGCCGGTCCTCCGCCGCGACTTCCGTGCCGTGACCGCACGGTGGGGCTGGTGCAAAGGGCCTCCCGGGCGGACGGCTCCGTGCCGTCCGCTGAGGATCCGACACCCGTGGTTCGGGCGTCGACCTGCTTGCCTTATGCCCTGGAACGAGCGCGGCCATGCCACGACCCAGGAGGGCGCACCGGTGAACTCCTCGTTACGGGAGTCCCGCAGGGATCCCGTACGGAGCCCGCTCGGACCTCGCATGGAGCCAATTGGGACCCCTTGGGGGCCCGCGACGGGGGCGCGGCCGACGGGCGGGCGGGGCGGGCGGGCCGGCCCCCGGGCGGGGACCCGCGGCCGGGCAGAAAAAACGGGCCGGTCCGTGGGGGGGATACGGACCGGCCCGAGGGGGGGTTTCCACCATAACCCTTTGTAAGTGATGCTGCGTGCATCGGCGTGCCACAACTACTCTCCGGAGTCGGACCGCGACGCCAGGATGCCCCCGGAAGCGCCCATTCCGCCCTGAATCATGGCCAAAACACAGCCGTCCCCCGGGCGCACACCGGATACACAGCGAATACACCGCGGATTCACAGGTGGATGGAGTGACGAGAGGGCCGATCCCGGAGCCGGCCCCCATCCCCCGACCGGGTGACGCGTGGGGTGCACGCCCGCTTGACCCGGCACCGCGCAGCCCCCTCCACTGCGCGGTGCCTCACGCGCAGCTTTGCTCACGCGAATCAGTTGGCCCGAATCTACGTGACCCGCTCGCATGGAACGGACCCGAGGAGGACAACGATGAATAACGATGTGGAAACCCTGTGAGGATCAGGGGGCGATTTCGCACCCTCACTCCGGTCACCACGACCTTTGCGAAGGCACGCCCCATACGCCCGGATAGCTCCCACCCCACCACGCCCATTGGGACGAAACCCGTCCTACTGCTCCCCTAACGTCACCTCATGACGAAGACGACGCGGATCACTTGGGCCGCCGCGAGCGCACGGCGCCTCGAACGACAGTTCCTGGCCAAGTCCGCCCGAACGGGCACCCCGGCCGCCGACGTCGCCGCCGCGATGCTCGGCGTCCACGCCCAGGTCCTGTCCGCGGCCGAACTGTCGGTGGGGCTGCGGACCGAGGACATCACCCGGGTGGACGTACGGAACGCCTTGTGGCCGCCCGCCTCACCCACCGCGCCCGGCCCGGCCCCGTCACTGGTCAAGACGCACGGCCCGCGCGGGACGGTGCACCTGCTCCCGGCCCGCGACCTCCCGATGTGGTGCGCCGCGCTGCCCGCGGTCCCCGACGGCTCGGGCCCCTTCGCGCCCGACGTACGCCTCACCGAGGACCAGGCCGGGCAGGTCGTGGCGGCGATCGGCGACGCGCTCGACGGCAGGTTCCTGACCATCGACGAACTCGGCGAGGAGGTCGTCGCCCGCACCGGTCCCTGGGCCGGCGACCTGGTGATGCCCGCCTTCCAGACCATGTGGCCACGCTGGCGCCAGGTCCTGCACCGGGCGGGCCACTGCGGCGCCCTCGCGTTCGGCCCCAACCGCGGCCGCAAGGTGACGTACACCCGCCCACCGCACTTCACCCCGCTCCCGCCCGAGGAGGCGACGCGCCTCCTGGCCCTCCGCCACCTGCGGGCGTACGGCCCCGCCACACCCCAGCACTTCGCCCGCTGGCTGGCCGCGCCACCCGCCTGGGCGAGGAGCCTGTACGAGCAGCTGGCCGGCGCGGGCGAGATCGAGGAGGTCGACTTCGAGGGGACACCGTCGTGGGTGGCGGCCGGCGACACCGACTTCCCCGCCGCCCCGGAGCGGGAGGACCTGGTACGCGGGGTACGCCTGCTCCCGTACTTCGACGCGTACGTCATCGCCGCCCAGCCGCGGGAGCTGCTCTTCCCCGGCGCGGCCTACGAGCGGGCGCTCGCGGGCGGGCAGGCCGGCAACTTCCCCGTACTGCTGGTCGACGGCGTCGCGGCGGGCGTCTGGCACCAGTTGCGCCGGGGCCGCCGTACGACGGTCACGGTGGAACCGCTCGGCCGCCTGACGGCACGGCAGGAACGGGAACTGGCGGCGCGGGCGGAACGGGTGGGGGAGGTTCTGGAGGCGCGTGCGGAGCTGGTGATCGGAGAGGTACGGGTGGGCGCGCACGCATGAAGGCCGGCTCCGCCGTCGCCGATGGACTCAGCTGCCGAGCGGCTTGCGCAGGTCGAAGAGGTGCCGCGCGCTGTGCGCCACGAACGGCCCCTCGGCCTCGATGCGCTCGTGCAGGTCGCGCAGCCGGTCGCGGTACTCCTCGACGGTGAAGCCGGGGACCATCCAGACGACCTTGCGCAGGAAGTGGACGACGGCGCCGACATCGAGGAACTCCATCCGCAGCCGCTCCGCCCGCAGACCGACGACCTCGAGCCCGGCGGCCTCGGCGTCGGCACGCTCGCGCTCGGGGTCGCGATGGCCGTAGCTCTCCCGGGGCAGCGGCCCGAGAAAGTACTCGACCAGCTCGAAGACGCTGGCGGGACCGACGTGCTGGGCGAAGTAGGTGCCGCCGGGCGCGAGTACGCGGGCGATCTCGCCCCAGTGCGGCTGGACCGGGTGCCTGCTGACGACGAGATCGAAGGCACCGTCGGCGAAGGGCAGGGGCACGTCGTCGGGCGAGGCGACGACGGGAACACCGCGGGGCCGCAGCAGCCGGGTGGCCTTGGCGACGTTGGGCGCCCAGCCCTCGGTGGCGACGACGAGCGGGGGCCGGCGCTCGACCCCGCCCTTCTGGAGGGCGAAGTCCAGTACCTCCCCTCCCCCGGTCTGCACGTCCAGCACGGCGGTGGCCTCGGTCAGCCGCCCCGCCATGGACAACGCGTACCCCCAGGACGGCCGCGCCTCGGTGGCCCGCCCCTCGAACCAGGAGAAGTCCCACCCCTCGGTGGACACGGAGGCGCCTTCGGCGAGGAGCTCGTCGAAGGTACGGGGGCGAGGCTGGGAGGACATGCGGGCGGATCCGTTCGATGCGCTGAGAGGAATTGCGAAGTATCAGAGGATTACGAGGATAGGGCGGGCGGGCTGGCTACTTCACCAGGGGCCGGACCTCCTCGGCGGCGAACCGCACGAACGCCTCCGGGTCGGGCTCGTCCCCGGTCGGCTGGAGGATCACGGTGTCGGCGCCGGCCTCGGCCAACCGCCCCACGGCCTCGGCAACGGCCTCCGCGTCCCCCGCGACCCCGAGGCCGGGGACGTCGGCGTCGCCCTCGGCGACCAGTTCGGCCCGCAGCCGCTCGGCCGCGCCGGACCCGGTGGCGGTGAGGAGATAGACGACGACCGTGTGCGCGTCCGTCCGCCCGGCGGCCTCCCGCCCCTCGTCGATGAGCCGCCGGGCCCGTCGGACCCCGTCGGGCGGGGTGGACGCCGTGAGCACGGTCCCGTCGGCGGCCTCACCGGCCAGCCGCAGCGAACGGGGTCCGGTGGCGCCGGCGAACACGTCGACGGCTCCGGCGGGCGGCCAGTCGAGCGCGACGTCGTCGAGCCGGACGTAGCGCCCCTCGGTCGTTACCCGCTGTCCGTCCAACAGGCCCCTCAGAGCCAGCAGATACTCGCGCAACAGAGTCACGGGCGACTCGACCCGCGCCCCCACCTGCCCCATCCAGTCCTGCACCCCGTGCCCGACGCCGAGAACGGCCCGGCCGGGGAACAGCCGGTGCAGGGTGGCGGCCTCCATCGCGGTGATGGCGACGTTGCGCAGGGGGACGGGGAGCAGTCCGACCCCGACCCGGACCCGTTCGGTCCACGCGAGCGCGGCGGCGAGGGTGGAGATCCCACCCTCACGGAAGCAGTCCTCCCAGAGCCACAGCTCCTCCAGCCCGGCCTCCTCGGCGACGCGAGCCACGGAACGCAGCCGCTCGGGGGCGAGCTGGGGGCGGAATACGGCACCGAGTCCAGTCATGCCCCTCTTCCTACCCGCGCCCCGCCCCACCGGACAACAGCATTACGCCTCCGCCGCCAGCGGATCGGCAAACCTGACGGTCTCGACAACCTGCCGCAGAATCGCCCGGTACTCACCCCGCCGCGCCGGCACGGTGGTACTCAACGTGAACACGGCCATGCGCTTGCAGTCCGGGTGAGGGAGGTGGGCGTGGACTTGAAGGAGAGGGAGCTGGGGGAGGCCGCTGCCGGGGGTGGGACCCAGGGTGGTCTCACTGAGGGTGGCGGGGCCGCTGGGCAGATCGACGTACTCGATGCGGCTGTGCCCGACGGATGCGGTCACTGCGCGGGCCGCGGTCGCCGCTCGGGGGGCTGCCGCGGTGGCGTGCCAGGTGATGGTGAGGAAGGAGAGCAGATGGGCGGCCGCACCCGACGCATCGACGTCGTCGCGATGCAGCCCGACCGAGCAGTGGACCGTACCGAATTGGCACAACGCCGCCAGCATCTGCTGTCCCTGCGCCAACTGTGCGACAAACCCCTGCCGAGCCAGCTCACTGGGCACGGCATCGAGCAACGGTGCGACGGCCACCCGCAACCCTTCGGCGGCCGGCGAAGGGTTCGGCGAGCAGGGCGTCGAGCGGCAGGGCGATGAAGCCGGGCGGTTCGGCGAACCATAGCTCGGCGTACGGATCGTCGACGGAATCGTGAAGAACAATCGCTGGGGTGCTCACCCAAGGCCTCTCGGTACTGTTCAGGGTCGGATGGGGTAAACACCTGCACGTCGACCACGTTCGATGTCGTCAGGAGTCGCACACCAGTCGGTGAAGTTCTGCCCGCTCCCTTCAGCGATTCGTTGTTCAATTACATGTAGACGCCGCGGAGCGGTAGTGTGCCGCGCAAGCGCCCCGATAACTCCAATAAAACGCGGGTCTCCCGCAAACCAGACCGTGTCAATCTGGGCCTTCAAGTTGGGGTCGGCATGTGGGTCCATGCGCTTTGCCCACCATCGCGTGCGGAGATGCGAGGCAAAAACAAGAGGCAACCGATGGTCAGGGCGAGCCGGGTTCGAAAACTCGAACCAGCCGTACTGGCCGCTCGACACCTCTGGACGGTCGGTAAGACCTCGTGGAATATCGCGCACGAAGCTCCATGGGTACGCGCGAAGCACTCGAAGCATCAGGAAGGCCGTCGAAACGGTCTTCACCTGAACGGCTACCCTGTAGGGAGCATAGAGAAAGTACGGAAGACACAACCACGCCACCCACTGAGCCGTGTAGGTGGAGACCGCAAGAAGCAAAACCCAGCCGGCAACCCAGCAGAGACCTGAGGCCACAGCTACCACCACGTGAAGACCCCAAGCCCGTCGAGTTGGGGCGTGATCCCAGGCAGTGGGACACAGGGCGGGATCCAATGCGTAGCTCCTTCGATGTCGTGTCAGAAGACATGCCGAACAAGGCCGATGATTCCGCCGTTATCGAGGATGAGACGTGACCCGTCGATTCCTGCGACAGTACCGTCCTTAATTCCGTCATCCTCTGCATCTACCACTGCGTTGTACAGCCCAAAACCCGCGGTCGCCACACCAGTCGCGCCCGACGCCAGGGCAACGCGATTCGCCACCTTCGCGGGTTCACTGAAGCCACGTACCGCTCGCGCGATCAACTGATTGTCCAGTCCGACAATAAGTTGCGCTTCTTCAAAGGTCTTCGACCCGTAGGTGGCTGCCCTCTGCCAAAAGTCGAGCGAGTGACTACTTGCCCCGAGAGCACGTGTTGCCTTGATACCGCCCTTTGCTACGGAGCCGAGGCCAGGCAACGCCCCTGCTGCGTCTCCTCCGACCGAGACAGCGTTACTCCAGAATTCGGCATCAAACTCACCCTTGGCAACACCGTCCAACAACGACGCGCGAACTTCGGGATCGCTCAGTCGAAGGAGTAGCGCCGAGGCACTGAGCCCTGAGGCACCCAGCATCAGCGCCGCGACCGTCGCGACCCCCCACCCCATCGGCCCCGCCAAAAGCAGCGCCGCCACCCCGACCAACCCCGCCGTGAAGCTGAGGATGTCCGGCAGGTTGTCGCCCAGCCAGTCCAGGGCCTCGTCGAACCACCCCGGCTCATGCGGCACCAACTTCTTCGTGGCGTCACGGATCTTGCGCGCCCGGTGCCCCGCCCTCTCCTCATGCTCCCCGGCCAGCCTCTTCGCCTTGCCGATGACCTTGTTCAGCTCGTCCTGGGCATCGTCCAGGTCACCTTTCGCACGCGTGAGGACCTTCGGGTCGGCGTCGTCACCCCCCTTGTCCACGCGCCCCTGCGCCCGCTCCACCGCCGCCCGCGCGTCCCTCGCGTCCTCCTCCAGCTTCCTGGCCCGCCGCTGGAGGTCACCGAGCTCGCCTTCCCAGCGGTCGAGTTGCCGGGCCGCCTTGCGGATGGAGTGCGCCGCGTTCTTGAGGTTCAGCGGAAGGGGCCCACCGTCGAGCTGCTCGCGGAAGGCGACGGCGGCGTCGCCCTTCCAGTAGCTGCCGTCGAGCAGCTTGGTGACGAGGTCGTACGCCTCTTGGAGAACCTTGGCGCACCCGCTGAGCTTCTTCTCGAGCCCCCGCACGGCCTCCGTGTCGCCCGGCACCGGATTGAACCCGAGATGCGGATAGCTCGGGTTCGGCATGCGCGGCGCGGACTTCAACCCCTGCGGCTTGTCCAGATCCGCCCGCGACCGCGGATCGAGCGCGGCGCCGTACGGGTCGTTCCCGGCCGTCGCGGTCACTTGGCGCCGCCGCCCTTGCCGTCGCGCGAGGCCCGCACCGCCTCCTCGAGCGCCTTGTCCACCTCGAGGTAGCTGTCCTTGCTCTTGCCGATGATCTCGGCGAGGTCCTCCGTCTGCTTGCCGATCTCCTCGGAGCCGTACTTCCAGTCCTCCTGGAAGGACTCGCACGCGGAGTCGAGATCATCCGTACCTAGCCCAACGATCGTGGCGTCGGACAACGCCTTGCGCACACCCCTGAGCGAGCTCGACGACCGCTTCAGCGACTTCATGAACCGCCCGAGCTCGTCCCCATCGACAACCAGCCGCTCCGCCACGTACCCCGTCCCCTCTCACCGGCCCACCCGCACCGATGTGAGGAACGACGTCATCCAGGATTCGTGGCGCGGCTACGCCCGTCGCCCCTCGCCAGGGGGCGACATTCCGCACTGACGGCTGTCGACCCGTGTGAGCGGTTGACGGTGGAGAGCGGGCCGGAGGTCGTGGAAGCCACCGGCTGTGGGGGTCCGGCAGGCCGCGCACGACAACACCCTCACTCCGCCTGACACTCGCCGGCGCGCCGCGTCGAGAGGATCTGAGAGGTCTGCCAGATCCGGGTGACGGACGTCTTGGCGACCTCACCAGTCGCCTTGTCCTTGCTGAAGCCCTTGCTCTCGTCCGCGCAGAAGGTGAGGACGGCCGAGTCCGCGTCCTTGAGCGCGACCTTCCGATCGAAGTACCGAACCTCGCCGGTCAAGGTCGCATTGGCCTTCTCGAACTGCGCGACCCAGGACACCGCGGCGCCCAATGCCTTGCCCCTGTTGTAGAAGCCGACCGCCTCGCCGGCGGGGTCTGTTCCGGCGATCGCGGCGTCCACAGCCCGCATCCGCTCCGCACTGTCGGCGAGCACCGCGTCCCCCGTCGTCCCATCTTCGAACGCCAGCCTCAGAAAGGCCGGGGGGACCCCGACGCGTCGCTACCCTTGTCAGCCCCCGCCTTCCTGTCCTCCTGCGATGCACCGCCGTCGCCTGCGCATGCGGACAGCGTCAGAGCTCCGACGGCGGTCAGTGAAAGCGCTGCAAGTACAGCAGGGCGGCGGATCGCGGTCGGCTCCTGAGTGGGATGTTGCCTCGAGTCAGCGGTTCACGGCCTGGATCTCCTGGACGACGACGTTCTGCGTTGCGCCGAACGCACCGTCGGGGAGATCACCTCCCGCGCCGCCGCTGCCGGTCCAGTGGATCTCCCACGTGACCGTCGCCTGAAGCGGGAATGTGCCGTCGCCCGAGGAACGCAGGTACTTCACTCCGCATGGTGGCGTGGCGTTCGCCTTGCCCTTCGCGTACGGCTCACCGATCCGGCCGTCGTTGATTTCGCATACGCCAGAGGCCGGGTAGGTCTCGGCATCCGGGGTGCCCGGCTTGATCTCCAGGGAGACCGGCTCCGCCGTGGCCGTCGCATTGATACCGAGGACCTCCACGGACGCGGTGACCGAAACGGGCTTGAACTCGGCAACGTCCAGCCACGCCCACGTCGGGAGGTTCACCTTGGTCGCCGCCGCGGGCGCCAGCGTCACCTCGGTGCCCGGGACGCGGATCTCCGCGTAGGCGAGTTCGGCGAGGACCTCCGGGGTTACGGCGTTCTCGATGTCGGCGGGCGGGGGGTCGCCGGCATCCACCCAGAAGTAGTCTTTTTTACACGCGTCCCAGCCCGGCGGGTAGCTCTTGTCCACGTACGAGCCCCACCAGAACCCCTTGCCGGTCTTGTCCTTGTTGAAGCCCTTCTTCTCGTCGTTCGCGTTGTACTTCTCCCGCTGCTTGGCGTCCCACTCGTATCCCGTAGAGCCGACCTCCCAGATCGGTTCCAGGTACTTCTGCAACTGCTCGGGTGTGTACTTAGGGGCGTACCAGCACGGTGGCGGCGTCCAGGACGTGGACGAGGTCAACGCCCCCGCAGAATCACCGCTGCCGTTCTTGGAGCGATCGAAAACCACACCGCCGACGGTGACCCCGACCGTGCCCTCGGAGTCGGTCTCCGCGCTCTGTTCCGTTTCCGTGTTCTGCGTGCCGTCCAGAATGTCGTCCGCCCGGGCCGAGCCAGGCAGAGCGAGAAGTGAGAAACAGGCGCCGGCCACGACGGCGATCGGTAGCACTCTCATCGCACTTGTCACGGCTGGCACTTGGCACTCCCACTCTGCGAGACGACCTTCTGAAGCTGCCACACGCCTTCACTGTTCTTCCGGAGTGAGGTGTGGTAGATAACGTAACTCTTTGCGGTTACCTCGGTTTTCCTGACCTTGTTGGTCTTGAGGTACTTCACATACGCCTTGCCCTGGTCCTCGCAGTAGGTGAAGGACGCCGTACCGTCATCGTCGACCGCTACCTCCGGGGCATAGAAGCGGTAACTCCCAGTGAGCCCAGCCTTCTGATCAACGTAGTTCTGAATGAACTCCTGCGTACCGGCCGCGGCCTCGCCCTCGTAGTAGTAGAGGTATGCCTTGTCGAGTGCGTCCTGGTTCACGATGGCCAGGTCCACGGCCTTGATGGACTGCTCACTGTCGGCAAGCACCGCGTCCTTGTCCTTGTCGCCCGTCTTCGGCCACTCGAACTTGTAGGAGAGGTCCGAGGGCAGTTCGATCTTCGGACGGTCCGCCGTCGTCGGGTCGGACGCAGTGGGTGAGGCCGACGGGGTCGAACCGCCCGTGTCCGCCCCCGCGATCTTGTCCTTCTTGTCGGACGCGCTGTCGTCGCCTCCGCATGCGGACAGCGTCAGGGCCGCAGCGGCGGTCAGCGTGAGCGCTGCGAGTATGGCGGGGCGGCGGCGAGTCACGGTGGGCTCCTGGGTGGGACGAGGGTTCTCTTCAGCGAAGCAACGCTATCCATCGGGCTGCGGCGGCACCAGGGTGAAACCGGTGCACCCGCGGTGCCCTATGGGGCCAAATCGGCCTTACGTGTGGCTTCTTCGGCCATAACGGTTCCGTAACACGAGAGGGTCCGCACTCCGGTTGCAGGGTCCCCGTGGTGTTCCGGAACATTTCGTAGAGGAAGCAGCAAAGGCTCAGGACGTAGCGGGGAGGCGTGTCGGGATGGGGCGGCGGCTGTGGCGGGACGGGACGGGTGTGTTGGTGGTGGAGGGGGCGGACGGGGGCCCTGGAGTGCGGGTGCCGCTGGAGGTCGCCCGGTCGTACCGTGCGCGTGCTCGCGGGCTGTTGGGGCGGGAGTCCCTCGACGGGGCGATGCTGCTCACTCCCGCCAGTGGCGTGCACACCTTCCGGATGCGGATGCCCATCGACGTGGCCTACCTCGACCGGCGGCTCCGTGTCATCGCCGTACGCACCATGCGGCCGGGCCGGCTGGGGTTGCCCCGGGTGCGTTCCCGGCATGTGCTGGAGGCCGAGGCCGGGGTGATGGCCGGGTGGGGGGTGCGCGCGGGGGTACGGGTGGAGGTGCTGGGGGATGTGGGGGGACGGGAGGGGTAGGGCACCGACAGCGTTGTCGGACTGCCGTCCCGGGCCGTCCGGCCGTCCTCACGCTGACCGCCTGCGACTCCTCCGAGGAGCTCCCTCTTCCTGCTGTGGTCCGGCATCGGGGGCTCATCCCTCCGTGCGGGGGAAGGAGACCTCTACCCTGCGGTTCTTCTTGCGGCCGGCCTCGGTCGAGTTGTCGGCGATGGGGTATTGCTCGCCGTAGCCGCGGACCTCGTAAGTGATGCCGGCGTCGTTCAGGGTCTGGGACAGGACGTCGTGTACCGCGTTGGCCCGCTTCTTGGAGAGGACGTCGCCGTGGGCCGAGGAGCCGAGGTTGTCGGTGAAGCCGAAGACTCGGACGCGGGTGGCGTTCTGGGTCTTGATCTCCTCGGCGATTCCGGTGATGCGGGACTTCGACTCCGCGCCGAGTTTCGCGCTGTCCTTGCCGAAGAGGACCTCCGCCTGGAGCGCGAGGGTCACGCTGGTGTTGGTGTCCTCGCGGCGTTCGTCGCCGCTCTGCTCCTCCACGACGGATTTGATGTCCAGCACCTTCGCCTGCGCGAGCGTGGCGCCGTCGGGGATTTTGAGGTCCGGGTCGGCGGGGTCGACCTCCACGGGGGCGGAGGGGGCGGCATCCGTACCTGGAGGATCGTTCGGGTCGTCATCGGCGTGTGCCGTGGTGGTGGCGCAGAGGGTCGTGGTGAGCATGACCGTCACCGTGGTCATGGCGAGGGTGAGGCGGGGAGTTGGGGTCATGGTGCACCTCACCCGGAGATCTCGATGGGAGCTGTCGAGAACATGGGCAGCTGAAGCGTCACGTCTGTCACGTCGGCGGGGGGCGCGGGAAACTGCATGAAGACAGGAACCGACTCGCCTGCTTTCACCGCGGAGAGGTTGGTCGTGGTGAGGGGCCGCCCATCGGTGTCTCGCAGTACGTAATAGCGCTTCTTTCCCTTGGCATCCACCAATGTGGCCCCGCCGAGCGACCTTCCGTTCCGAATGATTTCCGTCTCGTTGCCGCTCAGCTGCGCAGGCACGGTGACTGTCTTGCTTCCGTCGTTCTTCAACTCGCCGCTCACGGTTACGAAACCGCCGGAGTCTCGCTCCGCCGAAATGATCTTGAGCATCAGAGCCGAGGGCCCCTTCAGTTCGGCCAGCGGCTCTTCCGACTTCCCCTCCTGAGCATCCGGCTTGGAGTCGCTGCTCGTGGATGAGGATGCCGATTCCTTTGGCTTGTCATTATCGCCACCCCCACCGCAGGCAGCCACGCCGAAGGCCAGGCCGATGGCAACGGGTACGGCGACCAGCCCCCTGCGGGTCTTGGTGGTGAACCCCATACTCATGACTTCGCTTCCTTCGAACTCGTCGTTCCCATGTCAGTCGGCCAAGTGGACGTCGAAGAGATCCTCCGGCTTTGGCAGATCCAAGAGGTCGTCCGGATTCGGGTCCCAGTCCTCGCCCTCGCACGAGAGCCTGGGCAATTGGTCGTCGCCGGCGTCCTTAGTCGGCAGTTCGAACGAACAACGGGCCTCGATGACTGCGGTGGCTGACTCTGTGGCGTTCTGGTTCTCCGTGCCCGGAACAATGGAGTCCCCGACGGTCTCATTGGTCTCGGCGACGACCTTGTACGCCAAGAGGCCGTCCGGGCTGCACGTGACACTCGCGTCGTTGCGGGCCGCGAGTTCATGAGCACGCCAGCAAGCGCTGGGCACGGATGCCTTACCGTCGAAGATGTCCTGCCATGAGTCGGGCTCCACTACGTTGGTGAGCCATAGGTCGGCAAGTTGGTCCCGCGTTTCCAGGGCCGCGGCGAGAGCCGCGGCGTCCGCCGCCGTCTGGGCCTCACTACGAGTCGCTGCGGCCTGGCCCACAGCGAAGTACGCGAGCGCGAGAAGGAGCAGGCCTCCCACCACCGTGATGTAGATGGGGAAAGCCTGCCCTGCGTCGCCACGCGCACGGTCGGCCATCAGCCGCCAGTGACTTCGGTGATCTTGTCCGTGATCGCGTTGTAAATCGTCTGCCCGATATCCGTCCCCGTGATCGCCAGCACGATCGCCACCACCACCGCGATGATCCCCAGGTACTCCACCGCCGTCTGACCCCTGTCGTTGCGGGCGGCGGCGCGGGAGTGCAGGTAGGCGGCTGTGGTGTGGAGCCAGTTGGTCATGGTGTTCCCCTCCAGGGTGGACGGCTGCTGTGGGTCGGTCCATCGAGGTCGCCCCGGGTGCGCGGCGGATGTGGGGAGCGGGTCGCCGGCCGGTCGTGCCGGGTGCCGTGTCGTCCACGAACTCCCCCCCCCTCGCGCTCCGTTGGGACCCCGACCTGTCGGGAGTACCAGACAACGACTCTCCCACAGCAGATTGCAAGTGCGAAAGGTATTGCACGGAAGTAGCCCGACTGGGCCATAGATCATTGGTTGTTGACGTCATCGTTTCGTGTGCAGTCGCACCGTGATGGTTTACGCCGCCCCCTTTCACCGACCGCGTGTCCGACATGGCGTCCTCCTCCCTCCCTACTCGCCCGTGATCGTTCCGAAGTCCGTCCCCGAACCCAGGATCAGGCCCGCGCCGAGGAGGATCATCGTGGCCGGGACCATGAAGGTCGTGATCATCATCGTGGCCTTGGGCACCGCCCGCGCGGCCTTGCGGCGGGCGTTCTGGGCGTCGGTGCGGCGCATGTCCTTGGCCAGCGAGACCAGGGTCTCGACGATGGGGGCGCCCAGTTCCTCGCCCTGCTGGAGCGCCGTCACGAACATCGCCACCTGTTCGGAGTCGTTGCGCCGGCGCAGCTCCGCGAAGGCCTGGCGGCGGCTCATGCCGAGGTCCATCTGGCGGAGTGTGATGCGGAGTTCGTCCGCCCAGGGACCCTCGTACCGCATCGCCACGCGGTCCAAGGCCTGGCGGAAGCCGAGGCCGGCGCTCACCACGACCGCGAGTACGTCCAGGAAGTCCGGGAGCGTGCGTTCGATGACGTCCTTGCGGATGCGGATCGCCGACCAGATGCCGACCTCCGTCCAGAACGCGCCGAAGGCCAGGAGGAGGAGGGCGACCACGAACTGGCCGCGGAGCAGGAAGACCAGGAAGCCCAGCGCGCCCAGGAAGCCGTAGACCGCGCGGCGGGCCGCGTAGCGGTCGATGGTCAGGCCGCCGGGGTTGCCCGCCAGGTCGATCCTGCGGCGGTACCTGGCCACCAGGGCCGGGCCCATCAGGCGCAGCACGGCGGGGGCGTAGCGCATGCCCATGCGGTCGATGAGGGAGTCCACCGGCCCGGTGCGGGTGGAGCCCACCTCCAGGGCGAGGGCGAGGTCGTCGGGGAGTTTCGCCTCCGCCCGGTACATGCGGACGCCCGCGAAGGCGCCCCAGACGGCGGCGCCCATGAGGAGGGCGAGGAGCCATTCGATTCCGGGTCCCATTCCAGCTCCCCTCAGACGTCGATGCGGGAGAGGCGGCGGATGAGGACGAAGCCCACCGCGTAGAGGGCGAAGGCGGTGATCACCGCCGCCTGGCCGATCGAGGAGCCCGTCATGCGTTCCAGTGCGCCGTCCTTCACGCCGTTCATCAGGAACAACGAGCCGACGCCCAGGACGGGGACGGCGTACGAGGTCATGTTGACCTGGGAGAGTTGCGTACGGACCTCCCGACGGGTCTCCTTGCGCTCCTCCAGCGTCTCCGTGAGGTTGCGCAGCGCGCTGACCACCTGGCCGCCCGCGCGGTTGGAGAGGACGAGGGTGGTGACCAGGACGACGAGTTCGCGGGAGGGGAGGCGCTCGGCGAGTTCACCGAGGGCGTCGTCCATCGAGGCGCCGATGGCGAGTTGGTCGGCGACCTTGCCGAGTTCCTCGCCGGCCGGAGCCTCCAGCTCCTCCGCCGCCATGCCGATCGCGGTGCGCAGGGCGAGGCCGGCCTGGGTGGCGTTGGCGAGGATGCGGGCGAGTTCGGGCAGCTGGTTGATGAACTTCTCGATGCGTTTCTGGCGTTGCCAGTTGAGGAACTGGACGGCGGCGCCGATGCCCAGGAGTCCGGCGAGCGGGCCGAAGAAGGGGGCCAGGACGGCCTGGCCCACCAGCCACAGGCCGGCCACCGCCGCGACCATGCAGGCGAAGAACTCGCCGGGCGTGACGTCCAGGCCGGTGGCGGCCAGGCGCAGTTCCAGCTTCCTGCCGAGCTTGGTGCGGCGCAGGCGGCGGTCCAGGGTGGGGAAGCGGCGCCGCCGGCCGATGACAGGTATCTGCCCGGTGGCCGCGAGGCGGTCGACCAGGGCGGCGCGCTGGGCCCGGCCGGCCGCGTAGGAGTGCAGGCCGACGACCGCCAGGACGCAGGTCAGCAGCGTGATGCCGGTGGTGAGCGTGACGAGCGTTTCCAGTTTCATCGGGCGGTCCTAGCTGGTTTCGTCCTCTGCGTCATACCTGGTTCCATCGGGCGTCCTACCTGGCCTCTCGGGTGGTGAGCTGGTCCAGGGAGTGGGCGACGCCGAAGGCCTGCGGGACGGGCTGGTTGGCCATGTAGAGGCGCTCGGCGGTGCGGTGCGGGAGGGGGAAGTACTCGTACGCGCCGTGCACGCGGCCGTCCGCGGTCATCGGGCGGGCGTTGAAGCGGGCGACCGTGGCCAGGCGGTACGGCTCGCCCCCGTGGCTGGCCAGCAGGGCGATCTCGGTGATGCGGCGGGCGCCGTCGGCGAAGCGGGTGAGCTGGACGACGACGTCGACGGAGCTGTTGATCTGGTCGTGCAGGGCGACGAACGGGATCTCCACGTCCGACATCGAGGCCAGGGTCTGGAGGCGCATCAGGGCGTCCTCCGCGCTGTTGGCGTGGACCGTGGCGAGTGAGCCGTCGTGGCCCGTCGACATGGCCTGGAGCATGTCCAGGGACTCGCCGCCGCGGACCTCGCCGACGACGATGCGGTCGGGGCGCATACGGAGGGAGTTGCGGACCAGGTCGCGGATGGTGACGCGGCCCTGGCCCTCGACGTTGGGCGGGCGCGACTCCAGGCGGATGACGTGGGCCTGCTGGAGCTGGAGTTCCGCCGAGTCCTCGATGGTGATGATGCGGTCGGACTCGGGGATCAGGCCGGACAGGGCGTTGAGGAGCGTCGTCTTCCCGGTGCCCGTGGCACCCGAGACGATGATGTTGAAGCGGGCCTGCACGAGGCCGGCCAGCAGGTACAGCATGTGCTCGTCGAGCGAGCCGAGGCCGATCAGCTCGTGCAGGGTGAAGGAGCGCGGGAAGCGGCGGATGGTGAGGGTGGCGCCGGTGAGGGAGAGCGGGGGGATGATGACGTTGACGCGCTCGCCGGAGGGGAGGCGGGCGTCGACCATGGGGTTCGACTCGTCCACGCGGCGGTTGACCGTGGAGACGATCCGCTCGATGGTCTGCATCAGCTGGTCGTGGGAGGCGAAGCGGAGCGGGAGCTGTTCTACGCGGCCGCCGCGCTCGACGAAGATCGCGTCGGGGCCGTTGACCATGATCTCCGTGACGGACGCGTCCTCCAGGAGCGGTTCCAGGATGCCGAGGCCGAGGGCCTCGTCCACCACCCGGCGGATCAGCTGGGAGCGTTCGACCGTGGACAGGACCGGGCCCTCGCGGCTGATGATGTGGCCGAGGACCCGTTCCAGCCGGGCCCGTCGTTCGGCCATCGCGAGGGAACTCATCTCCGCGAGGTCGATCTCCTCCAGGAGCTTGGCCCGGTAGGAGGCGACCAGGTGTCCGTCCTCGCCCCGGCCGCCGTGCTCCTCGGGCGAGTGGATGCGTGCGCGCAGGCTCATGCGTCCTCGGCTCCTCGGTCAGTGGTCCAGCGGCATGGTGGCCGTCCGGGTGGCGGGGTCGAAGTCCCAACCGGGGACGATGGAGGGGATGTCGACGGTGGCGGTGACCGTCACCTCGTCGCCGCCGTACGAGGGCGGGCAGGAGGTGCCGTCCGCCAGCCAGCTGCTGACGGCCGCCGCGCAGGCGCCCTGGGCGCTCTCCTGGAGCGAGGCGCTGCGGGCCCCGGCGCGGGCCGCGGTGCCGGCTTGCTGGGCGGTGTAGGCGATCAGGCCCAGCTGTACGACGGCCATGCCGACGATGATCAGGATCGGCACGAAGCCGAGGTACTCGATGGCCGCCTGGCCCCGGTCCCTCGCTCGCCCGCCGCCCGGGCCGCTGGAGTACGGGCCCCTGCGGTAGGAGCCTCTGCGGTACGAGCCTGTGGAGTACGCCATCTCAGTCGTCCTCCTCCTCGACCGCCCCCGCGTGCCCGTGCACGGTGAACGGGAAGCTGACGGTGCCCGGGAAGAGGATGGGGACCTCGATGCGCACGTCGGCGGTGACGTAGCCGCCCGCGGTGCCGCAGTCCACTCCGGCGCCCCCCTCCCACGCGCCCGGCAGCTTGTCCCGGCCGGCGTCCTGGCAGGCTCCCTGCCTCGCCCCGCGGTCGGCCGCCGTGGCCGCCCGTACCGCCTCGTCCGCAGCATTCCCCGCGAGCGTGTACGTGTATCCCACGAGAACGAGCTGCCACAGCACCACCAGCGTGGCGACGATCGCCGGGATCATGCCGAGGAACTCGATGGTCACCTGACCGGAGTCCCAGGAGTCCCCGGATTCCCCGGATCGGCCTGATCCGCCCGATTCGGCCGATCGACCCGACCCGCGCGATCCGATCGACCCGACCGATCCACACGATCCGGCCAACCCGACCGATCCGGCCGACCCAACCGACCCGGCCGACCCAACCGACCCGGCCGTCCCAACCGACCCGGCCGATCCAACCGACCCGGCCGATCCGTCCCGTAACCCGCTCATCCCGCACCGTCCTTCCGGCGCCGGAAGCTCGCCGAGCCGCGGTCGCCGCGGAAGCGGCCGTGGCCCTTGCGGGCCTCCTCCGGTGCGCCGGCCAGGCCCAGTTCACCGGCGAGGGCCCACAGGGCCTGTTTCACCGTGCTCCGGGAGTCGAGTTCGTGGACCCGGCCGGCGTCCACGGCGCCCTGGAGTTCCTTGAAGTTGGCGGGGACGGCGGTGCCCGCGATCGCGGTGCCGGTGATCCGCTGGATCAGCTGGGGCTGGATCTCCGTACCCCGCGTGTACCGGTTGACGACCACGGTCGTCTCCTCCGCCTTGCGGATCTGGAGCCGGTCCCACATCCGCACCGCCCGTTTGGCGCCCCGTACGGCGACCACGTCCGGGGTGGTGACCAGGAGCGCGGTGTCGGCCATCTCCACGGCGGCCGCGCCGGCCCCGCCGAGCTGGGCGCCGCAGTCGATGACGACGACCTCGTAGCGCTGGCGCAGGGCGCCGACGATCTGGCGGGCGGCGCGGTCGGTGACCTCCTCGCCGCGTTCGCCCTCGCCGGGGGCGAGCAGCAGGGCGAGGCCGCTGTCGTGCCGGAAGACGGCGTCGGCCAGGACCCGCGGGGAGAGGTCGGTGATGGCGGCGAGGTCGGCCACGGAGCGGCGGAACTGGACGTCCAGGAAGGAGGCGACGTCGCCGGCCTGGAGGTCCATGTCGAGCAGCGCGGCGGGGCGGCCCGACGCCTGTGCGGCCAGGGCCAGCTGGATGGCGGTGAGGGTGGTGCCCACGCCGCCCTTGGCGCCGCTGACGGTCACGACGGTGCCGCCGGCGCCGGTGAAAACGTCGCCGCCGCTGCCGAGGTGCCGGCGTACGCCCACCGACCACTGGGCCACCGCCTGGACGCGGCTGGCGAGTTCCTCGTAGCCGAGCGGCAGGGCGACCAGGCCGCGGGCGCCGTAGTCCATGGCGGCCTGGAAGAGGCCGGGGCCGGGGTCGGAGGTGACGAGGATGACGCCGACGGCGGGGAAGCGGAGGGCGACCTCGCGGATCAGCTCCAGGGCCGGCACCGGGCCGATCCGCTCGTGGACGATCACGACCTCGGGCAGTTCGTCGACCGACTCGGCGGCGAGGCGGGCGAGGGTGTCGACGAGCTGGGTGGAGTCGGCCACCGGGGCGACCGGTTCGGCGTCCGGGAGCTGGCTGAGCAGGGTGGTGAGGGACCGTACGGCGTCCACGTCGCCGACTGCGGGGAGGATCCTCGTGGCCATACGGGCTCTCACTTGTCCTTCGCGAGTTCGTACGTCCGGTCCTTGTCCGGGACCGTGGTGGAGCCGCCGGGCGCGACGAGCGCGAGCCGGACGCGCTGGGCGAACGACTCGGCGTAGGTGATGCGCTGGGCGTCGATGGTGGACAGTGCGAAGGTGATCGGGACGGCGTCGGTGGGCTCCCGGTCGCGGCTGTTCTCGTCGGGTTCCAGTGAGGTGAGTTCGCCGACGTCGATGACCTTGGCGTTGGTGACGATGATCTTCGACTGGGCGGGGTCGCCCTCGCGCTCGCCCTCGAAGGTGGCGTACACGTTGACGGCCGAGCCCGGCGTGATCTTGCCGGCCACGCCGGTGGCCGCGTCGATCATGATGGCGACCTCCTGCTGCCCGGGCCGCAGGGCGGGCTGGTCGACGATCATGTCGGTCTGGAGCAGCGAGCCCGCCTTCAGTCTCGTCACGGCGATCTTGCCCCGGACCTGGTCGAGGTCGGTGACGGCGTTCTTCGACAGCCAGCGCTCCGGCATCTCGGTCTCCTCGAACTGCCCCTCGCTCAGCGGTGTGTAGGGCTCCACGTCCGACTTGAGCCGGTAGGCGGCGACCTCCGGTCCGACCTTGGACTTCACGTCGTTCACGACGGACAGCACGCCGGCGAAGGCACCGAGGGCGCAGAGGACGGAGAGGATCAGCAGGATGATGCCGCGGCGCTGACGGGAGTTCATGAGCCGTGCAACCTCATTGGGGGAATCGGTCGGACCGGATCGGATGGCGGGGCGGACGGGGCGCTGGTGACCTACCCGGTGAGGGCCCGTCTCTCACGGCGGCGGCCCAGGGCGGGATCGCGGCGGTGGCCGAGGGCGGGATCGGCGCCGCGGCCCGGAGCCCTGGCGCCGGGGGCGTCGTAGACGGGCGGTGTGGCCGAGCAGAACACGCAGCGGTCGCCGATGACGTCGATGCCGCACCAGTGGCAGACGCTCTGCCGCACCGAGGTGACCAGTTGGTAGAGGACCGAGAGGTCGGGCAGGTAGGCGCAGAACTCGGTCAGCCGGCCGGTCCCCCACCAGCCGGGCGACTCGGCGGGCAGCGGCATCTCCCGCAGCCCCTGCACGCGCCAGGACGGGGCGAGGGTGCCGGTGACCCAGTCGGCGGGGTGCTGTCCCTTGGCGACCAGCAGCCAGGTGCCGAACTCGGGTCCGTCCAGGCCCGCTTCGGGGCCGATCCGCACGAGCTGGGGCACGGGGTGGGCCACGACCCCGAACTGGCTGCCGGGCATCCAGGACCTGGCGTGCGTCTTCAGGCCCACCGGGACGTGGTCGAGCCGGGCGACCGAGCCGAGCACGGCACCGGCGTGGATGTAGTGGGTGAGGAGGCGGCCGGCCGAGGCGAGCACGCCGGGACTGAGGTCGCAGGAGGCCAGCTGGCGCAACTGCCGCGCCAGCACGGCGAGTCCGAGCGGTGGCAGGGAGGGCCGGAACAGGGCGATGCGGTCGCTCTCCAGGAGGCCGCGGACGGTGTGCAGCCGTCGCTCCACGCCCGCCGGGGCGGCCTGCGAGCACACCACGATGACGTGCCCGTACTGGTCGAGGAGGGACTGGAACTCGGCCAGCACGTGCTCCAGGGGACGCTGATCGACGTCCTGGAGCACGACCGCGGGCAGGGTCCGTTCGTCCTGTGGCGGCAGTGCCATGTCGGCACTGGTCACGGCAATGGCGGTTGGCACGCGCGGCTCCCCGTCTCCCCTGCCCGATCGGTCCGTCGGCGGTGCCCCGGCAGACCCGGATGACTTCACTGCGTGACTACGTGAGCACTCTAACCACGCGCCTGTGACCGGAGAACAGCGTTTGTGTAGCTGTAGAACAACTTATGTTGCACAAGCCGCTTTAAAACGGGACAGGTTGAGCATTTCCACAAGGCAGCCACTGGACCACGGGCCTGGTCCGGACCTACCTCTTGACACCGCAATTGGTCTGGACCAACTTGTACGTCAACGTCCCCACTCCCCCACCGGAGGCCCCAGTGGAGCCCGTACGCAGACCGCTCGGCAGACGGCTCGGCAGACGGACGAAGTTCTGGGCGGGAGCCGTCACCGCGGCGCTCGCCCTCTCGGTCACGGCCGTCGGCCAGGCGTCCGCCGCCGACGTCAACAACGCGAAGAACGCCGGCTTCGAGGCCGGTCTGTCCAACTGGACCTGCTCCGCGAACAGCGGTACGACCGTCTCCTCCCCCGCACGCACGGGCTCCGCGGCGCTGAAGGCCACGCCGGCCGGTCAGGACAACGCCCGCTGTTCGCAGAGCGTCGCGGTCAAGCCCAACTCGACGTACACACTGAGCGCGTGGGTGCAGGGCGGGTACTCCTACCTGGGCGTGACGGGCACGGGCACGACGGACGTGTCCACCTGGACCCCGGACTCGGCCTCCTGGAAGCAGCTGACGACGAGCTTCACCACCGGGTCCTCGACGACCTCGGTCTCCGTGTACACGCACGGCTGGTACGGGCAGTCGGCCTATCACGTGGACGACCTGTCCGTCTTCGGCCCCGACGGCGGCGGCGGCACGGACCCCGAGCCCACGGTCCCGTCGGCCCCGGCCGGCCTGAGCGTCTCCGGCACGACGTCCTCGACCGCGTCGCTGGCCTGGAACGCGGTGTCGGGCGCCACCGGGTACAACATCTACCGCGGCGGTACGAAGGTGACGGCGGTGACCGGCACGTCGGCGACGGTGACCGGTCTCGCGGCCTCGACGTCGTACTCCTTCCAGGTCACGGCGGTCAACGCGGCCGGCGAGTCGGCGAAGTCGGCGGCGGTGACGGCCCGGACCACGGAGCAGGGCGGCGGGGGCGGCGACCTGCCCAAGCACGCGGTGACCGGCTACTGGCAGAACTTCAACAACGGGGCGGCGGTCCAGAAGATCTCCGACGTGCCGGCCGCGTACGACATCATCGCGGTGGCCTTCGCCGACGCGACCACGACGCCGGGCGCGGTGACCTTCAACCTCGACTCGGCCGGGCTCGGCGGCTACACGGTCGACCAGTTCAAGGCGGACGTCCGCGCAAAGCAGGCCGCGGGGAAGAAGGTCATCATCTCGGTGGGCGGCGAGAAGGGCACCGTCTCGGTGAACGACTCGGCCTCCGCGACCAACTTCGCGAACTCGGTGTACGGCGTGATGCAGGAGTACGGCTTCGACGGCGTCGACATCGACCTGGAGAACGGCCTCAACGCGACCTACATGACGCAGGCCCTGCGCGCGCTGTCGGCGAAGGCGGGCGCGGACATGATCCTCACGATGGCCCCGCAGACGATCGACATGCAGTCCACCTCGGGCGGCTACTTCCGCACGGCGCTGAACGTGAAGGACATCCTCACGGTCGTCAACATGCAGTACTACAACAGCGGCACGATGCTCGGCTGCGACGGCAAGGTCTACGCCCAGGGCACGGTGGACTTCCTCACCGCCCTGGCCTGCATCCAGCTGGAGAACGGCCTCGACCCGTCCCAGGTGGGCCTCGGCCTCCCGGCCTCCACCCGCGCGGCGGGCGGCGGCTACGTGGCCCCGTCGGTGGTCAACGCCGCCCTGGACTGCCTCACCAAGGCGACCAACTGCGGCTCCTTCAAGCCGTCCAGGACGTACCCGGCCCTGCGCGGCGCGATGACCTGGTCCACGAACTGGGACGCGACGTCGGGCAACGCGTGGTCGAACGCGGTGGGCCCGCACGTGGACGGCCTCCCGTAGGGGCGACCGATCCGGCGATCCGGCTCCGGCCCCTGCCCGCGTCACCGCGGGCAGGGGCCTTCCCATGTGGTGGGACCACCGGGCAGAGCGACCCACCTGCTGTGAGGTTCGTATGAAACATTTCCCGGGGTCCGCCGCATCAATGAGGTGAAGGCAGTTCGCTACAGCGGTGGGCCGGGGGAAACGTGTTCATGAGGCAGGGGCGGGCGGACGAGTACGCCGAGTTCGCGGGGGCGCGGGCCGGGCATCTGTACCGGTCCGCCTGTCTGCTCACCGCCGGGGACACGCATCTGGCCGAGGACCTGGTGCAGGAGGCCCTCGGCCGGCTGTACCTGCGGTGGGCGCGGGTGGCGCGGGTGGACAACCCCGCCGCGTACGCGCAGACCGTGCTCACGCGGACCTTTCTCGCCCATCAGCGGCGGCGCAGCAGCGGGGAGCGGGCGACCGACGTCTTCCCCGATCTGCCGGGCGCCGGTGACGGGGACGCGTCGCTGCGGGTGACGCTGCTGGACGCGCTCGCGCGGCTGCCCGCCAAGGACCGGGCCGTCGTCGTCCTGCGGTACTGGGAGGACCGGTCGGTCGAGCAGACCGCCGACGTACTCGGCGTCAGTTCGGCGGCGGTGCGGACCCGGTGCTCGCGGGCGCTCGCGCGGCTGCGGGAGCTGCTGGGCGAGGACCTGTCGGAGTACGCCAGACCTTGAGAGCCGCGGCCGCCGCCGTTCGGTTCTTCTCACCTCGTGGAAAGGGTGGTTTTGCCATGCCCCGAAAAGATGGCCGGGATGCGTTCGAGGACCGGCTCTCCGCCGCCCTGCGCGACGCCGGTGACGGCTTCGAGGCCGACCGGGGTGCCCTCGTCACCGCCGGGCGGGTCCGGGGGCGGCGGGCGCGTCTGCGTCGCAGGACGGCCGTGGTGGGCGGGGTGGCCGGGGTCGCCCTGGCCGGGGTGGGCGGGGCCCTGGTCCTGCCGGCTGACGAACCGGCCGGGCCCGCGCGGTCCAGCGTCTCCTCGAACGGCGCGCCGACCGCCGCCACGACCGCCTACTCGGGCGACGACCTGCTGCGGGAACTCAAGGCTCAACTGCCCAAGGGCGTGACCAGCCAGGAGGCAGCCAGGGGGACGCACGACCGGTCCGGACCGACCGCGGCGCTCGTGTTCGACGACAGCGCCGGGGCCGTCGCGATCTCCCTGGGCGTCGAGCGGCTCCGGCCGGGGAGCGAACAGGTCCGCGACTTGGGGAAGTGCCCCGACAAGAACCTCACGGACTACGACGACTGCGTCACCGACCGGCTGGCCGACGGCTCACTGCTCCGGTTGTACCGGGGCTACGAGTATCCGGACCGCCGCGCGGAGACCAAGCTCTGGACCGCCGACCTGGTGACCGCCGAGGGGCATCACGTCACCCTGTCCGAGTGGAACTCCCCCGCCCAGAAGGGCGCCCCGGTCAGCCGCGACGAACCTCCCCTGACGAACGCGCAGTTGCGGGGGATCGTCACCGCCGGGGTGTGGCGCCAGGTGGCCGACGCCATCCCGGAGGCCGGCAAGCCGTCGGCCACGCCGAGCGCCGAGCAGCCCCGGGCCGCCTCCGGGAAGGCCGTCGCCGACCTCCTCGCCCGGCTGCTCCCCGAGAAGCTGAACGTCGTCGCACGGGGCGGGCAGGAGTCCGAGTACGCGTACGTCGTCGTGGACGACGGACGGGGCGCGAGCCTCGTCCAGATCAACGTGCAGCACGGCATGGACGACGTCGCCGGCGAGCTGTACGGCGACGGCGAGACCCTGCCCGACGGCACTCGCGTCGCCACCCGGCAGAGCCCCGGCGAGAAGGGCGGCTCAGGCGTCGTGATGTGGACCGCCGACACACTGCGCGCCGGTTCGGAGGGCTTCCGCGTGGTCGTCAGCGCCTTCAACACCGGCGACCAGAACGAGGACGCCACCCGTGACGCCCCCGCATTGACCATGGAGCAGCTGCGGAAGATCGCGCTCAGCGAGGAATGGGACGCGTTGCGATAGCGCGGTGACCGCGAGGTTCTCAAGGGCCGAAAGAGCAATCCCCGGGGCATGGCCGTCTGCCCGGAAGAACAGCCTTGGCGGCGCTTTTCTCTCCGGGCGCCGACGGCCCTGAGCTGGGAAATTGGCCGGGTGGCTGGAGTGTGGTGGCCAACCGCCCCACGACCGGCGGTCGAGACGACGGGCCGGGGACGTGACCCGGTAGTGTGCACGCACAAAGTGCCTTCCCCGTAAGGCGGCGGAGGCCTTGGACAAGTCAGCAGCGCTGCACGACAGTTCCATGGTGCACTGAAGGGAATATGCGTGACTACCAGGCACTTCCACAGCGACCCAGGACGAACACAGGCTGAGCATCCTCGCAGCCGGGCCACCCTTCCCGTTCGGGCCGGTGCACCGTCAACGGGACTGGCAGCGCTGCAGGCCGACGCGGGCAATGCCGCAGTCGCCCAGATGCTCGGCCAGCCTGGTCACCCGCTCTCTGCGGGAACCACGATTCAGCGCGTCTCCAAGAAGAAGGCTCCCAAAAACTCGAAATCCAGCAGCGAGCCCGCACCGAAGAGCGACTACGAGCAGGCCCTGGACTACCTCGTTCAGCAATTCCCTTCCCTCGGGAAGTTGAGCGCCAACGCGGTGGAAGACATCCTGGCTGACGCAGGGGTCCACGCGGGCGGGGAGTTGGTCTATTCCCTTGCGGAGATCCGCGGCGGCGCTTGCAATGAAGACATCAGCGAGGAAATCCAGAAGAGTCAGTACGGGCCGCAGTTCGATGTGACCGGCGGCGGCAGCAGCGACTGGGCCGCCGGTTCGGTCAGTACCGCTCACAAGGAACTGAGGCAGCACAAGGACAACCAGTGGGGAAGCGACACCTCGCTCCACCACAAGCTCTCACGAAGCTGGCTTGCCGAACTGGCCAAGAAGGCAGAGGGTGACCCCGCCGCAAGGCCTTTCATCGATTTCGTGGATGAGATTCGTGGAGATCTCAACGGATCCACCGCGTCGCTCACGAAGGTCCTGCAGAACATACCCGCGAACTTGGAGTTCGGCCCTCTGGGAGAGCATCGGACAGATGATCCGGGAGCAGGTTTCGACTTCAACAGGACTGAGAGTGGCTCACTGACGCCTCGTTCGGCCCATCTCGAGAAGGCCGGGGAGATCGGCAACGCGGCGGCGATCGACTGGAAAAAGCTCGCGGATGCCCTCCGCGAGGCACAGAATCTCCACCGGTCGACAAACAACGGCGCATTGTTGTCCCCGCCCGACAAGGCCGGCTGGCAGGGGGCGGGCCATAAGTGGAACAAGCGTTGAATGTGACCGGGTAGTGCGCCCGCCCCCCGGGGTGCCTGGCTACTACTCCTGGTCCGCGGCGAAGACGTCGCCCATGGACGCGAACGCGCTGCCTTGGAGGTGCATCCCCTTCTTCTTGGTCATCGGGGAGAAGGCGCTGGTCTCGCCGTTCTGCATGTACGACTTGAGGTAGGCGGACTCGCCCTTCTTCTTTTCGTTCACCAGGTCGATCAGGGGCTGGTAGTCGGCCTGTGTGACGGCGTTCATGACGGCGAAACGGGTGGCCATACCAGCCGCTTGGTGGAGGCGCTGCATGGCGTCGCCCGCCTTCTTCTTGCCGTCCGCGTCGAGCGGGAACCGGGCGGGCACCGTCAGATTCACGACGGGGCCGGAGTCGCCCGACTGAGATATCTCCTTGCTGGAGCCGACGTTGAAGTTGACCGAGATCACCGTGTAGCCCTCTCCGGCCTTCGAGAGGAAGCCGGGGGAGCGCTGGCTCTCGTCGGTGATTCCGCCGGTGCCGCCGGAGGTGGGGTTGCCCCAGGCCTCCGCCGGGTTGCCCGTTCCCACACCGATGAACAGCAGGACCTTCTTCTCACTGGCCTGCGCCTTGGCCATGATGTCCTGGACCTTCTGGGCCGCCGCGGTGAGCAGCCCGACGTCGGTGTCGTCGAGCGCCCCGCCGAAGCCTGTCGACTCACCCGTGGGCGCGGCCTGCATGTTCCACTCCGCCCGCTGCACCGGCGGAGCGGCCGCCATGGGCCGCTGCCCGTCCGTCCTGGCAGCTGTCACCGCGCGAGCCACAGCCTCGTTCCCCGCATCGCGCTGCAGCCTCTGCAGGACGGTCGCGGGCCCGCCGGTCCTGGCCGACGGGCGGGCGGCCGTCGAGTGGGCGCGGGCCCGGTCAGCCGCGTGCGAGGGGTGTGCGTCACGGTGGTGCACGGCAATTCCTTCCACAAGGACGGTGGTTGAGGCCATCCTCCCCCCGTTCCCGGCGTCTTGGAAGGAGTTACGGGTGTGCCGGACGGTGCTCGCGGGCATTGACCACAGCCCCTTGCGCCCCTAGAAGAACTCCGACCACGGCTGGTCCCAGACCTGCTTCACGCACAGGACCAGGAACAGCAGCCCCGCGACCGTCAGCATGCCGTTGCTCAGCCAGCCGTTGCGCCACTCACGCGGGGTGCGGGCGGAGTTGAGGAGCCACAGGAGGGTCAGGGCGAGGAAGGGCATGAAGGCGGCGCCCAGGACGCCGTAGATGATGATCAGGCGGAAGGGCTCGTCCTGGAAGAGCAGGACGATGGGCGGGAAGGTGAGCCAGAGCAGGTACGCGCGGAACGCCCAGGAGCGTTCGCGGCGGCCGGAGGCCAGTTCGTCACCGCGTGCCTCGCGCTCGCCCCGCAGGCGCGCCAGGAAGTCGGCGAACATCAGGCTCACGCCGTGCCAGACGCCGATCAGGGAGGTGAAGGAGGTGGCGAAGAAGCCGATCAGGAAGAGCTTGCCCGTGGCCGTGCCGTACTGCTGCTCCAGGATGTCGCCGAGCTGGATCAGGCCCTTGTCGCCGCTCGCGATGGCGATGTTCGCCGAGTGCAGCAGTTCCGCGCCGACGAAGAGCATGGCGATGACGAAGATGCCCGTCGTGGCGTACGCGACCCGGTTGTCCAGGCGCATGACCTTCATCCAGCCGGTGTTGGTCCAGCCCTTGGCGTTGACCCAGTAGCCGTACGCGGCCAGCGTGATGGTGCCGCCCACGCCGCCGATCAGGCCGAGGGTGTTGAGGATCGAGTCCTTCTCGTCCGGGAGGACCGGGAGGAGGCCGGCGAAGGCGTCGCCGAGGTTGGGGGTGACGCGGATCGCCAGGTAGACGGTCACGACGAACATGACGCCCACCAGGACCGTCATGACCTTTTCGAAGACGTTGTACTTGTTGAACCAGACGAACACCAGGCCCACCAGACCGCAGGCGATGCCCCACCATTCGAGGTCCATCACGTCCGGGAAGAGGGCCTGGAGCGGCAGCGCGCTGGACGACATGGCGGCCGCGCCGTAGACGAAACCCCAGATCACGGCGTATATCGCGAAGAACCACGTGGTCCAGCGGCCGAGGCTCGCCCAGCCCTCGAAGAGCGTGGTCCCGGTGGACAGGTGCCAGCGGCCGCACGCCTCGGCCAGGGAGATCTTGACCAGGCAGCCGATGACCGCGGCCCACAGCAGCGTGTAGCCGAAGTTGCTGCCCGCGATCAGGGTGGCCACGAGGTCGCCGGCACCGACCCCGGTCGCCGCGACGACGATGCCGGGGCCGATGTAGCGCCAACTGGACTTACGCGGAGCCGAGTCGGTCCCGCCCGCCACGCCCGCGTCTCTGGTGTTGCCCGTGAGGTCCGCCATGAGGGTCAAGAAAGCCCATGGCCGCCGGTCGGACAAGAGGGCGTGCGCGGATCTTCACCCGATGCGCTTACTCCTCGGCTTCCGCCGGGGACTTTCCTTCGGGCTTCGCGTCGGACTTGGAGAGCGAGGCCGCGCCGGGCTTCTCGTCGGACTCCGCGTCCGGCTCCGCGTCCGCTGCCGCCTCGCCGTCCTCGAAGTACGCGTCCAGGACCTCGTCCAGGGCGGACTCCCACTCCGCGAAGCGGCCGCGGGAGTCCGCCTCGATCTCGATCGGGTACCAGCGCCGGTCCGGCGTGTGCACCGTGACGGTGAACCGCTTCCCGAAGCGTCCCGTCTCGGTCTCCACGGCGCCGACCTCGTCCCAGCGGAACTCGCAGGCCTGGTCGTCGAGGGAGAGGCGGACGCCCTTGTGGTCGGCGACGATCCGGGCGCGGCGGTCGGCGGCCTCGAAGACGGGGCCGTCCACCGGGGCCGCCTCCTCCTCCGGTTCCGCCAGGTCCTCGGCGGACTCCCGGGCGGACGGTACGGCGTCCTCGACGCCGTCCGTCTCCGGGTCCGCGTCCGCCTCGGCGTCCGCGTCCGGCTTCTCGCCTCTCACGTCCTCGGGCCCACCGGACACGGGCGCGGTGAGCCCGGGGATGAATGCCGGGTCGAATCCGGCGCCTTCCAGGGGCTGGCTGCTCGATCCTCTGCGCTGCTCCACAGCGGGCAGTATGGTCGACAAACCTGTGCCGGACACAGTCGGCCCCGACTTCGTTATCAGACGCCTACACACGCGCCTACACGAACAGGCTGAGAACCGCCGCGACCGCGAAGCCCGCCAGCGACAGCACGCTCTCCAGGACGGTCCACGTCTTCAGGGTGTCCCGTTCGCTGATGCCGAAGTACTTGGCGACCATCCAGAAGCCGCCGTCGTTGACGTGCGAGGCGAAGATCGAGCCCGCCGAGATGGCCATGATGACCAGCGCAACGAACGCCTGCGAGTGGTCGCCCTCCGCGAGCAGCGGCGCCACGATGCCCGCCGTCGTGACGATGGCCACGGTCGCCGAGCCCTGCGCGACCCGCAGCACCAGGGAGATCAGGTACGCGAGGACGATCACCGGGAGGCCGACGTCGTTGAAGGTGTCGGAGAGGGCCTGGGCGACGCCGCTGCCCTTGAGGACGGCACCGAACACCCCGCCCGCGCCGACGACCAGCAGGATGTTGCCGACCGGCTTCAGCGAGGCCGTCGACACGGTCTCCAGGGACTTGCGGGACCAGCCGCGCCGGATGCCGAGCAGGTAGTAGGCGAGGAAGAGCGCGATGGTCAGCGCCACGAACGGGTTGCCGAAGAACTCGATGACCGAGCGGAGCGTGGACGGGTCCAGGGCGATGGAGGAGAAGGTCGCGGCGAGGATCAGCACCAGCGGGGTGCCGATGATGCCGAGGACCGTGCCGAGCGCGACCGGGCTCTCGTGCGGCTCGACGCCGGACGCCCGCTGCTCGTCGATGACGGCCTGCTTGGCCTCGTCGGCGGCCTCGACCATGTCCTGCGGGACGGGCACGAAGATGCGGCGGCCGACCCAGGCGGAGAACACCCAGGCGGCGAGCACGGCGGGGATGCCGCAGACGATGCCCATGAGGATCACCCAGCCGAGGTCCACCTTCAGCAGCCCGGCGGCGGCGACCGGACCGGGGTGGGGCGGCAGGAACGCGTGGGTCATCGACAGGCCGGCCAGCAGCGGCAGGCAGTAGATCAGCACCGACTTGCCGGAGCGCTTGGCGGCGGCATAGACGATCGGCGCGAGGACGAAGATGCCGACGTCGAAGAAGACCGGGATGCCGAAGATGAGGCCGGTGAGGCCCATCGCGAGGGGGGCGCGCTTCTCGCCGAAGAGGCCGAGCAGGCGGGAGGCCAGCACCTGTGCGCCGCCGCTGACTTCGAGGATCGCGCCGAGCATGGTGCCCAGGCCGATGATGATGGCGACGTGTCCGAGGATGCCGCCCATGCCGGACTCGATGGTGGAGACGGCGTCGGACTTCTGGACGGTGCCGAAGAGTTCGGTGACCGAGAGGCCGGCCAGCAGGCCGACGGCTATGGAGACGGCGAGCAGCGCGACGAACGGCTGAAGCCGCACCTTGATGATCAGGAAGAGCAGCAGCACGATGCCGATCGCGGCGACGGTCAGCAGGCCCGCCGTGCCGTCGATCAGGGTGAGCAGACCGCCGGTGTGCGGTGGGGTCTCGGCGGCGGCGAGCTGGAGGGACACAGGGGGCATTCGGGGGTCCTCTGGCTAAACACATGGTGCTTTCGGGCAGGGCGGGGCGCGGCACGGCGCCCCCTGGGGACGGGGAGCGCCGTGCCGTGCGACAGGCGGTTCGGGAACGCGGAGGGCCGAGGGGAGGGTCAGCCCAGGACGGCGAGCGCGTCGATCTCGATCAGCAGGCCGGCGGGGAGGCCGACGTAGACGGTCGTGCGCGCGGCGGGCGGCTGGGTGAGGCCCTGCTCCGCGAAGTACGCGTTGTAGATCTCGTTCATCTCGGCGAAGTGGTCCACGTCCGTGAGGTAGACGCGGATCATCATCACGTCGTCCCAGGAGGAGCCGCCCTCCTCCAGGATCGCCTTGACGTTGGCGAGGGTCTGGAGGGTCTGCTCGCGCAGGGTCGGGCCGGCCGGGGTGGGGGCCTTGCCCTCCTCGTGGGGGAGGAAGCCGACCTGGCCGGCGACCTGGAGGATGTTGCCCTTGCGGACGCCGTGGGAGAACTTGGCCGGCGGGGTGGTGTGGGTGGCCGGGGTGAGGGCGATCTTGTCGGTCATGTGGTGACTTCCTTGACTGGGGTCCTGCCGGAGTACTCGCCGCTGATGGCGTCCGCCGTACGGCGCACCAGCGGGAGCAGGGTGAGGAGTTCGTCGGCGGTGACGACGACGTTCGGTGCGGAGACCGACATCGCGGCGACCACCCTGCCGTCGGCGCCCCGGATGGGGGCGGCTACGCAGTTGATGGACTCCTCGTGGCCACCGAGGTCGGTGGCCCAGCCCTGTTCGCGCACCTTGGCCAGCTCCTTGAGGAAGCCGTCGGCGTTCGGTGTGGAACGGGCCGTGTACATGGGGTAGTCGAGCTGCTCGACCACGGCTCGGCGCTCGTTCTCGGGGAGGTCGGCGAGGAGCAGTTTGGCCACGGCGGCGACGGTGATGGCGACGGGCTTGCCGATCCGGGAGTACATGCGGACCGGGTAGCGGCTCTCCACCTTGTCGATGTAGAGGACCTCGCCCTCCTCGTGGACGGCGAGATGGACGGTGTGTCCGACCTGCTCGTTGAGGCGTACGAGGTGGGGGTGGGCGATCTCCCGGACGTCGAGGTTCTCCATCGCCTCCTGGGCGAGGGAGATGAGCCGGGCGCCGAGGCGGTAGCGCTGGTCGGACTGGCGGTAGACGAAGCCGTGGTCGTGCAGGGTGCGCAGGAGGCGCAGCGCGGTGGACTTGTGCACGCCGAGGCGGTCGGCGACCCGGCCGAGGTCGGCGGGGCCCTCGGCGAGCAGCGGCAGGATGCTGAGCGCGCGGTCGACGGTCTGACTCATGGTGTGCGTGCCTCCTCGTCGGCCCTCTCGCCGGCCTGGGTCCAGCCGGGGCCGAGTCGCAGTCTCCCCCACGCCGCGTCGTCGAGGGCGGCGAGGCGGTCGGCGTGGTCGCGGGCGGGGGGCGTGGCGAGGTCGCCGGGGACGGTGAGGGCGGCGGCGGCCATGAGGTGGCCGTGGCGCAGCCGCTCGCGCACGGGCAGTCCGCGCAGGGTGGCGGAGAGGAACCCGGCGGCGAAGGCGTCGCCCGCGCCGACCGCGGCGACGACGTCGACGGTGAGGGCGGGGACGGAGGTGGCCTCCGTGCCGTGGAAGGCGGTGGCACCGGTCGCGCCCTGCTTGACGACGAGGACGGCGGGCTCGGGCAGCGCGGCGCGCACGGCCTCGGGGCCGCCGAGACCCCAGGCCTCGTCGTCGCCGACGAAGACGATGTCGGCGCCGCGGGCCAGTTCGAGCAGTACCTCGGGGGCCTCCCCGGACTCGCGCCACAGGCCCGGGCGGTGGTTGACGTCGAACGAGACGAGGGGTCCCCGGGCGCGACCGGGGTGCCGGGCGGTGAGTTCGCGCATCAGGCCGAGGCAGTCCGCGGAGAGCGCGGGCGTGATGCCGGACACGTGCAGGACGCGGCCGGAGCGGAGGGCGTCGAGGTCCATGGTGTGCACGGACATCGCGGAGGCCGCGGAGCCCGCCCGGTAGTACGCGACCTCGTGGGCGTCGGTGGCGCGGTCGCCGGCGGTGCGGAAGTAGATCCCGGTGGGGCGGCCGGGGTCCCGGCGGACGAGGGAGACGTCCACGCCCCAGGCGCCGATGGCCTCGACGAGGTGGTCGCCGAAGCCGTCGGCGCCGACCCGGCCGGCCCAGCGGGTGGTGTGCCCGGCTGCGGCGAGCACGCAGGCCACGTTGGACTCGGCGCCGCCGATGGCCCGGTCGAAGGAGGGGACGTCGGCGAGGCGCCCCGGCCGCGAGGGCAGGAAGGTGACCATGGACTCGCCGAGCGCGACGACGTCCACGACGTCGGGGGCGGTGCTGGTGGGTCCGGTGGCGGTCACGATGGTGGGGGCTCCCTTGCGGCTCTGTGGGTCTTCGGGGTCCGCGGGTCCGCGGCTCGCGCGGGCCTCTCGGGTCTCGGGGGATCCGTTGACCCCGCGTTGGCCGAGATGTTAGACACCAGTAAGCGACATACGCAATGACCGTTGCACACAATGCAACACTGCAACTCATGGAGGCTCCATGGCCCTCGACACCGGCACCGATGCCCTCGCCCGTCTGGCCGAGGAGCACGTCGACCACCGCTTCAAGGGCCTTCCGCCGGACGCCGACGGCCTGACCGTCGCGGAGCTGGCGGGCCGGCGCCGGAACCTCTTCACCGACGGCTTCGCCACCCCCGTGCTGGCCCTGTCCGCCGAGCGCCTGGAGCACAACCTCGCGCTGATGGAGACGTACGCGGCCCGGCACGGCCTCGCCTTCGCGCCGCACGGCAAGACCTCCATGGCCCCGCAGCTCTTCCACCGCCAGATCGAGCACGGCGCCTGGGGCATCACCCTGGCCGTGCCGCACCAGGTGCGGGTGGCGCGTGCCTTCGGCATCGGGCGGATCTTCCTCGCCAACGAGCTGGTCGACGCCGCCGCCCTGCGCTGGATCGCCGCCGAACTGGACGCCGACCCGGACTTCCGCTTCGTCTGCTACGTCGACTCCGTGCGCGGCGTCGAGCTGATGGACGCGGCGCTCACCGGTGCGGGGGCCGCCCGGCCGGTGGACGTCGTGGTCGAGCTGGCCGCCGGTGAGGGGGCCCGGACCGGGGCCCGCACCGAGGCGGACTGCGCGGCCGTCGCCGACGCGGTGGCCGCCACCCGGACCCTCCGGCTCGCGGGGGTAGCCGGGTACGAGGGCGAGGTGCCCGACGCCGACCCGGAGCGCGTGCACGCCTGGCTGCGGCGGCTGGTCGCGCTGGCGGCGGAGTTCGACAAGGCCGGACGGTTCGGCGCGGGCGGCCTGGACGAGATCGTGCTGAGCGCGGGCGGCAGCGCCTGGTTCGACGCGGTGGCCGACGTGTTCGCCGAGGTCCCCGGCCTGTCCCTGCCCGTACTGAAGCTCCTGCGCTCGGGCGCCTACGTCTCCCACGACGACGGGCACTACCGGGAGGTGACCCCCTTCAACCGCGTGCCCGCCGAGGGCGCCCTGGAGCCCGCGTTCCGGCTGTGGACCCAGGTGGTCTCCCGCCCCTCCCCCGAGCAGGCCTTCGCCAACGCGGGCAAGCGGGACGCGGCGTACGACCTCGACCTGCCGTTCGCCCAGGTGGTACGCCCCGCGGACGGCGGGCCCGAGCGCCCGGCCGCCGGCATCACGGTCACCGGCCTGTCCGACCAGCACGCGTGGCTGCGCACCGCCCCGGAGGCGGAGCTGGCGGTCGGGGACTGGCTGGGCCTGGGTCTGTCCCACCCCTGCACGTCGTTCGACAAGTGGCAGCTCATCCCGGTCGCCGAGGCGGACGGGACGGTCGTCGAGTACATCCGCACGTTCTTCTAGAAGCACGTTCTTTCAGGAAGGGACCGGGACATGGAAGAGCTGGTCATCCGGGACGCGGAGGTCGTGGACGGCTCCGGCGCCGCCTCCTACCGCGCCGACGTCGTGGTCGACGGCGGCCGCATCGTCTCGATCGTCAAGGAGGCGGCGGCCGCGGGCTGCCAGCGCCCCGAGGCGCGCCGCGAGCTGGACGCCGAGGGCCTGGTCCTCTCCCCCGGCTTCATCGACATGCACGCCCACAGCGACCTGGCGCTGCTGCGGGACCCCGACCACAGCGCCAAGGCCGCGCAGGGCGTCACCCTTGAGGTCATCGGCCAGGACGGGCTCTCGTACGCGCCGGTCGACGACCGCACCCTCGGCGAGGTGCGCCGCGCGATCGCCGGGTGGAACGGCCCCGGCGACGACATCGACTTCGACTGGCGGTCGGTGGGCGAGTACCTGGACCGGCTCGACCGGGGCATCGCGGTGAACGCGGCGTACCTGATCCCGCAGGGCACGGTCCGCGCCCTCGCGGTGGGCTGGGACGACCGGGACGCGACCGACGCCGAGCTGGAGCACATGCGGCGGCTGGTCGCCGAGGGCATGGAGCAGGGCGCGGTCGGCATGTCGTCCGGGCTGACGTACACGCCGGGCATGTACGCGAAGGACGCGGAGCTGACCGAGCTGTGCCGGGTGGTGGCGTCGTACGGCGGCTACTACTGCCCGCACCACCGCTCGTACGGGGCCGGGGCGCTCCAGGCGTACGAGGAGATGGTGGAGCTGACCCGGGAGGCGGACTGCCCGCTGCACCTGGCGCACGCCACCATGAACTTCGGCGTCAACAAGGGCAAGGCCCCCGAGCTGCTGACGCTGCTCGACGAGGCGCTGGCCGCCGGCGCCGACATCACGCTCGACACGTACCCCTACACCCCCGGCTGCACCACCCTCGTGGCGATGCTGCCGAGCTGGGCGAGCGAGGGCGGCCCGGAGCAGATCATGAAGCGGCTGTCGGACGACGACACCGCCGAACGCATCCGGCACCACATGGAGGAGATCGGCGCCGACGGCTGCCACGGCGTGCCCATCGAGTGGGACAGGATCGAGATCTCCGGCACCGGCGACCCGGCGCTCGGTGAGTACGTCGGCCGCACGGTCATGGAGTCGGCCACCGCGCGCGGCGAGGCCCCGTGGACGGTCGCCAGGAACCTGCTGCTGGCCGACCGGCTGGCCCCGACCATCCTCCAGCACGTCGGTCACGAGGAGAACGTGCGCGCGATCATGCGGCACCGCGTCCACACCGGCGGCTCGGACGGCATCCTCCAGGGCACCAAGCCCCACCCGCGCGCCTACGGCACCTTCCCGCACTACCTCGGCCACTACGTGCGCGAGCTGGGCGTGCTGTCCCTGGAGGAGTGCGTCGCCCACCTGACCTCGCGCCCGGCCGCCCGGCTGCGGCTGCCGGACCGGGGCCTGGTCCGCGAGGGGTACCGCGCGGACCTGGTGCTCTTCGACCCGGCGACCGTCGCGGCGGGCAGCACCTACGAGAACCCGCGCGTACTGCCGACCGGCATCCCGTACGTGCTGGTCGACGGACGGTTCGTGATGGCGGACGGCCGGCGTACGGACGTGCTGGCGGGGCGCTCGGTGCGGCGGAGTTCCCGGTGAGTGACCAAACCCGCCCATACCGACCGTCTCAAGTGGCGGATAACACGACCCATGGAACGTAACCGGGTCGTAAGCTCACGGACATGCAGGTGATCCAGTCGACCAAGCTCGCCAACGTCTGTTACGAGATCCGGGGCCCGGTGCTCGAGGAGGCGATGCGGCTGGAAGCGGCCGGGCACCGCATTCTCAAGCTGAACACGGGCAACCCGGCGGCCTTCGGTTTCGAGTGCCCGCCCGAGATCCTGGAGGACATCCTCCGCAACGTCTCGACGGCGCACGGCTACGGCGACGCGAAGGGTCTGCTGGCCGCCCGCCGCGCGGTCGTCATGCACAACCAGACCCTCGGCATCGAGACGGACGTCGAGCACGTCTTCATCGGCAACGGCGTCTCCGAGCTGATCGTGATGGCGATGCAGGGGCTGCTCGACGACGGCGACGAGGTCCTCGTCCCGGCGCCCGACTACCCCCTGTGGACGGCCGCCGTCTCGCTCTCCGGCGGCACGGCGGTCCACTACCGCTGCGACGAGCAGTCCGACTGGATGCCGGACCTCGCCGACGTGGAACGGAAGATCACCGACCGCACCAAGGCGCTCGTGATCATCAACCCGAACAACCCGACGGGCGCGGTCTACGACGAGGCGGTGCTGCGGGGCCTGACCGACATCGCGCGCCGGCACAACCTGCTGATCTGCTCCGACGAGATCTACGACAAGATCCTGTACGACGAGGCCACGCACACGCCGACCGCGGCGATCGCCCCCGACCTGCTGACCCTCACCTTCAACGGCATGTCGAAGGCGTACCGGGTGGCCGGCTACCGGGTCGGCTGGATGTCGATCTCCGGTCCGCGCGCGCACGCCGAGTCCTACATCGAGGGCCTGACGGTGCTGGCGAACATGCGGCTGTGCGCCAACATGCCGGGGCAGCACGGCGTGGTCGCGGCGCTCAGCGGGCGGCAGACCATCAACGAGCTGGTGCTGCCGGGCGGGCGGCTGCGTGAGCAGCGGGACGCGGCGCACGCGGCGCTGACCAGCATTCCCGGCGTGACCTGCGTGAAGCCGAAGGGCGCGCTGTACCTCTTCCCGCGGCTCGACCCCAAGGTCTTCAAGATCAAGGACGACCGGCGGATGGTCCTGGACCTGCTGCGGCAGGAGAAGATCATGGTCGTCCAGGGCACCGGCTTCAACTGGCCCGAGCCGGACCACTTCCGGGTGGTGACGCTGCCCACGGCCGGCGACCTGCGCGAGGCCGTGGACCGGATCGGCAACTTCCTGGAGGGCTACAGCCAGCCCTGAGCCCAGCCAGATCCTGAACTCTCTCAACTTTAGATTGGTTCCAATGTAGGATGGCTTCCTGGAGCAAACAGGAGGCCGTCCCATGTACGAAGCGATCCGCAGCAAGTCGGTCCACAGCACGGCGGCCGGCACCACCTCCGACTTCCCGCACCGGTCCCGGGAGGAAGAGCTGGACATCCAGCTCGCCGGCCATCTCGCGGCCCTGCTCGCCGTCACGGACGAGCTGCGCGCGCTGACCCCCGACGCCGACCTGGACGCCGCGGCCGAGCGGCTCGCCGGGCAGGTGGCCCGGCTGCGCGGCGGCCGGGCGCCGGTCCGCGTGCCGGTGACCGCCGCCCACCCCGAGCCGCACCCGCCGGCCCTGCACCGCCGCGCGCACACGCTGGCGGGCCGTGCCCTGGTGGTGGCGGCCTCCCGCGCCGACACGGCGGCCGCGATCCTGACCGCCGAGCGCATGGACGTACACGCCGCCGCCCTCGCCCCGCGGTACGCGTCGGCCTCGTGACGTACGCCGATGGACGGAGCCCTCGTACGCCGAAGGGCCGGGTCCATCGCACGCCATTGTGCGGGGACCCGGCCCGAGCGGGGTGTCCGCCCGGCTCCAGGACATCGAGCTACAGGAGCGGGCAGAACCCCATCGCGGCCGGCTTTCGTGACGACTTCACTGGTCAGGGCTAGCCGAACCGGCCGCGAAGCAGAAGAGGCGGAAGATCAGCCCAGGCGCTGCACCAGGGCCCGGTACTGGTCCCACAGCTCGGTGGGCGTGTGGTCGCCGAAGGTGTTGAGGTGCTCGGGCACCAGCGCCGCCTCCTCGCGCCACACCTCCTTGTCGACGCTGAGCAGGAACTCCAGGTCGGCGTCGGGGAGGTCGAGGCCCTCGGTGTCGAGGGAGCCCTTGGCCGGCAGCACGCCGATCGGCGTCTCGACGCCCTCCGCGCGGCCCTCCAGACGCTCCACGATCCACTTCAGGACGCGGCCGTTCTCACCGAAGCCGGGCCAGACGAACCGGCCCTCGTCGTCCTTGCGGAACCAGTTGACGTAGTAGATCTTCGGCAGCTTGGACTGGTCCTTGTCCTTGGCCACGTCGATCCAGTGCCCCATGTAGTCGCCCATGTTGTAGCCGCAGAACGGCAGCATGGCGAAGGGGTCGCGGCGCAGCTCGCCGACCTTGCCCTCGGCGGCGGCGGTCTTCTCGGAGGCCACGTTGGCGCCGAGGAAGACGCCGTGGTTCCAGTCGAAGGACTCGGTCACCAGCGGTACGGCGGTGGCGCGGCGCCCGCCGAAGAGGATCGCCGAGATCGGCACGCCCCTGGGGTCCTCCCACTCCGGCGCGATGATCGGGCACTGCGCGGCGGGGGTGGTGAAGCGGGCGTTGGGGTGCGCGGCCGGGGTGCCCGACTCGGGCGTCCAGTCGTTGCCCTTCCAGTCCGTCAGGTGGGCGGGCGTCTCCTCGGTCATGCCCTCCCACCAGACGTCGCCGTCGTCGGTGAGCGCGACGTTGGTGAAGACGGAGTTGCCCCACAGGGTCTTCATCGCGTTGGCGTTGGTGTGCTCACCCGTGCCGGGTGCGACGCCGAAGAAGCCGGCCTCGGGGTTGATGGCGTACAGGCGGCCGTCCTCGCCGAAGCGCATCCAGGCGATGTCGTCGCCGATCGTCTCGACCGTCCAGCCGGAGATCGTGGGCTCCAGCATGGCGAGGTTGGTCTTGCCGCAGGCGGACGGGAAGGCGGCGGCGACGTACTTGGGCTCGCCGGTGGGCGGGGTCAGCTTCAGCACCAGCATGTGCTCGGCCAGCCAGCCCTCGTCGCGGGCCATGACGGAGGCGATGCGCAGGGCGTAGCACTTCTTGCCGAGCAGGGCGTTGCCGCCGTAGCCGGAGCCGTAGGACCAGATCTCGCGGTCCTCGGGGAAGTGCGAGATGTACTTGGTGCTGTTGCAGGGCCAGGGCACGTCCTTCTCGCCCTCGGCCAGGGGGGCGCCCAGGGTGTGCACGGCCTTGACGAAGAAGCCCTCCGCGCCCAGTTCGTCCAGGACCGGCTGTCCCATGCGGGTCATGGTGCGCATGGAGGCCGCGACGTACGCGGAGTCGGTGATCTCCACGCCGAGCGCGGAGAGCGGGGAGCCGAGGGGGCCCATGCAGAAGGGCACGACGTACATGGTGCGGCCGCGCATCGAGCCGCGGAACAGCCCCTTCTCACCGCTGAAGATCTCCCGCATCTCGGCGGGGTCCTTCCAGTGGTTGGTGGGGCCGGCGTCCTCCTCCTTGGCGGAGCAGATGAAGGTCCGGTCCTCGACGCGCGCGACGTCGGAGGGGTCGGAGGCGGCGTAGTAGGAGTTCGGCCGCTTGATGGGGTCGAGTTTGCGGAAGGTGCCCTTCGCCACGAGCTCCCCGCACAGGCGCTCGTACTCGGCCTCGGATCCGTCACACCAGACCACGTCGTCCGGCTGGGTCAGTTCGGCGATCTCGTTCACCCACGAGATCAGCTCCTGGTGGTTGGTGGGGACGGGGGGAGCAGCGATGTCGCGCGCCACGATTGCTCCTAGTTGAGGGGTTTGTGGTTGGAGGCCCCTTGGGGGCTGCGACCCGGACGCGTGACGTTGACCTCGTGGGCGCTCATCCGGTGTCGACCGCACTCATTTGATCATCCGACGCGAGCGCCCATCTGTCCAGAGGGCGTCACACTTGAGCGGAGTGAGGATCGCCACGTGCACGCGGCGGGGATGCGGGGCAGGGAGGCCCGTGAGACGATGGCCACTCGCCGTTCGTCATACGTCCGTACTGATACGTAACTTACGGAACCGTAGGTACGATGCGCTCATGACTGCGTCCGTCCCCGACGAGCCCAGGGACACGCCGGCCGACGGCCGCGGCCCTGTGGCGATCTCCCTGCCGCATCCGGTCAAGCCCAAGCTGCGCGGCTGGCTGCACCTGGCCATGTTCCCCGCCGTGCTGGTCGCGGGCCTCGTGCTCACCGCCCTCGCCGAGTCGACCCAGGCCCGTGTCGCCTGCGGGATCTACATCCTGACGGCCTGTCTGCTCTTCGGCGTCAGCGCGCTCTACCACCGGGGCAACTGGAGCCCCCGCATGGACGGCGTGCTGCGGCGCCTGGACCACGCCAACATCTTCCTGATCATCGCGGGCACGTACACCCCGCTCACGATGCTGCTGCTGCCCGGCGCCCAGGGCGAGTGGCTGCTCTGGGGCATCTGGGCCGCCGCGGCCGCGGGCATCGTCTTCCGCGTCTTCTGGGTCGGCGCCCCACGCTGGCTCTACACCCCGTGCTACCTCGCCATGGGCTGGGCGGCCGTCTTCTACCTGCCCGAGTTCATGCGGGCCGGCGGCATCGCCGTCCTCGTCCTGGTGATCGCGGGCGGCCTGCTCTACAGCGCCGGCGGCGTGATCTACGGCCTCAAGCGCCCCAACCCGTCCCCCCGCTGGTTCGGCTTCCACGAGGTCTTCCACTCGTTCACCCTGGCCGCGTTCATCGCCCACTACGTGGGGATCTCGCTGGTCGCCTACTAGGCGGCCGGCGGCACGAGGAAGGCCACCGGGTGAACGGTCCCGAGATCCACGTCGAGTTCCCTCCCGAACTGCACCTGTTCGTACCGCGCGCCCGCCCCACCGGCGTCGCCCGCGCCACCGCCGACGGCGTCTCCACCCTCGGGCACGTCGTCGAGTCCCTCGGCGTCCCGCTGACCGAGGTCGGCGCCCTCCTCGTCGACGGCCGCGAGGTCCCGCCCGGACACGTCCCCGCGGGCGGCGAGTCGGTGCGCGTACGGGCCGTCGCGCACCCCCAGGAGGTACCCGGCGCTCCCCTGCGCTTCCTGCTCGACGTCCACCTCGGCACGCTCGCCCGCCGGCTGCGGCTGCTCGGCGTGGACACGGCGTACCAGTCGGCGGACCTCGGCGACCCGGCCCTCGCCTCCCTCTCGGCGGCCGAGCGGCGGGTCATGCTCAGCCGCGACCGGGGCCTGCTGCGCCGCCGCGAGCTGTGGGCCGGGGCCTACGTCTACAGCACCCGCCCCGAGGAACAGCTCCGTGAGGTCCTGACCCGGTTCCGGCCCGAGCTGCGCCCGTGGACCCGGTGCACCGCGTGCAACGGCCCCCTGGCGCCGGCCACCAAGGCCGAGGTGGCCGACCAGCTCAAGGGCGGCACCGAGCGGTCGTACGACGTGTTCGCCCGGTGCGGCGACTGCGGCCGCGCGTACTGGAAGGGCGCCCACCACGACCAGCTGGAGGCGATCGTGGCACGGGCCCTCGCGGACGCCGGGCGGGACGGGGCCTAGCGAGGACGCCGGTCGCCGCGGCGCCTTCGCGGGAGGTAGACCAGCGCCTCCGTGCCGGCGAAGCGCAGGACGAAGGTGATGACCAGGGCCAGGGCGGTGGCCGGCAGTACGGCGAGGCCGAACTGGCCGACGAGCAGGGCGATCAGCGGGATGCGCAGCACCAGGTCGGCGTTGGCGATCAGGGTGAAGCGCAGGGTGCGGTCGGCCCAGTGCCGGTGCGCTCGCCGGTCGTGGAAGAGCAGCCGCTCCAGCAGCAGGAAGTTCCAGGCCACGCCGAACTGGTTGGCGACGATCTCGGCCGGCAGGTAGTGCAGCCCGGCCGACGTCAGCGCCCACAGGGCGGCCAGGTTGGGCACGAAGCCGCTCAGCCCGATCAGCCCGAACACGATCATGCGGGCCATCGGCGCGACGGTGCGCAGCCCGACCAGGTGGCGCAGGAAGCGCAGCCCTTCCCGCGCGGTGGACTTGGACTCCCCGGCGAACCGCTCCTCGAAGACGAACGGCACCTCGGCGACCGTACCGGGGCGGTCGCGGACGGCCAGTTCCAACAGGATCTTGTACCCGAGCGGCTTGAGCGCGTCCACGGTGACCTCGGCGCGGCGGATCGCGAAGAAGCCGCTCATCGGGTCGCTGATGCCGCGCAGCCGGCGCGGGAAGAGCGCCTTGGTCAGCCAGGTCGCCGCCCGTGAGACCGCCACCCGGTAGCCGCCGGCCAGGCCCGCGCGGCTGCCGCCCGGCGTGTAGCGGGAGGCGACGACGAGCCCGGCCTTCGTCCGCTCGCCGGTGGCGACCAGTTCCGGCACGAGCGAGGGCGGGTGCTGGCAGTCGCCGTCCATGACGACGATCCAGTCCGCCCCGGCCGCCCGCATGCCCTCGACGACGGCGCCGCCCAGCCCGCCGGCCGGCTCGTCCCGGTGCAGCACGGTGACCGGGAAGGGGCAGTCCGGCGCCGCCGCGCGGATCACGTCCGGGGTGTCGTCGGTGGAGTCGTCCACGAAGACGACCTCGCAGGGCAGCCGGGCCGGCACCGACTCGGCCGTCCGCCGCAGCAGCTGCCGTATGTTCCCCGACTCGTTGAAGGTCGGTACGACGATGGTGACGGCGGCCGGCTCGGGCGGCACCGCGGGCGGCTCGGAGGGACGTACGGCCGGACGGCCCAACGCGCCGGGGACGGTGGACTCGTGGCTCATCGGGCGGCTCCGGAGGGCTGGGTTCGGCGGATCTCGATGCGGTCCGCACCGATGCCGAAGACGGCGGCCGGAGCCGAAAGGTTCATGGCGGACGCGACGCCGGGCGGATCGGCCCGCCCCGCCGCGGGCCCGGACGCGTCCGCCCGCCACCCTTCGTCTACCCCCGTACGAGCCGCCTCAGCCGTTCAACGCGGCCCGCAGCCGCTCCGGATCGGTCGTCGGCGCGTCACAGGTGAAGTTCCGGCAGACGTACGCGGCCGCCGCCCCGCCGACCAGCGGCCGGTCGGCCAGCAGCGGGAACTCGTCACTGCCCTCCGCGCCGAAGGCGACGACCGCTCCCGGCGCCGTCCCCAGCAGCGCCGTCCGGTGCAGTCCGCGCGCGGCGGCGTCGGCGGCGTCCGGTCCGACGACGGCGACCTCGCGCGGCCCGTCGAGCAGCGCCTCGGCTGCGGCCAGGCCCCAGCCGATGAAGCGCGGGACCCGCGGGCCGAGCGCCTTCACCACGCCGAGGGCGTGCTCGGCGGCGGTGCGGTGCGGCTCGGAACCGGTGTGGGCGGCGTAGGAGAGCAGGGCGTTCGCGGCTGCGCTCCAGCCCGACGGCGTCGCGTTGTCGGTGGGGTCCTGCGGGCGGCGGATCAGGTGCTCCGCGTCGGACGCCGTGTCGTACAGCGAGCCGGAGGCGTCGGTGAAGCGGGTGAGGACGTGGTCGAGCAGGAACCCGGCGAAGTCCAGCCAGACGCCCTCCCCGGTGACCGAGGCCAGCGCGAGGAAGCCCTCCGCCACGTCGGCGTAGTCCTCCAGCACCCCGGCGTTGGCACCGGCCCGGCCGTCCTTGCTGGTGCGGGTGAGCCTGACCTGCTCGTCGAGGTGCAGCCGGACCAGCAGGTCGGCGGCGGCGACGGCGGCCTCCACCAGGTCGGGGCGCTCGAAGTAGGCGCCGGTCTCCGCGAGCGCGGCGATCGCGAGGCCGTTCCAGGCGGCGACCACCTTGTCGTCCCGGCCGGGGGCGGACCGGCCGTCCCGCGCGGCCAGCAGCCGCTCCCGCACCGAGGCGATCCGCGCGGCGTCAAAGACGCCCTCCTGCTGCGGCAGTTGCAGCACGGACGCGCCGTGCTCGAAGGTGCCCTCCTCGGTCACGCCGAAGTACTGGGCGGCGAGTCCGGCGTCCTCGGCACCGAGCACCTCGGTGAGCTGCGCGGGCGTCCACACGTAGTACGCGCCCTCGACGTGCCGGCCCGTGCCGTCGTCGCTGTCGGCGTCGAGCGCCGAGGCGAAACCCCCCTCGGCGGTGCGCAGTTCGCGCACCATGAAGTCCGCGGTCTCCAGGGCGACGCGGCGGGCGAGGTCCGAGCCGGTGGCACGCCAGAGGTGGGCGTACACGCGGCACAGCAGCGCGTTGTCGTAGAGCATCTTCTCGAAGTGCGGCACGACCCACTCGCGGTCCACGGAGTAGCGGGCGAAGCCGCCGCCCAGCTGGTCGTAGATGCCGCCGCGGGCCATCCGCTCGCAGGTGTCCCGCGCCATCTGCAACGCGCCCTCGGCGCCGGAGCGGGCGTGGTGGCGCAGCAGGAACTCGACGGCCATGGACGGCGGGAACTTCGGCGCCCCGCCGAAGCCGCCGCGCTGCTCGTCGTACTCCCGGGTCAGCCCGAGCAGCGCCTGCCCGAGCTGCTCCTCGCCGGGCGCCTGCGCGTCGCCGTAGGAGATGTCCCGCCCGGCGAGGTCGCGCACGATCTTCCCGGCGACCTCGGTGACCTCGTCCCGCCGCTCCGCCCAGGCCTGCTGGACGCCCTGGAGCACCTGACGGAAGGACGGCATGCCGTGCCGGGGCTCGGGCGGGAAGTAGGTGCCGAAGTAGAAGGGCTCCGCGTCCGGCGTGAGGAAGACGGTCATGGGCCAGCCGCCCTGCCCGGTCGCCGCCTGCACGGCCTCCATGTAGACGGCGTCCACGTCGGGCCGCTCCTCGCGATCGACCTTGACGCTCACGAAGTGCGAGTTGAGGTATGTGGCGGTGGCCTCGTCCTCGAAGGACTCGTGCGCCATCACGTGGCACCAGTGGCACGCGGAGTAGCCGACGCTCAGCAGCACCGGCACGTCCCGCCGTCTCGCCTCCGCCATCGCCTCCTCTCCCCATGGCCACCAGTCCACCGGGTTGTCGGCGTGCTGGAGCAGATAGGGCGACTGGGAATCAGCCAGGCGATTCATACCCGTCATCGTCGCATGATCGGGGAGTCCGGCCCAGGACGCGAGATCGACTTCCGCGGACGGAACCGTTCGGTCGTGCCGGCCACGAGCGGGCCGGCACGTTGCGGTCAGGGCGCGGACAGGAGTCGGGGGTGGGGGTCGAGGGTCAGGTAGAGGCCTCCCGCGGCGCGGTCGGCGGTGGTGGGCAGGGGCACCATGTCGCTGGTGCCGTGGCCGCCCAGTCCGTGCTGCCGTCCGGTGCGCGGCCGGGCGAGTCGCCGCTGTAGCAGGGAGGCGGCGTCCTGCTGTGCGTCGTGCAGGTCGTCGAGGCCGGTGATGATGTTCAGGAAGGACTCGTGCAGCCGCAGTCGGTCCTGGTCGCGGTGGCTGAGGGTCTGTGCCCGGCGGAAGTACGAGTTGCGGCCGTCGTGGATGCGGTAGAAGGCGCTGACCAGGATGAGGAGGCGTTCGTAGGCGTGCCGGTAGGCGGTGTCGTAGAAGGTGTGGGCGGCATCCGACTCGACGCCCTGGCGCAGCAGTCCGGCGGTGCAGGCGGCACTGAGGGTGGCGCTGTACATGGCCAGGTGGACCCCGGTCGACAGCAGTGGGTCCAGGAAGCAGGCGGCGTCACCGGCGAGGAAGTAGCCGGGGCCACTGAAGCGCTGGGCGACGTAGGAGTAGTCGCTTTCGACCTTCAGGCCCGAGACCAGGCGTGCCCCGCGCAGGACGCGGGCGAGCAGCGGGCACTGGGTGAGGGCCTGGTGGTAGGCCGCTTCGGTGGAACCGGTGTGCCGTCGTGACTCCTTGAAGGAGTGCTTGTCGGTGACCAGGCCGACGCTGAGGGTGCCGTCGTGCAGCGGGATGGCCCACAACCAGCCGTGGTCCGGCAGGGAGAAGACGCCGATCGCCCCCTGGGGTGCGCCGGGAAGGGGTGGGGCGTCCCGCCAGTAGCCCCATGCGGCCACGTTGCGGAAGACGTCGTGGAACCGGCGGCTGCCGAGGTGGCGGGTGGCCAGTAGTCCGGCGCGGCCGGAGGCGTCGATGAGGTGCTGGAAGACGATCTCGCCGCGTTGTCCGTCGCCGGTGGTCCAGGTGGCCGCCCGCGCCGCGCCGTCCGTGAGGTGGATGCGCCGTACGGAGGTGGCCTCGCGGACGTCGGCTCCCTGCCGCTGCGCGTGACGCAGCAGCAGCTCGTCGAACTGCGAACGGACGACCTGAAAGCTGTAGGGGGCGGGCCGGCCGGGCTCGTCGAAGCCCAGCGACCACTGCTGGCCGCCCCAGCCGTAGAAGGCCCCGGTCTTGCGGACGAACCCGTGCCGTTCGACGGCCTCGCGTGCCCCCATGGCGTCCAACAGCGGCAGCAGGGAGGGGAGAAGGGACTCGCCGACGTGGTAGCGGGGGAACCGGTCCTTCTCGAGCAGGGTGACCGCGATGCCTTGCCGGGCCAGAAAGGAGGCGGCGGTGGATCCCGCGGGGCCGCCGCCGACGACGAGTACCTGGGTTTCCTCCCGCACGCACTCCCCCAGACGGGTCGATGGGCGATCAACGGAGTCTCAGCTCACTCTACGTGTCAGGCTGTTCACCATGAAGAGCGACAAGTGGCCACAGGGCACCGCCCGGGCGACCGCCGGTGCCGCACGCCGCCGGGCCGCGCGCGGACCTGTACCGCTGACCGTCGGGATCGAGGAGGAGTATCTGCTGGTCGACCCGGTCACCCGGCACCTGAGTGCGAAGGCCGACAAGGTCGTCGCACTGGCGGGCGCCGAACTGGGCGACCGGGTCACCACCGAACTCACGCGCTACCAGGTCGAGATCCGCACCGACCCGCACACCAGCCTGACCGACCTCGGCGATCAGCTGTCCGCCGCGCGCCGTGCGGTGGCGGAGGCGGCGAGAAGGCTCGGTCTGCGCGCCGTCTCCAGCGGCACCCCCGTCCTGGGCCAGCACACCCCGCCGCCCCTGACCCCGGGCCCTCGTTACGCCCGGAGCTCCGCCACCTTCCGCGCCCTGGACCACGAGCAGACCGCGTGCGCCTGCCACGTGCACATCGGCGTGCCCGACCTGGCGACCGCGCTGCGCCTGAGCAACCAACTGCGCTGCTGGCTGCCCGCCCTCATCGCCCTGACCGCCAACTCGCCCTACTGGGAGGCCCAGGACACCGGCTACGCCAGCTGGCGCACCCTGACCCGGTGGCGCTGGCCGGTGGCCGGACCGCCCCCGTACCTCGAGTCGCCCAGCCACTTCGAGGACCTCGTCGGCAGCCTGATGGCCACCGAATCGGTGATGGACCGCGGTGGCCTGTACTGGGACATCCGCCCCTCCCACCACGTGCCCACCCTCGAGATCCGCGTCGCCGACGCCTGCCACACCGTCCACGACACCCTGCTGCTCGCCGCGGCCGTCAGGGGGCTGGCCGTCCACTGGCTGTCCGGGCCGGGACGTGACCAGCGGGCGCAACGTCCCGAGCCGGAGGTGCTGCGGGCGGCATGCTGGCGTGCGGCCCGTGACGGCCTGGCCGGCCACAGCCTCGACCTGCGCACGAACCGCCTGGAGACCACCGCCTCCCATCTCGACCGGCTCTGGGAAACGGTCCTGCCCACCTTGGACGCGGCGGAGTCGACGCTCCTGAGGGACGCGCGCACCCGCCTGGACATGGGTGGGAATGGCGCCGACCGGCAGCGGCGGGCCTACCGGGAGCGACACCGGATCACCGACGTCGTGGACCATCTGATCGAGTCCGCCACCCGTGCTCCGGCCACGTGAGCCACGGGGCTACTCGGCCCAGGCACGCTCCAGCTGGGTGCGGAAGGTGGCGGGCTCTCGCCCGGTCAGTTCGGCCAGCGTCGGGTCGACGGCGGTGAACTCGCCGTCGCGCGCCGCGGTGAAGATGCTCAGCATCAGGTCGGCGATCGGGGCCGGGGCGCCGTGCGCCAGGGCCTGCTCGCGGTAGGCGTCGTCGGGGACGACCGTCCGGGTGAAGGGCCGCCCGGTGGCCCGGGACGCGATCTCGGCGACGGTGTCGAAGTCGAGCGCCGCCGGGCCGGTGAGCGGTGGGGTGGGGCCCTCGAAGCGACCCTCTTCGAGGAGGATCGCCGCCGTGGCTTCGGCGAGGTCGTCGTGGCCGGTCCAGGCGACGGGGCCGTCGGCGGGGAGGGCGATGTCGCCGGTGTGCCGGGCGGCCTCCAGGAAGTGCAGGGCGCTGGCCGCGTAGAAGCCGTTGCGCAGTGCGGTCCAGGGCAGACCGGTGGCGCGGAGCAGGTCCTCGGTCCGGGCGTGGTCGCGGCAGGCCTGGAAGTGGGAGTCGTGGGCGGCGCCCATCTGGCTGGTGTAGAGGACGCGGCCGACGCCGGCCTTCACGGCGGCGTCGATGGCGGTGCGGTGGCCGCCGACGCACTCCTCGCCCGTGCGGTCGAGGGAGACGAGGAGCAGCTGCTCGGCCCCCTCGAAGGCATGCACCAGCGAGGCGGGGTCGTCGAAGCTCCCCTGCCGGACGCGGACGCCGCGGTCGGCGAGGTCCCGGGCCTTGCGGGGATCGCGGACGCTGACGCCGACGCGCTCGGCGGGGACGCGCTCCAGCAGGCGCTCGACGGTGCGGCGGCCGAGCTTTCCGGTCGCTCCGGTCACGATGATCATGAGGTTCTCCCGACCCGCGTTTCCAATGGAATCACTTTGATGTTACCACTGGAAATTCCAATGGAATCAGATCATCGGTACCATCGGTTCATGGTTACGCGTGACTCGGCCGGCAGCCCTCGCCGCCGCATCGTCGAGGCGGCCGTCGAGCTGCTGGAGAACGGCGGACCCGACGCGGTGAGCACCCGCGCGGTCGCCGCCGCGGCCGGAATGCAGCCACCGGCGATCTACCGCCTCTTCGGCGACAAGGAAGGGCTCCTCGAGGCCGTCGCCGAGCACGGCTACGCGCAGTTCCTGGAGAGGAAGCGCGCACAGCTCGACCCCGACCCGCAGGACCCGGTGGAGGAGCTGCGCCGCGGCTGGGACATGGTGGTCGAGTTCGGGGTCTCCCGCCCCGAACTGTTCGCGGTGATGAACCGGGCCTCGGGCCGGGGATCGGACACGGCGCACCGCGCGGGCCTGGAGATCCTCCACGGGCGGGTGCGCCGGCTGGCGGCCGGGGGCTGGCTGCGGGTCGACGAGGAACTGGCGGCCCAGATCATCCAGGCGACCGGCCAGGGCGCGGTCACCACCTGGCACTCCACCCCCGCGGGCCGCCGCAACCCGGCACTGTTGACCGTCCTGCGCGAGTCCATGGTCGCGGCCGTCACACACGCCGAACCGACGGTCCCCGCCGCGGAGTCCGGCTCCGCCGCGGCGGCCCGCGCGCTGCGCGCCGCCCTCCCCGACGACGCGGACGTCCTGACCGAGGCCGAGCAGCGCCTGCTGCGTGAGTGGCTCACGCGCCTGGCGGCGGACGGTGGCGCTCCGCATGCCTGATCACACGTCAGAGGCCCTCTGGGCGTGCACCTCCGGGCGTCCATACGCTCGCGTACATGTCCAACTCCTACGCCGCGCTCGCCGCCTACTACGACGCCATCATGACCTCGGGGTACTACGACTACGACGCCTACGCCCGAGCCCTGCTGGACCACATCGGCGAGGGCAGGGACGTCCTGGAGCTGGGGGTCGGCACCGGACTGGTCTGCGAGCGCCTCCTCGCCATGAGCCCCGCGGGATTACGCATCACGGGCCTCGACCACACCGAGAGCATGCTCGACCGGGCCCGCGCGCGACTCGGCGACCGGGTTCACCTGGTCCAGAGAGACATCCTCGACGAGGAACCCCTGCCCGCCCTCTTCGACGCCGCCTACTCCGTCGGCGGCGTGTGGTACGGAGTCCACGACGGACACGACACCTGGCTGGGCAGTCACCTCACCGAAGACGACGACAACCTCAGAGCACTCGCCAACGTGACCCGTGCGCTCCGCCCCTCCGGCACGCTGCTCCTGGCCGTGCAGGAACCCCACCGCGCCTACACCCGCCCCCTGCCGGACGGACTCCGCTACGCCCAGAAGGTCGACGACCACGGCGGGGGCCGCTTCACCAAGGACTACCGCGTACTGAAGGACGAGCGGGTGCTGGCTCACCAGCGGTCGCCCTTCCGCCTCCAGCCCCGCTCACAGGCCGACGCGTTGTTCCGGCGCTGCGGTCTGCGCCGCGCGGACGACGGTGCCGGGCGGTTCCTGCGATACGTCCGCGTCTGACGGCTCCCGACGCGGGACGAGGTGACCGAAGGGCCGGTCATGCCGCTGCCGGCCCGGGCGTACGCCCGGCCGTTCACACCAGGGGCTTGTCGACGAGGACCCTGAACTCGGTGACGGACATCTCCTGCTGCAGTTCGACACCGGAGGCCGCTCCCGTCACGGACGGCAGGTCCATGGCCTCGGCCTCCTCCGTCGGGAAGTCGTACTTCGCGAGCCCCAAGGTGAGATGCGGCCAGAAGTCGCCCTCCTCGATGCCCAGACGCCGCACGGTGCCGGCGTACAGCGTGGCCAGCTCCTGCGTGTGCTCGATCCCCAGCCGCACCTGTTCCTGACGCTGGACGGTGCGGGCGTCGTAGCGGTACGCGGGGTCCTTCTGGAGCCGCCAGCTTCCGTGACGCACCTCGCCGGTCAGCCGGACGCGCGGGGCGGCCCAGTCGCCGTCGCTCAACAGCGCGGCCGCGTCGGCCAGCCGGCCGGCGTCGGCGTCGTGCAGGAAGCCCAGGGTGACGTGCATCCGGTCCCGGTCCTGCGGATCGACCCGTTCCCGCTGCGTCTCCTGAAGGGCGACGAGGGCGTCGACCAGGAGCGGGGGGAGCCGGAGACTCAGAAACGCGTTGACCGTCCGATCGTTCGCCATCGCTGCTCCTTGTGCGGTTCTGGCCAGACCCCGGTCCGGGACCAGGACCACCCGCGTCGTAGCGGGGTTCACCTCTGTCCCGGCTGCCCTCCCGAGCGAGGTGCGATGCGGTGCACGGGGGCCGCTTCACTCGAACGAGGAAGCGCACCGCGGCGCGTTCAGGGACCCGTCCCGAGAACGCCGTTCGCGCGCCCGCGTACGGCTCGGGAGGCGCACGACGGTCGTACGACCTCACCGGCACCGCACATCATCACGCCCCGCAGCCATCCGATTACTCCTCGCGATTGCGGCGATACCGTCCGTACGGAACGCCCTCCACAACCGGGCGTCCGACGAGGACACACCCCGTCCTCAACGACCGGGGCGGCACCCCGCCCCCGAACAGGAAGAGCAGTACGCATGAGTGACATCACCCAGATCCGGGCCCGCATCGAGACCGCCGACGTGGGCGGGGCGGAGACCAGCAGCTGGATCTATCTCGGCATCGCCGGCCGCGAGTTCTGCCTCGACTCCGGCAGCGGCGACGACTTCGCCGTCGGCGCCAAGACCTGCTTCATCCTCGGCGAGGAGGGCAGCTCCGCGAACGACGGCGGCGAGACGGGCTTCACCGACGTCACCGTCCGCAACGCCGAGTACAACGATCCCCGCAAGCCCCAGCTCGACACCGAGGACCTGGACCTGGCGCCCGCCTACATCCGCTTCGCCGGCTCCGGCAGCGTCCAGTACTGGTGCCTGGAACGCGCGCAGATCAGCATCCGCTCGAACACCGGACAGGACTTCCACTTCGACAACCTCCGCCTGCGCAGGGCGGAGGACAACCGCCGCATCTGGCTGCACCACGAGTACGGCGAGCGGCTCTTCCTCTACAACGTCACCGGCACCTGATCCGCTCAGGGGCCGCCGCCCGGCACCCGGGCGGCGGCCCGCTCCCGGACCGCCCCCTCCCCAGGCTCTCCCCAACGCAGCACACTTGACCCACGCACAACCGGGGAAGGACCCGGGGATGGGGCCGGGAGGGCCCCTGGGGCTCCTGGGTTCACCACCGGGGCACCCGGGAGGACGCGGATGCCGCCGGAGGGGGCGCGACATGCGGGACAGTCACCGTGCAGAGGCCGAGGGGCTGCTGAGGCGGGCCGTGGAGGAGGAGGTGCGCCGCTCGGGCGGACGCACGGACGGGAACGTGCTGCTCTCCCGGGCCCGCGCGGCACTGGACGCGATGGCGGGCACGTCCGCCGAGGAGTACGACGCCTACACCCGGGCCCTCGACGAGGCGGCGGCCGGCCAGCTCACGTTCCGGCAGCGGTACGCCCGTGAGGGCTCCGGCACTCCCCTGCTGGTCGCCGCCGTCGCGGCGGTCGCCACGGTGGTGGCCGACGTGGCGCTCGGCACCGGCACCGGCACCGCGGTGGGCGCGGGCGTGGCCGTCGGCGTCGTCGGCGCCGCGGCGACCGTGCTGAAGGTGGTCGGGTCCCACCTGCCGGCCGCCCACCACCGTGCCGGTGCCGTCAGCCAGCCCGGCGGGCCCGAGCAGTTGCGGCTTCAGTGGCTCACCGCCCTGGAGGTGCGCGGCATCCGGCCCTTCCTGGACCAGCAGCGGATGCTCGCCGCGTCCACCGCTCCGGCCAAGACCGGCCCGAAACTGCGGGGCGCGGACAAGAGCGCGGCGGCCCGGGGACGCAGCGCGCTTGAGCAGTCGTTCGGTCAACTGCCCGAGCCGGGCGAGGCGTTCGCCGGCCGCCGGCGCGAGATGGCCCAGCTGCGGCAGTGGGTGCAGGCGGCCCGCGCGAGCACCGAGACGAAACCGACGGTGGTGGTGCTGCACGGGGCGCCCGGCAGCGGCCGTACGACGCTCGCGGTGCGCGCCGTCCACGACCTGCGCGACTACTTCCGCGGGGCCTGCCTGGTCGACCTGCGCGGCGACGGCACCGCGGCGGGGGGCGAGGCGCCGCTCAGCACCCGGGACGCCCTGCTGCATCTGCTCAACCGGCTCGGGGCGCCGCGCGAGCAACTGCTCTTCCGCGAGCGTTCCTCCGCCGACCAGCAGGTCAAGCGGCTGAGCGAGCTGTACCACCAGCATCTGACGGGCGTACCGGTCACCGTGGTCCTGGACGACGCCGCGGACCCCGAGCAGGTGCGCACCCTGGTGCCGGAGCGGTCCGACAGCCTGGTGCTGGTCACCTCGCGGAAGCCGCTGGCCCTGCCGCCCGACCTGCCCGCGCACGTGTACGCGCTGCCGGTCGAGGCGCTGGACGCGGCGGGCGCCGAGGAACTGCTGGGCGCCGCCGCACAGGACGCCTCGGGTCCGTACGACGCCGACTCCAGCGACCGGATCCGGGAGCTGTGCGGCGGGCTGCCGCTGGCGCTGCGGGTCGCCGGGTCCTCACTCGGCCCGCGCTCGCCGCGCGCGCTGGCGGCCGACCTGGGCGCGTACGGGCCGGTGGAGCCGGTCGAGCGCGCGCTGTGGCTGCGCTACACCGACCAGCCGGAGCCGGCCCGGCGGCTGCTGCGCCGGCTGGCGCTCGCGGGCCGCACCTCGATGGGGGCCGCGGCCGCCGCCGCGCTGCTGGCCACGGACGAGACCGAGGCGACCAAGCAGCTGACGGCGCTGTCCCGGGCGGGCCTGCTCGACCACGTCCGGGGCAGCCGCTACCGGCTGCACGACGTCGTCCGCGCCTTCGCCCGCGCCCGGCTCGCCGACGAGGAGGAGCCCGGCGAGCGGACGGCGGCGCAGGAACGGCTGATCGCCAACTACGGCGAGCTGGCCGACTCGGTGCTGCGGCTGGTCGACGGCAACATGTCGACCCGCTCGAACCAGTTCGGGCAGTACGGCTTCACGTCCCTGGACGAGGCGCTGCGCTGGCTGGACGACGAGTCGAGCTTCATCACGGCGGCGCTCAGGCACGCGGAGGGCGTCGACCAGGGCGCGGTGCTGAACCTGCTGGGCGCGCTGTGCGACTACTGCCTGCTGCGCGGCGACCTCTACCGGCTGGGTGAGATCAGCGAGCTGGCGCAGTCCGTGGATCAGGGGCTGCTGGTGCGTTCGGTGCAGTGGCGCACCGGCATCGCGGCCCGGCAGCTCGGTGAGCTGGACAAGGCCCGCACCACCCTGACCTCCGTGGTCGACCTGTACCGGGAGGCCCACCACGACGCGGGCGCCGCGCGTGCCCTGTGCTCGCTGGGCATCACGCTGCACCACCAGGGCAACCTGACCGACGCGGCGGCGAAGCTGCGGGAGGCGCTCGACCTCCAGGCCGCGCCCGAGCTGGACACGGACCGGGCGTGGACGCTGCACGCGCTGGCGGCGGTGCAGCGCGACCGGGCCCGGCTGGCGGAGGCCATGGACCTGCTCACCGAGTCGCTGGTGCTGCACCGGGCGGGCGAGTCGCTGCACGGCCAGGCGTGGGCCCACTTCCAGCTCGGGCAGCTGCACCTGCGCATGGGCGACGTACCGCGCGCGGAGTCGGACCTGCGGGCGGCCCTGGAGCTGTACGGCCGGACCCAGGACGCCCGCGGCGAGGCCTGGGCGCTGACCCAGCTGGCGCGGGCCCGGCTGGTGGACGGGGAGGCCTCCGAGGCGGTCGACGAGCTGCGGCGCGCGGCGGCCCGGCACCGGGACAACGAGGACGCCCGCGGCGAGGCGTGGACGGTCTACTACGTGGGCCAGGCGCTGGAGGAGACGGGCGACCTGGACCAGTCGGTGCGTGAGCTGGAACGCTCACGCACCATGTTCTCCCGGATGCGGGACGTGTACGGCCTGGCCTGCGCCCGGCACCACTCGGCTCGGGTCACCCGCGACCAGCGCGCGGCGCAGACCGGCTCGCTGCGCAACTCCGGCTTCGCCCGGCAGCTCCTGGTGGACGCGCGCGCCGACTTCCAGCGCATCGGCGTCGGCCACGGCGAGGCGTGGACCTGCCTGGAGCTGGCGGTGGTGGACGCGGGCAACGCCCGTACGCCGCAGGCACTGGGCCTGTGCGACGAGGCGGCCGCCCTGTTCGCCGCGTACGGCGACCGGCGCGGCGAGGACTGGGCCCGCTTCCTGCGCTGCACGCTGCTGCCGTACGCGGCCCCGGGCGGGGTGGAGGTCGGCACGGCGGTGGCGCAGGAGGAGCTGGCCCAGCTGTCCCGGGCCGGGCACCCGGCGCGGGACACGAAGCTCGACGAGTACGTCGACGCCTACCAGCTGCTCCTGGAACGCGGCGTCCAGCTGGAGTCCGGCTGGCAGGCCTGGCGCCTGGGCATGGTCCCGAACCGCCAGGCCCGGGAGGTCATGGGGGTGGCGGTGACGGCCCGCTCGTGACCGGGGGTGCCGCCCCCGGCCGTCGCTAGCCCTGCCCGGGCTTCGCCTGCTCGCCGCCGGCGGCCCGGGTCTCGGGGTCCGGGGCCTCCTTGAAGTCGACCTTGCCCATGTGACGGGTCATGGACTTCATCAGGGCCCACACCGCCAGGGCCATCACCGCGAAGACGATGAAGCCGAGGACACCGGGGGTGACCTTGTCCTCGTCGAGTTCGGCGAGGGTGACGAGGTGCGTCATTGCCAGGCTTGCGCTTGCACTCATGTCAGGCATTGTCCCGGACGCCCGCGAAGAGGTCGTCCTCGGGGAGGGAGGTATCGACGAGGGACTTCGCCAGCTCGTACTCCTCCGTGGGCCAGACCTCCCTCTGGAGCTCCATCGGCACCCGGAACCAGCCCCCGTCGGGGTCGATCTGCGTGGCGTGGGCGATCAGCGCCTTGTCACGGATCTCGAAGAAGTCCGCGCAGGGCACGTGCGTGGTGAGCGTGCGCTCCTTGCGCTCGAACTCCGACCACCGCTTGAGCCAGTCCCCGTAGGGCGACTCCAGTCCGCGGTCCAGCAGCGCGTGGTGCAGGGCCTCGGTGCGGGGGCGGTTGAAGCCCTGGTTGTAGTACACCTTCACCGGCTGGTACGCCGTGCCGTACTCGGCCTCCGGGTACTTCTCGGTGTCGGCCGCGCCCTCGAACGCCACCATCGTGATCTTGTGGGTCATGATGTGGTCGGGGTGCGGGTACCCGCCGTTCTCGTCGTAGGTGGTGATCACCTGCGGCCGGAAGGCGCGGATCTTCCGCACCAGCTCACCGGCCGCCTTGTCGACGTCCTCCAGGGCGAAGCAGCCGTCCGGCAGCGGCGGCAGCGGGTCGCCCTCGGGCAGGCCGGAGTCGACGAAGCCGAGCCACTGCTGCTTGACGCCCAGGATCTCCCGGGCCTCGTCCATCTCCTTCCGGCGCACCTCGTGGATGTTCTCCTCGATGTACGGGTCGCCCTGGAGCTTGGGGTTGAGGATGGAGCCGCGTTCCCCGCCCGTGCAGGTCACCACCAGCACGTCCACCCCCTCGGACACGTACTTCGCCATGGTGGCCGCGCCCTTGCTCGACTCGTCGTCGGGGTGGGCGTGGACGGCCATCAGTCGCAGCTGGTCAGTCAAGACTCAATCCTCGGGTCAGTCGGCGCCCGTGTGCATCGGCGCAATCGGAGGCTTCTATAGTGACCGAATCGGGAGCCGAATAATTCCGGGGCCCGGGAAGACCGGCTCCTGCCGAGAGGACGATCATGAGCACGGCCACGACGCGAAGGCCCGAGGGCCGCTACGGCCGTTCGTCGGACGAACAGGCCGACCGCACGCTCAAGGTCGTCGGCGCCGTGCTCGGTGCCGTCCTGCTCGCCGTGATCGGCTGGTTCGGCTACCACTACGTCGGTCAGAACAAGATCAGTGGCGAGCTGATCGGCTTCGAGCTCGCCGAGGACTCGGTGCAGGTGCACCTGGAGGTCCGCAAGGACGCCGGTGTCACCGGCTACTGCACGGTGCGCTCCCAGGCGGAGGACGGCGACGAGGTCGGCCGGGCCGACTTCCGCTTCGACGGGGACAGCACGCGCATCGACAAGGTCGTCACGTTGCGGACGAAGGCCGCGGGCACGACGGCCGAACTGCTCGGCTGCCACCCGGAGTGACCCGACGGCGAACGTCAGCGCGAATCCATGGGCTCCCACCTGCGATGACAGGAATCTGGCGGCTTATGTCCTCCCCCTTTGCCCACTGAATTGTTAGGCTCGTGGTTTCGCCCTTCCGTGAAGGAACATCCTTCTGGGTAGGGCGTTGATTTGTATTCCCAGTACCAACGAGGAGCACCCGTGACCCAGACCAGCGAGAACGTCACCTGGCTGACCCAGGAGGCGTACAACAAGCTCAAGGAGGAGCTTGAATACCTTACTGGTCCCGCGCGCACCGAGATCTCTGCCAAGATCGCCGCGGCCCGTGAGGAGGGTGACCTCCGTGAGAACGGCGGGTACCACGCGGCGAAGGAGGAGCAGGGCAAGCAGGAGCTCCGCGTGCGCCAGCTGACCCAGCTGCTCGAGAGCGCCAAGGTGGGCGAGGCCCCGGCCGCGAACGGCGCGGTGGCCCCCGGCATGGTCGTCACGATCGCGTTCGACGGTGACGAGGACGACACGCTGACCTTCCTGCTCGCTTCGCGCGAGTACGCGAGCTCGGACATCGAGACCTACTCGCCGCAGTCCCCGCTGGGCTCGGGCGTCCTCGGCCACAAGGTCGGCGAGGACGCGCAGTACGAGCTGCCCAACGGCAAGCCGGCCTCCGTGAAGATCCTCAAGGCCGAGCCGTACGACGGCTGATCCGTCCGGCGAAGTCCCGGCCGGTGTGCCCGGCCTCCTGTCGTGGAAGAGCCCCCGGTGTCCTGGTGACGCCGGGGGCTCCTCGTCATGAGGCGGCCGAGCGGTACTTGCGCACCGACAGGGTCCGGAAGACCGCGATGATCAGGACGGACCACATCACCGACGCCCAGACGGGATGCTGCATGGGCCAGGCGTCCGACTGCACGACGCCGGGGTTGCCGAACAGCTCGCGGCAGGCCTGCACGGTGGCGCTGAACGGGTTCCACTCGGCGATGTGCCGGAGCCAGGGGGTCATCTGGCTGGAGTCCACGAAGGCGTTCGACACGAACGTCACCGGGAACAGCCAGATGATCCCTCCCGAGGTCGCCGCCTCCGGGGTGCGTACGGAGAGCCCGATCAGCGCGCCGATCCAGGTGAAGGCGTATCCGAGGAGCAGGAGCAGGCCGAAGCCCGCGAGGATCCGCCCGGCGTTGGTCGGCTCGGCTGAGCCGGTGCGCCAGCCCACGATCAGCGCGACGATCGCGAGGACGAGCAGGGTGATCGCCGTCTGCACCAGGTCGGCGACGGTGCGGCCGGTGAGCACCGCGCCGCGGGCCATCGGCAGCGAGCGGAAGCGGTCGACCAGTCCCTTCTGCATGTCGTCGGCGATGCCCGCGGCCGATCCGGCCGTGGCGAAGGTGACGGTCTGCGCGAAGATGCCGGCCATCAGGAAGTCCTTGTAGACGCCCGCGTCGGTGGTGTTCCCGATTTGCAGGGAGCCGCCGAAGACGTACGTGAAGAGGACCACGAACATCACCGGCTGGATGACCCCGAACAGGACCATCTCCGGGATCCGGGTCATCCGGATCAGGTTTCTCCGGGCGATGACCAGGGAGTCCCTGATGGACGCCCCGACGGGGTTGGTGCTTGCCCCGGCCGGCGCGGCTTCGGTGGCGGCGCTCACTTGGCGGCCTCCTTCTTGTCCTTGTGTCCGGCGTCGGCCGTCGGGTCCTGGTCGTCGCCCTCGCCCTCGGCCTCGGCCACGTGGCCGGTGAGGGAGAGGAAGACATCGTCGAGGGTGGGGCGGCGCAGGCCGATGTCGTCGATCTCGATACCCCGGACGTCGAGTTCGCGGATGACCTCGGCGAGCAGCTTCGCGCCGCCGGTGACGGGGACGGTGAGCTTGCGGGTGTGCTCCTCGACGGTGGTCGAGCCCTTGCCGAATCCGGCGAGCACCTCGGCGGCCGTCCCCATGTGGTCGCGCTCGTGGACGACCACCTCGACGCGCTCGCCGCCGGTGCGGGCCTTGAGCTGGTCGGAGGTGCCGCGGGCGATGACGCGGCCGTGGTCGACCACCGCGATGTCGTGCGCGAGGTGGTCGGCCTCCTCCAGATACTGCGTGGTCAGCAGCAGGGTCGTACCGCCGGAGACCAGCTGCTTGATGACCTCCCACAGCTCCTGGCGGTTGCGCGGGTCGAGGCCGGTGGTCGGCTCGTCCATGAACATGACGGGCGGGGAGACCACCAGGGCCGCCGCCAGGTCGAGCCGGCGGCGCATGCCTCCGGAGTAGGTCTTCGTGGGACGGTCGGCGGCGTCCGTGAGGTGGAACTGCTCCAGCAGCTCGACGGCCCTTGCCTTCGCGGCCTTGGACCGCATCTGGTAGAGCTGGCCGACCATCTGGAGGTTCTCCCGGCCGGTCAGGTACTCGTCGACCGCGGCGAACTGGCCGGAGAGGCCGATGGAACGCCGGACGTCGTTGGGCCGCTTGAGCACGTCGATGCCCGCGACGACCGCCCTGCCGCTGTCGGGGCGCAGCAGCGTCGTGAGGCAGCGGACGGCGGTGGTCTTGCCCGCGCCGTTCGGCCCGAGCAGGCCCAGGACCGTGCCCTCGGGAACGTCCAGGTCGACGCCGTCCAGAGCCCTTACGTCACCGAAAGTCTTGACCAGGCCTTCGGCATAGATGGCGCCTGGCATATGAGTCTCCACGTCGTCGGGGATGCTTCGGAAAGCCTAGGTTTGTGGATTTCGCCGCGCTCAGCGAGCGAATTACGAGACACACCGTAACGCGATGTATCGCGTCTCACAATCTGCTTACACGAACGAGTGACGAAGTGGTGGCCGACCTTTCCGGATCCCCGGTTCCCGGATCCTCGGATCCCCCCGGTTCCGGGATCCTCGGATCCCCAGGTTCCGGAATCCGCCTCAGCCGATGACGGGGTAGCCGGCCTCCCGCAGCGCCCTGCCGACCTCGGCGCAGTGCTCCGGGCCCTTCGTCTCCAGGTGCAGCTCGACCTCCGCCTCCGTGAGCCCGAGCCGTGGATCGGTCCGTAGGTGGCTCACATCGAGGACGTTAGCGTCGACCACTGACAACACCCCGAGAAGCGTGGCCAGGGCGCCGGGACGGTCGGTCAACCGCAGCCGGACCGCCAGGTAGCGGCCCTGCGCGGCCATGCCGTGCCGCAGCACGCCCTGCATCAGCACGGGGTCCACGTTGCCCCCGGACAGCACCGCCACGACGGGGCCCTCGAACGAGCCGGGATCGCTGAGCAGCGCCGCGACCGGACTCGCCCCGGCCGGCTCCACGACGAGCTTGGCCCGCTCCAGGCAGAGCAGCAGAGCCGTGGACAGCTCGTCCTCCGAGACCGTGCGGACCTCGTCCACCAGCTCGCCGACGATGCCGAACGGCACGTCGCCCGGACGCCCCACCTTGATGCCGTCGGCCATCGTCACCGGGTGGTCGACCGCCACCGGGCGCCCGGCGGCCAGCGAGGGCGGATACGCCGCCGCGCCCTCCGCCTGCACGCCCACGATCCGTACGTCCGGCCGCAGCGCCTTCACGGCGACCGCGATGCCGGCCACCAGTCCGCCCCCGCCGATCCCGACCACGACGGTCCGCACCTCGGGGCACTGCTCCAGGATCTCCAGCCCGACCGTCCCCTGGCCCGCGATGACGTCGGGGTGGTCGAAGGGGTGGATGAACACCGCGCCGGTCCGCTCCGCGTACTCCTGCGCCGAGGCCAGCGTCTCGTCGACCACCTGGCCGTGCAGCCGTACCTCGGCTCCGTAGTCCCGGGTCGCGCTGATCTTCGGCAGCGGGGCGCCCTTCGGCATGAACACCGTCGAACGCACGCCGAGCAGCGACGACGCCAGGGCCACGCCCTGCGCGTGGTTGCCGGCGCTCGCCGCGACCACCCCGGCGGCCCGCTGCTCGGGGAGCAGCCCGGCGATCCGGACGTAGGCGCCGCGCAGCTTGAACGAGCCCGTCCGCTGGAGGTTCTCGCACTTGAGGTGCACCGGCGAGCCGACCAGCTGGGACAGGTGCCTGCTGCCCTCCATCGCCGTCACCCGCGCCACACCCGAGAGCATCTTCTGCGCTCCGCGCACGTCGTCGAGGGTGACGGGTCCGACGAGGGCGGCCGTGCTGTAGCTCATGCCTCCAGCATCGCAGTTCACGGGGGCCGGGGGCCGTTGTGACCAACCTCCGAGACCCGCTTTGCGCAGCGCCGGTACGCCCTGCCCCCCGGCCGCGTACCCTGTCCCCCAATTAGCAGCCCTCCACGAAGTGAGCCCCCGGCCATGCCCACAACACCTGAAATGTCGATGGACATGACGACCGCCGGTGACCCCGGTCTTCTCGAGACGCTCCAGCACGAGGTGGCGCTCTTCGCCCGTCGTGCCGAACAGACCCGGCTCGGCGGGGTCGGGCAGGTCCGCAACTCCATGGACCGCGCCGCCTACCTGCTGCTCAACCGCCTCGACAAAGAGGGCCCGATGGGCGTGAAGGCACTGGCCGCGAGCATGGGGATCGACTCCTCCACGGTCACCCGTCAGGTGGCTCCGCTCGTGGACACGGGCCTGGTCAAGAGGACGTCGCACCCGGAGGACGGACGCGCGGTGGTGCTCCAGCTGTCCCCGCGCGGCGAGTCGCGGCTGGAGGAGGTCCGCTCCTCCCGGCGTCAGCTGATGGCCGAGCTGACCCACGACTGGGCGCCGGAGGAGCGCGAGGCGTTCTGCGCGCTCCTCGCGCGCTTCAACGGCGCCCTGTCCGCCCGTATGGTCCCTTCGGGCGTGGCGGGGCAGGACTCGCCGTCGGGCTCCTGAGGCGCCTTCCACGGCTTTACCGCGCGGTTCGGACCGAACTCTTGACCGACGGGGCACCCCTGGCCTGATATGAGACCTCAGGGGTCGTCGCCGTCTGGGCGGGAGGCGCGGTGCGAGAACGGCATGTGTCTCACAATGCCCGCCGGGCCCGGGAGTTCGAGGCGTTCGTCGCGGGCGCGGCGGGGCGGCTGCTGCATGCCGCCACCCTGCTCACGGCGGAGGCGCCGGACGCCAACCCGCGCGCGCGGCGGCTGCTGTCGCTGTCCCTCGCCCACACGTACGCGTCCTGGGACCGGCTGCACGGCGAGGACCCGTACGACCGGGCCCGGCAGTATCTGGCGGCCCGCTTCGCCCGCGGTGCCTGGCACCGGCACGGCGGCCTAGTCCGCCCCCGGCGGCGACCCGTGGGCCCGCTGGGCGCGCTCACCCCTCAGGAACGCCTGATCCTGGTCCTCCGGCTGTACGAGGGTGTCGCCGAGGAACAGGCGGCCGCGCTGCTCGGCCTGCCCGTGGAGCGCGTACGCACCATCTGCGACCGGGCGACGGCCACCCTGCTGCGTCCGCCCCCCACGCCGGCCCGCCCGGTGGGGGCGAAGACGAAGGCGGTCACGCCGTGAGGGGCGGTGGCGGGGCGGGAACAGCGGGGGCGGCCTGGAGGCCCGGCGGGGCGGGGTGGTGCAACGGGGCGGGTGGACCGGGTGCGTCCGCCTCTTCCCGCGGGTCCGGCGCGACCGGCGGATCGGGCACGTCCGGCGGATCTGGCACGACCGGCGGATCGAGCGCGGCCGACCCATCCGGTGGGCCGGGAGCGGCATCGCGCGGGCCTGGCGGGTGCCACGCGTCCGGCGGGACCGGCACCGGTACGTGCGTGTGGAGCGTCAGGAGGGGGCGGTGAACCGCGCGCGGCGGGAGGCCGCCGCCCGGCGGATCATGGAGCAGTCGCCGCCGCGCGTGCCGCCGGAGCTGTACGCGGACGCCGTGCGCCGCGGCGGCCGCATGCTGCGGCGCCGGTCCGCCGCCCGCCGCGCGATGTGGCTGCTGCTGTGCGCCGCGGTCGTGGCGTTCACCGTGTGGGCGCTGACCGTGCAGCCGTGGGTGGAGCCGCCGTCGGAGACGACCCCACCCGTGACGGGCTGGGAGGGCTGGTGAACCCCCGGACCAGGGGCTAGCCCAGGGCCTGCTGGAGGTCCGCCAGCAGGTCGTCGACGTTCTCGATGCCGACCGACAGCCGCACCAGGTCGCCGGGCACCTCAAGGGCCGAGCCCGCGGCGGAGGCGTGCGTCATCCGCCCGGGGTGCTCGATCAGCGACTCGACACCGCCCAGGGACTCGCCGAGCGTGAACACCTTCGCGCGGTTGCAGACCTCGACGGCCGCCTGCTCGCCGCCCTCGACGCGGAACGAGACCATGCCGCCGAAGGCCTTCATCTGCTTGGCGGCGATCTCGTGCCCCGGGTGCTCCGGGAGGCCCGGGTACAGGACGCTCGTCACGCGCGCGTGCCGGGAGAGCATGTCGGCGACCTTGACCGCGTTCTCGCTGTGCCGGTCCATGCGCACGGCGAGGGTCTTGGTGCCGCGCAGCACCAGCCAGGAGTCGAAGGGCCCGGCGACCGCGCCCATCGCGTTCTGGTGGAACGCCAGTTCCTCGCCCAGCTCCTGGTCGTTCACGATCAGCGCGCCGCCGACGACGTCCGAGTGGCCGCCCATGTACTTGGTCAGCGAGTGCACGACGACGTCCGCGCCGAGCGCCAGCGGCTGCTGGAGATACGGCGTGGCGAAGGTGTTGTCGACGACGAGCCGGGCGCCGGCGTCGCGGGCGACCTGGGCGACGGCCGCGATGTCGGTGATCCCGAGCAGCGGGTTGGAGGGCGTCTCCACCCACACGGCCTTGGTCTTCGGGGTGATCGCGGCCCGCACGGCGGCGGGGTCGCTCGTGTCGGCCACGGACCATTCCACGCCCCACCGGGTGGCGACCTTGGCGAAGAGCCGGAACGTGCCGCCGTACGCGTCGTTCGGGATCACCACGTGGTCGCCGGGCCGCAGCAGCGCGCGCAACAGGCAGTCCTCGGCCGCCAGTCCGGACGCGAACGCGAGACCGCGGCGGCCGCCCTCCAGGGCCGCGAGGTTCTCCTCCAGGGCCGTGCGGGTCGGGTTGGCGCTGCGGCTGTACTCGTAGCCGCCGCGCAGTCCGCCGACGCCGTCCTGCTTGTACGTCGACACCTGATAGATCGGCGGGACGACCGCGCCCGTCAGGGGATCGGCGGTGTTGCCCGCGTGAATCGCGAGCGTCTCGAAGTGCTGACTGATGTGCCTGTCGCTCATGGGCACCGAGGGTAGCGGCGCGACGGGCTTCGCGCGTTTTCCACAGGGCAGGGGGCAGGTTGGCCAATTGTCGGCGGCGTCTGGTTCGCTTGAGACATGGAGATTCTCTGGGTCCTGATGGCACTGGCCATGCTGTGCGTGGTGCTGCTCCCCGTTCTGCGGCGCCGGCGAGGCGCGGTCGGTCTGGTGTCCCCCGGCCACCCGGACGCCGCGGACCCCGCGAACTACGGCTTCGCCCTGGAGGAGGAGCTGGACATCCGCATGCCAGGACCCGACCAGGACCTGCTGGAAGTCCTGGACCTGGTGCAGCGCACGCAGGACTACCGGGGGGCGCAGCAGCTCCTCGCGGGCACGGAGGCGGCGAGCGAGCGGCGCTGGCAGCGGGTGCAGGCCTTCGCGGGTGCCGCGTCGCTGGAGCTGCGGCAGCGGCCCGGCGGTGTCGGGGACACACCGGGCGGGCAGTGGCTGCGGGTGTGGCGGGCCGAGGCGCCGAAGGACGCGGGCGGGGCGGCGGTGCACGCCGAGTTCCTGGTGCAGCAGGCCTGGCGGACGGCGACGCCGGGCACGGACGACTTCCGGATCATCATGGAGGAGGCGAAGTCGGCCTGCTCGGAGGCGGCGCTGCTGGCCCCCGGGGACCCGATCCCGTACATCGTCGAGCTGTCGGTGGCCCGTGGCCTCGGCTATCCGCGCGAGGACTTCGAACAGCTCTGGCTGAAGATCCTGGACCGCGCCCCGAACCACATGGGCGCGCACCTGGCGGCCCTGCACTACTGGTGCGAGAAGTGGCACGGCTCGCGCGACCTGGCGTACTCCTTCGCGGAGGCGGCCGCGGCCCGCGCCCCGCGCGGTTCCCTCCTCGCGGCGATGCCGCTCTTCGCGGTCTTCGAGCACATGCCCGAGGTCAACCTTGTCAGCGGCTTCTACCAGAGCGAGGTCGTCACCAAGGCCGTCCACGGCGCCCTGCACGCGGTGCACTCGGCCCGCCCGGACGACCCGATGCAGGCGCACGTCCGTCACCTGCTGGTCTTCTTCCTGGTCCGCGGCGAGCGCTGGGCCGAGGCCATGAACCAGCTGATAGTGATCGACGGCCACGTCGGCGCCCTGCCCTGGACCCTGTCCAGCGACCCGGCGGCGGAGTTCGCGGTCTACCGCGCGCTCGCGGTGGCGGGCTACGAGGCGAACGGCGGCAGCCCGGCGACGCTCCCCCAGTGACAGCCGACAGCCCGGCCTCCTGACTGGAGTGCCGGGCTGTCAACCACTCGACCGCCGGTCAACGGCTCATCCGTCGGCGCGCACCGGCAGCTTCCAGCCCGGCCGCGGGAAGTGGCAGGTGTACCCCTCCGGGTACCGCTGGAGGTAGTCCTGGTGCTCCGGCTCGGCCTCCCAGAAGGGCCCGACCGGCTCCACCTCGGTGACGACCTTGCCGGGCCACAGGCCGGAGGCGTCCACGTCCGCGATCGTGTCCTCGGCGATCCGCTTCTGCTCGTCGTCGACGTAGTAGATCGCCGAGCGGTAGCTGAGACCGATGTCGTTGCCCTGTCGGTTCTTGGTGCTCGGGTCGTGGATCTGGAAGAAGAACTCCAGCAGCGCGCGGTAGTCGGTCTGCTCCGGGTCGTAGAGGATCTCGATGGCCTCGGCGTGGGTGCCGTGGTTGCGATACGTCGCGTTCGGCACGTCTCCCCCGGTGTAACCGACCCGGGTCGCGGTGACGCCGGGAAGCCGGCGGATCAGCTCCTCCATCCCCCAGAAGCATCCGCCCGCGAGCACGGCCCTCTGTGTCTGCGCAGCCATGGTGGCCCTCCAATACCAGTCATCTAGATCACTCGGGCCACCCGGCACACACACCGGCCACCCTTGCCCTTCCCGTGCAACACCCGAGGGCACCCAGCGATTCCAGGCCCACCGGACGGCCTCCCACCCCCTGCGTCGACCGGCCACCGTAAATCGCTGGCCGATCATGAGGTCCGGCCGCACGCTGTACGGCATGCAAGCACCGGAACGCGAGATACGGGCGGCCTACGGGACGTCCACCGTCACCGTCTATCAGGCGTACCCACCGGAGATCGGCCTGCCCGCCGCCCGAGAGGGACGGTTCCCGGGTGCTTGGAAGCGGGACAGGATGACGTGGGTCATCAAGCCGCTTTCACAGACTCCTGCGCGTCGGCCCGTCCTGGTTCACGACAGGCCAGTGACGCCTGAGACGCAGCGGTGCCGGATGTCGGAGCGTCGTGTCGGAGGTAGTGGTGGCTAGGTCGAAGCCGGTCGCCAGCGAGGCCTCATAGCAGACCGCTGAGCTGGGTTGTACCTCGTCATCCCTGAGCCACCGGGGAGCTTCGGGCGGGTGAGTCTGCCTTAGATCGGTTTGTCAGTCCCCGCCCGTACGCTGTTCGCGGTGTAGGTCGGGAGGTAGGGAGGGGCTCGTGGCAAGGCAGTTGTCGGTAACTCAGCGGATGGCCCTGATCAATAAGTGGAAGAATCCGCCTGGCCCTTCAGAGCGACTTCGGCTAGAGCGGGCCGAGCGCATGGTGAAGGGGGCCGTCAATGCGCACGGACCCTTCCGTGGGCTCGACATCACGGTCGCGGCGAAGGGTTCTTACCCCAACAAGACCAACGTGCGCGGCGACAGCGACGTGGACATCATGGTGAAGCTCAACGACCCCTTCCACACCGACGGCATGGCGGAATGGTGGTTTGGTCAACCCGCTGGGTACCGAGGGCCGTGGACCAAGGCCAAGCTCCGTGAGGAGGTCCACGCAGCACTCACCAACCACTTCGGGTGGGTGGACGCGGACCACAACCTCGCCTTCTACGTCCCTGAGGTCGTCGGCAGCCGTCCCAGCATCGACGTCGTGCCGTGCTTCAAGTGGGTGAAGTACGACTTCGCGGCGCCCGGGGGCGAGTACGTGGGGAGCGTCGTCTACGGGCGCAACGGCAAGAAGGTCATCAACTGGCCCGAACTCCAGTTGACCAACGGCCGCACCAAGAACACCAACACCAACCTGCGGTACAAGTTCGTGGTGCGGGTCCTGAAGAACGTGGAGAACGACCTCGCTGCCGAGGGCGTGATCAAGGCCTTGCCGTCGTACTTTTCCGAGTGCCTGATCTACAACGTGCCGGACCACGTCCTCCTTGCCGGCGACTTCGATGACGCGGTCCGCGCGAGCTTGCAGGAGGTCTATCGGCAGATCACGTCCTTCTTCGGTCCTCAGCGTATGTGGGAGCCGAACGGGATGAAGAAGTTGTTCGGCGAAGGTCAGAAGTGGAGCGAGAAGGACGCACGAGAACTGATCGAAGGCGCCTGGCACTACCTCGGCTACGAGGACTGACGATGAGTACCGCCACCACCATACGCACCGGTGCCACCATCGCGGCCACCCTGTACACGGTCATCCTGATCCTGCTGGGCCTGTACCCGTCGCAGTTCCGGTACCTGTTCGCCTACATTCCGGCCGCTGTCGGGTACGGCGTCATCGTCTTCGACAAGTGGGCCTGGCGCTGGCCCGTCATTCACCGTTTCACCGGTCGCCCATGGGTTGCCGGCACCTGGCGCGTGATGCTCTCCCCAAGTCCGGCCAGCCGAATACCCGAGGGGGGAGACCGGGGTCCAATCATCACCTACATGACGGTCGAGCAGACCTTCTGGAGCCTGTACGCCACGCTCCGCACTAAGGAGAGCACATCCCGGTCGAGTAACGCCACCATTGACTCCCCCGAGAACTCCGGTACCGCAGAGATCGGGTTCCTCTACGACAACACGCCCCGCGCGGAGCACCAGCACCGCAGCCCTCGACACGAAGGAGCCTGCCGGATCTCCGTCGCGGGCCTTAACCCCCGGACAGCAACTGGGCATTACTACACCAGCCGGTTCACCGCTGGCGACATGGACTTCACCCTGCTCAACCGCTCCACTGACTACGGCACGTTCGCCGAAGTCCAAGCAGCAGACCCGGAGCACACCACCAGCTGACTCAGCCGTTCCCGGAGGAGGCCGGTTACCCAGTGCGCTGTCACCCGCAGATGAGTGGGGCCTGCATCAAGGAAGGATGCGTGGCGATCAGCAGTGATAGAGGTCTGTGAACGCGGCTTGACATGGCTCATCAAGCCGCGTTCACAAGCCCCGTAGGGGGCGTCCTACGCCACGCGAGGAGTCCTCTCGTTGGGCTTGCCAGAGAGAGCGCAGCGTGGCGAGCGCTCGCTGCGCTGCCTCGTGAGGCGTGGGACGGGGTGCGTGGACCCTTGGGCCCGCCAGTTCCCGACCACTGAGTGAACGGGCGGGGACCGCGGCCCAGTCAGCGCGGTCCACAGCGGCTACGTGCCCGTACTCGTGGGCAGCTGCGTCCTGCCAGTCGTCCGGCGGTGCCATGAGGACACGCAGCGTCCGCTCGTCGAGCAGCTCCAGTCCCAGAACTTGACGGCCGAACTCGTTCTCGATGAGAGAAGCCACTGCGCCCGATTTCAGGTGCAGAAGTAGCAACTCTCCCTCGAAGAAGTAGCCACCGTCGTACTTACCGGTACCTACTGCGAGCTGTCTTGTCTCGGTTGATGCTTGACGCTGTGGCGTCACCTGATGCTTGACACCGCTTGCCTCGGCTTGGCTGTGCGCGTCGTATCCGCGTGCAGGGAGGGCCGGGGCCGTGCTGGTGGAGTTGAGCGTGGTCGAGCAGCGGTATCACGCGGTGATGGAGGTCGCGGCGGGGGTCCCGGTCACTCAAGTCGCCGCCCGGTATGGGGTGTCGAGGCAGTCGGTGCACTCCTGGGTGCGCAAGTACAAGCAGTCGGGTTTGCCGGGTCTGACGGACCGGTCGCACCGGCCGGACTCGTGTCCGCACCGGACAGCGCCGGAGGTGGAGGCTCTGGTGTGTGAATTGCGGCGCCGGCATCCGGGCTGGGGTCCGCGCAGGCTGGTGCACGAGCTGGGACGCAGGGGCACCACGCCGTTGCCGTCCCGGGCGACCGTCTACCGGGTCCTGGTCCGCAACGGACTCATTGAGCCCGGGGTGCGTAAGCGTCGCCGGTCGGATTACCGCAGGTGGGAGCGGTCGGCGGCGATGGACCTGTGGCAGATGGACATCGTCGGCGGCATCCTGCTGGCGGACGGCAGCGAGTGCAAGATGGTCACCGGGATCGACGATCACTCCCGGTTCATGGTGATCGCGAAAGTGGTGCAGCGGGCCACGGCCCGAGCGGTGTGTCTGGCCTTCGGCGAGGCACTGGTGCGGTTCGGAGTGCCCGGCGAGGTGCTGACGGACAACGGCAAGCAGTTCACCGCCCGCTTCAGTCCCGGCAAACCCGGAGAGACGATGTTCGACCGGATCTGCCGGGAGAACGGCATCGCTCACCGGCTGACGAAGCCGCAGTCCCCGACGACCACGGGGAAGATCGAACGCTTCCACCAGACTCTGCGGCGCGAACTCCTCGACCGGCGTGATCCGTTCGTCGACCTGGCTACCGCGCAGGCGGTGGTGGATGCCTGGCTGGAGGACCACAACCGGATGCGGCCGCACCAAGCCCTGGACATGGCCGTTCCGGCCAGCCGCTTCGTTCCTCGCCCGCGGTCCGAGCAGGACGCCCTGCCGGTGGTCCTGCCCGCCCGCCTCGACCCCGTCCCCCCACCTGATGTCCCGGAGCCTCCACCCGAGCCTGTCGCGGCGGCCTGGCCGATGGCGGAGGGGGAGATCGGTGCGATCGAGGTGGAGCGGGTGGTGCCCGCCTCGGGGAACCTGAGCCTGCGAGGGCAGCAGATCTGGTTCGGCCCGGCCCTGGCCGGCATCACGGTGACCCTGCGGGTCGACGTGAACCGGCTGCACGTCCTGATCGGCGGCGGCCGGCACAAGACGCTGCCCTCGAAGCTGTCCGGCCGGGACCTCAAGGCCCTGCTGGCAGGCGGGGACGCCCGACCCGCCGGGCCCTGGGCGGACGATCCCGGACCGGTGCAGGATGCGAAGGGGGTGGTGGAGGTGGACCGGACCGTGAACGCGGTCGGCTATGTCGGGCTGGGCGGTGACAAGGTCCTGGTCGGCTGGCCGTTCGCGGGACAGCGGGTCACCCTCCGGCTCGACGGGAAGGTTTTGCAGGTCCTGGACGAGCAGCGTGTCCTGCAGGCCACGCTGCCCAGCCCGCTGCCGCCCTCGGCCTGCGGTCGCCTGCAAGGGGGCCGTCCGGCCGGGCCGCCACCGCTGCTGCCTCCGCCCGGCCAGCAAATCGCCGAGCGGACGGTCAGCAGCGTCGGCGGCTTCATGGTCGCCGGACAGCGCGTCCAGCTCGGCCGCGGCTATGCCCACCAGGTCGTCACCGTCCACTTGGACGAGACATCGATCCGGGTCTTCCACGGCCAGGATCTGATCACCACCGTCCCGCGTGTCACCAGGAAGGAGGTGGTGGTCCGCAAGTCCGGCGAACACAACCGCCGGAAGATCGTCTAGGGAAGACGTCAAGCATCACCCGACGGCTGCTTGGACGGCCAGTTGGCCAGTCGGGCGCGGGCTTCCTGCGCAATGACCGGCCACGGGTCATCAACCAAGCCCGCAACCGCCGGCCACGGCGAGTGCGGATGGTTTGCTACGAGCCTCCGCACGGCGTCATGCGGATCGTCGACCAGCCGTTCCAGCAGCTCAGGCGGGCAGTTGCGTTTGCTGGCCACCCGGTCTCGGACCCGCCAATCCGGATCCTTGATCAGCTCGGCCAGGATCTCCGACGGCGCCGTCCTGTTATGGGCAGCCCAGACACGCATGTCGGGACGGTTGCGCACCAGGTCCCACCAGACTGACAGCGGCATGGCTGCCCACGCCGAGCGGTTGTACTCCGCCGGCTCCTCGCTCTCCCGCAGCCGGATGAACTCCTCCACGGAGGTGATCTCGGGGAAACGGTCCGTCATGGCAGCCAGTAAGCCACGATGTCTAGGCCAGACGTCAAGCATCACCTGACGCCGAATCGTCAAGCATCAGCTGGGACTCGACAGTACCTACTGCGAGCAGTGGGCGCCGAGGGTGGAAGGCCAGTGCGTGCACGGGGAAGCGTGAGCGAACGAGCGCGCGCCGGGTGAAGGAGCGGCTGTCGTAGACCGCGACCAGCGTTGCTCTGCCGTGTGCCGGCGTGCCTGCCACCACCAGGAGGCCGCGCTGCTCGTCGTGGAGGACCTGGAACGGGTCTCCGACACCGAGGAAGGCCCAGCTCTCAGGAGGGTGTTCGCCAGAGGCTGTCATGCCGTGATCTTCTCAACCGACCTGCTTGGCGAGGTAGCTGCTTGGCACGAGATCATGAAGACGTGACGAATCAGAACAAGGAGGCGCCTCCAGCCGGGCAAGCCGTCAGTGAGCCGGTGCTCTCCGCCTATCAGCGGGCGCTGCGCGACCGATTGCTCGCCGCCCCAGTCGCTCCCCCGCCCGCGCCATGGCGCCCCGTCTTCGAGTACGCGTACGGCGTCCCTGTCGGCGGACTGCTCGGCATCGGCTTCGCATCGCACCCCGCAAGCGATCGAGACCTGGTCATGGTCGTCTCTCACGACGGTCACGGTCTCTTCGACGCCGTCACCGGCGAGAAGATCGCAAGGGACCGCGACCCCGCCCCAGAGGGCAGCACCCCCGACGGTGTCGCCGACCTGACCTGCCCCGGACTGGGCCCGATCGCCGGCAGCCGCGTACACATCGCCGGGCTCTTCGGCGGAGGACTTCACCGCACCACCGAGGACGGTTGGACCTTGGAGGTCGTCACCCCAGCTTGGCCCAACGACCGGGTTCTGCTGTCCCGCGACGGGGGCCTGCCCCACGCCGGTTCGCACGGGGAGCGGTGGTGGCACATCTTCCACGCCTCGTACTCCGAGATCCGGGCGGTCGGTTTCTCGCCTTCCGGGCGGACGATCGCCGTCGCGACGAGCAGTGACCTCTCACTGTGGACTCGGGTGACCGCTCAACAGGACTGAGCCGGTCGGCACCGCGTAGCGGTAGCGTCAGCCGGGTGGAGTCCTGTTGCGATCGTGCACCTGATGGCCTGACGAAGCGGGCCCGGAGCTTCGTCGTCACCCACGGCGTCAAGGTTGATGTGCCATGGGTGAACCGACACTGGGAGCAGTGGCTGGCTGCCGGTCGAGTCTGTCGGCGAAGCCCGTGTGTCTCGCGATTTCAGCCGTCGAACCGGTCCCACTCGACCAGGTCGGCCAAGGGGGCGAGAGCGCTGCGGTGGGTGGCGCCGGCCCGGGCGCTGAACCCGTCGCCGATTCCTTCGTCTGTGACATGCAGTACGAGGCCCGGAGCCACGTAGAAGCGTGTGGGAGCCGCAGGCCAGAACGGGCGCAACGGCACAAGAAGGAGTGCCTCGACGAGCCGGTCGACCTGCTCGGCGGTGAGCCGAGAGGACAGCGCCACGTAGTCGGCGCCCATGGATGCCTCGAAGAGCGCGAACTGGATGAGGAAGCCACTGAGTGGTTCCTGCTCGGCGATCGCCGGTTCGTCGTCCTCGCTGAACCAGACGGTCGGATCCGCTTCGAGGCCGTCGAGCGTCCACAGCAGCGACCAGAAGAAGCCTCCCTGACTCTCTTCGCCGAAGACGAGCATCTCCCCGGTGGCGTCGGTATGAAGCTTGGAAGGGGGAAAGAGTCGGTTCTGCGCTCCCAGGCAGCGTGGGCGGTGCTGTGCCAGCCGGTAGAACCTCCTCAAACCGTCGGGCAGATCCGAGGGAGGCTCCGAATCCGACGGTGTCTCGTCCGTCTCGGACTCAACGAGGTACCAGCCGGTGACGAACTGTTCGAGCGCACTGGCTCGCTGACCGTCCACATGCCGGAGCCACTCAAGGCTCGGAAGGCCCGATGAAGGGAGATCGGGACGCACGAGGGCCAAGTCGAGCTTGGTCAGGGGCGAATGAAGCCGAAGTGAGCAGTCGGAGAGTACGTGTACGCCGCTACCCGGTCGAACGACCGTTCCGGCCTGAGTCACGGATCCGGTGCCGAGATAGACGAGACCCTCCGAGTTGCGCACCGCCAGGTGAAGAGGCAACTGTGCTTCAGCTGAGCCTCGCTCCCAGGGCTCTTCCAGGAGCCGTTGCCCCACCGGAGTCGGAGCAGGGCCGAGAAGGCGGACCTCATCAGCGTTCCAGACGCAGCTTCTGTCGAGGGCATCCCCAGCTGCCACAATGATCAGTGTCCCGGCGTCGCCGATGCCAACAGTGGCGCTCCCGAAGGTATAGCTCTCCGTGGCCGCCGTGTCACCGCAGAGCGTGTATGCCTGCTCCTCGTCCACGAGTGACATGGGCGATATACCGCGAGCGTGATCAACCATGGGGACATCTTCTTCTACGGTCCGGTGCTGGCTTCACTCATGCCAGGAGCCTCCTGCCAGCAGGGTCCAAGAGATTTGCGAAGGCGGCTTGACGTGGGTCATCAAGCCGCGTTCACAGCTCTCAATCAGCGCAGCAGCGGGATGCGGAGTGGGCTACTCCACCTCAATGCCGAAATCCTGAACGAGTTCCTCCAGGCCGCCCGTGTAGCCCTTGCCGCCCAGGACGAAGTCCCAGTCTCCGTTCGACCTTCGGCGGAAGGAGCCGAGTACCAAGGCGGCTTCGCGCGGTCGGCCGTCGGAGACTTCAAGTCGTCCGAGCTCAGCCAGCCCCGGGTCGAGCAGGCGGATGCAGGCGTCCGTGAAACCGTAGAGGTCGGCGTCCGGGTTGACCTCTGGGTCGATGGCCGCCACGAGCACGAACCGGTCGGCCTCATCGGGCAACCCGTCGAAGGAGACACAGATCGCGGCCTTGTCAGGTGCAGTGGCGGGGAGAGCACGCACTGATCCGTCTGGCGTCTGCGGGTTGTTGAAGAAGACGAAGTGATCGTCACTGAGGACCCGGTTGCCACGGCAGACGAGAGCGCACACGTCCAAGGCAACGCTTCCGGTCCACGACATGCCCAAAACGTTGTAATCCTCTGGCAGCCGAGTGTCCGGCACCGAGGGCGTCGGCTGTGCCGGGATTGGACGACCACCGTCACCAAGCCGCCCACGCAGCCCATGACGATGCAGCAGGTCGACGAGTTCGGGGCCTGAGATGAGTTCCAGCGGCTTGCCGTTGGCGAAGGTATGTGAGCCGGGGCCGAACCCTGAAGTCGTCACGAGGACACCCTTGTTGGCGCCGGCATCCTGCACGGTTCCGTACAAGTCGCGCACAGCGGTGGGCGGCACCGTGTTGCGATAACGCTTCACCTGCACGACGATCTTGCCGCCTCGGATGGGTGTCGGATCCAGTGCGTCGACGTCCACACCACCGTCGTTGGAACGCTGGGTGGTCACCGCTTGCATCCCCATGGCCCGGAAGAGATCGGCAACGAGATCCTCGAAGGCGATCGGGTCCATGGCAAACAAGTCCGGTTCCTCGTCGCTGCCGTGAGCGACAACACGGTTCCCGGCATCCTGCGGCCGCCTACTCGGCCGTACTGGTGTGAGTTGTTCCGGTCGAGCCGAGACCTGCCCACGCAGTGCATCAGCCAGGCAACTACTTGCGTCTACCTGCGCCAGGTGCAAGTCACGGAACGAAGAGCGTGAGGCCATGACGGTCGCGAGGAATATATGGCCCGGTCGGCCCGTCGTAGGGTCATGCCCATCGACGAATCCGTTCAAGGTCACTGACTCAAGCGCACCCAGCTCATCTGCGGCGAACAGCTCGTGCAGAACGAGGAGCATGCACTGCGCGAGAACCTCCCTGTACAGAGCACGGCGCTGGCCTACTGGGCGGGGAGTCTCCTTGTCCTGGTCGACCCCGGACATGTACCGAACGGCCTTGACCTCCGGCACGATGCTGTAGGCGGGCAGCTCCCAATCGAGTACCAACTGTCGGGCTGCCGGGTCGTAGGCTGCTGCGACCTGGCGCGGGAAACCCTCCGGCCATGCCGTCGAGGCGTAGAGAGCAGCTGAGAAGTACTCGACCACGGAATCAGGATCTTGACGCCCTACGCCGTCAGCTATCGCAACGACGCCGGCGTTGTGTCGCCGTACATCAGCCAGCTGAGTATCGGCCCACTGCTGGTACTCCCGCTGATACGACGACAACTGCTGCTGTCGGTGAGCCTCCGCGGCTTGGGCGGCCTGCCAGTCCCGCTCGAAGCGTGCGCGAGCTTCGGCCTGTGCCCGTGCCCGGCTACTCGCAGTCCAGCCGCTCTGCGTTTGGTAGTGATTGAAATCCGGCATGGGCACTGGCTGTGCCAGTGGCCCTGGAGCGAAGGGCTGGACCTCTTCGGTTCGCATGAGAGAGGCAGCCCTGAAGGGCGGAGCCTGGCAACCCGTGGCAAGAAGACCCTGCAACGATGCAACCTGTGCATCCAGCTCCTCCGTACGCCGTAGAGCTTCTGCCTGCCGGTACTCACGGTGGCTCTGGGCAGCTCGCCGGTGGTAGGCCCGCGCTTGCTGTTCTTGCTGTCTCCGCCGTCTGGCTTCGGCTTCCAGCTGACGCTGCTGCTGCCGTTGCATTTCAGCCCAGACGCCGACAAAACCAGTAGAGCGACGACTCATGTGCTGCAGGCCCTCCCCAAGGCACTTTGGTTGTCCCCACAACCAGTTGTAACTAGACGACTGTAGCCAGCAATCACCGTCTCGCATATCCACTTGCCAAAGGAAGCACCGTCGGCCCATCCCCGCAGGTCAAGGTGACTGGAGGGTAACCAGGACGATGCCAGGACGCAGGATCTAAACGGTCGCTTCCCCATCGCTGGACGCCCTGTGTGCGCCGGTTGCAGAAAGGACTGTGAAGGCGGCTTGACGTGGATCAAGCCGTCGTTCCTGTGGATGATGTACCGCTGCGGGTGGGCCACGAAGTCGGGGCAGGAGACGGTGCTGGCCGTCGAGATCGGCCGCGAGGGATTCGAGTGGGCGCTGCGCAACGCGTGCCTGTCGAGTTACGTACCCGGGGTGCACGCCGACCGGGCCGACTGGCAGCGCCGGTTGAAGCGTTCCCCCACCCGCATCCAGTGGGACCCCGAGCGCGACCTGCGTCTGGAGGCGCTGCCGTACCGCTCCCTGCAACTCGGCCTGTCCGGCGAGGCCGCGCGTCGTTACGCCGACGAGTGGACGGTCGCCATTCGCGACGTGACGCCACTCGCCCACGAGGTCCACGCGCACGTGCGGGACGGCGACCTCGACACGGCGCGACGTCTGCTGCCCGAGGAGCGTCCGTACCCCGCCGCGGCCGATGCGCTGGGCGGCTTCCGGCCGTGACGACGCCGCCCACCGGCACACTCGACGAGCTGTGGAGGGCCCGGCGTCCGTCGGGACCGCCCGGCCCCGCGGCGGGAGCTACACCCTGGCGGCGCCGCTGCGTCGACGGGCTGCCACGCAATCGGTGTGCGAAGCCCCCGTCTCAGTCCCGCCCCCGCAACCCCCCGATCAGCAGCCCCACCAGCTGCCGCGCGTCGTAGCGCGGGTCGTTCTCCGCGCCGATGCAGAGGTTGCCGACGCCTCGCATGAGGGCGATGGCGCGTACGTCGGAGTGGATCTCCCCGGCGGTGGTCGCGGCGGCCAGGAGGTCGGTGCACACCGGGACCAGGCGGTCGAGGAAGTACGTGTGCAGGGCCTCGAAGCCCGTGTTGTCGGACTGGAGGACCCCGGCCAGGCCGTGCTTGGTGACCAGGAAGTCGACGAAGAGGTCGATCCAGCGCGCGAGCGCGACGTACGGGGTCGGGGCGCTCGCCAGCAGGGCGGGGCCCGCCTCGGCACACGCCTCCACCTGGTGCCGGTAGACGCCGATGATGAGGTCGGCCCGGGTCGGGAAGTGGCGGTAGATCGTGGCCGTTCCGACGCCGGCCTCGGCCGCGATGTCGCGGACGGGGGCCTCCACGCCCGACCTCACGAACACCGCGGCGGCCGCGTCGAGCAGCGTTTTCTCGTTGCGCCGGGCGTCCGCGCGCTTGGGTCGGGCCGCGTGCCCCGCGGCGTCCGAGCCGTCCCTCGTGACCTCTTGGCCGTCCTTCACCGTGCCATTCCCTCCGCCGACGCCGAACGGCGTTGCTAAACGGGACACCGTTCCGTATCGTTAAACGGGACAGGGTTCCACTTGGCTCTCATGATGCCAGAGCAGCGGACCCGCTACCAAGTCATGCCCCGATCCCCCCGTCCGGAGGAATTCGTCATGCAGTACCGCACCTTGGGCCGCACCGGTGTGCAGGTCAGTTCGCTCGCGCTCGGCGCCATGAACTTCGGCGCCATCGGACGCACCACCCAGGAGGAGGCCACCGCGCTCGTCGACGCCGCCCTGGAGGCCGGGATCAACCTCATCGACACCGCCGACTGGTACGGCCGCGGCGAGTCCGAGGAGATGGTCGGCAAGGCCATCGCGGGCCGCCGCGAGGACATCGTGCTGGCCACGAAGGCGTACATGCCGATGAGCGACGAACCCAACCACAGGGGCGCCTCGCGCCGCTGGCTGGTCACCGAGCTGGACAACAGCCTGCGCCGGCTCGGCGTCGACCACGTCGACCTCTACCAGATCCACCGCTGGGACCCGGACACCAGCGACGAGGAGACGCTGTCCGCCCTCACCGACCTCCAGCGCGCGGGGAAGATCCGCTACTTCGGCTCCTCGACCTTCCCCGCGCACCGCATCGTCGAGGCGCAGTGGGCCGCCCGCGAGCACCACCTGGGCCGCTACGTCACCGAGCAGCCCAGCTACTCCGTCCTCCAGCGCGGGGCCGAGAGCCACGTGCTGCCCGTGACCGAACGGTACGGGCTCGGCGTGCTGGTGTGGAGCCCGCTGGCCTCGGGGTGGCTGTCGGGGGCGGTCCGGGCGGGACAGGAGATCACCACGCACCGTTCGTCGGTCCTGCCGGAGCGGTTCGACACCTCGCTGCCCGCCAACCGGGCCCGCATCGACGCCGTCGAGAAGCTGGCCGCGGTCGCCGACGAGGCCGGACTCACCATGATCCAGCTCGCGCTCGGTTTCGTGACCGCCCATCCGGCCGTCACCGCCGCGCTCGTCGGTCCCCGGACCCTGGACCACCTGCGCGCGCAGCTCGCCGCCGCGGACACCGTGCTCTCCGGCGACGTTCTCGACGCGATCGACGAGATCGTCGCCCCCGGCACGGACCTGGCGGCGCACGAGAAGTTCGACGCCACGCCCGCACTCCTCGATCCCTCGCTGCGGCGCCGCTGACCGGCGGGGCGAGCGGCGCCGGGGAGACGTCACCGGCCGCGGCCCGCCGGTTCCGCCCGTTCCGCCAGGAACTCCGCCCAGGTCAGCTTGCCTACCAAGGCCCCCGCCAAGGTGAGGTTGGCGCCGGAGCGGTACGCGCGCCCCGCCTTGCCGGGAATGCGCACCGGCAGCCTCGGGCGCCGACGGCGGCCGTGGACCTCGCGGTAGACACCCGCCAGCGCGGCCAGGTCGTGGACCTCGGGGCCGGTCATGTCGGGGACCCGGCCGGACGGCTCCGCCAGGGTCAGTTCCGCCAGGCGTTCGGCGACCTCGCGGGCGGCGACGGGCTGGAGGCGCATTCCGCCCGGGGCCGGGAGGACCGGCAGCCGGACCATCTTCTCGATCATCGTCAGGGTCAGCTCGTGGAACTGGGCCGCCCGCAGCACCGTCCAGCCGATGCCCGACTCGGCGATCGCCCGCTCCGACTCCAGCTTGGTGCGCAGCCAGGCCAGCGGCACGGCGTCGGCGCCCACGACCGAGATGTACACGAGGTGCCGTACGCCGGCCCGCGCGGCGGCGCGCACCAGGGTGCGGGTCGCCTCGTCGTCGCCCTTCGGGCCGCCCGCCAGGTGCAGGACGGTGTGCACACCGCCGACCGCGGCGTCGACGCCCTCACCGGTCAGGAGGTCGCCGGTGACGTACTCGACGCCGTCGTCCGCGGCGGAGGGGGGTCGTCGGGTGAAAATCCGCACCTGGTGCCCGGCCGCCCGCAGCAGCGGGACGACGTGCCCGCCGAGGGTGCCGGTACCGCCTGTGACCAGGATGGGGGTGGTGGGGTTCGCGGGGGTGGAGGGGGAAGGGGCTGAGGGGTACGTCATTTCTGCTCCCGGGGTCTGCCTTGGGTGTCGTGGCGCTATGACCCGGGGCGGGACGGAGATGTGACAGGGCCGGGGAAGAAATCTTCCCCGGCCCTGTCAATGCATCGGCTGACCGGTCAGATGGTCGCCGTGTCGATCACGAACCGGTACCGCACGTCACTCGACTGCACCCGCTCGTACGCCTCGTTGACCTCGGACGCGGCGATCAGCTCGATCTCCGCGCCGATGCCGTGCGCCGCGCAGAAGTCCAGCATCTCCTGCGTCTCGGCGATGCCGCCGATCATGGACCCGGAGAGGGACTTGCCGCCGCCGAGCAGCGCGAACAGGTTGAGGGAGACCGGCTCCTCGGGCGCGCCGACGTTGGCCAGCGTGCCCTCCGTCTTCAGCAGGCCCAGGTAGGCGCCGAGGTCGAGCGGGGCGGAGACCGTGGAGACGATCAGGTCGAAGCTGCCCGCCAGTTCCTCGAAGGTGGCCGGGTCGCTGGTGGCGTAGTAGTGGTCGGCGCCCAGCTTCAGGCCGTCGTCCTTCTTGCGCAGCGACTGCGACAGCACGGTCACCTCGGCGCCCATGGCGTGCGCGAGCTTGACGGCCATGTGGCCGAGACCGCCCAGGCCGACGACGGCGACCTTCTTGCCGGGGCCCGCGTTCCAGCGCCTGAGCGGCGAGTACGTGGTGATGCCGGCGCACAGCAGGGGCGCGGCCTCGTCCAGGGAGATGCCCTCGGGGATGCCGAGGACGAAGTTCTCGTCGACGACGACCTTCTGCGAGTAGCCGCCGTAGGTGACCTCGCCGTCCTTGCCGACGCCGTTGTACGTCATCACGTTGCCGCCCGTGCAGTACTGCTCGCGGCCGGCCTTGCAGTTCTCGCACTCGCGGCAGGAGTCGACCATGCAGCCGACGCCCACCCGGTCGCCGACGGCGAACTTGGTGACGCCGGGGCCGACCTCGGAGACGACGCCCGCGATCTCGTGGCCGGGGACCATCGGGAAGATGGCCTCGCCCCAGCCCTCCTGGACCTGGTGGATGTCGGAGTGACAGATGCCGGCGAACTTGATGTCGATCAGGACGTCGTGTTCCCGCACCTCGCGCCGCTCAATGGTGGTGCGCTCCAGCGGAGCCTTGGCGGCGGGTGCTGCGTAGGCGGCGACAGTGGTCATGCCGGGTTCTCCGGGATTCTCTCGTCTTCGTCTGGTGATGCCTCCACCCTGCCTGCGGCCCTCGAAGTCACCCAGACCACGCTTTTGCGTACGTCCAGCGTGCGTACCACTGACGGGGACAGGCTCATGGACGTACGACCGGGAATACGTCGGGCGATACTGGAGACCATGGATGGACAGCTTGACCGGCGAGCCGAACTGAGCGAGTTCCTGCGCACCCGGCGGGCCCGGCTGAAGCCGGAGGACGTGGGCCTGGAGTCGTTCGGGCGGCACCGCCGGGTCCCCGGCCTGCGGCGGGAGGAGCTGGCGCAGCTGGCCGGGGTGTCGGTGGCGTACTACACCCGTCTCGAGCAGGGCAACGGCCAGAACGTGTCGTCGGAGGTCCTGGACTCGATCGCCCGGGCGCTGCGGCTGACCGATGCCGAGCAGGCCCACCTGACGCACCTCGCGAAGCCGAAGCAGCAGCGCAGGCGGGCGTCGACGGCGGCGCGTGCGCAGCAGGCCCCGGTGCGGGTGGCGCTGCTCCAGCTCCTCGAGTCGATCGAGGCGGTACCGGCGTACGTGTCGGGCCGCCGCTCCGAGATCCTCGCCTGGAACCGGATGGCCGCCGCCCTCTTCGGCGACTGGGGCAAGCTGCCGGCCCAGGAGCGGAACTGGGCGCGGCTGGTCTTCCTGAACCCCGAGTACCGCGAGCTGTTCGTGGACTGGGACCAGAAGGCGTACGACATGGTCAGCTTCCTGCGCATGGACGCGGGCCGGCACCCGGACGACCCGCGGCTGTCCGCGCTCGTCGGGGAACTCTCCGTGAAGAGCGAGGAGTTCCGCCGTCTGTGGGCCACGCACGACGTCAAGGAGAAGAGCTACGGCGTCAAGCGGATGCGGCACCCGCTGGTCGGTGACCTCACCCTGTCCTTCGAGACCTTCCGCCTGGTCGACGACGACGAGCAGGCCTTCGTCACGTACCACGCCGAACCGGGCTCACCCTCGGCGGACGCGCTGCGGCTGCTGGCCAGCTGGGGGACGGACGCGGCGGCGTCGGTCCGGACGTGACCACCGCGCCGAACCGCCCGCCGTACGCCCCTCCCGTCACGCCGAGGCGTTCTCCCGCACGGTGATCCGGCCCTTGCGGATCGTCGCCACCCGCGGGGCCTTCTTCGCGATCGCCGAGTCGTGGGTGACCATCACGAAGGTCAGGCCCAGCTCCTTCCACATGCGGTCGAGTACGTCCATGATCTCGTCGCGCGTCGACTCGTCGAGGTTGCCGGTGGGTTCGTCGGCGAGCAGCACCTTCGGCTGCTTCACCAGTGCGCGGGCGATGGCGACGCGCTGCTGCTGGCCGCCGGACATCTCGCCGGGGAGGTGGGCGAGCCGCTCGCCGAGGCCGACGGAGGCCAGCGCCTCGGCGGCCTGCTCGCGCCGCTCCTTGGCCTTGACTCCGAGCGGGACCAGCGCGGTCTCGACGTTCTCCTGCGCGGTGAGGGTCGGGATCAGGTTGAACGACTGGAAGACGAAGCCGATGCTCTCGCTGCGCACCCGGGTCAGCCTGGCCTCGGGGAGGGTGGCGAGGTCGGTGCCGTCGAGGACGATCCGGCCCGAGCTGGGCCGGTCGAGGGCGCCCAGCATCTGGAGCAGGGTGGACTTGCCGCCGCCGGTGGGGCCCTGGATGACCAGGCGGTCGCCGTCGGCGATGGTCAGGTCGACGCCGTCGAGGGCGGTCACGGCGGCCTTGCCGCGGGTGTAGCGCTTGGTGACGCCGGTGAGTTCGTACATGGTGGGACTCCTGGAGTACGGGGAAGGTGGAGCTACTCGACGCGGCGCAGCGCGTCCGCGGGGCGCAGCCGGGAGGCGCGCCAGCCGCCGAAGCCACCGGCGACCAGGCCGCCCGCCACGGCGAGGGCGACCGCGAGGGCGATGGTGGTGACGCTGACGGGTGCGGTGAGCGCGATGTCCAGGGTCTTCGCCGCGGTCTGCCGGGCGGGGCCGCCCATGCCGCCGCCGAAGCCGCCGGGACCGCCCGCGCCCCCGCCGCCGCCCGTGCCGCCGCCGAGCTGGGCCTGGAGCGTCGGGCTGACGGCCGTCACCGCGTACGCGCCCGCGACGCCCAGCGCGATGCCGAGGACGCCGCCGACCAGGCCGTTGACGACGGCCTCGCCGACCACCTGCCGGGTGACCCGGCCCGAGCGCCACCCCAGTGCCTTGAGCGTGCCGAACTCGCGCACCCGGCGGGAGACCGCCGAGGAGGTGAGCAGGCCGGCGACGAGGAAGGCGGCGACCAGCACCACGATCGACAGCCACTTGCCGACGCCGGCGGCGAGGGAGGAGGCCGTGGACAGGGAGCCGGAGACGGTGTCGGCGAGGTCGGCGGAGGTGGTGACGGTGGTGTCCGGGATGTTCTTCTGGATGGCGGACTTGACGCCGTCGATCTTCTGCGAGTCGGTCGCCTGGACGTAGATCGTGGTGACCTTGTCCTTGGCGTCGCCCAGGGTCTGCGCCCGCTGGAGCGGTACGTAGAGGTTGGCCGCCGCGTCACCGCTGTCGGCGGTGGCGATGCCGACGACCTCGAACTTCACGCCCTTCACGGTGACCGTGCTGCCGGTCTTGAGCTTCTTCTCCTTGGCGTAGGCGGAGTCGGCGACGGCGACCGCGGCGTCGGTCTCCGACTCCTTGAAGGCGCGGCCGCTGGTGATGGTGGAGGAGGTCAGCGGGCCGAGGGCGGGCCGCGTGACGTCGGTGCCGTAGACGGAGTAGCTGTTGACGTCGAAGTCGGCGCCGCCGCCCTGGACGCGGCCCTGCGGTGACTGCCCACCGCCCGGACCGCCGCCCTGCCCCTGGCCCTCGCCCTGGCCGCCGGAGCCACCCTCCTGCTGGAACTGACCGCGGGTGAACTCTCCGCTGACCTTCACGACTTGGAGGCTCAGCCCGCCCACCGCGTCGGCGACGCCGCTCTGGCCCGCGACCTTGCCGACGGTCGAGTCGGCCAGCGTCTGGAAGCCCTGCACCATGACACGGTCGGTGCTCTGCTCCTCCTCGGAGCCGTCCTCCTGGGCGTCGAAGCGGAAGCGGGGGCGTTCGGCTCCGGCCCCGGCTCCGGAGGAGGGCTCCGCGGCCTTGGTGACCGTCATGTCCGTGCCCAGTCCGTACAGGGATTGCAGGACCTTGTCCTGGGCCCGGCCCATGCCGGAGGAGACGGAGTCGACGACGATGACCAGCGCGATGCCCAGGGCCAGGCCGGAGGCGACGACGAGGGCCGCCTTTCTGCGGCGGCGCAGCTCGCGCCTCAGGTAGGTGAAGAACATGGCCGAAAGGTAGGGACGGCCCGTGATGAAGGGATAAGGCCCGCGTAAGAGGAGGATGAGAACCCGGGGAGACGCCAGGCGCCCGCCACCCCCGGTGAGGGGGCGGCGGGCGCCTGGGTGAAGTGGTGGTGGACCGCGCCGCGTCGGACGGGGTCCGGCCCAACCGGCCCGGGGTCAGACCGCCGAACCGGCCTTCCACTGGGCCCAGTCCATGTTCCAGCCGTTGAGGCCGTTGTCCGGGGCGACGGTCTTGTCGCCGGTGTTCTGGACGACGACCACGTCACCGATGATCGAGTTGTTGAAGAACCACGAGCCCGGCGTGTTGGGGTCGTTGGCGCCCTTGGCGTCCTCCAGGCCCACGCAGCCGTGGCTGGTGTTGGCCTGGCCGAAGATGCCCTTGCCCCAGTAGTTGCCGTGGATGAAGGTGCCGGAGGTGCTCAGCCGCATGGCGTGGGGCACGTCCTTGATGTCGTACTCGCCCTTGCCGTCATCGTCGGTGAAGCCGACGGTCGAGCCGTCCATCCGGGTCTCCTTGAACTTCTCGGAGATCACCATCTGGCCCTCGTAGGTCTTGTTGTCGGGCGAACCGGCGGAGATCGGGATGGTCTTGACCGTCTTGCCGTCCTGCGTGACCTTCATCTGCTTGGTCTTGGCGTCGACGTACGAGACCTGGTTGCGGCCGATCTTGAAGGTGACCGTCTTCTGCTGCACGCCGTAGACGCCGTCGGCGCCCTCGACCCCGTCGAGCGCCAGCTTGAGGGTGACGGTCGAGTTCTCCGTCCAGTACTTCTCCGGACGGCAGTCCATGCGCTGGGTGCTGAACCAGTGGCAGGCGACCTCCTGGCCGCTGCTGCTGTTGACCGTGATGCCCTTCTGGACGGCGGCCTTGTCGGTGATCTCCTTGTCGAAGTTGATCGACACGGGCATCCCGACGCCGACGGTCTTGCCGTCGTCCGGCGTGAAGGTGCCGATGAAGCTGTTCTCCGGGGAGACCGTGGTGAACGACGCGTTCTCGTGGGCGGCGCGGCCGTCGGAGTCCTCGGCGGTCGCCGTGATCTGGTACTTGGTGGCCCGCTCCAGCTGACCGCTGGGCTTCCAGCTGGTCTTGTCGGCGGATATCTCACCCTCGACGGCGGTGCCGTCGGAGGCGGTCATCTTCACCTCCGTGAGCGTGCCCTTGCTCACGGTGACGCCGGTGCCGTTGTTGATGGAGGCGCTGTCCGAGCCGCCCTTCGGCGTGATCTTGATCTGGGCCTCGGACGTCTTCTTGGCCGCCGCCTCGTCCACCTCGGCCTGCGAGGTCTTCCCGTCCCCACCGGAGGTGTCGGCGTCGCCGCTGGAACATGCAGAGAGCACCAGCACACCGCCGAGCAGTGCGGACGCGGCCGCCAGGCCCTTGCGCCGCTTACCGTCCGTCATCACACGCTTCTCCATCGTTGCCGATTCCCGAAACCCCGAGATACCCCGTCAATAACTTTCAACGCTACGACCGGTTCGTCCCGTTCCACATCGCTCGCGGGTGTGGGTCACGCCACGTTTACCCACCAGGGCGGGGGTACGGGGTCGGTCAGTGCGCACCGTGAGACGACGAAACCCCGGGTGGTGGTTGCCACCCGGGGTCACGAATTTCCCCACGCGGCGTCAGCCGACCCTCAGTTCGTCGTCCTCCGGGTCGTTCTCGTCGTCATCATCCTCGTGCAGGTCCCACTCGGGCGAGTCGGGGTCGTAGTCGATCTGCTCACTGCTCCAGGAGGCCTGCTGGAGCTCGACCCCCGGCACCCCGCCGACCAGGTCGAACGGGTCGACGAGATGGGCCAGGGCCTCGGCGGTGTCCTCCGTCACAGCACGCTCGGACTGGGCGCGTTCCGCGTCCGGCAGGTCCGCGTCGTCGGCGAGGCTCTGCAGCGCGGCCCCGGTGAGGGCCTCCTCGTCGTCGATCTCGACGACAAGCTCGACGCGAATACGGACGAACCGGGATGTCTCTGGAGTGGTCATGTCCGGAGCGTAAGGCCGACCGCTCCCGTGACTTTCCTGTGACCCGCGCCTTTCACTAACATCTGCCCACACGGCCAATTCGCCAGCGCCACAAGGGGATCGATATTCCGTGTCATCCGCTCGCCGTCCGTTGCTGACCGCCGCCGCCGCGGGGGGCCTCCTGTGCGCCCTGTGGTTCGTCCCGTCGGCGAACGCGACACCCGAGACACCCGCGTTCGAGTCCGCGGCCGCGACCCCGTCTCCGCAGGTCACCGCACAGGCCAGAGCCGCGTCCACGGACACGGCGGCCACCACGGCCACCGACGGGGGCACCACCCGCCTGGCCGACACCGGCAGCTTCGACAGCACGCCGTACGTCATCGGCGGCGCCCTGTGCCTCGGGCTCGGCGCCGGCTTCGTCGGGTACTCGGTACGCCGGGAACGCCTCGAGTTCTGAGAGGTTCCGGCGCCGCCGGGCACGCGCGAGGGGCCCCGTCCGCGGACGGGGCCCCTCGCGCGTCGGCGTCAGCGCAGCGGTCCGGTGACCGTCTCCGCCGCCGCGACCAGGTGCCCGGCCCGCACGAAGGCGTCCGCCGCGGCCAGGTCCGGTGACAAGTACCGGTCGGGTCCCGGACCCTGCACGCCCGCGGCCCGTACGGCGTCGATGACGGCCCGCGAGGCCGGGGCCGGGGTGAGGCCCTCGCGGAGCTGGATCGCGCGGGTGGCGGCGTACAGCTCGACGGCGATCACGCGGGCCAGGTTGTCGACGGCCGTGCGCAGCTTGCGCGCCGCCGACCAGCCCATGGAGACGTGGTCCTCCTGCATCGCGGATGACGGGATCGAGTCCGCCGAGGCCGGTACGGCGAGCCGCTTCAACTCGCCGACCAGGGCCGCCTGCGTGTACTGGGCGATCATCAGCCCGGAGTCGACGCCCGCGTCGTCGGCGAGGAAGGGCGGCAGGCCGTGGCTGCGGTTCTTGTCGAGCAGCCGGTCGGTGCGCCGCTCGGCGATGGACCCGAGGTCGGCGACGGCCACGGCGAGGAAGTCCAGGACGTAGGCGACCGGGGCGCCGTGGAAGTTGCCGTTGGACTCCACCCGTCCGTCGGGCAGCACCACGGGGTTGTCCACGGCGGCCGCCAGCTCGCGCTCGGCGACCAGCGCCGCGTGGGTCATGGTGTCTCGTCCGGCGCCGGCGACCTGCGGGGCGCACCGCACCGAGTAGGCGTCCTGGACGCGGGGGGCGTCGTCCTGGTGGTGGCCGGTCAGGCCGGAGCCGTCGAGCACGGCGAGCATGTTGGCGGCGCTGGCGGCCTGCCCGGGGTGCGGGCGGATGGCGTGCAGTTCGGGGGCGAGCACCTTGTCGGTGCCGAGCAGGGCCTCCATGGTCAGCGCGGCGGTGACGTCGGCGGACTTGTAGAGGGTGTCGAGGTCGGCGAGGGCCATGACCAGCATGCCGAGCATGCCGTCGGTGCCGTTGAGGAGGGCGAGGCCCTCCTTCTCGCGCAGCTCGACCGGCGTGATCCCGTGCTCGGCGAGCAGCTCACCGGCCGGGCGCACGGTGCCGTCGGGGCCCTCGGCGTCCCCCTCGCCCATCAGGGTCAGCGCGCAGTGCGACAGCGGGGCGAGGTCGCCGGAGCAGCCCAGGGAGCCGTACTCGTGCACGACCGGGGTGATCCCGGCGTTCAGCACGTCTGCCATGGTCCGCGCCACCTCGGGGCGGACGCCGGTCCGGCCGGAGCAGACGGTCTTCAGCCGCAGGAACATCAGCGCGCGGACCACCTCGCGCTCCACCCACGGGCCCATCCCGGCGGCGTGCGAGCGGACGATGTTGCGCTGGAGCTGCGCCCGCAGTTCCGGGCTGATGTGCCGGGTCGCCAGGGCGCCGAAGCCGGTGCTCACCCCGTAGACGGGTTCCGGCTTGGCGGCCAGCGCGTCGACGATGTCGCGGGCCGCGGCCAGGGCGGCCACCGCCTCGTCGGAGAGCTCGACCCGGGCGCCGGCGCGCGCCACGGCGAGAACGTCGGACGCGGTCACCCCGGACGTCCCCACCACCACAGTGTGCATATCCATATTCAGGAGCGTACGCAGTGAATTCCTTGATGTCACGAGGGGATGCGTCACCATCGGGCAGCGGTTTCACCCCTTACCGGCCGCACCCCTTACCGACTCCCCCCGCCGGACCCGGCCCTACGGCGAGTGCCGCCCCCGGAAGCGCCGGCGCTCCCCGCCCTCCTCCCGGGACGGCTCGTCGGCGAGCCGTACGACGGGGTCGTCCGGTCCCTCGCGGCCCGCGACGACCGGCCCCGCCGACCGCTCGGCCTTGGCGCGGTACTGGGCGGCGTCGGCGAGCCGGAACAGCCGGCGGGCGGAGCGCACCGGCCCGACCTCGTCCTCCGTGGACGCGACCCCGCAGGCCACGCCGTCGCCCAGCTCCAGCTCGGCCGCCCGGCGGCACAGCTCCTCGGCGGCCTTGACCACCTCGTCGGCGGACGGCCCGACCGCGAGCAGGCAGAACTCGTCCCCGCCCAGCCGCGCGGCCAGCGCCCCCGGCAGCATCGCCCCGCACAGCGACAGCACCGACCCGAACCGCTCCAGGAGCCGGTCGCCGACGGCGTGCCCGTGCGTGTCGTTCACCCGCTTGAGGCCGTTCAGGTCGCAGACGACGAGGCTGACGACCACGTCGTCCCTGCGGTGCCGCTCGACGGCCTCGTCCAGCGCCGCGTCCACGGCGCGGCGGTTGGCCAGCCCGGTGAGCGCGTCGGTGTACGCGAGGCGCCGGACCTCCTCGAGGCGCTCGGCCTGCGCGATCCCGGCCGCCACGACCGAGGCCAGCACGGTGGCGAAGTCGGCGTCGGGCCGGGCGAAGACCGGGTCCCCCACGGGGCGGGCCACGTACAGCTCGCCCCAGGCGCGGCCGTGCAGCACGATCGGGGCGACGACGCAGCAGCCGCGCCCCCGGCGGCGCAGCGCGGCGACGCGCTGATGGACGTACCCCGGCCGCCCGGCGGCGGGCCCCTCGGCCGTCTCCACCCAGGCGTCGGGCTCACCGCCGCCGGCCCAGCGCTCGTGCAGGAATTCGGTGATCTCCGCGAACTGGTGCACCGGGTAGGACTCGTCCTCCGGGAACTCCTCCTCGTCCTCGGCCCGCCTGCCCACGTTCACCAGGACCCGCAGCCGCCCCAGCTCCCGCTCCCACACGGACAGCGCGGCGAAGCTGCCGCCCAGCGCCAGACACGCACCGGCCGCCGCCGCCCGCCACGCCTCGCGCGAGCTGTGCGCGGCGGCCATGCCCTGCGCCAGTGCCACCACCGCCGCCAGCCGTCTGTCCTCGCCCATCACTCCAGGCTAAGGAGATTCAGCCCGAAATGTGACTTAAGCAGGGCGAACGGGGCGTACGCGACCCGCCCGCTACTCCCCCGGCCACCGCGGCGCCCGCTTCTCGTTGAACGCCGCCACTCCCTCCGCGCGGTCACCCGAGAACGCCACCGCGCGCCACGCCGCGTCCTCGACCTCGAGCCCCGCCCGCAGGTCCAGTCCGTGTCCGAGCCGCAGCGCCCGCTTGGCCGCCCGCAGACCCACGGGCGAGTTCGCGGCCATCCGGGACGCCAGCTCCAGCGCCTCCTCCCGGTCCCGCCCCTCGTCCACCAGCTGGTCCACCAGCCCCAGCTCGCGCGCCTCCGCGGCCTCCACCCGCCGCGCCGTGAACACCAGCTCGGCGGCGCGTGCCGCCCCCACCCGGCGCGGCAGCAGCTGGGTACCGCCGCCGCCCGGGATCACCCCGACGGACACCTCGGGCAGTCCCACGACCGCCGTGGGGTCGGCCACGATCACGTCGCAGGAGAGCGCCAGCTCGAAGCCGCCGCCCAGCGCGAAGCCGTGCACGGCCGCGATCGTCGGCACCGGCAGCTCCAGCACCGAGGTGTACGCGCCCCGCGTCACCGGGCGCTGGCGCAGCAGGTCGGCGTCGGAGAAGGAGTTGCGCTCCTTCAGGTCGGCGCCGACGCAGAACGCCCGCTCGTGGGTCGAGGTCAGCACCACCGCCCGCACGCCGGGGTCCTCGGCGAGCGCCGCGCACGCCTCGGCGACGGAGCGGGCCATCGCGGTCGAGACGGCGTTCATGGCCTTCGGCCGGTCGAGCGCGAGTTCCGCGACATGCCCGTCCCCGTGCCGCCGCACCAGGACGAAATCTCCGAACCGCTCCTCGCTCATGACACCCTCCGGTTAACGCGTGTTAACAGCCGACCGTCCGATCATCGCAGGCATGCCCGCGCGACGGAAGGCCGGACCCGCCCCGCCCCCACGTCACGCCGTCCACCCGTTCGAGTGACATCCGGCCGACCGTCGTACCGGGACCGCCGGTACCCCGTAGCGTCGCCCCGCCACGGCGCGGCGGGGGTCCGTGGCACCGGGGAGGGATCATGACGACGACCGGCACACCGACAGGACGGGCGCACCCCTGGGGCCGCCGGGGCCGACACCGCCGGCCACGGCCCCGCAAGGTGCTGCTGGCCGCGGGCGGCCTGGCGTTCGCGGCCGGCGCCCTGAGCCTCGTACGCCTGCTGCCCGGGCCGGGCGGCGACGCGGGTGGCTACGGCGCCGAGGCCGCGCCGCGCGTGGGCCCGGGCGGGGGCGGGGAGACCGCGACGGACCGGGCGGGGACGACGCCCGGCGCCGCGCGCACCGCCGGTCCGTCCGACGTGAGCCCCTCGGCGACGTCCGCCATGGGCGGCCTGAGCGGCTCCCCGGCGGGCGGACCGATACCGGCCCCGTCCACGCCGCACCCCGCGACCTCATCCTCGTCCTCGTCCTCCGGTACGACGACCGTCCCCGACGCTCCGAACCCGCCCGAAGACCGCGCCGACGCCGGCGCCACGGCCGCGCCGCAGACGCCACGGCCGCCGGGCTCCACCCACGCCCCTCGGCCCCCGCACTCCGACGCCCCGCGCCCCGCACCGACGCCGCCACCGAGCCGCGGCACACCCCCGGCACCCGGCCCGGAACCCCACGATCCAGGGCTGTGCGTGCCGGTCATCGGCCTCTGCGTGGACCTGCGCGGCGGCGACTGACGGCCGCCGGGACGTCCCCTCGGCCCGCAGGGCCCGTCCGGCCCTAACCCTCGTCGCCGTCGTCGCCCCGGCGGGTGAGCAGCCAGGGCTCGACCACGCCGAGACCGCGCACCGGACGCTGCCACATCGGCTGGAGCGCGAAGCGGTACGACGGCGGCTCCTCGCCCGCCTTCTCCGCGGCGGCGGCCTCCTCGGCCGCGACCGCCTCCGAGGCCGGCGCGTCCTGCGTGCGGATCAGCTCCTCCGCGAGCGCGGCGTCGACGAGGACGGCGTCACGGGGAGCTATCGAGGTCAGCCGGGAGGCCAGGTTCACGGTCGAACCGAAGACATCGCCCATCCGGGTGGTGACCGTGCCGAAGGCGATGCCGACGCGCAGTTCCGGCATGGTCTCGTCGTTCGCCATCGTCTCGACGAGGAGCAGCGCGATCTCGGCGGCCGTTCCGGCGTCGTCGGCGGCGTAGAGCACCTCGTCGCCGAGGGTCTTGATCAGCCGCCCGCCGCGCGCGGCGACCAGGTCGGCCGCGGTGGTCTCGAAGGCCTCGACCAGCTCGCCGAGTTCCTCCTCCTCCATCCGGCGGGTCAGCCGGGTGAAGCCGACCAGGTCGGCGAAGCCGACCGCGAGCCGCCGGTCCACCATCTCCTCGTCGTCGGCGGCCTGCACGACCCGGCCCGCCGACGCGGCGAGCTGGCGGCGCCAGACGTAGACGAGGAACTCCTGAAGCTCGGGCAGGAGCAGCTCGACGATCGGGTACGTCACCTCGGTGCGCGTCATCCCGGGCTCGGGGGGCTCGGTCAGGCCCTCCAGGAAGGAGTCGATCTGCCACTCGGCCAACCGGGCGGTGGTCTGCCCGGTGGACCGGGCCACCTGCACGGCCATCGCCTCGCTGAGCAGGCCCGCCTCCACCAGACCGGCCAGCCGCCGCAGGGCGAGGACGTCGGCCTCGGTGAGCGCCCTGGCCTGGCCTATGTCCGCGAAGCCCATGGCCCGCCAGAAACGGGACGCCAGCTCCATGGAGACGCCCGCGCTACGGGCGGCCTGGAAGGGGGTGTAGCGGCGCTCGGCGCCCAGGATGAGCCCTTCGAGGCGCAGCGCGAGCGGGTCCTCGCCGGAGTCGGCGGAGTCCGGGGCGGGCTCGGGGTCCACCCGGCCGTCCCCGTCCGCGCCGGAGCCCGTGTCGTCGACGCTCAAGCCTGCTGCCCTTCCGATCTGCCGCGGTCAGATATCGACCGGCCACAACTTTACGTCAGGTGTGCCCCAGCTCACTGCCGTGCGGCCGCACTCCGAGCCCGCCCCGCATCCCGCACGGACGCCACCGCTCTCCCACGCGGCGCACGCCCCGCCGCTCTCTCTCCGTACCACCACGGGCGGAGCCCGCACCGAACCCTGCCCGCCCGAGCCTGCGCCCCGAACCGCACCCGCGCCACCCGCGGCCGCACGCGGTCCCCCGCCGTCACGGGCTCCCACGCCCCCGGCCCTCGCCCCGCAGCCACCACGCTCCCGCGCGGCGAAGGCCCGAACCCGCACCGGCCATGCACGCCCCGCTCACGCCAACCGCAGATGCACGATGTCCCCCGCCCCCACCGGCTCCTGCACCCCCGCGCCCGTGGCCAGTACCAGCCGGCCGTCGCCGTCCACGGCCACCGCCTCCCCGACCAGTGACCGGTCACCCGGCAGCTCGGCCCGGACCACGCGTCCGAGCGTCGCGCAGCCCGCCGCGTACGTCTCCTGGAGTCCGCAGGCCACCGGGTCGCCCTCCGACGACCGCCACCGCCCGTACCAGTCCTCCAGCGACCGCAGGACGCCCCGCAGCAGCGGGTCCCGGTCGGTGTTCGCGGCGCCGGCCAGCGTCAGTGAGCCGGCCTGCGGGACCGGCAGCTCGTCGGCCCGGAGAGTGACGTTGACGCCGACGCCGACGACGACCCCGTCGCCGGCCCGCTCGGCGAGGATGCCGCCGGCCTTGCGCTCCTCGTCGCCGACGGTCACCAGCAGGTCGTTGGGCCACTTCAGCGCCGTGTCGACGCCCGCCACGCGGGAGAGCCCGGTCGCCACCGCCACGCCGGTCAGCAGCGGCAGCCAGCCCCAGCGGGCCACCGGCACCTCGGTGGGGCGCAGCAGCACGGAGAAGAAGAGCCCGGAGCGGGGCGGTGCCGTCCACTGCCGGTCCAGGCGGCCCCGGGCGGCGGTCTGCTCCTCGGCGACCAGGACGGCCCCCTCCCCCAGCTCCTCGGCGGCGGCGCGGGCCACGAGGTCGGAGTTGGTGGAGCCGGTCCGCTGCACCACGTCCACCTGCCGCCACAGCCCTCCCTGCCGCACCAGCGCCCGGCGCAGCGCCGTGGCGTTGAGGGGCGGCCGGTCCAGGTCGGACCAGCGGTTGTTCGGGGAGCCAGAGGCATCGCGCGGCGTCATGCAACCCACCCTAGGTGTGGGAAAGACCGCACTGCCGAACGGAAGACCCCCTACTACTCTACGAACGAGTAACCGTCCCCCCTTTTGAGCAGGCAGGGAGCCGCATCCCGATGTCCGAGCCGGAAGAGCAGCAGCCCGACATCCACACGACCGCGGGCAAGCTCGCGGATCTGACACGCCGTATCGAGGAGGCGACGCACGCCGGTTCCTCACGTGCCGTGGAGAAGCAGCACGCCAAGGGCAAGCTGACGGCCCGTGAGCGTATCGAGCTCCTGCTCGACGAGGGCTCCTTCGTCGAGCTGGACGAGTTCGCCCGGCACCGCTCCACCAACTTCGGCCTGGACGCCAACCGCCCCTACGGCGACGGCGTCGTCACCGGCTACGGCACCGTCGACGGCCGCCCCGTCGCCGTGTTCTCCCAGGACTTCACCGTCTTCGGCGGCGCCCTGGGCGAGGTCTACGGCCAGAAGATCGTCAAGGTCATGGACTTCGCGCTGAAGACCGGCTGCCCGGTCATCGGCATCAACGACTCCGGCGGCGCCCGCATCCAGGAGGGCGTCGCCTCCCTCGGCGCCTACGGTGAGATCTTCCGTCGCAACACCCACGCCTCCGGCGTCATCCCGCAGATCAGCCTGGTCGTGGGCCCCTGTGCCGGCGGCGCGGTCTACTCCCCGGCGATCACCGACTTCACGGTCATGGTCGACCAGACCTCGCACATGTTCATCACCGGACCCGACGTCATCAAGACCGTCACCGGCGAGGACGTCGGCTTCGAGGAGCTGGGCGGCGCCCGCACCCACAACTCCACCTCGGGCGTGGCGCACCACATGGCGGGCGACGAGAAGGACGCCATCGAGTACGTCAAGCAGCTGCTGTCGTACCTGCCGTCCAACAACCTCTCCGAGCCGCCCGCCTTCCCGGAGGAGGCCGACCTCGCGGTCACGGACGAGGACGCAGAGCTGGACGTGATCGTCCCGGACTCGGCGAACCAGCCGTACGACATGCACACGGTCATCGAGCACGTCCTCGACGACGCGGAGTTCTTCGAGACCCAGGCCCTGTTCGCGCCGAACATCCTGACCGGCTTCGGCCGGGTCGAGGGCCGCCCGGTCGGCATCGTCGCCAACCAGCCGATGCAGTTCGCCGGCTGCCTGGACATCACCGCGTCCGAGAAGGCGGCCCGCTTCGTCCGCACCTGCGACGCCTTCAACGTCCCCGTGATCACCTTCGTGGACGTCCCCGGCTTCCTGCCCGGCGTCGACCAGGAGCACGACGGCATCATCCGCCGCGGCGCCAAGCTGATCTACGCCTACGCCGAGGCCACCGTCCCCCTCATCACGGTCATCACCCGCAAGGCCTTCGGCGGCGCCTACGACGTCATGGGCTCCAAGCACCTGGGCGCCGACCTCAACCTGGCCTGGCCGACCGCCCAGATCGCCGTCATGGGCGCCCAGGGCGCGGTCAACATCCTGCACCGCCGCACGATCGCCGAGGCCGGTGACGACGCCGAGGCCACCCGCGCCCGCCTGATCCAGGAGTACGAGGACGCCCTCCTCAACCCCTACACGGCGGCCGAACGCGGCTACGTCGACGCGGTGATCATGCCGTCCGACACCCGCCGCCACATCGTCCGCGGCCTGCGCCAACTGCGCACCAAGCGCGAATCCCTCCCCCCGAAGAAGCACGGCAACATCCCCCTCTAAGGAGCCGCTGTGATCAAGGTCGTACGGGGCAACCCGACCCCGGAGGAACTGGCCGCGGCCCTGACGGTGGTCAGGGCCCGCGCGGCGGCGGCGGAATCCGAGCCCACGGGCACGCCACGCAGCAGGGACGCGTGGTCCGACCCCGCCCGCATCGCCGCCCACCGGCTGCCCCAGCCGGGCCCGGCGACATGGGGCCGCACCTACTGGCCGGCCTGAGGGCCAACGCCCAGGGGCGCGAGGAACCGCGCACGGCAGCGGAACCCCGCGCCCCGATCTAGGTACCCGTACTCAAGCGCCGCCCCCTCCCGAAGCCGCACGCTGGTGCCATGCTGTGGTCCGACCCCAAGAACGAGCCGCCCGAAGAACTCCGCGCCATGCAGCACATGCTGCGACGGCTGAGCGTTCTCCTGGCCATGGCCATGGTGCTGGCGATGATCGTGCTCGGGCTGGGATGAACCGGCCCCACCCTTGTGGCTAACCTGACCGCATGACTGCTCAGCGCCGCAGGCGACTCGTCCTCGCCTCCCAGTCCCCGGCCCGGCTGGGTCTGCTCCGCCAGGCCGGCCTGGCCCCCGAGGTGCTCGTGAGCGGGGTCGACGAGGACGCCGTCACCGCTCCCACCCCCGCCGAACTGGCCCTCGCCCTGGCCGAGGCCAAGGCCTCCGTCGTGGCCGCCAAGCCCGAGGTGCACGGTGCCCTGGTGATCGGCTGCGACTCGGTGCTCGACCTGGACGGCCAAGCCCTCGGCAAGCCGGCGGACGCCGAGGAGGCGACCGCCCGCTGGAAGGCGATGCGCGGCCGGGCGGGCACCCTTCAGACCGGCCACTGCGTCTGGGACACCGCGTCCGGCCGCCACGTCTCGGCCACCGCATCCACCGTCGTCCGCTTCGGCGAGCCGACCGACGAGGAGATCGCGGCCTACGTGGCCTCCGGAGAGCCGCTGTACGTCGCCGGGGCGTTCACCCTGGACGGCCGCTCGGCCCCGTTCATCGACGGCATCGACGGGGACCACGGCAACGTGATCGGCCTCAGCCTGCCCCTGCTGCGGCGGCTGCTCGCCGAGCTGGGCACCGGCATCACGGAGTTGTGGGCGCCGGCGGCGGGCTGACCGGCGTACCGTCGTCGCCCGCGCCGTCCTCGGGGCGCGCCGCGGGCGCGGGCCGCTCGTGGGCGTCGTAGGTCATCAGCAGCAGCACGATGAGACCGAGTACGACGATCATGAAGACGAAGGCGCCGGGGCCCACCAGTCCCCAGGTGAAGGCCCCGAGCAGCCCGTGCACCACGGCCGCGCTGATCAGCAGGACCCTGCCGAGCCCGGCCGGCGCGCGGTCGCGGAGCGCCACCAGCAGGGCGACCAGCCCGCACAGTGCGAAGTAGAGCCCGAAGACCACTCCGCCGATCTTCGACGACACGGACATCGCGTCCGGATCGAGACCGGCCAGGGACATGTCCTGCCGGTCGACCACGATCCCCAGGAACCAGTTCAGCGCCGCGACGCCGACCGCCTCCAGGAAGAGCACGATCGTCACGGTCCACGCCACCGGCCTGCGTACTGACACCGGTCCCCACCCACTTTCGACCGCTGCCGCACGGGACAGCTGTTACCCCAAGTACGTTCGAGACACCAGAACGCTACTAACGGGTAAACCTCGCGACAAGGGGTCTGCCGCGAGCAAAGAATCATTGGGCCATTAGTAGGGACTCCACAAAGAAACGGAGTGGCCCGCAGCACGCCCTTACAGAGACCTTGACCACATGGGAGAGCTAGGGTTTCCCCCATGAGTCCTGCGTAGCGCGGTACTACAAGGGCTTTCGCGGGTCGGGCGAGCCTCGAATCACGCTCCGTGTGGGCAAGCTCACCATTGGGGACGGGTCGAAGTGCCGTGTCGGCAGTCCCTAAAATCGGCTTGTTTCAAGGAGGGAGCCTCAATCGTGCGCAAGGTGCTCATCGCCAATCGTGGCGAAATCGCTGTCCGTGTGGCCCGGGCCTGCCGGGACGCGGGGATCGCGAGCGTGGCCGTCTACGCGGACCCGGACCGGGACGCTCTGCACGTCCGTGCCGCTGATGAGGCGTTCGCCCTGGGTGGTGACACCCCCGGCACCAGCTATCTGGACATCGACAAGGTCCTCAAGGCCGCGCGGGAGTCGGGCGCGGACGCCATCCACCCCGGCTACGGATTCCTTTCCGAGAACGCCGAGTTCGCCCAGGCGGTCCTGGACGCGGATCTGATCTGGATCGGACCGCCCCCGCACGCCATCCGTGACCTGGGCGACAAGGTCGCGGCCCGGCACATCGCGCAGCGCGCGGGCGCCCCGCTGGTCGCGGGCACCCCCGACCCGGTCTCCGGCGCGGACGAGGTCGTCGCGTTCGCCGAGGAGCACGGCCTGCCGATCGCGATCAAGGCGGCCTTCGGCGGCGGCGGACGCGGCCTGAAGGTCGCCCGCACCCTGGACGAGGTCCCCGAGCTGTACGAGTCCGCCGTCCGTGAGGCGGTGGCCGCGTTCGGCCGCGGCGAGTGCTTCGTCGAGCGCTACCTCGACAAGCCCCGCCACGTGGAGACCCAGTGCCTGGCCGACCAGCACGGCAACGTGGTCGTCGTCTCCACCCGTGACTGCTCGCTACAGCGCCGCCACCAGAAGCTGGTCGAGGAAGCCCCCGCCCCGTTCCTGTCGCAGGCGCAGATGGACGAGCTGTACTCGTCCTCCAAGGCGATCCTGAAGGAGGCCGGCTACGTCGGCGCCGGGACCGTGGAGTTCCTCGTCGGCATGGACGGCACGATCTCCTTCCTGGAGGTCAACACCCGCCTCCAGGTCGAGCACCCGGTCACCGAGGAGGTCGCCGGCATCGACCTGGTCCGCGAGATGTTCCGCATCGCCGACGGCGAGAAGCTCGGCTACGACGACCCGGAGCTGCGCGGCCACTCCTTCGAGTTCCGCATCAACGGAGAGGACCCGGGCCGCGGCTTCCTGCCCGCCCCCGGCACCGTCACCCTCTTCGACGCGCCCACCGGCCCCGGTGTCCGCCTCGACGCCGGCGTCGAGTCCGGCAGCGTGATCGGCCCGGCGTGGGACTCCCTGCTGGCCAAGCTGATCGTCACCGGCCGTACCCGCAAGGAGGCCCTCCAGCGCGCCGCCCGCGCCCTGGACGAGTTCACCGTGGAGGGCATGGCCACGGCCATCCCGTTCCACCGCACGGTCGTGCGTGACGCGGCGTTCGCACCGGAGCTGACCGGCTCCAGCGACCCCTTCACGGTCCACACCCGGTGGATCGAGACGGAGTTCGTCAACGACATCAAGCCCTTCAACGCGCCCGCCGACACCGAGGCGGACGAGGAGTCGGGCCGCGAGACGGTCGTCGTCGAGGTCGGCGGCAAGCGCCTGGAGGTCTCCCTGCCCTCCAGCCTGGGCATGTCCCTGGCCCGCACCGGACTGGCGGCCGGCGCCCGGCCCAAGCGCCGCGCGGCGAAGAAGTCCGGCCCCGCGGCCTCCGGCGACACCCTCGCCTCGCCGATGCAGGGCACCATCGTCAAGATCGCCGTCGAGGAGGGCCAGGAGGTCCAGGAGGGCGACCTGATCGTCGTTCTCGAGGCGATGAAGATGGAGCAGCCCCTCAACGCCCACAAGTCCGGCACCATCAAGGGCCTGGGCGCCGAGATCGGAGCCTCCGTGACCTCCGGCGCGGCGATCTGCGAGATCAAGGACTGAGGCACCCGCGGCAAGCATCCGGGGCGCCCGGCGGACCGAACCAACGGTCCCGCCGGGCGCCCCCGCCGTTCTCGGGGGCGCGACCGGGACCTACGACGGCTGCCGGGGCGGTACGACCGCCGCCGGGACCGTACGACGGCTAGCGTCGGCGCATGTCGGCGACGCGCGCCCGCTCCGGCCCGGCCGGCTGTTCACCCAGGGCGGTCGCCGAGCGCAGCCCCGCCGCCGCGCCCGGAACCTGTCGGCGCGGCCCCGGAAGCGGCACGTCGCGGCGCTGCTGACGCGCCGGGACGGCATCACCCCCCGGGGCCCCGGTGCCCCCCGGGCCGGACGCCGCACCGCCGGACGCCCCCGCCACGGCGATCTGCACCCCTTGGTCGGCAAGGGCCTGCAACTCGGTGGCGGCACGGTCGTCGTGGGCCGGCGCCTCGTCGGTGACCAGGCGGGTGATGAGGTCGGTGGGCACGGTCTGGAACATGGTGTCCGTGCCCAGTTTGGAGTGGTCGGCGAGGACGACGACCTCGGCGGCGGCCTGCACCAGCGCGCGGTCGACGGACGCCGACAGCATGTTGGACGTGGACAGCCCCCGCTCGGCGGTCAGCCCGCTCCCGGACAGAAAGGCCTTGGACACCCGCAGCCCTTGCAGGGACTGCTCGGCACCCGACCCGACCAGGGCGTAGTTGGACCCGCGGAGCGTGCCGCCGGTCATCACGACCTCGACCCGGTTGGCATGCGCGAGGGCCTGGGCCACCAGCAGCGAGTTGGTGACGACGGTCAGCCCGGGCACCCGCGCGAGCCGGCGGGCCAGCTCCTGCGTGGTCGTCCCGGCACCCACCACGATGGCCTCGCCCTCTTCGACGAAGCCCGCGGCGAGATCGGCGATGGCCGTCTTCTCGGCGGTCGCGAGATGGGACTTCTGCGGGAAGCCGGACTCTCGCGTGAACCCGCCCGGCAGTACCGCACCGCCGTGCCGGCGGTCGAGGAGTCCTTCTGCCTCCAGTGCGCGCACGTCCCGCCGTACGGTCACTTCGGAGGTCTGGACGACGCGGGCGAGCTCACGGAGCGACACGGCCCCGTTCGCGCGCACCATTTCGAGGATCAATTGGCGACGTTCTGCAGCGAACACGAAACTGACAGTAACCCCAACGACCGTCTGCTTTCAGCAGTATGCGCCGAATAACAGAAGTTGTTCGCAGGGCAGTACCAGAAGTGGTATAAGCGCCTACTCTGCCCGCCTATGCCACCCGCAAGCGCCACAACTCCCCGTGACCAGCGGGGAGTCGATTCCAGCCGCGCCCCGGCCGCTAGCCTTCGCCGCCCGCCTTGCGCGTGTGCAACTGCCGGGCGACCTCCGCGATCGAGCCCGAGAGCGACGGGTACACGGTGAAGGCGTTGGCGATCTGCTCGACCGTCAGGTTGTTGTCGACGGCGATCGAGATCGGGTGAATGAGCTCCGAGGCACGCGGCGCCACCACGACCCCGCCGACCACGATCTCGGTGCCGGGCCGGCAGAAGATCTTGACGAAGCCGTCCCGGATGCCCTGCATCTTGGCGCGCGGGTTGCGCAGCAGCGGCAGCTTCACCACACGGGCGTCGATCTTGCCGGCGTCGACGTCGGCCTGGGAGTAGCCGACGGTGGCGATCTCGGGGTCGGTGAAGACGTTGGCGGAGACGGTCTTGAGGTTCAGCGGGGTGACCGCGTCCCCGAGGAAGTGGTACATGGCGATGCGCCCCTGCATCGCCGCCACCGAAGCCAGCGCGAAGACACCGGTGACGTCACCGGCGGCGTACACACCGGGGGCCGAGGTGCGCGACACGCGGTCGGTGCGGATGTGCCCGGAGTCCTTGAGCTTGACCCCGGCCTCCTCGAGACCCATCCCGTCGGTGTTGGGGATGGCGCCGACGGCCACCAGACAGTGCGACCCGGTGATGACCCGTCCGTCGGCGAGCGTGACCTCCACCCGGTCCCCCACCCGTTTGGCGGACTGGGCCCGGGACCGCGACATGACGTTCATGCCGCGCCGCCGGAAGACGTCCTCGAGCACGGCGGCGGCGTCGGGGTCCTCACCGGGCAGCACCCGGTCCCGCGACGACACGAGGGTGACCCGCGACCCGAGCGCCTGGTAGGCGCCGGCGAACTCGGCACCGGTGACACCGGACCCGACGACGATCAGCTCTTCCGGCAACTCGTCCAGGTCGTACACCTGGGTCCAGTTCAGGATGCGCTCCCCGTCGGGCCGCGCGTCCGGCAGCTCGCGCGGGTGCCCGCCGGTGGCGATCAGCACGGCGTCCGCGGTGAGCGTCTCCTCGCTCCCGTCGGCGGCGCGCACGATCACCTTCCGGGACCCGTCGAGCGCCTGCATGCCCTCCAGCCGCCCACGCCCCCGCATGACCCGCGCGCCGGCCCGCGTCACGGAGGCGGTGATGTCGTGCGACTGGGCGAGCGCGAGCCGCTTGACCCGTCGGTTGACCTTCCCGAGGTCGACGCCCACGACCCGGGCGGCCTGCTCCATGGGCGGGGTGTCGTCGGCGACGATGATCCCCAGCTCCTCGTAGGAGGAGTCGAAGGTGGTCATCACCTCGGCCGTGGCGATGAGGGTCTTGGACGGCACGCAGTCGGTCAGCACCGACGCCCCGCCCAGACCGTCGCAGTCGACGACGGTCACCTCCGCGCCGAGTTGCGCGGCCACCAGCGCCGCTTCGTATCCGCCGGGTCCGCCGCCAATGATCACGATCCGAGTCACGTACTCCATTGTCCCGCACCCTTCAACGGGCGGCTGCCCGGGGGCACCACCGTTACGAACGTGATGCGCGTGACGCCTGTCGTACGCTTCCCCCATGTCGCTCTACGCCGCTTATGCCGGCAACCTCGACGCGCGGCTCATGACCCGCCGCGCTCCCCACTCGCCGCTGCGCGCGACCGGCTGGCTGAACGGGTGGCGGCTGACCTTCGGGGGCGAGCACATGGGCTGGGAGGGCGCGCTGGCGACCCTGGTCGAGGACCCGATCTCGCAGGTCTTCGTGGCGCTCTACGACGTCGCCCCGATGGACGAGGACTCGCTCGACCGGTGGGAGGGCGTGGGTCTGGACATCTACCGCCGCACCCGGGTGCGCGTCCACACCCTGGAGGGCGAGGAGAAGGCCTGGACGTACGTCCTGAACGCCTACGAGGGCGGCCTGCCCTCCGCCCGCTACCTGGGCGAGGTCGCGGACGCGGCCGAATCGGCCGGCGCCCCCCACGACTACGTGATGGAACTCCGCAAGCGCCCCTGCTGACGCCTTCCTGTCGGATCCTCCAACCCAACAATCACCATCCCGTGACCTCTGTCATCTACGCGCGTAGGCGGAAACCGGATACCCTCTTCGGCGTGAACGCATCTCTTCTTCCGGACGACATCCAGGGCGACCCCTACGCCGCCGCCGACGCCGCCGCGGCCCGCCTGCGCGAACTCACCGGCGCCGAGACCCACGACGTCGCCCTCGTGATGGGCTCCGGCTGGGCACCGGCCGTGGACGCCCTGGGCGCCCCCGAGGCCGATCTCCAGGTCACCGACCTGCCGGGCTTCCCCAAGCCCGCGGTGGAGGGTCACGGCGGCAAAGTCCGCTCGTACTCGATCGGCGACAAGCGCGCACTGGTCTTCCTGGGCCGCACCCACTACTACGAGGGCCACGGCGTCGCCGCCGTCTCCCACGGCGTCCGCACCGCGGTGGCGGCCGGCGCCAAGACGATCATCCTGACCAACGGCTGCGGCGGCCTGCGCGAGGGCATGCGCCCCGGCCAGCCGGTCCTGATCAGCGACCACATCAACCTCACGGCCACCTCCCCCATCATCGGCGCCAATTTCGTCGACCTCACCGACCTCTACTCCCCCCGCCTGCGGGCCCTGTGCAAGGAGGTCGACCCCACGCTGGAGGAGGGCGTCTACGCCCAGTTCCCCGGCCCGCACTACGAGACCCCGGCCGAGATCCGCATGGCCCGCGTCATCGGGGCCGACCTGGTGGGCATGTCGACGGTCCTGGAGGCGATCGCGGCCCGCGAGGCCGGCGCGGAGGTCCTGGGCATCTCCCTGGTGACCAACCTCGCCGCGGGCATGACGGGCGAGCCCCTCAACCACGAGGAGGTCCTCCAGGCAGGCCGCGACTCCGCCACCCGGATGGGCGCGCTCCTGACCCAGGTCCTGGGCCGGCTGTAACCCGACGCCGGGGGCAGCCCCGCGCCCCGGCGTTCACGTACTCCCGGCGTGGGTGTGGGCGCCGGGGGTGGGTGACGCGACCCGGCGCCTGCCGGGTGCCGCCCGCGCCCACCCGTGCCGCCCCAGGCGGCACATGTGCCCGCGGTGACGGGAGCGAGGCCGGGCAGCTGGGACGGCGGAGAGCCGCGTACGGCGAGAAGGGGGTGTGCCGGGGGGTGTCCGCCCGCAGCGGTTGGCGCGTCAACGAACCACGCATCCTGAGGTACCGATTCCGCGCCGTTCCGAGGACGGACACCCCCCGGCGCGCCCCCGACCCACAGCACAACGCACCGCGCTACGCGCACCCCCACCGAACCCGCACAGGCCGCCGCAGGCATCCCACCCACGGAACAACCGACACACGAGAGGCTGACCCGACGTGCAAGACGACCTCCTCGCACGGGCCAAGGCATGGCTGGCCGAGGACCCCGACGCGGACACCCGCGCCGAACTCGCCAAGCTCATCGACGCCGAGGACCACGCAGAGCTCACCGCACGCTTCTCCGGCACCCTCCAGTTCGGCACCGCCGGCCTCCGCGGCGAGCTAGGCGCCGGCCCGATGCGCATGAACCGCTCCGTGGTCATCCGCGCCGCGGCGGGCCTCGCCGCGTACCTCAGGAGCCAGGGCCACACCGACGGCCTGGTGGTCATCGGCTACGACGCCCGCCACAAGTCCGAGGACTTCGCCCGCGACACCGCCGCCGTCATGACCGGCGCCGGCCTCAGGGCGGCCGTACTCCCCCGCCCCCTCCCCACCCCCGTGCTGGCCTTCGCCATCCGCCACCTCGGCGCGGTCGCCGGCGTGGAGGTCACGGCCAGCCACAACCCGCCCCGCGACAACGGCTACAAGGTGTACCTGGGCGACGGCTCCCAGATCGTGCCCCCCGCGGACGCCGGCATCGCCGCGGAGATCGACGCCGTGGCCTCCCTGCACGACGTCCCCCGCCCCACCACCGGCTGGCAGACCCTCGGCGACGACGTCCTCGACGCCTACCTCGCCCGCACGGACGCGGTCCTCTCCCCCGACTCCCCCCGCACGGCCCGCACCGTCTACACCGCGATGCACGGCGTCGGCAAGGACACCCTCCTCGCCGCCTTCGCCCGGGCCGGCTTCCCCACCCCCGCCCTCGTCACCGAGCAGGCGGACCCCGACCCGGACTTCCCCACCGTCGCCTTCCCCAACCCGGAGGAGCCCGGCGCGATGGACCTCGCCTTCGCGAGGGCCCGCGAGACGGCCCCCGACCTGATCATCGCCAACGACCCGGACGCCGACCGCCTCGCGGTGGCGGTGCAGGACGCCACGGACGACTGGCGCATGCTCCGCGGCGACGAGGTCGGCGCCCTCCTCGCCGCCCACCTGGTCACCCGCGGCGCGCAGGGCACGTTCGCGGAGTCGATCGTGTCGTCGTCCCTCCTCGGCCGCATCGCCGAGAAGGCGGACCGCCCGCACGTCGAGACCCTCACCGGCTTCAAGTGGATCGCGCGCGTCGACGGCATCCGCTACGGCTACGAGGAGGCCCTCGGCTACTGCGTGGACCCGGAGGGCGTCCGCGACAAGGACGGCATCACCGCCGCGCTCCTGATCACGGAGCTGGCCTCCACCCTGAAGGAGGAGGGCCGCACCCTCCTCGACCTCCTCGACGACCTGGCCGTGGAGCACGGCCTGCACGCCACCGACCAGCTCTCGGTCCGCGTGGAGGACCTGTCCCTCATCTCGGCCGCGATGGACCGGCTGCGCCGGCAGCCCCCGACCCACCTCGCGGGCCTGCCGGTCACGGACGCCGAGGACCTCACCCGGGGCACGGCCAAGCTCCCGCCCACGGACGGCCTGCGCTACACCCTGGACGGCGCACGGGTCATCGTCCGCCCCAGCGGCACGGAGCCGAAGCTGAAGTGCTACCTGGAGGTGGTCGTCCCGGTCGGCGAGCACGCCGGCCTCCCCGCGGCCCGCGCGAAGGCGACGGACCTGCTGACGACACTCAAGCGCGACCTCTCGGCAGCGGCGGGCATCTGACCCACCCGGGGGGTGCGACGACGCACCCCCCGGCCGGCCTCCAGCCCACCGGGCCACCGGGCCACCGGGCCACCGGGCCACCGGGCCACCGGGCCACCGGCGAACCGACCTCCCGGCCACCTGACTTCCCGGCGACCCTGCCACTCGGCGAACCAACCACCCGCCGACCCAGCCACCCGGCCACCCCACCGAACCGGCCACCCGGCAACCCGACCCCCCAGAGTCACCCAGTCACCCCGTCACCCCGCCCCCAGCAACACCGCCAACCCCACAACCCCCACCACCACCGGCACCACAACCTCCCAGGCCCACCGCACAGCCACCTCACCCCGCGAGGTCTCGGCGTCCTTCCGCGCCTCCCACAGCTCCCGCAGCTCGTCCATGACCTTGTCGGCCTCGGCCCGCACCGGACCCTCGTCCACGGCCCCGCCGGAACCGGCCCCCCGGCCGCCGCCGAGCAGACCGCCCCGCCCCCGGCCACCCCCGGCGGCCCGCCGGGACTCCTGCCGCGCCGCCTTCTTGCGCCCGCGCAGCGAGACCGGGAGGGCCCACAGCTGGAACTTGTCGCCGGCCTCGCTGAAGACCTCGTTGGAGTAGGCGGACCGGAACGACTCGACCTGCGCCCAGGGCAGCACGATCACGCGGAAGGGATTGCGCACCCGCATCCGGTCGTCGCCGGCGAAGACGGCGGGCCGCACCGTGTAGGCGGCGATCAGCGGCACCAGGAAGAGCAGCGCCGCCGCGGCCATCCACGGAGTGCGCCCCTCGCCCGCGACGACGGCGTCGATACCGAGCCACAGGGCGAGCGCGAGCAGCAGCACGCCACCGGCGATGCCCGCGGGCGAGCGGTAGACGCGGTCCTTGGACGCGGGCACCGGCGGCTGCGGCGAGGAGGACTGGGGATCCGGGGTCGTCATGCTGCCGATTGTGCACGACCGGTTGTCACCCACGGCCGCCGGGACGCTCATGGGCGATGCCGTCAGGACGAATGAGCGCCCGGGACTGTACAGCCGCTACGCGCGTAGATATGCTCGCCTGGTGACCATGCCCACCACTGCACCCGCCGCATCCGCCGCACCCGCGGCATCCGCACACGGACTCGCCGACGTCACCGCGTCCGACAGCACGCTGCGCCGCTTCCTCCACGGACTGCCCGGCGTCGACACGGTCGGCCTGGAGGCGCGCGCCGCCTCGCTCGGCACCCGTTCCATCAAGACCACCGCGAAGGCGTACGCCCTCGACCTCGCCATCTCGATGGTCGACCTGACGACGCTGGAAGGCGCGGACACCCCCGGCAAGGTCCGGGCGCTCGGCGCGAAGGCGGTCCGCCCCGACCCGACCGACCGCACGGCCCCCGCCACGGCGGCCGTCTGCGTCTATCCCGACATGGTGCCCGCCGCGAAGGCGGCCGTCGCCGGGTCGGACGTGAAGGTCGCCTCGGTCGCCACCGCGTTCCCGGCGGGCCGCGCCTCGCTGGCCGTCAAGCTGGCCGACGTGCGCGAGGCCGTGGAGGCGGGCGCGGACGAGGTCGACATGGTCATCGACCGCGGGGCCTTCCTCGCGGGGCACTACATGAAGGTGTACGACGAGATCACCGCCGTGCGGGAGGCCTGCGGGACCTCCGCCCGCCTCAAGGTCATCTTCGAGACCGGCGAGCTGGCGACGTACGACAACATCCGGCGCGCCAGCTGGCTCGGCATGCTGGCCGGGGCGGACTTCATCAAGACCTCGACCGGCAAGGTCGCGGTCAACGCCACGCCCTCCAACACCCTCCTGATGCTGGAGGCGGTCCGCGACTTCCGCGCGCAGACCGGCGTCCAGGTCGGCGTGAAGCCGGCCGGCGGCATCCGCACCGCCAAGGACGCGATCAAGTTCCTGGTCCTGGTCAACGAGACCGCGGGCGAGGACTGGCTGGACAACCACTGGTTCCGCTTCGGCGCCTCCTCGCTGCTCAACGACCTGCTGATGCAGCGCCAGAAGCTGGCCACCGGCCGCTACTCCGGCCCCGACTACGTGACGGTGGACTGATCACCATGGCACCTGTTTTCGAGTACGCACCGGCGCCGGAGTCGCGCGCGGTCGTCGACATCGCGCCGTCGTACGGCCTGTTCATCGACGGCGAGTTCACCGAGGCCGCCGACGGCAAGGTCTTCAAGACGGTCTCCCCCTCGACCGAGGAGGTCCTCTCCGAGGTCGCCGAGGCCGGCGAGGCGGACGTGGACCGGGCCGTCAAGGCCGCCCGCAAGGCCTTCGAGAAGTGGTCGGCGCTCCCCGGCGCCGAGCGCGCGAAGTACCTGTTCCGCATCGCCCGGATCATCCAGGAGCGCAGCCGCGAGCTGGCCGTCCTGGAGACCCTGGACAACGGCAAGCCGATCAGGGAGACGCGCGACGCGGACCTCCCCCTGGTCGCCGCGCACTTCTTCTACTACGCGGGCTGGGCCGACAAGCTCGACCACGCCGGCTACGGCGCGAACCCGCGCCCGCTGGGCGTCGCGGGCCAGGTCATCCCCTGGAACTTCCCGCTCCTGATGCTGGCGTGGAAGATCGCCCCGGCCCTGGCGACCGGCAACACGGTCGTCCTCAAGCCCGCCGAGACGACCCCGCTCTCCGCCCTGTTCTTCGCGGACATCTGCCGTCAGGCGGGCCTGCCCCGGGGCGTCGTCAACATCGTCACCGGCGACGGCCGCGCCGGCGCCGCGCTGATCGCGCACCCCGACGTGAACAAGGTCGCCTTCACCGGCTCCACGGCCGTCGGCAAGGAGATCGCGCGCACGGTCGCGGGCACCCGCAAGAAGCTCACCCTCGAACTGGGCGGCAAGGGCGCCAACATCGTCTTCGACGACGCCCCGATCGACCAGGCCGTCGAGGGCATCGTCAGCGGCATCTTCTTCAACCAGGGCCAGGTCTGCTGCGCGGGTTCCCGCCTGCTGGTCCAGGAGTCGATCCACGACGAGCTGCTCGACTCCCTCAAGCGCCGTCTGGCCACCCTGCGCCTGGGCGACCCGCTGGACAAGAACACCGACATCGGTGCGATCAACTCCGCCGAGCAGCTGGCCCGGATCACCGCGCTGGCGGACCAGGGCGAGGCGGAGGGCGCCGAGCGCTGGTCCCCGGCCTGCGAGCTGCCGTCCTCCGGCTACTGGTTCGCGCCGACGCTCTTCACCAACGTCACCCAGGCGCACACCGTCGCCCGCGACGAGATCTTCGGCCCGGTCCTGTCGGTCCTCACGTTCCGCACCCCGGACGAGGCGGTCGCCAAGGCCAACAACACGCCGTACGGCCTGTCCGCGGGCATCTGGACGGAGAAGGGCTCGCGCATCCTGGCGGTCGCGAACAAGCTCCGCGCGGGTGTGATCTGGTCCAACACGTTCAACAAGTTCGACCCGACGTCGCCGTTCGGCGGCTACAAGGAGTCGGGCTTCGGCCGCGAGGGCGGCCGCCACGGCCTGGAGGCGTACCTCGATGTCTGAGCGACTCAATGTGCTGAAGACCTACAAGCTGTACGTCGGCGGGAAGTTCCCGCGTTCCGAGAGCGGCCGGGTGTACGAGGTGACCGACGCAAAGGGCAAGTGGCTGGCGCACGCCCCGCTCTCCTCCCGCAAGGACGCCCGTGACGCGGTGGTCGCCGCGCGCAAGGCGTTCGGCGGCTGGTCCGGCGCGACGGCGTACAACCGCGGCCAGATCCTCTACCGCGTCGCCGAGATGCTGGAGGGCCGCCGCGAGCAGTACGTCGCGGAGGTCGCCGGCGCCGAGGGCCTGTCGAAGTCGAAGGCGGCGGCGCAGGTGGACGCGGCGATCGACCGCTGGGTCTGGTACGCGGGCTGGACCGACAAGATCGCCCAGGTGGTCGGCGGCGGCAACCCGGTCGCGGGCCCGTTCTTCAACCTGTCCTCGCCGGAGCCGACCGGCGTCGTCGCCGTCCTGGCCCCGCAGGAGTCGTCGTTCCTGGGCCTGGTCTCGGTCGTCGCCCCGGTCATCGCGACGGGCAACACCGCGGTCGTGATCGCGAGCGAGAAGTCCCCGCTCCCCGCCCTCTCCCTCGGCGAGGTGCTGGCCACCTCCGACCTCCCCGGCGGTGTGGTCAACGTCCTCTCCGGCCGTACGGCGGAGATCGCCACCCCACTCGCCGCGCACCAGGACGTCAACGCGATCGACCTCGCGGGCGCCGACGAGGCGCTGGCGAAGGAGCTGGAGATCGCGGCGGCGGACAACCTCAAGCGCGTCCTGCGTCCACAGGCTGTGGACAACGCGGACTGGTTCGCGGCACCGGGCACCGACCGCATGACGGCGTTCCTGGAGACGAAGACGGTCTGGCACCCGACGGGCGCGCTGGGCGCGTCCGGGTCGTCGTACTGAAGCAGCCGCGGCACCGCGCGCACCGAGAGCGAGCCGCGCCCTCCCTCCGTCCGGGGAAGGCGCGGCTCTTCGCGTGCGGGGTGCGTCAGCGCAGCAGTTCCGTCGCCTGCCCCAGCACCGGCATGCTGCCGAGGGACTGGGCCTGGGCCACCGGCCCGGTCAGCGCCGTGGACGTCAGCGGCTGGAAGTCGGCGACCTTCGTGCCGACGCCGTTGTCCAGCGGGTCGACGCCGGTGCCGGCCAGCGGGTTGGGCTTGAGGTCGGAGACCGGCCCGGTGACGTAACCGACGGTTCCGGTCAGGGCCTGGGCCCCGGCCTGCGGGTCGATGTTGCCCAGCGAGGTGGGGCGGGTGTGGGCCAGGCCGGCGATCGTCTCACCGCTGTCCGCGGAAGCCGTCGCCGCTCCTGCCGCCAGGGCGGCCCCGGCGGTCGCGAGGGCGACCAGGGCGCGCTGTGCGTGCGGGGTGCGGGGGGACGCGTGTCGGGCCATCGCTGCTGCCACCTCTTGGTGTGGATTGCTACGGACTGCCCTGATAACAGCGCACACCGCGATCAGGTCACCGCAGAACGCAACCGAGATGTGACGCGCACTGCAAAGTCCACCCGCGGGGTCGTACGGCGGTCGGGGGATGCCTCAGACTGGTGTCCCGTGAGCTCCCATCCGCCCATACCGACCCGAGTCGTGCTGCTCTGCGGCCCCTCCGGCTCCGGCAAGTCCCTCCTCGCGGCCCGCTCCGGCCTCCCGGTGCTGCGCCTCGACGACTTCTACAAGGAGGGGACCGACCCGACGCTGCCGACGGTGCCCCACAGCTCCGACATCGACTGGGACCATCCCGGGTCGTGGGACGCGGACGCGGCCGTCGCCGCCATCGCGGAGCTGTGCCGCACGGGCCGCACCCGGGTGCCGGTCTACGACCTCTCGCTGAGCGCCCGCACCGGCGCGGAAGCGGTCGACATCGGGCGGACGCCGCTGTTCCTCGCGGAGGGCATCTTCGCCGCCGAGCTGGTGACGCGCTGCCGGGAACTGGGCGTGCTGGCCGACGCCCTGTGCCTGAGCCGCGGGCCGGTGACCACCTTCCGCCGCCGCTTCGCGCGGGATCTGCGCGAGGGGCGCAAGTCCGTGCCGTTCCTGCTGCGCAGGGGCTGGCGGCTGATGCGGCAGGAGCGGTCGGTCATCGCCCGGCAGACGGCGCTGGGCGCCTACGCGTGCGACCGCGACGAGGCGATGGGGCGGCTGGCGGACGCCGCAGCCGGACGGTGCGCGACGGCGCGTACGGCCGCGTAGGCGCCCGCACGCGCGGACATACGGAAGAGCGGGACTGGACGGACCCCCCGGCCCTCCAGTCCCGCTCTCTTCCCACTCCCCCGTGGGTCCCCCGTTTCCCCCGTGACCCCCGTGGTTCCGTTCCCCCGTGTCCCCCCGGAGCGGTCCCCCGTCGCTCCCCCGTGGTGCTTCCCCGTGAGTAAGAGCCCGGCATCCTCCCCCTGATACACCCCGGCTCGTACTTTTTTCCGTGGGCCCCCCGGCCCATCTGCCTTCAGGCGACGAGTTCGCCGAAGGCGTCCTCCCGGTCACGGCCGAAGCTGAGGACCTCGTCCTCGCGCAGCCGGCGCAGGGAGCGCCAGATGCTGGACTTCACCGTGCCGACACTGATGTCGAGGATGTCCGCGATCTCCGGGTCCGTGCGGCCCTCGTAGTAGCGCAGGACCAGCATGGTGCGCTGGAGTTCGGGCAGCCGGGCGAGCGCCTGCCACAGGACGGTGCGCAGCTCGGTGCCGCGCATCGCGTCCATGTCGCCGGGCGTCTCCGGCAGTTCCTCGGTCGGGTACTCGTTGAGCTTGCGGCGCCGCCAGGCGCTGATGTGCAGGTTGGTCATGGTGCGGCGGAGGTAGCCGCCGACCGCCGCCTTGTCACTGATCCGGTCCCACGCCCGGTAGGTCGAGAACAGTGCGCTCTGCAGCAGGTCCTCGGCCTCGAAGCGGTCGCCGGTCAGGTGGTAGGCGGTGGCGTACAGGGAGGCGCGGCGCTCCTGGACGTAGGCGGTGAACTCCGCCTCCGACAGGGAGCGGCGCTCCCCCTCTGCCTCCCCGTACGCGGTTCCCCCGTGCGTCTCCCCCTGTCGGGCGTCGACCACCGTCATGTACCCGGTGTGCTGACGCCCGGTGCCGCGAGCGCACCCCCGCCCGCTCACGGCACCGGACTTGTCGGAACCCCGGTGTCCGTGCACGTCGTGCAGACGCGTGACCACTGCGCTGGTGCTGGTGCCCTTCAGCGTGTTCATCTCGCGCCCCCCGTCGTGGACTTCCGGTGTTCGGATCACTGTGCTGACGAAAATCCTGCCGCCGCGACTTCATGGCCGTGTCCGTCGACTGTCACAGACCTGTCACAGGGGTCCGTCACGGCTGGATCACCGTTCCTTCACAGGGTCCGGCGGCGCGCTTGGCCCGCTTCCGCACCCACAGGTCGAACACCGGCCCCTCCATGGGCCAGAATGAGCCCGTGCCTTCCCTGTTGCTGATCGAGGACGACGACGCCATCCGCACGGCCCTGGAGCTCTCGCTGAGCCGCCAGGGTCACCGGGTGGCCACCGCTGCCAGCGGTGAGGACGGTCTGAAGCTGCTGCGCGAACAGCGGCCGGACCTGATCGTGCTGGACGTGATGCTGCCCGGCATCGACGGCTTCGAGGTGTGCCGTCGCATCCGTCGCACCGACCAGCTGCCGATCATCCTGCTGACCGCGCGCAACGACGACATCGACGTGGTCGTGGGTCTTGAGTCGGGCGCCGACGACTACGTCGTCAAACCGGTCCAGGGCCGGGTCCTTGACGCCCGGATCCGGGCCGTGCTGCGGCGCGGGGAACGGGAGTCCAGCGATTCGGCGAGCTTCGGCGGCCTGGTCATCGACCGTTCGGCGATGACCGTGACGAAGAACGGCGAGGACCTCCAGCTGACGCCGACCGAGCTGCGGCTGCTCCTGGAGCTGAGCCGGCGGCCGGGGCAGGCGCTGTCCCGTCAGCAGTTGCTGCGGCTGGTGTGGGAGCACGACTACCTCGGTGACTCCCGGCTGGTGGACGCCTGCGTGCAGCGGCTGCGCGCCAAGGTCGAGGACGTACCGTCGTCGCCGACCCTGATCCGTACCGTGCGGGGTGTCGGCTACCGGCTGGATCCGCCTCAGTGACGGAGGAACACCAGGGGGGTTCACGCGGCTGGACCGCGGCTCGCAAGGGAGTCTGGTCCTGGCTGCGCTTCACCAGCCTGCGGCTGCGGCTGGTCCTCGTCTTCGGGCTGGTCGCGCTGACCGCCGCCGTGTCCGCGTCCGGCATCGCCTACTGGCTGAACCGGGAGGCGGTGCTCACCCGCACCCAGGACGCCGTGCTGCGCGACTTCGAGCAGGAGATGCAGAACCGGGCGGGCGCGCTCTCCGAGCACCCCACGCAGGACGAGTTGCAGCACACCGCCGGGCAGATGGCCAACAGCAGCCAGCGGTTCGGCGTCCTGCTGGTGGCCGAGGGCGCCGACGGGGACACCGTGTACGGCAGTTCCGGCGGCCTGGACGGCTTCGCGCTGTCCGACGTGCCCGAGTCGCTGCGCACCGCGGTGAACAAGGAGCAGAAGCTCACCTCCGCCAACAAGCACCCGTACCACCTGTACTGGCAGCGGATCACCGATGACGACACCCCGTACCTGGTGGCCGGCACGAAGGTGATCGGCGGCGGGCCGACCGGCTACATGCTCAAGTCGCTGGAACCGGAGGCCAAGGACCTGAACTCGCTGGCCTGGTCGCTGGGGATCGCCACCGCGCTCGCCCTGCTCGGCTCCGCGCTGCTCGCGCAGGCCCTGGCGACGACCGTGCTCAAGCCGGTGCACCGGCTGGGGGTCGCGGCGCGGCGCCTGGGCGAGGGCAGGCTGGACACCCGGCTGCGGGTGTCCGGCACCGACGAACTGGCCGATCTGTCGCGGACGTTCAACAGCGCCGCCGAGAACCTGGAGAAGCGGGTCGCGGACATGGCGGGCCGCGAGCAGGCCTCCCGCCGCTTCGTCGCGGACATGAGCCACGAGCTGCGTACGCCGCTGACGGCGCTCACCGCCGTGACGGAGGTCCTGGAGGAGGAGCTGGAGTTCGAGGGCGAGGGCGGGAGTTTCGACCCGATGGTCGAGCCCGCGGTCCGGCTGGTGGTGAGCGAGACCCGGCGCCTCAACGACCTGGTGGAGAACCTGATGGAGGTCACCCGCTTCGACGCGGGCACCGCCCGGCTGGTCCTGGACGACGTCGACGTCGCCGACCAGATCACCGCCTGCATCGACGCCCGCGCCTGGCTGGACGCCGTCGACCTGGACGCCGAGCGGGGCATCCACGCCCGTCTCGACCCGCGCCGGCTGGACGTGATCCTGGCCAACCTGATCGGCAACGCGCTCAAGCACGGCGGTTCGCCGGTGCGGGTGTCGGTGGCGCGGGCGGACGACGAGATCGTCATCCGGGTGCGGGACCACGGACCCGGCATCCCCGAGGACGTCCTGCCGCACGTCTTCGACCGCTTCTACAAGGCGAGCGCCTCCCGGCCGCGCTCCGAGGGCAGCGGGCTCGGACTGTCGATCGCCCTGGAGAACGCGCACATCCACGGCGGTGGGATCACCGCCGAGAACTCGCCCGAGGGGGGTGCGGTGTTCGTCCTGCGGCTGCCGCAGGACCCGTCGCCGCCCACGGACGAGGACGCCGGCGACGGCGACGACGGCGGCAGCGGGGGCGTCCCGGACGACGGGAGCAGGGGCAAGGACGCGAAGGGACAGGTCTGATGACCGTACGCCGCCTGCCGGCACGGCCCGGGCTCGCGGTGCTGGCCGCGCTGACCGCACTGCTCGCCGGGTGCGGCATCCGCGCCACGGAGGTGCCCACGGACTACGGTCCGGCGCCGTCGCGGGTGCGCTGCTCGCTCGCCGAGCCGGACGTGTCGGCGCAGGACGCGACCGGCGTGCCGGCCCAGGTGTTCCTGCTGTGCGGCTCGTCGCTGGTGGCGGTGGACCGCACGGTGCGGGTGCCGGACGGGGCGTCCGACTCGGGGCGCCGGGTGCTGGTGGCGCAGGGGCTGCTCGATCAGCTCGCGGCGTCGCCGTCGGCCGCCGAGAAGGAGGCCGGGTACACGACGGACGTCCGGCGCGGGATCACCGTGACCGGCCCGCGCTCCGGCGACCCCGAGGACACCCTGCGGCTGAGCACCGCGCCCGACGACCTGACCTCGTACGCCCTCGCCCAGGTCGTCTGCACGTTCTCCGACTCGGCGGCGGCCGAGGGGGACGGCTCGGTCGTCCTGGCCGGGCCCGGAGACCGGCCCGCCCGACGCTACGCCTGCACGGACGAGGTGCGGGCCCGGCCGGGCAGCAACGAGCCGCCGGCCACCGAGGTCAAGGACGGCTGACCGCCCCGCGCGGGGGCCGTGTGGCGCAAGCCTCATCCTCGCGCGGGAGAGACCGGAACCGCGCGTGGCGGCGGCCGCGTCTAGGGGGGCGTGCAGCGTCATGGGTTCCTCGGCGGCAGCGCCCCGCTCCGCATCCGTGTGACAGGAAGTGTTCTCCTGGTCGCACATCTCGCGTTCGTCGCCTGGTACACGCTGCGCCCGCTGGACGTCCCCTGGGTACTGCCGCCCAACCTGCGCCCGTTCGACGGGATCCGCGCCGACGTGGCGCTGGGCTGGCCCGGGGCGGCCCGCTCGCTCGGCGGGGCGCTCGCCCTGCTGGCGCCGCTCGGCGTACTGCTGCCGATGGCCGGGGGGCGGCTGACCGGTTCGCCGCTGGCCTCGCTCCTGCGCACCACCGCCGCGGCCATCCTGCTGTCGCTGGGCATCGAGCTGCTCCAGACCGGGGTGCCCGGGCAGGTCGTCGACGTCGACTCGCTGCTGCTGAACACGGCGGGCGTGGCTTTCGTGCACCTGGCCGTCGTCCCGGCGGGCCGCGCCCGGCTCCGCCGCAGGTACCGGCGGGAGGGCCGGGAGGACGTCCCCCGGGAGGAGCCCGCTCAGGGTCGGACCCCGACGATTCCCAGGGTCGGGATCGCCCCGTAGAGCGACGCTTTGTTCCGTTCGTCTCCGTAGCGTGGAGGGCAGATGAAGGGGAAGCCGAACGGCAGCCCCGCCCACACGCTCACGAAGGAGCCGCGATGTCCCGCCTCGCCCGCCCCACCCACGGCCGCATGATCGGCGGAGTGTGCGCCGCGCTGGCCCGGCGCTTCGGCACCTCCACCACCACGATGCGGGTGATCTTCGTGGTCTCCTGCCTGCTGCCCGGCCCTCAGTTCCTGCTGTACCTGGCCCTGTGGCTGCTGCTCCCCTCCGAGGAGAAGGCGGCGCGCACGGCCTGGTGACGCACACCCCTCCCCTCTGGTACGCCGACGGGGCGCACCCGGTGTCGCCGGGTGCGCCCCGTCGGCGCGTGCGGGGAGGGCGGGGGCTCAGCCGCCGAGCGGGAGACCGTTGACCGGCAGGCCCTTGGTGGGCAGTCCCTGCACCGGGACACCGCCGAGCTGCTTGGCGACCGGCTCGGTCGGGCCCTCGGCGAGCTGCTCGGCGACCACCTGCTCGACGACCGGCTGCGCGGCGGTCAGGCCGGTGCCGGAGACGCGACGGCCCTGCTCCAGCACGTTGCCCGCGCCGGGTGCCACCTGGGAGACGGTCTGCGCGGGGAGGGTGCGGGTGACGGAGTCCACCGTCTGAGCGGTGTTGGGGAGCTCGGGGGCCGCGCTGGCCGCGCCGGCACCGGCGGCGGCGAAGACGGCGCCGAGCGCGGCGACACCGAGGGTCTTGACAGCAGACTGCTTCATGAAATGCGTCCTCGTATTGCGGGGATGTGAGCGGTGCTCGACCGTAAACACGCCCCGCCCCGCGCGGCAAACATCGAAATGCGGACGGATTGTGAACGCCGGTCCGCCTCCCCGTATTACCGTGCGGCCCCGTTCAGCACTCATCCTCCGAATAGTCGCTGGTCGAAGCGGTCTGCCGGAACAGCCATTCGGACTTCAGCTCGGCATATCCGGGCTTGACGACGTCATTGATCATGGCCAGTCGTTCATCGAAAGGAATGAACGCTGATTTCATCGCATTGACGGAGAACCACTGCATGTCGTCGAGCGTGTAACCGAACGCGTCGACCAGGTGCTCGAATTCCCGGCTCATACTCGTGTGGGACATCAGCCGGTTGTCGGTGTTGACGGTGGCCCGGAAGTGCAGCCGGCGCAGCAGGCCGATGGGGTGTTCGGCGTAGGAGTCCGCGGCGCCGGTCTGGAGGTTGGAGCTGGGGCACAGCTCCAGCGGGATGCGCTTGTCCCGCACGTACGAGGCGAGCCGTCCGAGTTTGACCGTGCCGTCCCCGTGGACCTGGATGTCGTCGATGATGCGCACGCCGTGGCCGAGCCGGTCGGCGCCGCACCACTGGAGGGCCTGCCAGATGGACGGCAGCCCGAAGGCCTCGCCGGCGTGGATGGTGAAGTGGTTGTTCTCGCGCTTGAGGTACTCGAAGGCGTCCAGGTGCCGGGTGGGCGGGTAGCCGGCCTCGGCGCCGGCGATGTCGAAGCCGACGACGCCCAGGTCGCGGTAGCGGTTGGCGAGTTCGGCGATCTCCAGGGAGCGGGCGGCGTGCCGCATCGCGGTGAGCAGGGCGCCGACGCGGATGCGGTGGCCGTTCTCCCGGGCGCGCCGCTCGCCCTCCCGGAAGCCCTCGTTGACGGCCTCGACGACCTCTTCCAGGGTGAGCCCGCCCTCCAGGTGCTGCTCGGGGGCGTACCGCACCTCGGCGTAGACGACGCCGTCCTCGGCGAGGTCCTCGGCGCACTCGGCGGCGACCCGCACCAGGGCGTCGCGGGTCTGCATGACGCCGACGGTGTGCGAGAAGGTCTCCAGGTACCGCTCCAGCGACCCGGAGTCGGCGGCCTGCCGGAACCAGGCGCCGAGGAGGTCGGGGTCGGTCTCGGGAAGGCCCGGGTACCCGGCCTCCCGGGCGAGGTCGACGACGGTGCCGGGACGCAGCCCGCCGTCGAGATGGTCGTGCAGCAGAACCTTCGGCGCCCGGCGGATCTGGTCCGGCGTCGGCGCCGTCCCTGCCTTCGCGGTGTTCGCCGCGGCGCTCTGCGCGGTGTTCTGGCTCGTCATTTCCGCACTCTAACTCCTACGCGCGTAGAACGCGGGGCGAACGCACAGGAACGTGAATGCGGGCGGAACGCGGCGCCGCGGTGTACAGCTGCGCCGATATGTAACGGTGATTGCACGGACAGGTGGCGTACACCCGGTCTTCTGAGAATGTTCTGTCATGGCACAGCAAGCGACGCCGGTCCGACAGGCCCGGCTGGGGCGGACGCTCGGCCCGGAGGGGGCGGCGGTGAGCGGAGTGGTGCTGCTGCTCCCCGGCGGCGACGAGGTGTCCGGCCGCAGACCCTCTCCGCTGCTGGCGGCCGCGTCCGTACGGGCGTTGGGGCGCCGGGTGGCGCGGGCGGGGCGGGACGAGGGGCTGGCCGCGCATGTCGTGCACTACCGCTACCGCGGCTGGAACGGCACCGAGGCGCACCTCGCCCGGGACGCCGACTGGGCCGCCGACGAGGCGGTACGGCGCTACGGCGACGTACCCGTCTGCCTGGCCGGCATCGGCATGGGCGGCCGGGCGGCCCTGCGCGCGGCGGGGCACGAGGCCGTCAACTCGGTGCTGGCGATCGCTCCTTGGCTGCCGGAGGAGGACGTGGCCGCACCGCCCGAACCGGTGAAGCAGCTGGTGGGCCGGCAGGTGCTGATCGTGCACGGCACGAACGACGAACGCAGCGACCCCGAACTGTCGTTCCGGCTGGCCTCGCGGGCGAAGAAGGCCAACCGCGCGGTGTGCCGTTTCGAAGTGCACTCCGACGGCCACGGGTTGCGTCAGTACCGGGAGGAAGTCGCCTCGCTGGCGGAGGACTTCGTGATGGGCACCCTCTTCGGGCAGTCCTTCTCGCGCCCGGTGGAGGACGCGCTGGCCGCCCCGCCGCCGCTGGGGCTGCGGATGCCGCTGGCAGTGGGGTTCGGCAAGTCGTTACGCCGATAGGGACCTGGTGGGCCCCTGGGGTCAGGACGGCAGCAGGCTCCCCCTCCTGGAGAGCAGGAACTTCTTGAACGCGGCCACGGGCGGGGTGTCCGCGCGGCCCGCCAGCCAGGCCACGCCGATCTCCCGGGCGGCGCGCGGGGCGGTGACCGTCAGCTCGACCACGCCGGGGCGGGGAACTGCGGGCGGGGGCAGCAGGGCGACGCCGAGCCCCGCCGCGACCAGGCCGCGCAGCGTCTCGGCCTCCTCCCCCTCGAAGGCGACCTTGGGGCGGAACCCGGCCTCCGCGCACAGGGCGTCGGTGATGCGGCGCAGGCCGTAGCCGGGCTCCAGGGTCACGAAGTTCTCTTCGGCCGCCTCGGCGAGGCGGATGCGCCTGCGGGCGGCCAGGGTGTGGTCGGCCGGGACGACCAGGCGCAGTTTCTGCTCGTCGAGGCGGCGGGCGACCAGGTCGGGGGCGTCCGGGACCGGAGAGGTGAGGCAGAGGTCGAGTTCACCGGCGCGCAGGCGCTCCAGCATGGCCTCGCCGTAGTTCTGGACGAGGCTGAAGCGGACGCGGGGGTGGTCGGCGCGGAAGGCGTGCAGCAGGCCGGGGACCGTCTCGGCGCCCATGGTGTGCAGGAAGCCGAAGGCGACCTTGCCGGTGGCCGGGTCGGCGTCCGCGCGGACCTCCTCGGCGGCGCGCTCGACCTCGGCGAGGGCGCGTTCGACGGAGCCGAGGAAGGTGCGGCCGGCGACGGTCAGCGCGAGGGTGCGGCCGTGGCGGACGAAGAGGTCGACGCCGAGGTCCGCTTCGAGCCGGACCAGGGCGCGGGAGAGGGTGGACTGGGGGACGTTCATCTCCTGCGCGGCCCGGGTCACGTGCTCGGTGCGGGCCACGCCGGCGAAGTGCGCGAGGCGGGGCGCGAGCAGCGTGACGATGTCTTCTGTGTCACCGGACCGTGACAGGCGGGGCCGTGAGCTTGGCTGATGCACCATGGGAACGATTATGGCCAGTCCATGCATTGGACGGATGAGTCAGGGGCTTCGTACGGTCACGGTATGACTCCCGCCGATACCGGGGCGTCCACCACCGTGGGCGCCGCATCCGCAGTCTCCGTCCCCGACACCTCCGACGCGCGCATGGCCCCGGGCGGGCCCGGCTACCGCCGGATGAGCCTCGCCCTCTTCCTCGCGGGCGTCGCGACCTTCGCGCTGCTGTACTCCACGCAGGCGCTGCTCCCGCTGATCTCGGGCGACATGGGCGTCACGGCGAGCGACGCGAGCTGGACGGTGGCCGCCGCGACCGGTGGACTGGCGGTGTTCGTGCTGCCGATGAGCGCGCTCTCGGAGCGTTTCGGGCGGCGTACGGTCATGACGGCGTCGCTGGCGGTCGCGGTGACCGTCGGGCTGCTGGTCCCCTTCGCCCCCTCGCTGCCGGCGCTGGTCGCGCTGCGCGCGGTGCAGGGCGCGGCGCTGGCGGGGCTGCCGGCCTCGGCGACGGCGTACCTCGCGGAGGAGGTCACGCCGCGGGCGCTGGTCACCGCGATCGGCCTGTTCGTCGCGGGCAACAGCGTCGGCGGGATGAGCGGCCGGGTGATCACCGGCTGGGTGGCCCAGGAGTGGGGCTGGCGGGTCGCCGTAGGCGTGATCGGCGTCGTGGCGGTGGCGTGCGCGGTCGCCTTCCGGCTGCTGCTGCCGGCGCCGAAGCACTTCAGGGCGGGCTCGCTGCGCCCGCGCGTCCTGGTCCGCACGGTCCGCGACCACCTCGCCAACCCGCTGCTGCGGCGCCTGTACGCGATCGGCGCGCTGTTCATGACGGTCTTCGGCGGGGTCTACACGGTGATCGGCTACCGGCTGGCGGAGGCGCCGTTCTCCCTCCCGCAGGGCCTCATCGGCTCGATCTTCCTGGTGTACCTGGTCGGTACGGTCTCGGCCTCGACGGCGGGCCGTCTGGTGGGCCGCCTCGGCCGGCGCGGCGCGCTGTACCTGGGCGGCGGCACGACGGCGGCGGGCCTGCTGCTGTCCCTCGCCCCCTCCCTGCCCCTGGTCCTGCTGGGCCTGGTGCTGATCACGGCGGGCTTCTTCGCCGGCCACGCGGTGGCCTCCTCGGCGGTGGGCAAGACCGCCCAGCACGGCCGTGCCCAGGCCTCGGCCCTGTACCAGTCCGCCTACTACGTCGGTTCCAGCGCGGGCAGCACGGTCGGCGCGGTCGCCTTCCACGCGGGTGGCTGGACCGGCACGGTCGGCATCGGCCTGCTGGCGGTACTGGGCGTCGTGGCGATCACGGTGACGGGCTCGGTGGCGGCGCGGCGCACCGCGGGGGCGGTCGCGGCGGGCGCCTGAGGGTCCCCGGGGGCCGGGGGAACAGGTCGGGGCCGGACTCCAGGGACCGCCTCGACCTGCGGTTTCATTCGCTGCACAGGCCATTGTCAGTCCCCTGCGGTAGCTTCCGAAGTGCGGGGCGCGAAGACGCGCACGACGGGACGGCCACAGGGGTGGGTGGACGATGACCAACGGCACCATGACGACGGAGCTGGACTCCGCGCTGGAGAAGCACCGGACCGAGTTGACCGGGTACTGCTACCGGATGCTCGGCTCCTCCTTCGAGGCCGAGGACGCGGTGCAGGACACCCTGGTCCGCGCCTGGCGCAGCTACGACAAGTTCGAGGGCCGCTCCAGCCTGCGCTCCTGGCTCTACCGCATCGCGACCAACGTCTGCCTGGACATGCTGACCGCGGGCAACAAGCGGGCCCGCCCGATGGACCTGACCGAGTCCACGCCGCTCGCCCAGGCCGCCCTGTCCCCCCGCCCGGACCACACCTGGCTGGAGCCGATGCCCGACGCCCGCGTGCTGCCCTCGACCGCGGATCCGGCCGAGGCCGCGGTCTCCAAGGAGTCCGTGCGGCTCGCCTTCATGGCCGCCCTCCAGCAGCTGCCGCCCAAGCAGCGCGCGGTGCTCATCCTGCGCGAGGTGCTGGCCTGGAAGGCGAGCGAGGTCGCCGAGCTGCTCGGCACCTCGGTCCCCTCGGTCAACAGCGCCCTCCAGCGCGCCCGCGCCACCCTCGCCGACCGTGCGGACCGCGGGGACGGTGCGGCCGTCTCCAACCCGCTGGACGAGGAGCAGCAGAAGCTCCTCGACCGCTACGTCGCCGCCTTCGAGGGCTACGACATGACGGCGCTGACGGCGCTGCTGCACGAGGACGCGGTCATGACGATGCCGCCGTTCGACCTCTGGCTGGCCGGTCCCGAGGACATCACCGGCTTCATGACGACGCTCGGCGCGGCCTGCGCGGATTCCCGGCTGGTACGGGTGGAGGCCAACGGACTGCCCGCCTTCGCGCACTACAAGCCGGACCCCGAGGCGGGCGGGTACACGCCGTGGGCGGTCCAGGTGCTGGAGATCTCAGACGGCCGGATCACCGGGTTCCACTGCTTCCTCGACACGAAGCGGTGGTTCCCGCTGTTCGACCTGCCCCTCCGTCTCGAAGCGGAGGCCGACCAGGTCCAGTAGGGCGTGCAGGGCGGGATCGGGGTCCCGCAACCGTATCCGGCCCCCCACCCGCCGGGCGGTCAGCTCCAGGCGGGCCAGGAGGTCCACGACCGCCAGCCCCGGCGGTCCGAGCCCTCCGACGTCGCAGACGATCACCCCGGCGCGGGTGGCTTCCAGCAGCGCGCGCGCCTCGTCGCAGAGCCGGGGTGTCTCCCCTCGGGAGACGGGCCCCGGCAGCACGAGTACGGCGGGTGTCACGGCGTCCACGAGCGGTAGACCCGGCGTGCGCCCCGAACTCATCGGTGTCCGCGGGCAGAGATCACATTGACCTGCGCATGCCCTCCGCCGGAGGGTTTGCTGTATGCCCCATGCATCGCCGTGCCCCGCCGTGCCTTCGGACGTGCCCGTCCTCGCCGAGGAGGCGCCGCTGTGCAGGGGGTGCTGACCGGGTTCGCGGTCATCGCGGTCGTCATCGCCGTCGGCTACGTACTGGGGCTGCGCGGCAACCTGGGGCCGCAGGGACGCGAGGTGCTGACCAAGCTGGCCTTCCACGTGGCGTCCCCCGCCCTGCTGTTCACCACCCTCGCGACGGCCGACCTGTCGGTGGTCTTCTCCAGCCGGCTCCTGGTGACGGCGCTGTCCACGGTGGCGGTGGCCGGGGTCTTCGTCGCGGTGGGCGTGGCACGCCGCTGGGGCGTGGGCAGGACGACGATCGGCGCACTGTGCTCCGGATACGTCAATTCCGGCAACCTCGGCATCCCGATCGCCGTGTACGTGCTGGGCGACGCCTCGCTGGTGGCGCCGGTGCTGCTGTTCCAGCTGGTACTGGTGACGCCGGTCGCGGTGACGATCCTGGACCTGTCGGGCGGGGGCGGCGAGGGCCCGCTGTGGCGGCGGCTGCTGACACCGCTGCGCAATCCGATCGCGCTGGGCTCCCTCGCCGGCGTCGCCGTCGCCGCGACCGGGCTGCGGGTACCGGCCCCGGTCATGGACCCGCTGACGCTGATCGGCAACATGTCGGTGCCGGCGGTCCTGCTCGCCTTCGGCATCTCCCTGTGCGGCTCCACGATGCCCATGCGGGGCGCGGACCGCGAACCGGTGCTGCTGGCTGTGGCGTTGAAGGCGTTCGGCCAGCCCGCGGTGGCCTGGGCGCTGGCGTCGGGGGTGTTCGGGCTCCGGGGCGACCAACTCCTGGACGTGGTGGTGACGTCGGCACTGCCCGCCGCGCAGAACCTGTACACGTACGCGTCGACGTACGAGGTCGGCGAACGCCTGGCCCGCGACGCGATCCTGGTGTCGACGGTGGTGTCCGTGCCGGTGCTGGTGGGGGTGGCGGCGGTACTGGGGTGAGTCAGGACTCGGGGAACTCGCCGGTGTCGAGGGTCAGGTCGAAGGGCGCGGGGAGGGTGAGGGGGTCGCCGAACTTGGCGGCACCCAGCACTCGGTAGACGTCACCCTTCGGTTCACCGTAGAGCGTCGCGGTGGGCCCGCCGGGGGCCCAGCGGTCGACGAGGAGGTAGAGCGGGATGCCGGCTGTGGCGTAGGCGGCGGGCTTGCTGATGCGGTCGTGGCGCGCATTGGACTTCGAGGTGACCTCCACGACGAGCTGCGCGAGAGCTGCGGGAATGTGGGTGTCCGACTCGGTGTGGTCGGGCAGTTGCGCCACCACGACGTCCGGGATCAGCATCCCCAGGCGGGACGGTACGGCGATCGCCAGGGTCTGGAAAACCTCCCAGTCCTCGGGAATCACGGAGACCAAACGGCGGTGGATGCGCGAGGCGGTGACGTTGTGAGGCAGTCCCGGAGCAGGTGACACGGTGATGATCCCCTCGATGATCTCCACCTTGCTGCCCTCGGGCCATTCCATCTCCTCCCAGAACCGGACGAGGTCGTCCCAGTTCCGGTCGGGCTCCTGGCTCACAGTGAGTGCGCTCATGGCGGTTCTCCAATCGGTGCGTCACCGATCCCAGCATGCCGAACGGGACCGGTAGAGGTCTACCGATCCCGTTCACCCGAATGGGGAAATGCCTGGTCAGGCGATACGTTCCAGCACCACCGGCGACGTCGTGAAGTCCGTGCCCGCAGGGGCGACGTCGTAGGAGCCCTCGATCGCCGCGAGGGCGTACTCGAAGCGGTCCGGGGTGTCCGTGTGGAGGGTCAGGAGGGGCTGGCCGGCCGTGACCGTGTCGCCCGGCTTCGCGTGCAGCTCGACGCCCGCGGCGGCCTGCACCGGGTCCTCCTTGCGGGCGCGGCCCGCGCCGAGGCGCCAGGCGGCGACGCCGACGTCGTAGGCGTCGAGGCGGGTCAGGACGCCGGAGGAGGCGGCCTTCACCACGTGCTGCTCCTTCGACGTGGGCAGGGCCGCGTCCGGGTCGCCGCCCTGGGCCGCGATCATGCGCCGCCAGACGTCCATCGCGGAGCCGTCGGCCAGCGCCTTCGCCGGGTCGGCGTCCGGCAGGCCCGCCGCGGCCAGCATCTCGCGGGCCAGGGCCAGGGTCAGCTCGACCACGTCGGAGGGGCCGCCGCCGGCCAGGACCTCGACCGACTCGCGGACCTCCAGGGCGTTGCCCGCGGTGAGGCCGAGCGGGGTCGCCATGTCGGTGAGCAGCGCGACCGTCTTCACGCCGTGGTCGGTGCCGAGGCCGACCATCGTCGACGCCAGCTCGCGCGCGTCCTCGATCGTCTTCATGAAGGCGCCCGAGCCGACCTTGACGTCCAGGACCAGGGAGCCCGTGCCCTCGGCGATCTTCTTGGACATGATGGAGGAGGCGATGAGCGGGATCGCCTCCACCGTGCCGGTGACGTCCCGGAGGGCGTACAGCTTCTTGTCGGCGGGTGCCAGGCCGTCACCCGCCGCGCAGATCACCGCGCCGGTGGTGTCCAGGACGTTCAGCATCTCCTCGTTGGAGAGGAGGGCGCGCCAGCCCGGGATGGACTCCAGCTTGTCCAGCGTGCCGCCGGTGTGGCCGAGGCCCCGGCCGGAGAGCTGGGGGACGGCCGCGCCGCACGCCGCCACCAGGGGCGCCAGCGGCAGCGTGATCTTGTCGCCGACGCCGCCCGTGGAGTGCTTGTCGGCGGTGGGGCGGGACAGGGACGAGAACTCCATCCGCTCGCCGGAGGCGATCATCGCGGCCGTCCAGCGGGCGATCTCGCCGCGGTTCATGCCGTTGAGCAGGATCGCCATCGCCAGCGACGACATCTGCTCGTCGGCCACCTCGCCGCGCGTGTAGGCGTCGATGACCCAGTCGATCTGCTCGCCGCTGAGTTCGCCGCGGTCCCGCTTGGTGCGGATGACGGAGATGACGTCCATGCCCATGTATGGCTTTCCTAACGGGATTGCGGGAGTTACTTGGTGAGGTGGTCCGGGCCGAAGGCCTGCGGGAGCATCTCCGACAGAGGGACGATCCCGGCCGGGGTGTCGAGCAGCAGCTCCGGGCCGCCGAACTCGTGCAGCAGCTGGCGGCAGCGCCCGCACGGGACGAGGACCGCGCCCTCGCCGTCGACGCAGACGAAGTGCGTCAGCCGCCCGCCGCCGGTCAGCCGGAGCTGCGAGACGAGCCCGCACTCGGCGCACAGGGAGATGCCGTAGCTGGCGTTCTCCACGTTGCAGCCGGTCACCGTGCGGCCGTCGTCGACCAGGGCGGCGGCGCCGACGGCGTACCCGGAGTAGGGGGCGTACGCCCGGGACATCGCGTCCCGGGCGGCCGCGCGCAGTCCGTCCCAGTCGACGGCCGTCACTTCCCCTGCCCCTTCCGGTACGGCATGCCGTTCGCCCTGGGCATCCGCAGCCGCTGGGCGGAGAGGGCGAGGACGACGAGGGTGACGACGTACGGCGTGGCGGAGACGACCTGGTTGGGGACGTCGTCGGTGGAGGCGTACCAGGCGAAGACCAGGGCGCCGACGAGCAGCGTGATCGCGGCCTTGGCGTACTTCTTGCGGATCGCGAGCCAGATGGCGCCGGCCACCAGCAGCAGCGCGCCGAGGAGCAGCAGGGCGTGCACGTTGGCGGAGCCGCCGCGCAGGTTGAGGCTGTCGGTGTAGCCGAAGAGCCCGGCGCCGATGGCGAGTCCGCCCGGCATCCAGTTGCCGAAGATCATCGCCGCGAGGCCGATGTAGCCGCGGCCGCTGGTCTGGCCCTCCAGGTAGAAGGGGTTGGCCACGATGGAGAGGAAGACGCCGCCGAGGCCGGCCAGACCGCCGGAGATGATCACGGCCAGGTACTTGTACTTGTAGACGTTGACGCCGAGCGACTCGGCAGCGATCGGGTTCTCGCCGCAGGAGCGCAGGCGCAGGCCGAACGGCGTGCGCCACAGGATGTACCAGGTGGCGGGGATCAGCGCGACGGCGATCAGGGTGAGCCAGGAGACGTTCGTGACCAGACCGCCGAGCAGGCCCGCGATGTCCGAGATCAGGAACCAGTGCCGGTCGTTCAGGCTCACCAGCCCGTCGGAGAGGCCCGGCACCGTGAAGTGGCCGAGGGAGTCGACCGGCGGGGACTGCTTGGCCGAGCCGCCCTGGTGGCCCTCGAAGGCCAGCGGGGCGAGGTAGCGGGTGGCGCCGAGGGCGAGGATGTTGATGGCCACGCCGGAGACGATGTGGTTGACGTTGAAGGTGATCGTCACGATGGCGTGCAGCAGGCCGCCGAGCGCGCCGCCGACGATGCCGACGAGGACGCCGGTCCACGGGCCCCACTGGAAGCCGGCCCAGGCACCGAACCAGGTGCCGAGGATCATCATGCCTTCGAGGCCGATGTTGACCACGCCCGCGCGCTCGGCCCACAGGCCGCCGAGACCGGCGAGGCCGATCGGCACGGCGAGCTGGAGCGCGGTGGACATCTGGCTGACGTTGGTGATGCCGTTGGCGCCGGTGATGAGGCGGACGATGGAGGTCAGCGCCAGGGCGCCGGCGATGACCAGCATCAGGACCCCCAGCGAGATCCGGCGGCCGGCCGGCGCGCCGTGCTCCAGCGTGGGCTGGTTGAGGTCGGTTGCGGTGGTCATCGGCCAGCCACCTCCTTCTTGGTGTTGTCGGTGGCGCCGAGGACGTGTCCGGCGGCCAGCTCGGCGCCGACCCGGCGCTGCTGGCGGCGCAGACCCCACTCGCGGACGGCCTCGTAGGAGACGACGACCGAGAGGACGATCAGGCCCTGCATGATGACCGCGATCTCCTTGTCGTAACCGTGGAAGTCCAGTTCGGGCGAGGCCTTGTCGAGCCAGGCCCACAGCAGGGCGGCGAAGGCGATGCCGACCGGGCTGTTGCGGCCGAGCAGGGCGATGCCGATGCCGAGGAAGCCGATGCCGGTGGGGAAGTTGAGGCTGTAGGTGTGGGTGTCGCCGAGCAGGATCGGCAGGCCCGCGAGACCGGCGAGGCCGCCGGAGAGGAGCATCGCGGTGAGCACCATGCGCTTGGGGTCGACACCGCTGGCCGCGGCGGCGGACTCGGAGGCGCCGGAGGCGCGCAGGTCGAAGCCGAAGCGGGTGCGGTTGAGGACGACCCAGTAGGCGATGCCGAGGAGCACGGCGAGGACGACCAGGCCGTAGATCTCGCCGGCCGCGCCCATGTCGATGCCGGGGACCCAGCCGGACTCGTGCATCTCGCCGGTGGTGTTGTTGTTGCCGATCTTCACGCCGAAGACGTCCGGCAGCCACAGGTAGCCGATGACGGAGGTGGCGATGGCGTTCAGCATGATCGTCGCGACGACCTCGCTGACGCCGCGGGTGACCTTCAGGACACCGGCGATGCCGGACCAGAAGGCGCCGGTGCACACGGCGGTCAGGAGCAGCAGCGGGATCTGGAGGAACGCCGGCAGGTTGGCGTGCGCGCCGACGATCGCGGCCATCATGGCGGCGAGCTGGTACTGGCCGTCGACGCCGATGTTGAACAGGTTCATCCGGAAGCCGATGGCGACCGCCAGGGCGGCGATGTAGTACATCGACGCCTGGTTGATGATCAGGACCTGGATGTCGGAGAATCCGGCCTGCTCGAACATCAGGGCGAACGGTTCGACCGGGTTCTTGCCCGAGGCGATCAGGACGATCGCGCTGAGCACGAAGGCCACGGCGAGCGCGATGACCGGCCCGGCCACCGCGAGGAGCACGCGCTCCTTGTCGAACTTCTTCATCAGCGGGCCTCGTCTTCCGCACCCGGACCGTCGTCGGCCGGCGTCTCTTCGTGTTCCAGGTGGCCGCTCGCGGCGCCGGTCATCGCCGAGCCCAGCTCCTCGGGGGTGATGGAGGCGGGGTCGGCGTCGGCCACGAGCCTGCCGTCGTAGATCACCCGGAGGGTGTCGGACAGGCCGATCAGCTCGTCCAGGTCGGCGGAGATCAGCAGGACGGCGAGTCCCTCGCGGCGGGCCTCCCGGATGTGGTCCCAGATCGCGGCCTGCGCGCCGACGTCCACACCGCGGGTGGGGTGGGCGGCGATCAGGAAGCGCGGCTTGTGGCTCATCTCGCGGCCGACGATCAGCTTCTGCTGGTTGCCGCCGGAGAGCGAGGCGGCGGTGACGTCGATGCCGGGGGTGCGGACGTCGTACGTCTCGACGATGCGGCGGGTGTCCTCCTGGGAGCCCTTCGGGTCCAGCCAGACGCCCTTGCTGTTGGGCTTCTCGGTGACGTGGCCGAGGATGCGGTTCTCCCAGAGGGGCGCTTCCAGGAGCAGGCCGTGGCGGTGGCGGTCCTCGGGGATGTAACCGACGCCCTGCTCGCGGCGCTTGCGGGTGGGCAGCGCGGTGATGTCCTCGTCGAGGAAGCGGATGGAGCCGGAGTCCGCGTGGCGCAGGCCGATGAGCGCGTCGACCAGCTCGGTCTGGCCGTTGCCCTCGACGCCGGCGATGCCCAGCACCTCACCGGCGTGGATGGTGAAGGAGATGTCGTCCAGCAGGGCCTTGCCGCCCGGGGCCGCCAGGCGCAGCGTGTCGACGGTGAGCACCGGGCGGTCGGTGACCGTGGACTCGGCGGTCTCCGGGGTGGGCAGTTCGCTGCCGACCATCAGCTCGGCGAGCTGGCGCGGGGTGGTCTCGGCGGGGACGGCGGTGCCGACCGTGGTGCCCCGGCGGATGACGGTGATCTCGTCGGCGACCGACAGGACCTCGCCCAGCTTGTGGGAGATGAAGATGACGGACAGGCCCTCGGCCTTCAGCCCGCGCAGGTTGTCGAAGAGGGCGTCCACCTCCTGCGGCACGAGCACGGCGGTCGGCTCGTCCAGGATCAGCGTGCGGGCGCCGCGGTAGAGGACCTTGAGGATCTCCACGCGCTGCCGGGCGGCCACGCCCAGCTCCTCGACCAGGAGGTCGGGCTTGACGCCGAGGCCGTACCGCTCGGAGATCTCCTTGATCTTCCGGCGGGCCTTGGCGCCGATGCCGTACAGCTTCTCGCTGCCGAGGACCACGTTCTCCAGGACCGTGAGGTTGTCGGCGAGCATGAAGTGCTGGTGGACCATGCCGATGCCGCGGGCGATGGCGTCGGCGGGCGAGGAGAAGGCCACCTGCTCGCCGTCGACCGCGATGGTGCCCTCGTCCGGCTTCTGCATGCCGTAGAGGATCTTCATCAGCGTCGACTTGCCGGCGCCGTTCTCGCCGACGAGGGCGTGCACGGTGCCCTTGTGGACGGTGAGGTGGATGTCGTGATTGGCCACGACACCGGGGAACCGCTTGGTGATCCCGGCGAGTTCGACGGCGGTCACCGGTTCCTTGACCGCCGCTTCGGCCGGAGGGCTGCTGGACGCGTTGATGGCGCACACTCCTGGGGACGGGGGCCGTCTACGCGCGTAGCGCCCCTACGGCATCTAAAAGCGGCGGCGGCACATCGACACGACGGGGTACGAGGAGGGCCGGATGCTCCCTCCCCGTACCCCGCCGAGCGGTGCGACCGGCGCGGTTACACGCTGTTCGAGGTATTGCTGGTCAGCTGCTGGGTGCTCAGCTGCTCTTGACCTTGATCTCGCCGCTGATGATCTTCTCCTTGGCCGTCTTGATGGCTGCCTGGAGCTCGGCGTCGTCCGCGAACTTCGGGTTGGAGTCCGAGAGACCGACCTCGCCGGACTTCAGATCGCCCCGAACGATACCCGTCTCCGGCTTGCCGTCCTCGACGGACTTCGCGAGGTTGTATACGGCCTTGGCGACGTCCTTGGTGGCCGAAGTCAGGATGTAGTCCTTGTACTTGGCGAGGGCTTCCTGCTTGTACTGGTCGGAGTCGACGCCGATCGCCCAGATCTTCTTGGCGGCGGCGGCCTCGATCACGCCCTGGCCGGAGAGACCGGCGGCCGCGTAGACCACGTCGGCCTTCTTCTCTATCTGGCCCTCGGCGGCGGTCTTGCCCTTGTCGGGGCTGGAGAAGCCGCCCTCCTCCGCGGTCTGCGTGAGGTACTGGGAGAGGACCTTGACCTTGGGGTCGGTGTCCTTGACGCCCTGCGCGAAGCCGGCCTGGAACTTGTGGATCAGCGGGATGTCCACGCCGCCCACGAAGCCCACGGTGTCGGTCTTGGTGGTCTTGGCCGCGGCGACGCCGGCGAGGTAGGAGGCCTGCTCCTCGTTGAAGACCAGGTCCGCGACGTTCTTCGACTCGATCGTGGCGTCGTCCACGATGCCGAAGGTGGTGTCCGGGTACTTCTCCGCGGCGTTCTTGATCGCGGCGGCGTACGCGTAGCCGACACCGACGACCGGGTTGTGGCCCTGCTTGGCCAGGGAGACCAGGCGCTGCTCCTTGTCGGCGTCGGTCTCGCCGTCGGTGGGCTCGACGTCGGCGGTCTCGTAGCCGAACTCCTTCTTCGCCTGCTCCAGACCGGCGTACGCGGCGTCGTTGAAGGACTGGTCGCCCTTGCCGCCGACGTCGTAGGCGATGGCGAGGCCCTTGTCGCCGTCGGAGTCCGACCCCGAGGAGGTCGAGGTACCACCGCAGGCGGAGAGCGCGAGGGCGAGGGAGGCGGTCGCTGCGCCTGCGACCGTGATCCGGGAAATCCGGCGCATGTCTGGTGCTCCTGTCGTACAAGCGCCTGGGACGGTTCGGCTGCGGCGCTGGTTTCGCCGCAGATTAACGCGCGTAGACCTGCCTGAAAACCCCTTCTGTCCACCTTGTTATCCGCCCGTGAGCTAGGGGGCCCGGAGGAGCCGGAAAGTCTTGCCGGACGCAAACGGAGGGTGGCGGAGGGTGACGCAGCGGGCGGTGCCGGGAGCCCGGCCGGGGCATGCCGAAGCGGGCGGGCGCCCGGGGCGCCCGCCCGCTTCAGGAAGTGCCGTGGAGGCCCGCGCTACTCGGTCTTCACCTTGATCGAGCCGCCGGTGATGCCCTCCTTGGCCTTGGCCACGGCGTCCTTGGCGCCCGCGACCTCGGCGAACTTCGGGTTGCTGTCGGACAGGCCCACCCCGTCCGACTTCAGGTCGAAGGTCTGGGTGCCGTTCAGCGGCTTGCCGTCCTCGACGGACTTGGCCAGCGCGTAGACCGCCCCGTTGATGTCCTTGAGGGCGGAGGTCAGGATGAAGTCCTTGTAGGCCGCGAGGGCCTCCTGCTCGTACTGGTCCGAGTCGACGCCGATCGCCCAGACCTTCGCCTTGGCGGCCGCCTCGATCACGCCCTGCCCGGACAGGCCGGCCGCCTGGTAGACGACGTCGGCCTTCTTCTCGATCTGCCCCTCGGCCGCCGCGCGGCCCTTGTCGGGGCTGGAGAAGCCGCCCTCCTCGGCGGTCTGCGTCAGGTACTGCGAGATGACCTTGACCTTGGGGTCGGTGTCCTTGACGCCCTGCTCGTAGCCCGCCTCGAACTTGTGGATCAGCGGGACGTCCACACCGCCCACGAAGCCCACCGTCTTGGTCTTGGTGGCCTTGGCGGCGGCGACGCCGGCGAGGTAGGACGCCTCGTTCTCGGCGAAGACGAGGGAGGCCACGTTCTTGCCCTCGACGACCGAGTCGACGATGCCGAAGGTGGTGTCCGGGTACTTGGCGGCGACCGCCTTCATCGCCGGGCCGTAGGCGAAGCCGACGCCGATGACGGGGTTGTAGCCCTGCTTGGCCAGGGAGGTCAGACGCTGTTCCTTGTCGGCGTCCGTCTCACCGTCGGTGGGCTCGATGTCGGCGGTCTTGTAGCCGAACTCCTTCTTCGCCCGCTCCAGACCGGCGTACGCGGCGTCGTTGAAGGACTGGTCGCCCTTGCCGCCGATGTCGTACGCGATGGCGAGGCCCTTGTCGTCCTTGCCGTCTCCGCTGTCGCTGCTGGTGCCTCCGCAGGCCGTGGCGGCGAGTGCGAGCGACGCGGCCCCCACCGCGACGCGGGTGAGTCTCGATATCCGACGCATCTGAAGTTCCCCATTCTCCAAAGCCCCGCAGCGGGCGCTCGGTTCGGCGCAGATTAACGCGCGTAGAAACTCCTGGGAACGGGGTTCCCCGTGGCCGTTACCCATTCGTGCCGCTGGCCGGTTACGCCCTTGTGAACGACCGCATCAGGCTGCCCCCGGCCCGCCGCGGCCGCAACCGCGACGGGCCCGGTGGACGGGTGCCGCTCAGTTGACGGCGTCGATGAGCGCCGCCGCGGTGAACATCTCCACGCCGACGGTGATGGCGTGCTCGTCCACGTCGAAGTCGCCCTGGTGCAGGTCGCGGACGGTGCGCTCGCCGGGCGGGCGGACGCCGAGGCGGGCCATGGCGCCGGGCACGTGCTCCAGGTACCAGGAGAAGTCCTCGCCGCCCAGGCTCTGCTCGGTGCTCTCCACGGAGTCCGTGCCCAGCCGGGCGATCATGGCGGTCTGGAGGAGTTCGACGCTGGTCACCTCGTTGACGACCGGCGGGACGCCCCGTACGTAGGTGATCTCGGACTTCGCCCGGTACAGGTTGGCGATCTCGTCGATGGCGCCCACCACCAGGTCGGGGGCCTGGCGCCAGGCGTCGAGGTCGAGGCAGCGGACCGTCCCGGCGAGTTCGGCGTGCTGCGGGATGACGTTCGGTGCGTGGCCGGACTCGACCCGGCCCCAGGTCAGGGCGAGGCCGCTGCGGCTGTCCACGCGCCGGGCGACGAGCGAGGGCACGTCGGTGACCACCCGCGCGGCGGCGGTGACCAGGTCGGTCGTCAGGTGCGGGCGGGCGGTGTGGCCGCCGGGGCCGTTGAGGGCGATCTCCAGCCGGTCGCAGGCGGAGGTGATGGGCCCCACCCGCAGTCCGATCCGCCCGGCGTCCACCCGGGGGTCGCAGTGCACGGCCAGGATCCGGCGCACGCCGTCGAGCGCGCCGCCCTCGATCGCGTCGGCGGCACCGCCGGGCAGCACCTCCTCGGCGGGCTGGAAGACCAGCCGCACGGGCCGGGGCAGCAGTCCCTGCTCGTGCAGCGCGGCGAGGACCAGTCCGGTGCCGAGGACGACGGTGGTGTGCACGTCGTGGCCGCAGGCGTGGGCGCGGTCCGGCACCCGCGAGTGGTACGGGCAGTCGCTCTTGGTGTCCGGGATGGGCAGCGCGTCGATGTCGGCCCGCAGGGCGAGCATGCGCGGCCCGCCGGCCCACTGTCCCGAGTCGGTGTTGGTGCCGATGTCGCAGACGAGCCCGGTTCCGACCGGAAGTACGCGCGGCTTGAGGCCGGCCCGTTCGAGCCGTTCCTTGATCGCGGCGGTGGTTCGGAACTCCTGGTTGCCCAGCTCGGGGTGCATGTGCAGGTCGCGGCGGAAGGCCACAAGCTCTGCGCGCAACGCCTCAGGCAACGTACCGGGAAGTTGCGCTTCCCCTGACGGATCGGCCTCGGTCTCACGGGACATCAGTTGCTTCACCCTCTGAAGGGTAGGACGCCGGGGTGGTCAACTGTCCCGCGATCAACAAAATTTCAGCCCGCTGGGCGAAGAAAGTTGGCCGCTCGGCGCATGGCTCTCAACGGGGGTGGGTACACTCACCCGCTTCTGGCCTCGGCACCCGGCTCCGTCTTTCCTGTTTACTTGCTCCTCTCACGCATACCACGGTACGGCTGAGCCACGCTGGACCGTCCACGTGAGATGGCCCGTGAGACGCCCATGAGACGGCCTACCCCGCGTGCGCCACCGACGGCAGCCGGTGGACGTCCCGGGCCGAGCCCGTGACCCCGGACAGGAAGCCCCGGGCCCGCGGTGAGGCGTGCTGGGTGAGCCAGGCGGGGTCGATGTCGCAGACCGCGACGCGGACCTCGGTGCCGGCCAGGGCCAGCGGCAGGGTGTGGACGACGGTGGACGGGAAACTGAGGACCGTTCGGCCGATCGGGCCGCGGCGGGCGATCAGCTCCAGCGGGAGGTCGGGGCGGACGATCTGGAGGCCCGTCTCCACGGCCAGCCGGTGCAGCTTCTCGGCGCTCTCGCGGCGGTGCGCGAAGTAGCGGGCCGCCCCGTGCGTCCTCGCCAGGCCGCGTACGGCGTCGAGGTAGCGGTCGGCGTCGACCACACCCGTCTCGACCAGGGAGGTGCCGACCATGTCGGCGCCCTTGGTGATGCGCGGCGGGCCGAAGCGGGCGCGGGTCCAGGCGAAGTCGTTCGCGGTGACGGTGACACCGTCCGGGACGTCCTCGATCGGCATGGAGGAGAAGACCGAGACCTGCCGGTCGCGGGTCGGGGTCAGGCGGTGCCGGGCGGACCGGGAGACGGGCGCGAAGAGCAGGTCGCGCGGGCCGGGCCGGCTGCCCTTGCGGTGCCAGCGCACCAGGCGTTCGCCCTGGGCGAGCTGGGTGACGAACTCCATCGTGGCCGTGCCGTCGTCGACGACGACGAGGTCGTGGGCGCGGGTGATGGTCAGGAGCAGTTGGACGTAGCGGGAGAAGGGGTCGCCCATCACGACCCGTTCGGCCTGGCGCAGGGCGGTGGTGAGGCCGCCGACCGTGCGGAAGGGTGCCGTGGCTCCGCCCCGGGCCTCCTCCCAGCGGATCGCGTGGCCCTCCTTGCGGGCCAGTTCCGCCATGCGGCGCAGCTGACCGCGGGTCATCGGGTCCACGGGGGACAGCACCACGAGGGTGAGCTCCGCGCCGGGTGCGCGGGTGTGCGCCCACTCCAGCACGTTCAGCAGTTGTACCGGGCTCTCGACGAAGGCGAGAGTGCGGGGGCCGGCATTCCCGGCGCGGGGGCTCATCGGCGTACGACCGTCCCGTGGTGAGGGCCTTGTGGGGTGGTGGGGCCTGGTGTCAGACGGTGACGGGCTCGCCCGCGGCGTCGGCGATCTCCGCCTCGGCGACGACACCGGTGACGCGGCGCAGCTTCTTCATCGGGCCCAGCTCGGACTCGTAGACCTTCTTGACGCCGTCGCCGAGGGAGGCCTCGATGGTGCGGATGTCGCGGACCAGGCGGGTCAGGCCCTGCGGCTCGACGGAGGCGGCCTGGTCGGAGCCCCACATGGCGCGGTCGAGGGTGATGTGGCGCTCGACGAAGGTGGCGCCGAGGGCGACGGCGGCGAGCGTGGTCTGGAGGCCGGTCTCGTGGCCGGAGTAGCCGATCGGGACGTTCGGGTACTCCTGCTGGAGGGTGTTGATGACCCGCAGGTTCAGCTCCTCGGCCTGCGCCGGGTACGTCGACGTGGCGTGGCACATGAGGATGTTGTCGCTGCCCAGGACCTCGACCGCGTGGCGGATCTGCTTCGGGGTGGACATGCCGGTGGAGAGGATGACGGTGCGGCCGGTGGCGCGCAGGGCGCGCAGCAGCTCGTCGTCGGTCAGCGAGGCGGAGGCGACCTTGTGGGCGGGGACGTCGAACTTCTCCAGGAAGGCGACGGCCTCGGTGTCCCACGGGGAGGCGAACCAGGCGATGTTCTTGGTCTTGCAGTACTCGTCGATCTGGCGGTACTCGTCCTCGCCGAACTCCACGCGGTGGCGGTAGTCGATGTACGTCATCCGGCCCCAGGGGGTGTCCCGCTCGATGTCCCACTGGTCGCGCGGGGTGCAGATCTCGGGGGTGCGCTTCTGGAACTTGACGGCGTCGCAGCCGGCCTCGGCGGCGGCGTCGATCAGCTTGAAGGCGTTCTCCAGCTCGCCGTTGTGGTTGATGCCGATCTCACCGGTGACGTAGACGGGGCGGCCGGGGCCGGCCTCGCGGGTACCGAAGGTGCGGATGCGGGAGTTGGTGCTCATGGCAGTGGTTCCTTACCTGGACTGGGTGATCGTGGGGGATTCGAGGGAGTCGGGGGTGTCGAGGGAGTCGAGCGAGGGGCCGAGGAGCCAGCTCGCGATCTCCCGGATGGCGCCGTCGCCGCCGGGGACGGTGGTGACCGCGCGGGCCGCGCCGCGTACGGCGTCGTGGGCGCTGGCGACCGCCACGGGCCAGCCGACGAGGGCGAAGCACGGGAGGTCGTTGACGTCGTTGCCGACGTAGAGCACGCGTTCGGGCGCGATGCCCTGTTCCTCGCACCACTGCTTGAGCGCGAGGTCCTTGCGGTCGATGCCGTGCAGCACGGGGAGCTTGAGCTTGCGCGCGCGGGCGGCGACGACCGGGTTCACCTCCGTGGACAGGATCAGCATCGTCAGGCCGCTGCGGCGCAGGGCCGCGATGCCGAGTCCGTCGCCGCGGTGCACGGAGACGAACTCCCGTCCGTCGGAGTCGATCAGCACCCGGTCGTCGGTCTGGGTGCCGTCGAAGTCGAGGACGACCGCGTCGATGTCACGCGCGGTCGGGAGGGCGCCGGGCCGGGCGGCGTCGAAGTGCGGCGCCAGGGCCCGGGCGCGGGCCAGGTCGTGCGGGTCGTCGATCTCCAGGACGCGGGCCGGGTCGGTGCGGACCAGTTCGGTGCGGCCGAAGAAGCGGTGCCCGTGCTTGCGGAAGCCGGGGGCGGCCATGGCGTAGGCGGCGCCGGTCTCCAGCAGGTCCTGGGGGCGGTCCTGGCGGCGGGGGCGGTACGACTTGTCGTGGTTGACGCCGTAGCCGCCGTCGGGGCCGCCGGCTCCTTCGGGCTCGTCGCCGCCGTCGCGCCACACGAAGCCGTGGAACGGCGCCACCGTCACCGCGGTGTCGGCGCCGGCCTCGGCGACCGCGCCGGCCACCCCGTCGATGTCCTCGCGGACGATGAAGGGGCTGGTGCACTGCACGAGCAGCACCACGTCGACGGCGGAGCCGTGCAGGGCCTCGTGGGCGTCCATGGCGTGCAGCACGGCGGCCTCGGAGGTGGCCGTGTCCCCGGCGATGGCGGCGGGCCGCAGCACGACCTCGGCGCCCGCCTCCTTGGCCGCCGCGGCGATGGTCTGGTCGTCGGTGGAGACGACGACGTCCGTCACCAGGCGGGCGGCCCGGCATTCGCGCACCGCGCGGGCCACGAGCGGGACGCCGCCGACGGGGGCGAGGTTCTTCGCGGGCACTCCCTTGGAGCCGCCGCGCGCGGGGATCACCGCGAGCACCCGGCGCACCGAAGCGCCCTGGCCCGCTTGCGGGTTGGACATGGGGTCTGCTCCTTGTGCGGGGACGTGTGCCTGGATCTGGGCGGAGGTGGAGGTTCGGGGGGCGGTCACAGCTCCCCCATGCGCCGGATCACCGGGGCGACCCGCTGGACGCCGTGGCGGTAGGCGCCGCGTGCCGCCCTGCGCACGACCTGGCGGACGGGGCCGGGCTCGCGGTCGGCGGCCGGGGCGCCGGGCAGCGGGGTGCCGTCGGGGGCGAGGTGGTGGCGGGCGAGGATGCCGGGCAGGTAGCCGGGGGCGGTGACCGGTGTGTAGTACGGGGCGAGCGGGGGCAGGGCGCCCCGCAGGGCGGCGATGCGGTCGCGGGCCTCGTCGAAGGCGGTCGCGTACTCCCCGTCCGCCGCGACGCCCTGCCGGGCGACCCACTCGGCGTCGGGTGCCGGGCGGTGGCCCTCGTCGAGCTGGTCCCAGGAGGCGAGGCAGCCGGAGCCGACGAAGTGGTGGTTGCCGAGCGCCTCGCGCACGCCGAGGTCGGTGAGGACGACGGTGGGGATGCGGCGGTGCAGGGATTCGAGGGCCGCGGTGGAGCTGATGGTGACCAGCAGGTCGGTGCGGTCCAGGACCTCGCCCATGTGCCCGTAGACCAGGCGGAAGTTGGGCGGCGGGTCGGCCCGCTGCACCAGCTTCTGGTACGGCAGCTCCTCGATGTGCGTGGTGTGCTCGCCGGGCTTGGAGCGCAGCTTGAGCAGCACCTCGCGCTCGGGGTGGCGGCGGGCGTGCCGGATCAGCCGTTCGAGGAGGTACGTACGGTCCTTGCGGCTGTCCGGCACGGAGGGCTGGGCGGCGAAGACGACCGTGTAGGGGCGGCCGGTGCCGTCGGGCTCGCCCCGGTATCCCGCCCCGCCCAGGAAGGGCAGGGCCACCTCGGTCACGGCGGCGGCGTCGGCGCCGACCCCTTCGTACACGGACCGGAAACGCTCCGCGTCCTGGCGGGAGTTGGCGAGGACGAGGTCGGCGCCGTGGCGCAGCAGCAGGCCGTCGGCGAGCTTCTCGTAGACGACGCCGACGTAGCCGGTGACGACCACGGGCCGGTCGGCGCGCTCCCGCCAGACGCGGCCGAGGCCGTGCAGCATCGCCTGGACGCCGCCGCCGACCAGGGCGAGGACGAGGACGTCGTAGGAGTCCTCGCCCGTCGCCGCCTCCATGGCGCGCAGGAACTCGACGGCGGTCACCTCGCGGAGCGAGTCCGCGGTGACGCCGACCTCCCGCAGCTGGCGGGCGGTGGGGGTGGCTCGGCCGCGCAGGAGGTAGCCGTCGAGGCGGATGTCCTCCGATGCCGCGGGGGAGATCCGGGTCGCGGTGAGCGCGCCCCATTTCCACCGGGTGTCGGAGTCCGCCAGGACGGCGACTCGCAGGGCCTTCGTTGCACTTGCTGGCACGTCGTAGACGCTAGGAAGCCATTTCTAGGAACCGCCCAACCGGAATCCAACAAATGGTGAACAGCACATCGCCGAAAGGGGAATCAGGCGGCCCGGCGCCCGTAAGAATGTTCGCTTCACTGCTTCGCCACGCCGCGTTCACCTCACATCAAGGCGGCGGTCAAACCGAATGCCGGGCCGGCGCATAACGTCGCTCACGTGCCCAAGCTCTCCGTCATCGTGCCGTTCTACAACGTTCGGCAGTACGCACCAGACACCCTGCGGAGTCTGCGCGCAAACGCGCGGGACGACTTCGAATTCATTCTCGTCGACGACTGCTCGACCGACGGGACGGTGGACCTCCTCGCCCGTGCCGAGCGCGAGCTGCCGGGGGCGGTGCTGGTCATACACGAGAAGAACGGCGGCCTGGCGACCGCCCGCAACACCGGCATCGACCGGGCGCGCGGCGAGTACGTCGCCTTCCTGGACGGCGACGACTGGCTGGCGCCCGGCCACTGCGCCCGGCTGGTGGCCGCCATCGAGGGGCTGGACGTCGACTTCGTGCGCACCGACCACGTGCAGTGCACGGGGCGGGCCCGCACGCTGCACCGCGTCCCGCACGGCCGCCGCAACGTGGCGCTGCGTCCGCGCGACGCGATCCTGCCCGCGCACCGCTCGACCTCCGTGGACTACGCGTACGCGTGGGCGGGGATCTACCACCGGCGGCTGGCCGAGCGCGGTCTGCTGCACTTCACCGACGGACTGCGCACCGCCGAGGACCGGCCGTGGATCTGGAAGCTGCACCGGGAGGCGGACTCCTTCGCGGTGACCGGGCTGCTCGGCGCCTTCTACCGGCGCGGTGTGGCCTCCTCGCTCACCCAGATCGGCGACGTCCGCCAGCTCGACTTCATCCGCGCGTTCGACGAGGTCGTCGCGGGGGCGGCGGGTGACGCGGAGGCGGAGCTGCTGCTGCCCAAGGCCGTGCGGACGTACTGCGCGATCATTTCCCACCATCTCGGTTCCGTCGAAAGGTTCGAGCCTGCCGTGGCGCGGAAACTCAAGGAGATGAGCGCGGCGGCGCTGCGGCGGATGCCGCAGGACGCACTCGACGCCGCGCTCGGTTCGATGGACGCCGAGCGCGCCACACGACTGCGCCGGCTGCGCCGGCGTGCGGGGACGGAGGCGGCGGCATGACCACGCAGATCTTCCTGGCGTCGACGCTGTACGGCACGGCGACGCTCGCGGCGGCCCTGGACACCGGCTGCTTCGCCCCGGCCGACCGGCGGATCCTGCTGGTCTCCAACAACGCGGCGACGCCCGAGACGGCCCCGTCCGTCGACCGGATGCCGGGGTTCGAGCGGCTGCGCGACCGGTTCGACGACGTGGTGTCGTGGAACGAGGCGATCTTCCCCTTCCACCCCGGCGGCTGGTCGCCGCGGCTGGACGACGTACCGATGTGGGAGCGGCACCTGCGGCTGGCCTGGGGCATCGGCGACGACGACGTGGCGCTGACCGTGGAGTCGATCCAGGTGCACCCCGCGCTCGGCGTGGCGCAGATCTTCACCGACGCGCCGCTGACCGTCTACGCGGACGGGCTGATGAGCTACGGGCCCACCCGCACCAAGCTGGCCCCCCTGGTCGGCACGCGCGTCGAGCGGCTGCTCCACCTGGACCTGGTGCCGGGGCTCGCGCCGCTGCTGCTGACGGAGTTCGGCGTCGAGCCCGAGATCGTGCCGACCCCGGCGTTCACGAAGGTGCTCGCCGAGCTGGCGGAGACCGGCGCGGGTCTGCCGGACGTGGACCGGCCCGCGGTGCTGCTCGGCCAGTACCTCTCGGCGCTGGGGGTGCTCTCCGCCGAGGAGGAGGAAGACCTGCACGTACGGATGCTGACCGGCGCGGCGGCGCTCGGGCACACCCGCGTGGTGTTCAAGTCCCACCCGACCGCGCCGGCGCGGTTCACCAGGACGCTGGAGCGGGAGGCCGGGAAGCTCGGCGTCGAGCTGCACGTGGTGGAGACGCCGGTCCTCGCGGAGGTGCTGTTCCAGCGGACCCGCCCGGCACTGGTCGTCGGCTGTTTCTCCACGGCGCTGCTCACCGCGTCGACGCTGTACGGGCTGCCGGTGGCGCGGCTGGGCACCGAGACGCTGCTGGACCGGCTGACGCCGTACGAGAACAGCAACCGCGTGCCCGCGACCCTCGTGGACGCGCTGCTGCCGGACCTGTCCGACGCGGCGGCGGTCGCCGAGGGCGGGCCGGGCACCGGCGCCGACGAGCTGACCGGGCTGCTGCGGGCCGTGGGCTTCGCGATGCAGCCGAAGGTCCTGCCGGAGCTGCGCCCCGCCGCCGAGGAGTACCTCCGCACGAGCCTGACCCCCCGCACCTGGCGCTACTTCAAGAAGCGCCGCCTCACCTCGCTGGGCCTCCCCGGCGGCATCCCCGCCCGCCTGGGCTTCCTGCCGCACAACTCGACGGCCCGGAGGGTCGTGCGCCGGGCGCGGGCGATCCGTCGGTCCCTGGGGCGTTGAGGCGGCTGGGTGCCGGGTGCGTACGGGGCTCCTGGCCGGGGCGAGTGTTCACCCGGTGTCCGTCCCCCGGACACCCGCGGAGCGTTGGGCTGCGGCACATTCGGGCTCCGGTCGGAGAACGGTGGAGCGCATGTCGAAACCCCTGGCGGGATTGTTCAAGGCACGGCAGAAGGACGCCGCCAGGCCGGTGCTGTACGCGCGGAGCATGCGTCTGTGCGGTGAGCACCTCGCCGGGGAGGGCGACGGCGCCGGTGTCCCGCAGGTGCGGCTCACCCGGGCGATCGGCGTGTTCGCGGCCGCGCTGGACAGCCCGTCGGCCGACCCCTTCGACGCCCTGCTCCAGGTCGGCGAGCGTGCGCTGGAGGCGGGTGGGGAGCGCGGGCTGGGCCTGGCGCTCGGGCTCGCCGAGTCGTCGGCCGGGATCCGGCAGCGGTCCAAGGGCGCCTGGCGGCTGCGCGGCCTGGCGCTGGACGGGCTCGGCCGGGGTGACGAGGCGCTCCAGTGCTACGAGCGCTACGTCGCGCTCCTCGGCGGCGGCGCCCCGGCGCCCGAGGTCGCCCGCAGGATGGACACCCTGCGCCGCCGCCGGGCCTGCGTCGAAGCGGCCGTGGCGCTCTTCCCCGAGGCGGGCGCCGGTCTCGCCGCCCTGCTCCGCGAGCCCACCACGACCACCGCGGTCGTCGAACCCCGGTTCGCCTCCTTCGTACGGGAGCGGCTGGCCGAGCACGGCCCGGGCGACCCGGCGGTGCGGCGCCTGCTGGAGCTGCACGGCCGGCACCGGCGCCTCGTCGAGCAGGGCGCCGTACCCGAACCGCTGCTCGGCGGCGCCACCCCGGTCGGCGTGGCCGGTCTGCGGGGCCTGATCGCGGGGCGGACGGTGTGCCTGGTCGCGAACGCCGGGGACGTCGCCGCGAGCACCCTGGGCGCGGAGATCGACCGCTACGACCTGGTGGTGCGCTGCGACGGCTACCGGGTCCGCGCCGAGGGCACCGGCGAGCGCACCGGCCTGCACGCCGTCACGCTGCGGGGCGGTGCCCCCTGGGAGGAGCCCGCCTGGACGCGGCCGGCCGGCATCAGGCTGGTGTTCGGCGACCCGGCCGCCGACTGGCGCCGCGCCGTACGGACCCGGCTGGCGCCCGGGGCGCAGGAGCATGTCGGCGACGCCTCCCTGCGCCGCCCGCTCGCCGACCCGGCGCTGCTGGGCGAGGGCGGCTGGGAGCCGGCGACGACCACCGCCTTCACCGTGCTCAGGCTCCTGGACTTCCTGGACGCGAGCCCCCGCCTCGACCTGATCGGCTTCACCCTGCCCGGGCGGCTGCGGCCGAGGGAGGCCGAGTGGGTCATGGACCGCGCGACGCACGTCGACGACAGCAAGATGAGGATCGCCCTGCGATGACCCACTCCCCCGCCTCCGCGGACGACCGGAGCACCGTCACCGGCAGACGCCGGATCGCCTTCGCCGTCCACACCGACCGGGAGGGCCTCGACGGCCTCCCCACCCTGATACGCAGTCTGGTGCTGTCCAACCCGGGGGTGTGCGAGGACTTCGTGGTCCTCCATCCCGATCTGCCCGACGACGCGTTCGACGCGCTGCGGCCGCTGCATCCGCGCCTCGTCACCCGCCGCGCGGAGGCAGGCCGGGGGGACGTCTTCGGGCTGGAGGGGTACGACACCGTCGTCGTCCTCGACCCCGGCATGGTCGTCCTGGGCGACCTCGGCGAACTGCTGCGGATGCGCCACGGGGTGGCCGCGGTGCCGCGGTGGACGGACGCCGGGCCGGACGGGGAGCGGCGGGCGGTGCGGCCCGAGGGGCTGTTCGTCGTCCAGCGCGCGGACCTGGACGACGCCCTGACCGCGCGGCTCGCGTCCGGCGGGACCGTGGCACCGGACGGCGCCCCGACCCCGCTCGACGCGCGGTACGACTTCCCCGCCCGCCGCCTCCACGACGACCTGCCGGTGCCCGAGGACGTCGTCGTCCTGCGCTTCACGGGGCCGTCCGACACCCCCGGGCACGGCCCGGCGGCCGAGGCGCGGCGCCGTTTCGAGCTGGGCGACGAGGAGTTCCGCGCCGCCTTCCGCGCCCTGCGCGGCCGCAAGCACCCCGACCTGCTGGCGCACTACGCCCCGCCCCTGCTGAAGGCCCGCCCCTCGCTGGACCTGGCCCGCACGGTCGCCGACGTGTACCGCGGGCAGGGCCGGTACGACGAGGCGGTCGAGGTCCTCGCGCCCGTCGTGGCGGACCGGCTGGACGCGCCGCGCTGCCACGAGACCCTGGGCGTCTGCCTGATGGCGCTGTCCCGTTACGACGAGGCCGAGGCCCACCTGCTGCTGGCGGCCGCCTCCCCCGACGTCGCCCCGCGCGCCTTCGCGCAGCTCGCCCGGCTGGCCTGGCTCCTGGGCCGGGAGGCGGACGCGCACGCCTACGCCCGCGAGGGCCTGGACGCCGACCCGACCGACGCGGGCTGCCACGCCTGGTACGTCCGCACCCGGGCGCCGGAGCCGGAAGCCGCCGCCCCCGAGCCGGACCCCGCCGGACAGCTCGCGCACGTGGCGCTGTTCGCCGAGGGCGACGAGAACGCCGGGGACAAGGTCCTGCCCGAGGCCGTACGCCTGTGCTTCGGCACCGACACGGGCCCGGGCCACTGGTACCCGCAGCCGGTGCACCGGCTGGTCGACGAGGCGGCCCTGGAGCGGCTGAACGCGCGCCGCGGGGTGGTCGTGGGCGGCGGCGGGCTCTTCCTCCCGGACACCTCACCCAACGGCAACAGCCACTGGCAGTGGAACGTGCCGGACGACCTGCTGGCCCGCGTCACCGCGCCGCTCGCGGTGTTCGCGGTCGGGTACAACGTCTTCGACGGGCAGCTGTACCGGCGGCGCCGGTTCGCCGAGAGCCTGCGGGTCCTCGTGGAGCGGTCGGCGTTCTTCGGGCTGCGCAACCACGGCTCCATCGACCGGGTCCGCGAGCTGCTCCCCGCCTCGCTGCGCGACCGGGTGCGCTACCAGCCCTGCCCGACCACGGTGGCCCGGCAGCTGCTCCCGGGCCGCTTCGAGGCGGCCGAGCGGTCCGACACCGTCCTGGTCAACTGCGCCTACGACCGCGCGGGCCTGCGCTTCGGCCACGACTACGGTCACTTCCTCGCCCAGACGGCCCACGCGCTCGGCGCCCTGCGGGAGCGGGCGGACGTCCGGTACGCGGCGCACATGCCGGCCGACGAGCGGTTCGTGCACGACCTGCGCCGGGAGCACGGCATCGCCCTGCCCGTCGAGCGGCTCTACGCCCTGTCGAACGACGCGATCCGCGACCTGTACGCCCGTGCGCGGCTGGTGATCGGGATGCGCGGGCACGCCGGGATGATCCCGTTCGGCTGCGGGACCCCGATCCTGAGCCTCGTCTCCCATCCGAAGCTGGCCTACTTCCTTTCGGACATCGGGCGCCCGGAGTGGGGGCTGTCGGTGCACGACCGGGAGCTGGGAGCGCGCCTCGCGGAGCGGGCGTCCGCGGTGCTCGACGACCACGCGGCGGCGGTCGCCGACGTGCTCGGCGCGCAGGAATTCCTGTGGAAGACCACGCAGGCGAACCTCCAGGAACTGCGGAGCGTCTTCGACCCGAAGTGACCCCGGGCGCGAATCACCAAGAATTCACTTCCACCGCGAACGGAGTTCGCTTTTCCGCGCCCGATTGGACACCGGCGGATTCGGCGGCGTCGTTAGCCTGTTCCAATCCCCGACCTTCGAGCGTGAGAGGCCCGCGTGCCGAAACTGTCCGTCGTCGTCCCCATGCACAATGTGGAGACCTTCGCCGAGAGCACTCTGAGAAGTCTCGCCAACAACGCGGACCCGGACTTCGAGTTCCTGCTCGTCGACGACTGCTCCACGGATGCCACGCCATGGGTGATCGACCGCTGGGCGGAGCGACGCTCCGACACCCGGGTGATCCGGCACGAGACCAACCGGGGCATAGCGCAGGCCCGCAACAGCGGAATCGACGCGGCCCGGGGCGAGTACGTCACGTTCCTCGACGGCGACGACTGGTACGGGCCGGGCTACCTGCCCGAACTCGTACGCGGCGTGGATGAGTTGGGCTGCGACTTCGCCCGCACCGACCACGTGCAGGCCACCGGCACGGAGCGAGTGATCAAGCGGCCGCCGGCGCCCGTGCGCAACACCGTGATGGACCCGCGCGACGGCATCGCGCCGCCGCACATGGAGACGATGGTGGACTACCCCTTCGTCTGGGCGGGGATCTACCGCCGGCACCTCTTCGCCGACGGCGGGATGCGCTTCGCGACCGAACTGCGCACCGCCGAGGACCGGTTGTGGATCTGGCGCCTGCACCTGAAGGCAAGCTCGTACGCGTCCGTCGGTCTGCACGGCGTGTTCTACCGGCGCGGCGTCGCCACCTCGCTGACCCAGATAAAGGACTCCCGGCAGCTGGACTTCATCCCGGCCTACGACATGCTCCTCGCGGACCTGCTGAAGGACCCGGAGGCCGAGCGCTTCCTGCCGAAGGCCGTGCGGACGTACTGCGCCATGATCGCCTTCCACCTCGGCAAGGTGGACGAGTACGAGTCGGCGGCGGCCCAGCGGCTGCGCCGGGAGGCGCGGGACGCGCTGCACCGCATGCCCCAGCACGTGCTGGAGGAGACCCTCCGGACCATCGACAGGACTCGCGGCAGGCTGCTCAACCGCCTGCGTGACGGGCGGAAGGCTGCCTGACCCATGTCCCACACCACCTCCACGCCCCACCGGACCCAGATCTTCCAGGTCTCCACCCTGTACGGAGCGGCCACCCTCGCCGCGGCGCTCGACGCGGGCCTGTTCGGGCCGCGCGACGGCACCCGGCGGGTGCTGCTGGTCTCGAACAACGCGGCGATACCCGAGACCGCGCTGCGGCTGGACGAGATGCACGGGTACGGGCGAATAACCGCGCGGTTCGACTCCGTCGTCAGCTGGAACGAGGCGATCCGCCCGCACCACCCCAGCGCCTGGGGCCCGCGCGGAAACGACACGGCACTGTGGCAGAAGGCCTTCCGGCTCGCCTGGGGCATCGACGAGCGGGACCTGGTCGAGCTGGCGGTCGAGTCGATCCAGGTCAACCCGGCCCGCGCGCTGGCGGCGATCTTCTCCGAGAGCGCCGTCCACGTGTACGCCGACGGCCTGATGAGCTACGGCCCGACCCGCGAGAAGCTCCCGCTGACCATCGCGAGCCGCGTCCGGCGCCTCCTCCACCTGGACCTGATCCCGGGGCTGCGGCCCCTGCTGCTGTCCGAGTACGGCGTCGAGCCCGAGATCGTCCCCGACGACGCGTTCCGCGCCGTGCTCGACGAGATCTCCCGGGAGGCGGCGGACGACTCCGAACTGGCCCCGGTGATCCGGGAGAAGCCGACGGCCGTGCTGCTCGGCCAGTACCTGGCGGCGATCAACATCCTCACCGCGCAGGAGGAGGAGGACCTGCACATCCGGATGCTCACGGGGGCCGCGCGGGCCGGGCACCGGTCCGTGGTCTTCAAGCCGCACCCGACGGCCCCCGCCGGTTACACGGCGGCCCTGAGCAAGGCGGCGGCGGACGCGGGCGTACGGCTCACCGTGCTGGACGCCCCGCTGCTGGCCGAGACGCTGTACGACCGCTGCGCGCCCGAACTGGTCGTCGGCTGCTTCTCGACGGCGATGGTGACCGCCTCGGCCTACTACGACGTGCCCGTCGCCCGGGTGGGGACGGCGCTGGTGATGGAGCGGCTCAAGCCGTACCCGAACAGCAACCGGGTGCCGCTGGCCGTGGTCGACCACCTGGTGCCCGACCTGGAGCGCGGCGAGGAGCCGGCCCGCGTCGGCGCGGCACCCGAGTCGCTGTCACCGCTGGTGCGGGCGATCGGCTTCTGCATGCAGCCCAAGACGTACGCGGACCTGCGGGAGCCGACCGAGGCATGGCTGCGCGCCCGGTTGGCCGCCACCCCCGCCCACTACTTCCCCGAGCTGCGGCTGACCGAGCTGGGACTGCCCGGCAGCCGCCCGCAGTTGCGCGCGAGGCTCCAGGTGCGGCGGGCCCGGCGGGTGGTGCGCAGGGCGGTGCGGCGCGGCGCCGGCAAGAAGTGACGACGACCGGGCCGCGGGCGGCATCCGCCCGCGGCCCGGTCGTCGTCGCGGTCCCCGCCGCTCAGCCCAGCCAGCGGCCCAGCCGCAGCCGGGTCCACAGCAGGGCGGTGGCGAACGACAGCACGACCGTCGCGACCGTCAGCCCGGCGAGAGCGCCCACGGCGCCCGCCCAGCCCGCGTCCGCGGAGACCACGCGCGGGGCGAGCGCCTCCAGGAACATCAGGTGGACCAGATACGCCCCGAAGGAGGCCCCGGCGAGCCGGGCGAGGAGCGGGCGGAAGCGCTCCGGCACCCTGATCCGGTTGAGGGCCATCAGCAGGGTCCCCGCCAGCAGTGCCACCCCGAGCGAGGCGTACGGGCCGGGGAAGTGCACCCGGTGCTCGTAGGCGGCCACCGCGGCCCACGCGCACAGCCCGCCGGCCAGCCACAGCAGCCGCCGCCTCCGGCCGCCGACGGCGGGGCCCGGCAGCGAGAGCAGCGCGGCCCCGGCGACGGCGTACGCGATCTGGTAGACGCCGAACTGCCAGGCGAAGGGCGGGACCCGGACGTCGAGGAGGCGTCCGAGGTCGCCGAGCACGGTCGGCGCGAGGGCGATGCCGAGCAGCGCGGCACCCGCGCCCCAGGGCCGTTTGCCGCCCCGGACCAGGACGGCCACCGAGAGCAGCAGGATCACGGGGACGTAGGCGTACAGGTACCAGAGGTGGAAGGCGGGCCGGACGGAGCCGAACACCGCGTCCAGGGCGAGGTCGCGCACGGGGTCGGTGTGGGCGTCCCGCACCCGGTCCCACAGGAGGTAGGCGACGGTCCACACGGCCATCGGGACGACGATGCGGGTCAGCCGCTTGCGGACCTGGCCGTCGTCTCGGGGCGGCGCGCCGCTGAGCACGACCCACCCGGCGATGGCGAAGAACAGCGGCACGGCGCACCGGCTGAGCGCGTCCCCGGTGAGGGCGGTCCAGTAGACGGGCCCGCCGCCCGCGGGGCTGCGGTCCACGGCCTTCATGAGTTCGCCCGCGGCGTGGCAGACGATGACCCCGACCGAGGCCAGGACGCGGACGAGGTCGATGTCGTACCGGTGCTCGCCCCGGACGCGCGGGGGCGGGGGGACAGCGGCGGTGGCGGCGGGCCGTACGGAGTCGGCGGCGGTCAGGGGCTCGGCGGCGATGGGTGGTCACTCCCGGGTAGGACGCGCGGGGACATCGGTGCAGGCTATGAGGGCGCCGTGAGTGGCGGGAAGCCGTGCCGGATGAACATCGCCCACCTGCGCGTGACCTTCCGGTGAACGGCGGGAGACGTCGTCCGACGGCCTCCCGGAGTTCCGCAGAAGTTCTCCCGGCGGCCCCTCCGGAGGCAGCGCGTCCGGCCGAGGACCTCCCTAGTCTGGCCGCACCCACCCCACTGGCGTTCCACGTACCCACCTGCACCTCCGTGACGGATTGAGGTCGTTCGCCCATGAACAGCCGTTCCCTGCTCCGCAGTCCGGTCTCCCGGCGTCTGCTGCGTCCCGTGGCGGATCTGATCGACCAGCGCATCGACCGTCGGGTGCGCTCGGCGGTCCGCGAGGCCACTCCACACCGGCTGACCTGCGACGTGCTGCTCGGCGCGGACGGCCGGGGCCTGTCCCGGGTGCTGGCCGAGGGCCCGCTGGAGCGGCTGCGCGCCGAGGTCGCGGCGCTGTCCGGGGACCGTGCCACGGCCTCCCGCAACGTCACGACGGCCTACCGTCTGCTGATCGCGCTGGAGTCGCTGGGCGTGGGCCGGATCGCGGGCGGCACCATGAACATCTGCGGCAAGCTCGCCACCGTCCCGCTGCTCGATCCGCCGAACGACGAGGTCCTGGAGATAGGAACGCTGTACGGCATGTTCTCCACCGGGCTGGTCCGGATGCTGGAGCGCGACGGGCGCAGCCCGGCCCTGACCATCGTGGACCCGTTCGCCGGTGTGCAGCTCCAGCCCGGCACCACCGTGCGTCCCGACCCGACGGGCACCCCGGTCGACGAGCACGCCGTGCGCACCAACCTCGCCCTCGCCGGCCGGGCGGGCGCGGAGGCCCGGATCCGGCGCGGCTACTCCGAGGACCCCGAGACCCGGGCGGCCGTCTCGGACCGCGCCTACGGCGTGATCGTCGTCGACGGCGACCACTCGGCGAAGGGGGTCCGCCAGGATCTCCAGTGGGCCGAGGAGATCGCCGCGCCCGGCGGGATCGTCGTCCTGGACGACTACGGCGACCCGAGCTGGCCGGGCATCAAGGAAGCCCTGGACGACCATCTGCGGGACGGCACGCGCTTCACCTACCTGGGCAGGGCGGCCCACTCCGCCTTCCTGCGGGCGTCCTGAGCACTTTCCGGCGCCGTCCGGGCGGCCACCGAAGCCCGGGTTGCGGACGGTGCCCGTCCGGACGCATTGAGCAATTCGTGCGATTTTCCTTCCATCGGATCGCGCGCGCCGACCCCATTTCCGGCTCGGAGGAGGCATCCTCCCCTCATGGCCACTGCGCAAGAGACGCACAAGTACCCCGGTGAGCTGAACGACGTCCCCGGCTGGTTCTGGCCGCTCGACCAGGTGCTGTTCTCCTGGTTCCTGGAGCGACAGGAGACCATGGGCACCCGCGGCGACCTGCTGGAACTGGGTGCCTACCTGGGCAAGAGCGCGATCCTGCTCGGGCACCGGCTGCGGGACGGCGAGACGCTCACCGTCTGCGACCTGTTCGGGGCCGAGCCGCCGGACGCGGCCAACCGGGCGGAGGCGGCGAAGTCGTACTCCTCCCTCACCCGGCAAGCCTTCGAACGGAACTACCTCTCCTTCCACAAGACCCTGCCCACCATCGTCCAGGCGCCCAGCTCCGCGATCGTCGACGAGGTCGCGCCGGGCAGTTGCCGCTTCGTCCACATCGACGCCTCGCACCTGTACGAGCACGTCGAGGGCGACATCGGCGCGGCCCGCGATCTGCTGGGACCGGACGGGATCGTCGTCCTCGACGACTTCCGCAGCGAGCACACCCCGGGCGTCGCCGTCGCCGCCTGGGAGGCGGTGCTCAACCGCGGGCTGCGCCCGGTCTGCCTGAGCAGCCAGAAGCTGTACGGCACCTGGGGCGACCCGGAACCGGTGCAGGAGGCCCTGCTGGCCGCGCTGCGCGGGCGCGACGACATCGCCGTGACGGTGGAGCGGGCCGCGGGACAGCGGCTGGTGCGCACCCGCGCCAAGAGCAAGCGGCTGAGCCCGCCCCCGCTGCCGGTCTCCCGTTACCCGGCGCCGGCCGGGCCGGAGGCACCGCCGGCGGACACCGCGCCCGTGCCGGGCCAGACCACCCAGCCGCGCCCGGCGGGCCGCACCGCCCGGACCACCCGGCCGCCGAGCCCCCGCGCCCGGACCCGCCGCCTGGCCCTGGACCTGCTCCCGCCGATCGTCACCCGAGCGGTGCGCCGGTATCTGGCGGCGCAGCGGGCGAAGGCCGGCGGGTCGGGTCAGTCCAGGCCGTAGGCCGCGCCGATGCCCGTGATCACCAGGGCGAGCGCTTCCTCGAAGTGCCGCTCGTAGTCCGTGAAGATCTCCGCGCCCGCCGCGGCCGTCAGGGGGTAGGCGGCCAGCAGGCGGGCGCGTTCGTCCACGTCGAAGCCCTCCCGGCGCTCGTCGGGCAGCGGCTGGACGCCCTGCTCCTCGGTGACGAAACCGAGCGTGAACAGGTACGCCGTCGTACTGGCCCGCACCGCCTGGGCGAGGGTGAGCCCGGCGGCGGTGAACAGGCGCAGGCTGTCCTCCATCTGCTCGGCGTGCTCCGCGCCGGTGAAGCGTGAGCCGCTGAAGACCCTGGCACCGTCCCGGTAACCCAGCAGGCTCGTGCGCAGGCCGCGGTTGGTCTTGAGCAGCCGCTCCCGCCAGGTGTCGGCCGGGTCGAGCGGGGTCCCCGCCACCATCCGCCGGTACATCTCGGTGGCCATCTCGTCGAGCAGGGCCTGCTTGTCCTTGAAGTGCCAGTACAGGGCGGGCGCCTTGACGTCCAGTTCCCTGGCGATGGCGCGCAGGGTCAGGCCCTCCAGACCGACCTCGTTCAGCAGTCTCAGCGCCGTGTCCGCGACCCGTCGGCGGTCCAGGGGGATGCGTCGTTCAGTACTCACGCTTGACAGCTTAACGGCGTTAAGTCCATTCTCGGACCCACAGAGCACTTAACAACGTTAAGGAGAGTGGCCGTGGACACGGACGTTCTGGTCGTCGGCGCGGGTCCCACCGGTCTCGCCCTCGGCATCGACCTGGCCAGGCGCGGGGTGGACGCGCTGGTCGTGGAACGCGCCGGGGCGCTGTTCCCCGGTTCGCGGGGCAAGGGAATCCAGCCGCGCACGATGGAGGTCTTCGACGACCTCGGCGTCCTCGACGCCATCCACGCGGCGGGCGGCACCTATCCGGTCGGCATGGTCTGGCGGGACGGCGAGCGGGTCGGCGAGCACCGGATGTTCGACCCGGCCGAGCCGAGCGAGGGCGCGCCGTACGACGCGCCGTGGATGGTCCCGCAGTGGCGCACGCAGGAGATCCTGGCCCGGCGGCTGGCGGAGCTGGGCGGCGAGGTCGCCTTCGGCCATGAGGTCACCGGCGTCGCGCAGGACGCGGACGGTGTCACCGCGCACCTCGCCTCGGGCCGCGCCGTACGGGCGCGCTACCTGGTCGCGGCGGACGGCGGCCGGTCGGCGGTGCGCCGCGCGGTGGGCATCGGCATGACCGGGGAGGCCGTCGATCCGCACCCGACGCTGGTCGCGGACGTCCGGATCACCGGCCTGGACCGCGACAACTGGCACATCTTCCCGCCCCGCGACGGCGACGAGGGCGTCGGCTTCCTCGCCGTGTGCCCGCTGGCCGGCACCGAGGACTTCCAGGTGGTCGCCCGGTTCCCGGAGGACACGGCGGTGGACCTCACCCCGGACGGCATCCGCGCGGTCGTCGCCGCCCGCTCGCACCTCGCCCCCGAGGCCGTCACCGAGGTGCGCTGGGCCTCCGACTTCCGGCCCCGCGCCGCCCTGGCCGACCGCTTCCGCGCGGGCCGGGTCCTCCTCGCCGGGGACGCGGCGCACGTGCACTCACCGGCGGGCGGCCAGGGTCTGAACACCAGCGTGCAGGACGCCTACAACCTCGGCTGGAAGCTGGGCGCCGTCCTGCGCGACGGCGCCCCGAAGGCGCTGCTGGACAGCTACGAGGCGGAACGGCGCCCGGTCGCCGCGCAGATGCTCGGCCTGTCCACCGGCGTCCACCGCGGCGAGGTGCGGCGCGGGGACGCGACCCGTCAGCTGGGGCTGGGCTACCGGGACTCGGCCCTGACCGTGGAGGCGCGGGCGGCGGTCCCGGAGGACGCGCTGCGGGCCGGCGACCGCGCTCCCGACGGGAAGGTGGACGGCGTGCGGCTCTTCGACGCGTTCCGGGGGCCGCACTGGACGCTGCTGGCGCTGGGCACGGAGGCCCCCGCGGCGCCGGGCGGTGCGGACGGGGCGGTGCGGGTGGTGCGCGGGGAGCCGCACCCGGCGTACGGCACGGGCCTGTTCCTCGTACGGCCGGACGGGTACGTCGGCTGGGCGGGCGACTCCCCGGCCGGCCTCGACGCCCACCTGGCGCGCTTCGGCCGGTCCTGACGGAGCGCGGCGGCTACGCGCTCGCGACCGAGAGCTTCACGGCGAAGCCCAGGAACAGCGCGCCGGCCGCCGAGGTCGCCCCCGCCGAGAGCCGCCTGCGGCGCCGGAAGGCGGCGGCCAGCCGGGTGCCGCTGAAGATCAGCGCGCTGAGGTACAGGAAGCTGGCCACCTGCGCGAAGACGCCCAGGACGACGAAGGACAGGGCGGGATAGGCGTAGCCCGGGTCGACGAACTGCACGAAGAAGGCGACGAAGAACAGGATCGCCTTGGGGTTGACCAGGCTGACCACCAGGGCCCGGCGGAAGGGCCGCTCGTCGCCGCCGGCGGCGGGGACGCCGGTGTCCCGCGCGGCCTGTTCCCGGCGCGTGCGCCACATCCCCCACGCGGCGCGCAGCATGCCGAACGCCATCCAGGTGAGGTATCCGGCACCGGCGTACTTCACGATGCCGAACAGCACCGCGTTGGCCTGGAGCAGCGAGGCGACCCCGGCGGCCGACAGCGTCATCAGCACCGTGTCCCCGCACCAGACGCCGGCGGCGGCCGTGTACCCGGCGCGCACGCCGCGACGGGCGGCGACGGAGAGGACGTAGAGCGAGTTGGGACCGGGGAGCAGGACGATCAGAGCGAGGCCTGCGAGGTAGGTGGGGAGATCGATGACGCCGAACATGGGCGGAGTGTCGCACGAAGTCACGAAACTCCGCCCAGGTGTTCCACTGTTCGAGAACGGCCCCTACGGCGTCAGAAGACGTCCGAGGGCTCGTACGTCCCCCAGACCTCCCGCAGCGCGTTGCAGACCTCGCCGACCGTCGCCCGCGCGCGCAGCGCGTCCTTCATCGGGTAGAGGACGTTGCCGGTGCCCCCCGCGGCCTTCCGCAGCGCCGCCAGCGCCGCGTCGACCGCCTCCTGGTCGCGCTCCGCGCGGAGCTTGGCGAGGCGTTCGGCCTGCTGCGCCTCGATGGCCGGGTCGACCCGGAGCGGCTCGTACGGCTCCTCCTCGTCGAGCTGGAAACGATTGACGCCGACGACGACGCGTTCGCCGGAGTCGGTCTCCTGGGCGACCTGGTACGCGCTGCGCTCGATCTCGCTCTTCTGGAAGCCGTGCTCGATGGCGTTGACCGCGCCGCCGAGGTCCTCGACCCTCCGCATCAGCTCCAGCGCCGCGGCCTCGACGTCGTCGGTCATCTTCTCCACGACGTAGGAGCCGGCGAAGGGGTCGACGGTGGCGGTCACGTCGGTCTCGTAGGCCAGCACCTGCTGGGTGCGCAGGGCCAGGCGCGCCGACTTGTCGGTGGGCAGCGCGATGGCCTCGTCGAAGGAATTGGTGTGCAGCGACTGGGTGCCGCCCAGGACCGCGGCGAGTCCCTGCACGGCGACGCGGACCAGGTTGACCTCGGGCTGCTGGGCGGTCAGCTGCACACCCGCCGTCTGCGTGTGGAAGCGCAGCATCAGCGACTTCGGGTTGCGCGCGCCGAACTCCTCGCGCATCACCCGCGCCCAGATCCGGCGGGCCGCCCGGAACTTGGCGACCTCCTCCAGGATCGTCGTCCGCGCCACGAAGAAGAACGACAGACGGGGCGCGAAGTCGTCCACGTCCATCCCGGCCGCCACCGCCGTACGCACGTACTCGATGCCGTCCGCCAGCGTGAACGCGATCTCCTGCGCCGGCGACGCACCCGCCTCCGCCATGTGGTAGCCCGAGATCGAGATCGTGTTCCACTTCGGGATCTCGGCCCGGCAGTACTTGAAGATGTCCGCGATCAGCCGCAGCGACGGCTTCGGCGGGAAGATGTACGTGCCCCGCGCGATGTACTCCTTCAGCACGTCGTTCTGGATCGTGCCGGTCAACCGGTCCGCACTCACCCCCTGCTCCTCCGCCACCAGTTGGTACAGAAGGAGCAGCAGCGCGGCCGGCGCGTTGATCGTCATCGACGTCGAGACCTTGTCCAGCGGAATCCCGCCGAACAGCACGCGCATGTCGTCGATCGAGTCGATCGCCACACCGACCTTGCCGACCTCACCGCTCGCGATCGGCGCGTCGGAGTCGTGGCCCATCTGAGTGGGCAGGTCGAAGGCCACCGACAGACCCATCGTGCCGTTGGCGATCAATCGCTTGTACCGCGCGTTCGACTCCGTCGCCGTACCGAAACCCGCGTACTGACGCATCGTCCACGGCCGGCCCGTGTACATCGACGGATACACACCCCGCGTGAACGGGTACTCCCCCGGCTCCCCCAGCCGCTCGGCCGGATCCCAGCCCGCCAGGGCGTCCGGCCCGTAGACCGGCTCGATGGGCAGTCCGCTCTCGGTGGACCGAGCACCGCCCGACTCGCGCGTCATGGTGTGTCGCCTCCCTCTGAGCACCTGTTCGAACCGATCGGGCCACCGGCTCCTGCTCCGAGCGGTCCCGGTCACAACAATGCCGCTCCGTTCACTCGGCGTCATTCGCGGGGAACATCTCAGGGGACATCCGTGCGGAGCCGTGGGACGACGGGGGGCCGTGATGCGTGAGGCGGGCATGGGGAACGCGGGGAGGGCGGTCGCCCTCGCCGTGGGGGCCGCGCTGGTGGCGGCCGGCTGCACCGTGCAGGGCGCGGGCCCGGACGGCAAGGGGCACTCGCCGGTGCGCATAGACGTCACCGGCGCCCCGCCGAAGCACACGCCGGCCGAGGACCGGCCGTCGAGCGGGCCGCCGTCGGGTGAACCGCGTACGGACGAGCCCCGTTCGGACGAGCCACGTTCGGACGAACCGAGTTCCGACCCCGACCCGCTCCCGGCCAGGGTGCTGTGGACGCGCGGCGACTCCGGCCGGGACGTGCGCGAACTCCAGGCCCGGCTGCGTCAGGTCGAGTGGCTGGTCGACGGGCCCACCGGCACGTACGACGACCTGACCGAGCGCGCGGTGAGCGGCTTCCAGGGCAAGCGCGGGCTGCCGAGGACGGGCAGGACGGACACCGTGACCTGGCAGCGGCTGCTGGACATGACGCGCGAGCCCGGCAAGTGGGACCTGTACCTGATGGGCGGGCAGCCGGCCGCCGCGCCCGACCCCCGCTGCACGACCGGCCGGGTGCTGTGCGTCAGCAAGTCGAGCCGGACGTTGCGCTGGATGGTCGACGGCCGGACCGTCTCGACGATGGCGGTGCGCTTCGGCTCGCAGCGCACACCGACCCGCGAGGGCGTCTTCGAGGTGTACTGGAAGTCCCGCGAGCACTGGTCGACGCTCTACGACACGGCGATGCCCTACGCGCTGTTCTTCAGCGGGGGCCAGGCCGTGCACTACTCCTACGACTTCGCGGCCCGCGGCTACGCGGGGGCTTCGCACGGCTGCGTCAACGTACGGGACGAAGCGGCGGTCAAGGATCTGTTCGCGCAGGTGAGGAACGGCGACAAGGTCGTCGTGTACCGGTGAGGCGCGGGGCGGGGTGAATGGGCGCGGGCGGGACCGGGGGAACGTGTCCCGCCCGCGCCAGGTGCACGAGCCGCAGGTACGGGGGGAACCCCGGCTCGGTGCGGAAGCCGATGACCAGTCGGCTCACTCATTACTGCGTCCGGGTGGCCGAAAGTGTCACACCCGTCGGGCACGGCTCGCTGTCGCCGGTGAAAGCGCAGGTCAGAGGGCGGGTAGCGGAAAAGGCGTGCCACTGGTGGGGGCGGACGGCGTCGTGGCCGGACGGAGCGGGGCGGCGGTCGTCGTCGTCCTCGTCCTTGCCGTCGTCGCCGTCTTTGCCGTCTTCGCCCCTCTTCCCGCCCTTCCCCTTGCCCTCGCCGTCCTTGTTTCCATTGTCGCCCTTATCGCCCTTGTCGTCTTTTTCGGTCCTGCCGTGCTTGTCGCGGCGGTCGGTCCGGTCGTCGCCGTCACCCGTCCGAAGTTCGCCGCCCCGGCCGTCGGCTCCGGTGACGGCGAGGAGGTGCCTGCAGTACTTCCCGACCCGCGACGAGCCGCCGGCCGCCTCCTTCAGGGCGCGCCGGTGGGCGCCGTCGACGTCCTTGCCGGCCCGCACCTTGCGGCACGACGCGGCGTGGCCGGAACGCCTAGCGTCGGCACCGTCGGTCCCCTTGTCGTCCGAGTTCCGGCGTTCCGGGGTCCGGTTCGCCGCGGTGCCGCCGTTGCCCGGGGTGTCCGCGCCGGGCGCGCCCGAGGGGGTGCCGTCGGGCACCGCCCCGCCCTGCGTGCCGTCCATCGGGGAGGGCGAGAGGAGCGAACGGTCGGGGGGCACGGCGGCCGAGGCGCTGGCGCCGGGTTCCGGTTGGGTGCGGTCGAACGGTGTGGGCAGCACTCCGGTTCCGGCCGCCACGGCGACCCCGCCGATCATGCCGACGGTCAGCGCGGCGACCAGGCCGAGCCGCAGGGGCCGGCTCCAGCGAGGGCGCCCGGGGGTGTCGCCGCGCGGGCCGATCCGTACCAGACCGGCGTCGGAGGGCCGGGTCGCGGTGCCGGACGCGAACGCGCCCGGGGCTCCCGCAGAGAGGTCGGTCCGTTCGGCGTACGCCTTGCGGAAAGCGGCCAACGCGGCCGCTTCGCCGGGGAGTTCGTCGGCGGTCGGCGTAGGTGGGGCGGACAGCGCGCCCAGGGCCAGGGCCAGCCGTTCGGCGCGTTCGCGGTCCGCGGGGCGGACAGCGTCCGGTGACTCTCCGCGCAGCAAGAGCTCCGCTGTTTCGCGGTCCAGCCACTTGTCCTGCTCGTCGGCCATCACATGTCCTTCTGCGTCCGCGCACGCGTATGCGTCACACTGGCGGACGTCACCGCACGACCGCGCGGTTCTCGCTGCGGCGGCAGGGCGTCCAGCCCGCCGCCGGATTCCGGATCGCAGGAGAGCAGTTCGGCCAGCCGCTTCAGGCCGCGGTGCGCCGCGGTGCGGACGGCTCCGGGCCGCTTGCCGAGCGTCTCGGCGGCGCTCTTGGCGTCGAGGCCCACCACCACGCGCAGGACGACGGCCTCGGCCTGGTCCTGGGGCAGCCGGGCTATGAGCGAGAGGGTGCTGTCGGTGGCCAGGGCCTCCATGGCCTCGCCCGCCGTGTCGGACTCGGCGGGCCTGCCGGCCAGCTCCGTCTCGTCACCGCCGATCGCGGGCCGGCGACCGCGCATGCGGATGTGGTCCAGGGCCCGGTTGCGGGCGATCCGGGCGGCCCAGCCGCGGAACCGGTCGGCGTCCCCGTCGAACCGCTCCAGGTCGCGGGCGATCTGGAGCCAGGCCTCGGACGCCACGTCCTCGGCGTCGTGATCGCCGACGAGCGTCCTCACGTACCCGAGCAGCCGCGGATGCACGGCGCGGTACACAGTCCGGAACGCGTCCTCGCTCCCGTCCTGTGCCGCACGCAGCGCGGCGGTCAACTCCGCGTCGTCCCCCAGCACCGAGAAGCCTTTCTGCGCCTAAACCGGCGCCGCTCTCGCGGACGTGGTCCTCGCCGTCGTGGTTTCGCCATTGGTGGTCGCGGTGGTCTCCCGCAACCCCCGTCGCGGGAGCGAGCCCCCCGCTGGTCGGCACGAATGGCACGTTACGTCTTGAAACCGCCACCCGTCCATGTCCCGATCGCATTGCCGTACAAGATGCAACTAACCCGTGACGCGGTGAGGTGTGACAGAAAACGCACTCCCGGCGCTGAAGGGAGTACGGGCCGCCGCGCGGCCCGTGCCGCGCGACGGCCGGGGCCTCTCCTGTGGGGGGTGGCGGCCCCGGCCGTTGCCTCGGCGGCCGGACGGCACCGTCCTCACGGGGCCGTCGTCGCGTCCCGGCACAGCAGCCGGAGCGAACCGTGACCTGCGAAGCAGCGACGGGCCTCGTCGACCGGGTCCCACAGCCGCCCGTCGGGGGTGCGGATCCAGTGATCGCCCCCGGTCGCCCACCACTCGCCGCCGGACTCCCGCGCGATCACCTCACCGGCATAGGCGCCCAGGCCGCGCAGCGCGGTCTCCACGGCGGCGTACGGCGCCCCCTCGCGGCGGATGCCGTCGATCACCCGGTCGACGCGCCACAGGCTCTGCGCCGAGTAGTCGAGGCGCAGCCGGGCGCCCTCGCGCATCGTGGCCACCGCGTCCGCCGCCCACCGCACCGGCTTCGCGGCGGCCGACGGCCGGTTCTCCTGCTGGGTCGTCAATCCGCTGGTCACAGTCGTCATATGGGCTAGAGCGCCGTCGGGCGGAGTTTCGTCACAGGCTCGCGGCGGCCGTTCCGCAACCGGCGCAGGACCACCCCACCTCCGCCACGTCCGCCGCACCGCCGCCGCGCGTTCGCCGCACGACCGTCACAGGCGGGCGTCCCGCCCGCGGGCCCGTCGGGACACCACTGCGCGCAGGACCCGGCGCCCCTCCGTGGAGATTTCGAGGGCGGGCCGCAGCCCGGCCGATCCGTGCGCGGCGAGCAGGTCCAGGACGGTGACCTGGCGGCGCAGTTCGCCGGCGACGAGCGGTGCCGGCCCGTTCGTGTCCGCCGCCGGGTCCAGGAGCCGGTGGACGCGCAGCGCGGCGGCGGAACAGGCGTCGGCCCAGGTCCGCAGCGCCGGCCCTGAGCACGCGTCCGGCGCGTCGGCCAGCATCACGCGGGCCAGCAGCACGGCCTCGTCCTCGCCCGCACCACCGGTTCCCGCGAGTGTGGCGCGCACCCGCGCCAACTCCCCCGCCCAGTCGGGTTCGGCGTCGTCGGCGAGGGTGGCCCACAGAGGTCTGAGGACCTCGTCGTCGCCGTCGAGGAGCGGCAGACAGCGATCCAAACAAGCCAGTCCGCTCGCGGCGAGTCCGCGTGTGTCGGCCTGTGCGATCAGTTCCACCAGGCTCATCGGTTGCCTCCCTGTTCCCGCCGATTCGCCCCGCTCACCACCACGGAGCCCGCACTGACCCTTACAGCGTGCGACGACCCGGGAGTGTCACAGCGGGACGACGCCCAGCCGGTCGAGGAACCGGAAGAAGAGTTTTTCGGCCACCGGACCGGAGTCGTCGCCCCCGGCGTCCGCACCGGCGGCCGGTTCCGCCGCGAGCACCTCCGCCAACTCCACGGCGCTCGCGGTGCGCCCCGCCTCGGCGGCCCAGGCGACGGCGCGTTCGGCGGCGTCCCGGGGCTCCAGGAAGTAGTCCTCCAGCGTGAGCCCGTCCCGTTCGGCGCCGAGGTAGCCGGCCATCGCGGACCGCGCCAGACAGGTCGTCCACGCCCCGCTCTCGGGCGCCGCGGCCTCCACGACCACGCAGTCGCTGTCCATGACGTACCCGAAGAGGGCGGGGGCGCCGGTCTGTCCGGCCAGGTCGTTCATGTTGCCGACGTCTCCGTCGCCGCCCGGGAACTCCCACACCTGCCAGCCGTCCGGCGCGGACTGACGCAGCGCCATGTCCGCGGCGCCGGCCAGCGCGTCCAGTTCGGCCAGCGGCCGCGCCCCGCGGCCCACGACGAAATAGCCCCAGTACCCCATGTCCCGGTTCCCCCCGGTCTCGGTTCGGCTGCCCAAAGACCACCACAGGCGTACGGGAGTTCGCAGCCGGATAGGACAATCTCGTATCAGTCGAGGGATCAGTCGAGCCGGTTCGCCAGCGAGCTGAAGTCGGCCCAGGACAGTTCGGGTTCGCCGGGGTCCCACAGCTTCTGGACCGTCGCCGCCAGCGGCAGCTTGATGCCCTCGGCGACCTGCGCCTGCGTCTGCGCGCTCGGGATGTCGCCCCAGACCGCGAAGCTGCCGCCCAGTATCTGGTCGTCGTACTTGGCGTCGACGGCCGTGGTGCCGCGGATGACGCGGGGGGTCCACTGCTCGTAGATGCGCTCGCCGGTCGGGTAGACGAAGGTCTGCGGCTCGCCGAGGACGTAGTAGAGGAACTCGTCGTTGTAGTTGAGGACCTGGCGCCCCTCGGCGAGGTACTCGGTGGGGGGCCGGGCGCCGATCTCCTTGCCGGTCCAGTAGGCGACCTTGATGTCCTTCGACGGTTCGACGGACGTGTCCTTGAAGAAGCCGTCGTTCCAGGCGCGCGGGACGCGGTCGTGGGCCTGCACCGTCTTGGCGCGGTCGTTCAGCCACTGGGTGGTGAGGTCGGCGACGGTGCCGCCGGAGCCGTAGGCCTTGCGGGCGGCGGCGGCCAGGTCCGGGTAGGACGCCTCGGGGTCGGGCACCACGAGCGCCTGGTACTCGTCGGCGCCCAGGTGGAACTGGGAGCCGGGGAAGAGGTCGGCGTACTCGTTCAGCAGGTCGTCGACGATCTCGGCGGACTCGGGCTTGGAGATGTCGATGGCGCCGCGCGTCGGCGTTCCCTGCGCGTTGCGCAGCTGGAGGTCCGGGTGGGCGGCGATCACGGCGCCGAGGTGGCCGGGCGAGTCGATCTCGGGGACGACGGTGATGTGGCGCGAGGCGGCGAGATCGATGATCTCCGTCATCTCCGCCTTGGTCAGGTGGTCGTCCGAGACGATCTCGGGGTGCGAGTCGGACTCGATGCGGAAGGCCTGGTCGTCGGAGAAGTGCAGGCCCAGTTCGTTGAACTTGAGGTCGCCCAGCTCGCGTATCCGGTCCTTGATCCAGTCGGCGTCGTAGTGCTTGCGGGCGATGTCGAGCGAGAAGCCGCGCTTCGGCTTGGCGGGCTCGTCCTTCACCACGCCCTCCGGCGCGGTGCCGCCGCCGTCCACGGCCTGCTTCAGGGTGCGGGTGCCGTAGTAGACACCGGCCTCGGCCGGCCCGCTGACGGTGACCCTGCCGTCGCGCACGGTCATGGTGTACGACTCGGGGTTGGCGCCCTTGTCGGCCTTGACGTCGAGGAGCACGTCCCCGGCGCGTTCGTCGTCCTTCTCCCCCGCGTACGTCAGCCCGAGGTCGCCGGCGATCTGCCGCCCCTCGTCGGCGAGGGCGGCGTCGGCGACGACGACTCGGTGCTCCTTCTCCGGCTGCCAGCCGGGACCGCGGGCCGCGGTGTGCTCACGCACGGCGGGTATGGTGCGCGGTTCCTCGGACAGCGGGTAGGAACGGCTCGGGCTGGGCGCGGCCGCCTCCGCGGTGGACCGCGCGGCCTGGCCTCCCGGCCCGCCGTCACCGTCTCCGTCGGTGGCCCACAGGCCTACTCCCACGCCGAGCGAGGCGACCACCGCACCGGCGATCACGGCCCGCTGCCTCACCTTGTTCGCCGGTATCCGGCGTCCGTGCTCGCTCACGGCGCCAACCTAAGCGCGCCGCTGCCGCAATGCGTCCACCACATGTTCTGAAACTCTCCCGTTCGGGTGAAATTCGGGCATCGGACGGACACGTCATGCCGTCACTCGATAACGTGACGCCACATCTTTCGCACACGAGGACCACGCTGCCTGTGCACCGCCTCCCAGATCTCTCCGGCCGAGTGGCCATACCGGTACCGGTGCAAACACGCGCCACGCCGGCAACGCCCTCATCACTGGACCGCTTCAACACGGCCCCCGCCGACGAAGCCGCCCGGACCCTCCTGGCATGCCTGGGAAGCCACGACTGGGCCCACCGCCTGACGGCCCACCGCCCCTACCCGGACCTCCCCGCCCTCCTCGCGGCCGCGGACGAGGCGGCATACGACCTGACGCCGACGGCCCTGACGGAGGCCCTGTCGGCGGAGACCCAGCCCGCCCTCCCGGCCGACACCTACGCGGCGGCCCACACGGCCCTGAACGCGGCCCACGCGGCCTACGAGTCCCGCTTCGGACACGTGTTCGTCATCTGCCTGGACGGACTCAACCCCGACGAGTCGCTGGACCAGGTACTGGCAGCCATCCGGTCACGATTGACAAACGATCCGGACGAGGAACGCCTGGTGGCGGCAGAGGAACTCCGCCGCCTGGCGAGAACCCGGCTGACCAACGCCCTCTGAGGGGCGCGGGGAACTGCGCGACCAGCCACCGACCGCGCACACCCGGCAAACCACCCAAACCCCCACTCCCTGCCCCGCCCCGCCCCGATCCACTGCTCCTTTGAGTGCAACTTTGATCACACAGGCAGGCCCCCCGTAAGCGCCGCAGGCAACCGTCGCTACCATGCTGGGGGCCGGTGGACCGTACCCGGCCGGGCCCGACCGACAAGGAAAGCCGGCGCGGCCCCAATCCCCGCTCCCGGAGGAAATTTCCGTGCCGGCTGGAACGCTGTACCGCGGCCGGGAAGGAATGTGGTCCTGGGTGGCTCATCGAGTCACCGGCGTCCTCATTTTCTTCTTCCTGTTCGTTCACGTGCTGGACACCGCTCTCGTGCGGGTGTCCCCCGAGGCCTACGACACCGTCGTGGCCACGTACAAGACGCCGATCGTCGCGCTGCTGGAGTACGGCCTCGTCGCCGCCATCCTCTTCCACGCGCTCAACGGCCTGCGTGTCATCGCCGTCGACTTCTGGGTCAAGGGCGCCCGCTACCAGAAGCAGATGCTCTGGACCGTCGTCGCCCTGTGGGTCGTGCTGATGCTCGGGGCGATCTACCCCGTCCTCGGCCACGCCGCTCGTGAACTGTTCGGGAGCTGACGCCAATGTCCACGACTGAATCCCCCGCATCCGGGATCGGCCCCGTCGAGGGCGCCTCGCTCTACACGGTCGACAACCCGGCGCCGCTGATCGAAGCCCCCCGCGCGCGCACGAAGAAGACCCCGAAGTCCACCCGTGGCAACTTCGAGATGGTCGCCTGGCTCTTCATGCGCCTGTCCGGCGTGGTGCTGGTCGTCCTGGTCATCGGGCACCTGCTCATCCAGCTGGTGCTGGACGGCGGCGTCTCGAAGATCGGCTTCGCCTTCGTGGCCGGCCGCTGGGCCTCGCCGTTCTGGCAGGTCTGGGACCTCCTGATGCTCTGGCTCGCGATGCTGCACGGCGCGAACGGCCTGCGCACGGTCATCAACGACTACGCGGAGCGCCCCAACACCCGGCTGTGGCTCAAGGGCCTGCTCTACACCGCCACGGTGTTCACCATCCTGCTGGGCACGCTGGTGATCTTCACCTTCGACCCGAACATCCGCTAGGCACGGGGCTGCGAAAATCATGAAGGTACACAAGTACGACACCGTCATCGTCGGCGCCGGTGGCGCCGGCATGCGCGCGGCCATCGAGTCGACGAAGCGCAGCCGCACCGCCGTCCTGACGAAGCTCTACCCCACCCGCTCCCACACGGGCGCCGCGCAGGGCGGCATGGCCGCCGCGCTGGCCAACGTGGAGGAGGACAACTGGGAGTGGCACACCTTCGACACGGTCAAGGGCGGTGACTACCTGGTCGACCAGGACGCCGCCGAGATCCTGGCGAAGGAGGCCATCGACTCGGTCCTCGACCTGGAGAAGATGGGCCTGCCGTTCAACCGGACGCCCGACGGGACGATCGACCAGCGCCGCTTCGGCGGGCACAGCCGGAACCACGGCGAGGCTCCCGTCCGCCGCTCCTGCTACGCGGCCGACCGCACCGGCCACATGATCCTCCAGACGCTGTACCAGAACTGCGTGAAGGAGGGCGTGGAGTTCTTCAACGAGTTCTACGTCCTGGACCAGCTGATCACCGAGGTCGACGGCGTCAAGAAGTCGTCCGGTGTGGTCGCGTACGAGCTGGCGACCGGCGAGATCCACGTCTTCCAGGCGAAGTCCGTGATCTACGCCTCCGGCGGCACCGGCAAGTTCTTCAAGGTGACCTCCAACGCGCACACGCTCACCGGTGACGGCCAGGCGGCCGTGTACCGGCGCGGACTGCCGCTGGAGGACATGGAGTTCTTCCAGTTCCACCCGACCGGCATCTGGCGCATGGGCATCCTGCTGACGGAGGGCGCCCGCGGTGAGGGCGGCATCCTCCGCAACAAGGACGGCGAGCGCTTCATGGAGAAGTACGCGCCGGTCATGAAGGACCTCGCCTCCCGTGACGTCGTCTCCCGCTCCATCTACACGGAGATCCGCGAGGGCCGCGGCTGCGGTCCCGAGGGCGACCACGTCTACCTGGACCTCACGCACCTCCCGCCGGAGCAGCTGGACGCCAAGCTCCCGGACATTACGGAGTTCGCGCGGACCTACCTCGGCATCGAGCCCTACACGGACCCGATCCCGATCCAGCCCACCGCGCACTACGCCATGGGCGGCATCCCGACCAACGTCGAGGGTGAGGTCCTGGCGGACAACACCACCGTCGTCCCGGGCCTGTACGCGGCCGGCGAGGTGGCCTGCGTGTCGGTGCACGGCGCCAACCGCCTGGGCACCAACTCGCTGCTCGACATCAACGTCTTCGGCCGCCGGGCCGGCATCGCCGCCGCCGAGTACGCCCAGAAGGCGGACTTCGTCGAGCTGCCCGCCGACCCGGAGTCCCTGGTCGTCGAGCAGATCGAGCGGCTGCGCTCCTCCACCGGCACCGAGCGGGTGGCGACGCTCCGCCGCGAGCTGCAGGAGTGCATGGACGCCAACGTCATGGTGTTCCGCACCGAGCAGACGATCAAGACGGCCGTCGAGAAGATCGCCGAGCTGCGCGCCCGCTACAAGAACGTGTCGATCCAGGACAAGGGCCGGCGGTTCAACACCGACCTGCTGGAGGCCGTCGAGCTGGGGAACCTGCTCGACCTGGCCGAGGTGATGGCGGTCTCCGCCCTCGCCCGCAAGGAGTCCCGCGGCGGTCACTACCGCGAGGACTTCCCCAACCGCGACGACGTCAACTTCATGCGCCACACCATGGCGTACCGCGAGGTGGGCGACGACGGCGCCGAGTCCATCCGGCTCGACTACAAGCCGGTCGTCCAGACCCGCTACCAGCCGATGGAGCGTAAGTACTGATGGCTACCCCTGTCATGGAGAAGAGCGACTCGGCCCCCGAGCCCGGCTTCGCCGACTCCCCCTACATCACGGTCACCTTCCGCGTCCGCCGGTTCAACCCGGAGGTCGCGGCCGAGGCCGCCTGGGAAGACTTCCAGCTGGAGATCGACCCCAAGGAGCGTGTCCTCGACGCGCTGCACAAGATCAAGTGGGACCTCGACGGAAGCCTGACCTTCCGCCGCTCCTGCGCGCACGGCATCTGCGGGTCGGACGCCATGCGGATCAACGGCAAGAACCGGCTGGCCTGCAAGACGCTGATCAAGGACCTCAGCCCCGAGAAGCCGATCACGGTCGAGCCCATCAAGGGCCTGACGGTCCTCAAGGACCTGGTCGTCGACATGGAGCCGTTCTTCCAGGCGTACCGGGACGTGATGCCCTTCCTGATCACGAAGGACACCAACGAGCCGACGCGTGAGCGCCTCCAGACCGCCGAGGACCGCGAGCGCTTCGACGACACCACGAAGTGCATCCTGTGCGCCGCCTGCACGTCCTCGTGCCCGGTGTTCTGGAACGACGGGCAGTACTTCGGCCCCGCCGCGATCGTGAACGCCCACCGCTTCATCTTCGACTCGCGCGACGAGGCCGGCGAGCAGCGACTGGAGATCCTCAACGACCGCGACGGCGTCTGGCGCTGCCGCACGACCTTCAACTGCACGGACGCCTGCCCGCGCGGCATCGAGGTCACGAAGGCGATCGCGGAGGTGAAGCGGGCGCTGATCACGCGCCGCTTCTGACCCGCGGGACGACCGCCACGGCCGAGGGCCCCGATCCGCGTGATCGGGGCCCTCGGCCGTACAACGGGCGGGTCAGCCGCGCAGCGGGCGGCCTTCCTTGTCCGTGCGGTCGTTGCTGACCAGGAAGATGATGCCGTCGATCAGCGCCCAGAAGCCGAGGCCGCCGCAGGTGAGCAGCTGGGCCACACCGACACCGACGGAACCGACGTAGAAGCGGCCGATGCCCAGGGTGCCCAGGAAGAGCTGGAGGATACCGGCGACGATCTTCGACTTGTCGGAGTACGGGCGGCCCTGCGGGTCGACGCCGTAGGGAGCGGTGGGGTTCGGGGGAACGGTCATGGTGTGGTGCTCCTGGGGAGATGCGGGACGGACCGGGGCGGGATGGCCCCGGCGGCCCAGGAGGGGACACCGCTGATCGCACGCTTGACGCACGGCGGCTCACGTCAGTGACGTGGCCGTCCCCCCGCTGTGCGTCACGAAGCGTAGGAGACGTGTGGGTCACTTGGGAAATATTATGATCCAACGTTCCCATTTCGTGATCATTGATCACACGACGTTGCGAACGACCGTCCAGGCCACCGCCGTCAGCAGGATCAGCGCCTGACCCCACGGGGCGATCCGGGGCCGGTAGGAGCGGCCGCGCAGGCCCTCCACCGTCCAACGGGCCCACAGCGCCAGCGCGAACGGCGCGGCGAGCAGCAGGGCGCGGTTGTCCAGCCAGGCCGCGGCGAAGTGACCGTGCATCAGGTCGTAGACCATGCGCGTGGCGCCGCAGGCCGGGCAGAGCAGCCCGGTGACGAAGCGGAACGGGCACTGGGGCAGTGGGTGGCCGCCCTCGTGCGGATCGGTGCCCCACAGGTACCCGGCACCCGCGGCGCCCGCGACGAGCACCCCGAGGGGTGCGGCCGCGGGATGCCACTGACGCCGTCGCCGGCCGGGTGGTGCGCAGGGCGCGGTGTCAGCCACGCAGGACGCGGCCCTGGTCGTCCGTGCGGTCGTTGCTGACCAGGTACATGATGCCGTCGATCAGCGCCCAGAAGCCGAGGCCGCCGCAGGTGAACAGCTGGGCCAGGCCTATGCCGACGGAGCCGACGTAGAAGCGGCCTATGCCGAAGCTGCCGAGGAAGAGCTGGAGCACACCGGCGACGATCTTCGACTTCTCGGAGTACGGGCGGCCGTAGGGGTCGTAGCCGTAGGGGGCGCTCGGGTCGGTGGCGTAGTAGCCCGGCGCCGGCGGGGGGTAACCGGGGGTCTGGTAGCCGGGAGCGCCCTGCGGGTAGCCGGGGGTCTGGTAGCCGCCGGGCGGGGGCTGCTGGCCACCCTGGGGATAGCCGTAGGGGCCGGGCTGCCCGGCGGGGCCGGAGCCCTGGTTCGGGTAGCCGTAGCCGGGCGGCTGGGAAGGCTGGGGCGGCTGCTCGCTCACAGTGGGGTCACTCCTGGTCGACTTCGGAAACTGCCGGTCATATTGCAGGACCGGAGCGGCACAAGAGAAGTCGGGGCCGGGAACGGCCGTCCGCCCGGGCGAGTGACGGCGCCGCTGCGTCGCCGCCCGGTCCGTCCGTACGGCGCCCGCGCACACCTAATCTGACGTCATGTCAGATCATGAGTCGTACGAACTGCTCGGGTTCGACAACGTGCTGCTGCCCGTCGGAAACCTCGGCGAGGCCGTCGACTTCTACGAGCGGGCCGGGTTCACGGTCGCCTACCGGCTCGACGAGGCCGGGATCGCGCTGCTGAAGGTGGGGGGCGAGACGCCCGGGCTGCTGCTGCGGGTGGAGGAGGAGTTCTGGCGGCAGCCGCCGATGTGGCCCTCCGCGCGGGTGTGGCTGGAGACGACGGACGCCCGCACCGCGGCCACGGCGCTGCGGGAGGCGGGGGTGCCGCCGCTCGACGAACCGTTCCCCGTGGCCACCGGCTGGACCGTCGAGTTCGCCGACCCGTGGGGCAACGTCATCGGCCTGACGGACTACTCCAAGCGTCCGGAACTGGGCCGTCGCCCCTGAGCGACTTCCGGCTTGAACGTGTTCAAAAACAGGTCTACAGTCAGTCCTGTCAGCGTTTTGAACGCGTTCAAGAAGGGGTGGGGCATGGACCGCACCGTCATCGCCTACGTCATCTACCTGGCCGTCAGCATCGGTCTGACCGTCTGGGTGGCCCGCACGCTCAGCCGCAACGGACGGGTCTTCCTGGCCGACGTCCTGCACGGCAACGAGAAGCTGGCCGACGCCGTCAACCACCTCCTGGTGGTCGGCTTCTACCTGGTCAACCTCGGCTTCGTCGCGCTCTACCTGAGCGACGACGCGACCATCACCGACACCCGCGGCATCTTCGAGGCGCTCTCGACCAAGCTCGGCGTGGTGCTGCTGGTGCTCGGCGTCATGCACCTGGGCAACGTCTACGTGCTCAACAGGATCCGGCGGCGCGGCATGATGGAGCGGGAGCAGGTGCCCCCGGTCCCGCCGCAGGGCTGGGTGGCCCCGACGGCCGGAGCCTGAGCAGATGGCTCCCGCCACCGGGACGGCCGGCGCCCCCGTGCGCCGGCTCACCGTCCTCTACGACGCCGAGTGCTCCCTGTGCACCCACGTACGGGACTGGCTGCTGCGTCAGCCCCGCCTGGTGGAGCTGGACCTGGTCCCGGCCGGGTCCGAAGAGGCACGCGGGCTCCTGCCCGGCCTCGACCACGCGGCCAGCCTCGACGAGGTCACCGCCGTGGGCGACGCCGGTCAGGTCTACCGGGGCGCCGCCGCCTGGATCGTCGTCCTGTGGGCCCTGCGCGAGCACCGCGCCCTGGCCCACCGGCTCAGCACGCCCGCGGGCGCCCGGCTGGCCCGCGGGGCGGTGCTGGCCGCCGCGAAGTGGCGGGGCGGTCAGCGGCGGTGGGGCGGCAACGGATACCGCCGCGCGGACGGCTGGGTGTACGAGCCGGGGCTCGGCTGGATGTACGCCGGACCCGGGTGTGCCGACGGCACCTGCGCCACTGGATAGGCTCTGTACCCGTGCCTGCGACCAACGACGGCCCCGACGACGGCGCCCCCCTCAGCAAGTCCGAGCAGACCCGCGCGCTGATCCTGGAGACGGCCATGCGGCTGTTCCAGGAACGCGGCTACGACCGGACCACGATGCGGGCCATCGCCCAGGAGGCCGGCGTCTCCGTCGGCAACGCGTACTACTACTTCGCCGGCAAGGAACACCTGATCCAGGGCTTCTACGACCGGATCGCCGCCGAGCACCAGGCGGCGGTCCGCGAGGTCCTGGCCAAGGAGACCGACCTGGAGGCGCGGCTGGCGGGCGTGCTGAAGGTCTGGCTGGACATCGCCACGCCGTACCACGAGTTCGCGGTGCAGTTCTTCAAGAACGCCGCCGACCCGGACAGCCCGCTCAGCCCCTTCTCCCCCGAGTCGGAGCACGCGCGCAAGGAGGCCATCAGCATCCACCGCGCGGTGCTGGCGGGCGCGAAGACCAAGGTGCCCGAAGACCTGCGGGAGATCCTGCCGGAGCTGATGTGGCTCTCCCAGATGGGCCTCGTCCTGTACTGGATCTTCGACCGGACGGAGGGCCGCGAGCGCAGCTACCGGCTCGCCGAACGCGGCGCCCGGCTCACCGCGCGGGGCGTCGTGCTGGCCCGCTTCCGGGTCCTGCGCCCCTTGGTGCGCGAGGTGCACGAGCTGTTCACGGACTTCCTGCCGGGCATGACGCGGGCACTGCCGGACCCCGGCCGGAAGGTCGACCGTAAGGCCGACCGGAAGGCCGATGGGCAGACCGGGAATCAGGCCTGACGGGACGCCAGCTCGATCACCGTGATGTCCGACTCCGCACCCACGCGCGTGGGCGGGCCCCAGGCGCCCGCGCCGCGGCTGACGTACAGCTGGGTGTCGCCGTAGCGCTCCAGACCCGCCAGGGTGGGGTTGGCGGCCCCCGCGATGAGGTTGCCGGGCCAGAGCTGGCCGCCGTGCGTGTGACCGGAGAGCTGGAGGTCGACGCCGTGGTCGACGGCGTCGTGGATCTGCACCGGCTGGTGGGCGAGGAGCACGCACGCACGCGCCCGGTCCCGGTCGCCGAGGGCCTTGGCGTAGTCGGGACCCTGGCCCTCCTCCTCGCCCGCCACGTCGTTGACGCCGGCCAGGTCGAAGTGGCGCAGCTCGGTGCGGGCGTTCTCCAGCGGGAGCAGTCCGAGCCGCCGCACCTCCTCGACCCACTGCTCGGCGCCGGAGAAGTACTCGTGGTTGCCGGTGACGAAGTACGCGCCGTCCCGCGCCCTCAGCCCGGCCAGCGGGGCCGCCGCCGGGCCGAGGTCCTTCACGCTGCCGTCGACCAGGTCGCCGACGACGGCGATGAGGTCGGGCTGCGTGGAGTTGATCGTGTCGACGACCTTCTGCGCGAAGCCCCGGCCGAGGACCGGGCCGAGGTGGATGTCGCTGACCACGGCGATGCGGTAGCCGTGCGCCGCGCGCGGGAGCTTGGCCAGCGGCACGGTGACCCGCTTGACCGAGGGACCGTTCAGCACGCCGTACGTGCCGTAGCCGACCGTTCCGACGGCCGCCGCGGCGGCGGCACCGGCGACGACGCGGGAGACGAAGAGGCGGCGGGAGGGAAGGGCGAGCGGGCTGTCGGGCGCCTTGGGCGGCTGCGGCCCCCCGGACGCCCGGGGCGGCTCGGTCGCCCGGCCCGGCTCGGCGGGCTCCGGCTGCTCGGGCGGGGCCGTGGCGGCCGGTATCCGCTCCTGGTCCGTGGCCTCGGGCCGCAGCGGGTCCGCACCGGCCTTCCGCACCGCCCCGCGCCGCTCCAGGAAGCGCCGCAGCAGCGGGCGGACGACCTCGCCCGCCAGCAGCGCGAGGAGCAGGTAGATGGAGAGCGCCATCCACAGGAAGCCCGGCCAGGCCAGCACCTGCTGGAGCCAGAAGGGGGCGCCCGCGCGCTCGGCGACCAGGGCGCCGACGGCCAGCACCCAGCCCCCGGCGATCACCGCCCCGCCGATCCGGCGCACCGGGCCCGGGCCCGGGGTGGTGTCACGGAACAGGCGCCGCCACACGTACCAGTTGGACGTCACGAGGACGCTCACCACTGCCAGCGCGACCAGCGCGAAGACGACCACCATGCCGCCGTATCCCCTCGGTTGTGACGTCCGCGACGTCTATGAGCTTCGGCGCAGTACGCGCACCGAACGCAACCCGATGCCTCCGACGACCGTCCCCAATACGAAGGAGACGACGGCGAGCAGCAGGTGCACCCAGAAGTACGCCGTGGGATCGCCGTCCTCGAAGGCGAGTCCGCTGCTGTCCTTGATCAGGTTTTTGACGAAAGTGATCCAGATGATCCAGCTCCACACCCCGAAAGCGAGCAGGAACCAGGAGACGGGGCGGCTGAGCTTCATGGCTTCAGTATCGCCGCACGCTGTCCTGAACCGTGCGCGGGGTGGGGAGGGGGGTGGGAAGGGTCCGCTCCCGGAAGGTACGTTCTCGCTCGTGCCCGCACCCAAGAAGGCCCTCAGGCGAAGCCTGTCGGTCACCTCCGCCGCCCTGACCGCGCTCGCCGTGCTCTCCCCCGCCGCCTTCGCGGCCCCCGACCCCTCGGACAGTCCGACGCCCACTCCCCCCGCGTCGATGTCGACCATGGGCGGCGCGCGGCTGGGGAAGCCGGGCACGCAGGTGGACCTGGCGGGCGGTGCGCCGGTGCTGCCGAAGGACATCACCGCCCATTCGTGGATCGTGGCCGACGCCGAGTCCGGCGACGTGCTCGCCGCGCACAACGCGCACTGGCGGCTGGCCCCGGCGAGCACCCTGAAGATGCTGTTCGCCGACACGCTGCTGCCGAAGTGGCCGAAGACCACCGAGCACAAGGTGGAGGTCTCCGACCTCGCGGGCATCGGCCCCGGCTCCAGCCTGGTCGGCGTCAAGGAGGAGGAGACCTACACCGTCCACGACCTGTGGCTCGGGGTCTTCCTGCGCTCCGGCAACGACGCCGTGCACGTGCTGTCCGCGATGAACGGCGGCGTCGACAAGACCGTCGCGGACATGAACGAGCACGCCGAGGAGCTCCAGGCCCTCGACACCAACGTGGTCAGCCCCGACGGCTACGACGCGCCGCACCAGGTCTCCTCCGCCTACGACCTGACGCTGTTCGCGCGCTCGGGGCTCCAGAAGAAGGACTTCCGGGAGTACGCCTCGACGGTCCGCGCGAAGTTCCCCGGCCAGACGGAGAAGGACAAGAAGGGCAAGACGACCCGCAAGCCCTTCGAGATCCAGAACACCAACCGGCTGCTGGCCGGCGACTCGGACATGGAGGTCTACCCGGGCATCGCGGGCGTGAAGAACGGCAACACCACCAACGCGGGCGCCACCTTCACCGGCGTCGCCGAACGGAACGGCAAGGTGCTGCTCGTCACGGTGATGAACCCGGCCAAGGACGAGCACAACGAGGTCTACAAGGAGACGGCCCGCCTCTTCGACTGGGGCTTCGCGGCAGCCGGCAAGGCACGGCCGGTGGGCGAGCTGGTCCGGCCGAAGAGCGCCGCGCAGGCGAGCCCCGGCCCGGACGCCTCCGGGGAGGCCGGCGGCACCGGGAAGGGCGCGGCGGGCACCGGGCCGGTGGCGGGCGCGACGGCCTCGGACGGCTCCGGCGGGGTCGGGATCGCGGCCGGCATCGCGGCCGGGGTGCTGGTGCTGCTGGCCGGGGGCGCGTTCCTGGTCAACCGGAAGTGGCCGCTGCCGGACCTGGTCCGCCGCCGGACCCGCCCGTGACGTCGGGGGCGTCGGCGCCGTCGCCGTCGTCCCCGCTCCCGGCCTCCTGCTCCTTGCTCCCGGTCGCCGTCCAGGAGGCCGCGAACAGCAGCAGCTTCGAGGTGAAGTTGATCCACAGCAGCAGGGCCACGGGGACGCCGAAGGCGCCGTACATGCTCTTCGCCGCGACGCCCTGGATGTAGCCGCTGATCAGCAGCTTCAGCAGTTCGAAGCCGATCGCGCCGATCAGCGCCGCGACGACCAGACGGCGGCGCTCGGGGTGGACGCCGGGGAGCAGGGTCAGCACGTACAGCAGCAGGAGGAAGTCGGCGAGGACGGCCACCACGAAGGCGGCGATGTACAGCAGGACGCCGCCGACGCCGCCCTCGGCCAGGCCGATCGAGCGGATGATCCAGCCCACCAGCGCCGAGGCGACGGTGGAGATGCCGACGGTGATCAGCAGCGCGCCGCCGAGACCGACGAGGACGCCGGCGTCCTTGGCCCGGTGCAGGACCGGGTTCTCCTCCTCGTCGGGCAGCTCCCAGACGGCGCGCAGACAGCCCCGGGTGGCCTCGACCCAGCCCATGCCGGTGAAGAGCAGCAGCAGGCCGGAGATGAGGCCGACGGTGCCGGCGTTGTCCACCAGGCCCTGGATGTTCAGCTGGTCGGCGATGCCGGGGATCTGCTCGGCGATCTTGTCCTGGAGCTGGTCCTGCTGCTTCTTGCTGAGCGTGGCGGCGGCCACGGCGGCGGCCAGGCTCAGCAGCGGGAAGAGCGCGACGAAGCTGGTGAAGGTCATGGCGGCGGCCAGCCGTGACCACTTCACGCGGTCGAGCCGTTCGTACGAGCGCCACGCGTGCGTGGTCATCAGGCGTGCGATCCACGGTCCCACGACGGGGAGCTTCTTCAGCCAGTCCATGATCCGACCCTGCCCCCGCTCGTCCCGCTCCATGATCTCGTCGGGCCACCGGATCCGTCCGCGGCCCGGAAGACCAGTGTTCTTGTGCCCCAGAAGCGCAGGATCGTGCCCAGGACCATGCCGATTCCTGCGCCGGAGACGGTGTCGGCACGCTGCGAGGTGAGGCCGAGGCCGTAGTGGCTGACGGTCAGGCAGAGCAGTTGCACGCCGGCACCGGCGAGGTTCACCGCGACGAACACGGCGCAGGGGCGCAGTCCCCGGGGGCGGGTGTGCCGGTAGGTGCCCAGCGCGTTGCCCGCGTACGCCACCGCGCAGCCGGCCACGAAGGACAGCGTCTTGGCGCCGAGCGGACCGAGGCCCGCGGGACCGCGCAGACAGGTGAAGAGGCCGAGGTCGACGGCGTAGGCGAGCAGGCCCACGGAGGCGAAGGCGGCCAGCTCGCGCCGGCCGGCTACCAATTGGCCACCGCCAGGCCGTACATCGCCACCCAGACCACGCCGATCAGCGCGAGCGCCCGGTCGCGCAGGACGACGTCCTCGGGTTCGCCCGCGGTGCCGCGGTCGGCGAAGACGGCGTAGCGCAGGACGGCGAGGACGAAGGCGACCATGGACAGCTGGCGCCAGGGCAGCACGCTGGTGTGCGGGACGCCGCCCTCCTCCATGGCCCACAGGCAGTAGCCGAGGACGGCGACACCGGCCGCGAGCTGCCAGACGAAGCGGAGGTAGCCGGTGGTGTACTCGGTGAGCAGCGCGCGGGTGGCGCCCGCCCGCCCGGCCATCTGGACGGCCTCGGAGTACCGCTTGGCGGCGACCATGAACAGCGCGCCGAAGCCGGTCGTGATGAGGAACCAGCGCGACAGGGGGATGCCGAGCGCGAGTCCGCCGATCATGGCCCGCATCAGGAAGCCGGTGGTGACGACGGCAAGGTCGACGACGAGGACGTGCTTGAGGGCGACGCAGTACGCCAGCTGCATCGCGAGGTAGGCGGTCAGCAGGGCAGCGACGGACGGCGGGCACAGCCAGGCCGCGACGAGGGGCGCGAGGACGCCCAGGAGGCCGCCTACGGCGTAGGCGAGCGGCACCGGGACCTGTCCGGCCGCGACCGGGCGGTGCCGCTTGACCGGGTGGGCGCGGTCGGCCTCGGCGTCGCGGGCGTCGTTGACGAGGTAGACGGCACTGGCGCAGGCGGTGAACAGCACGAAGACCAGGGCGAGCCGGCTCAGCGCGGGCACCGAGAACAGCTCGCCCGCGGCGGCCGGGGCGGCGACGACCAGGACGTTCTTGACCCACTGGCGGGGGCGTGCGGTCCGGAGCAGGCCGCTCAGCACGCCCTTCGCGCGGGGCGTCGCGGGCTCCCCGGGCCGCTGCGGGGCGCGTTGTCTCAGGACGGCCGTGTCAGTCACGGGTGCCTCCTCGCATCCAGCGGGCGCCGAGCCGGGCGGTGAGCGCGCCCAGGGCCGCGCCGGCCGCGACGTCCGAGGGGTAGTGGACGCCGACGACCAGCCGGGAGGCGCACACCGCGGCGGCCAGCGGCCGGACCGCGGGCACGCCGAGCGCGCCGAAGGCGACGGCGGCGGCCGCGGCCGAGGTGGCGTGGGAGCTGGGGAACGAGTGCCGCCCGGCGGTGCGCACCAGGGGCACGACGTGTGCGGGGCGCGGACGGCGTACGACCCGCTTCAGGGCCATGCTGGCGACGTGGGCGCCCGCGGTGAGCGCGGTGCCGCGCAGCCAGGCCCCCCGTCGCGCGCGGTCCACGGCGGCACCGGCGAGACCCGCGGCGAGCCACAGGGCCGCGTGCTCCCCGGCCCAGGACAGGGCGCGCGCGGCGCCGGCCACGCGCGGGTCCGTGCCGCAGGCTCTGAGCGCCGTGACGATCCGGTGGTCCATGTCGTCGAGGTCGTCCATGCCGACTCACTGTTCCCGCCCGCCGGACCGGAAGGACGGCACGATCGAGCGACATACCATTAATCACCCGTTTCGGGTATGTGCGTGATGTTTTGGAACTAATCGTTCTCATAGGGGCGATACGGTCACCGGCATGTCTGCCGACACCGACTGGGGTCCCGTCACCGGCTGGGGCCGCACCGCGCCCACCGCGGCCCGTCTGATCCGCCCGCGGACGTACCAGGAGGCCGCCCTGGCCGTCCGCGACTGCGGGGCCCGCGGCGGCATCGCGCGGGGGCTGGGACGGGCGTACGGGGACGCCGCGCAGAACGCGGGGGGCGCCGTGCTGGACATGACGGCCCTGAACCAGGTGCACGCCGTCGATGTCGCGGGCGGCACCGTGCTCTGCGACGCGGGCGTCTCCCTGCACCACCTGATGGAGGTGCTGCTGCCGCTCGGCTGGTTCGTGCCGGTGACGCCCGGCACCCGCTACGTCACGGTCGGCGGGGCGATCGGCGCGGACATCCACGGCAAGAACCACCACGTGTCGGGGTCCTTCGCGCGGCACGTGCTCTCTCTGGAGCTGCTCACGGCCGACGGCGGGGTCCGCACCGTCGCGCCGGGCACGCCCCTGTTCGACGCGACCGCCGGCGGCATGGGCCTGACCGGGGTGATCCTCACCGCGACGCTGCGGCTCCACCCGGTCGAGACCGCGCTGATGTCCGTCGACACCGAGCGCGCCGACGACCTGGACGACCTGATGGCCCGTCTGACGGCCACCGACCACCGCTACCGCTACTCGGTCGCCTGGATCGACCTCCTCGCGCGCGGCCGGGCGACCGGCCGCGCGGTGCTCACCCGCGGCGACCACGCCCCGCTGGACGCGCTGCCCGCCCGCTCCCGCGCACGGCGGGCGCCGCTGGCCTTCCGCACCTCACGCCTCCCGGCCGCCCCCGACCTCGTCCCGGACGGGCTCCTCGGCCGGACCACGGTGGGCCTGTTCAACGAACTCTGGTACCGCAAGTCCCCCCGGTTCAGCCGGGGCCGCCTCCAGCGGATCTCCACGTTCTTCCACCCCCTGGACGGCGTCCCGCACTGGAACCGGATCTACGGCCGCGGCGGCTTCGTGCAGTACCAGTTCGCCGTCGGCGAGGGCCGGGAGGACGCCCTGCGCCGGATCGTGCGGCGCATCTCGGACCGGCGCTGCCCATCCTTCCTCGCCGTCCTCAAGCGGTTCGGCGAGGCCGACCCGGGCTGGCTCTCCTTTCCCGTGCCCGGCTGGACCCTGGCCCTGGACATCCCGGCGGGCCTGCCCGGCCTCGGCGCCTTCCTGGACGAGCTGGACGAGGAGGTCGCGCAGGCCGGCGGCCGGGTCTACCTCGCCAAGGACTCGCGGCTGCGGCCCGAACTGCTCGCCGCGATGTACCCGCGCCTCGACGACTTCCGCGCGCTGCGCGCGGAGCTGGACCCGCGCGGGGTGTTCGTGTCCGACCTGGCCCGCCGCCTCACCCTCTGACCCTTCTGGAGCTGTCGTGAAGGACGCCTTCGGCCTCCCCCAGTCCCTGCTCGTCCTCGGCGGTACGTCCGAGATCGCGCTCGCCACCGCACGCCGCCTGGTGGCCCGCCGCACCCGCACGGTGTGGCTGGCCGGGCGCCCCTCCCCCGCCCTGGACGCGGCCGCCGAGCAGCTGCGCGGCCTCGGCGCCGAGGTGCGCACCGTCGCCTTCGACGCGCTCGACCCCGAGTCCCACGAGGCGGCACTCGGCAAGGTCTTCGCCGAGGGCGACGTCGACCTGGTGCTGCTGGCCTTCGGCATCCTGGGCGACCAGGCGCACGACGAGCGCGAGCCGCTGAACGCCGTGCGGGTCGCGCAGACCAACTACACCGGCGCGGTCTCGGCCGGCCTGGTCAGCGCCCGCGCGCTCCAGGCGCAGGGCCACGGCTCCCTGGTCGTGCTCTCCTCGGTGGCGGGCGAACGGGCCCGGCGCGCCAACTTCATCTACGGCTCGAGCAAGGCCGGCCTGGACGCCTTCGCGCAGGGCCTCGGCGAGGCGCTGCACGGCACGGGCGTGCACGTCATGGTCGTACGCCCCGGGTTCGTGCGGTCGCGGATGACCGCCGGGATGGAGGAGGCGCCGCTCGCCACGACGCCCGAAGCGGTGGCCACGGCGATCGAGCTGGGGCTGCGGCGGCGCTCGGAGACGGTGTGGGTGCCCGGCGCGCTGCGCGTGGTCATGTCGGCGGTGCGGCACCTGCCGCGGACGCTGTTCCGGCGGCTGCCCGTGTGACGTCCGGCCGCCGGGCGGGCTCGGATCACCGGCCGGGCAGCGAGCCGCTCTCCACGCGCCCGGCCTGCGGGGGCACCGTGGCGCTGCCGAAGGGGAACTCGCGCAGCTTGCGCCACACCCCGTCGGGGCCCTGCTCGTAGAGCGCGAAGCCGGTGCAGGACCACTGGGCGGCGTAGTCGGACAGCTCCTCGTAGGCGCGGTCCATCGCCGCCTCCCCGATGCCGTGCGCCACCGTGACGTGCGGGTGGTACGGGAACTGCAGTTCGCGTGGGACGGGACCGGACGCGTCGCGCACCCGCTTCTGGAGCCAGGAGCAGGCCGCGGCGCCCTCGACCACCTGGACGAAGACCACGGGCGACAGCGGACGGAAGGTCCCGGTGCCGGACAGCCGCATCGGGAAGGGCCGGCCGCGCGCCGCCACCTCCGCCAGGTGCGCCTCGACCGCGGGCAGCGCGCTGCCGTCGACCTCGGTCGGCGGCAGCAGGGTGACGTGCGTGGGGATGCCGTGAGCAGCGGCGTCGCCGAAGCCCGCGCGCAGCTGCTGGAGCTGGCTGCCGTGAGGCTCCGGGACCGCGATCGACACGCCGATCGTTACGGTCCCCACGTCGTCTCCTGTCGTTACGTGTCACACGTCGTGTGTCGCTGTGTCGGACACCCGGCTATCGACTGTACGGCCACGACCGTGCCCGGGGCAGGCGCAACCGGAGTGATGTGCAGCGCTACGGCGGCATGCCGGGGCGCACGGCGGGGCCGGGACCAGGGCCGGGCGGTGGCCCCGGGTCAGTGCTTGGCGGGCAGGAAGCCCACCATGTCGTACGTCCGCGAGAGGGTCTCGGCGGCGACGGCGCGTGCCTTCTCGGCGCCCTTGGCCAGGATCGAGTCCAGCGTCTCCGGGTCGTCCAGGTACTGCTGGGTGCGCTCCCGGAACGGGGTCACGAACTCGACCATGACGTCGGCGAGGTCCGTCTTGAGCGCGCCGTAGCCCTTGCCGGCGTACTTCTCCTCCAGCTCGGCGATCTCCGTGCCGGTGAGCACCGAGTAGATCGACAGGAGGTTGCTGACGCCCGGCTTGTGCTCGCGGTCGAAGCGGATCACGGTGTCCGTGTCGGTGACCGCGCTCTTCACCTTCTTCGCGGTGGCCTTGGGCTCGTCCAGGAGGTTGATCAGGCCCTTCGGCGTGGACGCCGACTTGCTCATCTTGATCGACGGGTCCTGGAGGTCGTAGATCTTCGCCGTCTCCTTGAGGATGTACGGGGAGGGGACGGTGAACGCCTCGCCGAAGCGGCCGTTGAACCGCTCGGCCAGGTCGCGGGTCAGCTCGATGTGCTGGCGCTGGTCCTCGCCGACCGGGACCTCGTTGGCCTGGTAGAGCAGGATGTCCGCGACCTGGAGGATCGGGTACGTGAACAGGCCGACGGAGGCGCGCTCGGCGCCCTGCTTGGCGGACTTGTCCTTGAACTGGGTCATGCGGCCGGCCTCGCCGAAACCGGTGAGGCAGTTCATGATCCAGGCGAGCTGGGCGTGCTCGGGGACGTGGCTCTGCACGAAGAGCGTGCAGCGGTCCGGGTCCAGGCCGGCCGCCAACAGTTGGGCGGCGGCCAGCCGGGTGTTGGCCCGCAGTTCCTTAGGGTCCTGCGGGACCGTGATCGCGTGCAGGTCGACGACCATGTAGAACGCGTCGTGGGTCTCCTGGAGGGCCACCCACTGGCGGACGGCGCCGAGGTAGTTGCCGAGGTGGAACGAGCCTGCGGTGGGCTGGATTCCGGAGAGTACGCGCGGGTGGTCAGTCGCCATGCCCGTCATTCTCTCAGAGAGAGTGGCGGGTTCTGTGCGTGGGGAACTGCGGTCCGTTCGTGGCTGGTCGCGCCCACGCGGCGGTAGCCGCACATCGACACAGCCCCGCGCCCCTGACGGGGTGCTTCAGCCCAGGTCGATCTCCGGGTAGAGCGGGAAGCCCGCCACCAGGTCCGTGGCCCGCTGGGCGATTTCCTGGGCGACCTTCTCGTCGAGGACGTGGGACGCCTTCGACGGGGCGCCCGACTTCGTCGTGCCCTGTTCCGTGGTCGTCAGGACGCGGTCGATCAGGCCGGCGACCTCGTCCATCTCCGCCGTGCCCAGGCCGCGGGTGGTGAGGGCCGGGGTGCCGATGCGGATGCCGGAGGTGTACCAGGCGCCGTTCGGGTCGGACGGGATGGCGTTGCGGTTGGTGACGATGCCGGAGTCGAGGAGCGCGGCCTCGGCCTGGCGGCCGGTGAGGCCGTAGGAGGACGCCACGTCGATCAGGTTGAGGTGGTTGTCCGTGCCGCCGGTGACCAGGGTGGCGCCGCGCCGCATCAGGCCCTCGGCGAGGGCGCGGGCGTTGTCGACGATGCGCTGGGCGTAGTCCTGGAACGCGGGCTGCCTGGCCTCGGCGAGGGCGACGGCCTTGGCGGCCATGACGTGCGGGAGCGGCCCGCCGAGGACCATCGGGCAGCCGCGGTCGACCTGGTCCTTGAGGGAGTCGTCGCACAGGACCATGCCGCCGCGCGGGCCGCGCAGCGACTTGTGGGTGGTGGTCGTCACGATCTGGGCGTGCGGGACCGGGTCGAAGTCGCCGGTGAGGACCTTGCCCGCGACGAGACCGGCGAAGTGCGCCATGTCGACCATGAGGGTCGCGCCGACCTCGTCGGCGATCTCGCGCATGATCCGGAAGTTCACCAGCCGGGGGTACGCCGAGTAACCCGCGACGATGATCAGCGGCTTGAACTCGCGGGCGGAGGCGCGCAGGGCCTCGTAGTCGATGAGGCCGGTGGTGGGGTCGGTGCCGTAGGAGCGCTGGTCGAACATCTTGCCGGAGATGTTCGGACGGAAGCCGTGGGTGAGGTGGCCGCCGGCGTCCAGGGACATGCCGAGCATCCGCTGGTTGCCGAAGGCCTGGCGCAGCTCGGCCCAGTCCGCGTCGGTCAGGTCGTTGACCTGGCGGGCGCCCGCCTTCTCCAGGAAGGGCACCTCGACGCGGGCGCCGAGGACGGCCCAGAAGGCGACCAGGTTGGCGTCGATGCCGGAGTGCGGCTGGACGTAGGCGTGCCGGGCGCCGAAGAGTTCGCGGGCGTGCTCGGCGGCGAGGGACTCGACGGTGTCGACGTTGCGGCAGCCAGCGTAGAAGCGGCGGCCGACGGTGCCCTCGGCGTACTTGTCGCTGAACCAGTTGCCCATCGCGAGGAGCGTGGCCGGGGAGGCGTAGTTCTCCGAGGCGATCAGCTTGAGCATCTCGCGCTGGTCGGCGACCTCCTGGCCGATGGCGTCGGCGACGCGGGGCTCGACGGCGCGGATCGCTTGCAGCGCGGCGCGGTAGGCGACGGACTCGGGGGTGAGGTCTGCGGACATGGGGGCCTCCGGACGTTGGGATCAGCGTTCAGGTCGGCCCAGGCGCTCGGCACTCGTCGTTCGGGCCGCTTCCCGATGGTTCATCCCATCCTTGCGCGCCAGTCACGGCCCTGGGCCAGGCTACCGGAAAGCGTCTGCGGCGTTGCTGTCCGTCGCGGGCTGCGGGCGCATTGGGGCTGGTCGCGCAGTTCCCCGCGCCCCTGGGGGCCTGCGGCCCCCTCCAGGGCGCTAGAGGATCACGTGGGGCAGGAAGCGGGCGTATTCGTCCGTCACCAGGCCCGACGACTCCCGGATTCCCAGGCCCGCCGACTCGCTCTCCACCACCCAGGCGCCGAGGACGACGCGGTTGCCGTCGAAGTCGGGCAGCGGGGCGAGGGCCTGGTAGCAGCAGGGCTCGTCGCGGGGGGCGGGGGCGGTGCCCGGTTCGTGGATCGTGACGCCCGCGCCCTCGCGGCCCAGCAGTGGCTTGGCCACCCAGCCCGTCGTGTCGGCCAGCTCCCTCGGGCCGTCCAGGTAGGCCGGCAGGAGGTTGGGGTGGTCCGGGTACAGCTCCCAGAGGACGGCCAGCAGGGCCTTGTTGCTGAGCAGCATCTTCCAGGCGGGCTCGATCCACAGGGTGGTGCCCGTGCCGCCGCCGTTGTCGAGGGTGTCCAGGACGTGGCCGGCGAAGCGGTCGGTGGTGAGCCACTCCCAGGGGTAGAGCTTGAAGAGGCTGCGGATGAAGCGCAGCTTGTTGTCGACGAAGCGGCCGGAGAGGCGGTCCCAGCCGATCTCCTCCATGGAGATCCAGTCGGTCTCCAGGCCGGCCTGTTCGGCGGTCTCCTTGAGGTAGGCGACCGTCATCAGGTCCTCGCCGAGTTCGTCGTCCGAGGAGTGCGCGAAGTACAGGGGGTTGCCGGGCGGGAGCAGCGCGGCCTGCTTCTTCCAGGCGTCGACCAGGCGCTCGTGCAGGCTGTTCCACTGGTCGGCGCCGGGGAAGCGCTCCTCCATCCAGAACCACTGCGGGGAGGCGGCCTCGACCAGGGAGGTCGGGGTGTCCGCGTTGTACTCCAGGAGCTTGGCGGGCCCGGTGCCGTCGTAGCGCAGGTCGAAGCGGGCGTAGACGGAGGGGAGTTCGGCGCGGCGGTGCCAGGCCTCGGTGACCGCCCGGACGATGCGGGGGTCGGTGATGCCCAGGTCGGCGAAGCGGTCGTGGGTGACGATGTGCTCGGCGGCGGCCAGGCACATGCGGTGGAGTTCCTCGACGACCTCCTCCAGCGCCTCGACCTCCGGCAGGGAGAAGACGTAGTGGGCGCTCTCGTCCCAGTAGGGGCGCAGGGAGCCGTCGGGGTAGCGGGTCAGGGGGTAGATCAGGCCCTGTTCCTCGACGGTCTCCTGCCAGCCGGTGCGCGGGGTGATGGTGCGGCGTTCCACGCGCTCAGCCTCCGCCGCTGCCGCCCGAGCAGCCGAAGCCGCCCCGGTCCACGGCCTCGGACCGGCTGAAGGTGCCGTCGTCGGCCCAGCCGCCGCTCACGTCGGCGTCGTAGTACCAGTCGGCGTCGGCCGAGGTCCGCTTCTTGCCGCCCTTGCCGTACGAGCTGCCGGAGGAGCCCGACTTGCAGTTCTTGTCGGAGACGACCTTGTAGCCGTTGAGGTAGTCGTAGCTGTCGCGGTCCACACAGCGGCGGTCGGGGTCCGAGCCGCATGCGCTCAGGGCCGCCGCGAGCATTCCCATGCCACCGAGCACCACGGTGCTCGACCGCAGCCGTCGCCGGGTCTCTGCCATTTCCTCGTCTCCCCGTTGTCCGTGCTCTTGTACGACAGTTGGGCCGGTCGAGTGTACGGCCCCCGTCGCGGGTGGACTTTACGGCAGCGCCCGGCACAGGGCGTCCAGGGCCCCCGCCCAGGCATGGTCGGGCGGGGTGCCGTAGCCGACGACGAGGGCGTCCAGCGGGGGGACGTCGGCGTCGGGGTGCCGGAACATGGAGAGGCCGTGGACCGCGAGCCCGTGCCAGGCGGCGGCACGGACGGTCTGCCGCTCGGTGCCGGGCGGCAGTTCGAGGACGGCGTGGAGTCCCGCGGCGATGCCGGTGACGCGGACTCCGGGTGCCCGCTCGGCGAGGGCGGCGACCAGGGCGTCGCGGCGGCGACGGTAGCGCAGGCGGGCGGAGCGGACGTGGCGGTCGTAGTCGCCGGAGCCCAGGAACTCGGCGAGGGTCAGCTGGTCGAGGACGCCCGGGGTGCGGCCCGCCATGCCGTCCATGACCTCCTCGACGAGCGCGGGCGGCAGCACCAGCCAGCCCAGGCGCAGGGCGGGGGCGAGGGACTTGCTGGCGGTGCCGAGGTAGACGACGCGGTCGGGGTCGAGGCCCTGGAGGGCGCCGACGGGCTGGCGGTCGTAGCGGAACTCGCCGTCGTAGTCGTCCTCCAGGACCAGGCCGCCGGTGCGGCGGGCCCAGTCGATCAGGGCCGTCCGGCGCTCGGGGAGCAGCGGGAGGCCGAGGGGGAACTGGTGGGAGGGGGTCAGCAGGACCGCGCCGGCGGCGGCCGGGTCGTAGGGCGGGAGGGTGCCGCGGTCGTCGAAGGGCAGCGGGGGCGTGTCGCAGCCCGCTCGCCGGAGCAGCCGGCGGTGGTGGGGCAGGCCGTAGGACTCGACGGCGACGGCGTTCCCGGCCCGGCGGCGCAGCAGTTCGGCGAGGACACCGAGGCCGCCGAGGAAGCCGGCGCACACCACGATCCGGTCGGGGTCGGCGTGCACGCCCCGCGCGCGGGACAGGTATCCGGCGAGCGCCGTGCGCAGTTCCACGCGGCCGCGTGGGTCGCCGTAGCCGAGGGCCTGGTCGGGGGCGGCGGACAGGGCGCGGCGGGCGGCCCTGAGCCACTGGGCGCGGGGGAAGGAGGCGAGTTCGGGCGTGCCGGGGACGAGGTCGTAGGCCGGGCGGCCCGGTTCGCGCGGGTGGGGTGCCGGACGGTGTGCGGGGGTGGCGGGCGTGCGGTCGGCGACCCGGGTGCCGGAGCCCTGCCGGGCGGCGAGCCAGCCCTCGGCGATCAGGTCGGCGTAGACCTCGGCGACCGTGTTGCGGGCCACGCCCAGGTCGGCGGCGAGCGAGCGGGAGGAGGGCAGCCGGGTGCCGGGGGCCAGCCGGCCGCCGCGGACGGCCTCGCGCAGCGACTCGGTGAGGCTCCGGCGCAGGCCGGGCCCGGAGCGGTCCAAGTGCAGGTCGACGCCGAAAGTGGCCCAAGATTTCGCCATGGGAATGGACCATACCCCTGGGCTGCCTCACTTCTAGGCTCGGTGGCATGACGACGAACGAGAACACCACCGCCACCGCACCCGAGGCCTTCGCCGCCGAGCACGCACCCCGGCTGGAGTGGGCGAAGCACGCCCCCGAGGTCTGGAAGGCGATGCTGCGCCTGGACAAGGCCGCCACCCAGGGGCTCGACCCGAAGCTGGGGGAGCTGGTGAAGATCCGCGCCTCCCAGCTGAACCACTGCGCCTTCTGCCTGGACATGCACACCAAGGACGCGCTGGCGGCCGGGGAGAGCGTGGAGCGGATCGTGCAGCTCGCCGCGTGGGACGAGTCGCGGCACTTCTACACGGAGAAGGAACTGGCGGCGATCGAGCTGACCGAAGCCGTGACGGTGCTCACCGACGGCTTCGTGCCGGACGCGGTGTACGAGAAGGCCGCCGCGCACTTCGACGAGCCGGAGCTGGCGCAGCTGATCGCCGCGATCACGGTGATCAACGCCTGGAACCGCTTCGGGGTGACCTGCCGGCTGACGCCGGGGCACTACACGCCGGGCCAGTACGCGTGACGGCCCGTACGACCCATCTGGACGCGGGAGTCCGTTCGGCGTTGCAGGGGATGGGCGCGGCCGCCAAGGCGGGTCTCGGTGACGCCCGGCTCGCCGAGCTGGTGCAGATCCGCGCCTCGCAACTCAACCACTGCGCATTCTGCCTCGACATGCATCTGGGCATCGCCCGCAAGCAGGGGGTGAGTGAGCGTCAGCTGGATCTGCTCGCCGCGTGGGAGGAGGCCGGGGAGGTCTTCGACGCGCGGGAGCGGGCCGCGCTGGCGCTGACCGAGGCGGTGACGGTGCTGACCGGGGGCTTCGTGCCGGACGCGGTGTACGAGGAGGCCGCGCGGCACTTCGACGCCGACGGGCTGGCGCACCTGCTCGCGCTGATCGCGGCGATCAACAGCTGGAACCGTCTCATGGTCGCGCGGCGGATTCCGGCGGGGAGCACGCGGTGGTGACGACCGGCGCCGGGCGGTTCCGATTCCCGGGCCCGCCGAACGTGACCGCCCGGCCCGGGGAGGGCCCCTCGCCCGCCGCACTCGGCGGACTCGGGGCCACCCGGGTCATGTCCGTGACGCGGTGAGGGTCAGGACAGCCACTCCTTCCAGACGGACTCGTGGCTGTCCACCCACTTCTTCGCCGCCTCCTCGGGCCGCATCTTCTGCTCGGCGATCATCAGGGAGACCTGGTTCTGGTCCTCGGTCGTCCACTTGAACCTCTTGAGGAGCTCCGCCGCCCTGCCGCCCTTCTTCGCGAAGTCGGCGTTGAGGTACTTCTGGAGCGGGGTGACCGGGTAGGCGCAGTCGACCTTCTCCGGGTCGGCGTCGCAGCCCTCCTTGTACGGGGGCAGCTTCACCTCGGTCATCGGGACCTTCTCGAACAGCCACTGGGGCGTGTACCAGTAGCTGAGGAAGGGCTTCTTCTCCTTGGCGAACTGCTTGATCTGGGTGATCTGGGCGGCCTCGGAGCCGGCGAAGACGACCTGGTAGTCCAGGTCCAGGTTCTTCACCAGCGCCTTGTCGTTGGTGACGTAGGACGGGGAGCCGTCCAGGAGCTGGCCCTTGCCGCCGCTCTCGGCGGTGCGCAGCAGGTCGGCGTACTTGTCGAGGTTCTTCCAGTCGGTGACGTCCGGGTGCTTCTTCGCGAAGTACGTCGGGACGAACCAGCCGATGTGCCCGGTGACCCCGAGGTCGCCGCCGGGGGCGATGGTCCCCTTGTCCTCGACGTACCGCTGCTCCTGCTCGGGGTGGCCCCAGTCCTCCAGGATGGCGTCGACGCGGCCCTGGCTGAGCGCGTCCCAGGCGGGGACCTCGTCGACCTGGACGGTGTCGACGCGGTAGCCCAGCTCGTGCTCCAGCAGGTACTGGGCGACGGCCACGTTGGCCTGCGCGCCGACCCAGGACTGCACGGACAGGGTGACGGTCTTCGCGCCCTGGGCGTTGGCGAACGGGGACGCCTGCTTGGTCATGTCGGCGGCGCCGCAGCCGGTGAGCAGGGTCAGCGCGGCGGCCGAGGCGACGGCCGCGGTGGTACGTACGCGCATGTCAGGCTCCCTTCCTCGCGCGGCGTTCGGTGGGCTGGGTGACCCGGTCGAGCATCAGGCCGAGGCAGACGATGGCCGCGCCGGCCACCAGACCGCTCGCCAGGTCGCCCTGGGCCAGGCCGAAGACGACCTGGTAGCCGAGCGCGCCACCGCCGACCAGGCCGCCGATGATGACGACGGCGAGGACCAGGACGACGCCCTGGTTGACGGCGAGCAGCAGCGACCGGCGGGCCAGCGGGAGCTGGACCTGGCGCAGCTGCTGTCCGCTGGTGGCACCGAGCGAGCGGGCCGCCTCCAGGGCGGCCGGGTCGACCTGGCGCAGTCCCTGGGTGGTGATGCGCACGACGGCCGGCAGGGCGTAGACGACCGCGGCGGCCACCGCGGGCGCCCGTCCCACGCCGAACAGGGCGACGACGGGGATCAGGTAGACGAACTGCGGCATGGTCTGGAAGACGTCCAGGACCGGCCGCAACAGGCGTTCGAACCGCTCGCTGCGGGCGGCGGCGATACCCGTCGCGAAGCCGAGGACGAGGGTCACGGCGACCGCCGCGAGCACCTGCGAGAGCGTGTCCAGGGACGGGTTCCAGACGCCGAGGACACCGATGGCGGCCATGGCGAGGACGGCGGTGAGCGCGGTGCGCCAGGTGCCGATCAGCCACGCGAGGGCGGCCACGACGAGGAGTACCGACCACCAGGGCAGCCACTGGAGGCCGTCCCGGGCCGGGTTGAGGACCCAGCTGGTGAAGTGCGCGGCCCAGTCGGCGGTGCCGCCGACGACGGGCACGCCGGAGTACAGGTGGGCGGTCATCCAGTCGACGGCCCGGTTGACGGGCTCGGCGATGTTCACCTCCCAGCCCTCGGGCCACTCCAGGAAGCCCGCGACGCGTCCGGCGATGGCCACGGCCGCGGCGACGCCCAGGGCGTACAGCCAGGTCAGCGGGGACCTGCCGGACTCCCCGGGGTGCTGCTCCCCCGCCGCGCCGGTCACGCGGTCCAGGACGACGGCGAGCAGCACGATGGGGATGCCGGCCGCGAGGGCGGCGCCGACGTCGACCGAGGCGAGCGCCTGGTAGACGCGGTCACCGAGGCCGCCGGCGCCGATGACGGAGGCGATGACGGCCATGGAGAGCGCCATCATGATCGTCTGGTTGACGCCGAGCAGGAGTTCCTTGCGGGCCAGCGGGACGCGGGCGGTCAGCAGTCGCTGGCGGGCGGTGGTGCCGAGGGACTCGACGGCCTCCAGGACCTCCTTGTCGGCGCCGCGCAGGCCCAGCGAGGTGAGCCGGGCCATGGGCGGGGCGGCGTAGACGACGGTGGCCAGGACGGCGGCGGGGACGCCGATGCCGAAGACCAGGACGACCGGGAGGAGGTAGGCGAAGGCGGGCAGCACCTGCATGGTGTCGAGCACCGGGCGCAGGACGCGGTCCATCCGGTCGGACAGGCCGGCGGCGAGGCCCAGCAGGGCGCCCACGACGACCGAAGCGAGGACGGCGACGACCATCAGGGCGAGGGTCTGCATGGTCGGCACCCACATGCCGAGCAGGCCGCAGGCCAGGAAGGCGGCGGCGGTGCCGAGGGCCAGCCTCACGCCGGCCACGCGCCAGGCGACCAGGGCGCCGATCGCGGTGACCCCGGCCCAGCCGACGGCGAGGAGGGCGAGGTACACGGCGCGTACGGCGAGGACGACGACGTTGCTGACGTGGCCGAAGAAGTAGAGGAACAGGGGGTGGCTGTCGCGGTTGTCGATGATCCAGTCGCTGGCCTTGCCGAGCGGCTCGGAGACGTCGACGGTCAGCGCGCTCGGCCAGGTGGCGCCGCCCCACTGGGTGACGGCCAGGGGGACGAGGATCGCGGCGGCGATGGCGAGAGCCAGGAGCTTGCGGACGGCGGGGTGGGTGAGGAAGCCCGGCGGGGCCGCCTTCTGTGTCGATGCGGTGATCGTTGCCATTACGCCGGCTCCTCGCTGGTGGCGGGGGGCGGGGTGGGTGGCTCTCGGCGCTTGGCCGGTGCCGCTCTCGGTGGGACGGGTGCCGCCCCTGCGGCACGACTGCCCGCAGCCGGGTCGGGTGCGGTGGCCGCGCCGGCCGTGCCCGCCACCACCGACAGCAGCGCGTCCGCGTCGACCACGCCCAGGCAGCGGCCGTCGGACATGACCCGGGCCGGGGAGCCGGCGCGGGCGACGGCCTCGATGGCCTCGGAGACGGTGGCCTCGGGGCGGATCGCGGGGCCGGCGCCGGCCTCGTCGGACGAGGAGGCGGGGCGCATCGCCGTACGGACGGTGAGGACCTGTTCGCGCGGGACGTCGCGGACGAACTCGCGGACGTAGTCGTCGGCGGGCGAGCCGACGATCTCCTCCGGGGTGCCGAGCTGGACCACGCGCCCGTCGCGCATGAGGGCGATGCGGTCGCCGAGCTTGAGGGCTTCCTGGAGGTCGTGGGTGATGAAGACCATCGTGCGGCCCTCCTCCCGGTGCAGCCGGACGACCTCCTCCTGCATGTCCCGCCGGATCAGCGGGTCGAGGGCGCTGAACGGCTCGTCGAAGAGCAGCACCTCGGGGTCGACGGCGAGGGCGCGGGCGAGGCCGACGCGCTGGCGCTGGCCGCCGGAGAGCTGGCCGGGGCGGCGCTGCTCCAGGCCCTCCAGGCCGACCTTGGCGACGATGGCGGCGGCGCGTTCGCGGCGCTCGGCGCGGCCGACGCCCTGGACCTCGAGGCCGTAGGCCACGTTGTCGAGGACCGTGCGGTGCGGGAGCAGGCCGAAGTGCTGGAAGACCATCGCGGCGCGGTGCCGGCGCAGTTCGCGCAGCCGGGACTTGTCCATGGCGCGGACGTCCTCGCCGTCGATGGCGATGGAGCCGACGGTCGGCTCGATGAGCCGGGTCAGGCAGCGTACGAGGGTGGACTTGCCGGAGCCGGACAGGCCCATGACGACGAAGACCTCGCCCTTGCGGACGTCGAAGGAGACGTCGGCCACGGCGGCCGTGCAGCCGGTGCGCGAACGCAGCTCGGCCGGGCTCAGGGCGGCGAGTTCGGGGTCGGCGGGGACGCGGTCGGCCTTGGGGCCGAAGACCTTCCACAGCCCGTCCACGGAGAACACGGGAGCCGTGCTCTCGTCCGTACCCGGCGGCGTACTGGCGCTGGTGGTGGTACTCATCGAGCGTCACCACCGATCAGCTCGACGGCGCGCTCGCCGACCATGAGGACGCCGATCATCGGGTTCACGGCGGGCATGGTCGGGAAGACGGAGGCGTCGGCGATGCGGATGCCCTCCAGGCCGCGGATGCGCAGCTCGGGGTCGACGACGGCCTGTTCGTCGGTGGCGGCGCCCATCCGGCAGGTGCCCGCCGGGTGGTAGACGGTGTGGGCGACCTTGCGGGCGTACTCGCTCAGCTCCTCGTCACCGGTGACGTCCGGGCCGGGGCAGACCTCGCGCTTGAGCCAGCCGGCCAGCGGCTGGGTCTTCGCGATCTCGCGGGCGATCCTGATGCCGTCGACGAGGGTGCGGCCGTCGTAGTCGTCCTCGTCGGTGAAGTAGCGGAAGTCCAGGGCGGGCTTCACGGACGGGTCGGCGCTGGTGAGGTGGAGGCGGCCGCGGGACTTCGGCTTGGGGATGTTCGGGGTCATCGAGACGCCGAACTCCGGGCGTTCGTAGCCGAGGCGCTCCGGGTTGTCCGTGAACGGGATCTGGTAGAAGTGGAACATCAGGTCGGGGCCCGCGTGTTCGGGGTCGCGGCGCACGAAGAGACCGGCGTCGGAGTCCATCGCGGAGTTGTCCGGGATGGGTCCCTCGGTCTCCCACACGATCACCGACTCGGGGTGATCGAGCAGGTTCTCGCCGACGCCGGGCAGGTCGAGCGCCACGGGTATGCCGAGCGCTTCGAGGTCCTGGCGGGGGCCTATGCCGGAGTGCAGCAGCAGGCGCGGCGAGTCGACCGCCCCGGCGCACAGCACGACCTCGCCCCGGGCCTTGACCAGGATCTCCTCGCCGTCCTTGGTGCGGACGTGGACGCCCTCGGCGCGGGTGCCGGCCAGCTCCAGCCGGTACGCCCAGGTCTCCAGCATGAGGGTGAGGTTGGGGCGCTCGTCCATCACGGGGTGCAGGTACGCCACCGAGGCGGACGAACGCTTGTTGTTCTCGGGGTGGTAGGCGAGGTCGAAGAAGCCGGCGCCCTCGGTGAACGGCTTCTTGTTGAAGCCGTCGATCCGGGGAACCTCCAGCGCCTTCTGCGCGGAGTCGACGAAGTCCCGGGCGATGGCGTTCCGGTCCTTCTCGTCGACGGGGACGATGTTGTTCTTCAGCCGCGCGTAGTAGGCCTCCATCTGCACCGCGCCCCAGCCCTTGGCGCCCGCGGCCTCCCACTCGTCCCAGTCGGACGGCAGCGGCTTGAAGGCGATGAGGGTGTTGTGCGAGGAGCAGCCGCCGAGCACGCGGGCGCGGCTGTGCCGGATGTGCGAGTTGCCGCGCGGCTGCTCGGTGGTCGGGTAGTCGTAGTCCAGTTCGCCGCCGAGCAGGCCCATCCAGCGGCGCAGGGTGAGTACGTCGTCGCGGCCGACGTCGCTGGGGCCGCCCTCGATGACGGCGACGGTGACGTCCGGGTTCTCGGTGAGCCGTGAGGCGATCACCGATCCCGCCGTGCCGCCGCCGATGACGACGTAGTCGTAGACGTGAGTGGTATCTGGCATGGGGGTACTCCAGTGGGGCGAGCGGATGGTGCGGGGAGATGCGTGGAGGTGCGCGATATCAGCCGGTGAACCAGCGGACGGGCTTGGGCGCGAGGTTCTGGTAGACGTGCTTGCTCTCGCGGTACTCGGCCAGGCCCGCGGGGCCCAGTTCGCGGCCCACGCCGCTCTTGCCGAAGCCGCCCCACTCCGCCTGCGGCAGGTAGGGGTGGAAGTCGTTGATCCAGACGGTGCCGTGCCGCAGCCGGCCCGCGACCCGGCGGGCCCGTCCCGCGTCGGCGGTCCAGACGGCACCGGCCAGACCGTACTCGGTGTCGTTGGCCAGGGCTACGGCTTCGTCCTCGGTGCGGAAGGTCTCGACGGTGAGGACGGGTCCGAAGACCTCCTCGCGCACGACGCGCATCTCGCGGTGGCACTGGTCGAGGACGGTCGGCTCGTAGAAGTAGCCGCCCTCCGGCCGCTGGGGGGACGGCTCGGGGCGCTTGCCGCCGCTGCGCGGCACGGCGCCCTCGGCGAGGGCGGAGGCGACGAAGTCCTCGGTCTTGGCGCGCTGCTGCTCGGAGACGAGCGGGCCGCACTCGACGCCGTCCTCGGTGCCGCGGCCGAGGCGGATCAAGGCGGCGCGGCGGGCGAGTTCGGCGACGAAGCGTTCGCGGACCGACTCCTCGATGATGAGGCGGCCACCGGCGGAGCAGACCTGCCCGCTGTGGATGAAGGCGGCGTTGAGGGCCTGGTCGACGGCGGTGTCGAAGCCCTCCTCGGTCGCGCAGGCGTCGGCGAAGACGACGTTGGGGTTCTTGCCGCCGAGTTCGAGGGCGACCTTCTTGACGGTGACGGCGGCGGCCTGGGCGACCTTGGTACCGCTGACCAGGCCGCCGGTGAAGGAGACCAGGTCGACGTCGGGGTGCCCGGCGAGCCGGGCGCCGACGGTGTGGCCGGGACCGGTGACGATGCCCGCGACGCCGGTGGGGAGGCCGGCCTCGACGAGCAGGTCGATCAGGGCGACGGTGGTGAGCGGGGTGATCTCGCTCGGCTTGATCACGAAGGTGTTGCCGGCGGCGAGGGCCGGGGCGATCTTCCAGCTGGCCTGGAGGAGCGGGTAGTTCCAGGGTGTGATCATGGCGCAGACGCCGACCGGTTCGTGCACCACGACGCTGTGGATCTCGGGCGAGCCCGCGTCGACGACCCGGCCGGGGGCCTCGCCGGCGACCAGGTCGGCGAAGTAGCGGAAGGCGTCGGCGACGCAGTCGATGTCGACGCGCCCCTCCTCGACCGTCTTGCCCGCGTCGCGGCTCTCCAGCAGGCCGAGGGGCTCGCGGTCGCGCACGAGGAGGTCGGCGACGCGGCGCAGCAGGGCGGCCCGCTCGGCGACCGGGGTGTGCGGCCACGGCCCTTCGTCGAACGCCCGCCGGGCGGCGGCCACCGCGAGGTCCGTGTCCTTCTCGTCGCCCTCCGCGACCACGGCGAAGGGCAGGCCGTCGGCGGGGTCGACGATGTCGCGGGTCGCGCCGGAGGACGCGGCCAGCCACCGGCCGCCGGCGTGGATGGTCCGGTGCCCCCGGTCCGCCTGGGTTTCCGTGCTGTTCGCCATGGTGGGATTGCCTTCCGTTCCTGATCAACGCCCCTGTGTCACACGCGTGTCACTCCCGGGGACCGAGCCCCTGCCCCGGAGCCCCCCAGGCATGCCGATTCGGGCATCGAAAGTGCGGCGCATCACGGAGGAAGGGAATGAAGGGTGCTTAACGGACCGGAGGCGGGTCGGAAACGGGCCCGGAAACGGGGACGGGCCCCGCACCGGTCGTACCGGTGCGGGGCCCGTTCGGGGGCGGAGTGGGGTCAGAGCAGACCGAGACCGCGGACCGCGTCGCGCTCCTCCGACAGCTCCTTGACGGAGGCGTCGATGCGGGCGCGGGAGAACTCGTTGATGTCCAGGCCCTGGACGATCTCGTACTTGCCGTCCTTGGTGGTGACGGGGAAGGAGGAGATCAGGCCCTCCGGGACGCCGTAGGAGCCGTCCGAGGGGATGCCCATGGAGGTCCAGTCGCCGTCGGCGGTGCCGTTGACCCACGTGTGCACGTGGTCGATGGCGGCGTTGGCGGCGGAGGCGGCCGACGAGGCGCCGCGGGCCTCGATGATGGCCGCGCCGCGCTTGGCGACGGTCGGGATGAAGTCCTCGGCCAGCCACTTCTCGTCGTTGACGGTCTCGGCGGCGTTCTTGCCGGCGATGGTGGCGTGGAAGATGTCCGGGTACTGGGTGGCGGAGTGGTTGCCCCAGATGGTCAGGCGCTTGATGTCGGCGACCGTCGAGCCCGTCTTCTTCGCGAGCTGGGTCAGCGCGCGGTTGTGGTCCAGGCGGGTCATCGCGGTGAAGCGCTCCGCCGGTACGTCCGGGGCGGCGGCCTGGGCGATCAGGGCGTTGGTGTTGGCCGGGTTGCCGACGACGAGGACCTTGATGTCGTCCGCGGCGTGGTCGTTGATGGCCTTGCCCTGCGGCTTGAAGATGCCGCCGTTGGCCTCCAGGAGGTCGCCGCGCTCCATGCCCTTGGTGCGGGGGCGGGCGCCGACGAGGAGGGCGACGTTGGCGCCGGCGAAGGCGACGTTCGGGTCGTCGGTGATCTCGATGCCCTGGAGGAGCGGGAACGCGCAGTCGTCCAGCTCCATCGCGGTGCCCTCGGCGGCCTTGAGCGCCGGGGTGATCTCCAGGAGGCGGAGCTTGACCGGCACGTCCGCGCCGAGCAGCTGGCCGGAGGCGATGCGGAAGAGCAGGGCGTAACCGATCTGGCCGGCCGCGCCGGTGACGGTGACGTTCACGGGAGTGCGGGTCATGGCGTTCTCCGTATGACAGCTGGCGGTGGGGCGTCCCTGCCCCGGGCATTTGATCGATCTCTTGATACCAAGAGACCGATCCGGCCGTCAGGCTATCGCGCCCGCGGTGTCCGGGACGTCCGGGTCGGTGTGGCCCGGCCCACAGGGCCTTCCGACTCCACCGGACGCGCGGGCGGGGCAACGGAAAGGCGGCCGCCTGTCCGGGAGAGGGGGGACGGAGGCGACCGCCGTTTCGGGGGATACCGTTGCCGGACTCCCGTGGGGGTACTTCTCGCCTGCCCGGGTCCTCGCCGGACATGCCTGCCGCCGGCGAACTTTCTTCGCGGGCCTGCTCGGTGCCCGCCGAGTGCCGTCCCGCCGCCTACTCCGTGCAGCCCTGGACGCCGGACGCGGTCGTCACGCACGCCTCCGCCGCGGCCGCGGACTTCACCGCCACCATCGGGGTGTACGCGACGGTGTCGCCGACTCCGGAGACCGTCCCCGTCTGCTGGTTCCTGCCCTCGGCGCTCACCTGGACCTTGTCGCCCTGGGCGGCCTGGGTCACGCGGGCCCACGCGGTACCGCAGGTCTTGCTGTAGCGGACCTCGACCGCGGTCGTGCCGACGGTGGCGGTGGCGGCGGTGGTGACCAGGTCGCCGCCGCAGCCCATGACCTCCGGGTCCTTGCCGGTGCAGGCGTCGCCGCTGCACTTCACGCCGGGCGGCAGCTGCTGCTTGCTGCTCACCGTCGGGGACGGGGAGGGCTTGGCGCCCTCGTTCTTCTTGTCCCCGCCGTCGTTCAGCAGGAAGAAGGCGCCCGCGATCACGACGAGCACGCCGACGACACCCGCGACGAACGTCGTCAACCGCCTGCTGCCGCCCCCGTTGGACCGGCCGCGCGAGCCCGAGCCGCCGCGCGGGGGCTCGCCGTACCCGCCGGAGGGGCTCCGGCCGTCGGGCGCGGCGGGACCGGGCGTCGCCGCGGGGCCCATGGCCGTGGCGGCCTCGCCGGAACCGGCCCGGTGCCCGGGGCGTGCCGTGCGGTCACCGGTCGGTGCGGGTCCCCGGTATCCGGCCAGCCCCCACGAGTTGCCGTCGGTGGCGCCGCCCGGCGACGGGTCGCCGGAGAACGGGACGGAGGGGGAGCCGGTCGTGCCGCCGCCGCGGACCGGGCCTGCGGCCGCGTCGGGGCTGTCCGCCGCGGTCGGCTGGGCGGGGACCGTCGGCCCCAGTGTGGGCGCCACCCCGGCGGGCCCCGCGACTCCGGACGTCGCCGACGCGCCGCCGCCGTGGCGGCCGGAGCGGCTTCCGCGGCTGTTCCTGCCGCCGTGGCCCGGTCCCGCGGTCTTGCCGGACGCGGTGCCCAGGTCGCCGAGGGCGGCACGCGCCTGGGATATGCGGATGGCCTCCATCGTCATGTCGTGGCGCATCTCCGAGCGGCTCCAGGCACGCTCGGCCAGCTCCCACATGGTGGTCAGGTGCAGGGGGTTGGTCCCCGTCACCTCCGCCAGGGCGATGATGGCGCCCTTCGGCGCCAGCAGCCGTCCGTTCAGGTATCGCTCCCAGGACGTCTTGCTGTAGCCCGTGGCGTCGGCCACCGACGCGACGCTCAGATCACTGCGGTCCACGAGTCGGCGCAGCTGGCCGGTGAACTCCTTGATCTGCGGATCGAGTTCCTCCGGCAAGGCCTTCCAACGAGGCACTGCTTCCCCCCTCTTCCCCCGGTACGTGCTGGTCGTTCCCCCGCCGTTCTGGCTACCCACAGGGATGCGCCCGGTCAGGAGCTCAGTTCCCGGGGTGGGGGCGCACAGGAGCACAGAGGCCGCAGGCATGCACGGTCGCACGCCCACCGACACCTGGTCCAGTCTCCCACCGGCGTTCCCGTGCTGGTGACGGAACCCCTGAACGGAGCCGTTTCCGGGGCCCGCGTAGCGGAGTAGCGGAACGGTCACTTCCGTGCCACAGCGCCCTGACAGGCGTTGAACAGCGCGTTCGACGTGCAGGAGTGTGGATCCGGACGGCGGCCCGTCCTTCCACGGGGGTGGGGACGGGCCGTCGTTCGAGCGGGGCTTCGCTAACTACTTACGGTGAAGTGCAGCAGATCGTTCAGGAACGGGATCTTCAGCGGCGCGTGCGGCTGGGCCATCAGCGCCAGCATGGCGATGGCGGTGCCCAGCACGCCGTAGGTGACGATGTCCGTGAAGCGCGAGCGGACCGCGAGCATGCCGACGTCCGGCACGGACCAGCGCAGCGCGGCACCGATCAGCAGCGCGACGCCGACGAGCACCAGTCCCCACCGGAACACGTCGAGCCCGGTGATCAGCAGCCCGATCCCGACCAGTCCGGCCACGGTGAGCACCGGCCACTGCCGGGCGGGCGCGGGGGCGTCGCCGGCCGCGGCCCGGCCGCCGCCCTCGGGGCGCGCGGTGTCGCGGGTGAAGAGCGGGAACCGGCGCGTGGCGCGTTTCGGCCGGCCCTGGGCGTCGGGCGCGCTGACCGGGTCCCGGACGAGGATCTCGTCGGGGTCTTCGGCGGCCTCGGGCTCCGAGACGTCCTCCGCGCGGTCGGGGCGGCCGGACTTTTCGGCGGACCCGGAGGACCCGGCCGGCCCAGAGGACCCGGATGACTTGGCGGGCCCGGCGGTGTCGCCGGAGTCCGGCGCCCGTTCCACGCCCTCGGTGCCCTCGACCGTCTCTGCGCCCTCGGCGCTGTCGGCGCGTACCGCGGTGTTCTCGCGGGCCTGAGCGCGGTCCGTCGTGCGGCCCGGGCGCTCGGCGTGGGTGTCCTCAGCCGGCACGGCGCTCCGCCGCCTCCACCACGTTGACGAGCAGCTCGGCGCGGGTCATCGGGCCGACGCCGCCGGGGTTCGGGGAGATCCAGGCGGCGACCTCGGCCACGTCCGGGTGGACGTCGCCCACGATCTTGCCCTCGGCGTTGCGGGAGACGCCCACGTCGAGGACGGCGGCGCCCGGCTTCACGTCCTCGGCGCGGACCAGGTGCGGGGAGCCGGCCGCGGCGACGATGATGTCGGCGCGCTTGAGGTGGGCGGAGAGGTCCCGGGTGCCGGTGTGGCACTGGGTCACGGTGGCGTTCTCGCTGCGCCGGGTGAGCAGCAGCGGCATCGGGCGGCCGATGGTGACCCCGCGGCCGACGACCACGACCTCGGCGCCCTTGATCTCCACGCCGTAGCGGCGCAGGAGGGTGAGGATGCCGTTGGGGGTGCAGGGCAGCGGCGCCGGCTCGTTCAGGACGAGGCGGCCGAGGTTCATCGGGTGCAGGCCGTCCGCGTCCTTGTCCGGGTCCATCAGCTCCAGGATGCGGTTCTCGTCGATGCCCTTGGGCAGCGGCAGCTGGACGATGTAACCCGTGCAGGCCGGGTCCTCGTTCAGCTCGCGGACGACCGCCTCGATCTCCTCCTGGGTCGCCGTGGCCGGCAGGTGACGCTGGATGGAGGCGATGCCGACCTGCGCGCAGTCGCGGTGCTTGCCGGCGACGTACTTCTGGCTGCCGGGATCGTCGCCGACCAGGACGGTGCCGAGGCCGGGGGTGACACCCCTCTCCTTCAGCGCCGCCACGCGGGCGGTCAGTTCGGACTTGATCGCGGCTGCGGTGGCCTTGCCATCGAGAATCTGGGCGGTCATGCCCCCATCCTCGCGGATGACCGGCCCCCGGTTCCAATCCGGCCGGCATCCGGTCGTCGATCCATGATCGACGTTGTTGCACTTGCACAACACCTTGTGAGCGGGCTGGACAAGTAAGAGATCGGTCAAGAACGATTGGGGTGCACAGTGCCGCGGGGCCGTACCGGGGGGACGAACCGCACCGAAGAGACTCCTCCGACTCGCGCCGCGCGCCGTCCCCGCACTTGACAGCGACGGAGGAAGTCCCGCCATGAGTTTCGGCGATCCGAACAACCCTTACGGCCCGCCCCAGGGCGGCGGCCAGCAGCCGAACTACGGCTACCCCCAGCAGCAGCCCCAGGGCCAGCCCGGCTACGGCTACCCCGCGGCCCCGCCGGTACAGCCGTACGGCGGCGGTTACGCGCCCGCCCCGGTGGCGATGCCCGGCTCGGTGAAGGCAGCGCGCGTGATGCTGTTCGTCCTGGGCGGCTTCCAGGTGATCGGCGGCCTGCTGATGATGATCGCCAGCGCCTGGTTCTCGGAGGAGTTCGAGGACGCGGTCAGCTCCGACCCGAGCCTCTCCGCCGAGGACGCGGACGCCGCCGCCAGCGTCGGCACCGGCATCATGATCGTCCTCGGGGTCATCGTGCTGGCGTTTGCGTTCTGGGCGATATTCACGGGCGTCAAGTTCGCCACGGGCCGGGGCGGGGTGCGCGTCTCCGCGATCATCTACGCGTCGGTGGTCGTGCTGTTCAGCGTCATCAGCCTGTTCACGGCGAACGTCTTCGCCCTCATCAGCCTGGTGCTCGGCATCCTGATCATCGTCTTCTGCGCCAACCGGAACGGCAGCTACTGGTTCACCCGCCCGCAGTACTGAACCGGCGCACGCCAGTGCGTACTTCTCGCCAATCACGTCACAGGGCCGTGTCTCACCCGTACGAGGGGGGCACGGCCCTGGTGCGTCGCAATAGTCTGACGCGGGTAGCCGTCAGGCACGGGGAGACGCACCTTGTTCAGCATCATCGTGGTACCTCCGCCGACCTCGGAGGACGAACACAGCAGCGCCCAGCTCCGGCTCGCACCCGGCGAACGGCTCGTCTTCGGACGCGCCGTGCCCGAGGGCGGGCTGCTGATCGCGCACGACGGGGTGTCCCGCCGGGCCGGTGAGATCACCGCCCACGGCACCTTCTGGACCGTGAGCAACCTCTCGGCCCACCAGACGTACGTGGTGGAGAACCCGGAGGGCGCGGGCGAGCACATCAAGGTCGCGCCGGGCCGGCTGGACGCGCCGGTGCCGTTCGAGTTCTCGCGGATCGTGCTGCCCGCGGCGGGCGATCTGCTGCCGGTAGAAGTGTGGGCGCCGCGCCACGACTATCTGCGCGCCGAGGACGGCACCGACGGCGAGCCGACCGCGCCCGCCTTCTCCGTCGACCGCACCAAGCGGTACTTCGCGGTGCTGGCCGCGCTGTGCGAACCGCGGCTGCGCGGGGCGCCGCACGCGCCGCTGCCGACCATGGACCAGGTCGTCGAGCGGCTCCGCCCGGCCTGGCCGGCCGCGTCCCGTACGTCGGTGCAGTGGAACATCGACTACCTCGCCGTGAAACTGCGGCTGAAGCCGGGCCCGGAGACAGCCGACCCGGGCCCGCGGCTGAACGGCAAGAAGGAGTCTCTGGTCTCCCTGGCGCTCCGCTTCGACCTGGTCCGCGAGGACGACCTCGCGGTCCTCGCGGCACCGTCCGCAAAGGCACCGCGATGACCGAGCCGTACGCCGTCCCGGTGCCCCGGGGCTACCGGGTGGGCGGGTGGGAGGTGCGCGAGCCGATCGCCACCGGCGCCTTCGGCAGCGTCTACGCCGCGCGCCGCGTCGACGGCACCGCGGGCGCCGGGGGCGGCGACACAGGCGGCGGGCACCTGCCGGACACCGCCGCCCTGAAGTTCCTGCCCACCGGTACCGGCACCCCGCGGCAACTCGCCCACCTGCGGGACCTGGTCGAGCGCGAGATCGCGCTGCTGCGCCGGCTGCGGCAGCCCCGGCTGATCCGGATGTACGAGACCCTCACCGTCGACGACCCCGGCCATCCCCGGCTGGACGGCGCCACCGTCCTCGTCCTGGAGCGGGCGGAGGGCTCCCTGTCCGCCCTGATCGCCGCCTCGCCCCGCCCGCCGGACGGGCCCGCGCTGCTCGCCCAGGTCTGCGCCGGGCTGGCGCAGCTGCACCGGGCGGGCTGGGTGCACGGTGACCTGAAACCGGCCAACGTCCTGCTGATGGCGGACGGTTCGGTGCGGCTGGCCGACTTCAACATGGCCGCCGAACTGGAGGGCACCCACGCCTACACGCCCGCCTTCTCCACCCCGGACTACACGCCGCCCGAGCTGCTGTGGTCCGAGATCGGCGAACGCGGCCGCCGCATCCGGCCGTCCGCCGACGTGTGGGCCTTCGGTGTCCTCGCCCACCTCGTCCTCACCGGGTCCTTCCCGCTGCCCGGCGGCACCCCGACGGCCCGCCGCGACGCCGCCGTCGCCTACGCCCGCGGCACCCACGAGCTGCGGCTCTCCCCCGAACTGCCGGAGGTGTGGCGGGAGATCGTCGGGGACTGCCTGACCCGGACGCACGCCGGCCGGACCGGCACCGCCGCCCTGCTGCGCCGGGTGACGGCGGCCGCCGACGCCGCGAGCGGGGCGGCGAGGTTCTCGCTCCGGGCCCGGGGCGGCACCCGGCGGGGCGTCGTCGCGGCCTCGGCCGCGGGCACCGTGGCGCTGGCCGCGCTCGCCTACGGCATCGTCTCCTGGGCCGGTGACGGCCGGCAGCCCGCCGCGGGCCCGCCCGGCGGCGGCACCGCCAGCGTCTCCGCCGCCGCCTACGGCGCGGACGTGCTGCGCACCGACCGCGACGTGCCGCCCGCCTACCGGCTGCTGATCGTCGAGACGGCGCACGACTGCGACCGCGAGGAGGTCAGCCCGGCCCTGATCGCGGCCATGCTGAAGGCGGAGAGCGACTTCGACCCCGCCCTGTCCGACCCGGCCAAGAACGAGTACGGCATCGCCCGCTGGACCCCGAGCGTGCTGCGCTGGTGGATGAACGAGGACGGCACACCCGGCGAGACCGTCCCGGAACCGCCGTTCCCGCCCGCCGAGTCCATCCCCGCCATGGGCCGCTACCTGTGCTGGATCACGCCCCGTCTGGAGGCCGGCCTGCCCGGCGACCGCTCCGTCCTGGTCGCCGTCGCGTACCGGACGTCGTACAAGAAGGTGAACGACGCGGGCGGGGTTCCCCCGAAGTACCGCGACTACGCCGACCGCGTCGCTCACCACCTCAAGGAGTACACGCCCGAGGGGCGGAAGTGACCCTGTGACGTCCCAGGTTCACGGCGACCCGCCGCGCCGCCCGAATGCTTGGGGTGCCCTCATCCGCCTCCCGTACGCTGCCCCTTGTTGGACTGGGGAAGGGCTACCCCGAGGGGATCGGGGGAGGGGGACGACTCCATGTACAGCGTCATCGTCGTGCCGCCGTCGTGCGGCAGTGTGGCCGAACAACTGAGGATCAGCGCGGGTGAGCGCATCGAGTTCGGCAGAGCCGGGCCCAGCGGCGGACTCGCCATCGCACACGCGGGGGTACCCCGGGTCGCCGGGGAGATCGCGGCCCACCGGACGTTCTGGCTGCTGAGCAACCTCAGCGTGGACCAGACCTACGTGGTGGAGAACCCGGAAGGCGCGGGCGAGCACATCAAGGTCGGCCCGGGCCGGGTGGAGGCGCCGGTGCCGTTCGAGCTGGCGCGCGTGACCCTGCCCGCGGCGGGGGACCTGCTCACCTTCGACGTCTGGGCTCCGCGGCACGCCTTCCGCAGCATCGAGCGCCACGGTCTCGAGGGGGCCGGCACCGTCCCGGCGTTCGCCCTGGACCGCACCAAGCGGTACTTCGCGGTGCTGGCCGCCCTGTGCGAACGGCGCCTGCGCGGTGAGCCCCGCGCCCCGCTGCCGGCGGTCGAGGAGATCGTGGAGCGGCTGCGCCCGAGCTGGCCCAAGGTCAGCCGCTCCGCCGTCTACTGGAACATCGACTACCTCGCCGTCAAGCTCCGGCTGAGACCCGGCCCGGACACCGCCGAGCCGGGCCGGCGCACCCACGGCAAGAAGGAGTCCCTGGCCTCGCTCGCCCTCCGCTTCGACCTGGTCCGCGAGGACGACCTCGTGGTCCTCGCCCCGGCCCCGAGCGGAGCGGCACGGTGACCGGGCGGCCGTACGCGGTCCCGGTGCCGAAGGGCTACCGGATCGGGCCGTGGGAGGTGCGCGAGCCGCTGGCGTCGGGGGCCTTCGCCACGGTCTACGACGGGATCCGGCACACCGCGGACCCGGGGGATGCCCTCGCGGACGGCGGCGAACCGCCGCGCCGGGCGGCGCTGAAGTTCCTGCCCACCGGCACCCGCACCCCGCGGCAGCTGCACCACCTGCGCGACCTGGCCGAGCGCGAGGTGCTGCTGCTGCGCCGGCTGCGCTCGCCCCGCCTGATCCGGATGTACGACACCCTCACGGTCGACGACCCGGACCATCCGGAGCTGGACGGCGCGACCGTGCTGGTGCTGGAGCGGGCCGAGGGCTCCCTGGACGCCGTACTGGCCCGGACCCCGCGTCCGGACGCCGGACCCGCCCTCCTGTCCCAGATCTGCGAGGGGCTGGCGCAGCTGCACCACGCGGGCTGGGTGCACGGCGACCTGAAACCGGCCAACGTCCTGCTGATGGCGGACGGTTCGGCCCGGCTGGGCGACTTCAACATGGCCGCCGAACTGGAAGGCACCCACGCCTACACGCCCGCCTTCTCCACCCCGGACTACACCCCGCCCGAGCTGCTGTGGCCCGAGGTCGACGAGCGCGGGACGCGGATCCGCCCGTCCGCCGACGTCTGGGCCTTCGGCGTCCTCGCCCACCTGGTCCTCACCGGCGGCTTCCCCTTGCCCGGCGGCACGTCGGAGGCCCGCTCCGACGCGGCGATGCGGTACGCCCGCGGTCGGGAGGAACTGCGCCTGTCTCCCGCCCTTCCGGCGGCCTGGCGCGGCATCCTCCAGGACTGCCTGGCCCCGACCCACGGGCAACGCGGCGCCGACACCGCCGCGTTGCTGCGCCGGGTGGAGGAGGCGGCGGGCGCCTCCCGCTCGGCCCGGCTGCCGAGGCTGCGTCCCCGGCGGTGGCGCCGCCCGGCCCTGGCGGCGGCGCTCGCGGCAGCGCTCGTCGGAGCGGCGAGCCTCGCCTACACCGCCCCGTGGGAGTCGGCGCCCGCCGCCGCGGCCCCTCCCACCTGCGAGAAACCCGTGGTGTACGAGAACGCCGACGGCCGCGGATACATGGCGGGCCACAGCGGCACCTGGGACTTCACCATCAAGCGCGGCGACGGCGGCAGCCAGGTCAGGGAGTTGCAGTGCCTGCTCCGCCACCTGCACGGCATCCCGGAGGTCGGCGAGGTCGACGGCGACTTCGGCCCGAAGACCCGGAGCGGGGTCGTCATCTTCCAGGAGCGGGCGGGACTGGACGCGGACGGCATCGTGGGACCGGCGACATGGCGGGCGTTGCGCAAGGGCGGAGGGTCCTGAACCGCCCTGGAACGTTGCAGGTACCCTCGCACCCCCTTCCCGGCCAGCATGGCCATGGCGAGAACGCCACGCATGACCCACCGGGGGAAGGAACCTTCATGAGCATCCGCACCACGCGTGCCCGCCTCGGCACCGCCGTCGTCGCCGCGATCGCCGCCGGCGCACTGGCGATGACCGCGGCACCCGCCTCGGCCTCCGCCTCCAGCGGCTACGTCAGCGGGGCCGGCTCCTACTACGACGACTTCGGGGACGAGGGCACCCTGTCGACGTCGACGTACGCCAGCTCCAACGCCACCTGCCTGTGGCAGATCATCCTCCTGGCGGAGGGCGCCAAGGAGAGCAACGGCACCCCGTACGACTGGTCCGACATCGACGGCCACTTCGGCCCGAACACGAAGGAAGCCACCGAGAGTCTCCAGAGCGCCTGGAGCATCGGCGTCGACGGCAAGGTCGGCCCGGAGACCTTCGGCTCCGCGGACACCCAGTGGAACGCGTCCACCGGTGGTGGCGAACTGGAGTACCTCGGCAGCGGCTCGACCGACGCCACGAAGTACAAGCTGCGCTACCACGGGGCGAAGTACTACTTCGACCTCTACCGGACGGCCTCGGGCCAGTACCGCTTCCTCCACAACGACGCGTGGCACTACGCGAGCTACACGTCCAACACCTGCGACTGACACGCCTGTTGGGCCGGTCCTACCGACCGGCCCAACACCGGGCGTCCGGGTCAGTGGAAGAAGTGCCGCGTCCCCGTGAAGTACATCGTCACGCCGGCCTTCCTGGCGGCCTCGACGACGAGTTCGTCGCGGACCGAGCCGCCCGGCTGGACCACGGCCTTCACGCCGGCCGCGGTGAGGATCTCCAGGCCGTCCGGGAAGGGGAAGAAGGCGTCGGAGGCGGCGTACGCCCCCTGCGCCCGCTCGGCGCCCGCTCGCTCCACCGCCAGCTTCGCGGAGTCGACGCGGTTGACCTGGCCCATGCCGACGCCGACGGAGGCGCCGTCCTTGGCGAGCAGGATCGCGTTGGACTTGACGGCGCGGCAGGCCTTCCAGGCGAAGGCCAGGCCGGCGAGGTCGGAGTCGCTCAGCGCCTCGCCGGCCGCGAGCGTCCAGTTCGCCGGGTCGTCGCCCTCGGCCTGGAACACGTCCTTGACCTGGGCCAGGCCGCCGCCGTCGATCGGGCGGAACTCGGCGGGCGGCTGCGGTGCCTCGGGGCAGCGCAGGACGCGGATGTTCTTCTTCTTGGTGAGGGCTTCGAGGGCGCCTTCCTCGTAGTCCGGCGCGACGATGACCTCGGTGAAGATCTCCGCGACCTGCTCGGCCATCTCCTTGGACACCGGGCGGTTGACCGCGATCACGCCGCCGTACGCGGAGAGCGGGTCGCAGGCGTGCGCCTTGCGGTGCGCCTCGGCGACCTCCGCGCCGACCGCGATGCCGCACGGGTTGGCGTGCTTGATGATCGCGACACACGGCTCGGCGTGGTCGTACGCGGCACGGCGGGCGGCGTCCGTGTCGACGTAGTTGTTGTACGACATCTCCTTGCCGTGCAGCTGCTCCGCCTCGGCCAGGCCGCCGCAGCCGCCCGTGTAGAGGGCGGCGGGCTGGTGCGGGTTCTCGCCGTAGCGCAGCACGTTCTTGCGCTCGTACGTGACACCGATGAACTCCGGGAACTGCTCGCCGTCGCCGGCGTACTCCCCCGCGAACCAGCCGGCGACCGCCACGTCGTACTCGGCGGTGTGACGGAACGCCTCGGCGGCGAGCCGCTTGCGGGCGGTCAGGTCGAAGCCGCCGTCCTTCACTGCGGAGAGCACGTCCGCGTACCGGGCCGGGCTCGTCACGACCGCGACGGAGGGGTGGTTCTTGGCGGCGGCGCGGACCATGGAGGGGCCGCCGATGTCGATCTGCTCCACGCACTCGTCGGGCGACGCACCGGAGGCGACCGTCTGCTCGAACGGGTAGAGGTTGACCACGACCAGGTCGAACGGCTCCACGCCCAGCTCGCCGAGCTGCTCGCGGTGGCTGTCCAGGCGCAGGTCGGCGAGGATGCCGGCGTGCACCTTGGGGTGCAGGGTCTTGACCCGGCCGTCCAGGCACTCGGGGAAGCCGGTCAGCTCCTCGACCTTGGTGACGGGGACGCCGGCGGCGGAGATACGGCCGGCCGTGGACCCGGTGGAGACGAGTTCGACGCCCGCCTCGTGGAGCCCGCGCGCCAGCTCCTCCAGACCGGTCTTGTCGTAGACGCTGACGAGCGCCCGTCGGACGGCCCGCTTGTTGCTCTCGGCGGTCACTGGATAACTACCTTTCGTCCCTCGATGCGATAGCCGTTGCGGGCGAGCCGCCCCACGACATCGACGAGCAGCCTTCGCTCGACTTCCTTGATGCGCTCGTGCAGAGCGCTCTCGTCGTCCTCGTCCCGGATCTCCACCACGCCCTGCGCGATGATCGGCCCGGTGTCGACGCCGTCGTCGACGAAGTGGACGGTGCAGCCGGTGACCCTGGCGCCGTACGCGAGCGCGTCCCGCACGCCGTGGGCCCCCGGGAAGCTGGGGAGGAGGGCGGGGTGGGTGTTCACGAACCGCCCCCCGAAACGGGCCAGGAACTCCTTGCCCACGATCTTCATGAACCCGGCCGAGACGACGAGGTCCGGCTCGTGCGCGGCTACGGCCTCGGCGAGCGCCGCGTCCCACTCGTCGCGGCTCCCGTAGTCCTTGACCTTCGTCACGAAGACCGGCAGCCCGGCGCGCTCGGCGCGGGCCAGCCCCTCGATGCCGTCGCGGTCGGCGCCGACCGCGACGATCTCGGCTCCGTAGGCCTCGACGCCGGTGGCGGCGATCTCGTCGAGCAGCGCCTGGAGGTTGGTGCCGGATCCGGAGACCAGCACGACGAGGCGCTTGGCTCGCGGGGCCACGGGCTTGGCGGCCACGGTGTGGGCCTTTCTCGGGGAAGCGGTACGTTCGTCGGTTTGTACAGTCGTACGAATGCTTCGCGCCCCGGGATACGGGGAAGTCTACGAAGCGGCCGACCGTCAGCAACGATACCGGCACACCGGACGGCCCCCTCGGGACGGGGGCGTGGCCGGAAGGTAGCGTCTGCGTGGAGCCGGACCGGGAACGCGACCTGCGCGTCACGCGTTCACCAGTCGTGCCGACCCGTTCGCCCGTTCCACCCGTTCATCGCCGCCAAGGGGAAGACGCTCACTTGATGCCGGACCGCAGCCTGAGACCGCTCACGCTCCCCCAGCAGTCGGCGCAGCCAGGGGGGCGCAGCACCGTGTTGCTGCGGGAGCGCCCCTCGTCACCGCCCGGCACGCCCTCGGACCGGGGGAACGGCGGCGGGCAGGACGGCTCCCAGGACACCCCGGACCGGGACAACCCGTTCGCCCCGCCCCCGGAGGGCACGCCGGACCGGCCCTGGCAGCCCCGGCACCCGTCGGGCGACGGCGGCGACTCGGAGGACTCGTCCGGTTCCCGGGGCGGCGGGCGTTCGCCGTGGGGCGGTCAGTGGAGCGACCGGCAGCCCGGCCGTTCCTCCGGCGGCTTCGGTGAGCGGCCCGGCGGTTCCGGTTCCGGTTCCGGTCCCGAGGGGCAGGGCGGCGGCCCGGGCCCGCGCTGGGACCCCACGGACCCGTCCCAGCGACGTGCGCGGTACGCCCTGCTGAGCGGCATGTGGGCCCTCTTCTTCGCGCTCTTCACCTGGCCGTACGTGGCTCTGCTGCTCGGCGTGCTGGCCCTGTACTGGGGCATCAGCTCCCTGCGCGCCAAGCCCCGCGCCGCCGGCGACCCGGACACCCCGGCCCGCACCGCCGAGCAGACCGGCCGCCCGCAGCGCACCGCGGCCATCAGCGGCCTGGTCACGTCGTCCCTGGCCATCCTCCTGGTCGCCGCGTCCTTCGGCGCCCAGCTGGTCTACAACGACTACTACACCTGCCGCGAGGACGCCCTGACCAATACGGCGAAGCAGGGCTGCGAGCGCCTGCTCCCGGAACAACTGCGGGACCTGCTGGGCACGGAGGGCTAGCCGCCCCTCGGTTCTTCTCTCTCGGATGGCCGGTCCGGTCTTCGTCTTTCAGCCCGTCCGGCGTTTGAGGACGAGGCCGTCAGGCCGAAAAGGGGGGTCTGGGGGCGCAGCCCTCAGGGACGGGAAGGGTAGGGGCGGCGGGGGCGAAACACCCTCCCCCTACCCTCGCGGCGGCTCCGCCGGAGGATCGACCGGCAGCAGATCGTACGGCCCGCCGCCCCCCTCGTCGTCGCCGTCGTACAGCCCGAACGGCACGGCATCCTCGTCCGCCTCCCCCGCATCCTCGCCACCCTCCGCGTCGGCCCCGCCAGACCGCTTCCACCACCGCCCCCCGAAGGGCACCGGCGCCCACCCCCGCCCACCCCCGCCGGCGGCCTCGCCGCCGTCCACGGCCGGCTCGCGCACGACCGGCTCGCGCACGGCAGCACCCCGCCCCCGCCAGGCCCGCACCACCAACGCCACCGGCACCGCCGGCACCGCGATCCAGGCCAGCGTCGCGCCCCCGGCCTGCCACCACACCGGCCCGAACCGCGCGAGGGCATCGCTGCCGAGCGGCCCGCCCGCGAACGCGGCCAGCAGGGCGACGAGCGCCGCGCACAGCACGGCGGCCACGACGGCGGCACCGGCCGTCCGCCGCCACGACCACACCCCGGCGGCCCCAGCCTCGACCGCGCCCACAGGGGCCCCCGTGGCCGCCCGCGCCGTGAACCACCCCACCACCGTCCCCGCCACCAGCGGCACCCCTCCCGCCGCCCAGTGCAGCGGCGTACCGGGCCCCGCGTCCGGCACCGCCGCCAGCAGCGGGAACGGCGGCAGCAACGGCGCCGGGGCGGAGGCCAGGGGGTGCACGACATGCCCCACGCCGAGCGCGAACCCGGGGCCGAGGGCGTACACCGCGGCCCACACCGCCGCGTTCGGCACCAGCACCAGACAGAGCAGCAGTACGGCGAACCGCCCGGACCAGCCCTCGGTCAGCCGCAGGAAGGCCTCCTGCGCGGCGGCTCCGTGCCACACCAGCGAGACCCCCACCAGCAGCGCCCCGCCCCCGACGAGCACCGCCGCACCGGCGCCCGCGGCGCGCGTCGAGGCGCCCAGGCGCGCGTCCGGCTCCACCAGCAGCTCCCGCAGGTTCCGGGGCAGTACGCGCAGCGCCCGGCCCACCGGCCCGCCCGGCCGGCCGAACGCCGTCCACACGCCCGCGCCCGCGGCGCCCATGGCGACCAGCGGCAGGCAGAGGGCGGCCCACCACCAGGAGGGCCGCAGCGCACCGCCCGTCGCGTACAGCACGACGGGCCCGGCGACGCAGAGGTAGCCCGCGACGACCCCCACCCAGGCGAAGCGCGCGGAGACCGGCGGCGGCCCGGCGTCCCGGAGGCCGCTCTCCCCCGCGAAGCCCGTCCCGGCCCCGGGTCCGGAGCCGACGGCCACGCCCACCCCGTCGCCGGGGTCGGTGGCGTCCCGGGCCGCGCGGTGCAGCAGCCACACCGGCAGCAGGACCAGCAGCAGCGGGGTGACGCCCACCGGTGCGGGGGTGCCGGAGAGCGTGTCGGCGCGGACCAGTTCGGCGCCGTGCGCCAGCACCCAGAGAGAGGCGGCGACGTGCAGGGTGCCCTCGGGGCCGCTGTCGGGGTAGGGCGAGCTGATCCACAGCAGGGTGACCAGCGCGGCGCACGAGGCCAGTCCCAGCACCGCCGCGACCGCACCCCCCAGGAGACCGGCGCCCAGGCCGGGCGACCGGTCGCGCCAGCGGGTGCGCAGCAGGGTCAGCGGGGCCGGGCGGACGGTCGTCTGGGTCACGCCCGCCATGCTCCCAACGACACGCGCTTTCCCGGCGTAACAGGCGAAGCACCGTTGTGTCGCTCAATATATGTTTATGTACTTTTTCGTACGAAGGGGCGCCCTGTGACACGGAGCCCTGGAACCCCGCTCCCACCTCCCAAGGCCCGCCGACGCCTGCGCGAGGCGGCCTCGCTGACACAGGCTCAGCTCGCGGACCGGATGGGCGTCACCCGTGCGACGGTCCGTACGTGGGAGAGCGGTCGCACGACACCACGCGGCCGGAGACGGGAGGCGTACGCGGAACTGCTGAAGACGCTGGCCGAGGAGGAGTCGGCAGCGGCGGAGCCGACGCCGGTGCCCGTCGTCGTGGCCGTCCGCACCGGCCCGGGGAGCCCGGCCGAGGACACCGAGAGCCTCGTACTGCCCGCGAAGGCGCTGCCCACGAAGTCGCTGCCCACGGAAGAGCGGCAGGAAGACGAACCGGAACCGGCGCCGGAACCGGTCGCGCTGACGCCCGCTCAGGCGTTCGACGCGCTCTACGAGTTCGGCACCCCCGCCCTCGTGCGGCAGACCTTCCTCCTGACCGGCCGTCGGGAGCTGGCGCGCGAGTCGGTGGAGCGGGCGTTCCAGACCGCATGGGAGAACTGGCCGGAAGTGGCCCGCGACCGCGACCCGGTGGGGTGGGTGCGGGCGGTGGCGTACGAGTACGCGCTCTCGCCCTGGCAGCGGTTCCGCCCGCGCAACCGGCACCCGGAGCCGCCGCCCGCCGACCCCGGCGACCGCACGCTCCTCAACACCCTGCTCCGGCTCCCCCCGCGGCACCGCCGGACGCTCCTGCTGTACGACGGTGTGGGCCTGGACCTGCCCGAGACGGCGGCGGAGACGGAGGCGAGCACTCCGGCGGCGGCCAACCGGCTGCTGAACGCGCGCCGGGCGATGGCCGACCGGCTGCCCGAACTGGCCGACCCCGAGGTGCTGCACCGGCGGCTGGCCGAGGTGGCGTCGAACGAGCGGCTGCGGGCGGCCAAGCCGCCGACGGTGCGGGTGGGCAGCGAACGCAGGGCCCGGTTCTGGACCCGGGCGGCGATCGCCTTCACCGCCGCCCTCATCGGGACCACCGCGCTGACCCTGCGCACCGCGCCCACGCACTACGAGCCGCCGGTCTCCCCCGGCGAGACTGTGCGCGGGGTGCCGCCCAAGGTGGCACCGGGCGCGCTGTCGGACGAGGAACTGGAGCTGCGGCAGAAGCTGCGCGACCAGATGCAGGACGGGCCGGAACGGCTGACTCCACGGCTCGAATGACCGCGGGTACGACGAGGGGCCCGTCCGGTGCGAGGACGGGCCCACTCGGTGCCGTACGGGAAGGCGAGGTCAGCCGTTCAGGATCTCCCTGGCGAGCTTGGCCGTCTCGGTCGGGGTCTTGCCGACCTTGACGCCCGCGGCCTCCAGGGCCTCCTTCTTCGCCTGGGCGGTGCCGGACGAACCGGAGACGATGGCGCCGGCGTGGCCCATGGTCTTGCCCTCGGGCGCGGTGAAGCCCGCGACGTAGCCGACGACCGGCTTGGTCACGTTCTTCGCGATGAACTCGGCCGCACGCTCCTCGGCGTCGCCGCCGATCTCGCCGATCATGACGATCAGGTCGGTCTCGGCGTCGGCCTCGAACGCGGCGAGCGCGTCGATGTGCGTGGTGCCGATGATCGGGTCGCCACCGATGCCGACGGCGGTCGAGAAGCCGATGTCACGCAGCTCGTACATCATCTGGTACGTCAGCGTGCCGGACTTCGAGACCAGGCCGATGCGGCCCGGCTTGGTGATGTCGCCCGGGATGATGCCGACGTTGGACTGGCCCGGGGTGATGATGCCGGGGCAGTTCGGGCCGATGATCCGGGTCTTGTTGCCCTTCTTGCCGGCGTACGACCAGAAGGCGGCCGAGTCGTGCACGGCGATGCCCTCGGTGATCACGACGGCCAGGGGGATCTCGGCGTCGATGGCCTCGACGACGGCGTCCTTGGTGAACTTCTCCGGCACGAAGATGACGGAGACGTTGGCGCCGGTCTTCTCGATGGCCTCCTTGACGGTGCCGAAGACCGGTACCTCGGTGCCGTCGAAGTCCACGGAGGTGCCCGCCTTGCGCGGGTTCACGCCGCCCACGACCTCGGTGCCGTCACCGAGCATGAGCTTGGTGTGCTTCATGCCGGTGGCGCCGGTCATGCCCTGGACGATGACCTTGCTGTCCTTGTTGAGCCAGATAGCCATGGTGTGTTCTGTCCTCGTCCTGAGTGCTTACTTGGCGGCGTGGGCCAGCTCGGCGGCCTTGTCGGCCGCGCCGTCCATGGTGTCGACGCGCTGGACCAGCGGGTGGTTGGCGTCGGTGAGGATCTTGCGGCCCAGCTCGGCGTTGTTGCCGTCGAGGCGGACGACGAGCGGCTTCTCTACCTTCTCGCCGCGGTCCTCCAGGAGCTTCAGCGCCTGGACGATGCCGTTGGCGACCTCGTCGCAGGCGGTGATGCCGCCGAAGACGTTGACGAACACGGAGCGGACGTCCGGGTCGCCGAGGATGATCTCCAGGCCGTTCGCCATCACCTGGGCGGAGGCGCCGCCACCGATGTCCAGGAAGTTGGCGGGCTTCACGTTGCCGTGCTTCTCACCGGCGTACGCGACGACGTCCAGGGTGCTCATGACGAGACCCGCGCCGTTGCCGATGATGCCGACCTCGCCGTCGAGCTTGACGTAGTTGAGGTTCTTCTCCTTGGCGGCGGCCTCGAGCGGGTTGGCCGCGGCCTTGTCGTGGAGGGCCTCGAAGTCGGGGTGACGGAACTCGGCGTTGTCGTCCAGCGACACCTTGCCGTCGAGGGCGATGACGTCGCCGCCCGCGACCTTGGCCAGCGGGTTGACCTCGACCAGGAGGGCGTCCTCCTTGATGAAGGTGTCCCACAGCTTGACCAGGATGTCGGCGACCTTGTCGGCGACCTCGGCCGGGAACTTCGCGGCCTCGACGATCTCGCGCGCCTTCTCGGGCGTCACGCCGTCGATCGCGTCGATCGGCGTCTTGGCGACGGCCTCCGGACGGGTGGCCGCCACCTCCTCGATCTCCATGCCGCCCTCGACGGAGGCGATGGAGAGGAAGGTGCGGTTGGCACGGTCGAGGAGGAAGGAGACGTAGTACTCCTCGACGATCTCCGGAGCGGTCTCGGCGATCATCACCTTGTGGACCGTGTGGCCCTTGATGTCCATGCCGAGGATGTCCGTCGCGCGGGCGACGGCCTCGTCCGCGGAGGCGGCGAGCTTCACGCCGCCGGCCTTGCCGCGGCCACCGACCTTCACCTGAGCCTTGACGACGGACTTGCCGCCCAGACCCTCGGTGATCGCGCGCGCCGCCTCAGGCGTGTCGATGACTTCACCGGCCAGCACCGGTACATCGTGCTTGGCGAAGAGGTCCCTCGCCTGGTACTCGAACAGGTCCACGCGCTTCCGTCCCTATCAGTGATCTCGCGGTTCGTTGGATGCGTGGGCGTGCCGCGAAGGGCAACGTGACGTCCGCTGTGTCACAAGGGGAGCGCACACGGTGACCGAGCGCGCGGCATGTCCGTCTCGCAGGTTATCGCCGCATGCCGGGGGTCCCTAAATCGTGGGTCACACCTGAGCGGTGATGCCTGTCACATGATGCCGCGCTCACTGGCACGCGGTGCCGGATGTGAGCGGCCGCGGTGGGGTGCCGGGCGCATTCGAGCGGGGCGCGGGGAGCCTCACCGGGCTGGGGTTAGCCCGGTGAGGCCCGTCGGCCGGGAGGCCCGCAGGGGTGCGGGTCCCCGGTGTGCGGGTCGGACGGTCCCCACCCCAATGGGGACCGTCCGGCCCATCCGCGGAGTTTCGGCCCGAGGGAGGCCGACGGCTTTCGACCGTCTCGGGCTGCCGCTTCGCGGAGTCGGTGGGTGGGACGGGGGTACGGCGGAGGTACGGGAGTGCGAGGGCGCGGGCGCGTCGGTGGACGCCCGTCGGGCGCATCCGCCCCAGGGGCCTCAGACGCGCGCTCGCGACAGGGAGGTTCCGCCGGCTAGGCGGGAGAGACGGGGATGTCCCGGAACGGATCCCGGGTCTCGCCCGTGTGGGCACGCTCGAGCGCCACGGGGACAAGCCGGAACGGGATCCGGTGCTGCGGGGTCACCGCGTGCGCGTCACCGTGACGGGGCATCCCCTGGTCGGCACCGGTCGCGGTACCCAGCGATCCGTCGGGGGCGCCGGTGGGGGCGTGCCGGGTGGGGGCGTGGTCGGTGGGGGCCGGGGTGGCTCGGCCGGGGGTGCCGGAGTGCGTCACCGGGGGTTGCGCGCCGGTCTCGACCGCGCCGGGGGCAGGGCCGATGTGCGTGGCGTGGTCGGTGGCGTCGGGGCCGGTGTCGGTGTCGGTGGTGACGGTTGCGGTGCGGGGTTCGGTGGCCTTGTCGGGGTCGGCGGCGTCGGAGGTGTCGGCTCCGTCGGAAGGGCGCGCGGAGTCGTCGGCCCCGGCCGGATCCGACTGGCGGCCGTCCGGCAGGGACGGGTCGGCCCAACCGTCCGAACCGCCGGCCCCGGAGGGGTCCGGAAGCTCCGACAGCGGAGGCAGCGACGGCCACGCGGGGGCCGGGGGATCGGAGGAGCCGCGGTCCGTGAAGCCGGGGACGGAGAGGCCCGGGTCCGCGCCGGATGCGGCGGAGAGCAGGGGCAGCCGCTCGGTCGTCCGCTCCACCACGTCCCCGACGGCGGCGAGCACGTCCTTCGGCGGGAGGGGGGCCGGCTCACGCGCCTCCGTCGCCGGACGCCCCACCGGCACGTCGACGACCTGCCGCACGGTGTCCCGCAGGGACGGCGCCCCGTCGGCCGCCTGGGCCCGCTCCCCGCAGACCACGCCGAGCACGAACAACCCGCCCACCAGCAGCGCCACGTGCAGGGCACGCCGCCCGGCCGCCGTGCGCATCACGCGCAGAGCGGCACCGGGCAGGACGGCTGACCAGATCAAGAGGGGGAGATTCCTCCCGTGCGGCGGTGGAACGGCTCGCGCGTCGAGCAACGCGCCGATGACGCGCGATCCTCGCACGGGACTCCGCGGTGTGCGCAAGCCCCTCATTACCGATGGGTAGCGATGTCCGTTTCAGCGGCGGGAATTGGGCCACCCCGGATGGACGAATCGTCACCCGGCGTCCGGTATCGGCAGGGGCCGCCGCTCGATCGCCGCCGCCATCACCTCCGGGAAGTGGTCGGGCGTGCAGGCGAACGCGGGTGCCCCCAGCGCGGCGAGCGCAGCCGCGTGCTCCCTGTCGTAGGCGGGGGTCCCCTCGTCGGACAGGGCCAGCAGCGTCACGAACCGCACCCCCGCCGCCTGCATCGCCGCGACCCGCCTGAGCATCTCGTCCCGGATGCCTCCCTCGTAGAGGTCGCTGATCAGCACGACCACGGTCTCCGCGGGCCGGGTGATCCGCGACTGGCAGTACGCCAGCGCCCGGTTGATGTCCGTACCGCCGCCGAGTCGCGTGCCGAAGAGCACGTCGACCGGGTCGTCCAGTTGGTCGGTCAGGTCGACGACCGCCGTGTCGAAGAGGACGAGCCGGGTCTCCAACGACGGCATGGACGCCAGCACCGCCCCGAACACCGACGCGTACACGACCGATGCCGCCATCGACCCCGACTGGTCGACGCAGAGGACCACTTCCTTCCTCACCGACCGGGACGCCCGCGCGTAGCCGACGAGCCGCTCCGGCACGACCGTCCCGTACTCGGGCAGGTAGTGCTTGAGGTTGGCCGAGATCGTGCGGTTCCAGTCGATGTCGTGGTGCCGGGGACGGGTGGCGCGGGCGCTGCGGTCCAGGGCGCCGGTGAGGGTGGCCCGGGTGCGGGAGGCCAGCCGCTTCTCCAGGTCCTCGACGACCTTGCGCACGACGGTCCGCGCCGTCTCCTTCGTCGTCTCCGGCATCGCCTGGTTGAGCGAGAGCAGGGTGCCGACCAGGTGCACGTCGGCCTCCACCGCCTCCAGCATCTCCGGCTCCAGCAGCAGCGTGGCGAGACCGAGCCGGTCGATCGCGTCCCGCTGCATGACCTGTACGACGGAGGAGGGGAAGTACGTGCGGATGTCACCGAGCCAGCGCGCGACGGCCGGTGCGGAGCCGCCGAGCCCCGCCGCACGGTCCCGTCCGCCCCGTGCCCCGGCCTCCTTCCCGTAGAGCGCGGTGAGCGCCCCGTCCATCGCGGCGTCCTGCCCGGAGAGCGTGCGGCCGGTGCCGTCGGCCGGGTTGCCGCCCAGCACGAGCCGCCACCGCCGCAGCCGCTCCTGCGCGGCGTCGGCCCCCACCGGTTCGGTCGTCATGCGCCCACCCCCACCAGGTCGTTTCCGTCAAGGCCGGTTCGCGCCGGGGCGTCGCCCGCCGGGCCCAGCAGCAGCCGGACCACCGGGAGCACCGCGTCGGCGCGCTCGGTGTCGAGGTCGGCCGCGAAGCCCGGTATCCCGGGGCCGGCCGTGGTCACCCTCCCCCGCGTCTGCGGTCCGCGCCGGACCAGCTCACCGAGGCTGCGGCGCACACCCGGCTCGTAGGCCGCGAAGGTGCGCCGCAGCAGCGGCAGCACCTCCGTGAACGCCTCCGCCGCCACGCCCGTCAGCCAGGCGTCGACCAGGGCGAGCAGCCGTTCGTCGTGCAGGAGGAGCAGGCCGCCACCCGAGCCGCCTCCGACGAAGCCCTCGATCCACGCCGCCGCGTCCGCCGGCGGCGTCCCCCGGGACAGCGCCAGGCCCATGAACCGCGCGGCCTCGTCCGCCGCCAGCACACCGTCGTCCAGCAGGAGCCGCACCGCGCGCCCCCGGACGACACCGGGCACGATGTCCCGCGTCGAGAGGGTCCGCAGCACCCGCTGCCAGCGGGACCGCAGGCCGCCCTGGCCCGGCGCGGAGGTGTCGCCGAGCAGGCCCACCGCTCCGTGCACGGCGTCCACATGGCCGCGCATCTCGTCGGCCGCGTCGGCGTCCAGGGCGGCGCAGGCCGCGGGCAGACCGACGAAGACGCGCTCGGCGAGCCCCGCGGCGACCTCCGCCAGCGCACCCGTGTCGGTGCCGCGCACGTCGCCGTAGCGCAACGAGCGGACCAGGGCCGGCAGGGCCCGCGCGAGGTGGCCGACGTCTGTGTCGAGCGCCGCGCGGTCGGCGAGTATCCGCATCACCGGCGTGAGCGCGTCCGGCAGCCCGGCCGACAGGCAGCGTTCGGCGAGCGCGGTGACCTCGGCGAGGTCGCGCGCGGTGACGGCGTCCGCCTCCGCCTTGGCGGTCGCGGCGGCGAGCACGGTCGTGCCCCAGACTCCGGCCTCGGCGACCCGCACCGACAGCTCCGGCTCCCAGCGCAGCCGCCACGTCTCGCGGAACGTCCCCGTACTGCCCCGGGACGCGGCCGGCTCGCCCCAGCCGACGCCGAGCAGCCGCAGCCGGTGCAGCAGTCTGCTGCGGCTCGCGTCGGTGTCCTTGCGCAGGTCGAGTTCCAACTCCCTCAGCCGTGCCTCCGGTTTGAGCCGCAGCCGGCGCTGGACGCGGGCCAGGTCGCGCTGCAGGGGCACGGCGGGCGCCCCCGCGGGGACCTCCCCCAGCACGTCCCCCACCACCAGCCGGTCCCGGACCAGCGCCAGGGGCACGTCCGAGCCGTCGCACATCACCGCCCGCACGGCGTCCGTCGTCTCGCCCAGTCCGGCCAGCGGGCGCCCGCGCAGCACCGCGAGCGTCCCGGCCAGCCGCACCGCCTCGATGACGTGCGCCGAGGAGACGTTCCGGCCCTCGTCCCGCAGCAGCCCGGCCACCTTGGTCAGCCAGCGCTCGACCGGCCGGTCCGCCGCGCCGAACAGGTGCGCGTACCAGCCGGGCGACTCGATGCCCGCCCCGTACCCACCCGACCGGGACAGCCGTCGGTAGGTCCAGGGCACCCACGTCAGGTCCACCTTGGTCCTCGGCAGCCCCTTCAGCAGGGCGCGGTCGGCGGTGGCGGTGACCTTGCGCCGGAGCGCGGGCACGTGCCACGCCCCACACACCACGGCGACGCTCCCGGCGGCATCCCGCTGTGCCGCCCGCACCTGGAGCCGCATGTACGCCTCCCGCACCAGGTCCCGCCCGTCGTGTCCGCCGCCCTCCTCGGTCTCCCGCAGGGCACCCATGGCCTCTTCCAGCGCGGTGAACGGCGCGAGCGCGTCGCCGTCGCCGCCCCCGTGGCCCTGGTGCTCGACGACGTCCTCCCACCAGCGCTCGGGGTCGTCGTGACCGGCGGCCCCGGCGAGGGCGGCGAGCGGATCGACCCGGACCTCGGGGGCCGACGCGCAGGAGGGGTCCCCCGGGCCCGCCCCCGGCTCCTCGCCCGCCGTCTCCGCGTCCTCCCCCTCCGTGTCCTCCTCCTCCGTGTCCTCCACCTGCGTGTCCTCCTCCGACCGCCAGGCCAGTGAGTGCGCCGCCGGGAGGTCGATGAAGCGGGCCGGCACGTCGTGTTCCAGGGCCCAGCGGAGGGCCACCCACTCCGGGGAGAACTCGGCCAGCGGCCAGAAGGCCGAGCGGCCGGGCTCGTCCACGGCGTGCGCGAGCAGCGCAACCGGCGGCCGCATGTCCTCGTCGGCGGCCAGCGGGATCAGGGCGTCGGCCTCGGGCGGCCCCTCGATCAGCACGATCCCCGGCCGGGCCGCCTCCAGCGCCGCCCGCACCGCCCGCGCGGACCCCGGGCCGTGGTGACGCACACCCAGCAGCAGCGGTCCGGGCGCGCCGCCGCCCCTTCCGCGGTCAGTGCCCGTCACACCGTCCCCCTCGCCCACCGGGCCGCCGCCCCCGAGTCCGCAGCCTGCGTGCCCACGTCGAGTCCTCGTCGTCCTCCGTGGCTCCGGCCACCCGCGTCTCCGCTCCGTGCCGCGTCCTCGTCCACGCCGGCTCGCCGTTCACACGCTCACCCCGCGGCAGGCGCGGTAGAAGTCCTGCCAGCCGTCGCGCTCCCGGACGACCGTCTCCAGGTACTCCTGCCAGATGACCCGGTCGTGGGCGGGATCGCGGACGACGGCGCCGAGGATGCCCGCGGCGACGTCGCCGGGCCGCAGCACCCCGTCACCGAAGTGGGCGGAGAGCGCGAGACCGCCGGTGACCACGGAGATCGCCTCGGCCGTGGACAGGGTGCCGCTGGGCGACTTCACCTTCGTGCGCCCGTCGCCCGTCAGTCCGTCGCGCAGTTCACGGAAGACGGTGACGACGCGGCGGATCTCCTCGATGCCGTCGGGGGCCGGGGGCAGGTCCAGGGAGCGGCCGATCTGGTCGACGCGGCGCGTGACGATCTCGACCTCGGCCTCGGCGCTCTCGGGCAGCGGCAGCACCACCGTGTTGAAGCGGCGGCGCAGGGCGCTGGACAGGTCGTTGACCCCGCGGTCGCGGTCGTTGGCGGTGGCGATCAGGTTGAAGCCGCGGACGGCCTGCACCTCCTGGCCCAGCTCCGGTATCGGCAGGGTCTTCTCCGACAGGATGGTGATCAGGCTGTCCTGCACGTCGGCGGGGATGCGGGTCAGCTCCTCCACCCGCACCGTCGCGCCGTCCGTCATGGCCCGCATGACCGGACTGGGCACGAGGGCGTCGCGGCTCGGGCCGTGGGCGAGGAGTCTCGCGTAGTTCCAGCCGTAGCGGATCGCCTCCTCCGGGGTGCCGGCGGTGCCCTGCACCAGCAGGGTGGAGTCGCCGCTGACGGCCGCCGCGAGGTGCTCGGACACCCAGGTCTTCGCGGTGCCGGGCACGCCGAGCAGGAGCAGGGCGCGGTCGGTGGCGAGCGTGCTGACGGCGACCTCGACGATGCGGCGCGAGCCCACGTACTTCGGGGTGATCACGGTGCCGTCGGGCAGGGTGCCGCCGAGCAGATAGGTCGCGACGGCCCAGGGCGACAGCTTCCACCGCGCCGGGCGCGGACGGTCGTCCTGCGCGGCCAGCGCGGCCAGTTCGGCCCCGAAGGCCTGCTCGGCGTGGGGCCGCAGCCTCTCCACCCCGGACATCGCTTCCACGGACACAGGCATGGCTGATTCCCCCTCCAGCTCGGCCGGTTCGATCTGTCATCCACGGTGCACCACGCCACTGACAATCGCTCTGAGCTGCGAAAACGCTCTCGCCGGGGGCGTTGTCAGTGGGAGGATCTACCTTCGATGTCATGACTCAGCAGGGGGAGCGCTGGACCGTGGAACAGGTGCTGGCACTGGCACCTGACGCCGCGTCACGTTCGGCGGGCGGCAGGTTGGGGGCGGCCGGTCCGTGGTCCGAGGTGGGGAGTTCCGACGAGGGGGCGGTGTGGGGGCTGTGCAAGGGCAGCGGCAGCGAGCCGTACCGCACGGTCGTCGACGTCGCGGACGGGTCCGGGCCCGCGTACCGGTGCGCGTGCCCGAGCCCCAAGGTCCCGTGCAAGCACGCGCTGGGGCTGCTGCTGCTCTGGTCGGGCGGGGGCGTCGCGGCGCCGGGGGCGGCAGCGCCCGAATGGGCGGAGCGTTGGCTCGCCGGACGACGTGAGCGCGCGGAAGGGAGAGAGGGAGCGAGCCCGGCGGACTCGCCGCCCGGGCAGGGGGCCGGGACCGCTGATCCGGAGGCGGCGCGGCGCCGGGCCCTGCGGCGGGCCGGGCGGATCACCGCGGGCGCGACGGAGCTGGAGCAGCGGCTGACGGACCTGCTGCGCGGCGGCCTGGCCGGCGCCGGGCAGGCGGGCTACGGGCTGTGGGAGGAGACGGCGGCCCGCATGGTCGACGCCCAGGCCCCGGGTCTGGCCGCACGCGTGCGGGAGCTGGGCTCCATACCGTCGTCGGGCGCCGGCTGGCCGGTCCGGCTGCTGGAGGAGTGCGCCCTCCTCCACTTGCTCGACCAGGGCTGGCTGCGGCGCGAGGGCCTGCCCGACGGGCTGGCGGCGACCGTCCGTTCGCGCGTGGGTCTGCCGGCCTCCGCGGGCGGTCCGCCGGTGCGGGACCACTGGCTGGTCCTCGCCCAGTACGACACCGCGGACGCGCGGCTGACGACCCGTCGCATCTGGCTGTACGGCACGGAGACGGACCGGACGGCGCTGCTCCTCTCCTACGGTGCCGCGGGCAGGGCACCGGAGTTGGCGCTTCCGGCGGGTCTGACGCTGGAGGCCGAGGTGTCGGCGTATCCGGGCGCCGGACAGCAGCGGGCGGCTCTGGGGCGGCGGTTCGGACAGGCCGCGCCCACGGAGACCCGCCCGAGAGGAGTGACCACGTCCAGAGCCGCCGCCCGGTTCGGCGAGGCCCTCCGCGACGACCCGTGGCTGGACTCGGTGCCGGTGACGCTGGGGCGCGTCGTCCCGGTGCCGGACGGCGACGCGTGGCAGCTGGCGGACGCCGACGACGACACCGCGCTGCCGCTCGTACCGGGCGCCGGAAACCGGGCGGGCATCTGGCGGCTGGCCGCACTGTCGGGCGGCGCGCCCGTCACGGTCTTCGGCGAGTGCGGCCACCGGGGTCTCACTCCGCTGACGGCCTGGCCGGCCGGCCCCGGCCCGGCGGTGCCGCTGTACTGACCCGCCCGGCGCCGGAACGGGCGCGTCCCACGCCCGCACCTGGCGGGTCCAGCCACACCCCGCACGCCCGCACCTGCCGGTTCAACGCCCACACCCCGCACGCCCGCGCCCCCACCCCGCGCCACGCCCCACACCCGCACCGACCCGCCCCAGGCCATGGACACCAGAGGGAACCAGAGGGGAACCGCATGACCAGCACACCCACTCCCCCGAGCACGCCATCGCCGACGACGGCCTCCTGGGAGGAACTCGTCACCGCCGCCCTGCTCGGCACGGACCGGCGTACGCCGCCGGGCAGCGAGCCCGGACCGGGTGCGCCGGCCGCGCTGCTCGACGCGGCGGCCGCGGAGACCGTCCGTCGCCGTGCCGGGCTGCGGCCGGCCCGTGCGGCGCGGCGCCCCGACCCGGCCCCCGCGGATCCGCGCCCGCCCCTGCCCGCCGCGGCCGCCCGGCGCCTCACGATGCTGCTCGCCGACCGGCCCGGCGCCGCGACCGGCGGGCGCCGGGGGGCCGCGCCCGATCTGATGGAGCTGCTGCCCCAGTGGCTGGCGACGGCCAACACGCGCGGTTTCGCGGCGCCGCCCGCGGCGCTTCCGGCACTGCTGGACGCGGCACGCGGGCGCACGGACCTGCGGCCGGCGGCGCTGCGGTTCGCGGGGCCCCGTGCCCTGTGGCTGGCCCGGCTGAATCCGGACTGGCGGTTCGCCCTGCGTGCCACGCCGGGCGGCGGGACCGCGCTGCCCGGTCCCGACGCCGCGGACCGGGTCCGGCGGCTCTGGGACGAGGGCCTGTTCGCCGAACGGGTCGCCCTGCTGGCCTCCCTGCGCGCCCGCGACCCGGCCGGCGCGCGCGGGCTGCTGGCCTCGACCTGGGCGACGGAGCGGGCCGAGGACCGGCTGATGTTCCTCGACTCGCTGCGGACCGGACTCGCACCGGCGGACGAGCCCTTCCTGGAGCAGGCGCTGGCCGACCGCAGCCGCAATGTCCGGGCGACGGCGGCGGAGCTGCTGTCGGCCCTGCCGGGCTCGGCGCTGGCCGCGCGGATGGCGGCCCGGGCCGTGACCTGCGTGTCCCTCGACCGCGCCCCGGACCGTACGGCGATCGCCGTCGAGGCGCCGCACGAGTGCGACGCGGGCATGGAGCGGGACGGCGTGGTGGCCAAGCCGCCCGGCGGGCGGGGCGAACGGTCCTGGTGGCTCGGTCAGTTGGTCGAGGCGGCCCCGCTGGCGACCTGGCCGGCTCGGCTCGGCGGACGCGGCCCCGAGGAGATCGTCGCCCTGCCGGTGGCGGACGGCTGGCGGGGCGAACTGCACGCGGCATGGTGCCGGGCGGCGGTGCGACAACGCGACGGGGCGTGGGCGCGGGCGTTGCTGGGAGCCCCCACGGCGCCCGAGGCCGGTGGTCCCGGCGCGGTGTCCCTGGCCGAGCGGGCCAAGCTGCTCGGCACGCTGAGGGCGGGTGAACGGGCCGATTGGGTGGCGGGTTTCATCGCCACCCACGGGCTGTCCGAGGCGTTCCAGCTGCTCGGCATGTGCGGGGTGCCGTGGGCCCCGTCGCTCGGACGTGCCGTGGTGGACGCGCTCGACATCGCCCGGGACGCCGGGAGTTATCCGTGGAGCTTCAGCGGCGTGATGGGGCTGGCCGAACGCTGCCTCGACCCCGCGGAGGCGGGCCGCCTCAACGGCCTGCTGGCGATACCGGACGAGTCGGAGGACGCGTCGCCGGGCGCCGGTGGCTACTGGGCGGAGGCCTTCCAACGGCTCGTCACGACACTGCGGTTGCGGGCGGCGATGGCGGAGGAGCTGGCAGCGGGATAGGGCGTGGCGCACGCGTGGGAGCCGCCGGCACCCGCGACCGCCCGAGAGGGGGGCGGTTACGCCTCCGCGTGTTCCCGCACGTTCGCGCGGACCCAGTTCACGATCGACGCCGTCGTGGCACCCGGCGTGAAGATCTCGGCGACGCCCTTCTCCTTCAGCGGAGCGATGTCCGCCTCGGGGATGATCCCGCCGCCGAAGACGAGGATGTCCGCCGCGTCCCGTTCCCGCAGCAGCGCGATCACGGCGGCGAAGAGCGTGTTGTGCGCACCGGAGAGGATGGACAGCCCGATCGCGTCGGCGTCCTCCTGGATCGCGGTGTCCACGATCTGCTCGGGTGTCTGGTGAAGCCCGGTGTAGATGACCTCCATACCGGCGTCACGCAGGGCCCGCGCGATCACCTTGGCCCCGCGATCGTGGCCGTCGAGCCCCGGCTTGGCCACCACCACGCGGATCGGACCGGCTGCCACACCCATCACTGCCTCCATGAAGCGACTACATCCATCCGTACCGACAAGTACCGCACACTTCGCCGACGCCGTACACAGCAGCGCGGCACTCGGAACCGCACCGTCGTGCACGAAGTCCGCACAGCGCGCGCCTTCGCGGCACGCATGCCCCGCACCACGGCGTGCGGGAAGTGAACGAACGTTATCTCCAGCATCCCGCAACCGGCAGTTTCGCGGTGGATACAGAGGGGGAAATCACACGGTGGGACACGTTCGCCGCGCACCGCACCAGGGCGCGGCGACATCACGCGCACGGAGAGCCGCAGCGAGGGCGGGACGGGAAAGCAGCGGGCCCCGCCGCCGTATCACCGACACCACGAGACACCACGGGCCAGACGAATCCCACAGGTCAGACCAGACCCGTGGGACACCCTTGGCTCGGATACCGCACGTCGACACACCCATCCGGGTAAACCTCGCGGACATCGCCAATCACTGGTGTCACGGCACTCCAACGAGGGCACACGGGGGACAGACGCGTCCCTGCGCGTGCCGGACGGAGGTCGGCCCCATGAAGGTCACCACGGCAGCACTGCCCCTTCTTCCGCTTTTTCAGCGTCTCCTCCCGGGCTTGCCCGGCCTGCCCGGGATCCCGGGACTACCGGAACTGGCGAGGCTGCCCGGACGGCTGACCGGGCTCTCCCTGACCTTCCTGAAGGCGAGCGCCCTGGAGGTCGCGATCCTCGCCGGGCATCTGCTCCTCTACCCCTCGGGGATCGTCCAGGAGCGCCGCCCCTCCCTGCCCCTCCCGTCCGCCGGCTCACGGGACCCGGAGCCCTCCCCGCCCACCCCCCGGCTCCCGGCCCCCGCGAGCACGCCGGTCGTCCTGCTGCACGGCTTCATCGACAACCGCTCCGTCTTCCTGCTGCTGCGCCGCAGCCTGGCCCAGCACGGCAGGCACCAGGTCGATTCGCTGAACTACTCCCCCCTGACCTGCGACATCCGCACGGCGGCCGAATTGCTCGGCCGGCACATCGAGGAGATCTGCGAGCGCACCGGCAGCGAGCGCGTGGACGTCGTCGGGCACAGCCTCGGCGGGCTGATCGCGCGGTACTACGTGCAGCGGCTCGGCGGTGACCTGCGGGTCCGGACGCTGGTGACGCTCGGTACCCCGCACTCCGGCACCCGCGTGGTCCCGCTGGCCAACGCGCACCCGATCGTGCGCCAGATGCGCCCCGGGTCGGCGGTGATCGAGGAGCTGTCCCGGCCCACGCCCGGCTGCCGTACGCAGTTCGTCAGCTTCTGGAGCGACCTGGACCGGGTGATGGACCCGCTGGAGACGGCTTGTCTCGACCATCCCGACCTGACCGTGCAGAACGTACGGGTGAGCGGCGTCGGCCACCTCGCGCTGCCGGTGCACCCGGCCGTGGCCACGGGGATCCGGCAGGCACTGGACGCCATCGAGGCGGAGAGCGAGGCGGAGACGGATGGACGAGCGGGATCCGGTGGGCGAGCGGGCCCGGGCGGACGAGCCGGTGGTCTGACGGTCGCCTGACTCCGAAACAACCCGTTCAGCATCGAACACCACTCGAACAAAAAGCCAAACTCGTGCCCGCCGTCCCCCAAAACACGGCCGATTGCCCGTTTCCTGCGCCAGCGAAACCTGACGAAGATTGTCGTGCCCGTATACCGCCGGGTACAGTCGCCGCACTGCTCTGGCAGCCCCTGTTGTCGAGGCGAAAGAGAAGTTGGTGAACGACCGTCACCCGTCGGGGACCATGACCACCCCGGCTTCGGCTTCCGACGCCGCGTCGGCGCATTACGCGTCGTACGGCACAGGGGAGGCCCAGTACGGCGACCTCACCACGTACGGCGGCTACGACACCACTGGTTTTCCGACCAACGGCCCCGCCCCCGCGGCCTTCGACGCGGACCCCCTCTTCGGCAGCCTGCCGGGCCACACCACCGGCACCTACGACACGACGGGCTCGTACGGCACCACGGGCACCTACGACACCACCCAGTGGTCCGACGGCGGCGGGCAGCAGCACCACGACGCGTACGCCGCCCAGCACCACTCCGGCTACGACTCCGGGCCCTACGACGCGACCGCGTGGACGGCCGGTTACCAGGATCCCGCCGGTGTGCAGCCGCAGGCCACGGGCGCCGAGGCCACCGGGCAGTGGGACACCGGCGCCTGGACCCAGCCGGACCCGTCCGGCAGCCCGGCCGACGCGACCCAGCAGTGGGACTGGGGCACGCAGACCTTCGAGACCGGCAGCTTCGAGACCGGTGCCTTCGCCACCGGCACCCTGGACACCGGCGCTTTCCAGACGGTCGCCTTCGACGAGACCGCCGCCTTCGAGACGGCCACCTTCGAGGCCACGGCTTTCGAGACGGCCACCTTCGAGGCCAACGCCTTCGCCACCGGCACGTTCGACACCGGGGCCTACGACGCCACCCAGTGGAACCCCCATGGCACCACCGCGCACCCGGCGGAGCCCGCGGCAGCGCAGGACGCCACCTCGGACATCCTGTCCGCCGGGGACGAACCGGCCCCGCACGAAGACGAGTTGACCGCCACCGGCGAACTCCCCACCGCGACCGTCCTCCTGGACGGCCAGGAGGAGATCACCCCGGCCACCCGCATCCCGGCCGCGCGCGGCGCCTCCCGGGCCGGGGCGCGTTCCCGCCGCCGCCAGCCCGCCAAGCGCTCCGCGCTGCTGACCATCGCCGTGCCGTCGGCCTGCGTGATGAGCGTCGCCGGTATCGCGGCCGCCTCCGTCGGCAGCCTGACCGGCGACGAGGGCACGGAGACCACGGCGGCGGCCGCGGACCCGGGCGATCAGCAGGCGGCGCCGGTGAAGCCGTCCACGGCCAACAACAAGCTGGACACCCAGCTCACCAGCCTCGCCGCCGGAGCCGACGACTTCGCCGACCGGGCCAGCCGGACGCAGGAGCGCATCGACCTCAAGGCCGAGCAGGCCGCCGAGAAGAAGCGCGCGGCGGAGGAGGCGGCCCGCAAGGAGCGGCTGCGCCCCAAGTTCGCCCTCCCGGTGGCGCAGCACGGCCTCAGCGCGTACTACGGGCAGGCCGGCATCAACTGGATGTCCGTGCACAGCGGCATCGACTTCCCCGTGTCGTACGGGACGACGGTGATGGCCGCGACCGACGGCACCGTCCGGACGCAGTACAACAGCGCGTACGGCAACATGATGATCGTGACGGCGAAGGACGGCACGGAGACGTGGTACTGCCACCTCTCCAGTTACCAGGTTCCCTCGGGTACGAGCGTCAAAGCCGGTGACGCCATCGCATTCTCCGGCAACTCGGGCAACTCGACCGGCCCGCACCTGCACTTCGAGGTGCGCCCCTCGGGCGGCTCGGCGATCGACCCGCTGTCGTGGCTGCGCAGCCACGGACTCAACCCTCAGTGACGCCGTAGCGGCTCAGCCGTCGGCCCGCCCCCGGTGTGTGCGCCGCCCGGCCGCGGACCCGAGCCGCAGCCCGGGCCCGCGCGGCCGGTCCGGCACCGTCAGAGCTTCTCCACCGGCGCGTACCGCAGCAGCAGCCGCTTCGGCTTGGTGTCGCCGAAGTCGATGGTCGCCTCGGCGTTGGACCCGGTGCCCTTGACCCCGACGACCGTCCCGAGCCCGAACTGGTCGTGCGTGACGCGGTCGCCGACCGCCAGGGACACCGTGGGCTGCTCCGCTCCGGCGGACCGGCGGGTGGCGAAGCCGGACGCGCCCGACGCCGAGGAACGGGAACGGGACGACGACAGCGAGGCCGCCACTCCCGAGACCGGCGCGGAGGGAGCCGGTCCGTTCGCACCGGTGCGCTTCCACTCCAGGTGGGGGGCCGGGATCTCCTCCAGGAAGCGCGAGGGCGGGTTGTAGGAGGGCTGGCCCCAGGCGCTGCGCAGGGTGGACCGGGTCAGGTAGAGCCGCTCGCGGGCGCGGGTGATGCCGACGTACGCCAGCCGCCGTTCCTCCTCCAGCTCCTTGGCCTGGCCGAGGGCGCGCATGTGCGGGAAGACGCCGTCCTCCATGCCGGTGAGGAAGACGACCGGGAACTCCAGGCCCTTGGCGGTGTGCAGGGTCATCAGGGTAACGACGCCGTCGCCGTCCTCCTCGTCCGGGATCTGGTCGGAGTCGGCGACCAGGGCGACCTTCTCCAGGAAGTCGGCGAGGGTGCCGGCCTCCTCGCCCTCGGCACGCTCCTGCTCGAACTCCAGGGCGACGGCCGCGAGTTCCTGGAGGTTCTCGATGCGGGTCTCGTCCTGCGGGTCGGTGGATGCCTGCAACTCGGCGAGGTAGCCGGTGCGTTCGAGGATCGCCTCCAGGACGGTCGCGGGTCCGGCGCCGGACTCGACGATGGTGCGCAGGTCCTCCATGAGCGTGTTGAACCGCTTGACGGCGTTGGCGGAACGCGCCGCCATGCCGTACGCCTCGTCGACGCGCTTGAGCGCCTGCGGGAAGCTGATCTTCTCGCGCTGCGACAGCGCGTCGATCATCGCCTCGGCCCGGTCGCCGATGCCGCGCTTGGGGACGTTGAGGATCCGGCGCAGCGGCACCGAGTCCTCCGGGTTGGCCAGCACCCGCAGGTAGGCCAGGACGTCCCGGACCTCCTTGCGCTCGTAGAAGCGGACGCCGCCGACGACCTTGTAGGGCAGGCCGGTGCGGATGAAGACCTCTTCGAAGACACGGGACTGCGCGTTGGTGCGGTAGAAGACGGCGACGTCGCCCGCCTTGGCCTCGCCCGCGTCCGTGAGACGGTCTATCTCGTCGGCGACGAACTGGGCCTCGTCGTGCTCGGTGTCGGCGACGTACCCGGTGATCTGCGCGCCGGCGCCTTGGTTGGTCCACAGGTTCTTGGGCCGGCGGGACTCATTGCGCTCGATGACCGCGTTGGCGGCGGTGAGGATGGTCTGGGTGGAGCGGTAGTTCTGCTCCAGGAGGATCGTCGTCGCGTTCGGGTAGTCCTCCTCGAACTGGAGGATGTTGCGGATGGTGGCGCCGCGGAAGGCGTAGATCGACTGGTCGGCGTCGCCCACCACGCACAGCTCGGCGGGCGGGACCTCGGCCTCGGGCGGCACGTCGACCGGGTGCTCGGAGGTGCCGACCAGTTCGCGCACCAGGGCGTACTGGGCGTGGTTGGTGTCCTGGTACTCGTCGACCATGACGTGCCGGAAGCGGCGGCGGTAGTGCTCGGCGACGTCCGGGAAGGCGCGGAGCAGGTTGACCGTCGTCATGATCAGGTCGTCGAAGTCGAGGGCGTTGGCCTCACGCAGCCGCGACTGGTACATGGCGTACGCCTGGGCGAGCGTCTTCTCGAAGCCGTCGGTGGCCTGCGCGGCGAAGTCCTCCTCGTCGATCAGCTCGTTCTTCAGGTTGCTGATCTTGGCGCTGAAGGACTTGGGCGGGAAGCGCTTGGGGTCCAGGTCGAGGTCGCGGCAGACCAGCGCCATGAGCCGCTTGGAGTCGGCGGCGTCGTAGATCGAGAAGGACGACGTGAAGCCGAGCCGCTTCGACTCGCGGCGCAGGATGCGGACGCAGGCGCTGTGGAAGGTCATCACCCACATCGCGTTGGCGCGCGGGCCGACGAGCTGCTCGACGCGCTCCTTCATCTCCCCGGCGGCCTTGTTGGTGAAGGTGATCGCGAGGATCTGGCCCGGGTGGACGCCGCGCTCGGCCAGCAGGTGGGCGATGCGGTGGGTGAGCACGCGGGTCTTGCCGGAGCCGGCGCCGGCCACGATGAGCAGGGGGGAGCCGGAGTGCACCACGGCGGCGCGCTGGTTGTCGTTCAGCCCGTCCAGGAGGGCGGCCGGGTCCAGGGCGGGGCGCGGGGCGCCGTCCCGGTAGTACCGGTCGCGCTCCGGGGGCGCGTCGAACTTCCCGCCGAACAGATCGTGCGGGACCGGCTCCGGTCCGTGACCGTCCTCGGGCGGCGGCGGGGGTTCCTCCTCGTGACCCCGGGGGGTCTGGAGGCTCGCCAGGAAGCTGTCGTCAAAGAGGCTGCTCATCGCTCTCCGAGTCTAGGGCGCCCCACCGACAACCCGGCGCCACCCCGGAAAATGTCCGGGACACCTCACACCGGTACACCCTGCGACCTGCCGGGACACGAAGAGTGACGCCCGCCGCCAAGGTCACGAAAATGTATCGGGCATATCACCCACCAACCTTCACAGCGGCCACACGAGTTGGCTACGGTGCGGGCAGGCCGAACGACCCCCTCCGGCGAACCTCGCCGGGCCGCGCGGCCTCCGCCGAGTCCGGCGTGCCCGCCACGGCGCCCGGAGCCGGGGACCCAACCGAGAACTTGGGGTGAATCGGCCGTACCGCCCTCCATGAGGACGGTCCGCCGTAGGGCAACCCTTCCGTGCCGCCCGAACCCGACAGCTAACCCGGTAGGCGGAGCACTTGGAAGGAGCGCCTCCTTGGCGTCGCACCGCAAGTCGCGCCCCACCGGATCACGCGTCGCGGGCATACGGACCCCGGCCCTCGCCACAGCGGCCCTCACCTCCGTCGCCCTGCTGTCCCAGACGGCGAACGCCACCCCGTCGGACGACGACAGGCCGAGCCTCGAAGAGGTCGAGAAGAAGGTCGACGACCTCTACCGCCAGGCGGGGTCGGCCACCGAGAAGTACAACGCGGCCAAGGAGAAGACCGCCAAGCAGCGCAAGAAGGTCGACACGCTCCTCGACGACGTCGCCCAGCGCACCCAGAAGCTCAACGACGCGCGCGAGGAGCTGGGTTCCTTCGCCTCCGCGCAGTACCGCACGGGCACGGCGGTCCCGGAGACGGCGACCTTCCTGCTCGCGGACTCGCCGCAGGAGTACTTCGACCAGAACCAGCTGATGGGCCGGCTCACCGGCCGTCAGAAGACGGCGGTCGACGACTACGTCACGCAGCAGTCCGAGACGATGAAGAAGCGCCGGGAGGCCGCCGAGAGCCTGGAGACGCTCACCGGCTCGCAGCAGGACCTGAAGACGGCCAAGTCGACCGTCCAGAAGAAGCTCGCCACCGCGCGTGAACTGCTCTCGAAGCTGACCGCCGAGGAGAAGGCCCGGCTCGCGGCGATCGAGAAGAAGAAGCAGGAGGAGGCCGCCCGCAAGGCCGCGGAGCTGGCCGAGCAGCAGGCCCGGCAGCAGGCCGAGGAGCGCGAGCGGCGGGAGGAGGCCGCACAGCAGGAGAGCGGCGGTGGCTCCTCCACCGGTTCCTCGGAGTCCGGCGGCAGCGGCTCCTCGACGCCGGACTCGTCGTACGGCACCAAGGCCGAGAAGGCGCTCGGCTTCGCCCGCGCCCAGATCGGCAAGCCGTACGTCTGGGGCGCCACCGGCCCCGGCTCCTACGACTGCTCCGGCCTCACCCAGGCCGCCTGGAAGGCCGCGGGGGTGACGCTGCCGCGCGTCACGTACGACCAGGTCAACGCCGGAACGACCGTCCCCGTCTCCCAGGCGCAACCCGGTGACCTGGTCTTCTTCTACGACGACCTCAGCCACGTCGGCCTCTACATCGGCAACGGCATGATGATCCACGCCCCGAAGCCGGGTGCGTACGTGCGCGAGGAGTCGATCTACTACGACGGCGAGTCGTCGATCCACAGCGTGGTGCGCCCGGCCTGACCGGCGCGGCTCTCTAGCATCGGGGGCATGTCGTCAGGCACTTCGTCAGGCACTCTCCCCTCCCCCCTGCGCGCCTGGTGGGCGCAGCGTCCACCGGCGGCCGGGGCCGCGGTCATGGCGACCGGCATCCTGTCGGTCGCCCTGCACCTGACGGGACACGAGGTCCTGTCCCGCGTCGCCCTGTTCCTGGCCTGCGCCGCCTGGCTGACCCTGGCGGCGAACTTCGTCTACCTGCTGCTGGCCGAGCGCCCGCAGTGGCTGACCCGGGCGGGGACACCGGGCGCGCTCACCGCGGTCGCCGCGACCACCGTGCTCGGCACCCGGTTCGCGCTGCTCGGCTGGACGACCCTGGCCGCGGCGCTGCTGGCGCTGGCGGCGCTCCTGTGGCCGGTGCTGATCCTCCTGGTCGTGCGGCACTGGGGGCGCAGGATGCCGGGGGCGGTGTTCCTGGGGTGCGTGGCCACGGAGGGGCTGGCGGTGCTCGGCGCCACGCTGTCCGCGGCCACCTCGACGCCCTGGCTGGCCCACGCGGCGCTGGTGCCGTTCTGGCTGGGGATCGTGCTCTACCTGATCGCACTGTTCCGCTTCGATCTGCGGCAGGTGGCCCTGGGTTCCGGTGACCACTGGGTGGCGGGCGGTGCGCTCGCCATCTCGGCCCTCGCCGGCGCCAAACTGATCGCCGCGGCCGGGACCGGCATGTACCTGTGGAACTCCGACGACAGCGCCGTGCTGCACGACGTGACCGTCTTCCTGCTCACCCTCGACCTCGCCTGGTACGTCGTCCTGCTGGTCGCCGAGTTCGTCTGGCCGCGGGTCCGCTACGACGTGCGGCGCTGGTCGACGGTCTTCCCGCTCGGCATGACGGCGGCGGCGACGCTCTCCGTGGCCGCCGCGATCGACGTCGCGTGGCTGGACGCACCCGGCCAGGTCCTGCTGTGGATCGCGGTGGCCGGATGGCTGGCGGTCGCGGCGGGAGCGGTCGTCCAGGCCCGGGCCGGGGTGCGGTCCGCGGGCACGGGGGCCTCCGCCGTCACGTCCACAGCACCGCGATGAAGATGTTCGCGACGGTCAGCAGGCCCACGAGGCCGAACAGCGGCTTGTCGACCTTCTCGTCGTCGCGCTTCACGTAGACCAGGCCGAGGATCACGATCAGCAGGGCGAGCTTCACCCCGATCTTGACGTTGTCCACGGACTGGTCGTCGGCCTGGTTGAGGCCGACCAGGGCGACACCGGTGACCAGCATCGTCAGCGCGCCGTGCAGCATCGCGGGGATGAAGCGGGCCGTGCCGCTGCCCATCGCCTTCATCTGAGTCAGGAAGCCGCCGAGGAGCGCGGCGATGCCGATGATGTGCAGACCGACGAAGAGGTGGATGAGTACGTCCATGAGGCCGGAGCCTAATGAGCGGCCGGAGGCCGGCCGACACCGGCCCGACCGTGCCTGAGCCGCCCCGGTGCGGAGAGCGGCGCATATATGCGTCCCATAACAGCTCAGGTGCCTCACCCGCCCCCGATCGGGCAGCTCGGTCATCACCCCGCGTGAAGACGACGGCCGCCGGACGGGCACGCGGTCAGATGCGTACGCGGGCCGATCCGGTACCGCCACTTCCGCGCATCCCGTCACCGGGCCGTTACCGACGCGCCTAGCGTCCTCCCCCAGGCAGCCGGAGCGTACCGGAGCCGACCCGGCACGGGCCGGAGTCGAGTCGTACGGAAGGACGTGGATCGCAGGTGGGAACGCACCGCAGGCCGCGACAGCGTGTGACGGGCGGCGGCAGAGCCCGTACGGCGGCCACCATCACCCTCGCGGGCGCGGCCACCGCGACGGGCCTGGGCGGGACCGGTCACGCCGACCCGCAGCCGACGGCGGCCCAGGTCAGGGCCAAGGTGGACACGCTGTACCAGCAGGCGGAGGTCGCGACCGAGAGGTACAACGGCTCCAAGGAGAAGGCGGACGCCGCCGAACAGCGCCTGGAGAAGCTGCGGGACCAGGCCGCCCGCAAGGAGGACCGGCTGAACTCGGCCCGGGAGGCGCTGGGGTCGGTCGCCGCGGCTCAGTACCGAAGCGGCGGCCTCGACCCGGCCGTGCAGCTCATGCTCTCCGCCGACCCCGACCGGTACCTCGACGGCGCCGCCTTCGTCGAACGCGCGGGCAGCCGGCAGACGGCCGCCGTGGGCCGGGTGCGCAAGGAGCTGCGGGACATCGAGCGACTGCGCGGCGCCGCCCGCGTCGAGCTGACCTCGCTGACGTCACGCCGGGCCGAACTGAAACGCCACCGCGAGACCGTCACCGGCAAACTGGAGACGGCCCGCCGCCTGCTGTCCCGGCTGACGGCGGAGGAACGCGACCGGTTGGGCCAGGGCACGGGTGACCGCGCGTCCCGCTCGTCCGCGGACGACCGGCAGCCACTGTCCGCCCCGTCCGCCCAGGCCCCCAACTCCCGTGCCGCGGCGGCCGTCGCCTACGCCTACCGGAAGCTGGGCAGCCCCTACGTGTGGGGCGCGACCGGTCCGAGCGCCTTCGACTGCTCCGGCCTCACCCAGGCCGCCTACCGCGCCGCGGGCGTCTCCCTCCCCCGCACCACCTACGCCCAGATCGACGCCGGCCGCCGCGTCGCCCGGTCCGAACTGCTCCCCGGTGACCTCGTCTTCTTCTACTCCGGCATCAGCCACGTCGGCATCTACGTCGGCAAGGGCCAGATGATCCACGCCCCGAACCCGTCGGCCCCGGTCCGGGTGGCACCCGTCGACCAGATGCCGTTCGCGGGAGCGGCGCGGGTGGTGTGACGGCCCGTCCGTCACCGGGACGCGTGCAGAAAGCCCCGGCGGCGACCGCTGGGCGCCCCGCTCACGGAGTCACACCAGCCGCCGCGCCGTCGCCCACCGCGTCAGCTCGTGGCGATTGGACAGCTGGAGCTTGCGGAGGACCGCCGAGACGTGGGACTCGACCGTCTTCACCGAGATGTACAGCTGCTTGGCGATCTCCTTGTACGCGTAGCCCCGCGCGATCAGGCGGAGCACCTCCCGCTCGCGCTGGGTGAGGCGGTCCAGGTCCTCGTCGACCGGCGGGGCGTCGGTCGAGGCGAACGCGTCCAGGACGAACCCGGCCAGGCGCGGGGAGAAGACGGCATCGCCCTCCTGGACGCGGAAGACCGAGTTCACCAGGTCGGTGCCGGTGATCGTCTTGGTCACGTAGCCGCGGGCGCCGCCGCGGATCACGCCGATCACGTCCTCGGCCGCGTCCGAGACGGAGAGGGCGAGGAAGCGGACGGGGCGCTCGGTGTCGCTCATCAGGGGGGCGCAGCGGCGCAGGACCTCGACGCCACCACCGCCCGGGAGGTGGACGTCGAGCAGCACGACCTCGGGGCGGGTCGCGGTGATCACCGTGACGGCCTGGTCGACGTCGGCGGCCTCCCCGACGACCTCGACACCGGTCTGCGCGGTCTGGCCGATCTCGGCCTGGACGCCGGTGCGGAACATGCGGTGGTCGTCGACGAGCACCACGCGCACGCGCCGCTCCCCGGCGGTGCCGCCGGCCGGCTGCGCGGGCTCGGCCGCCTCGTCCGCTCCCGCCGTACCGTTCGCCTCGGTCGGGTCGCTCATGACGTCTTCTCCGCCCTCTCCATTTCCAGTTCGACCTCCGTGCCGCCGTCCGGCACCGCGCGCAGTCGCGCCGTGCCGCCGTTGCGCTCCATGCGGCCGATGATCGATTCTCTGACGCCCATGCGGTCGGCGGGTATCGAGTCGAGGTCGAAGCCGGGGCCGCGGTCGCGGACGGACACGAAGACCGTCCTGCCCTCGACTTCGGCGAAGACCTGTACGGCGCCGCCCTCGCCACCGTACTTGGCCGCGTTCACCATCGCCTCGCGCGCGGCCTGCATCTGTGCGCCGATTCTGTCGTCGAGCGGGCAGTCGCCCACGACCACGACCTCGATGGGGACTCCGTGCTTGTCCTCGACCTCCGCGGCATTGCGCTTCACGGCCTCGGCGAGGGTGGTGGGCTCGTCGTCCTCGTCCTTCCCGTTGCCCTCCGGCTTGTAGAGCCAGGAGCGCAGGTCGCGCTCCTGGGCGCGGGCGAGACGGCGCACCTCCCCCGCGTTCTCCGCGTTGCGCTGGATCAGGGTCAGGGTGTGCAGCACCGAGTCGTGGACATGGGCGGCGACCTCGGCTCGCTCCTGCGCGCGGATGCGCATCAGCCGCTCCTCGGAGAGGTCCTGCGTCATCCGCACCAGGTAGGGACCGGCGAGGAGCGTGATGCCGACCAGGACGGCGAGCGCGGCCTGGAGGACGGAACCGAGATGGGCGGCGGAGCCCTGGAGGACGAAGATGCCGGTGACACCCGCCGTCACCAGCAGGACGCCGCCCACCGAGCGCAGCAGCGTGACGGTGCGTCTTTGGCGGCCCACCTCGGCCCAGCGGGCCCGGCGCGCGTTGTCCGCCTGGCGCCAGACGAGGGCGACGCCGGCGCCCACGAGCACGGTCGGCCAGAGGTAGACACGGGCACCGCCGCCGAGGTCGACGTTGCCCACGAAGACCAGGGCGACGACGACCATGAGGAGCAGGGCGACGATCTGGCCCTTGTCCGGCTTGCGGGCGACGAGTCTGCGGCGGCCGTCCGGCGAGGTCTCGGCCGTGACGAGGGACGGCGGCTTCTGCGCGTCGACGCCGCCGACGCCCAACGGCACGAAGAACCAGAAGGCCGCGTACAGCAGCGCGCCCAGCCCGTCGGCCATGAACAGACCGACGAAGGCGAACCGCACCCAGATGACGGGCAGGCCGAGATGACCGGCCAGCCCCCGCGCCACGCCACCGAGCCAGCGTCCGTCACTGCTGCGGTAGAGCTTGCGCGGCGGCCGCGGTTCGACGAGGGGTGCTGCTGCGGCTTCCGGCATGACACTGATGGTCACACGGGTGCGGGAGGCGGAGCATCAGGGTCGGCCCCCGAGACTCCCCTGATCTTCGCCCCGCCGCGGCCTCGAACGCTCCCCCGGCCCCGCGTCAGGGCCGATATCAGGGTCCGACCAGGGTCGAACCGACTCCCGTCCGGACGCCGCGCCCGTCACCATGGACTCATGACAGATCACGAGCACGCCGCGACGGGTCCGGGACCCGGCTCCGGCCCGCGCCCTCCACGGGGTGCCGGGCCGCAGGATGCCGCGCCCGCCGCGGATGCCACCGGTGCCGCGACCGGTCCGGAGGCGGGCGGCGTCGGCACCGGCGTTCCCGGGCCGCCGCACGAGTTCCGGCGCGATCGGCGGCACCGGACGATCGCCGGGGTCTGCGCCGGCCTCGGCCGGCAGTGCGACCTGGATCCGGTGATCTTCCGCATCACGCTCGCGGTGCTCTCCGCGACCGGCGGCATCGGCCTCATCTTCTACGGCTTCGCCTGGCTCTTCGTCCCCGCCGACGAGGAGGAGGAGAACGAGGCGCGCAAGCTGCTGACCGGCCGGGTCGACGGTCAGGCCCTGGCCGCGGTGCTCTTCGCCCTGGTCGGCTGCGGTGTCTTCCTGACCATGCTGCACAACGGCGGGGTGCTCACCTTCGCGGTCGTCCTCTCCCTCCTCCTCGCGGGCGCCGGGTACTGGTCGCGGCAGCGGCGGACCCCCGACCCCGACCCGATGGCCGCGCAGGCCGTCGCGGACGCCCCGCCGGAGGCGCAGGCGCCCCCGATCATGTTCACCTGGCCCTCCTGGTGGCGGGATCCCATAGTCAAGGACGGCACCCATGACGGCGGTACGGGCTACCTGTGGGGTCCGCCCGGCTCCGACGAGCGCGACATCGCCGCGGCCGTCAGCATCGGCCGCGGCACCCCGCACCGGGGCCGCCACACCCCGCCGGGTGAGCGGCGCCCCCGGACGCGCGGCCCGCGCGGCATCGGCGGCTGGGTGTTCCTCCTCGCCCTGCTCGCCGGCTTCCTCGGCACCCGGCTGACCTGGGACGACCAGCCGCTCGGCACCAGCCTCCAAACCGGACTGGCCTGCGCGCTCGCCGTCTTCGGTCTCGGTATCGCGGTCAGCGCCTTCCTGGGGCGCACGGGAGCCGGGTCGATCTTCCTCGCGATCATCACGGCGGCCCTGCTCGCCGGGTCGGCGGCCGTCCCGAAGGACGTCGGCACCGAGTGGACCCGGACCACGTGGAGGCCGACGGCGGTGACCGACGTGCGCGAGCAGTACGAGATCGGGGCGGGTGACGGCACGCTCGACCTCTCCCGGCTGAACGTGGCCGACGGGCAGACGGTGACCACCCGCGCCGACGTGGGCGTGGGCCGAATAAAGGTCGTCGTGCCGCGGGACGTGACCGTGCGGCTCAGCGTCGAGGTGGGCGTCGGTGACATCCAGCTGCCCGGGGAGAAGGAGAAGGACGTGGACGTGGCGCCGGGCAAGCACAAGGAGGTCACCCTGGCTCCCACCGTGAGCGACGAGGACAGCGGGACGCTGGACCTCGACCTCCAGGTCGGGCTCGGACAGGCGGAGGTGACCCGTGCTGCGTCATAGGTTCCAGCCCGGACGGCTGGTGGCGGGTTTCTTCCTGATGCTGGCGGGCGTCGTCTTCGCCGGTGACGCGGGCGGGCTGTGGGAGACACCGTGGTTCGTGATCATCCCGCTCGTCGTGGGCGGGCTCTGCCTCGCGGGAGCGGTCGGGGTCGTGGCCCGGTCCGCGCGCCGGGACGACACCCGGGCGGACCTGCCCGGCTGACGACGGCCGGAGGGACACCGGCCCGCGCCGTGCGGCGCACGGCCGGCCGCGACGGCCTCTACCGGTACCCGCCCTCCGACCGGTTCCGGCGCCGGGAGCGCAGGGCGGCGTCGACGGAGAGGAGTGGCGCGCCCGCGAGGACGAGGGGGAGCCAGGCCATGAGGTAGGCGAGATCGTTGCCGTAGTAGTAGGGATCGGAGGCCCAGCTGACGGTCAGCCACAGGCTGAGCGAGATCAGGGCGCCGCCGAGTGCGGCCAGGCGGGTCAGCAGGCCGAGCAGGGTGCCGATGCCGACGGCCAGTTCGCCCAGGGCGATGGCGTAGCCGAAGCCGGACGGGCTCTTCAGGGCCATGTCGACCAGCGCGGGGATGGCCGAGGAGTCCCGCACGGTCCGCATCATGTCGCCGATGGAACCGGCGCCCGAGTCCTTCATGAAGGCGCTGTCGGTGAGCTTGTCGAGGCCCGCGTAGACGAAGGTGACGCCGAGAAAGATCCGCAGGGGCAGGAGGGCGTACCGGGCGGCGTTGTCCCGCCAGTCACCGCCGTTCTGCCGGGAGGAGTACACATCGCCCCGCATACCGTGCGTCATCACTGCCAGCCGCCTCTCGCCGCGCATGCCGAGCCCCTCCACCAGACCATACGTACGACACCCAGGCCCCGCTCAACCCTTCCGCAACCGGTTTCTTGCTGTCGGTTTCGACAGGTTGGCGTCCGCCGGGGGAGTCAGTCCGTGGGAGTCGGCCCAGGGGATCGGTCCGTGGGATCAGTCCGTGACGTCGATCGCGTAGCGGTTGGTCTCGACTCCGGCGCCGGTGACCACCTGGACGTCGACCCGGCCCGGTTCCACGTCGGCCGGTACGGGGACGGTCAGCGCGTCGTCCGTGGGGTTGCTGAAGCCGCCCGTCACGGGGATGAGGGGGACGTGGACGTTGACCGCGCCGATGCGGACGACCATGCGGGACAGGCGGTCCGCGCGCTGGGCGCCCGGGGGTACGAATCCGGCGCCGCGGATCTCGATGTCGTCGCCCGTGCGGATCGGGCCGTCCAGGTCACCGGCCTCGCGTGCCCTGACCACGGAGAGGATCACCGGCCTGCCGCCCTCGGCGTACTTGCCGGCCACGTAGGTCGCCGCCGACACCAGCACCACCACCGCGAGCCCCCACGGCAGGTCGGGGAGGTGTTCCGGGCGCCGGGCCAGCCGGACCGCCGCGAAGACCAGGGCGACGGCGCTGATCACGACGTACTGGATGTCGGCGAAGGTCCCGCGGCCCGCGTCGTCCGTCAGCAGGTCGGAGGCGCGCGGCCGGTCCGCCCGTACCTTCTGGAGGCGCTGGCCCAGTACCCGCAGCCCCACCACGCGGCGCACCAGGACGGCGATGCCGCACACCACCGCGAGCACGGTCACCGCGCCGGTGGCGCGGCCGAGTTCGAGGCCGGAGATCAGCGCGTCCCGCCGGTCGTGGCCCGAGGCGAGGGCCAGTTCTCCGGCCAGCACCAGCACGGCGTAGGCGACGAGGAGGACCCAGGCGGCCGCCACGGCCCGGGAGGTGGAGAGGCGGTTGTCCTCCCCGATGACCGGGGCCAGCGCTCCGCCCCGCGTCCGGTGGAACCACGAGGCCGCCGTCAGCGCCCCCGCCACCACCAGCGCGGCGGCGAGTCCGGCCGTGCGCGCCGCCGTCCAGCCGGAGCCGATCGCGGTGAGGGACTGACCGAGCAGCAGCAGGACGACCCCCGCCCACACGGCCGCCACGGTGCGCCGGCCCAGACCGGCGAGCCAGGCGTCTCCCTCGGCGCGGCCGCGTTGGGCGACGAGTTCGGCGGACTGGGTGAGTTCCTCGGAGACCCACTGGCGGGAGGCGGAGGCCGAGTGGGCCACGGCGGCCGGCAGCCCCTGTCCGGCCGCGAACTCGTCGCGCCGCCGCAGGAACGCGGCGACCGCCCGGCGGTGCCCCTCGCGGGCGCCGTGCGGGCAGTCCCCGCACGTGCAGCCGCCGCCGTGGGCCGCGTCGATCGCGCCCTTGTCCGAGCCGCTCCCGCGTCTCGCCTCCTGCACCGCCACGCCCGCCGCCCGCCTTCCCGCGCCCCTGCGCAGGAACATCCGTGAAAGAACATCCGTGAAAGAGTCCCTGGGTCCGTAAGTCCCTTGGGACGAAAGCGAATTGTGCCGTACACCACCCCCCGCGCGCCGGGCGGCCCCGGTCCCTCGTGCTCAGCGGGGGTGACTCTCGGTCCACCGCCTTGACGCGGTCGCGGGAAGGGGTCAGTCGAAGAGGTCCGGCTCGCTCCGGCTGATCTGCTGCCACAGGGGCTGGTAGTTGATCCACGCCACCAGGTCGCCGCCGAGCTGCTCCCGGGTGGCCACCGCCTGGCGGTGGTCGATCAGCACCGGCCGTCCCGCCGCCCGGGCCGTCAGCTGCACCTGGCAGGACCGCTCCAGCGACAGGAACCACCAGGCCGCCGCGTCCACCGAGTCGCCCACCGTCAGCAGTCCGTGGTTGCGCAGCACGAGCGCCTTGCCGGAGCCGAGCACGCGGGCGATGCGCCGTCCCTCCTCGGCGTCGACGGCGACGCCCGAGTAGGTGTCGTACAGGGCGTGGTCCTCGTAGAAGGCGCAGCTCTCCTGGGTGATCGGGTCGAGCAGGTCGCCGAGGGCCGACAGCGCGCGCCCGTGCACCGAGTGGCAGTGGGCGACCGCGACCACGTCCGGGCGGGCGGCGTGGACCTGGGAGTGCACGGTGAACGCGGCCTGGTTGACGTGGTGGCCGCCCTGCACCACCTGCCCGTCGGAGTTGGCCAGCACGAGGTCGCTCACGGTGATGTGGGCGAAGGGCATGCCGAACGGATTGACCCAGAAGCAGTCGGTGTACTCGGGATCGCGGGCGGTGATGTGTCCGGAGACGCCGTCCTCGAAGCCGTACCGCCCGAAGAGGCGCAGCGCGCCCGCGAGCCGTTCCTTGCGGTGCCGGCGTTCGTCCTCGACCGAGTCGTGCATCGGCGGCATCGCGAACCGCAGCTTGTCGGTGGGCAGCGGCGGGGGCGGAGTGGCCCCGGGCGTCCCGTGCATGTGTCCTCTGTCCTCCGGCACTGGAATTGCCTTACGTGGCGGAAGTTACCGGGGGTGCGGCCGGTGCGACAGGTCCGGGCGGGATACTCGACAGAGGGTGTCGGGTTTCGGCCGCACACTCGGTGTATGACCTCAAGCATGTCATCGGGTGCGCCCTCGGCCACCCCGACGAACTGGGCGGGTTTCGTCACCGCCGAACCCGCTCTGGCAGCCACCGTCGAGGCGCGTTTCGCCGCCTACACGCACCATGTCCTCGCCACCCTCCGCAAGGACGGCTCGCCGCGCACCACCGGCCTGGAGGTGCGGTTCCTCGACGGTGAGCTGTGGCTCGGCATGATGCCGGGGTCGGTGAAGGCGCTCGACCTGCGCCGCGACCAGCGGTTCGCGTTGCAGGCGAACCCGGGGGACGGCACCGGCATGGGCGGCGGGGACGTCCGGATCGGCGGCCGGGCGGTGGCGGTCGAGGACGCCGCGACCCGGGCCCGGTACGTGGAAGAGGCGGAACCGCCGGAGCCGTTCCACCTCTTCCGTACCGAGCTGACGGAGGTCGTGCGGACCCACGTCGAGGACGACAAGTACCTCGTCGTCGAGATCTGGCAGCCCGGTGGGCCCGTGCGCACGGTCAGGCGCACGTAGCGCCTGCCGCGGCGCTCACTCCCACTCGATGGTGCCCGGCGGCTTCGACGTCACGTCGAGGACGACGCGGTTGACGTCCTTGACCTCGTTGGTGATCCGGGTCGAGATCTTGGAGAGCACGTCGTACGGCAGCCGGGACCAGTCGGCGGTCATCGCGTCCTCGGACGAGACGGGCCGCAGCACGATCGGGTGGCCGTAGGTGCGGCCGTCGCCCTGTACGCCGACGGAGCGGACGTCGGCGAGCAGGACCACGGGGCACTGCCAGATCTCGCGGTCGAGGCCGGCCGCCGTCAGCTCCTCGCGGGCGATGGCGTCGGCCTCGCGGAGCAGGTCGAGCCGCTCCTTGGTGACCTCGCCGACGATGCGGATGCCGAGGCCGGGGCCGGGGAAGGGCTGGCGCTGGACGATCTCCTCCGGCAGGCCCAGCTCCTGGCCGACCATCCGGACCTCGTCCTTGAACAGCTTGCGCAGGGGCTCGACGAGCTGGAACTCGATGTCGTCCGGGAGCCCGCCCACGTTGTGGTGGGACTTGATGTTGGCGGTGCCGGTGCCTCCGCCGGACTCGACCACGTCCGGGTAGAGCGTGCCCTGCACGAGGAAGGCGACCTCGGGGCCGTCCTCCTGCATGATCTCCAGCTGCGCCTGCTCGAAGACCCGGATGAACTCGCGGCCGATGATCTTCCGCTTCTCCTCGGGGTCGGAGACCCCGGCCAGCGCCTTCAGGAAGCGCTCCTCGGCGTCCACGACCTTCAGCTGCACGCCGGTCGCGGCGACGAAGTCCTTCTCGACCTGCTCGGTCTCGCCCTTGCGCATCAGGCCGTGGTCGACGTAGACGCAGGTCAGCTGGGTGCCGATGGCCTTCTGGACGAGGGCGGCGGCGACGGCGGAGTCCACGCCGCCGGAGAGGCCGCAGATGGCGCGCCGGTCGCCGACCTGCTCGCGGATGATCGCGACCTGCTCCTCGATCACGTTGCCCATGGTCCAGTCGGGGGTGAGGCCCGCGCCGCGGTACAGGAAGTGCTCCAGCACCTGCTGCCCGTGCGTGGAGTGCATGACCTCGGGGTGGTACTGGACGCCGTAGAGCTGCTTCTCGTCGTTCTCGAAGGCGGCGACCGGGACGACGTCCGTGGAGCCGGTGACGGTGAAGCCCTCGGGGGCGGCGGAGCAGGCGTCGCCGTGCGACATCCAGACGGCCTGCTCGGCCGGGGTGCCCTCGAAGAGGGTGGAGGACGGCCTGGAGACCGACAGCTCGGTACGGCCGTACTCGCGGGCGCCGGAGTTGTCGACGGTGCCGCCGAGGGTCTGCGCCATCAGCTGGAAGCCGTAGCACATGCCGAAGACGGGGACGCCGGCCTCGAACAGGGAGCGGTCGACGGTCGGGGCGCCCGGCTCGTACACCGACGAGGGACCGCCGGACAGGATGATGGCCGCCGGGTTCTTGGCGAGCATCTCCGCGACCGGCATGGAGCTGGGCACGATCTCGCTGTAGACCCGCGCCTCGCGGACACGACGGGCGATGAGCTGGGCGTACTGCGCACCGAAGTCGACGACCAGGACGGTGTCGGGGGCGGCGGCAGCGGGAGTCGCTGATGACACGGGGTGCCTTCCGGCGGTCGGGCGGGGGTCTTGTGCTGCCGATTCTACCGAGGCGGGCGGGTGGCCCGTCCCGGCCCGGTGCACCGCCCGGTGTGTGCCCCGGCTTGGACACCGTCGGCCCTCGCGGGCATACTGGCGCCATGCTCACGCACCAGGTCTTCCTGTTTACCTATGGCAACCGGCCCACCGGCTGCCATGGTCGTGCTGCTTGAGCAACTGACAAGCGACTTCCCAGGCGCCCCGGGCCGACAAGGTCCGGGGCGCCTGGCGTTTGCGGACCCTGCCGGTCCGGGGCACCGCCACCCATCGGCGAGGAGCCACCGACATGACCGTCACCACAGCAGCCGAGTCCGTCACCGCCGCGGACAAGACCGGCGCGCGCACCACCGAGGCCGCCGGGGTGATCACCGGCGCCCGGGACCGCATCGACGCCCTGGACGACCGGATCATCGGCCTGATCCAGGAACGGATGGCGGTCTCCGCCGTCATCCAGGAGGCGCGGATCACCTCCGGCGGCCGGCGCGTGAACCTCTCCCGCGAGATGGAGGTCCTCGACCACTACAGGTCGGCGCTGGGCAAGCCGGGCACGGCGCTGGCGATGACGATGCTGGAGCTGTGCCGCGGGCGGGTCTGAGGTCGCATCTGAGTTCGGGCACCGTCTCACCCGTACGGCGCGTGACCGTGGCGCGAGCGGCTTCGTTGTCCCGGTGTCCGTGTCAGCCAGGGGCGGGCCCGAGAGAACCACGCGTGGCTCGCTGGAGCGATGAGACGTGCGGATCGTGCCGTACGTCGTGGGACCTCGCTCCAGACAAGTGACCGGACGGCAGGGGACAGCAGCCCGGTCACCCAAGAGAACGGCCGGCCCCGGGGACGCCCGGGGCCGGCCGACGGAACAGCCTTCAAGACCAGCGGCGCTACCCCCCGGCGCCGCTCCGAGGCACCGGCGCTGCCCTGACGCCGGTGCTGGCTGAGGAAGGGCCCCGCGGCCGTAGTCCGCGGGGCCCTTCGCCGTGCGCGCGGCTCCGCGGAGCGCGACCCGGTGGACGGCGGACGTGACGCAGCCCACATAAGACTTCTGTGAGATCGAGACAACCATTCACAGGATTCACCGATCCAACAGGCCGAGGCATCCCACGGGCAGCGGCTCAGCCCGCCTGTGGGAGAGGGACCCGCGCTCGGAGGGGGGTGCGGGTCCCTCTCACCTCTTCCTCAGCTCTTCTTCGGCGGCACCGCCGGTATGCCCAGGAAGGGCAGACGCAGCGCGCCGAACGCCTCCGCCGGGACCGCCGGCGACTTGGGCTCGACCGGCGCCAGCCGCTCGTACGCGGTCCCCTGGGCCGGGCGCGGGTCGCTCTCGCCCTTGTTCGGCCAGTACGACATCGCCCGCTCGGCCTGCGCCGTGATGGTCAGGGACGGATTGACGCCCAGGTTGGCGGAGACCGCGGCGCCGTCGACGACCGAGATGCCGGGGTGGCCGTAGAGCCGGTGGTACGGGTCTATGACGCCGGTCTCGCGGGAGTCGCCGATCGGGCAGCCGCCGAGGAAGTGGGCGGTGAGCGGGGTGCCCATCAGCTCCCCGACGTTGGAGCCGGCGAAGCCGTTGATCTCGGCGGCGAGCGCGGAGGCGCCCTCGGTGGCGGCCTTGATCTGCTTGGGGTTGGGCGAGCCGTGGCCCTGGCGCGCGGTGAGCAGGCCCTTGCCGACGCCCGTCGGTTTCAGGTGCGTGGTCAGGGAGTTGTCCAGCGACTGCATGACCAGGCCGATGATGGTCCGCTCCGACCACTTGCGGTTGGAGAGGGAGCGCAGGACCAGCAGCGGGTGCTTGGCCGCGTGGCCGAGGAAGCCCAGGACGCGGGAGGCGCCCGAGGCGGTGTGCCCGGCGTAGGGGACCTGGAGGATCGACAGGCCGCCCATCGAGTTGGAGCCCTTGCCGTAGCGGACCGGCTCGATGTGGGTGTTGGCGTCCGGGTGGATCGAGGACGTGATGGCGACGCCGCGCGTGAAGTCGGCACGGGACTCGCCGGTGGCCTTGCGGTAGCGGCGGTCGTCGGTCTGGGCGCCGACCAGCGCCTCGGAGTTGGTGCGGGTCAGCTCGCCGAGCTTGCCGGATATGTGGGAGAGCTGGCCGCCCGCCTTCATGCGGTGCAGGAGGGTCTGGGTGCCGTAGGTGCCGGCGGCCAGGACGACCCGGCGGGCCGTGAAGGTGCGGCCCGCGCCCTTCTTCTGCCGGTCGGTGGGGAGGGTGGCGATCGCGAAGCCGCCGCGCGAGTCCTCGGTGACCGAGACGGCCGTCGTCATCGGGTGCACGACCGCGCCCGCCTTCTCGGCGAGGTACAGGTAGTTCTCGTTGAGGGTGTTCTTCGCGCCGTGCCGGCAGCCCGTCATGCACTCGCCGCACTCGTTGCAGGCCTTGCGGTCGGGGCCCGCGCCGCCGAAGTAGGGGTCGGGCACCGTCCCGCCCGGCTCCGCCTTCGCCTTGCCGTCCGCGTCCTCGCCGTCGCCGAAAAACACGCCGACCGGCGCCATGTGGAAGCTGTCTTTGACGCCCATCCGCTCGGCGGCGGCCTTCAGGTGCACGTCGGACGGGGTCATCGTCGGGTTCAGCCGGACCCCGAGCATGCGGCGGGCCTGGTCGTAGTACGGCGTCAGCTCCTCGTGCCAGTCCGTGATGTCACGCCACTGGGGGTCCTCGAAGAACGGCTTCGGCGGCACGTAGAGGGTGTTGGCGTAGTTGAGGGAACCGCCGCCGACGCCGGCGCCTGCCAGGACCATGACATTGCCGAGCAGGTGGATGCGCTGGATGCCGAACATGCCGAGCTTCGGCGCCCAGAGGTAGTTCTTCAGGTCCCAGGAGTTCTTGGGGAGGGTGGTGCGGGTGAAGCGGCGGCCGGCTTCCAGGACGCCGACGCGGTAGCCCTTCTCCGTGAGGCGGAGGGCGGAGACGGATCCGCCGAAGCCGGAGCCGACTATCAGGACGTCGTAGTCGTAGGCGTCTTGAGGCACGGGGGTCTCCTCGTCGAGTTTCACGTGCGGCTGATTCGTGGCTGGTCGCGCCCGGGCGGCGGAGCCGCATATCGGTACGGCCCCGCGCGCCCTACGTGGATTACCTGAACCGGAATGCCTTCATGAGCCGGAGACTGCGGCTCATGAACTGGGCGTACTTCTCGTCGTCCATGCCCAGCGAGGGGGCCATCGGCAGCAGGCGCTGGTGGGCGACCGTCTGGGCCTCGGTGTACTTGAGGATGCCCTCCGAGCCGTGCCGGCGGCCGAGGCCCGAGTCCCCCATGCCGCCCATCGGGGACTGGACGCTGCCGTAGGCGGAGGCGTACCCCTCGTTGATGTTGACGGTGCCGGTGCGCAGGCGGGCGGCGACGTCGCGGCCGCGCCGGGCGTCCTTCGTCCAGACCGAGGAGTTCAGGCCGTACGGCGTGGAGTTGGCGTGCTCGACCGCCTCGTCCTCGGTCTTGAAGCGGTAGACGGACACGACCGGGCCGAAGGTCTCCTCGGCGCACACCGACATGGGTGCCGTGACGCCGTCGAGGATGGTCGGCTCGTAGAAGTATGGGCCGATGTCCGGGCGGGCGACGCCGCCGGCGACGAGCTTCGCGCCCCGCTCGACGGCGTCCGCCACGTGCCGCTCCACGGTCTCCAGCTGCCGCTCCCCCACCAGTGAGCCCATGTCGGCGCCGTAGGAGAGGGAGGTGCCGAGCCGCATGGCCTTGGTGCGGGCGGCGAAGCGCTCCAGGAAGGCGTCGGCGACCGACTCCTGGACGTACAGCCGCTCGATGGAGATGCACAGCTGGCCGGCGGAGGAGAAGCAGGCGCGGACGGCGCCCGCCGCGGCCTTCTCGATGTCGGCGTCCTCCAGGACCAGCATGGCGTTCTTGCCGCCGAGTTCGAGGGAGACGCCGACCAGGCGGGCGGCGGCACCCTGGGCGACCTCGCGGCCGGTGCGGGTGGAGCCGGTGAAGGAGACGTAGTCGGCGTGCCTGACGACCTCGGGGCCGACGACGGGGCCGTCGCCGAGGACGACCTGGAAGACCTCGGCGGGCAGGCCGGCCTCGATGAGCAGGTCACGGGCCCACAGCGCGGTCAGGCAGGTCTCGGTGTCGGGCTTCATGACGACCGCGTTGCCCGCGACGAACGCGGGGAGCGCGTCGCCGACGGACAGCTCCAGCGGGTAGTTCCAGGGGGCGATCTGGCCGACGACGCCGCGCGGGTGGCGCAGTTCGGTGACCTTCGTCAGGGTCGGCACGGCGCCGGTGTGCCGCTTGGGCCGCAGGTAGGCGGGCGCCTTGCGGCCGTAGTGCCGGGCGGCGACGGCGACGGCCTGGACCTCCTCGTGGGCGTGCAGGCGGGCCTTGCCGGTCTCCAGCTGGATGAGGTCGAGGACCTCGGCCTGGCGCTCCAGGACCAGGTCGTGGAAGCGGAGCAGGACCGCGGCGCGCTGCCGGACCGGAACGCGCGCCCACACGGCCTGGGCGGCGCGGGCCTCCTCGAAGGCGCCGGCCACGTCCTCGGGCGTGGACTCGGGCAGGTCGGCGAGCTTCTCGCCGGTGAACGGGGTGTGGTTGGCGGTGCGGCCGGAGCCGGCCACGCCCTTGGTGAGCTGGGCGACCAGCTCGGGCGTGACCACGTCGGCAGCGGTGCGGGCGCCCTCCGGGGAGGGGGCGAGGGGATTCGTGCCGGTGAGTTCCGGGGCCTGCGCGTCCGTCATGAGCCGCAGGGTATGACGCCGCGGGGCCTTTGTGTACCCGTCGGTAACGGGGATTCACCGAGTACTCACATGACGCCAGTGATCGCTGGCACAAACCCGCTGATCAGGGCTTTGCGACCGTCCAGTTGGCGACGACCGTGCGGGCGATCTCCTTTCCCTCGTCGGCGAAGTAGCCCTCGCGCGGGTAGTCGATCGACACCTTGTACATGTCGCCGTTGCCCGCCCGGTAGTACAGGATGTGGAACTCGCGCGGCCGGGGGTTCTGCGAGTCCGTGGTCACGTACTCGATGGTGTTCTGGGCGGCCTTGCCGCCCTGGGACTCGGTCTCGCTCGGCTCGCCCTTGGGTGCGGGGTCGTCGGCGAAGCCGTAGGAGTACTCGCCGTCCTTGAAGGTGTCCCAGTCCGCCCAGGCACCCGCCATCGCGGTCTCGGGGATCTCGCCCGTCTTGTCGTCGTCCTTGATGTCGCGGTCGACCAGGACGCTGACCGCTCCGCTCGGGTCGGTGAACGTCTCGTTGGTGCCGTCCCAGCCGTCGGGGTGCTTCTGCTTCACGAACTCGGCGGGCAGGCCGACGCTCATCCCGATCTTGGCGTCGAGCCGCCGCTCCTTCCAGCCCTCGGGCAGCGGCCCCGCGAAGGGGTCCGCGACCACCAGGTACGACGCCACCGCCGCCGCGACGACCGCGGCACCCAGGGTGATCCAGGCGTTGCGGCCCAGCCGGACGCTCCACCGGGACCCCGGCCCCACCGGTCCGTCCGCGGCGACGCGCACGACCTGCGTGGGCGGTGGCGCGGGCGGGTTGGCGGCGGCGTCCAGCAGGCCGCGCACCCGGGCGGCGTCCGGGCGGCGCGCCGGGTCCTTGTCCAGCAGGGCCGTGATCACCTCGGCCAGCGGGCCCTGCGCGGCGGCGGGCGGCGCGGGGGTGGCGTTGAGCACCGACTGGAGCGTGGCGGGGGTGTTGCTGCGGCGGAACGGCGAGACGCCCTCCGTCGCCGCGTACAGCACCACGCCCAGCGACCACAGGTCGCTCGCCGGGCCGGGGCGCTGGCCCAGCACCCGCTCCGGGGCGATGTACTCGGGCGAGCCGACGAAGCCGCCGGTGTCGGTCAGGTTGGTCTCGCCCTCGATCTGGGCGATGCCGAAGTCGGTGAGGACGACCCGGTCGTGCCGGCCGAGCAGCACGTTGTCCGGTTTCACGTCCCGGTGCAGGATGCCGGCCGCGTGCGCGGCCTCCAGCGCGCCGAGCACCTCCAGGCCGATCCGGGCGGCCTCGCGGGCGCCCAGCGTGCCCTCCTGCAACGCGTCGCCCAGCGAGCGGCCCCGCACCAGCTCCATCACGATCCACGGCCGGCCGTCGACGACGGCCACGTCGTGCACGTTGACCACGCCGGGGTGGTCGAGCCGGGCGGCGGCGCGGGCCTCGCGGCGCATCCGTTCGAAGGCGTTGTCCCGTTCGCGCTCGGGAAGGTGGTCGGGTACGCGGGGCTCCTTGACGGCCACCTCGCGGTCCACGGTCTCGTCCTTCGCCCGCCACACCGTGCCCATGCCGCCGTGCCCCAGCTTGGCCAGCAGCCGGTAGCGGCCCGCGATCAGGCGCCCGGCGCCCGGGTCCTGCGCGGACGGGGCCTGGGCGGGCGGCGTCTGCGCGGACGGGGACTGCGCGGGCGGGGTCTGGCCGGAAGGCGACACCGGCTGCGGCGGTACGACCTGGGTGGGTGCCGCGTACGGGTTGCCGGGATGCGGCACGGCGACGGGCTGGTTCGGTGGTTGCAGGCCAAAACTCGTCGGCTCGTCCGATCCCCTGCGGGGTCCCCCGTTGCTGCTCATGGGTTCATCCATATCGCGCCGCACGCGTCCATATCCACCGCGCGTGCACGGTGGTCACAGACCCGTGACGCGCGCTGCCGCTTATCTCCCCTTTAGGTGTGATGCGGGGGACTCGTGGGCGGACGGAGCGCCGGACGGGGACACCGAGGGGGACGCGGGGTCCGTCGTCGGTGTCGCGGGCGCCGAGCTGGTCGGGGCGCCGCCCCCGCCGTCGTCGCCGTCCACCAGCAGCACCGCCGCCGAGATGCCCGCGCAGGCCGCCGCGACGACCAGCAGCACCGCCATGAGCACGCTCCGCTTCATCCGCCGGGAGGCGCGGGCCGCCGCCGTCGCGGGGGTGCGGCCGGTACTGAGGTAGAGGCGCAGCATCCGGTCCGCCTCCGCCGCGTCCAGCCGCCGTCGCGGATCGCGTTCGAGGAGGCCCCGGACGACGGGGAGGAGCGGTCCGGTCTGCGCGGGCGGATGGATCTCCTCGGTGACCACGGCGTGCAGGACGCCACCGAGCGAGTCGCGGTGGAAGGGGGAGGCGCCGCTGAGGATCGCGCAGAGCAGGACGCCCAGGGACCACAGGTCGGACTCCGGTCCGGTCCCGGCGCCGGACATCCGCTCCGGCGCGGTGTACTCGGGCGAGCCGACGAAGGAGCCGCTCTCGGTGAGGGTGGTGGAGCCCGCGACCTGGGCGACGCCGAAGTCGGTGAGGACGACCCGGCCGTCCTCGGCGATCAGCACGTTGGACGGCTTGACGTCCCGGTGCAGGACGCCGGCCGCGTGCGCGGTGCGCAGGGCGTCGAGCAGGGCGATGCCGATCCGGGCGGCCTCGCGGGGGCCGACGGGGCCGCGGGCGACGACGCGGTCCGCGAGCGAGCCGCCGTCGACGAGTTCCATGACCATGTAGGCGCGGGCGTCGTCCTCGACGACGTCGTGCACGACGATGACGTGCGGATGCCGCAGCTGCGCGACGGCGCGGGCCTCGCGCAGGGTGCGCTCGCGGCGCCGCCGGGCCTCGGCGGCGGACAGGGCCTCGTCTAGCGGCAGCGCCTTCACGGCCACCTCGCGGACGAGCAGTTGGTCGGTGGCCCGCCACACGATGCCCATGCCGCCGCTGCCGAGCCGCTCATGGAGCCGGTATCGGCCCGCGATGACACGCCCGCCGGCCCCCTCGGTCACCATGCGCCCCATGATGCCCCACCGGACGCGGCGCCTCCGCGTCGCGGCCACCCGGGTGGCCGACAACCGACGGGTGCGCGGGCGCCGTTGGGGCGGCTCCCGCCGGTGTCCGGCGCCGCGCGGCGCGGGTCTCAGCCCGTCCGCTCCTGCCAGCTCTGAAGCACCGACCTGAACTGCCGCTCGGTGGCGGGCCAGTCGCCCGCGGGCCCCGACATGTTGAGGGCGTACTCGACGCCGGCCCGGGAGATGTACGTGTGCGCGACGGCGCGGCGCGGGCCGGGGAAGGGGGTGTCCTTGGCCAGCGCGGTCCAGGTGTACTCCCACCTTGCGCTGTCGCGGTCGCGGTAGGTGCCGCGCTCCAGGGTGACGCGCCGGTAGTCGACCAGCCGCTGGAGCTGGACCTCCAGATCGAGCTGGTGCGCGTGCGGGTCGTTGTAGTCGGGGGCGGTGTCGACGGATACGCGCAGGAGGTGCTTGCCGCCGTCGGGGCTGTAGTCGGCCTGCTTGAGTTCGCCCTCGTCGTCGAAGGCCTCCCGCTGCCAGTTCCTGGGCAGGTAGAGGCTGAAACCCAACGGGTCGTCGCGGCGTTTCCAGTTGTCCGGGACGGATCCGCCGGTGCCGTTGTCGTTGGTGGGCGACCCGGACGGCGAGGAGGACGTGGACGCGGTGGGCTCCGGGCCGGCCTCGGTGCCTCCGTCGTCGCGCTGTTGGAGCAGGACGGCGGTGCCCGCGCCGATGAGGGCGGCAACGGCGACGACCAGGGCGACCGTGCGCAGCCGCCCCTGCCGACGGCGCCGGGGGCCGGGGGCTCCGGAGGGCGCGGCGTGCGGGTGGCCCGGCGGGACGGTGCCCGTCCCGTACGCCTGTGCCGTGTGGCCCGTCGCGGGGTGGCCGACGGCCGCGGTGGGCCCGGTCACCGGCGGGTACGGCGTCGCGGTGGGCGTGCCCGGCGTCCCGTGGTGCAGGGTGTCGCCCTGCCGTACCGGGCCCGTGTGCCGGGTGGTCGGCACGTACGCCTGGGCCGCGTCCGGCCGCCGTCCCTCGGCCGCGTGGGCGAGCAGGTACTCGGCCTCGGTCGCGTCGGGCCGCGTCTCCGGGTCCTTGCGGAGCAGGGCGCCGATGACCGGCGCGAGCGGACCGGCGTACCGGGTCTCGCCGGCCTCCTCCTCGACCACGGCCTGCATGGTGGTCAGCGGTGAGGTGCGGCGGAACGGCGATCTGCCCTCCACCGCCGTGTACAGCGTCGCGCCGAGCGCCCACAGGTCGGAGGCGGGGCCGGGGTCGTGGCCGCGCACCCGCTCGGGCGCGAGGTAGTCGACGGAGCCGACGACCTCGCCGGTGCGGGTGATGGTGGAGTCGCCCTCGATCTGCGCGATGCCGAAGTCGGTGAGCAGGACGCGGCCGTCGTCGGCGAGCAGGACGTTGCCCGGTTTGACGTCGCGGTGCAGGACGCCGGCGGTGTGCGCGGCGCGCAGGGCGCGCAGCACCCACAGGCCGATGCGGGCCGCCTCGCGCGGCTCGACCCGCTCCTCCTCCTTGACCGCGTCGGCCAGCGAGCGGCCCTCGACCAGCTCCATCACGATCCAGGGCCGGCCGTCGTGTTCGAGGACGTCGTGCACGGTGACGACGGCCGAGTGGTTGATCCGCGCCGCCGCGCGCGCCTCGCCCCTGGTGCGTGCCAGGAGGATCGCCTGGTCGCTCTCGGAGACGTAGAGCGCGGCGGTCAACTCCTTGATGGCGACGGTCCGGTTCAGCACCTCGTCGTGTGCGCGCCACACCCGGCCCATGCCGCCGCTGCCGATGGTGTCCCCGAGCCGGTAACGGCCCGCGACGAGCCGGCCCTGCATCTGATTCACGTTGCCCCGCAATGGTCTTGTCAGGGCCAGACTAGGGACCGGCCCCCCTTCGGGGAACGGGTGGGGTCGCATGGAAACCGCTCTGTGACGGTTGTCGCTTTCCGTGACGGGAGGCAACCATCGGGGCGAACTGCGGTCAGCGCGTGTACTGGTAGCTCGCCGATGCCTGTTCGAACAGCCGGCTCACCTCGTCCCGGTCGGCCTCCGGACCCCGCACCTGCACCACGTGGTAGCGGCCGTCGATCAGGATGGCGACGTTGCGCACGAACAGCTCGCCGCCCGCGCCGGTCCAGGTGAACTGGCCCTCCGCCATCGTCCGTCCGCCGACCTCGATGGTCTTCAGCCCGCTGGAGGTGGCCCAGCTGGAGGCGCGGTAGGGGGCCAACTCGGGCTCGCTGTCGCGCTGGTAGACCATCGGGTCGTCGCCGAACTCGGCGGTGCGGTCGCGGCCCGGCACGACGAGCAGCTCGAAGTCGCCCTTGCTGTAGACGACCTGGCCACTGCCGTTGCGGGGGGTGCGGTCCCAGCCCTCGGCGACGGCGACGCGGAAGCCCTCCGGGTCCTTGCGCAGGGTGAACCCGTCGGCGACGTTCGACTGCGTCTCGGTGGAACCGCCGTCGGTCTCCGAGCCGCCGGGGGTGGACTCCGGGGACGTCTGCTCGGGCCGGGGCTCGCTGCTGACGTCCGGCGACCCGGCGGGCGGCGCCTGACTCGCGTCACCGGCGGTGCCGGTGCGGTCGGCGGCGCCGGAGTCGCGCGTGTCGTTCTTCGGCAGGAAGAACATGGCGTACGCGACGGCTCCGGCGAGGGCGAGCAGTATCAGCAGGAGCAGGGTCCGGCCGAGGCTGCGCGGCGAGCGGTCGGCTTCCGCGCGGCCCCGCTTGTGGCGGCCGTGGTGCACGGGCAGCCCGGCCCGGCGCCGGCGCACCAGTTCGCCCCGGCGGCGCACGATGGGCAGCCTGCTGTGCGCGGTCTCGGCGGGCGGGGCCGAGACGACGTGCAGGCCGGCCTCGGGCTCGGGCGCGGAGCGTACGAGGGAGCGCAGCCAGCCGCTCAGCTCCTCGAAGTCGATGCGCTCGGTGGGGTCCTGACGCAGCAGCGACTCCACGACCGGCCGCAGCGGGCCGCACTCCTCGGCGAACGCCGGGGGCTCCGCGCACACGATCTGCACCAGCTCGGCGGTGGACTCCTCCGGGTAGGGCGCGTGCCCCTGTACGGCGCGGTAGAGCAGCGCGCCCAGCGCCCACAGGTCGGTGGCGGGGCCGATGGGCGCGGCCAGCTGCCAGTTCTCGTGCACCGGCCCGGCCTGCTCGGGCGCCCACCGCTCCGTCACCGGCCCGACCACGGCCATCCGCGTCTGCCGGGCCCGCTCGGCGGCGAGCGCGGTGGCGGGCCCGCGCGGCGGGGCGGTACGGGCGACGAGGTCGTCCCAGCGCCCGGAGGTCGCCGGCCCACCCTCCTGCGCCGGGACGGCGTACCCGGCGGTGTCCCCCTGCCGGGGGGCGGGGGGCAGGGCGCGGCCGGACGCGGCCGGATCGCCGGGGAGGCGGGGGGCCTGGGATGCCGGGTCACCGCCGAGACGGGGTGCGGGGGCCGCGGGGTCACCGCCGAACCGGGGCGGGGCGGTTGAAGGCTCACCGCCGAACCGGGGCGGGGCGGCTGCCGGGTCGCCTCCGGTGCGGGGCGTGGCACCGTGCCAGGAGGTCGTGCGTACGCCGTAGGGGTCGGCGATCTGCCCGGGCGGTACGGCGGCGCCGTGCCCGGCGTCCTCGGCGGGCAGGCCGGCTCGCTCGGCGCCGTGGGCGGATCCGGGACCGGCGTCCCCATGGGGCGGCCGGCCCGCCTCGGCGCCGGAGGCGGGGTAGCCGCCGGGCCGGCCGGTGTCGGCGCCCTGGCCGGGTCGCCCCGTCGTGTCGTCGGGGGCGGGGCGGGCTCCCGGGAGGGCGGCGCGGCCGTTCTGCGCCTCCTGGACGCGGGCGGCGGCTCGGGCCCCGGCGCGGTACGCGGCGATCGCTCCGGCGCGAGCGGCGCGGATGTCGCCGCTGGTGTCGAGCTGTGCGGGCGCGAGTCCCGCGGGTGTTCCCGGGCCCGCGGCCCCGGGAACCGGCAGCCCGCCGACGCCCCGGGCCTCGATGGCGGCCCGCCGGGCGGCCTCCGGATCGGCGTCACCGGGGCCGAGGATTCCGGAGTCACCGGAGCCCAGGATCCCGGCCCGCGCTCCGACCGGCCCCGGCATCCCGGGCCCGGCGCCGCCCGGGCCGGGCACACCGCCGCCGGGGCCGAAGGTTCCGTTGGGGTCGAGCGGGCCGGGGGCGGGGTCCTCGTCGGGCGGCGGGACGGGGTCGTACCCGCACAGCGCCTCCTCGGCGGCCCCGACCGCCAGGCCGGTCAGCATCACCCGCCCGTCGTCGCAGACCAGCACGGTGCGCGCGGTGATGTTGCGGTGCACCCAGCCGTACGTGTGCAGCACCCGCAGCGCGAGCAGGATGTCGGAGGCCACCTCCGCCGCGCGGTACGGCGTCAGCGTCTGCTCGGCGAGGAGCGCGGCCAGCGGCCTGGCGGCGACCAGCTCGCTGACGATCCACAGCGACCCGCCCTCGGCGAACACGTCGAAGACCTGGTCGAGGCGCGGGTGGTCGGGAACGGCGGCGGCGGCCTGCGCGGCCTCGACGGCCCGCCGTACCACGGGGTCGGCCGGCCGCCGGATGCCGGTGCTCCCGCCTGAGGTCCGCCTGCCGGTGTGCCGGACACCGCCGTCACGCGCCGTGAAGCCGTCGGGCAGACCGTCGGCGTCGAGCACCTCGGCCTCGACGACCTCCGGCAACGGGACCTGCCGGACCAGGACTTCCTGACCGCTGTACGTGTCGAAGGCCCGGGTCTCGGTGAGTTCGTACTCGTCGGACGGCGGCAGGGGCAGGCGGTAGCGGTCGGCGAGCACCCGTCCCGCATAGTCGTCCACGTCGCCACCCCCGGCAGCCCGTCGGTCAATTCCGTTCGCCCGGCGGGCCGTTCCGGCTGCGTACGGTCCGCAAGCACTCACGATACGTGCCGGAGGCAACCCACAAAGAGCTGATGCCAGATATCGCGCCGCTCAAACCCGGAGCCGTCCGCTCAGGACTTGGGTTCGAAGGACTTCGTCAGGGTCCGCCAGGTGTCCCGGCGCAGGTCGCCGTCCCAGTCGTCGGCCTTCGCGGTGTACATGAGCGCGTAGCCCTGGTGGTCGTTGACGACGAACCCCCGGTCCACGGTGCGGTACTTGGTGCCGCCGTCGGAGTAGGTGAACTCCCAGTCGGCCGTGTTCCAGCCCCGGTAGTCCACCTTCTCTATGCGGATCTTCTTGTACTGCGAGCGGACCATGTACCGCTCCTGGTCCTTCCAGTCGGCGACTGGGTCGCCCTTGGGCGTGGAGGTCCAGGCCACCAGCAGCTTCTGCCCGCCGGGGCCGGTGAACCGGTCGCCCGAGGCGCCCGTGGAGGCGAACCTCCAGCCCTCGGGCAGCCCGAGGCGGTAACCCTGGCCGCCCTTGTGGGTGGCGGCCACGTCCTCCTGGTCCTCGGACTCCTGGCCCTCGGACTTCCCGGCGTCCGGGGACCCGCCGTCCCCGTCGCCGGACGCGCTCGCGCCGCCTTCCGGCGCGCCGCTCGCGTCACCGTCCGCCGCCGGGTCGGAGGCGGCGCCGTCGGTGCCGGTGCCGCCCTCGTCGTCCTGCTTGGTCTCGCCGCTCGGTCCCGCGGAGGCTACGGGCTTGCCGCCGTTTCCGCCCTCGGCCCCCTTGTCGTCGTCGCCGCCGAGGGTGAGCGCCAGCACGGTGCCGAGCACGGCGAGCGCCACGATCACCGCGATGACGATCAGCGTCCGGCGCGGCACCACGTCGGTGAGCGGCGCCCGGGGCACGGGCCTGGCCGGCAGGTCCGGCGGCGGCACGACGGGCCAGCCGGAACTCCGCTTACCGCCGGGAGCGTTCGCGCCCTGCGCGCCGGCGCCCGGGCCCTGCGCCGATCCCGTCGCGGCGGCCGTTCCGGCGGTACCGGACACGGCGGTACCGGACGCGCCCGCCCCCGTGGGGCCGGAGTCCGCGCCGGACCCGGAGCCCGCACCGCCCTGCCTGCTCCGCGAGGCGGCGGCCGCACCGGCCGCACCCGCCCCGACGGCGGCCTTGCGCACCGAGCGCAGCGCCCCGCGCAGCCGCTCCCCGGCCTCCTCGGCCCGCTTGCCGCCGGCGCCGCCCCGGCGCGTCCGCTCGTCCGGCTGGGGCGGGATCGGTACGACCTTGGTGGCGTCGACCGGATCGATCTCCTCGGGGGCGGGCGCGTGGATGACCTTGAGCAGCATGGCGCGGGCGCCGGCGTCGTCGAGCCGGTGGGCGGGGTCCTTGTTGAGCAGCCCGTAGATGACGTCCCGCAGCGGGCCGGCGTTCTTCGGCTCCTCCAGGTTCTCCGTCATCACCGCGGTGAGGGTCGCGATCGCGGAGCCCTTGTCGTAGGGCGGGGTGCCCTCGACGGCGGCGTACAGCAGCCCGCCGAGCGACCAGAGGTCGGCGGCCGGTCCGGGCTTGTGGCCGCGGGCGCGCTCCGGGGAGATGTAGGAGGGGGCGCCGACGAGCATGCCGGTGGAGGTGATGGACGGGTCGCCCTCGACCTGCGCGATGCCGAAGTCGGTGAGCACGACCCGGCCGTCCTCGGCGATCAGCACGTTGGACGGCTTCACGTCGCGGTGCAGGATGCCCTCGCGGTGCGCCGAGCGCAGCACGTCCAGGACGGCGAGGCCGACCTCCGCGGCGCGCTTGGGCTCCAGCAGACCGTCCTCACGGATGGCCTCGGCGAGCGACTTGCCCTCGACGAGTTCCATCACGATCCAGGGCCGGTCGTCCTCCTCGACCACGTCGTAGACGGTGACGGCGCCGTTGTTGCGGATCCGCGCGATCGCCTTGGCCTCGCGCAGCGTGCGCGTGATCAGGCGCCGCTTCTCCTCCTCGTCGATGTTGCCCGGGAACCGCAGCTCCTTGACGGCGACCGTGCGTCCCAGGGTCTCGTCCTGGGCCCGCCACACCGTCCCCATGCCGCCGCGGCCGAGCACGTCCCCCAGCCGGTAACGCCCGGCGAGGAGACGTGCGCTCTTGTCCGTACGGGGTGTCCCCGCCCGCTCCGCGTCCGACATGCGTCCCCTCATGCAACCCGCCCTGACAGAGCCTTCATTGTCCCTCACGCGACAAGTGCTCGACGCCCAGGGTGCCACGGGGGCCCCAGGGCCGCGGGGGACGGGCCGTGCGGCGGGCCCGAGGCGCCCGGCCCGCCGCCGCGGCTGCTACTTGGGCACGATGTCCGGCGCCCCCAGCCGGGCCGCGTCGGCCGTCAGGTCGTCCGGCTGGCGCTGCGACTCCCGCTCCGCCTCGACCCGCTTCTCGTAGTGCCGGACCTCGCGTTCGATCTGGTCCTTGTCCCAGCCCAGCACCGGTGCCATCAGCTCGGCGGCCTCACGGGCGCTACGCGTCCCCCGGTCGAAGGTCTCGATGGAGATGCGGGTGCGCCGGGTGAGGACGTCGTCCAGGTGGCGAGCGCCCTCGTGCGAGGCGGCGTAGACGACCTCGGCGCGCAGGTAGTCGTCGGCGGCGTGCAGCGGTTCGCCCAGCGAGGGGTCGGCGGCGACGAGTTCCAGCACCTCCTCGGCCAGCGACCCGTACCGGTTCAGCAGGTGCTCCACGCGCACCACGTGCAGGCCGGTGCGCTCGGCGATCCGCGCCCGCGCGTTCCACAGCGCGTGGTAGCCCTCGGCGCCGAGCAGCGGGGTCTCCTCGGTGACGCTGTCGGCGACCCGGAGGTCGAGCCCGTGCACCGCCTCGTCCACGGCGTCCTTGGCCATCACCCGGTACGTCGTGTACTTGCCGCCCGCCACGACGACCAGCCCGGGCACCGGGTGCGCGACGGTGTGCTCGCGCGAGAGCTTGCTGGTGGCGTCGGACTCGCCGGCCAGCAGCGGGCGCAGCCCGGCGAAGACCCCCTCGACGTCGTCGCGGGTGAGGGGCACCGACAGCACCGAGTTGACGTGCTCCAGGAGGTAGTCGATGTCCGCGCTGGAGGCGGCCGGGTGGGCCTTGTCGAGGTCCCAGTCGGTGTCCGTGGTGCCGATGATCCAGTGCCGCCCCCAGGGGATGACGAACAGCACGGACTTCTCGGTGCGCAGGATGAGCCCGGTGGTGGAGTGGATGCGGTCCTTGGGCACGACGAGGTGGATGCCCTTGGACGCCCGGACGTGGAACTGGCCGCGCTCGCCCACCATCGACTGGGTGTCGTCGGTCCACACCCCGGTCGCGTTCACGATCTGCTTGGCGCGGATGTCGTACTCGCCGCCCGCCTCGACGTCCTGGACGCGGGCGCCGACCACGCGTTCGCCCTCGCGAATGAAGGAGGTGACGCGCGCGCGGTTGGCGACCTGGGCGCCATAGGCCGCGGCCGTGCGCACCAGGGTGGCGACGAAGCGGGCGTCGTCCATCTGCGCGTCGTAGTACTGGAGCGCGCCGACCAGCGCGTCCTTCTTCAACGCGGGCGCCACCCGCAGGGCGTGAGAGCGGCTCAGGTGACGGTGCATCGGCAGGCCCCGGCCGTGGCCGCGGGCCATGGACATGGCGTCGTAGAGCGCGACGCCGGAGCCCGCGTACAGCCGCTCCCAGCCCTTGTGCTGCAAGGGGTAGAGGAACGGCACCGGCTTCACCAGGTGCGGCGCCAGCCGTTCGAGCAGCAGGCCGCGCTCCTTCAGCGCCTCCCGGACGAGCGCGAAGTCGAGCATCTCCAGATAGCGCAGGCCGCCGTGGATCAGCTTGCTGGACCGGCTGGAGGTGCCCGAGGCCCAGTCCCGCGCCTCGACCAGGCCGGTCGACAGGCCGCGCGTCACGGCGTCCAGCGCGGTGCCCGCGCCGACCACGCCGGCGCCCACCACCAGTACGTCCAGTTCGCGCTCGGCCATGGCCGCGAGCGACTCGGCGCGCTGCGCCGGCCCCAGTGTCGCTGTCCTCACTGCTGCCTCCCGCTGTGGTCGCGTCGGCCGCACCCGTCGGGCGAAGCCCGTCTCCTGGTACCCACCATGCCCAGATTCTGTCCGGCCTGCCCGACATCGGCCGCCGCACGCCCTCAGCCTGTGGACAACTTCCCGCAGGTCACCGTCGAGACTCACCCGAAACGAGGCGAATCAATCCCACAAATCGGTCATATTTACTCCTAGTCTGACGTTGTGCTCGCCCATCCTGTCCACCGGGCTTGCGCACCTGTCCCGCTTCGGCTACTGGGAAGGACGGCCCACGCCATGCCCGCAGATCTCGCCGTCATCGGACTCGGCCCGTACGGCCTGCCCCTGGCCCAGGCCGCCGTCGCCGCCGGCATCCCCACCCTCGGCTACAAGACCGGCCCCGAAGCCGGTCCCCTCTCCCCCGCCGAGCTGCGCCGGATGCTCGCGGCGGGCTTCCGCACCGCCGCGGGACCGGCCGAGGTGGGCCGGGTGCGCACCGCGGTCATCTGCGCGCCCACCCCGCCGGCGCCGGACGGCGGCCTGGACCTCACCCAGGTCGAGGCCGCGGCCCGCACGCTCGCCGCCCACATGCGCCCGCACACCACGGTGATCCTGGAGTCGCCGGTGCGCCCGGGGACCACGGAGGAGTTCCTGCGCCCGATCCTGGAGCAGGGCTCCGGGCTGCGCGCGGGCCGCGACTTCCACCTCGCCTACTCCCCCAGCCGCGTCGACCCCGGCAACCGCGACTTCACGCCCGCCAACACCCCGAAGGTCATCGGCGGCCTCACCCCCGCCTGCACCGAGTCGGCCGCCGCCTTCTACGGCCGCCTCACCGACAAGGTGGTCCGCGCGCGCGGCCCCCGCGAGGCGGAGACGGTGCAGCTCCTGGAGACCAACTTCCGCCACGTCAACATCGCCCTCGTCAACGAGATGGCCGTCCTCTGCGACGACCTCGGCGTCGACCTGTGGGACGTCCTGCGCTGCGCCGAGACCAAGCCCTTCGGCTTCCACGCCTTCCGCCCCGGCCCCGGCGTCGGCGGCCACTCCGTCCCCCAGGACCTGACCGGCCAGGCCCCCCACAGCCTGCGCATGGTGGAGGTCGCCCAGCGGGTCAACGCGCAGATGCCCCGCTACGTCGTCCAGCGCGCCGCCGCCCTCCTCAACGAGCACGGCAAGTCGGCGCGCGGCGCCCGCGTCCTGCTCCTCGGCGTCACCTACAAGGCCGACCTCGCCGACCAGCAGGCCACCCCGGCCGAGGAGATCGCGACCCGCCTGATGGGGCTCGGCGCCGCCGTCAGCTACCACGACCCGCACATCCCGTCCTGGAACGTCGCGGAGCGCCCCGTCCCCCGCGCGGACTCCCTCTACGAGGCCGCCGCCGACGCCGACCTCACGATCCTCCTCCAGCAGCACCGCACGTACGACCTCCAGGGCCTGTCGGTGAAGGCCCAGCTCCTGCTGGACACGCGCGGGGCGACGCCCACGGGGGCTGCGCACCGGCTCTGAGCGGGGCCGGACAGGCGAGAAGGGGCCCGGAGCGACTGCTCCGGGCCCCTTCGCTACGCCGTCCGGGTGACTACCGCCGGTGCTGCGAGTCGGCGACCGTGACCTCGACCCGCTGGAACTCCTTCAGCTCGCTGTAGCCGGTCGTCGCCATCGCGCGGCGCAGCGCCCCGAAGAAGTTCATCGAGCCGTCCGGGGTGTGGGACGGGCCGGTGAGGATCTCCTCTATGGTGCCGACCGTGCCGAGGTCGACCTTCTTGCCGCGGGGCAGCTCCTCGTTGACGGCCTCCATGCCCCAGTGGTTGCCCTTGCCCGGCGCGTCGGTGGCGCGGGCCAGCGGGGAGCCCATCATCACGGAGTCGGCGCCGCAGGCGATCGCCTTGGGCAGGTCGCCGGACCAGCCGACGCCGCCGTCGGCGATGACGTGCACGTACCGGCCGCCGGACTCGTCCATGTAGTCGCGGCGGGCCGCCGCCACGTCCGCCACCGCCGTCGCCATGGGCACCTGGATGCCCAGCACGTTGCGCGTGGTGTGGGCGGCGCCGCCGCCGAAGCCGACGAGCACGCCCGCCGCGCCGGTGCGCATCAGGTGCAGGGCGGCGGTGTAGGTGGCGCAGCCGCCGACGATGACCGGAACGTCCAGCTCGTAGATGAACTGCTTGAGGTTCAGCGGCTCGTGCGAGCCGGACACGTGCTCCGCCGAGACCGTCGTACCGCGGATGACGAAGATGTCCACGCCCGCGTCCACGACGGCCTTGGAGAACTGGGCGGTGCGCTGCGGGGAGAGCGCGGCGGCGGTGACCACGCCCGAGTCGCGCACCTCCTTGATGCGCTGCCCGATCAGCTCCTCCTTGATGGGAGCCGCGTAGATCTCCTGGAGGCGGCGGGTCGCGGTCTCCGCGTCGAGACCGACGATCTCGTCGAGCAGCGGCTGCGGGTCCTCGTGCCGGGTCCAGAGCCCTTCGAGGTTGAGCACGCCGAGGCCGCCCAGCTCGCCGATGCGGATGGCGGTGGCCGGGGAGACGACCGAGTCCATGGGAGCGGCCAGGAACGGCAGCTCGAAGCGGTAGGCGTCGATCTGCCAGGCGATCGAGACCTCCTTCGGGTCCCGCGTACGGCGGCTGGGGACGACGGCGATGTCGTCGAAGGCGTACGCCCGGCGGCCGCGCTTGCCGCGCCCGATCTCGATCTCAGTCACGTCTGTGGCCTTTCCCTGATGCGTTGCAGCGCCTTCCAGTATCCCCGACGGGCCCCGCGGGGCACCGCAGAGGGCGGCCCCGGATGGTCCGGGGCCGCCCTCTGAAGGCTGCTGCCTACTTGCTGCGGCTGTAGTTCGGTGCTTCGACCGTCATCTGGATGTCGTGCGGGTGGCTCTCCTTGAGGCCGGCGGAGGTGATCCGCACGAACCGGCCCTTGGACTCCATCTCCTCGATGGTGCCGGCGCCCACGTAGCCCATGGTCTGGCGCAGACCGCCGACGAGCTGGTGCAGCACGTTGCCCAGCGGGCCGCGGTAGGGCACCTGGCCCTCGATGCCCTCGGGCACGAGCTTGTCGTCGGAGGCCACCTCGGCCTGGAAGTAGCGGTCCTTCGAGAACGACTTGCCCTGGCCGCGGGACTGCATGGCGCCCAGCGAGCCCATGCCGCGGTACGACTTGAACTGCTTGCCGTTGATGAACTGAAGCTCGCCCGGCGACTCCTCGCAGCCCGCGAGCAGGCTGCCCAGCATCACCGTGTCGGCACCGGCGGCCAGCGCCTTGCCGATGTCGCCGGAGTACTGGAGGCCACCGTCGCCGATCAGCGGGACTCCGGCGGGCCGGGCGGCGAGGGACGCCTCGTAGATCGCCGTGACCTGCGGGACACCGATGCCGGCGACGACGCGGGTGGTGCAGATGGAGCCGGGGCCCACGCCCACCTTGATGCCGTCGACACCGGCGTCGATCAGCGCCTGGGCGCCGTCACGCGTGGCGACGTTGCCGCCGACGACGTCGATGCCGACACTCGACTTGATCTTCGACATCCAGCTCAGGGCGTTGCTGTTGTGGCCGTGCGAGGTGTCGACGACCAGGAAGTCCACCCCGGCCTCGGCGAGCGCCTGGGCACGGTCGAGCGCCTCGGGGCTGGCACCCACGGCGGCGCCGACGATCAGGCGGCCCTCCGCGTCCTTCGCGGCGTGCGGGTACTGCTCGGCCTTCACGAAGTCCTTGACCGTGATCAGGCCCTTCAGGACACCGTCGCCGTCGACCAGCGGAAGCTTCTCGATCTTGTGGCGGCGCAGCAGCTCCATGGCCTCGACGCCGGAGATGCCGACCTCGCCGGTGACCAGCGGCATCGGCGTCATGACCTCGCGCACCCCCCGGGAGCGCTCGCTCTCGAAGGCCATGTCGCGGTTGGTGACGATGCCGAGCAGCCGGCCCGCGTCGTCGGTGACTGGTACGCCGCTGATGCGGAACTTGGCACACAGCGCGTCGGCCTCGGCGAGGGTGGCGTCCGGGTGGATGGTGATGGGGTTGGCCACCATGCCGGACTCGGAGCGCTTGACCAGGTCGACCTGGTTGGCCTGGTCCTCGATGGACAGGTTCCGGTGCAGGACGCCGACACCGCCCTGGCGGGCCATGGAGATCGCCATGCGGGATTCGGTCACCTTGTCCATCGCCGCCGAGAGCAGCGGGATGTTGACCCGCACGTTGCGGGAGATGCGGGACGAGGTGTCGACCGCGTTCGGGAGCACCGCGGAGGCGCCCGGCAGCAGCAGCACGTCGTCGTAGGTCAGCCCGAGTGTCGCGAATTTTCCGGGCACTCCGTCGACGTTGGCAGTCATGACACCTTCCCCAAATGGCCTTGATCGGTGCGGATGTCCATGCTAACGGGAACCGGACGTGGCTCATTCCACGATCAGGAAGGCCTGCGATCTTCGTAGTTTTGTACGGACAGGTGCCGCCGTCCGTTCACGGCGGCGATCGGCGGTGATTACTGCTCTGCCAGCGCCCGCAGTCGGCTCAGCGCCCGGTGCTGGGCGACCCGCACGGCACCGGGTGACATTCCCAACATCTGGCCGGTCTCCTCGGCCGTGAGCCCGACCGCGATGCGCAGCAGGAGCAGCTCGCGCTGGTTCTGGGGCAGGTTGGCGAGCAGTTTCTTGGCCCAGGCGGCGTCGCTGTTGAGCAGCGCGCGCTCCTCCGGGCCCAGGGAGTCGTCCGGCCGCTCGGGCATCTCGTCGGACGGGACGACGGTCGAACCGGGGTGGCGCATCGCCGCGCGCTGGAGGTCGGCGACCTTGTGGGCGGCGATGGCGAACACGAACGCCTCGAAGGGCCGGCCGGTGTCCTTGTAGCGGGGCAGCGCGAGCAGCACCGCGACGCAGACCTCCTGGGCGAGGTCCTCGACGAAGTGCCGGGCGTCGCCGGGCAGGCGCGACAGACGGGTACGGCAGTACCGCAGCGCCAGGGGGTGGACATGGGCGAGCAGGTCGTGCGTGGCCTGCTCGTCCCCGTCGACGGCGCGGTGGACGAGCCCACCGACCGTCCCCTGGTCGCGGGGCGCCTCGTCGTCACGCATCGGTCCATCGTGCCTTGCGGCCGTCCGATCCGTGGCTCCGTGCCCGCTGTTGTGCACCGAAGCGTTATGAGCAGGTGCGCCGGAACTCATCCCCTGCGCCCTCCCCTTCCGCTTGACCGACTCGTCCCCGAGGAACTCCACACCTCAAGGATGCGTCATCGTCGGCGAAACAGGCAGCGGGCACCCGGCGGGTCGCCTTGTCACCCCCGCTCACCTCGCGATAAGCGGGGAACGGCACGCCCCCGAGGGGGCCTCTCCGCGTCCACCGCATGGGTGCCCCACCGGGCCTCCACCGCGCGGGTGGCCCTAGGGCCTGCTGCGACAGTCCCGCCGTCCGCCCGAGGGGCGGGCCGGGCGGCGTCAGGTGCGTGCTCTCGGCGTGCCGGGCCTCGGGCCCCGTACCGGATGTACTTGGCGCGAGACCCGGTGCGGCGAGAGTGCGTGCCTGGCGTCGCCCCGCGGGCGGGACTTTCGCAGCAGGCCCTAGCGGACCAGGCCCCACCGGAAGCCGAGCGCCACGGCGTGCGCGCGGTCCGAGGCGCCGAGCTTCTTGAAGAGCCGCCGGGCGTGGGTCTTGACGGTGTCCTCGGAGAGGAACAGCTCGCGGCCGATCTCCGCGTTGGACCGGCCGTGGCTCATGCCCTCCAGGACCTGGATCTCACGCGCGGTGAGCGTGGGCGCGGCGCCCATCTCGGCCGAGCGCAGCCGGCGCGGGGCAAGCCGCCAGGTCGGGTCGGCGAGGGCCTGGGTGACGGTGGCGCGCAGCTCGGCGCGCGAGGCGTCCTTGTGCAGATAGCCGCGGGCACCGGCGGCGACCGCGAGGGCCACGCCGTCCAGGTCCTCGGCGACGGTGAGCATGATGATGCGCGCCCCGGGGTCGGCGGACAGCAGCCGCCGGACGGTCTCGACGCCGCCCAGGCCGGGCATGCGCACGTCCATCAGGATCAGGTCCGAGCGGTCGGCACCCCAGCGGCGGAGGACTTCCTCGCCGTTGGCGGCCGTCGTCACGCGCTCGACGCCGGGCACGGTCGCCACCGCGCGGCGCAGCGCCTCTCGGGCAAGCGGGGAGTCGTCGCAGACGAGGACGGAAGTCATGGCCGTCCTCCGCAGCTCTTGCGCGTCACGTTGAGCCTCCAGGCTGGTACGAAATCGTCACCTGTGCGGTCGACCGTCCCGGACGCCCGCCCGAGCACTTGTTCCTTCAACCGCCTCCGCACTCTCAACGATGGTCACTCGAAAGAGTTACGGGGCTGTGTGTCGTCTTCGGCACTCTACGTGAGGGGGCGGCCACGCAGCAGACATGCGCGTCGGACCCGCGCCGTTTCATCACAACCAGTGCCCCATTTAGCCGCTTTTCTTCCACTTCGGCGGTGTCTGAGGCTAGATTCGCAATGAGTCATATTTTCATCTCCTTAGATCGTAGTTGTACGGTCGTGCATGCTGGGTCGCCGCATCGCCGCATCGCCGCATCGCCGCAACGTCGGGATTCACCCATATCGGCAACAAGGGGTCACGCAATGGCAGATTTCTCCCGCCTTCCAGGACCGAACGCGGACCTGTGGGACTGGCAGCTCCTGGCCGCGTGCCGCGGGGTGGACAGCTCGCTCTTCTTCCATCCGGAGGGCGAACGCGGTGCGGCACGGAGTGCACGTGAGAACTCGGCCAAGGAGGTCTGCATGAGGTGCCCGGTCCGCGCCGAGTGCGCGGCGCACGCGCTGGCGGTGCGTGAGCCGTACGGAGTGTGGGGCGGGCTGACCGAGGACGAGCGCGAGGAGCTCATGGGACGGGCACGCCACCGCCTGGTGTCGGCGTCGGCGTCCGGACCGGCCGGCGGGGACTCGTCCGCCCACCACTGAAGGAACGTTTCTTTGCGGGGGTTCTCAGATCAGGGGGTTCTCAGAGCGGGGGTCTCAGCGCGGAGGATTCTCAGAGGGGGTTCGGCCGATGTGCCGCCGACAGGCGCGCGGCCGCGCGGGCCAGCTCGTCCAGCGTCGCCGCCACCGCGGGCACCTGGGCCAGGTCGGGCAGGCTGAGCGCGACGATCTCCCGCCGCACCGCCGGTTCCAGCGTCACCGTGCGCACACCGCGGGGCCGTACGGACTCGACGGCGAGCTGGGGCAGGACGGCCACCCCCAGACCGGCGCCGACCAGGCCGACGACGGCCGGGTAGTCGTCGGTCGCGAAGTCGATGCGGGGGGTGAAGCCGGCCCCCTCGCAGACCTCGACCAGCTGGCCCCGGCAGCGGGGACAGCCCGCGATCCAGGACTCCCGGGCCAGCTCCCCGATGGCCACGGATCCGGCGGACTCCGCACGGGCCAGCCGGTGCCCGTCGGGGACCAGCGCCACGAGGCGGTCGGTCAGCAGCGGCCGTACGACGAGGTCGTCCCACTCCTCCGCGCCCGCCGCACCCTCGTAGCGGAAGGCGAGCGCCACGTCGCAGTCGCCCTCGCGCAGCAGCTCGACGGAGTTCGGCGGCTCGGCCTCCTCCAGGGAGACCCGGGTGCCGGGGTGCGCGGCGCGCAGGGCGGCCAGGGCGTTGGGGACGAGGGCGGAACTGCCGCTGGGGAAGGAGACCAGCCGGACCCGGCCGGCGCGCAGCCCGGCGATGGCGGCGACCTCCTCCTCGGCGGCCGTGAGCCCCGCGATGATCCCGGCGGCGTGCCTCACCAGCGCCTCACCGGCCTGGGTGAGGCGCATCTCGCGCCCGGTGCGGACGAGCAGGGGGGTGCCGACGGAGGACTCCAGGGCCTTCATCTGCTGGCTGACGGCGGGCTGGGTGCAGCCCAGCTCGCGCCCGGCGGCGGAGAAGGAACCGGTCGATGCCACGGCGCGCAGCACACGGAGATGACGAGCCTCGATCACACCCCCGAGGATAAGTGACCCTTTGACCGAACGACGAATATCGCGTCGACACTTTGATGAGGATTGTCCTACCGTTCGCCCATGAAGCTTCTGTCTGTCAACCTCGGCCGCGCGAAGACCGTGCCGTACACGGACCACCCGGAGGGCGTCACCGGCATCGACAAGCGGCCGGCCGACGGCCCCGTGCGGGTGGCGGCGCCCGGGCCGAAGGGCGTCGGGGCGAGCGGGCTGGCCGGCGACACGGTGTGCGACACGCGTCACCACGGCGGCGAGGACCAGGCGGTCTACGCGGTGGCCCGAGAAGACCTGGACGACTGGGAACGCGAACTGGGCCGTGTGCTGCCCAGCGGCTCGTTCGGCGAGAACCTCACCACCACGGGACTGGACGTCTCCGGGGCCCTGATCGGCGAGCGCTGGCGGGTCGGTCCGGACCTGCTCCTCGAAGTGACCTCCGGACGCATCCCCTGCCGCACCTTCCAGGGCCACATGGGTGAGCAGCGCTGGGTGAAGCGCTTCACGGAGAAGGCCGTGCCGGGCGCGTACTTCCGGGTGGTGGAGCCCGGCGAGATACGGGCGGGCGACCCGGTCCGCATCGTGCACCGGCCCGACCACGAGGTGACGGTGGCCCTCCAGTTCCGGGCCGTCACCACCCAGCGGGAGCTGCTGCCGCGGCTGCTCGCGGCGGGCGGGGCGCTGCACCCGGAGGCGCTGGCGCAGGCACGGAAGTACATGGCGAGGTACGGCGGCTGACCGCTCCTCACCAGTACTTTCTTCACGGGCCCTTCACCGGTGGCGGGACCGGTGAGCGAAGTGGACCTGTCCCCTTCGCCGCCTAACCTTGCGCCATGACAACGGCATTGATTACGGGATCGACGGCGGGCATCGGCGCCGCGTTCGCCCGCCGGCTGGCGGCCGACGGACACAACCTGGTGCTGGTGGCCCGCGACACCAAGCGGCTGCACGAACAGGCCACCGAGCTGCACGACCGGCACGGCATCGAGGCGGAGGTGCTGACGGCCGACCTGTCCACGGACGCCGGCATCGAGGCGGTGGCCACCCGGCTGGGCGAGCGCAGGCACCCCGTCGACCTGCTGATCAACAACGCCGGCTTCGGCAACAAGGGCAAGTTCCTCGACGTCTCCATGGCCGACGAGCTGACCATGCTCAAGGTGCACTGCGAGGCGGTGCTGCGGCTGACCTCGGCGGCGGTGGAGGCGATGCGGGAGCGCGGCCGCGGCGGCGTCGTCAACGTGGCCTCGGTCGCCGCCTTCGTGCCGCGCGGCACCTACGGCGCGTCCAAGGCGTGGGTCGTGCAGTTCACCCAGGGCGTGGCGAAGGACCTGGCCGGCAGCGGCCTACGCCTGATGGCCCTGGCCCCCGGCTTCGTCCGCACGGAGTTCCACGAGCGGGCCGGCATGGGCACGGACAACATCCCGAACTGGATGTGGCTCGACGCGGACAAGGTCGTCGCGGCCGCCCTGGACGACCTCTCCCGAGGCAAGTCCCTCTCCATCCCGGACCCCCGCTACAAGACCCTGATGGGCGCGGCGAAGCTGGTACCACGGGGAATGCTGGGCGGGATCAGCTCACGGACGGGGCGGAAGTACGGGCCGCAGTAAGAGGAGGGGACGAGCGACGTCCCTTCGCTGCAGCCGGGAACGCTGGTTCCAGCCGCGAAAATCCGGATTCCGCTGGGAGCAGGAAGGGCTCGATCACCTTCGGGCGCTGGTGCCGAGGACCGAGCCCTTCCGGGCCTGGGCCACGTTCATCGTCCTCGGTCGAGTGGCGCCGTTCGGTATCGGCGCCGTGATCGGTGGCGGCGCCAACGCCACCCTGGCGGTGAGGGCCGGTCGGCGCGCTTCGGCCCGCCTCCCGAGTCGTGGAACGACTGACGTCCGATGAACGTCGGTGAAAGGCTCCTCGGCGGGAAGGTCAGGGGGATGCACGCGCCCGAGGCAGCGCTCGGTCCCCGGTGGCCGGATACGGGACGAGGCTGGGCGACGAGGGCGACTACGCTGCGGTGATCCTGCGGCGAATCGACTCGAGCCACTTTCGCAGGGACATGCCGCGCGGCGGCAGGATGTCGAGCCCCAAGGCCGTCGTCGCGGTGCGGAGTTCCTGTTCCGACGACACCATTTCCAGAAGCTCACCGATTTCCTGGGCCGCCTGTTCGCGGTCCTGCGGATCGGCTTCGCCGACGTACTCGTCGAGGGCCTCTTCGCGGGACTCGTAGATGTAGGAGAAGTCCCGGTGGAAGTAGGCGCCGAGCAGCTGCCCCAAGGACGGGAAGCGCTCGTTCCATTCCCAGGAGCTCTGCGGGTTCGCCTGCGGGGTGCGTGAGGGGTCGCGCAGGAAGTGGTGAAGGTGGTCCTTCACCACACGAAGACAGTCCTCGACGCTCGTACCCATCGGAGGACGGATGTGCGGGAGGTGTTCCACCTCGTCCGCGATCTCCTCGGAGAACAGACCGACGGAGAGCAGGTCGTCGATCTGCCGAACCGCCGTCGCGGCGCGCCCGGGGTCACGTGCGGCCATCCTGAGGTAGGCGGACAGGGCGGGTCCCGGAGCTTCCGCGGTGTCGGAGAACGTGAAATCCACGTGGGCGTATGCCGCCAGCAGGTCGCTGAGTTCGTAGAATCGTTGCCCTGGCGGAAGTGCCTGACTCATCAACTGCTCCAAGGATGCGTTCTACGGCTGGGGGAACGAGGTGAGGACGCGGTAGCCGGACGGTGCCGACGGGTCGGCCTTGAGGATCACCCGGACTCCCTTCACCCATTGTGTGGGCTGCCCGTGAGTGAAGTCGTAGCGGGTGAGATGCAGGCCCGTGTTCTCGTTGAACTTCCCTTCCAGCCGTAGTGGCCCTTTGGCGCCCTTGGCCAGCCAGGCCGATATCTTCCGCTGATTTTCTGCCGTGGTGAGAGTCTTGTCAGTGAAATATTGTGCCGTTTTGACGTCGACGTAGCGTGAGTCAGCGGTCAGGCCGGCGTCTTCCCGCAGGCGCTTTCGCATACCGGCGATGGTCTTGTCGACGTGCTTGTCGATGGTGTGGGCTCTGCTCCTGCCGCCGAGGCTCTTGCCCTCGTCACCGGGGACATCCGCACGGTGCTCGGGCTTCGTGCGCCCCTTCCTCTTACTCCGGGGCCACGCGTTGTAGTCACCGCCGGCGCCGTTCGTAGCGCCCAGCCCCATGAGGAGGAGCCCGGACGAGCCCAGGACACCGGCGGCGAGGGCGGCCTCGGTGGTCAGGGCGCCGGCCACTCCGCCTCCTGCGAGCGCGAGCGCGCCGGGCGGAAACAGCGCCAGCAAGGAGAGCAGGAGGAGCGCGAAGCCGAGATGGGTCAGGAGGGTGTCCAGCGCGTCGAGCAGGTGCAGCGTCCGGATCGACCTGCCTTCGGGGCCCGCCTCGCCGAGCCCGTGCCACAGCAGAAAGGTTCCCAGGGCCGCCGCTCCCAGTGCGGTTCCGAGGCGGAAGCGGTGCGCGGCCAGCAGTTCCGCCACGGGTTGCGCCGTCACGGCCCGCCAGGTGCGGAGCAGGACGGTGAGCTGGTAGGCGATCCAGGCGAGGGCGGCGATGCCGAAGCCCATCAGGATCTTCGGTCCCGGGCCGGTGGTGAAGAACTCCTGGAGGCCGGCCGTGGCCTTGAACGTGCCGACGCCCAGGTACAGCAGTGAGGGCACCACGAGTACGCACGGGATGAGCAGGAGCCACCGGTCCCGGGGACGACGGGCTCTTCGGGCCGCTTCCCACCACGTCCGGAGGTTGACCTCTCGCCAGGCTCGCTGGTTGTCGGACGCGTCCATCCGAGCGGTGATCCCGGCGACCACACGTCGGAGATCTTCGGTGTCGTCGGCAGGAGCCGAGGTGGCGGCGTACAGCAGGGAACGCCGGAGCCTGACGTAGCGCAGCCCGACCAGCAGGCTCCATGGCGGACGCCAGGACGTGTAGCGCAGCAAAGCCGCGACGCTGTCTCCATCGGCGTGTTCGGAGGAGAGCAGTACGCCGGGCACCGCTCTCTTGCCCCGGTGGAGCCGGCGCAGGTCGACGACCAGGGCGATGGCCAGGCACACCAGTGGTGCCGCCCACGCCTTCGCGTCCAGGTCGTCGAGCCACTGTCCGGCCTGGCTGCCCGGTTCCCGCGCGGCGTAGTTGTTCACCGTGTGGTGGAAGGCGGCCGCGGCGACGGGGACCACCGACAGCAGGCGTGCCCAGCCGCGTGCACGCCAGAGCAGTCCCACCCCGAACCCCGCCAGGGTCGACAGCACCAGGTGCTGGAAGGTCTCCGTGACCGGGGGACCGGCCGTGGCCAGTTGGCTGAACGGTGCGGGCAGCCAGGACGTGAGCACCTGACCAAGGCCCGGAACGTAGGGTGGCGACAGGCTGTCGGGGATGATCCAGCCCTCGCCGCGCGCCATCGCCCGGTCCGCGTCCAGGCCGAATCGGAGGACCGCCTCCAGCAGCCCGAATCCGGCCCCCAGCGCCCCACCCAGAACCGTGAAGTCTGTCAACCCCCACTGACGGCGAATCCGGAGGCTGCACCCCGCCAGCAGCAGCGGGGCCACCTTGATCAGTTCCTCCACCCACGGCGCCACCGTGTAGCTGGTGGTGTTCACCACCGTGATCAGCGACTGCCCCGACTGGTCCGCGTAGAGACGGGTGTAGGCAAGCTGCACCAGCGCTGTGATCACTCCACACGCGTATGCCCCCACCGCAAAGGCGAGCAGTACGGTCGGCAGCCGCACCGACCGGGTCGGCCACGAAACGACGTACAGCTGTAACGCGCCCCATACAGCCGCCACCGCCATCATCAACGTCACACCAGGCCCCCCGCCGGAACAACCATTGATTCGCGAATGTGAACCTGATGCTATGGACTCAACTACCGCCACAGCAAGCGACTTGGTACACATTGCGTCCGCCTCGGCCTTGGGAGCAACAGGCCGCCGATGCGGTGATCTCTCCGAGAGTCACCGGGACCGGCTGGCAGGATGGGATACGGACCGTGGGGCCCGGTGCGCAAGTGGTGAAGGAGTGAGCCGGGAGTGACTGTTTAGGGGACGCCGGGGGTGGGGTCGGGGCCTCGCTGGACCGCGTACGGCTGCTGAAGGATCTCCAGACGCCGGCCCGCCTGCTGGAGGACGACCCGCGGGCGCGGACCGACGACGAGGCGGAGTTGGCTGCTGGATGCCACTGAGCGGGGGGAGCTGTGGTTTGAGGAGCTGGACGGGTACACCGTGCCGCGTCCGCTCACTGTTATTTACCTCGGCAAGCGTGACGCCTCCCTCCGCTACAAGAACAGCGGGCTGCGCAAGCGGGACCAGTGGGAGCAGGAGCGGGTGCTGAAGCCGGCCCGTCTGACGGACGGGCGGGGGCCCGAGCAGTTCTCACGGAGTCGGTGAGGTTCGTCAAGGGGATCGCCCCGTAAGGGGCGCGGGGAACTGCGGGAGCAACCACGACGGTGCCGCACCCGGCACCGAACCCGCCGGGGCAGACGCGAACCCGGTAGCAGGTCAACGCACGGTGCCCAGCACCCCCGTAGGGGCACTGGGCACCGTTCAGCTCAGCGCAGCGCCTAGTGGGCGTGGCCGTGGCCGTGGCCCGTCTCGGCCGGCTCCTCTTCCTTCTTCTCGACGACCAGGGTCTCGGTCGTCAGGAGGAGGGAGGCGATGGAGGCCGCGTTCTCCAGGGCGGAGCGGGTGACCTTCACCGGGTCGATGACGCCGGCCTTGACCAGGTCGCCGTACTCGCCGGTGGCGGCGTTGAAGCCCTGGCCCTTGTCCAGCTCGGCGACCTTGGAGGTGATGACGTAGCCCTCCAGGCCGGCGTTCTCGGCGATCCAGCGCAGCGGCTCGACGGCGGCGCGGCGGACGACCGCGACACCGGTGGCCTCGTCGCCGGTCTTGCCGAGGTTGCCGTCCAGCACCTTGACGGCGTGGACCAGCGCGGAGCCACCACCGGAGACGATGCCCTCCTCGACCGCGGCGCGGGTCGCGGAGATGGCGTCCTCCAGACGGTGCTTGCGCTCCTTCAGCTCCACCTCGGTGGCGGCGCCGACCTTGATCACGCACACGCCGCCGGCCAGCTTCGCGAGGCGCTCCTGGAGCTTCTCGCGGTCCCAGTCGGAGTCCGTGGACTCGATCTCGGCCTTGATCTGGTTGATGCGGCCCTCGACCTCGTCGCGCTTGCCGGCACCGTCGACGATCGTGGTGTCGTCCTTGGTGACGGTGATGCGGCGGGCGGTGCCGAGCACGTCCAGGCCGACCTGGTCGAGCTTGAGGCCGACCTCCTCGGAGATGACCGTGGCGCCGGTGAGGACCGCCATGTCCTGGAGCATCGCCTTGCGGCGGTCGCCGAAGCCCGGGGCCTTCACCGCGACGGCGTTGAAGGTGCCGCGGATCTTGTTGACGACGAGGGTGGAGAGCGCCTCGCCCTCCAGGTCCTCGGCGATGATCAGCAGCGGCTTGGAGGCGTTGGACTGGATGACCTTCTCCAGCAGCGGCAGCAGGTCCGCGATGGAGGAGATCTTGCCCTGGTTGATCAGGATGTACGGGTCCTCGAGGACGGCCTCCATGCGCTCCTGGTCCGTCACGAAGTACGGCGACAGGTAGCCCTTGTCGAAGGCCATGCCCTCGGTGAAGTCCAGCTCCAGACCGAAGGTGTTGGACTCCTCGACGGTGATGACACCGTCCTTGCCGACCTTGTCCATCGCCTCGGCGATCAGCTCGCCGACCTGCTGGTCCTGGGCGGACAGTGCGGCGACGGCGGCGATGTCGGACTTCTCGTCGATCGGCCGGGCCGTGGCGAGGAGGTCCTCGGACACGGCGGCGACGGCCGCGTCGATGCCCTTCTTCAGCAGCGCCGGGGAGGCGCCGGCGGCGACGTTCTTCAGGCCCTCGCGGACCAGCGCCTGGGCGAGCACGGTGGCGGTGGTGGTGCCGTCACCCGCGATGTCGTTGGTCTTGGTCGCCACCTCCTTCACCAGCTGGGCGCCGAGGTTCTCGTACGGGTCCTCGACCTCGACCTCGCGGGCGATGGTGACGCCGTCGTTGGTGATGGTGGGGGCGCCGAACTTCTTGTCGATGACGACGTTGCGGCCCTTGGGGCCGATCGTCACCTTCACGGTGTCGGCGAGCTTGTTGACGCCGCGCTCGAGGGCGCGACGGGCGTCCTCGTCGAACTTCAGGATCTTCGCCATGGGAGCGTGAGCCCTCTTCCGGAAATCTTGGGGTTATACGGCACTGCGCCCCTGACGTCCCGGCTTTTTATGGTCGCGGGAGCCAGGGGCGCAGCTGGAAAGCAAGGTGCTTCGGTGAAGTAAGAGCTACTTCTACTTCTCGACGATCGCGAGCACGTCGCGGGCCGAGAGGACGAGGTACTCCTCGCCGTTGTACTTCACCTCGGTGCCGCCGTACTTGCTGTACAGCACGACGTCGCCGACGCTGACGTCGAGCGGAAGGCGGTTGCCGTCCTCGAAGCGGCCCGGGCCGACGGCCAGGACGACGCCCTCCTGGGGCTTCTCCTTGGCGGTGTCCGGAATGACCAGGCCCGAAGCCGTGGTCTGCTCGGCGTCGAGCGGCTGGACCACGATGCGGTCCTCGAGCGGCTTGATGGCAACCTTGGAGCTGGTGGTCGTCACGATCCGACCTCCCCCTTCGGAGATCTCACGGGGTTAACTGTCTGAGGTGGCGACCAGGTGGATCCGTCGTCGCGGGTGCCGGACCTGCCCGTCGCGTAGTTGGCACTCTCCAGTGGGGAGTGCCAGAGCCGAGACTATGACTGCGATTAGCACTCGGTCAAGCGGAGTGCCAATGCCTGCGGCGCGTCGGCCGGGTTTTTGCGTGAACGCCGGTCTGAGGAGCGCGCCCGGCGTGGGTGTGGGCCTCGCTGGGGGCTGCGCCCCCAGACCCCCGTTTCGGCCTGGACGGCCTCGTCCTCAAACGCCGGACGGGCTGGAAGTGAGGTAGTCGTTCAAGTTGCCCACCTTCAGCCCCTGCTCCTCGATCGTCTCCAGCAAACGCTCCGTATGGTCCGCCAGGTCCACGGTCACGATGTCGCCGGGGTGCAGGCGGTGCTCGCCACGGGTGTAGGTGAGGTGGCCGTCGGCGTTCAGGGACGCCCGCCACATGACCACGGCCGTGACGCCGCAGTCGGCGGCGGCGCGCAGGGTCGTCGTGTCGTACGTGCCGTACGGCGGGCGGAAGAGGTGGGGGCGGACGCCGAAGCGGGATCTGAGCTTGGTCTGCTGGCCGCAGATCTCGGCGCGCTGGCCGGCGTAGGGCAGGCCCCGCAGGGAGCGGTGGTCGAGGGTGTGGTTCTGCAGGCTCGCGCCCACCGAGCGCAGCCCGGCGAAGTGGCCGTACGCCGGTCCGGCCACGCTGTCGGTGAGGAACAGGGTGACGGGGAGGCGCCGCTCGCGGACCAGGGCCGTGAAGCGGGGGTCGCGCTCGGCGCCGTCGTCGTAGGTGAGGAAGACGACCCGGTCGGTGGTGCGGACGTGGTCCACGACGGGCGGGAGGTTCCGGTTCTGGTCGCCGCTCCGGTCGCCGCCCCGGGCCGGTTCCCCGGCGGCCGGGTGTCCGGCGGGGCCGGCGAACTGGGCGCAGCCGGTGAGCAGTACGGCGGCCAGGGCGGCCCCGGCCGGCCGGAACCGCCCTCGCCTCACAGGTAGTCCTCCAGGCGGGCCACCGCGTAGCCCTCGGCGGTGATCCGGTTCAGGAAGCGCCGGGCCATGTCGGTCATCGTGCCGTCCCAGTCCTCGCGGCCCCGGAAGTGGGTGAGGACGATGTCCCCGGGGTGCAGCTCCCGGTCCCACTCGCGGTACTCCCAGTGGTCGACGAACACCTCCTCGCTCCAGATGGGCGCGTACTCGATGCCGCAGGTCTTCGCGGCGCGCAAGGTGTCGCGGTTGTAGTTGCCGAAGGGCGGGCGGAAGAGGACGGGGCGCTTGCCGTAGCGCTTCTCCATGACCTCCTGCATGCCGCAGATCTCCCGCTTCTGCTCCGCGTAGGAGAGGCCGGGGAGGTAGGGGTGGCTCAGGGTGTGGTTGTTGAGGGTGACCCCGCGGGCCTGCATCTTCTTGAAGTAGCCGTAGTCGTCCTTGATCTCCTCGTCGGTGAGGAAGACGGTGTACGGGATCTTCAGCTCACTCATCATCCTCAGGAACGCCCGGTCCTTCTCGGCGCCGTCGTCGATGGTGAGGAAGACGATCTTCTCCTTGGTGGGGATCGTGGTGAAGACCGGCGGGAGGCCGTCCTCCTCCTGGCCCTCGACCTCGAAGCCGTCGCGCGCCTTGATCTCCGGCTTCTTCGCGGGGGGCGCGGGGGCGGCCAGCGGGACCCTTCTGAGGTCCCAGCGCTTGGCGGCGGCGACCCGGGCGGCCTGGGCCGCGCCCAGTCTCGACGCGTACGCGTCGAGCGCGCGGGCCGGGGGTGCCTGGAGGGGCTCCTGGCCGTGGGCGCCCCGGACGTCCGAGGTGTCCTGCGCACAGCCGGCGGCGAGGGCGGCCACGGCGAGGACGGCGGTGGCGGCGGTGACGGTGACGGCGCGTCCGCGCGGTCCGGGGGCAGTCGCCGCTCGCAGCACCCGCGACGCCCGGCTTTTGTCATTTTGTACGACTGCTCGCATGGTGCCGGATCCTCGCAGTCCCGGACCGCCGGACCCCGTCCGACACCGCGCCGGAGGCACACCGTCCACCGACTGGCCCACAATGAGGCGGTGAACGACCTCGACGCCCTGCTCTCCCTGCTCACCCCCGAAGGCCGCGCCCTCCTCGACGAGGTGCGCGACACCGACCCCGCGCGGGAGTTGGCCGTCGCCACCCGGCTGCGCCGCGAGCACCCGGCCGCGCTCGTGTCGGCCGCGCTCGGGCAGGCGCGGCTGCGGCAGCGGGCGGCGGCGAAGTTCGGGGCCGGGGACGCGGGGCGGATGTTCTTCACGGCCAACGGCGTCGAGCAGTCCACGCGGGCGAGCGTGGCGGCGTACCGGGCGGAGCGGTTCGCGGCTCTGGGCGTCACCTCCGTGGCCGACCTGTGCTGCGGGATCGGGGGCGACGCGATCGCGCTGGCCCGGGCCGGCATCCGGGTGCTGGCGGTGGACCGCGACCCGGCGACCGCTGCCGCGGCGCGCGCCAACGCCGAGGCGCTGGGGCTGGCCGAGCTGATCGAGGTGCGCGAGGCGGACGTCGAGGCGGTGGACACCAGCGGGTACGACGCGGTCTTCGTCGATCCGGCCCGGCGCGGCGGCAGGGGGAGGATCTTCGACCCCGAGGCGTACTCGCCGCCGCTGTCCTGGGCCGTCGGCGCGGCCCGTACGGCCTCCCGCGCCGCCGCGCTGAAGGTGGCGCCCGGCATCCCGCACGAGGCGGTGCCGGAGGACGCCGAGGCCGAGTGGATCTCCGACGGCGGGGACGTGAAGGAGGCGGTGCTGTGGTTCGGCGGCGCGGCGGGGGCGGTGCGGGCCACGCTGCTGCCCGGACCCCGCACCCTGCCCGGCACCGGCCTGCCCGACCCGGAGGTCCGCGCACCCGGCCGGTACCTGTACGAGCCGGACGGCGCCGTGATCCGCGCGCATCTGGTCGCCGAGGTCGCCGAACAGGTCGGCGGCGGGCTGCTCGACGCGACCATCGCCTACGTCACCGCGGACGAACTGCTGCCGACGCCGTACGCCACGGCGTACGAGATCACCGACCTCATGCCGTTCAACGTGAAGAAGCTGAAGGCACTGCTGCGGGAGCGCCGCGTCGGCACGCTGACCGTGAAGAAGCGGGGGTCCGCGGTCGAGCCGGAGGAGCTGCGGCGGAAGGTCAAGCCGCAGGGGCCGAACGCGGCGACCGTGTTCATGACCCGGGTCGCGGGAGCGCCGACGATGCTGGTCGGTCAGCCGGTGCGGAAGCCGTAGGAGCTTTCCGGCGGACAGGCCCTAGCCGCACTCCTCCGCCCGGCGGACCAGCAGTTCGCGCTCGCGTTCGTTGCGGGTCAGGGACGCGGCCCGCTCGAACTCCGCGCGCGCCTCGGCCGGGCGGTCCAGGCGGAGCAGGAGGTCGCCGCGGACGCTGGGGAGCAGGTGGTAGTCGCGCAGGGCCGGTTCGGCGGCCAGGGCGTCGACGACGGCCAGCGCGGGGGCCGGGCCCTCGGCCATCGACACGGCGACCGCGCGGTTGAGTTCGACGACCGGGGACGGGGCGCGGGCGGCGAGCAGGCCGTAGAGCGCGGCGATGCGCGGCCAGTCGGTCTCCTCGTAGCGGTGTGCCGTCGCGTGGCAGGCGGCGATCGCGGCCTGGAGGACGTACGGACCCGGGGCGCAGGAGCCGGCCGTGGCGTGGGCGTGGTCGAGGGCGGTGATGCCGCGGGCGATGAGCAGTCGGCTCCAGCGGCGGCGGTTCTGGTCGCGCAGGAGGACCGGCTCGCCGTCGGGGCCGGTGCGGGCGGCGGTACGGGATGCCTGGAACTCCAGCAGCGCCGTCAGACCGTGCACCTCGGGTTCCTTCGGCATCAGGGCGGAGAGGACGCGGGCCAGGCGCAGGGCGTCCTCGCACAGGGCCGGGCGGAGCCAGTCGTCGCCCGCGGTGGCCGCGTACCCCTCGTTGAAGATCAGGTAGATGACCTCCAGGACGGAGCCGAGGCGGGCCGCCCGGTCCGGGCCGTACGGCACCTCGAAGGCGACGTTCTTCGTGGCCAGGGTGCGTTTGGCGCGCACGATGCGCTGCGCGACCGTCGGCTCCGGGACGAGGAAGGCACGGGCGATCTCGGGCGTGGTCAGGCCGCCGAGCAGCCGCAGGGTCAGGGCGATGCGGGCCTCGGCGGAGAGCACCGGGTGGCAGGCGGTGAAGACCAGCCGCAGCAGGTCGTCGTCGATGTCGTCCGGGTCGGCGGGCTCCACCGGCGGCGTCTCGGCGGGCAGCTCGCGGCCGATCTCCGCGAGCTTGCGGGCGTAGGTCTCCCGGCGCCGGATCAGGTCGACGGCGCGGCGGCGGGCGGTGGCCATGAGCCAGGCGCCGGGGTTGTCGGGCACGCCGTCCCCCGGCCACTGCTCCAGGGCGGCGACCAGGGCGTCCTGCGTGAGTTCCTCGGCGATGCCGACGTCCCGCACGAGCCGGGCGACGCCGGCGACGACGCGCGGGGTCTCCAGTCGGAAGACGGTCTCCAGGGCCTCGGTGGGCTGCGGTTCCACAGCCCACCATGCAACACCCTCGGGGCGGCCGGGCAAAACGGTGCTCAGCCCTTGACGGTCAGCCTTCCATCAACTGGCGCACCTCGCAGGTGACCGTCCAGTGCTCCTCGTGCACCTTCAGGAAGCGCTTGGTCCATTCGACGGCCTCGGCCTTGTCCTTGGCCTGGAGCAGGGCGTAGCCGCCGACGACCTCCTTGGACTCGGTGAAGGGCCCGTCGGTGACGGACAGCTGTCCGCCCTCGTAGTGGACGCGGGTGCCGTCGGCGGTCGGGGTGAGGCCGGCCGTGTCGAGCAGGACGCCGGCCTTCGTCATCTCCTCCATCAGCTTCTCCATGCGCTGCACCAGCTCGGGGCTGGGGCCGCCGGAGAGGGCGTCGGTCTCCTCGATGCGGATCAGTGACAGGTAGCGGGGCACGGTGACTCCTCGGGTTCGGCGGCCGGGGTCGCTCCCCGGCCTCTCACCCAGTGCGTCGAACGGGCGCGGCGTGGATCGACATCCGCCGCCGGATTTCTCCGAGAAATTTCCGGTGGCCGCCACGGAACCACTTCGGAACCGCTAGCGCAGCGATTCCCACAGGTCACGGGCTTCCGGCTCGCGGGCCACCACCCGGTTGGGGTCCCAGGGCGCCGGGTCCACCGGCATGGTCACGGTGCGTACGTCGTCCGCCGCGAGGCCCCCGAGGCTGCGGCCGAGGCCGGTCAGCTCGCCCAGCGAGTCCAGTCCGGTGTCGGTGGTGAGGCTGCCGGTGACCGCGTCCGCGACCTGGTAGAGGCGCGGGGGGTCGGTGAGCAGGTCGGTGGTCGCGATCTGTTCCAGGAGCGCCTTGACCAGGTTCTGCTGGAGCTCTATCCGGGCCAGGTCGCTGCCGCCCGCCAGCCCGTAGCGGGTGCGGGCCAGGCCGAGCGCCTCGGTGCCGTCGAGGTGGTGGGTGCCGGCGTCCAGGTGCAGGTGGCTCTTGTCGTCGTCGATGTCCACGTCCGTGGTGACGGTGACCCCGCCCAACGCGTCGACCAGCTTGGCGAAGCCGGAGAAGTCGATCTCGATGTAGTGGTCCATGCGGACGCCGGTGAAGGACTCGACGGTCTTGACCGCGCAGACCGGACCGCCCAGTTCGTAGGCGGTGTTGAACATCGCGTTGCCCGCCTCCCGGGTCGAGTCGCCGGACTCCAGCGGGCAGGAGGGACGGTCGACGAGCGTGTCGCGCGGGATGCTGACGACGGTGGCGGCGGTGCGGCCCGCGTCGAGGTGGACGACCATCGCCGTGTCGGAGCGGGCGCCCCCGCTGTCGCCGCCGCCGAGTTCCCGGTTCTCCTCGCCGCTGCGCGAGTCCGAGCCGAGGACGAGGATGTTCAGGGCGCCGGTGGGCACCGGGGAGGCGGAGGGCGAGGCGGAGGGGACCGTGGCCGGGCGGGCGGGGCGGTCGTCGCCGAGCGCGCCCTCGATGTCGACGCTGTTGATGTTGCCGTTCAGGTGCCAGTACGTCCAGCCCACCGCGGCGAACCCGAGCAGCAGCGCACCGGCCAGCGCCAGGCCGGCCACCTTGAACCCCTTCGAGCGCCCACCGCGCCCGTCCCGCGCGTCCCGCGCAGCCATGCGTCCGCCCCCGCCCCAGCCGGTCCCGTTCGCGTCCCCACGCGAGTGCCCCGTCGGAGGGAACATAAGTCGGAATTGTTGAATCAGGAACGTGCGGGTCGGGATTCTGCGTAAATTCTCAGACTTCGGCGCGGCGCGGCGCGGCTCGGGCCGCGGCGGGGCCCGGGTCGCGGCGCGGCTCAGCCGGTGCCGGGCGCCGCCGTGCTGCCGGGCGCCGCCGTGCTGCCGGGCGCCGCCGTGCTGCTGCGCACCTCCAGGCTGGTGGCCAGCTCCACCCGGGTCGCCGACGCGGAGCCGTCGTCCCGCCCGAGGTCCAGGACCAGCCGCGCCGCCGCCTCGGCCATCTCCATCAGCGGCTGCCGTACGGTCGTCAGCGGCGGCCCCACCCAGCGGGCCACCGGCAGGTCGTCGAAGCCGACCACGCTGAGGTCCTGCGGGATGCGCAGCCCCAGTTCGCGCGCGGCCTCGTACAGGCCCAGCGCCTGGAGGTCGTTGCCCGCGAAGACGGCGGTCGGCCGGTCGGGGCGGCGCAGCAGCTCCAGGCCCCGCCGGTAACCGGCCTCGTGGTGGAAGTCGCCGGTCACGATCAGGTCGGGTTCGACCGGCAGCCCGGCGGTCTCCAGGGCGGCCCGGTAGCCGTCGACGCGGGCGCGGCTGCACATCATCCGGGTGGGACCGCTGATCGCCCCGATGCGGGTGTGACCGAGGTCGATCAGGTGCCGGGTGGCGGCGAGTCCGCCCTGCCAGTTGGTGGCGCCGATGGACGGCACGTCGGCGCCGGGGTCGCCCGCCGGGTCCATCACCACGAACGGGATGGAGCGGCTGGTCAGCAGCGCCCGCTGGGACTCGTCGAGGCCGGACAGGACCAGGATCACGCCGTGCGGACGGCGGGCGGCGACCTGGTCGGCCCAGGTCCGGCCGGGCGTGAGGCGCCCCGCGCTCTCGGAGAGCACCACGCTGAGACCGGTGTCCCGGGCCACGTTCTCCACGCCCCGGATGACCTCCATCGCCCAGGCGCTCTCCAGCTCGTGGAAGACCAGGTCGATCAGCGGCGAACGGGTCGACTCGGCCCGCCGGCGCCGGTAGCCGTGGGTGCGCAGCAGCTCCTCCACGCGGGCCCGGGTCGAGGGCGCGACGTCTGCGCGGCCGTTGAGCACCTTCGAAACAGTCGGCGCCGACACACCGGCCGCACGCGCGATCTCGGCGAGGGTCGCGGTCTGCGGGGACCGCTTTTGCGTCCGGGTTTCAGCGGGCTGCGGGGATGTCATGGCGGCGATCGTAACCCTGCGGGCCCGCTTGACGAAGCCCTCAGTGGGCCGGGGAGCGGATGGTCACACCGGGTCGGCACAAAAACATTCGATCCATACACCAAAACATTCGACGCCGCTGCTCGGGCCCGCCGGTTCAGTCCTCCTCCGTCACCAGTTCGGCCAGTCGGAGGAACGCCTCCGTCGTGGCCGGTCGCAGCCGGTGCAGCTGCCAGTCGGGCGACTGAAGGGCGGGGTCGAAGGGCACGTTCAGCACCTGCCGGGGATCGACGCGCAACCGCCGGGCGAACGCCGACGGCAGCGGCCGTCCCGTGGGGCCGCCGAGGTCGGTGGCGACGACGACGGCCCGCCGCGCCTGCTCCTCCCGGCCGGCGCCGCGGACGATGGCGAGGGCGCGGACGGCCGCGTCCAGGAACCAGTCCGCGGTCCCGCAGCAGAGGATCAGCCGGTCGGTGTGGTCGAGGACCACGTCGGCCGAGCGGTCGAGCCGCAGCGGGGACCAGTCGGTGAGGACGAAGGGGTAGTAGTGCGCCGTCTGCGCCAGCACGTGGGCGTACTCCTGCTGGTGGGCCGGGTTGGGGCTGAAGTGGCCACTGCGGTGGGCGACCACTTCGAGGCCGGACGGCAGCCGGGTCGTGCGGGCGCGGATCTCCTCGTAGGCCGGCGCGGGCGGCAGGGCCGCCAGGTCGCGTACGACGGCGGGGTTGCGGTCGGTGAGGAAGGCGTCCAGCGATCCCTCGGAGGCGGATCCGTCGAGGGCCAGGACGGGCTCGCCGCGCGCCGCGGCGAGGACGGAGCCGAGCACCATGGTGGTCGTGGCGCGTCCGCTGTAGTGGTAGGCGCCGATCAGGGTGAGGCGCCTGCTGTGCGGCAGGGGCGCGCTCCGCACCCGCTCCATACGGTTCTGCGCCTCCCGGCGGCCGGTACCGAAGCGCGGCAGCCGCAGCGTCGAGCGTGGTGCGGGGACGGCGGTGGCGGGCGGGGTGAGCGGCACGCGCGCGGCCGGGCCGCCCTGGGCACCGCGCGAAACGGCCTCGCCGAGCTGGAGGCGGGTGCGGGCGACGTAGCGGGCGAGGACCTCGGCGACCTCGCCCGCCCCGGGCCGCACGGCCGGGTCCGGGTCCATGCAGCGCAGTACGAGGCGGCGCAGCTGCTCCCAGGTGTCGCCCTGCCACAGGTGCATGCCCTCGGGCAGTCCCGGCAGGTCCCAGCCGGCCTTGGTGCTGATGACCTGGAGCAGTTCCCCGAGGGCCCGCACGTTGTCCTCGCGGGTGGGTGCGGCGCCCGAGCCCAGGTACGCGCCGTCGACGGCGCAGTCCGACAGGTCGCCCAGGACGACGGTGCGGCGCAGCACGTACACGCTGTCGGCGTCGAGGGTGGCGGGCACGAGGCCGTTGAGGTGGCAGAGGGCGACGGCGTTGGCGAGGTAGCAGGAGACGAGCAGGCCCTGGAGGATGTCGAAGGGGGCGGTGCCGTCGGTCAGTGCCCGGGTGAAGATCTCCGAGAGCCGCAGCGGCGGGGCGTCGGGCGCGGAGGCGTCCGCGATCGGGGTCATGGCCAGCCAGGGCGGAGCGTCCCGGAGCCCGCTGGCGAGCAGCACGGGCGCGTACTGGCCGTCCAGCCGGGACAGCGCCTCGGCCTCCACCGTGACGAGTCCGGCGTTGACGGCGGGCAGGTCGGGGCGCGGTATCCGCAGTACGGCCTCCCGGCCCCGCCGGTCGACGCCCCGGTAGACGATCGTGCGCCGCCCGCGCCGACGGCCGCGCAGCTCGTACGGGCCGATGCGGCGCGGGTCGTCCTCGGTGAGCGGCTCCCAGTCGTCGCGGCCGGTGCCGGACCCCGGCGAGCCGGGACCGGGGGCGGGGCGCTCGCCGCCGACCGACACCCCGAACCGGGCGAGCAGCCTGCGCTCGACGCTGGTGAACGGCTGCTGGGAGCCGGGCAGGACGTCGGAGCCGTCGGGATGGAGCAGCCAGGCCGGGAAGTCCGGCGAGTTCCCGGCCAGTTCCTCCAGGCGGCGCCCGATCCGGCGGCCGGTGCGCAGGAGTTCGGCCTGCGGGACCGCGTCGAGCAGGACCGCCTTGGAGGTGTCGGTGAAGTCGAAGACCCGGTGCTTGGCGGGCAGCGGCCCCGACACGGGCGCCGGGTGCGGGCGGACCAGGCCGCCGAGGAACACCTCCGCCAGGTGGGAGGTGGTGGCCGGCCAGGGCACCGCCGTCTGCACCAGCCGCATCACGGGCACCGACAGCGGGGCGACCGCCGCGAGGTGGGCGGCCAGCCGGTACGCCTCCGGGGTGGCGGCGTCGCGGAAGTGCTGGGCGCTGCTCAGGTCCCGCGCGGGGGCGACGGCGGCGTACCGGTCGGGGCGGACCAGCAGGGGCAGCTCCACGGTGGTGCCCGGCGAGGCGAGCAGGCGGGACCAGACGCCGAGGGAGCCCGCCGTGGGTTCGAGGACGGGGACCGGGATGTCGTCGAACCGGCTCAGCTCGGGCGGCAGCACCGGGTCGGCGACCTGCCAGGAGGTGTTGGCGCCGCCGACGCGCCGGGTGGTGGCCTGCCAGCGTTCGGCGGAGATGCCGGAGGCCTCCCACATGTCCGGCGGCAGGGTGTGCAGGAGCGCGACGGGGCCGCGGGCCGCCCGCTCGGCGAGCAGCGCGTGCATCGCGCCGGACCGCCAGGCGGGGCCCATGCCGTCGCTGACGACCAGCAGCAGGGTGCGGCCGGAGGGGTCGTTGACGGTGCTCAGCGGCAGTTCGGTGCTGCCGGGGCGGAACGGCCGGGCGTGCAGGCGCGGCCGGCCCGGGGTGCGGGTGTCGAGGCCGAGGACGCGGGTGACCGCGAAGGCGCCGAGGCGTTCCAGGAGGGTGCGCAGTTCGGTGCCGAGGCGGTGCCACAGCAGCATCGACAGGCCGTCGTCGACGAGCAGTACGAGGTTGAGCCAGCGTTCGCGCACCGGCCGTACGACCACGTCGGGCAGGTTGGTCTCGGCGAGTGCGGCGGCCGTGCGGTCCTCGTCGATCTCCGTGCGGTGGCGGCTGTCGTGGCGGCGGCGCAGCGGCCTGAGCGACCGTCCGAGCGCCAGTTCGTCGCCGAGCGCCTTCTCCTCCGGGACGCGCACCGGCAGGGCCCGCCGGGGTTCCTGGCCGGTGGTCGCGAACCGGGGCGGGGGCTCGGGGGTGTTGCGGACGCCCGCGTGCAGGGTGCTGGGGCTGGTGAGGTCCGGCAGTTCCGGGTCGCCCGGCTCGGAGGTCCGCTGCGGCGGGGCGGGACGGTCCGCCGGCTCCGGGGCGTCGGGGGGTTCGGGCGGCTGGGGGCGGGCGGGTGCCTGCCGGTGGAGGGGTGCCTCGGCGCCCGCGGGGAGCCGCCGGGCCAGCCACAGCACGTCGAGGACCTGGTCGGCGTCCAGGTCCACCCGGCAGACGCCGAGCAGCCGCAGCGCCTCGGCGAGCCGCTCTCCCCCGGCCGGCCTGGTCACATCGCCCCGGTGAGCTGGTGCAGGACGGCGTCCAGCAGCCCCTCCGCGTCCAGGTCGACGCCGCCGGTGCGCAGGAACACCGCGTTGAGCAGCTGGTCGGTGGCGAGTTCACCGAGGGCGCGGCGGCGCAGGAACGCCTCGATCAGGTCGTCCGCCTCCCGCATCGCCTCCGGGCCGAGGTGCGCGGCGACGATGGTGCGCAGCCGCTCCTCGTCGGGCAGCGGCAGGTCGAGCCGCAGACAGCGGCGCAGGAACGCCGGCGGGAAGTCGCGCTCGCCGTTGCTGGTGATGACGACGACGGGGAACTCGGCGCACTGCACGAGCCCCTGGTGCACCCGGACGGTGCCCCGGTGGTCGTGGGTCTGCACCTCGACGTCGGCCATGTCCTCCGGCAGCCGGGTCAGTTCCGGGATGTCGAAGAAGCCCTCCTCGAAGACGGTGAGCAGGTCGTTCGGCAGGTCGACGTCGCCCTTGTCCATCTCGTCGACGAGCAGGCAGCGCGGGCTGGCTGAGGGCACCAGCGCGGTGCCGAGCGGGCCGAGCCGGATGAACGTGCCGACGGGCGGCTCGCGTTCGCCGCGGTCCCGGCTGAGGGTCGTCTCCCGCAGCCTGCCGATGGCGTCGTACTGGTAGAGGGCGTCCTTGACGGTGGAGCGGCTGTTGACCGGCCAGCGCAGCAGTTCGCCCAGGCGCAGCTCGTGGGCGACGGCCCGGGCGAGGGAGGACTTGCCGGTGCCGGCCGGTCCGGTGACCAGCAGCGGACGGCGCAGGTGCAGGGCCGCGTTGACCACGTCGGCGTGCTGAGGCGCGATCACGTAGGGCAGTTCCGGGCGCATGGACCGGGTGGGGACGAAGCGGCGCCACGGCGGGGCCGAGGGCAGGGAGACGGACCGGGGGACGCCGTCGCCGCGGAAGAGGCGCCATTCGGCGTCGGCAGCGGATGTCATGTGCTCTCCTGGGGTTCGGTCAGGTGCAGGCGGGGCACGGTGCGGTCGGCGTCCGCCCAGGCGAGTACCGGGCGGCCGGGGTAGTCGGGCGGGCTGGCCTTGGCTCCCGCGCGGTAGTCGCGTACTCCGTCGGGCATCTCACGGGTGGCGACCCGCGCCATGTGGCGGGCGGTGTGGGCGGCCCCGTCGCGGCCGCGGTCCCACACCACCACCGGTATGCCCAGGGCGAGGCAGGTCTGCACGATGCCGTCCCGCGGGCCGGGCGGTACGTCCACACAGACGCGTACGGTGTCGAGCTGGTTGACGAGCCGGGAGTAGATGGTGTCCCGGTCCATCGCCTCGGAGACGACGAAGGTCTTGCCCGAGTCGAGCCGGTCCCAGCGGCTGCGCCAGTGGCCCATGAACCGCCCGTGCCTGCGCAGCAGTTCGGGGCAGTGCACCACCAGCGGGAACTCCACGCCGAGGACGCCCGGAACCAGCGCTTCCGGGTCCCGTACCGTCCACTCGTCCACGGGCAGGTTGAGGCCCGCCCGGTCGACCAGGACCTCCACGAGGGGCGGCCGTTCGTCCCGGGCGGGCGGGGTGAGGGAGTCGAGCACGCGCAGCACCTCGCCGGCCGCCTCGGGCGCGGAGTACGAGCGCACGCTGCCGGTGGAGACCTGGCGCGGTCCGGCGCCCTCGTCGCACCAGATCCGCAGCCGGTGACGGCCCTGACCGGCCGGTGTCACCTGGACCAGGACGCGGACGCGGGCGGCGCGGGCGCGCAGGGAGCGCACCCACTCCTGGGCGTCGGCGCGGCGTTCGCCGAGCGCCGCCCGTTCGATGCCGAGCCGGGTCGCCACCCCGTCCGCCCACAGCCGCAGCTCGGCCCGTCGGGCACCGGGGCACAGCGCGCCGACGTACTCCATCACCCGCAGCAGTGCGGGCACCCTGCGCTCCCCGCTGCCCGCACGGCCGTCGCCGGGCAGCGCCTCCAACTGGTCGAGGAGGGCCTCCGCGCCGTCGCCGCCGGGCATGGCCGCCAGGTGCGGAAGGGCGGCGCGGACCGCCTCGGGGAACCGGGCGAGCACCTCCGGCTCCATCGTGCGCAGGTGCCCCCGCAGGGCGGTGTGCTCCTGCGGGGACAGCAGCCTGGGGGTGCGGGCCAGGCCGCCCGCGGCCAGCACCCGGTCGGCGTCCTGCGGGGCGCCGCGCCGCAGGTTCCCGGCCAGCGCCGCGAGGGCCCGCGGGTGGGTGAGCAGGAACGCGGCGAACTCCTCGGGCGTGGGCGGGGTGACGTCGCTGCCGGCCGCGACCCCGCAGGCCCGGGCCAGCCGCTGGGCACCGGCGACCCGGCTGCTCGCCGAGGGGAAGGTGTCCTCGATCGCCTCCACCAGCAGCAGGAAGGCGGGGTCGTCCGGGTCGAGCTGCTCGGACGCCGCGCCCTCCAGCAGGCCCAGCGGGCGCAGTTCGTCCTCGACGCGCTGCCAGGGCACGCCCCAGCTGCGCCGCACCAGGTGCTGGGGGCTGTACGGGAGGGGGGCGCCGGTGCCGGGGTTCCGGGGCGGCATGAAGTGGGCGACGACCAGGCCGACCACGGCCCGCTCGCTCGCGCACCACAGCGGGCCGCCGCTGTAGCCGGGGCCGACCGCCATGCCGGTGGGCGCCCCGTCCAGGTAGGCGCGGGAGCGGCCGGGCGCGTGCACGGTGAGACGGGCGTAGGTGGCCGCCTCGCCGGTGCCGTGCCAGGCGTCCACCTGCTGGCCGGCCGCCATGGCCGTCAGCCGGGGCCCGGCGGGCAGGCCGCCCGGCGGGCCGTCGACGCGGAGTACGGCGAGGTCGCCGAGCCACTCGTCGTCCTGCGGCGGCACCGCCCCGCCCGCCGAGGCGCGCGGGGCGATCCAGTGGGCCACCCGGGCGGGGTACCTCAGCGCGGCGTCCCCGTCACGAATCTCGACGGTGATCTCGTCCGAGCCGGGTGCGCGCGGCTCCAGCATCGGTCTGTCCAAGGCGGCGTTGACCACGTGTGCGCAGGTCAGCACGGTGTCGCCGCCGAGTACGAAGCCCGCCCCCACGGTCCTGCCGCCCTCGGCCCGCCGTATCGACACGACGTACCGGGAGGGATCGCCGGCACCGTCCCCCGCGGTTCCGAACCACCCCACGCCTCACTCCCCGGCGGTCGTCGTGCCGGGGTCGGGTGCGGGTCTCCAGCTCGCGGTGACGGTGAGGTGGGCCGTGCCCGTGCCGCCCACGATCCCGAGCTTGAGGTCCTGCCCCACCTGGACGCCGAAGGTGACGCTCAGTTCGGTGGGCGGATCGGGGACGTCCGTGGCCGCGTCGTGGACCTCCTGGATGAGCGGCCCGAGCGGGCTCAGCGCGCCGCGCAGCGCCCCGCTCGCGAACTGGGCGACGGAGCCCCTCTTCCGGGCCACCGGCACCGCCCGGCCCATGCCGTCCGGCAGGTCGTCGTCGTCCGGGACCGGCACCGTGCCGTCCGCGGGCGCCAGCAGGAACCGGACCGGCGTACCGTCGTCGAGTTCGAGGTCAGCTGAAGTGGACACCCTCGTATTCTCTTCGGCGGGGCCCGGTTGGGCGGCTCCCTCGGCCAACTCGGTTACCCGATCGATGCATTGCGCACCGGATCAGTCACCGACCGACTCGAACCGCCACCGGTGCACCGCCCTCGTGACCAGATCTCCGTCGGGTTCGGGCAGTTCCGGCAGTTCCGCGTCGTAGGGCGCGTCCCACCAGGTGATGACCAGCACCCGGTCCTGCGGGGCGCGCAGCGTCTCGCGGCGGAGCGGGGTGCCGGCGAGCGGCTGGGCACGGGTCCACGCCAGCAGGTCCGCGCCCCGGCCGGGCACGGCCCGCGCCTCCCACATCAGGGCGACGGTCACGAGTACAGGTTCTCCTTGCTGACCTCGTGGACGTGGTCGTGCGAGTGGCCGTGGCCGGTCCCCGGCACGTGCGGGTCGGTCACCGGCAGCGAGGAGTCCGCGGACAGGTCCCAGTCGGAGGCGGCCCGGCCCCGGGCGACCATCTCGGCGCCGAGGGCGGCCACCATGGCGCCGTTGTCCGTGCAGAGCTTGGGGCGCGGCACCCGCAGCCGGATGCCGGCCGCCTCGCAGCGCTCCTGGGCCAGCGCGCGCAGCCGGGAGTTGGCGGCGACGCCGCCGCCGATCATCAGGTGGTCGACGCCCTCGTCCTTGCAGGCGCGCACCGCCTTGCGGGTCAGCACGTCCACGACCGCCTCCTGGAAGGACGCCGACACGTCCCGCACCGGCACCTCCTCCCCCGCCGCCCGCTTCGCCTCGATCCAGCGGGCCACGGCCGTCTTCAGCCCGGAGAAGGAGAAGTCGTAGGCCGGATCGCGCGGACCGGTCAGTCCGCGCGGGAAGGCGATCGCGTTCGGGTCGCCCTCGCGCGCGTACCGGTCGATGACCGGGCCGCCGGGGAAGCCCAGGTTCAGCACCCGGGCGATCTTGTCGAAGGCCTCGCCGGCCGCGTCGTCGATGGTGGCGCCCATCGGGCGGACGTCGGAGGTGATGTCCGTCGAGAGCAGCAGCGAGGAGTGGCCGCCGGAGACCAGCAGCGCCATCGTCGGCTCGGGCAGCGCGCCGTGCTCCAGCTGGTCGACGCAGATGTGCGAGGCGAGGTGGTTGACGCCGTACAGGGGCTTGCCGAGGGCGTAGGCGTACGCCTTGGCCGCCGAGACGCCGACCAGCAGGGCGCCGGCCAGGCCGGGACCGGCGGTGACGGCGATGCCGTCGAGGTCGCGGGCGCTGACCCCGGCCTCCTTGAGGGCGCGGTCGATGGTGGGGACCATCGCCTCCAGGTGGGCGCGGCTCGCCACCTCGGGGACGACGCCGCCGAAGCGGGCATGCTCGTCGACGCTGGACGCGATGGCGTCGGCCAGCAGGGTGGTGCCGCGCACGACACCGACGCCGGTCTCGTCGCAGGAGGTCTCGATCCCGAGGACGAGCGGCTCGTCGCGTGAGTCAGCCATGGTTGTCGGTTCCTCGTTCGGTTCCCGGTACGGAGGTGGAAGGGTCGGTCAGGCGCATCACCAGGGCGTCCACGTTGCCCGGCTGGTAGTAGCCGCGCCGGAAGCCGATGGGCTCGAAGCCGAACCGCTCGTACAGCCGCTGGGCGCGGGTGTTGTCCACCCGGCACTCCAGCAGCACCTCGGTGCATTCGAAGGCGGTCGCGGCCCGCAGCAGCTCGGTCAGCAGCCGCGCGCCGAGGCCGGTCCCCCAGTGGTCGCGGGCGACGGCGATGGTCTGCACGTCGCCCTGCTCCCCGGAGGTGACGAGGCCGGCGTAGCCGACGAGGCGGCCGTCCTCCTCGGCGACCAGGTACCGCCGGGTCGCCCCGGGGCCGCGCGCGTGGGCCAGCTCGGACCAGAACATGCCCCGCGACCAGGCGTCCTCCGGGAACAGCTCGCGCTCCAGGCGGAGCACGGGGTCGATGTCCCACCAGCGCATCTCGCGCAGCCCGGCGTCCACGGCCGGGGTCACGGGTTCGGGCGCTCCGGTCACTTGGGGGTGACCACCTTGTAGTTCTTGGGGACCTGGGCGTCGGGCCTGCGCAGGTACAGCGGCCGGGGCTCGGGCAGCTGCTCGCCCGCGGCGAGCTTCTCGGCGGCCAGGCACGCGAGGGCGGCGGCGGAGACGTGCTCGGGCTCGTGCGCCTTGGGGAAGGTGTCCGGGTACAGCAGCGCGCCCGCGCCGACGGCCGGAAGCCCCGCGACCTGCCCGGCGATGTCGGCGGGGCGGTCGACGGCCGGGTCGGTGAGCCGGGTGCGGGAGTCGGCGTAGCGCGCCCAGTAGACCTCCTTGCGGCGGGCGTCGGTCGCCACCACGAAGGGTCCCTCCAGGTCGGCGGCGTAGGCGAGGCCGTCCAGCGTGCACACGCCGTGCACCGGCACCCCGAGCGCGAGCCCGAAGGTGTCCGCGGTCATCAGGCCGACGCGCAGGCCCGTGTACGGGCCCGGGCCGATGCCGGCGACGACCCCGGTGACGGCGTCGAGCCGCAGTCCGGCCTCGGCGAGCACCCGGTCGACGGCGGGCAGCAGCAGCTCACCGTGCCGGCGTGCGTCCACCTGGCTCGACGAGGCGATGACGTCCGTACCGTCGTGCAGCGCGACGGTCACGGCGGGCGTGGCGGTATCCAGAGCGAGCAAGAGCACGCAAACAGCCTACGGCGCCGCGCGCCCCTCGGCGGACGCCCGGTGGGCGGCCCCCGCCCACACCCGTGTCGCACAACGCGGCCACCTCGTCACGGACTGCTACCGTCGCCCGGGAACGCAGGCACGACGTACGACGACGAGGTGGTCGCCCGTGGCAAGCAGCAGCGCCGGTTTCGTCACCGGCCTCACCGCGGCCGCCCTCGCGACGATCGGCTACCTCGCCCACCAGGCCTCCGCCGACATCCCGCCCGACCTCGGCCGGACCCAGGTCGGCGGCACACCCGCCCCGGGCGCCTCCAAGGCACCGCGCGACCGCAGGCACCCGGAGGCACTGCCGACCGGGTCCGGGCAGGGTGAACGGGTGGTGTACTCGGTGGACGACGACCGGGTGTGGCTGGTCGGCGCGGGCGGCAAGGTGGCGCGCACCTTCCGGGTCACACCCAGCTCGGTCGACCCGGCGCCGGGCACCTACGCGGTCACCTCCAGGTCCAACCGGGTCACCGGGTCCGACGGCGTCCCGGTCGAGCACGTCGTGCGCTTCACCAGCACCGCGGGCGTGGTGATCGGGTTCAGCGCGGCGCTCGACGGCTCGACGGCGAAGCCCGATCCGGGCGAGCGCACCGGCGGCATCCGGGAGTCGCGTGCGGACGGCGACGCGATGTGGCGGTTCGCGACGATCGGGCAGCCGGTCGTCGTCGTTCCCTGAGGCGCGGGCCCTTGGCGGGTCAGGCGGCCTCGCGGTGCTCCCGGAGGGGCCCGCGGGCCTCGGGTTCGGGTGCGCGCGGCGGCGTCGAGACCGCCGCGGCGGCGGCGCAGGACGCCAGCAGTTCACTCATGGGCACCCCGCTGAGCGCGGACGACTGCGGCCGGCGGCGGGCCTGCGGCTCGGTCTGGGACATGGACGCCTCCTGAAGGTCGGGGGCGGGCGTGGTTAGGCATGCCTAACCACGAGCTGGGTACCATGTGACCACGCGCAAGACCCGGAACGCAATATTTTGCCGACGCTTTGTCGGAACATCCCCGGTGGCTTCCGCCGGGGCCGCGCTCAGCCCGCGAGCACGCTCGTGTCGGCCTCGGCCCAGCGCGCGCCGACGCCGGTCACCGTCACGTGCCGCACCTCGTCCGTGGTGTCGCCGACGGCGCGGTGGATCCACAGCTGCAACCGGTCGTCGGTCAGCTCCTCGACCTTGCCCTCGCCCCACTCCACGACGATCACCGAGTCGGGCAGCGAGACGTCCAGGTCGAGGTCCTCCATGTCGTCCAGACCGCCGGACAGCCGGTAGGCGTCCACGTGGACGAGCGGCGGGCCGTCACCCAGCGAGGGGTGTACGCGGGCGATCACGAAGGTCGGGGAGGTGACGGCGCCGCGCACCCCCAGGCCCTCACCGAGCCCCCGGGTCAGCGTCGTCTTGCCCGCGCCCAGCTCCCCGCTGAGCATCACCAGGTCACCGGCGCGCAGCAGCTTGGCGAGCCTGCGGCCCAGTTCCCGCATCTGCTCGGGGGAGGTGACGGTGATCTCGGTCTCGGAGGCGGGCCGGTCGGGCTCAGCCGGGCCCCGCGCTGCTGCTGGTGCTTCCATAGCCATCCACGGTAGCCGCTGCCGGCACCGCGCCCGCGCGGGCGAGCAGGTCGGCCAGACGGTCCGTGACCAGCTCCGGGTGCTCCAGCATCACCAGGTGCCCCGCGTCGGGGACCAGCACCAGCTCCGCGTCCGGCAGCAGGCCCGCGATCGCCTCGCTGTGCTCGCTGGGCGTCACCAGGTCCCGCACCCCCGCCAGCACCAGGACCGGCAGGCCGGCGAAGTGGGCGAGGGCCTCGGTCTTGTCGTGGTCGTTGAAGGCCGGGTAGTACTCGGCGACCACGTCGATCGGCGTCGACTCGATCATCCGCTCGGCGAAACGGGCCACGGCCGGGTCGACGTCCCGGGTGGCGAAGGAGTACCGCTTGATGATCCCGGCGAACAGGTCCGCCGTCGCCCGCCGCCCCTTCTCCACCAGCTCGGCGCGCTGCCCCAGCGCCTTCAGCACGCCCGGCAGCACCCGCCGGACCGCGTTGACACCGGCCACCGGCAGCCCGAAGTTGACCTCGCCGAGCCGGCCGGAGGAGGTGCCTACCAGGGCGACGCCGACGACCCGCTCGCGGACCAGGTCGGGGAACGCGTCGGCCAGGGCCATCACGGTCATGCCGCCCATGGAGTGCCCGACCAGCACGATCGGCCCCTCGGGCACGGCCGCGTCGATGACCGCCTTCAGGTCCCGGCCCAGCTCCTCGATGGTGACCGGGCGGCCGTCCCGCCCCTGGGCCACGCCCCGCGCGGACCGGCCGTGGCTGCGCTGGTCCCAGTGCACGGTGCGCACGACGCCCCTCAGGGCGGCCCGCTGGAAGTGCCAGGAGTCCTGGTTGAGGCAGTAGCCGTGGCTGAAGACGACGGTCACCTCCGCGGGCTCCTTGCGGCCGAACAGGCGCCGTCTGCGCCGGGTGAGCGCGGACTCCGCGGCCGGTTCGACGTCGTCGACCTCGTAGTACAGCTCGGTGCCGTCGTCGGCGTACGCCTTGCCGGGGTTGCCGCGCAGTCCGCCGTACGGTCCCGCCGAGTCCAGGGCGAGCCGGGCCTTCTGGCGCATCCCGCGGCCGACCGTCAGCCGCTCTATCGCCACACCGGCCGCCGCGCCCGCCGCGACCACGCCTATGGCGACGCCGGCGATGCCGGTCGCCCTGCGCCAGCCGCCGGCGGCGGCCTCGGTGGCCGCTTCCGTGGCGGAGGCGACGGCCGACGCGACGGCCTCCGCGTTGCTCTCGCTCACGTACACCGCTCCTCTTCGCCGGGCCGCTGTGCGGATACCCACTGGTTGCCGATTCACCTGAACGCGCGTCACGCGCGCCACCGGGTGGACCGACGCGTCACTCGTTCACATAGACGCGCGGGACGCGGGATCCGATCCGGGTGACGATCTCGTACCCGATGGTTCCCGCCGCCTGCGCCCAGTCCTCGGCGGTGGGTTCGCCGCGGTCGCCGGGCCCGAACAGCACCGCTTCGGCGCCCGGTTCGGGCCGGTCGCCACCGAGGTCGACGACGAACTGGTCCATCGCGATCCGCCCCGCGACGGTGCGCCACTTGCCGTCGACCAGGACGGGGCCGGTGGAGGAGGCGTGGCGCGGGATGCCGTCCGCGTAGCCGAGGGGGACGAGACCGAGGGTGGTGTCGCCGGGGGTCGTGTAGTGGTGCCCGTAGCTGACGCCGTGGCCGCCCGGGACCTGCTTGATCAGGGCCAGCGCGGCGGTCAGCGTCATCACGGGCCGCAGTCCGAGGTCGGCGGGGGTGCCGATCTCGGGGCTGGGCGAGACGCCGTACATCGCGATGCCGGGCCGCACCAGGTCGAAGTGGGCCTCGGGGAGGGTGAGCGTGGCGGGCGAGTTGGCGATGTGCCGCACGTCGGGGCGTACGCCCTGCCGCTCGGCGTACGCGGTCATCTCCTGGAAGAGGGTGAGCTGGGCGGCGATGGAGGGGTGCCCGGGCTCGTCGGCGCAGGCGAAGTGCGACCAGAGCCCGGTGACCCGGAGCAGGCCCTCGGCCTCGGCGCGCAGGGCCTCACGGACCAGTTCCGCCCAGTCCGCGCCCGGCTGGCAGCCGCCCCGGCCGAGCCCGGTGTCGGCCTTGAGCTGCACGAGCGCGGGGCGCCCGGCGAGCCGTGCCGCCGCGGTGACCTCGGTCAGGGCCCACAGGGCGCTGACGGAGACGTCGAGACCGGCCTCGACGGCCTCCCGCCAGGGGCCGCCCGGCGTCCACAGCCAGCACATGATCCGTACGTCGTCCGGCAGTCCGGCCTCCGCGCGCAGGGCGAGCGCCTCCTGTGGAGTGGCCGTGCCCAGCCAGGTCGCGCCCGCCTCGACGGCCGCGCGGGCGCAGGGTGCCGCGCCGTGGCCGTATCCGTCGGCCTTGACGACGGCCATGAGAGCCGCCCCGGGGGCCCGTTCGCGCAGGGCGCGGACGTTGGCCCGCAGGGCGGCCAGGTCGATCTCGGCCCGGGCCCGCAGTACCGCGTCCCGCCGAGCAGCTGTCTCACTCATCGTGCCCACAGTCTCTCAGAGCCCCCGGCCGTCGCCGTGTGCCCGGCGTCACCGCCGGGCGGCGGCCGGCAGTGGTTAGGGTGCCCGGCATGAGCATCATCGGGGTCGGGATCGACGTGGCCGAGATCGAGCGGTTCGGGGCGTCGCTGGAGCGCACACCGGCCCTGGCGGAGCGGCTCTTCCTGGAGAGCGAGTTGCGGCTGCCGAGCGGGGAGCGCCGGGGCGTCGCCTCGCTCGCCGCCCGCTTCGCGGCGAAGGAGGCGCTGGCCAAGGCGCTGGGCGCGCCGGCCGGCCTGCTCTGGACGGACGCCGAGGTGTACGTCGAGGACAGCGGCCGGCCGCGGCTGCGGGTGACGGGGACGGTGGCGGCGCGGGCGGCGGAACTGGGGGTGGCGTCGTGGCACGTGTCCCTGAGCCATGACGCGGGGGTGGCCTCGGCGGTGGTGATCGCGGAGGGCTAGCGCCTCCTCCACGGATCTCCAGGTGCCGTCAGGGGTTCCTGGGCCCGGCCCCGGTCGGCCGGACCCGGATGTGCATGCGCTCGCCCTGGGCGCCGTACAGGGCGATCCACTCGACCGGCCGGTCCCCCGCGTTGGCGATGCCGTGCGGGACGCGGGTGTCGAACTCCGCGGTCTCGCCGGCCGTCAGGACGAGGTCGTGGTCGCCGAGGGCGAGGAGCAGCCGGCCGGAGAGGACGTAGAGCCACTCGTGGCCCTCGTGGGCCCCCTGTTCGGGGCGCGGGCTCCCCGGGGTCCGCGGGACGGCCGGGGCGGGGAGGATCTGCTTGTAGGCGTGCAGCCCGTCGTTCGGGTTCCGGGTGAGCGGGACCCAGGTCTGGCCGTGCCGGGTGAAGGGCCGGGGATGGACGCGGGGGTCGCCGGTGCTGGAGCCGACCAGTTCGTCCAGGGGCAGGCGGTGGGCCCTGGCCAGCGGCAGCAGGTGCCGCAGTCCGGGCTCCCGGTGCCCCGACTCCAGCCGGGACAGCGTGCTCACGGAGACGCCGGTGGCCGTGGCGAGCTGCGCCAGGGTGAGCCCGCGGGCCTGCCGGATCGCTCGCAGGCGGGTCCCCAGCGAGGTCATGACCTGTGCCGTCTCCTCGTCGCCCATGGGACAACTGTCCCGCACATCGCGGGCGCCGGGCTCGTGCGTGTTCCGGGTGTACGGGGAAGACTCGACGGCATGCGGACTGCGTACAGCGTGGAGACGGTCAGGACGGCGGAACGCCAGGAGATGGCACGGCTGCCGGAGGGGGCGTTGATGCAACGGGCCGCCGCCGGGCTGGCCGCCGCCTGCGCCGAGGTGCTCGGACGGGTGGCGGGCCGGGTCTACGGCAGCCGGGTGGTGCTGCTGGTCGGCAGCGGGGACAACGGCGGTGACGCCCTGTACGCCGGGGCGCGGCTGGCCCGGCGGGGGGCGGGGGTGACGGCGGTGCTGCTGGCGCCGGACCGCGCGCACGGACCGGGGCTGGCCGCGTTGCGCCGGGCGGGTGGCCGGACGGTGGCGGGGACCGGTGCCGGGTCGGCCGTGGAGCTGGTCACGCGGGCCGACCTGGTCGTCGACGGGATCGTCGGGATCGGCGGCAAGGGCGGGTTGCGGGAGGAGGCGGTGCCGCTCGCGGACGCGGCCGCGCGGTCCCGGGCCGCCGTCGTCGCCGTCGACCTGCCGAGCGGGGTCGACGCGGACACCGGGGAGGTGCGGGGGGCCGCGGTCCGCGCCGATCTGACGGTCACCTTCGGGGCGCACAAGCCGGGCCTGCTGGTCGATCCGGCCCGTGAGTACGCCGGTTCGGTGCGGCTGGTCGACATCGGGCTGCCGCTGCCGGGTGAGGCGGCCGAGCTGGAGGCGCTCCAGCACGCGGACGTGGCCCGGCTGCTGCCGGTGCCGGGCGCGGAGAGCGACAAGTACCGGCGGGGGGTCGTGGGGGTCGCCGCCGGGTCGGCCCGTTATCCGGGCGCGGCGGTGCTCGCCGTCGCCGGTGCGCTGCGGGGCGGGGCCGGGGCGGTGCGGTACGTGGGTCCGGCGGGGGACGCGGTGATCGCCCGCTTCCCGGAGACGCTCGTATCCGAAGGGGGCCCGAAGCGGGCGGGGCGGGTCCAGGCGTGGGTGGTCGGACCGGGCGCCGGTGACGACGCGGGGGCGGTGGCCGAGGTGCTGGCGGCCGAGGTGCCGGTGCTGATCGACGCGGACGGGCTGCGGCTGGCCGACGCGGACGCGGTGCGGGCACGCACGGCGGCGACGTTGATGACGCCGCACGCCGGGGAGGCGGCCGCGCTGCTCGGGGTGGGCCGGGAGGAGGTCGAGGGGGCGCGGCTGGCCTCGGCGCGGGAACTGGCGGCGCGGTACGGGGCGACGGTGCTGCTGAAGGGCTCGACGACGGTGGTGGCGGGGGCGGACGGCGGGCCGGTCCGGGTCAACCCGACGGGCACGTCGTGGCTCGCGACGGCCGGGAGCGGGGACGTGCTCTCCGGGCTCGCGGGCTCCCTGCTGGCAGCGGGGCTGTCGGCCCTGGACGCGGGGAGCACGGCGGCGTACCTGCACGGCCTGGCGGGCCGCTTCGCGGCTCGGGGGGCACCGGTGGGGGCGCACGACGTGGCGGCGGCGATCCCACGGGCGTGGCGGGACGTGCAGGAGGGCTGAGCGGGGGGGCGTACTCCCGGAAGGCGGCCCAGAAGGCCGAGCGCCCCACCCGGCGCCCCGCCCTGAGTAGGGTGGCCGCATGATCCCCGGTCAGGACCCCGTGCCCGTGGACCCCGGCTCGCTGCCCAAGGTCGAGTTCGGCTTCCCCGGGCCCCTGCGCGACCGGCTCGTCGCGGCGGTGCTCGACGGGTCGAAGACCTCCACGACCGGCCTGCTCCTCGACTACGAGCACGAGGACGAGCCGCTGCCGCGGGCCGGCGACCGCGGGGTGCTCGTCGACTCGCACGAGCGCCCGGTGGCCGTCGTCGAGGTGACCGACGTACGCGTGGTCCCGCTCGGCGAGGTGGATCTCGCCCACGCGGTGGACGAGGGCGAGGGATACACCAGCGTGGCCGAGTGGCGGGCGGGCCACGAGGGGTTCTGGCACGGCGAGGAGATGCGCGCGGCCCTGGACGACCCGGAGTTCACCGTGGACGACACGACGCCGGCGGTGCTGGAACGCTTCCGGGTCGTCACCGTGCTGCCCGCCCCCGCCCGCTGAGGCGCCGCTGAATCACTCCACCGTCACGGACTTCGCCAGGTTCCGCGGCTGGTCCACCTCGTTGCCCCGGGCCGTCGCCAGCTCGCACGCGAAGACCTGCAACGGCACCGTCGCCACCAGCGGCTGGAGCAGGGTCGGCGTGGCCGGGATGCGGACCAGGTGGTCGGCGTACGGGACGACCGCCTCGTCGCCCTCCTCGGCGATCACGATGGTGCGGGCGCCCCGGGCCCTGATCTCCTGGATGTTGGACACGATCTTGTCGTGCAGAACGGAGCGCCCGCGCGGCGACGGCACGACCACGACGACCGGCAGGTCCTCCTCGATCAGCGCGATCGGCCCGTGCTTCAGCTCGCCCGCGGCGAAGCCCTCGGCGTGCATGTACGCCAACTCCTTGAGCTTCAGCGCGCCTTCGAGGGCGACCGGGTGCCCGACGTGCCGGCCCAGGAACAGCACCGTGTTCTTGTGGGCGAGGGAGCGCGCCAGCTCGCGCACGGGCTCCATGGTCTCCAGCACCCGCTCGACCGCGCCGGAGATCCGCGAGAGGTCGCGGACGACGTCGCGGATCTCGTCGCCGTACTTGGTCCCCCGCACCTGCCCGAGGTAGAGGGCGACCAGGTAGCAGGCGACCAGCTGGGTGAGGAACGCCTTGGTGGAGGCGACGGCGACCTCGGGTCCCGCGTGCGTGTAGAGCACCGCGTCGGATTCGCGCGGGATGGTGGAGCCGTTGGTGTTGCAGATGGCCAGCACCTTGGCGCCCTGCTCGCGGGCGTGGCGCAGGGCCATGAGGGTGTCCATGGTCTCGCCGGACTGGGAGATCGCGACGACCAGCGTCTGCTGGTCGAGGATCGGGTCGCGGTAGCGGAACTCGCTGGCCAGCTCCACCTCGCAGGGGACCCGCGTCCAGTGCTCGATGGCGTACTTGGCGATCAGCCCGGCGTGGAAGGCCGTACCGCAGGCGACGATGACGACCTTGTCGACCTCGCGCAGCACCCCCGGCGGGATGCGCACCTCGTCCAGGCTCAGCGTGCCGGACCCGTCGATGCGGCCCAGCAGGGTGTCGGCGACCGCCTTGGGCTGCTCGGCGATCTCCTTGAGCATGAAGTAGTCGTAGCCGGCCTTCTCGGCGGCCGAGGCGTCCCAGTCGACGTGGTACGAGCGGACCTCGGCGGGGCTGCCGTCGAAGCCGGTGACCGTCACACCGTCCCGGCGCAGTTCGACGACCTGGTCCTGGCCCAGCTCCAGGGCGTCCCGGGTGTGCGCGATGAAGGCCGCCACGTCCGAGGCGAGGAAGGACTCGCCCTCCCCCACGCCCACCACCAGCGGCGAGTTGCGGCGGGCGCCGACGACCACGTCCGGCGCGTCCGCGTGCACCGCGACCAGGGTGAAGGCGCCCTCCAGCCGACGGCACACCAGCCGCATCGCCTCGGCGAGGTCGGCGCAGGCGGAGAACTCCTCGGCGAGCAGGTGGGCGACGACCTCGGTGTCGGTCTCGGAGGGCAGTTCGTGGCCGCGCTCGGCCAGCTCGGCCCGCAGAGGCGCGAAGTTCTCGATGATGCCGTTGTGCACCACGGCCACCCGTCCCGCGTTGTCGAGGTGCGGGTGGGCGTTGGTGTCGGTGGGGCCGCCGTGGGTGGCCCAGCGGGTGTGGCCGATGCCGGTCGCGGCGGACGGCAGCGGGTGTTCGGACAGTTCCTTGTCGAGGTTGACGAGCTTGCCGGCCCGCTTCGCGGTGGCGAGGCCGCCGTCCGCGAGCACGGCCACGCCCGCCGAGTCGTATCCCCGGTACTCGAGCCGCTTCAGTCCGGCCATCACGACATCGAGCGCCGACTGCGACCCCACGTATCCCACGATTCCGCACATGACCGGCAGCCTACGATCAGATTCGATCCCGAACCGGGCTTGTCGTGCCCGAAATCGGAAATTCCCGCCGGGGTACGAAGACCCCGGCGGCCGGATTCAGCCCAGCTTGGCGAGCTGCGCGTCGCTGATCTCCGTGGGGAACGGGAAGTCCTTGCCGGTGCCGGCGGCGGCCAGATTGAGGACGGTGAAGGTGGCGACGGTGGAGCCCTTGCGGGTGACGGACACCTTCACCGGGAACTCGTCACCGTCCTCCCCGACCATCGTCATCGTCATGGCGACGGACTCGTCCGCCCCGCCGGCCGCCTCTCCCTGCGCCACCTTGGCGATCTTGGCCGGTTCACCCATTGCGGTGAAGGTGAAGCCGCCGGCGCAAGCGCCGGCCGCCTCCTTCACGTCCTTCAGCACCGCCTCGGCACCGCCGTCGTCGTAGGTCGCCAGCGTCACCAGCGCCTTGTCCAGGTCGAACGCGGCGCCGATGGCCTCCTCGGTGCCCGCGTCACCGGACGGCTTCTTCGGACCCTCGGTCCAGCTCCGCTTGACGGCCGCCGCGGGCTCGCCCAGGGGGACGCCGGTCTCGGCGAAGGCGAGCGGCTCGCACTCCGCCTTGTCGCCCTTCACCTTGTCCTTGGCCACGTCGTCCGCCGCCGACACCTTGGTGACCTTGCCGTTCTTGACGTCCGCCTGCGTCAGGGCCGCCTTCTCCAGCTCGGCCGCGGTGAGCGCCGGAGCCGCGGAAGCGGCCGCGCCGCCCGCGTCCTTGCCGTCGCCGGACGCCTTGCCGCCGCTGCCGTCGCCACCGTCGTCGGAGGACCCGCAGGCGGTGACGAGCAGGGCCAGGGCGGCGGCGGAGGCCGCGAGCGCGGTACGGCGGATGACGGTCAGTCTCACGTCGGGCTCTTTCTTCAAGATGGCGGATGTCCTCGAAGGTCCACACAGGCGTCAGGACACGCATCCGCACAAACGTGCGATGACTGTAGACACAGCTGACTGACAGGTGATCAGGACTGCGCCACCCGATACCCGACCGTGACGCCCACGTGATCTCCGCCGGGAGGGCCGGAGCGGGCGTGACACAGCCCACCTGCCGCCCCGTTCAAACTCCGTTAACAATGGACTGTGATCTCTCCGGTCCCCTCGATACCGCGGAGCGCCCACCGGCACCGGCCGGAGGCGACTCCCTACGTCGACCTCACCCGCACCGAGTGGAGCGCGCTGCGCGAGAAGACGCCGCTGCCGCTGACCGCCGAGGAGGTCGAGAAGCTGCGCGGCCTCGGCGACGTCATCGACCTCGACGAGGTGCGGGACATCTACCTCCCGCTGTCCCGGCTCCTCAACCTCTACGTCGGCGCCACCGACGGCCTGCGCGGCGCCCTGAACACCTTCCTCGGCGCGCAGGGCTCCCAGTCCGGCACCCCGTTCGTCATAGGGGTCGCCGGCTCGGTCGCGGTCGGCAAGTCCACCGTCGCCCGCCTGCTCCAGGCGCTGCTGTCCCGCTGGCCCGAGCACCCGCGCGTCGAACTGGTCACGACCGACGGCTTCCTGCTGCCGACGCGGGAGCTGGAGCAACGCGGCCTGATGTCCCGCAAGGGCTTCCCCGAGTCCTACGACCGCCGGGCCCTGACCCGCTTCGTCGCCGACATCAAGGCGGGCAAGGCGGAGGTCACGGCACCCGTGTACTCCCACCTCATCTACGACATCGTCCCGGACCAGAAGCTCGTCGTCCGCCGCCCCGACATCCTGATCGTCGAGGGCCTCAACGTGCTCCAGCCCGCGCTGCCCGGCAAGGACGGCCGCACCAGGGTCGGGCTCGCCGACTACTTCGACTTCAGCGTGTACGTCGACGCCCGCACCGAGGACATCGAGCACTGGTACCTCAGCCGCTTCCGGAAGCTGCGCGAGACCGCCTTCCAGAACCCGTCCTCGTACTTCCGCAAGTACACCCAGGTGTCGGAGGAGGAGGCCCTCGACTACGCCCGCACCACCTGGCGCACCATCAACAAGCCCAACCTGGTGGAGAACGTGGCCCCCACCCGGGGCCGGGCCACCCTCGTCCTGCGCAAGGGCCCCGACCACAAGGTGCAGCGCCTCAGTCTGCGCAAGCTGTGACGCGGGGCCCGGTCGACGGTAGAAATACCGGATGCTGCATCTGCGCCTGATCACCCCGGCCGACCGGACCGACGAGGTGGTCCGACTGATCGACCGTACCGTCGGCACCACTCATCTCGTCGTCCTGCCTGGCGTCGCCCGCGAACCCGAGGGGGACGTCGTCATGTGCGACGTGGCCCGCGAGGCGGGCGACGAACTCATCGGCGGCCTGCGGTCGTTGGGCATCGACAGCTGCGGCGCCATCACCGCGGAGAACATCGACCTCTCCCTCTCCGAGCGCGCCGACAAGGCGGAGAAGGACGCCCCGGGCGAGCCCGCCGACGCGGTGCTGTGGGAGCAGTTGGAGGAGGCGACGCACGAGGAGTCGACCCTCTCCGTCACGTACGTCGCCTTCATCACGCTGGCCACGATGATCGCGGCCTGCGGTGTGGTGCTGGACAACGCGATCCTGATCGTGGGCGCGATGGCGGTCGGCCCGGAGTTCGGCCCCCTGGCCGGCGTCTGCACCGCGATCGTCCAACGGGCCCCGCGGCTGGCCCTGCGCTCACTGACCGCCCTGCTGGTGGGCTTCGCGGTGGCGATGGCGGTGACGGTGGGCTTCAGCTGGATGATGGACGCGTTCAACCTGTTCAGCGAGGCCAGGCTGGAGGGCGACCGCCCCAACACCGGGTTCGTCTACGCCCCCGACTGGTTCTCGTTCGTGGTGGCGGTCCTGGCCGGGGCCGCGGGGACGCTGTCCCTGACGTCCGCCAAGTCGGGTGCGCTGGTCGGCGTCGCCATCTCGGTGACGACCGTCCCGGCGGCCGCGAACGCGGCCGTGGCCCTCTTCTACGACGACACCCACCAGGCGTTGCGCTCGAGCGAGCAGCTCGTGCTCAACCTGGTCGCCATCATCCTGGCCGGCACCCTGACCCTGCTCGCCCAGAAGGCCCTGTGGGCAACCCAACGACGCCGGACAGGGAAGCCCACCTAGGGGCGCGGGGAACTGCGCGACAAGCCACGACGAACCCGCAGCCCGCGACGAACAGAACCCCCACCCCGAACCCGGCCCCGCGAACTACCCCAGCGCCGACTTGACGGAATCCGCCAGCCGCCCGGCAACAGACCGAGCCTGCTCGATGTCCGCCGCCTCGACCATGACCCGCACCAGCGGCTCGGTCCCGGACGACCGCAACAACACCCGCCCGGTACTGCCCAGCTCCCGCTCCGCCTCGGAGACCGCCGTCGCCAACTCGGCAGAGGTCGTCACCCGCGACTTGTCCACGTCCGGCACATTGATCAGCACCTGCGGCAGCCGCTCCATGACCCCCGCCAGCTCGCGCAGCGAGCGGCCGGTCTGCGCGACCCGCGCCGCCAGCATCAGCCCGGTCAGCGTGCCGTCACCGGTGGTGGCGTGGTCGAGGATGATGACGTGCCCGGACTGCTCGCCGCCGAGGGCGTAGCCGTGCTCCTTCATCTCCTCCAGGACGTACCGGTCGCCGACGCCGGTCTGCACGAACCGGATGCCCTCGCGCTCCATGGCGAGCTTGAAGCCCAGGTTGGACATGACCGTCGCGACGACCGTGTCCGAACGCAGCGCCTCCCGCTCCCGCATGGCCAGCGCGAGCACGGCGAGGATCTGGTCGCCGTCCACCTCCGCGCCGGTGTGGTCCACGGCGAGGCAGCGGTCGGCGTCGCCGTCGTGGGCGATGCCCAGGTCGGCGCCGTGCTCGACGACGGCGGCCTTGAGCAGGTCGAGGTGGGTGGAGCCGCAGCCGTCGTTGATGTTGAGGCCGTCGGGCACCGCGCCGATGGTGACCAGCTCGGCACCGGCCCGCGCGAACGCCTCGGGCGAGACCCGGGAGGCCGCGCCGTGCGCCTCGTCGAGGACGATCTTCAGTCCGTCGAGCCGGTTCGGCAGCACGCCGACGAGGTGGGCGACGTACTGGTCGAGCCCTTCGTCGTAGTCCCGCACCCGGCCCACGCCGGCGCCGGTCGGGCGGTCCCAGGGGGCGCCGGTGCGGTGCTCCGCGTAGACGGACTCGATCCGGTCCTCCAGCTCGTCGGCGAGCTTGTGGCCGCCGCGGGCGAAGAACTTGATGCCGTTGTCGGGCATGGCGTTGTGGCTGGCGGAGAGCATCACGCCGAGGTCGGCGCCGAGCGCGCCGGTGAGGTGGGCGACCGCGGGCGTCGGCAGCACGCCGACCCGAAGCACGTCCACGCCGGCGCTGGCCAGACCCGCGACGACGGCGGCTTCCAGGAACTCGCCGGAGGCGCGCGGATCCCGGCCCACCACCGCGGTCGCCCGGTGTCCGGCGAAGGTGCCCGCCTCGGCCAGTACGTGCGCCGCGGCCACGGAGAGTCCGAGCGCCAGCTCGGCCGTCAGATCCGCGTTGGCGACGCCGCGCACGCCGTCCGTGCCGAAGAGTCGTCCCACTTGTCCTCCTGAGGAAACGTCAATTCCGAACACAAGCATTTCAGCTTCTGAACGCTTGAACGTCTTGTGCCGTTATACGCCCAACGACGGGGATAAACGAACGCCCCGGCAGCACAGTGGCGTGCCGCCGGGGCGTTCGGAGTACAGCCGGTGCGACTTAGCGCTTGCTGTACTGCGGAGCCTTGCGGGCCTTCTTCAGACCGGCCTTCTTGCGCTCGACCGCACGGTCGTCGCGCTTGAGGAAGCCGGCCTTCTTGAGCGGACCGCGGTTGTTGTCGACGTCGGCCTCGTTCAGGGCGCGGGCGACACCGAGACGGAGCGCGCCGGCCTGGCCGGAGACACCGCCACCGGCGATGCGGGCGATGACGTCGTAACGGTCGTCCAGCTCGAGCACCTTGAAGGGCTCGTTGACCTCCTGCTGGTGCACCTTGTTGGGGAAGTAGTCCTCAAGGGTGCGGCCGTTGATCTTCCACTTGCCGGTGCCCGGGACGATCCGGACGCGGGCGATGGCGTTCTTGCGACGGCCCAGGCCGGCGGCCGGCTGGGGCTCGCCGAAGGCGGAGGCCATGGACTCCGAGGTGTACTCACCCTCGACGGGGACCTCGGACTCGGTGGTGTAGCTGTCGATGTCGATCTCTTCGAGCGGCTGCTCGGCAGTGGTCTCGGCCACGATGCTCCTCAGATTCTCTTCAGTCTTAGGGGGTGGCCGGAACTACTGCGCGACCTGGGTGATCTCGAACGGCTGCGGCTGCTGCGCGCCGTGCGGGTGCTGGTCACCCTTGTAGACCTTCAGCTTCGAGAGCATCTGACGGCCCAGCGAGTTCTTGGGAAGCATGCCCTTGACGGCCTTCTCGATGGCCTTCTCGGGGTTCTTGTCCAGGAGCTCGTCGTAGCGGACGGAGCGCAGACCGCCCGGGTAGCCGGAGTGGCGGTACGCCATCTTCTGGGTCCGCTTGTTGCCGGAGAGGTGCACCTTGTCGGCGTTGATGATGATGACGAAGTCACCGGTGTCGACGTGGGGCGCGTAGATCGGCTTGTGCTTGCCGCGCAGGATGGAGGCCGCAGTGGTGGCCAGACGACCCAGGACGACGTCCTGAGCGTCGATGACGTGCCACTGGCGCGTCACATCGCCGGGCTTGGGGCTGTACGTACGCACGGTTCGTAGCCTTCGCTTCTTCAGTGAGTGGTCCTGACATGGTCACCGAAGACGATCACGACAGCCCTGACCGCACCGCGGTGACGCATACCGCGTGCTGGTCGCTGGTCATCGGTCCCGGTGGACCGGTGTAAGGGCCCCTCACGTGAGAATGAGCAAGCCAATACACATACGACTGTGCAGAATACCCGGGCGCCCACGGCCGGGTCAAAACGGGGTCGCCGGGGCCCGCGCGGGCTCCGGCGACCGCCCGGACGGAACCCGGCCGCCGGCGTCCGGCACACCGGACCGGCCCTGCCGCGCCACCGTCACCGCGAGCACGCACAGGGTGAACGCGTCCCGGAAGGCCCGGCGCCGCTCCGAATCCAGCCAGGGCCAGGTCAGCCCCGGTACCTGAGGCACCAGGGAGATCCAGAACCACACCCCGCGGGCCACCGATCCACCGTACGGCAGCCCGGCGAGCAGCAGCGGCAGGGCGACCAGGAGGTAGTGGTCGTAGGAGGGCCGGGAGACGAGGAACGCCGAGAGCATCAGTCCGGCGCCGGTCTCCGCGAGCCGCAGCGGACCGGGGTCCCCGCGGCGCCAGCGCCGGTACGCGCAGAGCACCCCGGCGCAGGCCGCCGCCACCGCGAGCCCCTGCGCGAGCCCCTGCGGCACCCCCAGCCGGGGCAGCACGGCCGCCGGGGAGGCCTCGTAGAGCCGTACGAAGCCGTCGTCGCCGTGCAGCAGGAAAGGCAGGGTGCGGGTGAAGAAGCCGGCCGGGTCGGGCATCGCCAGCGCCGCCGCGCCGGAGGCCAGCGTGGGCACCAGGACGGCCGCCGCCAGGGCCCGCCACCGCCCGGCGAACAGGAAGAGCAGCAGGACGGGCGCGAGCAGCGGCTTGAGCGCGACCGCCGCGCCGACCACCGCGCCCGCCGCGGTCCACCGGCCCCGGCTCGCCAGCAGCAGGGACAGCGGGAGCGCCACGGTCGCCGTGACCGTCCAGTTGCCGAGCCGCACCAGGTGCCCGAACGGCGCGAAGCCCACCGCGAGCCCGGTCAGCCCGAGGACCGCGAGCCGGCTGCCGAGCGGCACGCGGTGCAGCCGCAGCGCACACGCCCAGGCCAGCGCCAGCAGGGCCGTCACCGCGCACGGGACCAGCACCCGCAGCACGGCCCCGGGCAGCAGCGCCTGCGGGACGGCGGCGAGGACCGCGCTCGGAAAATAGAGGAAGTGCGGATCGTCGTACGGGGAGCCGCCGGCCAGCCAGGTGCGGGCGGCCCGCACGACGATCGCGTTGTCCATGCCACCGTCCGAGGTCACCCGTGCCGCGTGTGCCGCGCAGGCCGCCAGCACGGTCACGAGAACCGCCCACAGGTGCCCTCCCGCAGGCCGCACCAACCACCCGGAGATGTCGCTTTTGCCCGTCCGCATGCACGGAACGCTAGGCGCTGCGGGCCCCGGGGACGCGCACCAGCACGCCGCTCGGCCCGTCTAAGATGCGCCCCATGAGCTTTGGGCAGGGGGGACCTCAGTCACAGTGGGATCCCTGGACACCGCAGTCGCAGCAGCAGCAACAGCAGCCCTGGAACAGTGGTGAAAGCGACAACACCCCGGACTGGGCGGCCCTCGCCGAGGCCTCCGAGGCCCGTGCCAAGCGCCGCAGGCTGTTCCTCATCGGCGGGGGCGCGCTGGCCACCGTGGCGATAGCCGGTGCCGTCGCCGTGGCCGTGGTCTCGGCGAACGGCTCCGGCCAGGCCTCCGACAGTCCGTCCTCGCAGCTGCCCGGGACGGCCGACATCCCGAGCGCGACGGCCACCGCCCCCTCCTTCGCGCCGACCAGCGCCCCGCCGCCGCTGGACCCGAAGGACTTCGTCGCCAGCGCCAAGAAGGACAAGGCCCCGCTCAGCCCGGACCTGCTCTTCCCCGGCACGCAGCTGACCATGGGCGAGACGGTCTACAAGAAGGGCCCCACGGCCGACACCCGCACCTGCGGCTCCGCCGTCCAGGGCTCGCTGCCGAAGGTCCTGAACGACAACGACTGCACCCGGCTGATCCGCGTCACGTACACCCAGGGCGACACCGCCGTGACCGTCGGCGTGGCCGTCTTCGACACCGAGGCGCAGGCCGCCAAGGCCAAGAAGCAGGCCGACAAGAAGAGCATCGTGCGCTCGCTGTCCGGCGGCGGGGTCAAGTCCTTCTGCACCGGCGCGGTCTGCCGCTCCACCACCAACTCCTACGGCCGCTACGCCTACTTCACCGTCGCGGGCTCCACCGGCGGCAAGGACGTCACGGAGAAGTCCACGGAGGTCTTCCGGGCCGGCGACGACCTCGCCGAGTTCGCCTTCCGGCAGATCCGCGGGCGCGGCGAGGCCCAGGCGTCGGCGGCGGCGGAGGGCTGATCAGCAGCAGCCGGCGCCGGGCAGGGACCGCTTGTTGCGGGCCTCCTTGTTCCGGGCGGCGAGCAGCTCGTCCGCCGGGTAACCGACCTCCTCCAGCGTCAGCCCGTGCGGCCGTACGACGTGCACCGCCGAGTCGCGGACCCCGGCGGCCAGCACCTTCGCCGGCCAGTCGGGCGCCCGGTGGCCGTCGCCGACGAACAGCAGCGCCCCGATGAGGGAGCGCACCATGTTGTGGCAGAAGGCATCGGCCCGCACGGTGGCGGTGACGATCCCGTCCTCCCCGCGCACCAGGCTCAGCTCCTGAAGCGTCCGGATGGTGGTGGCCCCCTCCCGCTTCTTGCAGTAGGCGGCGAAGTCGTGCTCGCCGAGCAGTCCGCGGGCGGCCTCGTTCATGGCGTCCACGTCGAGCGGCCAGTCGTGCCACAGGACGTGACCGCGCAGCAGCGGGTCGACGCCGCCCGGATTGTCGGTGACCCGGTAGGCGTAGCGCCGCCAGACCGCGGAGAACCGGGCGTTGAACCCACTGGGCGCCTCTCGCAGGGCCCAGACCCGCACGTCCCTCGGCAGCCGCCCCGCGAGCCGCTTGAGCAGCTTCTCGTGGTGCTCGGCCCACACCTCGCGCGGCAGGTCGACGTGGGCGACCTGGCCCCGGGCGTGCACCCCGGCGTCGGTGCGTCCCGCCACGGTCAGCTCGTACGTCCTGGGCGACCGCGTGACCGTCCGCAGCGCGTCCTCGATCTCGCCCTGCACGGTCCGCCGCCCCCCGGCCTGCTTGGCCCACCCGGAGAACTCGCTCCCGTCATAGGAGAGATCCAACCGCACCCGGACGAACCCGGGCTCCACTTCATCACTCACTCCAGGATCCTCTCAAGTACGCAAAAAGCGGGTCCGCCCCTTACAAGGGACGGACCCGCAACGCCCTCAAGGGGCGCGGGGAACTGCGCGACAAGCCACGACGAACCCGCAGCCGAAATCGCACAGCCCCCGGCAGACGCTTAGGCGTCCTTCGACTCCTCGGCGGGAGCCTCGGCAGCCTCGTCGCCCTTGGTCGTGTCGACCTTGGTCTCGGCAACGTCGGCGTCCTTGGCGGCACGCTTGGTGGCGGCCTCGGCCTCACCGGTCGCCTGCTGCGCCACGGTCAGCGCCTCGACCAGCTCGATGACGGCCATGGGCGCGTTGTCGCCACGGCGGTTACCGATCTTGGTGATGCGCGTGTAACCACCGGGGCGGTTCTCGTAGCGCGGGCCGATCTCGGTGAAGAGCGTGTGGACGACGCTCTTGTCCGTGATCACCTGGAGCACCTGACGGCGGTTGTGAAGGTCGCCCTTCTTCGCCTTGGTGACCAGACGCTCGGCGTACGGGCGCAGGCGGCGGGCCTTCGCCTCGGTGGTCGTGATCTTGCCGTGCTCGAAGAGCGACTTCGCGAGGTTCGCGAGGAGCAGCTTCTCGTGCGCGGCGCTGCCGCCCAGACGGGCACCCTTGGCGGGCTTCGGCATGGTGTTTCTCCTAGGTGTCTGCCCCGGCCGTATCAGGTACCGAGGTCAGTATCCGAGCAGGCGGTCGCCTGTCGGAGATCCGGGCATAGGTCCCGACGGGACCGTGCCCGGAAGGGGCGCGGGGAACTGCGCGATCAAGCACAGCGCACCCGCACCCGAGTACGAACCGGAAGGCCCGAGCTCTTAGTACTGCTCGGTCTCCACGAACCCGGCGTCCGCGTCGTCGTCGGCGCCGAAGGCGTCCGCGGCGGCGGTCGGGTCGAATCCGGGAGGCGAGTCCTTCAGCGCAAGCCCCATACCCGCGAGCTTGGCCTTGACCTCGTCGATGGACTTCGCACCGAAGTTGCGGATGTCCAGCAGGTCGGCCTCGGAGCGGGCGACGAGCTCACCCACGGAGTGGATGCCCTCGCGCTTGAGGCAGTTGTACGACCGAACGGTGAGCTCCAGCTCCTCGATCGGCAGCGCCAGATCGGCGGCGAGCGCGGCGTCCGTCGGGGACGGACCCATGTCGATGCCCTCGGCGTCGATGTTCAGCTCGCGGGCGAGACCGAACAGCTCGACCAGGGTCTTGCCGGCCGACGCCATGGCGTCGCGCGGACGCATGGCCTGCTTGGTCTCGACGTCGACGATCAGCTTGTCGAAGTCGGTCCGCTGCTCGACACGCGTGGCCTCGACCTTGTACGTGACCTTGAGAACCGGCGAGTAGATCGAGTCGACCGGGATGCGCCCGATCTCCTGACCGACCTGCTTGTTCTGCACGGCGGAGACGTAGCCGCGACCGCGCTCGACGGTCAGCTCCATCTCCAGCTTGCCCTTGCCGTTGAGCGTGGCGAGGACGAGGTCGGGGTTGTGCACCTCGACACCGGCCGGGGGCGCGATGTCGGCGGCGGTGACCAGACCCGGGCCCTGCTTGCGCAGGTACATCACGACGGGCTCGTCGTGCTCGGACGACACGACCAGCTGCTTGATGTTGAGGATCAGGTCGGTGACGTCCTCCTTGACGCCCGGCACGGTGGTGAACTCGTGCAGGACACCGTCGATCCGGATGCTGGTGACAGCAGCGCCGGGGATCGAGGAGAGGAGCGTACGACGCAGGGAGTTGCCGAGGGTGTAGCCGAAGCCCGGCTCCAGCGGCTCGATGACGAACCGGGAGCGGAACTCGTCGACGACCTCTTCGGTCAACGAGGGACGCTGAGCGATCAGCATGTGGTGATCCTTCAGTCAGGGGCGCCCGCTATTTGACGCCCGACCAGTACTGCAAGGGTACGGGCGATACGACCCGAAGGAGCCGTACCGCCCGGAAACCCTGGTGAAGCGGGTGAAGCGACGTCGCGGTGAAGCGAGATCAGACGCGACGGCGCTTCGGGGGACGGCAGCCGTTGTGCGGGGTGGGCGTGACGTCCTGGATCGAGCCGACCTCGAGGCCGGTCGCCTGGAGGGAGCGGATGGCGGTCTCACGACCGGAACCCGGGCCCTTGACGAACACGTCGACCTTGCGCATGCCGTGCTCCTGGGCGCGGCGGGCAGCCGACTCGGCGGCCATCTGCGCGGCGAACGGCGTGGACTTCCGGGAGCCCTTGAAGCCGACGTGGCCGGCGGAGGCCCAGGAGATCACGTTGCCGGTCGGGTCCGTGATGGACACGATCGTGTTGTTGAACGTGCTCTTGATGTGCGCGTGGCCGTGAGCGACGTTCTTCTTTTCCTTGCGGCGCACCTTCTTGGTCGCGCCCTGACGTCCCTTGGGGGGCATGTCGTTCTCCTACGGGAGGTGGTCGGTCCTACAGCGAAGACCGCTGGACGGCGAAGTCCGCTGCGGACTACTTCTTGCCCGGCTTCTTCTTGCCGGCGATGGCGCGACGCGGGCCCTTGCGGGTGCGGGCGTTCGTGCTGGTGCGCTGACCGCGGACGGGCAGGCCACGACGGTGACGCAGACCCTGGTAGGTACCGATCTCGACCTTGCGGCGGATGTCGGCCTGGACCTCGCGGCGGAGGTCACCCTCGGTCTTGATGTTGTTGTCGACGTACTCGCGGATCGCGACGAGCTGCTCCTCGGAGAGGTCCCGAACACGGGTGTTCGGGTCCACGCCGGTGGCGGCGAGCGTCTGCTGCGAGAGGGTCCGGCCAATGCCGAACACGTAGGTGAGGGCGATCTCGACGCGCTTTTCGCGCGGGATGTCAACACCGGAAACGCGTGCCATTCAATGGCTCCAGTTGATTGTCGGAGGTCTTCCACAGAACCGGTCCCCGGCCGCCGTATGAGGTACGAATCGGGTCCCCGGCCTCCGAACCGGGGGTGTCGGACGCCTGGGCGCCCGGGTTCTGCGTATGAACATGTTCAGCTCGCGTCGCGCGAAGTCCTGCGAATCGCGGAGGGACGGTCGTGCGTCAGCCCTGGCGCTGCTTGTGGCGCGGGTTGTCGCAGATGACCATGACCCGACCGTGACGGCGGATCACCCTGCACTTGTCGCAGATCTTCTTGACGCTCGGCTTGACCTTCATGGGTGTGAGGTTCTCCGGGTCAGTTGCCGGCGGTCCCTGGGCCTGACGGCCTGGGACGTGGGCAAGATCTACTTGTACCGGTAGACGATCCGGCCACGCGTCAGGTCGTACGGAGACAGCTCCACCACGACCCGGTCGTCAGGGAGGATGCGGATGTAGTGCATGCGCATCTTGCCGCTGATGTGTGCCAGGACCTGGTGGCCGTTCTGGAGCTCGACCTTGAACATGGCGTTCGGAAGAGACTCGACGACAGTGCCCTCGATCTCGATGGCACCTTGCTTCTTGGCCACGCTTCGCCCTTCGAATCGACTACCTTGATCGACTCCTGCGCACCGAATACGAGCGCATGCAGACATGCGGGTGCACGAGAGCCGACGAGTCAGTCTACGTCAGCAGCCCCGGAAAGGCGAAACGGGGAAGTCTGCCCCGGATGCGAGATCGTTATGCAAGGGGGTCCGGCGCGGCCGTGACGCCCAGCTCCGCCAGCTTCGCCCTGCCGCCATCGGGAGATGTCAGGACCAAGGGCCCCTGGTCCGTGAGGGCGACCGAGTGCTCCCAGTGGGAGGACCAGGTGCCGTCCGTCGTGATGACCGTCCAGTCGTCCGACAGGACCTCCGTGCGGGGGGTGCCGAGGGAGACCATCGGCTCGATGGCGAGGCAGAAGCCGGGGACCAGTTTCGGGCCCTTGCCGCGCCGGCGGTCGACGTAGTTCAGCAGGTGCGGGTCCATGTGCATCTCGGTGCCGATGCCGTGGCCGCCGTAGTCCTCGATGATCCCGTACTTGCCGCCACCGGGCTTCGGCTGGCGGCGGATGTACGTCTCGATGGCCCGGGAGACGTCCACGAGCCGGTTGCCCTGCTTCATGGCCGCGATGCCCGCCCACATCGACTCCTCGGTCACCCGGGACAGCTCGACCAGCTCCGGGGAGTGACCGGAGCCGACGAAGGCCGTGTAGGCCGCGTCGCCGTGCCAGCCGTCGATGATCGCGCCGCAGTCGATGGAGATGACGTCGCCGTCCTTGAGGACCACGTCGTCGGAGGGGATGCCGTGGACGACGACCTCGTTCACGGACGTGCAGATGGTCGCGGGGAAGCCGCCGTACCCGAGGAAGTTCGGCTTGGCGTCGTGCTCCGCGAGCACCTTGCGGGCGACCTGGTCCAGGTCCTTGGTCGTGGCGCCGGGCACGGCGGCCTCGCGGGTGGCCGCGTGGATGGCGGCTACGACCAGCCCCGCCTCACGCATCTTGGCGATCTGCTCGGGGCTCTTGATCTGCACCATGGGGACTGCGGCCTTTCTGGACCGGAGGGGAACGGGACGCTTCCAACGATACGGGGGTGGACCGGCCCCACCCCACCTCACAGCTCAGCCGCGGCCCCCAGGGCTGGGGACCGCGGCTGAGCCGAGGCTGAGAACTACTGGTCGCGCTTGAGCGCCTCCAGCGCACGGCCGGTGACCTCGTCCACGGGGCCGGTCGCCGCGATGGTGACGACCAGGCCCTGCGCCTTGTAGTAGTCGATGATCGGCTCGGTCTGCGTGTGGTAGACCTCCAGCCGCTTGCGGACCGTCTCCTCGGAGTCGTCGTCCCGCTGGTACAGCTCGCCGCCGCAGACGTCGCAGACGCCTTCCTTCTTCGGCGGCGTGTACGTCACGTGGAAGACGTGCGCCGAGTTGTTCCGGCAGACCCGCCGGCCGGCGATCCGCTTCACGACCTCGGCCTCGGGGGCCTCCAGGTCGAGCACGGCGTCGAGCTTCATGTCCTCGGTCTCGAGCAGCTCGTCCAGCGCCTCGGCCTGAGAGACGTTGCGCGGGAAGCCGTCCAGCAGGAAGCCGCCCTCGGCGTCCGGCTGCTCCATGCGGTCCTTCGCCATGGCGATGGTGACCTCGTCCGGCACGAGATTGCCGGCGTCCATGTACGACTTGGCGAGCTTGCCCAGTTCGGTCTGCTGGCTGATGTTCGCGCGGAACAGGTCGCCCGTGGAGATGTGCGGGATGTGCAGCGTCTCGGCAAGGCGGGTTGCCTGCGTACCCTTTCCGGCGCCAGGAGGCCCGACGAGGACGATTCGCATCAGCGGAGGAACCCTTCGTAATTGCGCTGCTGGAGCTGGCTCTCGATCTGCTTCACCGTCTCGAGACCGACACCCACGATGATCAGGATGCTGGTACCGCCGAACGGGAAGTTCTGGCTTGCCCCGAAACCAGCCAACGCCATTGTCGGGACGAGAGCGATCAGGCCCAAGTACAGCGAACCCGGCCAGGTGATCCGGTTGAGTACGTAGCTCAGATACTCAGCGGTCGGTCGGCCAGCCCGGATGCCCGGGATGAAGCCACCATACTTCTTCATGTTGTCCGCGACTTCCTCGGGGTTGAACGAGATGGCCACGTAGAAGAAGGCGAAGAAGACGATCAGGAAGAAGTACAGGACGATGTGCGGCACCGCGGCGGGATCGGCGAGGTTCTTCTGGATCCAGGTGGCCCAGCCGGCCGTGGAGCCGGAGAACTGAACGATCAGCGCCGGGATGTACAGCAGCGACGAGGCGAAGATGACGGGGATGATGCCCGCCTGGTTCACCTTGAGCGGGATGTACGTCGACGTACCGCCGTAGGAACGGCGGCCGATCATGCGCTTCGCGTACTGCACCGGGATGCGGCGCTGGGCCTGCTCCACGAAGACCACGAGGCCGATCATGACCAGGCCGACCGCGACGACGGTGCCGAACTCGATCCAGCCGTCGGCCAGGTCGCCCTGCTTCTTGATGGCCCACAGGGCGGACGGGAAGGTGGCGGCGATCGAGATGAACATCAGGATCGACATGCCGTTGCCGATGCCGCGGTCGGTGATCAGCTCGCCGAGCCACATGACGACGGCCGTACCGGCGGTCATGCAGATCACCATGACGACCGTGGTGAAGATCGCCTGGTCGGGGACGATCTGACCGGCGACGGTGCAGCCGGAGAAGAGGGCGCCGCTGCGGGCGGTGGCCACCAGGCCGGTGCCCTGAAGGATGGCGAGCGCGATGGTCAGGTAACGGGTGTACTGCGTGATCTTCGCCGTACCGGCCTGGCCCTCCTTCTTGAGGGCTTCCAGGCGCGGGATCACCACGGTCAGCAGCTGCAGAATGATGCTCGCCGTGATGTACGGCATGATGCCGAGCGCGAAGACCGTGATCTGCAGCAGGGCGCCACCGCTGAACATGTTGACCAGGCCGAAGATGCCCTGGCTGCCGGACGCCTGGTCCACGCACTCCTGGACGTTCTTGTAGTCGACGCCTGGAATGGGAATGTGGGTACCGAGCCGGTAGACCACGATGATGCCGAGCGTGAAGAGCAGCTTCTTGCGCAGGTCGGGCGTCTTGAACGCCCGGGCGAACGCGGTGAGCACGGTGCCTCCTGCGACCCCCGCGCTACTGCGTCAAGGGTGACGGTCTTGAGGTTCGACTGACGACTTAGTGAGTAACGGTCAACTGCCGCTCAGGGTGCCCCATGTGACGCACCCGTGAAAGAGGGCAGCGCAGGCCACCTTACCGGCGGGAGCACTTCCCTTGGAACGACCAACCGGGGATACCCCTTTTGTGGGGTATCCCCGGTGGGATCGCTCAAGTCATCGAGACGCCTGAAGGGTTCAGACGAGCTCGGTGACGGTGCCGCCGGCGGCGGTGATCTTCTCCTTGGCGGAGCCGGAGACGGCGTCGACCGTCACCTGCAGCGCCACGGAGATCTCGCCCTGGCCGAGGACCTTGACGAGGCTGTTCTTGCGAACGGCACCCTTGGCCACCAGACCCTCGACGGTGACCTCGCCACCCTCGGGGTAGAGCGCGGCCAGCTTGTCGAGGTTCACGACCTGGAACTCGGTCTTGAACGGGTTCTTGAAGCCCTTCAGCTTCGGGAGACGCATGTGGAGGGGCATCTGGCCACCCTCGAAGCGCTCCGGAACCTGGTAACGGGCCTTCGTGCCCTTGGTACCACGACCAGCCGTCTTACCCTTCGACGCCTCACCACGACCCACACGGGTCTTGGCGGTCTTGGCGCCCGGGGCAGGACGGAGGTTGTGGATCTTGAGCGGGTTCTGCTCCGCCATGATCAGTCGACCTCCTCGACCGACACGAGGTGGCGGACGGTGTGCACCATGCCGCGGAACTCGGGGCGGTCCTCCTTGACGACCTGCGTGTTGATCCCCTTGAGACCAAGGGAACGCAGGGTGTCACGGTGGTTCTGCTTGCTGCCGATGTAGGACTTGACCTGCGTAATCTTGAGCTGCGCCATGATTACGCACCCGCCCCGGCACGCGCACGGAGAAGAGCCGCGGGGGCTACGTCCTCGAGCGGCAGACCGCGGCGGGCCGCGATCTCCTCGGGGCGCTGGAGACCCTTCAGGGCCTCCACGGTCGCGTGCACGATGTTGATCTGGTTGTCGGAGCCGAGCGACTTCGACAGCACGTCGTGGATACCGGCGCACTCGAGCACGGCGCGCACCGGACCACCGGCGATAACACCGGTACCCGGGGACGCGGGCTTGAGCAGCACGACGCCGGCAGCCTTCTCACCCTGGATGGGGTGCGGGATGGTGCCCTGGATGCGGGGGACCTTGAAGAAGTGCTTCTTGGCCTCCTCAACGCCCTTGGCGATGGCGGCCGGCACCTCCTTGGCCTTGCCGTATCCGACACCCACGGTGCCGTCACCGTCGCCCACCACGACCAGCGCGGTGAAGCTGAAGCGACGACCACCCTTCACAACCTTGGCGACACGGTTGATCGCGACGACGCGCTCAACGTAAGCGGTCTTCTCGGCGGCAGCTGCGCCGCCGTCACGGCCCTTCCGGTCCCGCCGCTCGCCGCCACCGGCACCGCCACCGCGGCGCTGGGGTCCAGCCATTGGAATTACCTCTCTCTGTTTCCGCTAGCGATACGGAACCGGCTCAGAACTTCAGTCCGGCTTCGCGGGCGGCGTCGGCCAGAGCGGCGATGCGCCCGGCGTACTGGTTACCACCACGGTCGAACACGACGGCCTCGACACCCGCGGCCTTGGCGCGCTCGGCAACCAGGGCGCCGACCTGCTTGGCCTGCGCGGACTTGTCGGCCTCGCCACCACGGATCGAGGTGTCCAGGGTCGACGCCGAGGCCACGGTGTGGCCCTTGATGTCGTCGATGACCTGGGCCACGATGTGGCGGTTGGAGCGAGTAACGACCAGACGCGGACGCTCCGCCGTACCCGAGAGATTCTTGCGAATCCGGATGTGACGGCGCTTGATCGCGGCGCGCTTGTAGGCGTCGCCCTTGAGGATCTTCTGCCCGTATGCCATGGCTTACTTACCCGCCTTTCCGACCTTGCGGCGGATGACTTCGCCCTCGTACTTGACGCCCTTGGCCTTGTACGGGTCGGGCTTGCGCAGCTTGCGGATGTTGGCCGCAACCTCGCCGACCTTCTGCTTGTCGATGCCCTCGACCGAGAAACGGGTCGGGGACTCCACCTTGAAGGTGATGCCCTCGGGGGCCTCGACCAGGATCGGGTGGCTGTAGCCGAGGGAGAACTCCAGGTTCGAACCCTTGGCGAGCACGCGGTAACCGACACCGCTGATCTCGAGCTTCTTCACGTAACCCTGGGTCACGCCGGTGATCATGTTCGCCACCAGCGTGCGGGACAGGCCGTGCAGGGCCTTGCTCTGACGCTCTTCGTTGGGGCGGGTGACGTTCAGAACGCCGTCCTCACCCTTGGCGATGTCGATCGGTGCCACGACGGTGTGAGTCAGCGAACCCTTGGGGCCCTTGACCGAGACCGTACGGCCGTCGATGGTGACGTCCACGCCGGCGGGAACCGCGATGGGGAGCTTGCCGATGCGCGACATAGCTGTTTCCTCCGTTCCCTTCCGCTACCAGACGTAGGCGAGGACTTCCCCACCCACGCCCTTCTTGCCGGCCTGCTTGTCGGTGAGGAGCCCGTGCGACGTGGAGATGATCGCCACGCCGAGGCCGCCCAGCACCTTCGGCAGGTTGGTGGACTTCGCGTACACCCGGAGACCGGGCTTGGAGATCCGCTTGATGCCCGCGATGGAGCGCTCACGGTTCGGGCCGAACTTCAGCTCGAGGACGAGGTTCTTGCCGACCTCGGCGTCCTCGGTCTTCCAGCCCGTGATGAAGCCCTCCTGCTGGAGGATCTCCGCGATGTGAGACTTGATCTTGGACGCCGGCATCGACACGGAGTCGTGGTACGCCGAGTTCGCGTTCCGCAGACGCGTAAGCATGTCTGCGATCGGATCAGTCATGGTCATGAATTGGCCTTCGGCCTCTCTCGCCGGGGTTTCCTGGTGCGCCATCCCTCTCCCCGATCCGAGACGGGACGGGTGCGGCGCGGTGGACCTACGGCGTAGTAAGTCGTACGGGCGTGACAGACGCCCAACCCCACAAGCCTAAGGCATGGAGGGCTGGGCCTCTGCCGACCCAGATGCTTACCGAGAGCCTGAGTAACCCGGGATTACCGGACTACCAGGAGCTCTTGGTCACGCCCGGCAGCTCGCCACGGTGAGCCATCTCACGAAGGCACACGCGGCACAGGCCGAACTTGCGGTACACGGAGTGGGGACGGCCGCAGCGCTGGCAGCGCGTGTAGCCACGCACGCCGAACTTGGGCTTGCGAGCAGCCTTCGCGATGAGAGCCTTCTTCGCCATCTCGCTCACGCCTCCTTGAAGGGGAAGCCGAGGTGACGAAGGAGCGCGCGGCCCTCAGCGTCGTTGGTCGCCGTGGTCACCACGGTGATGTCCATACCCCGGACGCGGTCGATCTTGTCCTGGTCGATCTCGTGGAACATGACCTGCTCCGTGAGACCGAAGGTGTAGTTGCCACGGCCGTCGAACTGCTTGGGGGACAGACCACGGAAGTCGCGGATGCGCGGCAGCGCGAGCGACAGGGTGCGGTCCAGGAACTCCCACATGCGGTCGCCACGGAGCGTGACGTGGGCACCGATCGGCTGGCCCTCACGCAGCTTGAACTGCGCGATGGACTTGCGGGCCTTGGTGACGGCCGGCTTCTGACCGGTGATCGTGGTGAGGTCCTTGATGGCACCCTCGATCAGCTTGGAGTCGCGGGCGGCGTCGCCCACACCCATGTTGACCACGATCTTGACGAGGCCGGGGACCTGCATGACGTTCTCGTAGGAGAACTCCTCACGCAGCTTGCCCGAGATCTCCTCGCGGTACTTCGTCTTCAGACGCGGAGTGGTGGTGGTAGCCATCAGATGTCCTCACCCGTCCGCTTGGCAACGCGGATCTTGTTGCCCTCGTCGTCGAAGCGGTAACCGACGCGCGTGACGACCTTGTTGCCGTCCTTCTCCACGACCAGCTGGACGTTGGAGATGTGGATCGGGGCCTCGGTGGTCACGATGCCGCCGGCCTGCGAACCGCGAGCGGTCGGCCCGGCCTTGGTGTGCTTCTTGACCCGGTTGACACCCTCGACCAGGACGCGGTCCTCGCGGGGGAAGGCCGCGATGACCTTGCCCTGCTTGCCCTTGTCCTTACCGGTGATGACCTGGACCAGGTCGCCCTTCTTGATCTTCATGCTCACAGCACCTCCGGCGCGAGGGAGATGATCTTCATGAACTTCTTCTCGCGCAGCTCACGGCCCACCGGGCCGAAGATACGGGTGCCGCGAGGGTCGCCGTCGTTCTTCAGAATGACGGCGGCGTTCTCGTCGAAGCGGATGTACGAGCCGTCCGGACGGCGGCGCTCCTTGACGGTGCGAACGATGACGGCCTTGATGACGTCACCCTTCTTCACGTTGCCGCCGGGGATCGCGTCCTTGACGGTGGCGACGATGACGTCACCGATGCCCGCGTAGCGGCGACCGGAGCCACCGAGTACACGGATGCAAAGGATTTCCTTCGCACCAGTGTTGTCGGCGACGCGCAGTCGCGACTCCTGCTGGATCACGTCTATCTCCTGATTGTCTGCCGGTTCCCGGCAGGGGCCCCCTCACCAAGGAGGTGGAGCCCCTGCCGAGCCTGGCGGAACTGACCTGCGGGTTTGCCCGCAGGAATTACTTGGCCTTCTCGAGGACCTCGACGACGCGCCAGCGCTTCGTCGCGGACAGCGGCCGGGTCTCCATGAGGAGGACGCGGTCGCCGACACCCGCGGCGTTCTGCTCGTCGTGAGCCTTGAGCTTGCTGGTACGACGGATGACCTTGCCGTACAGCGCGTGGGTCACGCGGTCCTCGACGGCGACGACGACGGTCTTGTCCATCTTGTCGCTGACGACCAGACCCTGACGGGTCTTGCGGAAGCCGCGGGCGGCCTTCGTCTCTTCAGTCACGTTGCTCTCGCTCATCAGGCGCTCTCCACCGTCTCGATGCCCAGCTCGCGCTCACGCATCAGGGTGTAGATCCGCGCGATGTCCTTACGGACGGCCTTGAGCCGGCCGTGGTTCTCGAGCTGGCCCGTCGCCGCCTGGAAGCGGAGGTTGAACAGCTCTTCCTTGGCCTCGCGGAGCTTCGCCAGAAGCTCCTCGTTGCCCAGCTCGCGCAGCTCGGACGCCTTGGTACCGGCCGACATCACGCTTCACCTGCCTCGCGCTTGACGATCCGGCACTTCATCGGCAGCTTGTGGGCCGCACGGGTCAGCGCCTCACGGGCGATCTTCTCGTTGGGGTAGGACAGCTCGAACATGACCCGGCCCGGGTGCACGTTCGCGATCCACCACTCCGGGGAACCCTTACCGGAACCCATGCGGGTCTCGGCCGGCTTCTTCGTGAGCGGGCGGTCCGGGTAGATGTTGATCCAGACCTTGCCGCCACGCTTGATGTGGCGGGTCATCGCGATACGGGCCGCCTCGATCTGGCGGTTGGTCACGTACGCGGGCGTGAGGGCCTGGATGCCGTACTCGCCGAACGCAACCTGCGTACCGCCCTTGGCCATGCCGCGGCGCTTCGGGTGGTGCTGCTTGCGGTGCTTGACCCTACGGGGGATCAGCATTTCGGTCAGGCCTCCGTTCCGGTGCTCTCAGCCGGAGCGGCAGCGGCGGGCGCGTCGGCCTTGGGAGCCTCGGCGGCCGGAGCCGACTGCTGCTGCGGCTTGCGCCCACGACGCTCGCCACCGCGGCCACCGCGGGCCGGGCGGTCGCTGCCGCCACGGGCCGGACGGTTGCCGGCACGGGCGGCCGCGTTCTCGGCGCGGACCTCGGCGATGTTCTTGACGTCGCCCTTGTAGATCCAGACCTTCACACCGATGCGGCCGAAGGTCGTCTTGGCCTCGAAGAAGCCGTAGTCCACGTTCGCGCGGAGCGTGTGCAGGGGCACACGGCCCTCGCGGTAGAACTCCGAGCGGGACATCTCGGCGCCACCGAGGCGGCCACCGCACTGGATCTTGATGCCCTTGGCGCCGGCCTTCATCGTGCCCTGCATGCTCTTGCGCATGGCGCGACGGAAGGAGACGCGGGAGGACAGCTGCTCGGCGACGGCCTGGGCCACCAGCTGAGCGTCCGTCTCGGGGCTCTTGACCTCGAGGATGTTCAGCTGGACCTGCTTGCCGGTCAGCTTCTCCAGGTCACCGCGGATGCGGTCGGCCTCGGCGCCGCGGCGGCCGATGACGATGCCGGGACGGGCGGTGTGGATGTCCACACGCACGCGGTCACGGGTGCGCTCGATCTCCACCTTCGAGATGCCGGCGCGCTCCATGCCGGACGTCATCATCCGACGGATGGCGACGTCTTCCTTGACGTAGTCCTTGTACAGCTTGTCGGCGTACCAACGCGACTTGAAGTCGGTCGTGACACCGAGCCGGAACCCGTGCGGGTTTACCTTCTGGCCCATTACCGGGTTCCTTCCTTGCTGCTGACGACCACGGTGATGTGGCTGGTCCGCTTGCGGATCCGGTAGGCGCGACCCTGGGCGCGCGGCCGGAACCGCTTCAGGGTCGGGCCCTCGTCGACGTAGGCCTCGGAGATGAAGAGGCTGTCGGCGTCGGTGTGGTCGTAGTTGTGCGCGGCGTTGGCGATGGCGCTGTCCAGCACCTTGCCGACCGGCACGCTCGCGGCCTGCGGGGCGAAACGCAGGACCGCCTGAGCCTCCGTGGCATCCATGCCACGGATGAGGTCCACCACGCGGCGGGCCTTCATGGGCGTGACGCGGATGTACCGCGCCTGGGCCCTGGCTTCCATGGTTGTCCCTTCAGTGTTTGTCATGGTCATTCCACCCCGCTACTAGCGGCGCTTCGACTTCCGGTCGTCCTTGACGTGACCCCGGAAGGTGCGCGTCGGCGAGAACTCGCCGAGCTTGTGGCCGACCATGGACTCGGTGACAAACACCGGGATGTGGGTCTTGCCGTTGTGCACCGCGATCGTGTGGCCGAGCATCGCCGGGACGATCATCGAGCGACGGGACCAGGTCTTGATGACGTTCTTGGAACCGGCTTCGTTCTGCGTGTCCACCTTCTTGATCAGGTGGTCGTCGACGAAGGGTCCCTTCTTCAAGCTACGAGGCATCTCAACCCGTCCTTAGCGCTTCTTGTTCGTCTTGCGGCGGCGGACGATGTACTTGTTCGACGCCTTCTTGGGCGAACGAGTACGGCCTTCCTTCTTGCCCCAGGGGGACACCGGGTGGCGACCACCCGAGGTACGGCCTTCGCCACCACCGTGCGGGTGGTCCACCGGGTTCATGACCACACCACGCACGGTCGGGCGAACGCCCAGCCAGCGCTTACGGCCCGCCTTGCCCCAGTTGATGTTGCTCTGCTCGGCGTTGCCGACCTCGCCGACGGTGGCGCGGCAGCGCACGTCGACCAGGCGGATCTCTCCGGACGGCATGCGCAGGTGGGCCATCTGGCCCTCCTTCGCGAGCAGCTGCACGGAGGCACCGGCGGAACGGGCGAACTTGGCGCCGCCACCGGGACGGAGCTCGATCGCGTGGATCGTGGTACCGACCGGGATGTTGCGGAGCGCCAGGTTGTTGCCCGGCTTGATGTCGGCCCCGGGACCGTTCTCGACGCGGTCACCCTGCTGCAGGTTGCGCGGGGCGAGGATGTAGCGCTTCTCGCCGTCCGCGTAGTGCAGCAGCGCGATGCGCGCGGTGCGGTTGGGGTCGTACTCGATGTGCGCGACCTTCGCCGGCACGCCGTCCTTGTCGTGCCGACGGAAGTCGATCACTCGGTAGGCGCGCTTGTGTCCGCCACCCTGGTGGCGAACGGTCACACGACCGGCGTTGTTACGGCCGCCCTTGCTGTGCAGCGGGCGGACCAGCGACTTCTCCGGCGTGGACCGCGTGACCTCGACGAAGTCGGCGACGCTGGAGCCACGGCGGCCCGGCGTAGTCGGCTTGTACTTGCGGATTCCCATTTCTCAGTCCTCGTCCGATATCGGACGATCCGACCCGCTTACGCGGTCGGACCGCCGAAGATGTCGATACGGTCGCCCTCGGCAAGGGTCACGATCGCGCGCTTGCTGTCGGCACGCTTGCCGAAGCCCGTGCGGGTGCGCTTGCGCTTGCCCTGGCGGTTGATCGTGTTGACCCCGGTGACCTTGACCGAGAAGACCGCCTGGACGGCCTCCTTGATCTGGGTCTTGTTGGAGCCCGGCGCGACGATGAACGTGTACTTGTTCTCGTCGAGGAGCGCGTAGCTCTTCTCCGACACGACCGGCTTCAGCAGCACGTCACGGGGGTCCGTGAACGCCTTGCTGGCGGGGGTCACGACGGTGTTCTTGCCCTCGGCCTCGTGGCGACGCGCCTTGGCGACGCGCGCGGCCTTGGCGGCCTTGGCCGCCTTGGGGGCGATGCTCGGGTGACGCGTAGCCATCAGGCTTCGCTCCCTTCGGTGTCAGCAGCCTTGGGGCCGGACACGAAGGACTCGAAGGCGGCCTGGGTGAAGACCACGTCGTCCGAGACGAGAACGTCGTACGTGTTCAGCTGGCCCGGCTCCAGGATGTGGATCTGGGGCAGGTTGCGGGCGGACAGCCACGCGGCCTCGTCGGCGCGGTCGACGACCAGGAGCAGGTTCTTGCGCTCCGAGATCTTGCCGAACAGCGTCCGGGCGGCCTTCGTGGACGGGTTGTCGCCCTCGATGACGCCGGTGACGACGTGGATGCGGTTGTGGCGGGCCCGGTCGGTGAGGGCGTGGCGCAGGGCCGCGGCCTTCATCTTCTTCGGGGTCCGCTGCGAGTAGTCACGCGGCTGCGGGCCGTGGACGACGCCACCGCCGGCGAACTGCGGCGCACGGGTCGAACCCTGGCGGGCGCGGCCGGTGCCCTTCTGGCGGTACGGCTTCTTGCCGCCACCACGGACCTCGCCGCGACGCTTGGTCTTGTGCGTGCCCTGGCGGGCGGCGGCGTTCTGCGCGACGACGACCTGGTGGATCAGCGGGATGCTGATCTTCTCCACGCCGAAGATCTCCGCGGGGAGCTCGACGCTTCCGGTCTTCTCGCCGGCAGGCGAAAGGATGTCAACAGTGCTCATCGGTTACCTCAGGCCCCCTTGGCCGCGGTGCGGACCAGGACGAGGCCGCCGTTCGGACCGGGAATGGCGCCCTTGATGAGCAGCAGACCCTTCTCCGCGTCAACGGCGTGGACGGTCAGGTTCTGGGTGGTGACCCGCTCGTTGCCCATGCGGCCCGCCATGCGCATGCCCTTGAAGACACGGCCGGGGGTGGCACAGCCACCGATGGATCCGGGCATGCGGTGCACACGGTGGGCACCGTGCGACGCCTTGCCACCCTTGAAGTTGTGGCGCTTCATGACGCCGGCGAAGCCCTTGCCCTTGCTCTTCGCGGTGACGTCGACCTTCACGCCGGACTCGAAGGCCTCAGCGGTGATCTCCTGGCCGAGGGTGTAGTCGCTGGCACCAGCGGTACGGATCTCGACGAGGTGGCGACGGGGGGTGACGTCGGCCTTGGCGAAGTGGCCCTTGAGGGGCTTGTTCACCTTGCGCGGGTCGATCTCGCCGAAGGCGATCTGGACCGACTCGTAGCCGTCGACGTCGTTCGTACGGACCTGGGTGACGACGTTGGGGCCGGCCTTGACGACGGTGACCGGAACAACGCGGTTGTTCTCGTCCCACACCTGCGTCATGCCGAGCTTCTCGCCCAGGATGCCCTTGATCTGCTTGGTCATCTTCAGATCACCGCCCTCAGAGCTTGATCTCGATGTCGACACCGGCCGGGAGGTCGAGTCGCATCAGAGAGTCAACGGTCTTGGGGGTCGGGTCGAGGATGTCGATGAGGCGCTTGTGCGTGCGCATCTCGAAGTGCTCGCGCGAGTCCTTGTACTTGTGCGGCGACTTGATGACGCAGTACACGTTCTTCTCAGTGGGCAGCGGCACCGGGCCCGCGACCGACGCACCAGTGCGGGTCACCGTCTCGACGATCTTCTTCGCCGAGGAGTCGATGACCTCGTGGTCGTAGGCCTTGAGCCGGATGCGGATCTTCTGTCCCGCCATGGCTACTCAGTAGTCCTGTCTCTCGTAACGCTCTGGACCCGGCGGCCCTTGTGTCTCCACGCCCCGCCTCCGACCCACGCGGTCGGGCGTGTCGCACTCTCGCTGACACAGATGTCCCTTGTTCGAACATCCCTGCTCTGGGAGGTGCGGGCCCTTCCGGAACCGCGGACCGGGGGCGAGAAGCCCACCGGGTGCCTGGCCGGTACCCCGCTGACACTTCCCGGAAGATTCCCGTACGTCCGCCCCTGAACAGGGACGACGAGTACTGTGGGACTCGCTTCCGGTCCTCCCGGCGGGAGGCGCGCAGCATCGGCACTCGACCGAGCAACCCCGCTAGTCTGCCATACGGGGCGGGGGGCTGGCCAATCGAAGCGGATGACTGTACCCCGGGGGCGAGGGGGATCAAACCAGGCAGCCGCTTCAGCACGGCTGGCTTCGGAACGGGCCACCGCGACGGACACGGAATCCCACCGTATGGCCGGGATTCGACCTGGCCGCCGACGCCGCGCAGCAGCGACGGACGCTCCCTCTCCGGGCCGCCCCCCAACAGCACGCAGGCCACGCGCGGAGATGCGGCGGCCGCCGTTACGTTCACGCGTACGGGTTGGTCGAGAATTCAGGCCGCGTGTCAGGGAAGTCCGAGGGGAAGAAGGGGACTCTCAGCGATCCGTCCAACAAGGCGAGAATCGTCGCGGTCGAGCTCGCGGAACAGACGACGGCCCTGAGTTGCCCCGCCTGGATGATCACGGTTGGCCAACCCTCAGGTTCCCCTTTGGTGATCCACGCCAATATGTCGGCATTATCGGTTCCACCCCACTGTACGAGGTCATCCGGAGCAGCACGGTATTCACGCAGAACTTGATTCAGCTCGTGCAGTCCTTTGTTCCGAAAATTCGCACGCAACAGGCGCGTACGCTCGATGATGTCAAGTTGACCGTTCGGCGCTCCCTCCGCGAAAACCCACAAGAACTCGTCGAAGCATCCGGTGCCGTAAGTTGCGATCAGCTTCCTGTGACTGGCCGGTACAGAAGCAACGTCAGACTCGAATCCTGGATCTCTCGCGAGGCCGGAGTGAGGCGGAGGAGGGCACAGCACAGTCAGGCGACTCATCGCCTCCTCGAAGTTCACGTCTGCCACGTCCCGTTTCCTCTCACATATTGGGGAGTCGCCTGTTGAATGACCAGCCGAAGTCATCGACAGCCTCGATGAGGACATGGCTTGGCACATTTCCCCCATTCGTGTACTCAGGCGTGACACTCATGGTGACAGTGTTGCCCGTCTGCCTCACATGCGCGGCGATTTCATTCTCCGCCGTCGAAATCGGCCCATTGTTCAGTGTGTCTCTCTGGGTGACGATGTTCCGCATGTCTCTTCCGTCTCCCCCGAACTGCTGACCGATCAAATGACCACGCGAATGCCCAGCTGCCTGACCTCCGAACCCGGGAGGAGCGTGCCGAGCGCCGCGCCCCGGCGAGCTACCGATGAGACCTGCGGCCGCGTCGTCCAGCGTCTGAGGAGTGACGACAGCGTAGGCCGGCCCTCGCTGACCATTGGCTGCTATTTCACTGTAGTACGGGCTCAATCCGAGAAGGTCGACGCCGGTATGAGGGTTTTCCACGTATGTGACCGGATTGGGCGCCGGTGCGAGCCCGAGCGGGTCCGGGGTGAGATACCGAGCCGTTTCGGGGTCATAGTGTCGAAAGTAGTTGTAGTGCAGCCCGGTTTCCGGATCGAAGTATTGACCAGGGAAGCGGAGAGGCGTATAGGCGGATGCATCGGAGTTCCAGGCCGCGACACCCCATAGCGTGACCCGTGTGCGCCATGCGATCTGCCCTCCTTCGTCCACGAGCTCTGTCGGTGTTCCGACCAGATCGGTGACTATGGAGAAGAACCGGGAGTCGATTTCCTCCTGACCCCCATCCGAAGCGATGATCCGCTCCGTCTGCGCGATGGGATGGAAGCCGTCGTGGTCCCAGGTCGTCGCCACGCGGGGTGCCGCAGAACCTGTCGCGGTTGTCTGTTCGCACAGAATCACACCGTCCCAGGTGAAGGCGGTCTGCTCCGCCACGCTCGATTCATCATGGGACAGCCTCTGTTTGGCGATACGTCGACCCAGCGGATCGTAGAGGTATCGCCAGGAGGTCCCGTCGGGTGTACGGACGGAAGTCAGTCGACTCTCCGGGTCCCAGGTGTATCGCCAGGTGTCACGCCGTCCGGAGAGCTGTCTCTTCTGACGCGCTATTACGCGTCCCAAGGCGTCGTAGGTGAATCGAGTACGCCCTGCACGATTGAGCTCCGTCCCGGCATGGACGCGAGCTCCGGTCGCATCCGAGCCGGGATGCCAGGACGGCCATGATGCGTCCGTGAGATTGCCGGCCTCATCGTAGGCATAACGCTCGGACCAGTTATGTGCCCTCACCTCGGTGACACGATGTGCGGCGCCGAGGACGAACCGACGATGTCCGGAGCGAGCATCAAGTATCGCGGTGAGGTTTCCGTCCTCGGCGTACTCGTACTCACGGTGCAAGAGTCCGACGTCATCGCGGGCGAGATCCTGCGCCGTCAGCCGCCCCAGACTGTCGTGAGTCTGAGTGAAGACGATGCCGTCCCCCAGCCACCGGGCGGTTTCCAGGCCGGAGTAGTCGTGCTGGAATCGCATCTCCCGGCCCGAGGCGTTCAGCCTCAGCCGATTCCCCGTCCCGTCGTACGCCCAGTCGCTCGTGGCTCCGGTGGGAGTCGTGCGACGGGAGACACGGCCCAGCCGGTCGTACTCATACGTCAACCGCTGACCGTTGACCGTCTCACTCGTTACGCGTCCGTTCGCGTCACGAGTGAGCAGCAGCTCCGCATCGGGTCCTGTTGCGGAGATCAATTGCCTGTTCAGGTCGTAAGCGAATCGTGTGATGTGCGCACCGCAGCGCTTCCGCACCAGGTTGTCGGCGGCGTCGTACCCGTAGTGGATGACGTTCTCGAGCATGTCTGCGCGTGAGCTGAGGCGCCCGGCAGCGTCATGGCTGTACCGGAGGGTGCGTCCGTCGAAGTCGGTCTCCGACACGAGGCGTCCCGCGGCATCGTGCTCGTAGGTCCACGTCAGTCCCTGGGGGTTGCGCACCTGCGCGAGACGCAGGTTGTGGTCGTGCGCGAACTCGTAACGCGCGCCGTCTGGTCCGGTGCGCGCCGAGGGCAGGTCGAAGTGGGTGTACTCGAAGCGTGTGACTGCGCCCACGGGAGTGGTGTGGCTGACACAGTTGCCCTCCCCGTCGTACGCCCAGGATTCGGTAGCCCCATCCGCGGTGATGAGCCGGGTCAGTTGTCCCTCGACCGTCCAGAACAGGTGAGTGCTCTTACCGTGGGGGTCGACGTACTCGACGATCCGGCCGAAGGCGTCCCGTTTCCAGGTAGTGGTGGCGCCGAGAGCGTCCGTCGTGGCCACCGGGAGTCCGGCGGCATCGCATTGCACGGTTCTGGTGCCGCCAAGGGCATCGGTCACCTGGGTCACGGATCCCGCCGCGTCATAGGTGAACCGGGTGGTTGCTCCGGTTGGATCGGTCATCCCGGAACAATTGCCGCGCGCGTCGTACGTTCGACTCCAGCAGGCACCATCGGGCCGGCGGATGAACGTGAGCAACCCCTCCACGCCGTATTCGAAGCGGAAGACCGCTCCGTCTGGTCGGACCGCTTCAATCGGCCGCCCGGCCTCATCGCGACTGAGCACCGTACGACGACCGAGTTCGTCCGCAGTGGACACGACGTGATGGTGGTCGTCGTACATGGTTCGCACCACGCCGCCGAGTGGGTCGATTTCGGCGACAACCTGCATGTTCTCGTTGACGACGAAACGCGTGGTGGCACCCTCCGCCGTGGTGAGTGCAGTGATGCGGCAATCCGGCCAGGCGGGATCAGAGCCGTCGTAGTGGAGCGTGACGGCTATATGTCCGGCCTCACCGCCTTCGGCCACACAGCGGTCGTGCTCGTCATAGGCATAGGAGTAGCGACTGTTGTTGGTGTCCGTCCACGACGTGACGCGCAACCGCTCGTCATAGGTGAACCGAAGGGGGAGACCGGACGAATTGCGAGCCTCGGTGAGATTGCCGTCGATGTAGCCATATCGCTTGATGAGGACGTCCGAGCCGTCCTCGGCAGCACCGGCCAGACTCAGGGCGACGACGCGACCGTTCTCAGTGAGAAGTTTGAGGTGGTAGCCGGCGGAGTGGCGAATCCCCAGGGGAGTTCCGTCGTCGTCGTAGTCGAAGACGATCGCCCGCCGGTTGCGGTCGGTTATGCGGGTGATTACCGAGATACCGTCACGATTGGGCCGAGAGAAGTGGCGCAGATGACCGGTTACGGTGTCTTTGACCTGGTAGCTGTCGTCGTCGAGTCGAACCAACGGATGACGTGGGCCCACCTCGGGTAGTACGGGCGTAGCCTCCCTTTCGGGGTGTGGATAGGCGAGTAGCAGACCGTCGTCCGTGACGTGGACGATGCCCATGTCGTCAAACTCGAGACGCTGGTCGATGGTGGAGGACCAGGTAGGGCCGAACCACCAGCCGCATCGGTAGTCCGACGCGACACGGCGGGTGAAGACGAGTGGTAGGTCGCCGGGAAGCTCGACGTCAATCTGCGGCATGTACATGGCGCCGGTCGCCATGTCAACGGGGTCACTGCCTTTCGAACGGACGACGCTTCTGACCCGGTTGTAGGCACCTCTCGTACCGTTCGCAAGCATGCCGCGAGCGCTCCTGCCGAGCCCCTTGAGGCCGGTCGCCATGCCCTTGAGGCCGACTTTGCCGGCGGCTTTGAGTCCTTTGGCGAGGCCGCCGAGGGTGGTCAGGCCCTTCATGCCGGGTATGCAGTCCAGCGCGGCTAGCCCCACGTCCCACAGGGATGCTTGCCCCTTGCTGTACTTGTAGAGCGTGTCCGCGAGCACGACCAAGGCCGCGACCAGGACGATCGCGCCCAGGATCGGGCCGCCGATGATCATCGCGACGATGCCGACGACCGCGACGACGACCTTGCAGACCATGACGATCGTGTCCCAGTTGTCGGAGAACCAGTCGCCGACGTCCTCCCACCACGACCGGTTCTGGATGCCCGCGTCCGACGCCTCGTCGATCTTGTTCTTCGCGTCCCGGGCCGCGTCCTCACGCATCTTGCGCGCGTCCTCGGCCATCTTCTTCGCCGCGTCCAGCGCGCTCTGCGCCGAGTCCACCGCCGACTGCGCGTTGGTCAGGGCCGTCTTCGCGTGCTGCGCGTCACGGGTGGCGGCGCGGACCTTCGCCTCGTCCGGCTTGTCCGCGTCCGACTTGCTGCCCGTCGGATCGTCCTTGTACTTGTCCGCCTCCTTCGACGCCCGCGTCACCCACGAGTCCGCTGAGGACAGCTTCGACTGGGCCGAGGTCAGGTCCTGACGGGCTTCACGGGCTTTGACGAGGGCCCGGTCGGCCAGGGCCTGGGCGCGCTCCAGCTTCGGCCAGAAGTCCGCGAGGGCGTCGCCGCACATGCCGTACGACTTCTCGAGTTTCTTCAGGTTCTTCGGGACGCCGGAGAACTCCTCCTTGAAGACCGTCGCGGACTTGCCCGCCCACTCCGCGAGCGTGGTCTCCCCCGCCATGCCCTTGACCAGACGCAGCGCCTCGGACACGTCATCGGCGAAGTCGTGCAGCGTCTTCGCGAGCGTGCGTACGCGTTGCGGGTCGCCCGGGGTCGGGTCCTTGTCCAGGTCCAGGACATGCCAGTCACTCGGCCTGTGACCCACCATCACGCAACCCCCGTCGACGCACGCACAACAGCAACAACCCGTATGCACAAGTGAACTTACAAGGCACTTGCGTTCGACGAAAGTGCTGCCTTCAGCGCCTGGACCGGCGTCGGCGCAGGACTTCACGTGCGTCGATGAGCGCGTACGACGCCTCCAGCCGCCAGGTCTCCAGCTTGTCCAGTACGCGTGACACGATCGTCCAACCCTTCAGCCACAATGGCAGTTGCCGGAACGGCACAAAGGTCATGGTGTCGGCGACGGCGTTCACGGCGATACTTCTTCGGCCAGGGCCCGCCGCCCGCAGAGCGGCGTACAACTCTGGCGTCAACTCGCCGTTGAGGCGGGCCGCGGTGCCCGCTGCCGTGTAGGCGAAGCCGCGCTGGGCAGCGTCCGGCAAACGCATCGCCCGGACGATCCGAGGCGACGCCTCCTCCAGCGGACAGTTGAAGGCCAACCCGATCACAGCGGTTCCCAGGTGGCGCTCTCCACGTTCGTAGGCCGCGTCCCAAGCAGCGGGGTCGTCGATACCGAGTAGGCCCTCGCCAGAGTCCCAGTTCAGTTCGGCTGTCACAACCGTCCGCGTCCTTTCAGCGGGGCCCAGAGCGAATTCTCTTGGTGATCTGCTCCATTGCCTTGTCCGGGGTGGAGGCCAGCAGCCAGACGTCGTCCATGCCCTCGTACACCGTGCCGTCCTCCGCCATGGTCAGGTGCGAGTTGCGGCGGGCGCGCATGCCGATGGGGTAGAGGGCCACACCCGCCCGGTCGGACAGGTCCTCGATGATCTCCGTGTCCCAGAAGGCCAGCAAGGGGTCCAGGGAGAACTCCCTCCACGGCATCTCGGCCCATGGCTCGCGGTGCGGGACTCGCAGTGCGCCGAATTCCGCCAGGAAGCGGCGGGCGGCGTCGTGGAGTTCGAAGCCGCCGATCTCCAGCAGGATGCTCTCCCAGGTGTCCGTGGGGACGGCTCTGCCGGGAGACCAGCCGGCCGCCCGCAGCACCCGGTCCGTCTCCGCCGGCCAGCGGGGCGATGTGGTGTCCGGGGCGGGGTCCACCGTGTCCACGCGCCGCCAGAAGGCGTGGTCGTCCGCTGCTCCTCCGTTCGGTTTCCAGAGCGCGGACGCGGTGGCCTGCATGTCCACCAGGCGGTCCAGAGCCTGGTCCGGGGTCATGGAGAGGAACTCCGCCTGGTCGCGCAGCAGGTGGAGTGACCCGTCCTGGCCGAGGCCCAGGAGTGTGGCGCCTTCGTCCGCTGTGCCCACGGGGTAGAGGTCCGCGCCCGCTTCGCGGCTCGCCCTCGCGAAACGTTCGTCCTGCCACTCGGCTGTCAAAGGGTCGAAGCGGATGGCCGACGAGGTGGCGATCGTGTCGGCCGGCCAGCCGTGCGTCACCAGGCCGCCGAACTCGGCGAGGAACCGGCGCGCGGCTTCGTGGGGTGCGAACCCGCCCCGCTCGCTCAGGATCGACTCCCACGTGGCCGTCGGGACCGCGCGGTCCGGTCGCCAGCCCGCTCTGCGCAGCACGGTCTCCGTGCGCGTCGACCATCGCCGTCTCATGGGGTGAGGGGTCAGGCCGTGAACCGGAACGAAGAAGTGATCGCGTCGAAGATGTCGAAGAAGGAGTCCGCCAGGTCGAGGACCTGGCTGCTGCCCGCGACCAGGGCGACCTTGCCCTCCTGGCCCGGGACCGGGATGTAGGTCTGCATCAGGACGGCGCGGACCGTGCGGTTCAGGGCGTCGTCCGGGACCGGGATGTCCTCGATGCCCTGGGTGCGGGCGGCGGGGCCGACGCCGGGGATGTCGACCGTGGTGACCTTGCGCCAGGAGTCGCCGGGCTTCCTGGGCTCCTTGACCGCCAACTGGCCCGCTATGGCGGCCGGGTCGTTGGGGAGGGGGTCGCCGGAGGACGTGCGGCCGCCGATCAGCGACACCGTCACCGAGCCCGTGATCGGGGTGTCGCCGCCGAAGCTCTCCGCCATGCAGCCGCAGTACAGGGCGCCCGACTTCCACGCGTCCGAGGCCGCCTTCTGGAGGAAGGTGATGTACGCGGAGCGGGACGGGGCCAGCTCCGGGTACTGCCGGACGCGGTCGTCGACCATGTGGCGGATCGAGTCGTCCCGGGACTCCGGGCGGACGTCGAACTCCCACCAGGACTCCGGCACCTTGATCCGGAACCCGCCTCGCTCGACGGTCAGTGCCTCCGTGTAACGGGCCATGACGTGACCGGCCTCCCCGTGCGTCGTTCGATGATCCGTGCCGTCATCGTCCCACCGTTCGAGCGGCCGACAGGGCCGTGGGGGCGCTTGCGGCAGATAATCGCTCACCCGTTTGGGGGAAAATCTATCGTGGCCGCTGTAGACATTCGGCGGCTTCCGTGGTTAATCTTCTGCTGTAGCCAAGAAGTCAGGGAGAGAAGGAGGAGGACGCCATCAGGATCGCCCGGCCGAGAACGTTCTCACCGGGTACCGCAGGCCCCGGAACGGAAGGTGGTCCCACGGTCACGCATCCGCGATCCCTCATCCGCCCGCCCCTCGACGGGGCCCGGGACGGAAGCAGAAGGCCGGCAGTGAAGTAGCCAGCCGGCAGGTGGTGTTACAAATCCCTCGGGGCCCTGGTGCCGTACGGCACCAGGGCCCCTCGACCGTTTACGCAGGCCCCCGAACCGTCAGCAGAGGTGCAGATGACCGCAGACAGATCGCTCGACCCCATCGACGACGACGACTACCCCGCGTACACCATGGGCCGCGCGGCCGAGATGCTCGGCACCACGCCCGCCTTCCTGCGGGCCCTCGGCGAGGCGAGGCTGATCACGCCCCTGCGCTCCGAGGGCGGCCATCGCCGCTACTCCCGCTACCAGCTGCGTATCGCCGCCCGCGCCCGCGAGATGGTCGACCAGGGAACCGCCATCGAGGCGGCCTGCCGCATCATCATCCTGGAGGACCAGCTCGAAGAGGCCCAGCGCATCAACGCCGAGCTGCGGCGGGGCGGCGCCGAGACCTCCGGGAACTCGGCGGGAAGTGCCCGTACCGCCCGGTAATCCCACCGAGCGGTGCGCCCCCGGCGGTCCCATGGATAAAATCCGTGCTCATGCCGAAGCCTGACGAGCTGCTCATGGACGTCGCCGCCCTGGTGGAGTCCGGGCAGAGCAGCCGGATGTCCCTGACCGTGGTCACCCACGGCGCTGTCATCACCGGTCGCCTGGCCCCCGAGAGGGTCTGGAGGCGGCGGGTGTCGGAAGTACTGACGGACTCAGCCGACCTGGGCGACTTCTCCGCCGTCTTCGACGGTCACGCGGAGAAGGCCGGGCCACCCACGCACCTGCACTTCCATGTCGCCCGGATCCTCCAGGGCACCATGGGAATCCCGGAGACGGGCGGTATGTACCGCGTGGCGATCGAGGACGTCAGCGCCTGGACCGTGGGTGACTTCAGCTACTCCGACCACTGAACCCCCCGCGCCCGGCGGGGGGTGACCCCCTCAGACGACGCCCTGCGCCAGCATCGCGTCCGCCACCCTCTCGAAGCCCGCGATGTTGGCGCCCGCGACGTAGTCGCCCGGGGTTCCGTAGCGGGCGGCGGTTTCGTGGCAGGTGGTGTGGATGTTGGTCATGATGGCCGCGAGTTCGTCCTCGACGCGGGCCGCCGGCCACGACGTGCGGGCGTGGTTCTGGGCCATCTCCAGGGCGCTGACCGCGACGCCGCCCGCGTTGGCCGCCTTGCCGGGGCCGAAGGCGACGCCGGCCTGCTGAAGGAGGTGGACGGCGTCGGGGGTGGTCGGCATGTTGGCGCCCTCGGAGACCGCCTTCACGCCGTTGCGGATCAGAGCCGTCGCGGCCTCGGCGTCGAGTTCGTTCTGCGTGGCCGACGGGAGGGCGACGTCCGCCGGGACCTCCCAGACACTGCCGCCGGGGACGAAGCGGGCGGAGGCGCCGCGGCGTGCGGCGTACGTGTCGACGCGGCCGCGTTCGACCTCCTTGACCTGCTTGAGCAGGTCCACGTCGATGCCCTTCTCGTCGACCACGTAGCCGGAGGAGTCCGAGCAGGTGACCGGGTTCGCGCCCAGGGCGGTCAGCTTCTCGATGGTGTAGATCGCGACGTTGCCCGAGCCGGACACCACGGTCGTCTGGCCCTCCAGGTCCTCGCCGCGCTCGCGCAGCATCGCCGCCGCGAAGAGGACGTTGCCGTAGCCGGTCGCCTCCGGGCGGATCAGGGAGCCGCCCCAGCCCGCGCCCTTGCCGGTGAGGACGCCGGCCTCCCAGCGGTTGGTGATGCGGCGGTACTGGCCGAAGAGGTAGCCGATCTCGCGGCCGCCCACGCCGATGTCACCCGCCGGCACGTCGGTGTGCTCGCCGATGTGCCGGTACAGCTCGGTCATGAACGACTGGCAGAAGCGCATGACCTCCGCGTCGCTGCGCCCGCGCGGGTCGAAGTCGCTGCCGCCCTTGCCACCGCCGATGCCCAGGCCGGTCAGGGCGTTCTTGAAGATCTGCTCGAAGCCCAGGAACTTGATGACGCCCAGGTTCACCGAGGGGTGGAAGCGCAGGCCGCCCTTGTACGGGCCCAGCGCGCTGTTGAACTCGACGCGGAAGCCCCGGTTCACGTGCACCCGGCCCCTGTCGTCCTGCCACGGGACCCGGAAGACGACCTGCCGCTCCGGCTCCACCAGCCGCTCCACCAGGCCCGGCTCGGCGTACTCGGGGCGTGCCTCGAGTACCGGCGCGAGTGTCTCCAGCACCTCGCGGGCCGCCTGGTGGAACTCGGGCTGAGCCGGGTTGCGGTGCTCGATCTCGGTGAGGAGACGGGCAAGCGTGGTCTTCGTGTCGGGTCGCGTCGTCGTCACGTGGACCTCTCTGGTATCGGTGGCACCGTTCCGGGTCAGTGTTACGTGCAGGTAAACGTCCTGACCAGCACCCGGCCACGGTATGAGACGAAGCCCTCCCCGGCCCTCACGCCCCGCCGCCGCCCCCATCGTCCGTGCGCGTGCCCAGCATCGCCGCCGTGAGGACGTTCCCGGCGACGCCCCAGCCGCCGTCCGGGACCTCCTCGACGAGGACGACGGTGGTGGGGCGGGCGCGTTCCCCGTATATCTCCGCGTAGAGGTCCGTGGTGCGCTCGATCAGCTTCTTCTTGTCGGCCGCGGTGAGGGTGCCCGCGGGGACCTTGAACTCGGCGAAGGGCATCTCAGACCAGCCCTCCGTTGGCGCGCAGGACCTGGCCGTTCACCCAGTGGCCCGCCGGGCTGCCCAGGAAGGCGACCACCTCGGCGATGTCCTCGGGGCTGCCCAGCCGCTCCAGCGGGGGGACCTTCGCGAGGCGGTCGATCTGCTCGGGGGTCTTGCCGTCCAGGAAGAGGTCGGTCGCCGTCGGGCCGGGCGCGACCGTGTTCACGGTGACGTCCCGGCCGCGCAGCTCCCGCGCCAGGATCAGCGTCATCCCCTCCACCGCCGCCTTGCTCGCCACGTACGCCCCGTACTCGGGGAACCGCGTGCCGACCACGGAGGTCGAGAAGGTCACCAGCGAGCCGCCCGCGCGCAGCCGCCGGGCGGCCTGCTGGGCGACGACGAAGGTGCCGCGGATGTTGGTGCGGTGCATGGCGTCGAGGGCCGCCAGGTCCAGGTCGGCGACGGTCGACAGGGTCATCCGCCCGGCGGCGTTCACCACCACGTCCACCCCGCCGTACTCCCGCTCCGCCCGGTCGAACAGCGCGGCGACCTCCTTCTCGTCCGCCACGTCGGCCTGTACGGCGACCGCCCGGCCGCCGGCCCCGGTGATCGCCGCGACCGTCTCCTCGGCGGACGCCGCGTCACGCGCGTAGTTCACGACGACCGCCAGGCCGTCCCGGGCGAGCTTCCGGGAGACGGCCCGGCCGATGCCGCGCGAGCCGCCGGTGACGACGGCGACCCGGGGGCCGGGGGCGGCGGGGTCGTGCTGGGCGGGCTGTGTGCTCGGTGTCATGTCGGTCATGTCTTCACCCTGCGCCGCCCCGGCCCACGCAACCAGGGGATGTCATCCCCTGGGTGGCCGACCCGGCCGGGCGCAGAATGGGGTGCATGGGCGCTGTGAAGTACACCGAGCTGGGAGCCTTCCTCCGCTCCCGGCGTGAGCGCATCCGGCCGGCCGACGTGGGGCTGCCCTCGGGGCCGCGCCGACGGGTCCCCGGACTGCGCCGCGAGGAGGTCGCCCAGCTCGCCGGGGCGTCGGTGGACTACTACAACGAGCTGGAGCGGGGTGCCGGGTCGCAGCCGTCGGAGCAGATGATCGCCGCGCTGGCGCGGGCGCTGCGGCTCTCCGCCGACGAGCGGGACTACCTCTACCGGCTCGCCGACCGGCCGGTGCCCGTGCAGGGCGGGGCCGCCTCGCACGTCCACCCCGGCATGCTCGACCTGCTCGGCCGGATGACCTCGACCCCGGCCCAGGTGATCACCGACCTGCACGTCACCCTCGTACAGAATCCGCTGGCCGTGGCGCTGCTCGGGGACCAGTCGGGGCTGCGGGGGCCGAGGGCCAGCTTCGTGCACCGCTGGTTCACCGAGCCGGCGGCGCGGGAGCTGTATCCCGAGGCCGACCACGAGAGCCAGTCCCGCGCCTTCGTCGCCGACCTGCGGGCCGCCGCCGCGCGCAGGGACGCGCGGGATCCGGAGGCCGGCTCCATGATCCGTACGCTGCTCGGCGTCTCACCCGAGTTCGCCGCGCTGTGGGCCGACCACGACGTCGCCTTCCGGCGCGACGACCGCAAACGGCTCCACCACGCCACGCTGGGCCTGATCGAGGTCAACTGCCTCAACCTGTTCAGCGAGGACGGGCGTCAGCGGCTGCTCTGGTTCACCCCGGCGGTGGGGACGGAGAGCGCGGGGCTGCTGGAGCTGCTGGCGGTGGTGGGCACGCAGGCGATCGTCGAGACGATGCCCGGCTGAGCCCTCAGCGGAGCAGCGCCCCGGTGCCGCCCAGGGCCAGGCCCGTCACCAGGCAGCAGGTGCCCACCCGCAGGCAGCGGTACTTCGCGACGAGGATGCGGCTGATGTCGACCAGTTGCACCGCCAGCCACGACACCCGGTCTTCGGCCGCGGCGCGGACAGCCTGAACGATCCCGCCGACGTCGGGCGGTGCGAGGGCGTCGGCGAAGAAGGTCATGCCGGGGCCGGTACGGGACGTTCCGGTGCGCGGCAGGACGACACGGACCAGCAGTGCCGTGCCGACGGCCCACAGCAGACCGCCGGAGACCAGTAGGGCCCAGGGAGCCCCGGTGACCGGCGGGGCGGGCTGCCACGCCCCGCCGAGCAGCAGCGCCGGGAGCGCGAAGGCGGCTCCCGACAGCAGCACCGCGGCCTTACTGTCGGCGCGGGCGAGATCCTCACGGGCGTGGGCGAGCAGCCGTTCGGCCACGTAGAGGTCGGCCGGTTCCCGCGTGGCCGCGGCCGGGTCAGGCATCGTGGCCGCCACCCGGGCCACCCGGTCGCGGCTTGGGGCGGCGCCGCCCCTGTCGAACGTAGTTGATCTTCCCGTCGGCGGTCGCGGGCTGGGTGGGTGAAGGCGGCGGCTGGGTGGGTGAAGGCGGCGGCTGGGGCGCCGCGGGCGGTGCCGGCGGTACGGGCGGGACGGACAGGCCGTTCGGCAGAGTAGGCGTGGGCGGTTGCGGCGGTGCGGGGGACGCCACAGGGTTCCGGGCCGTGGCGGCCGTCCACTGCACCGTGGGCGGCTGTACGACCGGGGCGGGCGGCGCCGGAAGCGCGGGCGCGGACTGCGCCGGCAGCTGGGCCGGGGGCTGCGGCAGACCCTGGTCGAACAGCGCGCCGCCTCCGTTCATCCTGGCGAAGTCGAGGAGCTGCTGCACCACGGGCCCCTCGATCTGGTGCCGCTGCACCATGTCGTGCTCGATCAGCCGGGACAGGAAGGCCAGCGCACCCTCCCGCTCCTGCCGCACCTCCTCCTGGAGTTCGCGCAGGATCTTCGGGGCCTGCGACGGGTCGCGCGCGAGCAGGAGGGCGTACTGATCGGTCTTCCCGGCTTCGATCAGCTCGCGCGCCGTGGACAGGTTGGCCCGGACCCGGGCCGCGTCCGCGTCGTCCTGCGCCGACCGCACCCCCGAGGTGTGCTCCACGTCCAGCAGCCTCTTTCGGTGGTCCCGGGCGGCCTGGCCCAGGTCGATGCGCACGTAGACCACGGTGCTCAGGCCGAGTTCGGCCCCGAAGGACTCCCAGGCCCCGCCCGCCAGCTCGGCCTGGATCGCCTCGTCGGCCGCCTGGGCGGCTTCGAGCCCGTAGCGCCGGGTGAGCACCCGCAGTCTCGCCAGGAGCGGGGCGCACAGCATCTTCTCGACGTCCCGCACCCGCTTCTCGGCCGCGAGGGCGAAGTCCGCGACCTCCCAGTGGACGTCCACCGCGCACCGGAAGTCGCCCCGGTTGTCGTAGCTGGGCAGTTCCATCTCGAAGGAGGCCTGGTACTGCCCCCGGGCGATCAGGCAGACCGACGTGGGCTGCCGGCTGAGCCGCGGCCGGTCGACGTGGAGCGCGCCCTGCGCGGTGACGACGCTGTGGCCGCCGTTGCGGTAGTACACGACGGCGGCACGCTGCTGTCCGCGGTGCTTGTACGGGCCTTCGGGGAAGATCTCGTCCAGGAAGGGGCCGCGCAGATCGTCCGGGAGCGCCGCGTCGGCTGCGCCGTGGGTGTTCGACGCCCCCTGTGGGCTGGTGTTCTGGCTCATCGGGTTCCTCCCGCCTGGACCGCCTGCGACAGGCGGTGGACGTAGTCCTGTTCCCATGGTTCGTCGGGGTCCTGGGACAGCTCCGCGATCAGCGACAGCGTGCGCTGCCGGTCGTCCTCCTTGAGCGTGAGCAGCGGCAGGAAGCGCAGGACCTCGCGCTCCCACTCCGTGCCGCGGCAGGTGCGCAGCCACCTGGTCAGGATGTCGAGCGCGGGCCGGTACGAGCGGCTGGTGTTGAGCGCCGTCCACAGCAGCCCGGCGACCTCGGGGGCCAGCTCGGGGCGGGTCGCGCAGATCGCCAGGGCCAGCGGCCACCGCTCGCGGCCGCCGAGTTCCTCCGCCGGGTTCCAGACGTTGTCCACCGTCAGGTCGGCCAGGAACAGCGTGCCGGCCAGGCCGAGGTTCTGGTGCTGCCGTCTGCTGTCGTTGAGCCACGCCCTGATCCTGACCAGCGGCTCGCGGTCGGTGGTGAAGCCCGCCAGGTGGGCCACGCTCTCCGCGGCGACGGACCGCATCCGGCCGTCCTTCCAGGTGCCGATCCGGCCGAGCGCGCCGAGTGCCTCCCCCACGGTCCGGGCCGCGGTACCCCGGCTGAGCACGACCGCGGCGGTCCAGCGGAGGTTGGTCCGGTCGCTGTGGCTCCACGTCTCGACGAGTGAGCGCAGCGCGGCCCCGACGTTCGCGTCCTCCAGTACGCCCTGCAGGGCGGTCGCCACGAACAGGCCGCGGCGGGCCTGGTCGGCCTCGGCCATCGGGACGAGCAGCTCCCCCAGGGTGTGGGCGCAGTCCAGCCGGCACAGCTCGCCCGCCGCCACCGCCGCCCTGATCCCCACCTCCTCGCGTCGGTCCTGGCAGAGGGAGTCCAGCCAGCGCAGCACCGGTGCGCGCATGTTGTGGTGGTGCTCCCACAGATGGGCCAGGACGGCGGGCGCCAGCGCGGTGCCCCGAAACCGCATGGTTCGCACGGGGATGAGCGCCCCCGCGACCAGCGGCTGCCTGCGGGTCTCGGTCGTGGCGCGGGCCGAGGCGAGCCGGGCCTGAAGACCGTCGCCGAGCACGGACCGCCCGGGCGTCCGCTCGGGGTCGACGGTCACCGCCAGTTCCCAGGCGAGCAGTTCGGCGGCCTCGGCCACCACGTTGACCGAGGCGCCGCCGAGCACCGCCAGCGAGATCCGGAAAGCCGCGTCCCGCAGCCGCGCCGAGGTCTCCGCGTCGGCGCCGCCCGCGAACCAGGTGCGTACCTGCTCGACGGCGAAGCCGCGGCACTCGACGAGGAGTTGCTCCTGGGTCAGGCCGCCGGTCACGTGCCGGGCGACCAGTCCGGCGAGCCGGGCCGCCTCGGAGGGCAGCAGCGCCTCCAGGCCCAGGGCCTCCCGCACGTCGTGGCGGCGCGCCGCCCGCCGGGCCGCCTCCCGGGCTCCGGACGGGCCGCCGTCCAGCTCGGCCGCCAGGTGGCCGTCGAGCACGGCTTCCTCGGCGGGCGGCCGGTGCCTGCGTTCGTAACGTGTCCGGACCGCCCCCCGGTCGCCCGGGTCGGGCACGGACAGCAGTACGGCGTAGGCCTCGCGGTCGGTCAGCAGGCGGCGGAGTCTGTCCAGGTGCAACTCGGCGGGCAGCCGGCCGTCGGCGGGTTCCAGGGCGTAGCCGTGGCCCTGGGCGATGGGGCTGTCCTCGTCGCCGGAGTCCAGGGCGGTGAGTTCCGAGCCGGGGTCCAGCCGGGACACGTTGCCCCGGCCCAGGTCGTCCAGGAGCGACAGGGCGGTGTACATCCGGCCGCTGCCGGGCTGCCCGCAGAGCACCAGCAGGCGGTCCTCGCGCAACTGCCGCTTGCAGTCCTCGTAGTCCGGCGGCTGGATGAACCGCCGGCGCAGCCGCAGCAGTTCGTCGTCCGGTAACGGCCCCGCGAGCAGGGCCGCCCGCCCCGTCTCGCCGAAGCGGAAGTTGACCGAGCCGATGGTGCCGCCGACGTAGGTACTGGCGTCACGCAGGTAGACCGACCGGGTCTCCCGGGCGATGTGGGCTGCGCCCGGCCCCGCGGTGGCCCGGCCACCGCCCTTGGCCGACGGGTCGGCCTCGGAATCGCCGCCCAGCAGCTCGTCCTCGCCGTCCGCCGGCGGGGTGCCGTCGGCTCGCTGCGGCCGGCCGGGGCGCGCGCGGCCGCCCTCCGCCTCCGGTTCCCGTACCGGCCCCTGCCCGTCCTGGGCCGGCTCGGCGTCCGTGTCGACGCTGGTCATGGCTTCTCCCCCGAGCCGCTGCCGCCGCGGCGGTGTTCGATCGTGATGTCCCCGAAGCTGCCCTGGAACGCCTGCGCCGAGTCGCTGACCGTGACGTTCCCGAAGTGGAAGCCGGAGCCGGCGTCCCGGGCGGCCCGCGCGTCCCGCCCGGCCGGCTGGGCGGATTCCCCGGCCCCGGGTTCCGGCGGCGGTGCGCCGCGGCCCGGCACGGTGAACCAGGCCTGCTGCTCCCCCTCCTTGAGCCGGAGCCGGTACCGGCGGTAGTGCGCAGGCTCGATCCACCGGCCGCCGTGCCGTACGACGTCGTGGTGGAGCCGATCGGTGACCGCCACCAGCAGCGGCGCGTCCGACAGGCCGGCCAGCACCGCCTTGGCCTCCTCGCAGTTGCCGATACGGCAGGCGAGGTCGACGGCGGCGCCGGAGAAGCCGTCGTCGTCGGGCGTGAACGGCCCCACGCCGAGCCCGGCTCGCAGCCGCAGCGGCCGGCTCAGTTCCCGGTTGACCTGGCGCAGGTTCTGGTGGAGGTACTCCGTCCACTCCCCCACCAGCGCCTCGGGGCGGCGCGGCTCGACCACGGCGAGGATGCCGTCACCCCGGTCCTCCTGGGCCAGCCGGGCGCCGCCGATGCCCGCCTTGAGGAAGGCGTCCTCGGCGACGCGGTAGATCCGCTCGCGCAGCGCCGGACGGTCCGGGTCCGGGGTCGATCCCGAACTCTGAGTGTCCAGGCTGATGATGAATCCGTACTGTGCTCCGCCCCGCATCGCTTCCCGCCTCTTCGGCATCGTTCCCCGCCTCTCGCCCGGCCTCGGCCGTCCGCCCTCACCGTCTGCCCTCCGCCGTCACTCTGGCGTCGCGCCCCGCGCCGCGCTGTAGCCGTTTACACACCCGGCCGGGGGTCACCCCTCACCGCGCCGGTCGACGGCCTCGGCGAGTGGAGGCGGGCACGCTGCCGAGGAGCCGCAGGGGTTCCAGGTCGGCGACGGTGATGACCTTCGGTCCGGTGAGCACGAGCCCCTGCTCGCGCAGCAGGCGCAGCGCCTTGGCCACCGCCTCGCGGGTCGCGCCGATCGCGGCGGCGATCTCGTGCTGGGACAGGGGAAGGCGGATGACGACCCCGCCGTGCTCCCTGCGGCCGGTGCGGTCCGCCAGCTCCACGAGGCAGGCGGCCAGCCGTTCGAGGACGGTGGCCGAGGCCAGGGAACTGCGCTGGTCGTCCGCGCTGCGCAGGCGTTCGGTGAGCTGGGCCATGACCAGGCCGGAAACGAACGGCCGGGCCGCCATGAAGTGCCGGAAGTGATCGCCGGGGACGGCGAGCGCCTCCACGGTGTCCAACGCGCTCACCGTGGCGCTGCGGGCGCGGCCGTCCAGAGCGGCCATCTCACCGACCAGCTCACCGGCCTGACGCAGGGCCAGTATGAGGCGGCCGCGCTCGGTCGCCCGCCACACGGTGCACCAGCCGCCCAGGATGACGAGCACGAACGTGCCGGACTCGCCCTCGCCGAGGAGTTCCTCCTGCGGCTCGTAGACCCGCCGATGCCCGAGCGCCGACAGCGCCTGACGATCGGCTTCGCCCAGCTTCTCCAAGAACGCCTGGTGTTCCCCGAACAGCCCCATGTGGCCCCCCACCGGCTCCGCGCGACACACAGCGTATTCCCCGCGTCACTCGTTTTCAGCCGAACGGAGGGGCCGGGTGTTCAGTTCTGCGACGCGTACGGCAGGAAGGTCGACCAGGCGTCGGGGGTGAGGGTGAGGCGGGGGCCGTCGGTGTGCTTGGAGTCACGGACGTGGATCGTGCCGGGGGTCTTCGCGATCTCGACGCAGGAGTTGCCGTCGTTGCCGCCGCTGTAGCTGCTCTTGAACCACGCCAGTTCGGCCTTGCGGATCATGTTTCTCCCAGCAGTTGCTCGATGAAGGCCAGCGACTCCCCCGGTGAGAGCGCCTGAGCCCGGATGGTGCCATACCGCAGCTCAAGGATGCGCAGGTGCCTGGGCTCAGTGAGCGCCCGGCTGTTGAAGGCGCCGTCGGAGCGCCCCACCGCCGTGCCGTCGGGGAACTTCAGCAACTCGATCCGTCCGTCCAGTCCGGAATGAGTGTCACAACCTGTCGGCATCACCTGGAGCACGACATTGTGCAACCGGCCCACCTCCAGCAGGCGTTCGAGCTGCTCACGCCAGACCATTGTGCCGCCGATCGGTCGTCGCAGCGGACCCTCTTCCAGGACGAAACTGAGCGCCGGAGCGGGTGTGCGTTCGAACACCGACTGCCGGGCCAGCCGAGCAGCCACCATGCGTTCGACGTCGTCGGGCGAGTACGGCGGCTGCGCGGCGCCGATCACGGCACGCGCGTGCTCCCTGGTCTGCAACAACCCGGGGATGACATGGCACTCGTACAGCCCGATCTCAACGGCCTTCCCCTCCAACTTCCCCAGCTCCCGCACCCTCTTCGGATACCGGACCCTCTTCACGTCCTCCCAAGCCGCCGCGATCAACCCACCCGCGTCCAGCACCGCGTCCGCCCTGTCCAGGTACTCCTGCCGGGGAATCCGCTTGCCGCCCTCGACCTTGTAGACCAGGTCCTCCCCGTACCCGACCGCCTCCCCGAAGTCGGCGGCCCGCATCCCCACCGCCTCACGGCGGAGCTTCAGCTGGCGCCCCACCGTGGCGATGACGGCGACGCCCCACTCGTCGTCGGGGTCCACCTCCCAGCCCGTGCCGTCCGGCTCGCCCGTCTCGACCGTCATCCCGCGCCCCTTCGTCGTACTGGCCGTGTTGCCCTCAGCGCCCTACCCGTGCGCCCCGCCCCGACAGCCCCGACAGCGGTGGACAACCACCGGACAGTGACTGTACGTACCCGCTGAGTCACTTCTCACCGTACGCACACACCACCACGCTGAGTGACGTGAACCAGAAATCCGCCGAACTCACGACGCCCGTACGCAACTTCAGCGTGCAGCTCTCCCCCACGCCGCGCGGGGCGCGTCTCGCCCGTCTGCTCGCGGCCGAGCAGCTCCGGAGCTGGGGCTTGCCCCAGGACCCCGCACGCCAGCTCGTGGCCGAGCTGGCGGCCAACGCGGCGGAACACGGACGCGTCCCCGGGCGCGACTTCCGGCTCACGCTCTACGTCGTCGGCGACTTCCTGCGCATCGAGGTCACCGACACCCGGGGCGAGCGGCTCCCCTGCCCGCAGGCGCCCGCCCCGGACGCGGAGTCGGGGCGCGGCCTGCTGCTCGTCGAGGCGCTGGCACACCGGTGGGGGGTCGTGGAGGGGCGCTTTCCGCGGAAGACGGTGTGGGCCGAACTCAGCTGCCAGGCAACGGAGTACACCCCGTGAAGGATCATGTCCGACATGACCAACACCTCACGCCGCAACGTGCTCACCTTCCTCGCCGCCTCGGCCGCCACCGTCCCCCTCGCCGGCGCGGCCGGCGCCTCACCCGCGCGAGCCGCCGGGCAGGGCGCGGCCGCCCCGGCGGTCGCACCGGCCGCCCTCACCGCTGCCCGCTCCTCCGTGACGACGGCGCCACTGGGGCCCGACTGGTTCGCGCACCTCACCCTGGCGTCCCGGCTCACCGCCACCGTGCTGCCGGGCACCCCCGCCCGCACCGAGGTCACCTCCGGCGGCAGACGCGTCGCGCTGCTGACCCACGGTGCCCGCAGCGTCCTGGTGCCCGGTCCGCGGCGGACGTTCACCGAGAACAAGAAGCCGTTCGTGGACGACTTCGTCCGGACGCTGCCCGACCCGGCGCTGCCCGCCGCCGACCGGGCGTACTGGGGCACCTCTCCCGGCGGCGGCAGCTGGTCCACCCTCGGACCGGTGGACGCCGACTACGCGGTGAGACCGGGGGCCGGGACCATCGCCCTCAGCACCGACTACGCCAGCCGTCACGCCACCCTGCGGGACGACGGGATCACCGACGTCGACGTGCGCTCCGTCGCGCGCTTCGACAAGGTGCCGACGGGTGACGCCTGCTCGTACGCCCTGTCGTTCGGGTACCAGGACACCCACAACAACTACCGGGCCCGGCTCTCCTTCACCACGTCCGGGGCGGTGCAGTTCCGGGTGGAGAAGGAGGTCGCCGACACGGTCACCCAGCTCGCGGCGGAGGTGACGCTCGCCACCGGTGTGCCGGCCGGTACCGACTGGACGATACGGGTGCGGCGCGAGGGCACCGGGATCCGCGCCAAGGCCTGGCCCTCGGCCGGCGCCGAGCCCTCCGGGTGGGCCTTCGACGTCACCGACGCCACCTTCGGCAAGGGCCGCGTCGGCCTGCGCGCCCTCGCCAACCGGGGCTGCGCCAACCTGCCGGTGACCCTGCTCGTCAGCCGGTACGAGGTGACGGCCGCGGACTGGGCGGCGCCGCCCGTCGTCACCCACTCCTCCTGGGTGCGGTTGCTGCCCGAGCCGTTCGACGGGGTCTGGACACCGGAGCTGGAGGCGGTCGTGCGCGGCTGGTACGGCTCGACGGCGCCGGACGTCCTGGCGTACGCCGCCATGTTCCTCGCGGGGGCGTCCCCGGTGGTCGCCGGGGCCGGGCCGGCCGAGGGCAGGCAGGTCATGGGTGAGGCGGGCTACGGCTACCTGGATCCGCGGGGCCACCGCTACGAGGGCGCCGACTTCCACGAGTACATGCACAGCGGCTGGACGTTCCCGGACGGCACCTACACCGGCCCGTCCGCCAAGCAGGCCGGGAACCTGGACTGCTCGGGGTACACCCGCATGGTCTACGGCTACCAACTGGGCGTACCGCTGGCGGCGGGCCAGGACACCTCGGGCACCCGGCTGCCCCGCAAGTCCCGGGACATGGCCGACCACGCGCCCGGGGTGCGCGTCGCGCGGACGGACGGTGCGAAGCCGCCGGCGGCCGAGCAGCTCCAGCCCGGCGACCTGGTCCTGTTCAACGCCGACTCGGGGGACGACACCGAGACCGCCACGGCGGACCACGTCGGCATCTACCTCGGCGAGGACGGCGCGGGCGGGCGCCGCTTCCTCTCCAGCCGCAAGACGGCGAACGGGCCGACCATGTCCGACCTCGGGGGCGCCTCGCTGCTGGACGGCACCGGCACGTACGCGCGGACGCTGCACACGGTGCACCGCGTCTGAGGCGTCCGGCCGCCCTCCGCGGGCGAGGCGACCCATTCTGGTCTGTACCAGACCCTTGCCCCCGCCCCTCACCCGCCGCAAGCTCCCCCTATGGAGCTGGAGTTGCGGCATCTCAGGACGGTCCGGGCCATCGCCGACGCCGGCAGCCTCACCAGGGCGGCGACGGCGCTCGGGCTCGCGCAGCCCGCGTTGAGCGCGCAGCTGAAGCGGATCGAACGGGCGCTGGGCGGGGCGTTGTTCGTCCGGGGGCGGCACGGGGTGCGGGCCACCGCGCTCGGGGAGCTGGTGCTGGAGCGCAGCCGGATCGTGCTGCCCGCGGTGACCGAGCTGCAACAGGAGGCGGCCCGGTTCGCGCGGGCCCCGCGGACCGCGCGGCACCTGCGGCTGGGCGGCACCCACGGGCCGCTCCTCGGCGCCTTGGTGGACCGGCTCGCCGACGTGGCGCCGGACGCCCGGATGACGACCTGCACTTCCTGGTCGGAGCGGGAGCTGGCCGAGCAGCTGGCCGACGGCCGGCTGGACTTCGCGCTCGCCGGGACCTGCGGATCGGCGGCCCCGCCCGGTGCCGAGGGGCTGGTCTGGCGGGAGGTCGCCGTCGACCCGGTCTTCGTGATGATGCCCGGCGGCCACCCGCTCGCCGACCGGCCGGAGGTGGACCTGACCGAGCTGGCGGGCGAGGAGTGGGCCTGCGTACCCGGCGACGGCTGCTTCGGCGACTGCTTCACCGCCTCGTGCGCCCGCGCCGGGTTCACCCCGCACCGCATGTACGAGACCGACACCGCGTCCCTCGTCCACCTGGTGCAGGTGGGCCGGGCGGTCGGCCTGTGCCGGGCGACCTTCCCGACCACCCCCGGCATCGTCACCCGCCCGCTCACCGGCACCCCACTGGCCTGGCGGCACCTGCTGGGCTGGCACGAGGTGACGCAGCAGCGGGACACCGCCGCGACCGTGCTGGCGCAGGCGCGGATGGCGCACGCGGGCGTGGCGGCGGGCAGCGACAGCTACACCGAGTGGATGGCGGCGCACCGCGTACCGTGACGGCGCCTTCCCCGACGGACCGCGCCTTCCCCGACGGACGGCGCTTTCCATAACGCCGGGGAGAGGGCCGGCCGACGTCTTATGGACACCGGTCGTCCCTCCCTACGGTTTCGGCACCTCCCCACCGAGACCGAGGAGATCCCCCATGCCCCACCGACACCGACAGACCAGAGCCGTGGGTGCCGCCGTCGCCGCGACGGCCGCCCTGCTCGTGGCCGGGCTCAGCGGCTCCGCGAGCGCCGGGACGGCACCCTCCCCCGCCGCGCCCACGGCCGCCGAGGCGCTGCGCGCCGACGCCGCCCCGCCCGCCCTGCTCCGGGCCATGGAGCGCGACCTCGGCCTCGACCGGGAGCAGGCCGAGCGCCGGCTCACGAACGAGGCCGAGGCCGGTGCCGTCGCGGGCCGGCTGCGGGCCGACCTCGGCGGCGACTTCGCGGGCGCCTGGGTGCGGGGCGCCGAGTCGGGCACGCTGACCGTGGCGACGACGGACGCGGCCGACGTGGCGCTGATCGAGGCGCGGGGCGCGGTGGCCGAGGTCGTCCGGCACTCGCTCGCCGACCTGGACGCGGCCAAGTCCCGGCTGGACCGGGCGGCAGCTCACCGGGACACCACCGACGCGCCGGTCCGGTACGTCGACGTACGCACGAACACGGTCACCGTGCAGGCCGTACGCCCCTCCGCGGCCCGCGCCCTCCTCGACGCGGCCGGTGTCGGCGCCGGGCTCGCGCGCGTCGAGAAGTCGGCCGAGCGGCCCCGCCCGCTGTACGACCTGCGGGGCGGCGAGGCGTACTACATCAACAACAGCGGGCGCTGCTCGATCGGCTTCCCGGTCACCAAGGGCACCCAGCAGGGCTTCGCCACCGCCGGTCACTGCGGCCGGGCGGGCGCGAGCACGAGCGGCGCCAACCGGGTGGCCCAGGGCACCTTCCAGGGGTCGGTCTTCCCCGGCCGCGACATGGCCTGGGTGGCCGTCAACTCCCAGTGGACGGCCACGCCCTACGTCAACGGGGCGGGCGGTCAGAACGTGCAGGTCGCCGGGTCGACGCAGGCGCCGGTCGGGGCGTCCGTGTGCCGGTCCGGTTCCACCACCGGCTGGCACTGCGGCACCGTCCAGCAGCACGACACCAGCGTGACCTACCCCGAGGGCACCATCACCGGCGTCACCCGCACCACGGTGTGCGCCGAGCCCGGCGACTCCGGCGGCTCGTACATATCCGGCAGCCAGGCGCAGGGGGTCACCTCGGGTGGCTCGGGCAACTGCGGCAGCGGCGGTACGACGTTCTTCCAGCCGATCAACCCCCTGCTCCAGAACTACGGCCTCACCCTGAAGACGACCGGGGGTGGCGGCGAGGATCCGGGCGAGCCCGGAGAGCCCGGCGGCACCTGGGCGGCCGGCACCGTCTACCAGGCGGGCGACACCGTGACGTACGGCGGCGCCACCTACCGCTGCCTCCAGGGCCACCAGGCCCAGCAGGGCTGGGAACCGTCGAACGTACCGGCGTTGTGGCAGCGAGTGTGAGCGGCTGACCCTCTGGAACGGGGGGGACGGGCCCGGGTGTGCGCAGGGAGAGCGCGCCCGGGCCCGGCCGCGTCCTCGTACGTCAGGTGCGGGTGACCCGGCCGCAGGACCCGTCCGGCGTGAGGGGCACGGTGGTGTCGTACGGGTCGACCGCGGCCCCGGTGGGTCGCTCGCCGTCGGGGGCGTCGTCCGCGAACCCGGGGTGCAGGTAGCCGTCGTCGACGCCGCAGTCGGTGTTGTTGTGCTCGGCGTAGTACTTCTCCAGCAGCAGCCTGCCCTCGGTCACGTCCCAGGCGGCCGGGTCGTTGAGCGTGAGGGTCAGTTCGCGCCGGACGATCACGCGGGCCACCGGACCGTCGGGGGCGTTGGTCCGCACCAGCGGGTAGACGAAGGTGTAGTCCGCGTCGACCTTCACCACCCCGGGCTCCCCGGCGGCGAGCGTCATGCGGCCGCGGACCTTGACCACGTCGCCGGCCGGGCGGACCTCGGCCGGGTCGAACCGGGTGAAGAGCAGCAGCGGGTCGTGCTCCTCGTCCGGTTCCCGCAGCGAGCGGCGCAGGTCGGGCAGCAGCTTGGGCTGCTTCGGGTCGAGGACCGCCAGCGCCTTGTCCGGCTGCCCGCCGCGCAGGACGCCGGGGTCCAGGTTGGCGGCGACCAGCAGGTCCTTGGTGCGGCGCAGCGCGAACGCCACGTCGTCCTCGCTCATCCCGGAGAGCGCCTTCGCCTTCGGTACCTCGATGGCGTCGGCACCCTCGGCCCACTGTTCGGCGGGCGAGCCGCGGAAGGGGTGCTCGGGCGTGGCCCGGCCGGAGCCGGCGGGGTCGCCGGGGGCGCCGGCCGGCCGCTCGGTCTCGGCCGCCGGCGGCTGTCCGGAGCCGCCGCCGTCGTCGTCCGGCAGCACCAGCGAGGGCCGTACGGCCACGACCGCGAGCGCCGCCAGGACCAGCACGCCGACGACCGCGCCCACCCGCCGCTTCCGGGCGCCGCCCGCCGAGGGCGCCGGGCCGGTACGCCATCCCGGCGGGGGCGGCGGCCCCTGGTCCTTCCGTCCGCCACGAGGGTCCGCGCGCCGGGCCGCCTCGTCCTCCTCCCGCAACCGCCGGGCCACCATCCGGGCGCGCGCGGAGGGCTCCTTGGGCGCGGAGGTGCCACCGCCCTCGGCGGCCTCCCGCAGGAACGCCTCCAGTTGCTCGTCGGACAGGGAGGACGACGGGTCGTCGTCGGAACGGTCGGGGGGCGGGACGGTACTCACGGGCTCACTTTCCGGTGCGGTGCGGCGGCCGGCGGGAACTTCCGGCGATCAATCGTGCCGTCCCGTGCGGGAGAAGTGCAGGGCCACGAGGGGTTCGTGACCCAATCACAACCCCTCCGCGGGCAGGCCAACGGCCGCCTCACGCCCGCAGATACGCCAGGACCGCCAGCACCCTGCGGTGGGTGTCGGTCGCCGGAGGCAGGTCGAGCTTGGTGAGGATGCTCCCGATGTGCTTGCCCACCGCCGCCTCGGAGACGACGAGTTGGCGGGCGACCGCCGCGTTGGACCTGCCCTCCGCGACCAGCGCGAGCACCTCCCGCTCACGCGGGGTGAGCCGCTCCAGCGGGTCCCGGCGGCGGCGCAGCAACTGGCGTACCACCTCCGGGTCGACGACCGTGCCGCCGGCCGCGACCTCGGTCAGCGCCCCGACGAACTCCTCGACCTGGCCTACGCGGTCCTTGAGCAGGTAGCCGACACCGGTGCCGTCGCCGGAGTCCAGCAGGTCGGAGACGTAGGCCCGTTGCACGTACTGGCTGAGGACGAGAACCGGCAGGGTGGGCCGCTCCTCGCGCAGTCCCACGGCCGCGCGCAAGCCCTCGTCCTGGAAGCCGGGCGGCATGCGGACGTCGGTGACGACGATGTCCGGGCCGTGCTCCGCCACGGCCGCGACGAGGGCGTCGGCGTCGCCCACGGCCGCCTCGACCCGGTGGCCGAAGCGGGCGAGCAGGCCGGTCAGCCCGTCCCGCAGCAACACGCTGTCCTCGGCCAGCACTACGCGAAGCGTTCGGTCCACTCGCAAGGAATCTCCACGCGCAACAGGGTCGGTCCGCCCGGCGGGCTGGACAGGGAGAGTCTGCCATCGAGCACCGACACCCGGTCGGCGAGACCGGTCAGCCCGCTGCCCGCCCCGGCGTCGGCGCCGCCCCGGCCGTCGTCCCTGACCTCAAGGAACAGCCGTCCGTCGAGGTGCCCGCCGGTCACCTCCGCGCGGTCGGCGCCGCTGTGCCTGCCGACGTTGGCGAGGGCCTCGCGGACCACGAAGTAGGCGGCGGCCTCCACCGCCTGGGGCAGCCTCCCGGCCAGCTCCAGGGTGACGTCGACGGGCACGGCGGACCGGTCGGCGGCGTCGGCCACCGCGGCCTCCAGGCCGTAGTCGGCGAGGACCTTGGGGTGGATGCCGTGGATCAGCTCCCGCAGTTCCTCCAGCGCCTTGCCCGCCTCGCCGTGCGCCTTGGCGAGCTGATCGGCCAGCGGTCCGGGCGGCGCGTCCAGCCGGGCCAGGCCGAGGGCCATCGTCAGGGCCACCAGACGCTGCTGCGCCCCGTCGTGCAGATCGCGCTCGATACGGCGCCGCTCCGACTCGAACGCGTCCACCAACCGCACGCGCGAGCGCGTCAGTTCGACGACCCTGGCGCCCAGGTCGCCGTCGCGCGGGGCGATCAGGACCCGGGTCAGCTCGGCCCGCGCACCGGCGGCCAGACCCAGCGCGTAGCCGCCCAGGGCGAGGAGCAGCAGGCCGAGGAGCGCGGCGCCGAACGCGGTCGGCCAGGTGGTGACCGTCCACGTCTTGAGCACTTTCGCCTCCGCGCCGCCGCCGACGGTCGCCATCAGCAGCGGGGTGGCCACCATGGACAGCGGGGTGGCCAGGGCGGCGGTGACGACCACGGCGTCCACCGGCCAGAGCAGACCGGCGAACAGCAGGGCGTGGCCCAGCTCCCGCCAGGTCGCCCGCTCCCGCAGCCGGGTGGTCAGCCAGGGCCACAGCCCCGGCACGGCCGGCCGCCGGTGCCGGTCCGGGGCGGGGTCGCGGTCGACGATGCGCAGCCGGTACCGCTCCAGGTGGGCGACGGGTATGCCCGCGAGGACGGTGAGGACCAGCAGCGGCAGGCCCACCACGACGACGGCGAGGACACCGGCGACAGCGGCGGCGGCCGTGATCCCCACCAGGGTCACGGCACCGGCCACCGCCCCGGTCAGCAGGTGGGCGACCGCGCGCCAGGGCCACGCCGACAGCAGGAAGCCGGGGCCGGACATGGCCTGCCACACGTTCCGAGGGTGCATGCCGATCACCGTAGAACTCCCCTCCGCGGCCGGACCATCGGCCCAGGGGGCGCTTCGGGGGTATGGCCCGCCCTACCCCACGTCTCGCCTCCGCCTCACTGCGCCGCGGGGGTCCCGGACGGTTTCGTGGAGTCACCAGCGCAGAAGGCGACGAAGGTGGAGTGGGGACAGATGAACAACAGCGCGGTCCACGCGGTCCGGTTGCGGTCCGTCAGCAGACGGTACGGGGCGGGCGGCCACACCGTGACGGCCCTCGACGACGTCTCCCTGGCCTTCCCCAGGGGCAGCTTCACCGCCGTCATGGGCCCCTCCGGCTCGGGCAAGTCGACCCTCCTCCAGTGCGCCGCCGGTCTCGACCGGCCCACGTCCGGGTCGGTCGTCGTCGGGGACACCGAGCTGACCCGGCTGAGCGAGACCAGGCTGACGCTGCTGCGCCGCGAGCGCATCGGCTTCGTCTTCCAGGCGTTCAACCTGCTGCCGTCGCTGACCGCCGAGCAGAACGTGGCGCTGCCGCTGCGGCTGGCCCGGCGCCGGCCCGGCCGCGCGCAGGTGCGCGAGGTGCTGCGGCAGGTGGGACTCGCCGACCGGGCCGGACACCGGCCCAGCGAGCTGTCCGGCGGACAGCAGCAGCGCGTCGCCCTGGCCCGCGCCCTGATCACCCGCCCCGACGTGCTCTTCGGCGACGAGCCGACCGGGGCCCTGGACTCGCGGACCGGCCACGAGGTGCTGACCCTGCTGCGCGGCATGGTCGACGACGCGGGCCAGACCGTCGTCATGGTCACCCACGACCCGGTCGCCGCCTCCTACGCCGACCGCGTGGTCTTCCTCACCGACGGCCACGTCCACGGCGAACTGACCGGCGCGGGCGCCGACGCCATCGCGTCCCGCATGACCCGGCTGGAGACCGCGCCGTGCTGAGCGCCGCGCCGCTCACCGTCCGGCAACTTCCCCTACCCATGCTCCCGACCCGGCCGGAGGCCCTCCCGTGCTGAACCTCGCCATCGACGCACCCGCCCGCGTCACCGACCGCGTGAACGGCGAACCAGCCGCCACGACCGCCGACGCCGTCACCACCCCCACACCCCGGCCGGAGGCCCTCCCGTGCTGAGTGTCGCCCTGCGCACCCTGCGCACCCGCTGGGCCACCTTCGCCGGCAGCTTCGTCGCGCTGTCGCTGGGCGTCGCCCTGCTCACCGTGACGGGGCTGGCCCTCGCCTCCTCGCTGGACGCGCCCGACCGGGAGCCGGAGCGGTTCGCCGCGGCGCCGGTCGTGGTGCGCGGCCAGGACACCCTGCGGGTCCCCACGCCGGTCGGCGACCGCACGCACGAGCTGGCCCGGCCGCGTGCCGTGCCGGCCGGGACCGTGGCGGAACTGGAGCGGCTCGGCCGGGTCGTCGCCGACCGGTCCTTCCCGGTACGCGCCGAGGGCGGACCCGGTGACCTGGTGGGCCACCCGTGGTCCACCGCCGCGTTCGCCCCGTACGCCATCGACACGGGCCGCGCGCCGCGCACCGCCGGCGAGGTCGTCGTCACCGGCGGCTGGGCCGCGCCGGGCGAGCGGCTGCGCACCGACCGCGGAACCGTCCGGGTCGTGGGCACCGTGCCGGACCGCGGCTTCGAGCACGCCGTCTTCTACACCGACGCCGAGGCCGCGCGGCTCTCCCCCGTCAGCCTTCAGCTCACGGTCGACGCGGACGCCTCGGCGGTGCGGGACGCGGTGCGCGGCAGCCCGGGGGTGCGCGTCCTCACCGGGGACGACCGCAGGCTGGCCGACGCCGATCCGGACCGGGACCGCGAGGCGCTGACCGCGATGAACGCCATGTTCGGCACGGCCGGCGGCGTCACCGCCTTCGTGTCGGTGTTCGTCGTGGCCTCCACGTTCGCCTTCACCGTGGCGCAGCGGCGCCGGGAGTTCGGGCTGCTGCGCACCGCCGGGGCGACACCCGGGCAGCTCCGGGCGCTGGTGGTGGCCGAGGCCCTGGGGGTGGGCATGCTCGCCTCCGCGGCAGGCTGCGGGCTCGGCGCGTGGGGTGCGCCGCACCTGGCCGCGCGGGTGGTCGACAGCGGCCTGGCACCGGCCTGGTTCACCATCGGCGACCACGCCTGGCCGTACCACACGGCCTTCTGGACGGGGCTCCTCGTCGCCCTGTGCGGCGTGCTCGCCGCGTCCTGGCGGGCGGGGCGCACGGCCCCGACGCAGGCGCTGCGCGAGGCGTCCGTGGACACCGGCGCGATGACGTGGGGCCGGTGGCTGTTCGGCGGGGGCCTGCTGCTGACCGCCCTGGTGACGCTCGGCATCGCGCTGGCCGGCGACCCCGGCGGCCTGCTGCACCGCAAGACGTACGTGAGCCGTCCGATGCTGCTGATCACCGCGGTGGCGATGCTCGCGCCCGTCGTGGTGGGACCGCTGTCGCGGCTCCTGGCCCGCCTGCCGGCCCGGCTGCCGGGCGCGACGGGCCTGCTGGTGCGGGAGAACGCCGCCGCCGGGGTACGCCGGACGGCCGCCGTCGCGGCGCCCGTGCTGGTGACGGTCGCCCTCGCGGGCTCGCTGCTCGGTGCCACGGCGACGCTCGACGAGGCCGAGGCCGCCCAGACGCGCGAGCGGACCGCCGCCGCCTTCGTGGTCACGGCGGCGGACGGCACGGGCCTGGACGCCCGCGCCGTGGACCGGCTGCGCTCGGTGCCCGGCGCGGTGGTCTCCCCGACCGCGTCCGGCGCGGTGTACGTCCTGGAGGAGGGCACCGCGCTCATCAGGTCCGACGCGCGTGCCGTCGCCGACCCCGAGGCCCTCGCCGCCACCACCCGGCTGCCGCTCACGGAGGGCAGGACGACCGGCCTCGACGACGCCTCGATCATCGTCAACGGGGAGTGGGAGCGGCACTCCGTGGGCCAGAGCGTGCGGGTCTGGCTCGGAGACGGCACCCGCAGGACGCTGCGCATCGCCGCCGTGATGGCGACCGGCACCGGCGGCAACGGCGTCTACGTCACGCGGGCCAACGCCCCCGGCGCCCCGGTCGACCGGGTGGACGTCGCCCTCGCGGACGGCGCCGACGCCGGGGCGGTGGCCGCCGGACTGCGCGAGGCGGTGGGCCCGACAGGCGGGCGGGTGTCGAGCCGGTACGAGTGGGTCGCGGCCGCCTCCCCGGGGACCAACGGCACGACCCGGGCGGGCCTCTTCCTGGTGCTGGGCATCGCCCTGCTCTACACCGGGATCTCCCTGGTCAACACCATGGTGATGGCCACCGCCGACCGCGGGCGCGAGCTGGCGGTGCTGCGGCTGGCCGGTGCCACCCGCCGGCAGGTGCTTCGGATGGTCGGTGCCGAGTCGCTGCTGGTGGTGGCGGTCGGCACGCTGCTCGGGCTGGTGGTGGCCGGGCTCAACCTGGCGGGGATGTGGGGTGCGCTGCGCCTGCTCTCGGTGGACACCGCCGTCAAGCTGCCGTGGACGGCCCTCGGCGGGGTCGCGGCCTCCTGCGCCGTCCTCGCGGTGACCGCCTCGGTGGTCCCTGCGGGGCTCGCCACGCGGCGCCGCGCGGGGGAACTCGCGGGGACGCGCGAGTAGACCCGCCCCTCCCCCGGACATGCGAAGGGCCCGTACGACCGGAGTCGTACGGGCCCTTTCAGGCATCAGCCCATGTCAGGTCATCGGACCGACAAGCAAGCGAAGCTTACTTGTTGATCTTGGTGACCTGGCCGGCGCCCACGGTCCGGCCACCCTCGCGGATGGCGAACTTCAGGCCCTCTTCCATGGCGACGGGCTGGATGAGCTCCACCTTCATCTCGGTGTTGTCACCCGGCATGACCATCTCGGTGCCCTCGGGGAGGGTCACGACGCCGGTCACGTCCGTCGTACGGAAGTAGAACTGCGGACGGTAGTTGTTGAAGAACGGCGTGTGGCGGCCACCCTCGTCCTTGGACAGGATGTAGGCCTGCGCCTCGAACTCGGTGTGCGGGGTGACCGAGCCCGGCTTGATGATGACCTGGCCGCGCTCGACGTCCTCGCGCTTGATGCCGCGGAGCAGGAGGCCGACGTTCTCACCGGCCTGGCCCTCGTCGAGCAGCTTGCGGAACATCTCGATACCGGTGACCGTGGTGGTGGTCTTCTCGGTCTTGATGCCGATGATGTCGACGGTCTCGTTGACCTTGAGGATGCCGCGCTCGATACGACCGGTGACGACGGTGCCACGACCGGTGATCGTGAAGACGTCCTCGATCGGCATCAGGAACGGCTTGTCGACGTCGCGCTCGGGCTCCGGGATGGACTCGTCCACGGCCTTCATGAGCTCGAGGACCGAGTTGCCCCACTCCTTGTCGCCCTCGAGGGCCTTCAGAGCGGAGACCTTGACGACCGGAAGCTCGTCGCCCGGGAACTCGTACTCGGAGAGGAGCTCACGCACCTCGAGCTCGACGAGCTCCAGGATCTCCTCGTCGTCCACCATGTCGGCCTTGTTCAGGGCGACGACGATGTACGGAACGCCGACCTGGCGGGCCAGGAGCACGTGCTCCTTGGTCTGCGGCATCGGGCCGTCGGTCGCGGCGACCACGAGGATGGCGCCGTCCATCTGCGCCGCACCCGTGATCATGTTCTTGATGTAGTCCGCGTGACCGGGGCAGTCGACGTGCGCGTAGTGACGCGTCTCCGTCTGGTACTCGACGTGCGCGATGGAGATCGTGATACCGCGCTGGCGCTCCTCAGGAGCCTTGTCGATCTGGTCGAAGGCCGAGGCCTCGTTCAGGTCGGGGTACGCGTCGTGCAGCACCTTGGTAATGGCGGCCGTGAGGGTCGTCTTACCGTGGTCGATGTGACCGATGGTGCCGATGTTGACGTGCGGCTTAGTCCGCTCGAACTTCGCCTTCGCCACTGGGGTCCTCCTGTGGAGTGGTTCTGTACGCCTTACTCATCGGCGCCAGGTGATCTTTGCTGGAAAGCCCGGGTGCCGGGGCATTCCGCCGGGTTGTGGCGGAATGCCCCATGCAGGCTCCGGGGTCAAGCCTAAAGCGTGAGAACGGGGTCCGGTAAACGGACTCTGTTACTCGCCCTTGGCCTTCGCGATGATCTCCTCGGCGACGTTCCGGGGAACCTCGGCGTAGGAGTCGAACTGCATCGAGTAGCTTGCGCGACCCGACGTCTTGCTGCGGAGGTCTCCGACGTAGCCGAACATCTCCGACAGCGGCACGAGGCCCTTCACGACGCGGGCACCCATCCGCTCCTCCATGGCCTGGATCTGGCCACGGCGGGAGTTGATGTCACCGATGACGTCGCCCATGTAGTCCTCGGGCGTGGTGACCTCGACGGCCATCATCGGCTCGAGGAGCACGGGCGAAGCCTTGCGCGCGGCCTCCTTGAAGGCCTGCGAACCGGCGATCTTGAAGGCGAGCTCGGAGGAGTCGACCTCGTGGTAGCCACCGTCGATGAGCGTGACGCGGACGCCCGTCATCTCGTAGCCGGCCAGGATGCCGAACTGCATGGCCTCCTGAGCACCGGCGTCCACCGAAGGGATGTACTCCTTCGGGATGCGGCCACCGGTCACCTTGTTCACGAACTCGTACGAGGCGTCGCCGCCCTCGATCGGCTCGATCGCGATCTGCACCTTGGCGAACTGACCGGTACCACCGGTCTGCTTCTTGTGGGTGTAGTCCACGCGCTCGACGGCCTTGCGGATCGTCTCGCGGTACGCGACCTGCGGCTTGCCGACGTTGGCCTCGACCTTGAACTCACGGCGCATGCGGTCGACCAGCACCTCAAGGTGCAGCTCGCCCATACCGCCGATGATGGTCTGGCCGGTCTCCTCGTCCGAGTGGACCTGGAAGGAGGGGTCCTCCTCGGCCAGGCGCTGGATCGCGACGCCGAGCTTCTCCTGGTCGCCCTTCGACTTGGGCTCGATGGCGACCTGGATGACCGGCGCCGGGAAGTCCATGGACTCCAGGATGACCGGGTTCTTGTCGTCGGACAGCGTCTCACCGGTGGTGGTCTGCTTCAGGCCCATGACGGCGACGATGTCGCCGGCGCCCACCGACTCGATCTCCTCACGCTTGTTGGCGTGCATGCGGTAGATCTTGCCGATGCGCTCCTTCTTGCCCTTGACGGGGTTCAGCACGGCAGTGCCGGACACCAGGCGGCCCGAGTAGACCCGGACGAAGGTGAGCTTGCCGAGGTGCGGGTCGCTCATGATCTTGAACGCGAGCGCGGCCAGCGGCTCTTCCTCGGACGGCTTGCGCTTGACGACGACCTCGGGGTCCTTGACGTCGTGGCCCTCGATGGCCTCGACGTCGAGCGGGGTCGGCAGGTAGCGCACGACCGCGTCGAGCAGGGGCTGGACGCCCTTGTTCTTGAACGCGGTGCCGCAGAACACCGGGGTGACCGTGGTGTCGCTGGACTTGCCGGAGGCGATGGTGATGCGACGGATCGCGGCGTACAGCTGCTCCTCGGTGGGCTCCTGGCCCTCCAGGAACAGCTCCATGATCTCTTCGTCATTCTCCGCGACGCCCTCGACCAGCTTGCCGCGCCACTCCTCGGCGGCCTCGGTGTGCGTGGCCGGGATGTCGACGACGTCGTACATCTCACCCTTGGCGGCCTCGGCGGACCACACGAGCGCCTTCATGCGGACCAGGTCCACGACGCCCTTGAAGTCGGCCTCGGCACCGATCGGGAGCTGCATGACGAGCGGCTGGGCGCCCAGGCGGTCCGAGATCATCTCCACGCAGCGGTGGAACTCGGCGCCGGTGCGGTCCAGCTTGTTCACGAAGCAGATGCGGGGCACGCCGTAGCGGTCGGCCTGACGCCACACCGTCTCGGACTGCGGCTCGACACCGGCGACACCGTCGAACACGGTCACGGCACCGTCGAGCACACGCAGGGAACGCTCCACCTCGACGGTGAAGTCGACGTGCCCCGGGGTGTCGATGATGTTGATCGTGTAGTCGTTGTCCTCGAGCGGCCAGTGACAGGTGGTCGCAGCAGACGTGATCGTGATGCCACGCTCCTGCTCCTGCTCCATCCAGTCCATCGTGGCGGCGCCGTCGTGGACCTCACCGATCTTGTAGCTGACGCCGGTGTAGAACAGGATCCGCTCGGTGGTGGTCGTCTTGCCCGCGTCGATGTGGGCCATGATCCCGATGTTGCGGACCTTGGCCAGGTCAAGTGAAGTGGTAGCCATAAGGCTTCAGTCTTCTCTCGGTCTCGATGGGGGTAGCGACTACCAGCGGTAGTGCGCGAAGGCCTTGTTGGACTCGGCCATCTTGTGCGTGTCCTCGCGCTTCTTCACAGCGGCACCGAGGCCGTTGGAGGCGTCGAGGAGCTCGTTGAGCAGACGCTCGGTCATGGTCTTCTCGCGACGGGCGCGGGAGTAACCGACGAGCCAGCGCAGCGCGAGGGTGTTGGCGCGACCGGGCTTGACCTCGATCGGCACCTGGTACGTCGCACCACCGACGCGGCGGGACTTGACCTCGAGGGTCGGCTTGATGTTCTCGAGAGCGCGCTTCAGCGTGATGACCGGGTCGTTGCCGGTCTTCTCGCGCAGGCCCTCCATGGCGCCGTAGACGATGCGCTCGGCGGTGGAGCGCTTGCCGTTCAGCAGCACCTTGTTGATCAGGGAGGTCACCAGAGGAGAACCGTAGACCGGGTCGATGATGACCGGGCGCTTCGGGGCGGGGCCCTTACGAGGCATTCTTACTTCTCCTTCTTGGCGCCGTAGCGGCTGCGGGCCTGCTTGCGGTTCTTGACACCCTGGGTGTCGAGCGAACCGCGGATGATCTTGTAGCGAACACCCGGCAGGTCCTTCACACGGCCGCCGCGCACGAGCACGATGGAGTGCTCCTGCAGGTTGTGCCCCTCACCCGGAATGTAAGCGGTGACCTCGATCCCGCTGGTCAGACGCACACGCGCGACCTTACGCAGGGCCGAGTTCGGCTTCTTCGGGGTGGTCGTGAACACACGCGTGCAGACGCCCCGGCGCTGAGGAGAACCCTCGAGTGCGGGCGTCTTGTTCTTCTCGACCTTGTCCTGCCGGCCCTTCCGGACCAGCTGCTGGATCGTAGGCACTACTTCTCCGGTTTCTGTGTGCCGAATGGTGAAGCTAACCCGGAACACTCGCCGACCCACGCGGTCGGGTGTGTCGAAGCCGCGAACCCCTGCCGCCAGGCGGGAGAGAGCGCGGATTGCGGTGGCGGTCACGACCCTCACCGCGGTTGAAGACACGCACGAGGGCCAGGGCACACCCCAGGCACAAGGTCTGAGCGTACCTACCGCATTCGCTGCGGTCAAAACAAATGGGCGGCGCGGGCACCCGTACCCGATTCGTCCCTCTGCGTCCCGATCGTTCCGTCGCCGGGTGCGGGCGCGGGTGCCGGTACGGGCGGGGACGCCGCGGTGTCGTCCCGGACGAAGTACGTCGGCCGGTTCTGCACCGCCGTGTATATGCGCCCGACGTACTCACCGAGCAGACCGACACAGATCAGCTGCACCCCGCCGATGAACACGATGCCGGTGAAGAGCGAGGTCCAGCCGGGGACCGTGCGGCCCAGCGCGAAGGCGGTCAGCGTGTAGACCAGCAGCCCCAGGCAGACCACGAAGGCGCCGGCGCCCAGCCAGGTGGCGATGCGCAGCGGGGCCGCCGAGAAGCCGGTCACGCTGTCGACGGCGAGGCGGATCATCCGGCCCAGCGGGTACTTGGTGCGGCCGGCCGTGCGCGGCGCCCGCTCGTAGGTCACCGAACCGCTCGGGAAGCCCAGCCAGGGCACGAGGAGGCGGTAGACCCGCTGCTGGTCCGGCAGGGCCTTCAGCGCGTCCACGGCGGCCCGGCTGAGCAGCCGGAAGTCCCCGGCCTGCGCGAGCACGGACGGGCCCGCCAGGCGCCGCATCAGGCGGTAGTAGACCCCCGCCGACCACCGCTTGAACCCGGAGTCGCTGCTGCGGTCGTCCCGCACGCCGTAGACGATGTCCAGGCCCTGTGTACGGGCCAGCTCCAGCATCTCCGGGATCTTCTCCGGCGGGTCCTGGAGGTCGGCGTCGAGACTGACGACGTAGGAGCCCACGGCGCGGTCCAGGCCCGCGGTGAGGGCCGCCTGGTGTCCGGAGTTGCGCCGCAGCGCGACCACGCGCAGCTCCGGCCAGCCCAGCCGGAAGGCGGCCAGCAGCTCCGCCGTGCGGTCGCCGCTGCCGTCGTCCACCACGACGACCTCGTGCCGCACGCCCAGCTCCGTGAGGACCGGGCGCAACCTGCTGACCAGGGCGGGCAGGACCTCTTCCTCGTTGTACATGGGTATGACGACCGACAGCACGACGGGTTCGTGCTGCTCCGCCTCCGGTTCCTCGGGCACCGCGCCTCCCCTCTCCCCGACACTGAGCACAGATGTGCGACTCTTGTGCGATCTTATGGCAGCAATTGACGGTTGAGGGTGGGCCAAGGGGGATGACAGCCATGGACACGGCTGCCGACGACACGGTGACCGACGGGTCGGACGGCGCACGCACGGCACGGTCCGGCGGACCACGGGAACGCCCCTGGGCGACCTGGCCTCCGCGCCTGCCGGAAGCCGCCCGCCCCTACCTGCCCCCGCTCCTCCTGTACGGCGTCACCAAACTGGTCGGCCTCGGCGTCTTCGCCACCCTGCTGACGTACGCCGGGGACTTCCGGGAGAAGAACCCCCGCTTCGGCGGCGGCGCCCACTGGTGGGACGTCCTGGCCACGTGGGACGGCTGGTGGTACCTCCAGGTCGCCGAGCACGGCTACCACCCCTCCCTGGTCCGGCTCGACTCCGACGGCCTGTTCACGGTCCAGCAGAACTCGGTGGCGTTCTTCCCCCTCTACCCGGCCCTGATCCGCATGGTCTCGGAGTCCACCGGCCTCGGCCTGTACGGCTCCGGGATCCTGGTCTCGGTCGTCTCGTCGTTCATCGCGGCGGCGGGCATCTACGCGGTGATCTCGCTGCTCGCGGGGGCGCGCGCGGGCACCATCGCGGCCGGCCTGTTCGCCGTGGCCCCCGGCGCGGGCGTCGAGTGGGCCGTCTACTCCGAGTCCCTGTTCGTCGCCATCGCCGCCTGGGCCTGCTACGCCGTGATGACCCGGCGCTGGGTGGCGGCCGGCCTGCTCGCCTTCACCGCGGGCCTGAACCGACCCACCTCCGCCGTGCTCATCGGCGCCGTGGGACTCGCCGCCCTGGTGACGCTGGCCCGCCCCGAGTCCCGGCGCGAACACGGGATACGCGGCCCGGTGTACGCCATGCTCGTCGCCCCGGTCGGCCTCCTCGGCTACATCGCCTGGGTCGGCTGGAGCACGGGCGAGGCCACCGCGTACTTCACCCTCCAGCGCGAGGGCTGGGCCCACTTCTTCGACTACGGCGCCTACACCCTGGACGTGCTGCGCAACCTCACCGTGGGCAAGGGCGACTACCACTTCGCCTTCTCCACCCCGGACCTGCTCTCCCTCCAGCTGGTCCTGGCGCTGCCCTTCCTGATCGCCCTGATGCTGCGCAAGCGGCCCCCGCTGGTCCTGGTCGCCTACACCCTGGCCTCGATCATCACGGTCCTCGGCACCCAGCAGATGTTCGGCAACACCATGCGCTACCTGCTCCCCGCCTTCCCCCTGCTCCTGGCCCCCGCCGCGGCCCTGAGCCGCCTGAAGCTCCCGAGCCTGATCGTCTTCTTCACCACGACGGCCCTCGCCTCCGGCTGGTACGCGCACTACGTGATCTTCGAACTGGGCGTGCCGTAGCCACTCCCCGCGCGAGAAACGCCGAAGGGCGGCCACCCCACGGGGTGGCCGCCCTTCGTTCGTTCAACCGGCTCGCTTACTGGTTGTACGGACCGTAGTCGTAGTCCTCCAGCGGAACGGCCTGGCCGGAGCCCGTGCCGAACGGCGAGTAGTCGATGTCGTCGTAGCCGACGGCCGAGTACATCGCGGCCTTGGCCTCCTCGGTCGGCTCGACCCGGATGTTGCGGTAGCGGGACAGGCCCGTACCGGCCGGGATGAGCTTACCGATGATGACGTTCTCCTTGAGGCCGATGAGGCTGTCGGACTTGGCGTTGATCGCCGCGTCCGTCAGGACCCTCGTCGTCTCCTGGAAGGAGGCGGCCGACAGCCAGGACTCCGTCGCCAGCGAGGCCTTGGTGATACCCATCAGCTGCGGACGACCGGAGGCCGGGTGACCGCCCTCCTGGACCACACGACGGTTCTCGGTCTCGAACTTCGTGCGCTCGACCAGCTCGCCGGGCAGCAGCTCCGCGTCGCCCGACTCGATGATCGTCACGCGGCGCAGCATCTGCCGGATGATGATCTCGATGTGCTTGTCGTGGATCGACACACCCTGCGAGTTGTAGACCTTCTGGACCTCGCCGACCAGGTGGACCTGGACCGCGCGCTGACCGAGGATCCGCAGCACGTCGTGCGGGTTGGTGGCACCCACGGTGAGCTTCTGGCCCACCTCGACGTGGTCGCCCTCGCCCACGAGCAGACGGGCGCGCTTCGAGATCGGGAACGCCGTCTCGTCGCTGCCGTCGTCCGGGGTGACGACGATCTTCTTCGTCTTCTCGGTCTCCTCGATCCGGACCCGGCCGGAGGCCTCGGAGATCGGGGCGACACCCTTCGGGGTACGGGCCTCGAAGAGCTCGACGACACGCGGCAGACCCTGCGTGATGTCGTCACCGGCCACACCACCGGTGTGGAAGGTACGCATCGTCAGCTGGGTGCCGGGCTCACCGATGGACTGGGCGGCGATGATGCCGACCGCCTCACCGATGTCGACCAGCTTGCCGGTGGCCAGCGAGCGGCCGTAGCACATGGCGCAGGTGCCGACCTGGGACTCGCAGGTCAGGATCGAGCGGGTCTTGACCTCCTCGACGCCGTGGGCGACCAGGGCGTCGATCAGGACGTCACCGAGGTCGACGTTGGCCGGCGCGATCACCTTGCCGTCGATGACGACGTCCTCGGCGAGCATGCGGGCGTAGACGCTGGTCTCGACGTCCTCGGCCTTGCGCAGCGTCCCGTCCGCGTCACGCGTGGCGATCGGCAGCTTGAGACCGCGCTCGGTGCCGCAGTCCTCCTCGCGAATGATGACGTCCTGGGAGACGTCGACCAGACGACGCGTGAGGTAACCCGAGTCGGCGGTACGCAGAGCGGTGTCCGCCAGACCCTTACGGGCACCGTGCGTGGAGATGAAGTACTCCAGCACGGACAGGCCCTCACGGAAGGAGGCCTTGATGGGACGCGGGATCGTCTCGTTCTTGGCGTTGGACACCAGACCGCGCATACCGGCGATCTGACGCATCTGCATCATGTTTCCGCGAGCACCCGAGTTCACCATCATGGAGACCGGGTTGGTCTTCGGGAAGTTGTCGTTCATCGCCTCGGCGACCTCGTTGGTCGCCTTGGTCCAGATCGCGATGAGCTCCTGCGTGCGCTCTTCCTTGGTGATCAGACCGCGCTCGTACTGCTTCTGGACCTTCTCGTCCTGCGCCTCGTAGCCCTTGACGATCTCCTTCTTCGCGTCGGGAACGACGATGTCGGAGATGGCGACGGTGACACCGGAACGGGTGGCCCAGAAGAAGCCGGCCGCCTTCAGGTTGTCGAGCGTCGCCGCCACGATGACCTTCGGGTAGCGCTCGGCGAGGTCGTTGACGATCTCGGAGAGCTGCTTCTTGCCGACCTCGTAGTCGACGAACGGGTAGTCCTCGGGCAGCAGCTCGTTGAAGAGCGCACGGCCCAGCGTGGTCTTCAGGGTGAAGGTGTCACCCTGCTGCCACTCCGGCTCACCCTCCTCGCGGGCCGGCGGTTCGAAGCCGCGGGGCGGGATGGTTCCCACCGGGAAGCGGATGTCGATCTTCGCCTGAAGCGTCAGGTCCCCGGCGTCGAAGGCCATGATCGCCTCGGCGGAGGAGCCGAATGCACGGCCCTCGCCCTTGGGGCCACGACCCTCGGAGTCGGTGGTGAGGAAGAACAGACCGAGGACCATGTCCTGGGTCGGCATCGTCACCGGACGGCCGTCGGCCGGCTTGAGGATGTTGTTCGAGGACAGCATCAGGATGCGGGCCTCGGCCTGCGCCTCCGCGGAGAGCGGCAGGTGGACGGCCATCTGGTCACCGTCGAAGTCCGCGTTGAACGCGGTGCAGACGAGCGGGTGGATCTGGATGGCCTTGCCCTCGACCAGCTGCGGCTCGAAGGCCTGGATGCCGAGGCGGTGCAGGGTGGGCGCACGGTTCAGCAGAACCGGGTGCTCCGCGATGACCTCTTCCAGCACGTCGTACACGACCGTGCGGCCGCGCTCGACCATGCGCTTGGCGCTCTTGATGTTCTGCGCGTGGTTCAGGTCGACCAGGCGCTTCATCACGAACGGCTTGAAGAGCTCCAGCGCCATGGCCTTGGGCAGACCGCACTGGTGCAGCTTCAGCTGCGGGCCGACGACGATGACGGAACGCGCCGAGTAGTCGACTCGCTTGCCGAGCAGGTTCTGACGGAAGCGGCCCTGCTTGCCCTTGAGCATGTCGGACAGCGACTTCAGCGGACGGTTGCCGGGGCCCGTCACCGGGCGGCCGCGACGGCCGTTGTCGAAGAGCGCGTCGACGGCCTCCTGGAGCATGCGCTTCTCGTTGTTCACGATGATCTCGGGCGCGCCGAGGTCGAGAAGCCGCTTCAGGCGGTTGTTGCGGTTGATGACGCGGCGGTACAGGTCGTTCAGGTCGGAGGTCGCGAAGCGGCCACCGTCCAGCTGCACCATCGGACGCAGGTCCGGCGGGATGACCGGCACGCAGTCGAGCACCATGCCCTTGGGGCTGTTGCTGGTCTGCAGGAACGCGGAGACGACCTTGAGGCGCTTGAGCGCACGGGTCTTCTTCTGGCCCTTGCCGGTGCGGATGATCTCGCGGAGGCGCTCGGCCTCCTCGTCGAGGTCGAAGGACTCCAGGCGCTTCTGCAGCGCGGCGGCGCCCATCGAGCCGTCGAAGTAGGTGCCGAAGCGGTCGCGCAGCTCGCGGTAGAGCAGCTCGTCGCCCTCGAGGTCCTGGACCTTGAGGTTCTTGAACCGGTTCCACACCTCGTCGAGGCGGTCGATCTCGCGCTGCGCACGGTCGCGCAGCTGCTTCATCTCACGCTCGGCACCCTCGCGCACCTTGCGGCGCACGTCGGCCTTGGCGCCCTCGGCCTCCAGCTCGGCCAGGTCGGTCTCGAGCTTCTTGGCGCGGGCCTCGAGGTCGGCGTCGCGGCGCTGCTCGATCTGCTGGCGCTCGACGGAGACGTGGGCCTCCAGCGACGGCAGGTCGCGCGTACGGCGCTCCTCGTCCACAAACGTGATCATGTACGCGGCGAAGTAGATGACCTTCTCGAGGTCCTTCGGCGCCAGGTCCAGCAGGTAGCCCAGGCGCGACGGGACGCCCTTGAAGTACCAGATGTGGGTGACGGGAGCGGCCAGCTCGATGTGGCCCATCCGCTCACGGCGCACCTTGGCGCGGGTGACCTCGACGCCACAGCGCTCGCAGATGATGCCCTTGAAGCGGACGCGCTTGTACTTGCCGCAGTAGCACTCCCAGTCCCGGGTCGGACCGAAGATCTTCTCGCAGAAGAGTCCGTCCTTCTCGGGCTTGAGGGTGCGGTAGTTGATGGTCTCGGGCTTCTTGACCTCGCCGTGGCTCCACTGACGGATGTCGTCAGCGGTGGCCAGACCGATCCGGAGCTCATCGAAGAAGTTGACGTCGAGCACTATGCGTCAATCCCTCTCAGGGTTGTAAGTCTGTGGTCTGAAACGGGGGTCGCGGGGTCGGCGGGGCCTCTGTGGAAGAGGCCCCGCCTGACTCCCGTCAGACCTCTTCGACGCTGCTCGGCTCGCGCCGGGACAGGTCGATGCCAAGCTCCTCCGCGGCGCGGAAGACGTCCTCGTCGGTGTCACGCATCTCGATGGACATGCCGTCCGAGGACAGCACCTCCACGTTGAGGCACAGGGACTGCATCTCCTTGATGAGCACCTTGAAGGACTCGGGGATGCCGGGCTCAGGGATGTTCTCGCCCTTGACGATGGCCTCGTAGACCTTCACGCGGCCGGTCACGTCGTCGGACTTGATCGTCAGCAGCTCCTGGAGGGCGTACGCGGCGCCGTATGCCTCCAGCGCCCACACCTCCATCTCACCGAAGCGCTGGCCACCGAACTGGGCCTTACCACCCAGCGGCTGCTGGGTGATCATCGAGTACGGGCCGGTCGACCGGGCGTGCAGCTTGTCGTCGACCAGGTGGTGCAGCTTGAGGATGTACATGTACCCGACCGAGATCGGGTCCGGGAACGGCTCACCGCTGCGGCCGTCGAACAGCCGCGCCTTGCCGGTCGGGAGCACCATGCGCTCGCCGTCGCGGTTCGGGATGGTGTGCTGGAGCAGGCCGGCCAGCTCGTCCTCGCGCGCACCGTCGAAGACCGGGGTGGCGACGTTGGTGCCGGGCTCGACCTTGTCGGCGCCGATGGCCTGGAGGCGCTGCGCCCACTCCTCCGCGAGGCCGGAGACGTCCCAGCCGCGGCTGGCGAGCCAGCCGAGGTGGATCTCCAGGACCTGCCCCGGGTTCATTCGGGACGGGACACCCAGCGGGTTCAGGATGATGTCGACGGGCGTGCCGTCCTCCAGGAACGGCATGTCCTCGATCGGGTTGATCTTGGAGATGACGCCCTTGTTGCCGTGGCGGCCGGCGAGCTTGTCACCGTCGGTGATCTTGCGCTTCTGCGCCACGTACACGCGCACCAGCTGGTTCACACCGGGGGGAAGCTCGTCGCCCTCCTCGCGGTCGAAGACGCGGACGCCGATGACCTTGCCGATCTCGCCGTGCGGCACCTTCAGGGAGGTGTCGCGCACCTCGCGCGCCTTCTCACCGAAGATCGCGCGGAGCAGGCGCTCCTCCGGGGTCAGCTCGGTCTCACCCTTGGGCGTGACCTTGCCGACGAGGATGTCGCCGGCGACGACCTCGGCACCGATGCGGATGATGCCGCGCTCGTCGAGGTCGGCGAGGACCTCCTCGGAGACGTTCGGGATGTCCCGGGTGATCTCCTCGGGGCCGAGCTTGGTGTCACGGGCGTCGACCTCGTGCTCCTCGATGTGGATCGAGGAGAGGACGTCGTCCTGCACGAGGCGCTGCGACAGGATGATCGCGTCCTCGTAGTTGTGACCCTCCCACGGCATGAACGCGACCAGCAGGTTCTTGCCGAGCGCCATCTCGCCGTTCTCGGTGGCCGGGCCGTCGGCCAGGACCTGGCCCTCGATGACCCGGTCGCCCTCGGCGACGATGACCTTCTGGTTGACCGAGGTTCCCTGGTTGGACCGGGAGAACTTGGCCAGGCGGTACGTGATGTACGTGCCGTCGTCGTTGGTGGTGGTGATGTAGTCCGCGGAGACCTCCTGGACCACACCCGCCTTCTCGGCCTTGACCACGTCACCGGCGTCGGCGGCGGAGCGGTACTCCATGCCGGTGCCGACGAGCGGGGACTCGCTCTTGATGAGCGGCACGGCCTGGCGCATCATGTTCGCGCCCATGAGGGCGCGGTTGGCGTCGTCGTGCTCCAGGAACGGGATCATCGCGGTCGCGACCGACACCATCTGGCGCGGCGAGACGTCCATGTAGTCGACGTCGTCACCGGGGACGTAGTCGACCTCGCCGCCACGGCGGCGGACCAGGACGCGGGCCTCGGAGAAGCGCATGTCGTCGTTGAGCGTGGCGTTGGCCTGCGCGATGACGAAGCGGTCCTCCTCGTCGGCGGTCAGGTAGTCCACCTCGTCGGTGACCTGGCCGTCGACGACCTTGCGGTACGGCGTCTCGATGAAACCGAACGGGTTGATCCGGCCGTACGAGGCGAGCGAACCGATCAGACCGATGTTCGGGCCTTCGGGCGTCTCGATCGGGCACATGCGGCCGTAGTGCGACGGGTGAACGTCACGGACCTCGAAGCCGGCCCGCTCACGGGAGAGACCACCCGGGCCGAGGGCGTTCAGACGACGCTTGTGCGTCAGCCCCGACAGCGGGTTGTTCTGGTCCATGAACTGGGACAGCTGGCTGGTGCCGAAGAACTCCTTGATGGAGGCGACGACCGGCCGGATGTTGATCAGGGTCTGCGGCGTGATCGCCTCGACGTCCTGGGTGGTCATGCGCTCGCGCACGACGCGCTCCATACGGGCGAGACCCGTACGGACCTGGTTCTGGATCAGCTCGCCGACGTTGCGGATGCGGCGGTTGCCGAAGTGGTCGATGTCGTCGGTCTCGACGACGATCTCCCGGCCCGACTCGCCGACCGTCTCGGTCTCACCGGCGTGCAGCTTCACCAGGTACTTGATGGTGGCGATGACGTCGTCGGTGGTGAGCACGCCGGCGTCCAGCGGCTCGTCCGCGCCGAGCTTCTTGTTGACCTTGTAGCGGCCGACCTTGGCGAGGTCGTAGCGCTTCGGGTTGAAGTACAGGTTCTCCAGAAGCGTCTGCGCGGCCTCACGGGTGGGGGGCTCGCCCGGACGCAGCTTGCGGTAGATGTCGAGCAGCGCGTCGTCCTGGCCCTGGGTGTGGTCCTTCTCCAGGGTGGCGCGCATGGACTCGTACTCGCCGAACTCCTCGAGGATCTGCTCGGTGGTCCAACCGAGCGCCTTGAGCAGGACGGTCACGGACTGCTTGCGCTTGCGGTCGATGCGGACACCGACCATGTCGCGCTTGTCGATCTCCATCTCCAGCCAGGCACCCCGGGACGGGATGATCTTGGCGGAGAAGATGTCCTTGTCGGACGTCTTGTCGATGGAGGAGTCGAAGTAGACGCCGGGCGAACGGACCAGCTGCGAGACCACGACACGCTCGGTGCCGTTGATGACGAAGGTGCCCTTGTTGGTCATGAGCGGGAAGTCGCCCATGAAGACCGTCTGGGACTTGATCTCGCCGGTCTCGTTGTTGGTGAACTCGGCGGTGACGAAGAGCGGGGCCGCGTACGTGAAGTCGCGGTCCTTGCACTCGTCGATGCTGTTCTTCGGAGGCTCGAAACGGTGGTCGCGGAACGTCAGCGACATCGACCCGGAGAAGTCCTCGATCGGCGAGATCTCCTCGAAGATCTCCTCCAGACCGGACTTGGTGGGGACGTCCTGACCGGACTCCAGAGCCGACTCGACGCGAGCCTTCCACGCGTCGTTGCCGAGCAGCCAGTCGAAGCTCTCGGTTTGCAGCGCGAGAAGGTTCGGAACCTCGAGGGGCTCCTTGATCTTTGCAAAGGAGATGCGCAGCGGGGCGGTGCTGGCAGCGTTGTTCGTATTCGCGGTCGAGGCATTGCGCGAGGCGGCCAAGAGGGGGTCCTTCCGAGGGCTCGGACTCACTACGCGCGTACCGGTCCCTCTTCCGTGCACTAAGACAGGGGGTGCCAGATGTGGCTAAAGAGCCAGGTCAGGCATGCTCTGGTCGTCAGTGCTCGGGCGAGGGCAGACCCCTGGTGACGGGCAGGGGGCAGCTAACAGGCAGCGCAAAGGGTCAGTGTAGCCACTTGGCACACTGATGTCCAGTGCGGTTCTCGGGGACCGTGTTCACTCCTCGTTGTTCTCACCACCTGTGCGGCAAGGCCTCGCCCTCAACGCACCCAGATACTGCCCTCTTCGCCGTCGATCCATGCCTCGGATTCGGATCCTTGTGACGACGCCCTGAGAATTGCGCGCTGCGTGCGGTTCGTCAAGGCCCCCCTTGCCCAAACCGGTTGCCGCCAGGGGCTCTCAGGGCCCCGGCGACGGCACAACGAAGATCACCATACTCTCCGCCGTCACGCGTGCAAGGCAGCCGCCGCCGGACCTCCGATACGCCGAAGAGCGACCACCCGGATGGATGATCGCTCTTCGGTGCTACGGCGTTACAGATCCTGACGGATCCGTGGTGCCTTCGTGGTCTTACTTGACCTCGACGGAGGCGCCGGCGCCCTTGAGGGACTCGGCGGCCTTCTCGGCGGCGTCCTTGGCGACCTTCTCGAGGACGGGCTTCGGGGCGCCGTCCACGAGGTCCTTGGCCTCCTTCAGACCCAGGGAGGTCAGCTCGCGCACGACCTTGATGACCTGGATCTTCTTGTCGCCGGCACCCGTGAGGATGACGTCGAACTCGTCCTGCTCGGCCTCGGCCTCGGCAGCGGCGCCACCAGCGGCACCACCGGCGACGACGACCGGCGCGGCAGCGGCGGCGGTGACGTCGAACTTCTCCTCGAAGGCCTTCACGAACTCGGAGAGCTCGATGAGGGTCATCTCCTCGAACTGGGCGAGCAGGTCGTCCTGGCTGAGCTTCGCCATGATGGCGGTCCTTCCACTAATTCGGCAGGTGCCGGATGTACGGGGTGAGGCGGGCGTACGTCGGCCCGCTGCGATCCGTGCCGCGCTCAGGCGGCCCGGATCAGAAAGCGAGCCGAGTTACTCGGCACCGCCCTGCTCGTCCTGCTTGGCACGGAGCGCGTCCACGGTACGGACGAGCTTCGAGGGCAGCGCCTGGAAGACGGAGGCAGCCTGGGACTGCTTCGCCTTGAAGGCACCGGCCAGCTTGGAGAGCAGAACCTCGCGGGACTCGAGGTCCGCAAGCTTCTTGATCTCGTCGGCGGACAGCGCCTTGCCGTCAAGGACACCGCCCTTGATGACGAGGTTGGGGTTGTCCTTGGCGAAGTCGCGCAGACCCTTCGCCGACTCCACCGGGTCACCGGTGATGAAGGCGACAGCCGTCGGACCATTGAAGTGGTCGTCCAGCGTCGAGATCCCGGCCTCGTTGGCCGCAATCTTGGTCAGCGTGTTCTTCACCACGGCGTACTGGGCGTTCTCACCGAGCGACCGGCGCAGCGTCTTGAGCTGCGCCACGGTGAGACCGCGGTACTCGGTCAGCACGGCGGCGTTGGAGCTGCGGAACTTGTCCGTCAGCTCGGCAACCGCGGCAGCCTTGTCGGGCGTCGCCATAGAGCCTCGGCCTCCTTCCGGGTGATTCGGACCGCGCGGACCCGAAGGAGGACTGGGGAAAACGAAACGCCCCGGCGCAGGCGCACGGGGCGTGGCTCGACCGTCGCTCACGCGCACGAGGCGCGGACTCCGGGAGCTCATCCACAGTCACCTGCGCGGGTCGTCCGCAGTTCAGCGGATCCTTCGGCCACCGTGTCCTCCAACGAGCACACGGCAACGACCAGCGGTCTTTGGCTTCTGTGGAAGCGTACGGGACCGGGGCAGTGTCAAGCAAATCCGCCCCTGTCGCCATCCCTGAGGAGGGGCCGCTCAGCCCTGCTGGGACTCCTTCATCATCTCGGCCAGGTCCATGGTGTCCTTGGCCGGCGGGGCGGCCACCTTCACCGGTTCGTTGAATCCGAGGAAGGTGAAGGTCATGTCCAGCGGACCCTTGTCGGCCTGACCGCGCATGCGGAACTGCTTCGTCCGGTCATCGCCGTCGATCCACAGATCCATGTTGAGCGTGTCGACGCCCAGCTTCTCGTACTGCTCGAGGCTCTTCTGGCGCTTCTCCCGGGTGGCCTGGTCCTCGCCGGCGAGGGTCTTCTCCAGCTCGGCGACGGTGACCGTGCCCTTGTAGTGGGTGGTCTCGACGCCGTCGACGGTCTCGGTGCCGACCTTCTCGACGTCCTTCGCCCCGGTGAGGAAGGTGGACTCGGTCGCCGGGTTCTTGTCCGCCTGGGAGGCGCTGCCCAGCTGGTCCAGCTCCTCGCCGGCCCCCAGCGCGGACAGGTCGAACTTCATCCAGCTCTTGCCGTCCATCTCCTTGGCGGCCTCGGCGCCGCCGCCGATGTACATCGCCTTGTCGACGAGCCGGATCTCCGCGCTCGCGCCGGCGCCCTGGTCCAGCGCCGTCATCTTCATGCTCATCGCGAGCGTGGGCTTGATCCGCATCTGCGCCTCGGCCTTGACGCGGCCCTCCTCGGGCGTCCGGCCGGTCATCCGGTAGCGGATGGAGTCGATCTCCTCGGTGTTCTTCGCCGCCTTGGCGACGGCCGCCGCGGGCGTCATCTTCGGGGACTCGTCGGTCCCGCCGGAACAGCCCACGGCTCCGGCGGCGAGGAGCAGCGCGGCCACGGAGGCGCCCACGGGCACACGTACGGAAGACTTCATCGGTATCCCCCCACAGGATTCAAGGATCACAGGTGACGCGCAGCAGACGCACAGACGGTGCACATCGGATCTCCACATCAAGGACGCGAGCGTAACCGAGATGGTTCGAATGATCTTGTGATTTCCCGCTAGCGGTCCTGTGCCGCCAGCAGTTCCTTGAAGTCGGCCGTGTCCGCGGCCGGAGGGCGTTCGGCGGAGACCTCGACGCCGTAGTCGCTGTAGTACGCGGTCTGGGTCAGCTCTCCGGTCTTCGTCCGCCCCCGCTCGACCTTCTTGACCAGCAGGTTCCGGTCGTCGACCCAGATGTCGACGGTCTGGGCGGTGGGCCCGCCGACCGTGCCGGACCAGTGGGTGGCGCGTCGGCCGCGCGTCTTCTCCTCGCCCACCTTGCGTACGTCCTCGGCGGTCAGCAGCTGCTTCACCGCCTGGTGGGGCGTGGTGTTGCGCATCTGGTCCGCGAACCCGGCGCCCGCGCCGCCGCCGAGGTCCTCCAGGTCGGCGTAGACGTACTTGATCCAGTGCCGGCCGCCGACCCGGGCGGCGAACTCGTCGCCCATGCGGGCGTAGTAGGCGTCGGCCAGGTACCGGGCCTCCATCGCGGTGGTGCCCAGCCGGCGCATCGTCTCGGCGGTGGTGCCACCGGTGTACGTGATCATGAGGGTGCCGGTGAGGCCGTCGTGCCAGCCGAGGGCGCCGGTGGCCTCCAGGGACAGCTCGCCGCCCATCACGGTCGTGGACTCCACCCGTGCAGACCCCGCCCGGCCGGTCGCCCGCTCGACGGCGCGCAGGGCGTCGGCCGCGGGGCCGGTGAGGGCCGGAGGACCGGAGGGCGCCGACGTCGACGACGGCGGAGCGGAGGAGGCCGGGGCGGCGGGGTCCCCGGAGGACGTGCAGGCGGTGACGCCCGCCAGCATGACCGACACCGCGACCGAGACGACCGTACGGCGTACCGTCGTGCCCCTCATCCGCCCACCCCCTGTGCCCCGTGCGCCCCCTGCGCCTCGTGCGGGGGTCCCCTGCCCGCACGCTAGCCCAGGGGCGCGGGAAAAGGGACGGGCCCCGCACCTCGGAAGGTGCGGGGCCCGTGAACCGGTTGGGCGAGCCGTTGGCTCAGACCGCCGCCGGGTCCTCCTCGGTGAGGAGGTTGCGGGTGCGGTTGGAGTCGACCGGGATGCCGGGGCCGATCGTGGTGCTGATCGCGGCCTTCTTGATGTACCGGCCCTTCGCGGCGGACGGCTTGAGACGGAGGATCTCCTCCAGCGCCGCGCCGTAGTTCTCCACCAGCTTGGTGTCGTCGAACGACGTCTTGCCGATGATGAAGTGCAGGTTCGAGTGCTTGTCGACGCGGAACTCGATCTTGCCGCCCTTGATGTCGTTGACAGCCTTGGCGACGTCCGGGGTCACGGTGCCGGTCTTGGGGTTCGGCATGAGACCACGGGGACCGAGCACACGGCCGAGGCGGCCGACCTTGCCCATGAGGTCCGGGGTGGCGACGACGGCGTCGAAGTCCAGACGGCCCTTCGACACCTCGTCGATCAGTTCGTCGGCGCCGACGATGTCGGCGCCCGCGGCACGCGCGGCCTCGGCACGGTCGCCGGTCGCGAAGACCAGGACCCGGGCGGTCTTGCCGGTGCCGTGCGGGAGGTTCACGGTGCCACGGACCATCTGGTCGGCCTTGCGCGGGTCGACACCCAGGCGGAAGGCGACCTCGACGGTGCCGTCGAACTTGCTCGTGGAGGTCTCCTTGGCGAGACGGACGGCCTCGAGCGGGGCGTAGAGCTTGTCCCGGTCGATCTTGGCGTCCGCAGCGCGGAGAGACTTGCTGCGCTTGCTCACTACTGCTCCTGTTGGCTTCTGAGGAGTCGTGGTGCGGGCCGAGCCGGCCCTGCCACTACTGCTGCTTGCTTACGGGGGTGGAGGTCAGCCCTCGACCGTGACGCCCATGGAACGAGCGGTACCGGCGATGATCTTCTCCGCCTGGTCCAGGTCGTTGGCGTTGAGGTCGGGCATCTTGGTGGTGGCGATCTCACGGACCTGGTCACGCGTGATCTTCGCGACCTTGGTCTTGTGCGGCTCGCCGGAGCCCTTCTCCACACCCGCGGCCTTGAGGATCATCTTCGCGGCCGGCGGGGTCTTGGTGATGAAGGTGAAGGAACGGTCCTCGTAGACCGTGATCTCCACCGGGATGACCCAGCCACGCTGCGACTCGGTCGCGGCGTTGTAGGCCTTGCAGAACTCCATGATGTTCACGCCGTGCTGACCCAGCGCGGGGCCGACCGGCGGAGCCGGGTTGGCGGCACCGGCCTGGATCTGGAGCTTGATGAGCCCCGTGACCTTCTTCTTCTTGGGAGGCATAGCTCTCCGGGTCCTTTCGATTCGGGTCCTGCCCGCGTTCGGGAGCTACCCGGACACAGGCATACCGCACAACGATAGCGGGTATAGATGCGCGGCCAAAAACCGAGCAGGTCAGGCGCCCGCTCGCACGAGGGCCTGACCTGCTCGGACGCTGTGGCTCCAGCCGAACCTGTGACGAACTAGTTCTTCTGGATCTGGTCGAAGCTCAGCTCGACCGGGGTCTCGCGGCCGAAGATCTCGACGAGGCCCTTGACCTTCTTCGAGTCCGGGTTGATCTCGTTGATCGTGGCCTGGAGCGTGGCGAAGGGGCCGTCGGTGACGGTGACCGAGTCGCCGACCTCGAAGTCCAGGACCTGGACCTCGACCTTGCGCTGCGGCGCCGGCTTGCCCTCGGCCTCGGCGGCCTCGCGGGCGGCCTTCTCCTCGGCCTCCGGGGCGAGCATCTTGACGATCTCGTCCAGCGTCAGCGGGTACGGGTCGTAGGCGTTGCCCACGAAGCCGGTGACACCGGGGGTGTTGCGGACGACGCCCCAGGACTCGTTGGTCAGGTCCATGCGGACCAGCACGTAGCCGGGGAGCTTGTTCTGGCGGATCGTCTTGCGGTCGCCGTTCTTGATCTGGACGACCTCTTCCTGCGGCACCTCGGCCTGGAAGATGTAGTCCTCGACGTTCAGCGAGACGGCGCGCTGTTCGAGGTTGGTCTTCACGCGGTTCTCGTAACCGGCGTAGGTGTGGATCACGTACCACTCGCCGGGGAGGACGCGCAGTTCGCGGCGGAGCGCCTCGATCGGGTCCAGCTCGGGCTCGGCCTCCGCGGCCTCGTCCGCCTGCTCGGCGGTGTCGTCGTCCGCGGCTTCCGCGGTCTCGTCGTCCTCGGCCTCTGCGGTCTCGTCCGCTTCGACGACGGCGTCGTCGGCAGCCTCGGCCTCGGCGGAGGCCTGGGTGTCCTCGTTGCCGGCGCCCTCGACGGTGCCGGGCTCGTCCTCGACGGACTCGACCGGCTCGAAGGCGTCGTTCACGTTCGGGTCAGACACGGTGGCTGCTTCTTCCTGGATACATAGGGGTGGAACACGCGAAAGGGGCGCCGGGTACCTCGGCGCCCTTCGCTCTCGACTCAGCCGAAGACGTACTTGGCGGCGTGAGAGAAGCCATAGTCAATCAGAGTCACCAGGCCGATCATGATGACCACGAAGATGATCACCACGGTGGTGTACGTCGTCAGCTGATTCCGGGTCGGCCAGACAACCTTGCGGAGTTCCGCGACGATCTGGCGGTAGAAGAGGGCGAGCCGCTTGAGGGGGCCCTTCTTGCCGCGCTTGCCGCCCTTGCGGGACTTCTTGTCCGGCGCCTCGTCCTGGGCATCAGGCATGTCGATGGAGCCCACGGCGTCCGTCACTCGTCCTCACCTGATTCCGGGTCGTGGCCGTGCCGCGCCCGGTTGGAGCCGCACGGCGGTGCATTGCTGTACGTACATGCGCACACATCCTGGCGATGGTGTGTGTAGCAGGGCCGGAGGGACTTGAACCCCCAACCGCTGGTTTTGGAGACCAGTGCTCTACCAATTGAGCTACGACCCTTTGTGTGTCCCCCAACGTACCGCATCCACTCGGATGCTTGGTGTGCACCGAATGATCGCGGGCTGGTGAAGGCCAACGAGGTGAGAGTGTACGTGCTCACGGGCCGGGCGTCGAACAGAATGGGGCGGCGAGGCGCCCCGCCAGGGGGCCTTGGCCGAAGATCGCCCAGGCGGGCGCGGGGTTCCGGACTGTTGTTCTGGACCGTGCCCCGTCCTGTTCAGTCCGTGAAACCCGTGTGCCGGTGCTGTTTCCGGTCTGGAACGATGGGGCCATGAGCGCTGCAACCCCTCCCACCGAGCGCCGGGTCTCCGCCCGAGTCGGCGCGATCTCCGAGTCCGCGACCCTCGCCGTGGACGCCAAGGCCAAGGCCCTGAAGGCCGCCGGGCGTCCGGTGATCGGCTTCGGCGCCGGTGAGCCCGACTTCCCGACGCCGGACTACATCGTCGAGGCCGCCGTCGAGGCGTGCAAGAACCCGAAGTACCACCGCTACACGCCGGCCGGCGGGCTGCCCGAGCTGAAGGCCGCCATCGCCGCGAAGACGCTGCGCGACTCCGGCTACGAGGTCGACCCGTCGCAGATCCTCGTCACCAACGGCGGCAAGCAGGCCATCTACGAGGCTTTCGCCGCGATCCTCGACCCGGGCGACGAGGTCATCGTCCCGGCGCCGTACTGGACGACGTACCCCGAGTCGATCCGGCTGGCCGGCGGCGTGCCCGTCGAGGTCGTCGCCGACGAGACCACCGGCTACCGGGTGAGCGTGGAGCAGCTGGAGGCCGCGCGCACCGAGAAGACGAAGGTCGTCCTCTTCGTCTCGCCGTCGAACCCGACGGGGGCCGTGTACAGCGAGGCCGAGACCGAGGCGATCGGCCAGTGGGCCGTCGAGCACGGCCTGTGGGTGCTGACCGACGAGATCTACGAGCACCTCGTCTACGGCGACGCCTTCTCGGTGTCCATGCCGGCGCTGCTGCCCGAGCTGCGCGACAAGTGCATCGTGGTCAACGGTGTCGCGAAGACGTACGCGATGACCGGCTGGCGGGTCGGGTGGGTCATCGGCCCGAAGGACGTCGTCAAGGCCGCGACGAACCTCCAGTCGCACGCCACGTCCAACGTGTCCAACGTGGCCCAGGCGGCGGCGATCGCGGCCGTCTCCGGCGACCTGGACGCCGTGGCGAAGATGCGGGAGGCCTTCGACCGGCGCCGCCAGACCATCGTGCGGATGCTCAACGAGATCGACGGCGTGGTGTGCCCGGAGCCCAAGGGCGCGTTCTACGCCTACCCGTCGGTGAAGGCGCTGGTCGGCAAGGAGATCCGCGGCAAGCGTCCGCAGGACACGGTCGAGCTGGCCGCGCTGATCCTGGAGGAGGCCGAGGTCGCGGTGGTGCCGGGTGAGGCGTTCGGTACGCCCGGGTACCTGCGGCTGTCGTACGCGCTCGGTGACGAGGACCTCGTCGAGGGCGTCAGCCGGATCCAGAAGCTGCTGGCGGAGGCGCGGGACTGACCGCGCTCCGCACCGCAGGGCACCCCGGAACGTTCCGGGGTGCCCTGTTTGTTTGTGCGAGCAAGACCACGTACGGGGAAAGTGCTGTCGGGTCGGGCGTGTCGTGCGGCAGGATCGCGGAATGGAGCGTGTACGTGATGTCTCTGAACTGCCGAAGGCCCATCTCCACCTGCACTTCACCGGGTCGATGCGGCCCGCAACCCTGCTGGAACTGGCCGACAAGCACGGTGTACGACTGCCCGAGACGCTGACCGAGGCGCTGGGCCGCGGGGAGTCGCCCAGGCTGCGGGCGACGGACGAGCGGGGCTGGTTCCGCTTCCAGCGGCTGTACGACGCGGCGCGGTCGTGTCTGCAGGAGCCGGAGGACATCCAGCGGCTGGTGCGGGAGGCCGCCGAGGAGGACGTGCGGGACGGGTCGGGGTGGCTGGAGATCCAGGTGGACCCGACGTCGTACGCCCCGCGGCTGGGCGGGCTGATCCCGGCGCTGGAGATCATCCTGGACGCGGTGGAGACGACCGTGCGGGACACGGGGATCGGGATGCGGGTGCTGGTGGCCGCGAACCGGATGAAGCACCCGCTGGACGCGCGGACGCTGGCCCGGCTGGCGGTGCGGTACGCGGACAAGGGCGTGGTCGGGTTCGGCCTGTCCAACGACGAACGGCGGGGCATGGCCCGGGACTTCGACCGGGCTTTCGCGATCGCGCGCGAGGGCGGGCTGCTGTCGGCGCCGCACGGGGGCGAGCTGACCGGCCCGGCGTCGGTGCGGGACTGCCTGGACGACCTGGAGGCGGACCGGATCGGGCACGGGGTGCGCGCGGCGGAGGATCCGCGGCTGCTGAAGCGGCTCGCCGACCGGCAGGTGACGTGCGAGGTGTGCCCGGCGTCGAACGTCGCCCTGGGCGTGTACGAGAAGCCGGAGGACGTGCCGCTGCGGAAGCTGTTCGAGGCCGGGGTGCCGATGGCGCTGGGCGCGGACGACCCGCTGCTGTTCGGGGCGCGGCTGGCGGCCCAGTACGAGTTCGCCCGGGAGCACCACGGGTTCACGGACCCGGAACTGGCGGAACTGGCGCGCCAGTCGGTGCGGGGGTCGGCGGCGCCGGAGGGCGTGAAGGAGAAACTGCTGGCCGGGGTGGACGGCTGGCTGGCCGGGTAGCCGGGCCGGGTACCCGCGCCGGGCACCGGGCCGGGCCCGCTGGACCTAGAGCCGCACGCCCACCGTCACCGGCTCGTTGACCAGCGTGACGCCGAACGCGTCGTGGACCCCGGCGACGACCTCGCGGGCCAGCGCCAGCAGGTCCTCCGTGGTGGCCTCGCCGCGGTTGGTCAGCGCCAGCGTGTGCTTGGTGGAGATGCGGGCCGGGCCGGTGCCGTAGCCCTTGGTGAAGCCGGCCTTGTCGATCAGCCAGGCCGCGGAGGTCTTGATGAGGCCGTCCCCCGCCGGGAAGGCGGGCGGCTCCGCCGAGTCCCCGAGCCGCTCCGCCACCCGCGAGCGGAACCGGGAGAACTCCTCGTCCGTGAGGATCGGGTTGGTGAAGAACGACCCGGCCGACCAGGTGTCGTGGTCGTCGGGGTTCAGCACCATGCCCTTCCCCGCGCGCAGCTTCAGCACGGTGTCGCGGGCGGCGGTCAGCCGGACCCGGTCACCCGCCTCGACGCCCAGCTCGCGGGCCGTCTCCGCGTAGCGGATGGGCGCGGAGAATCCGCGCGCGTCCTCCAGCCGGAAACGGACGCGCAGCACGACGTACCGCTCGGGTTCGGCCTTGAAGCGGCTGTTGCGGTAGGAGAAGTCGCAGGCCGCGTTGGAGAGGGTGACCGTCTCCCGGTTCCTGCGGTCGTACGCCGTCACCTCGGTGATCGTGGAGCTGACCTCCTGGCCGTACGCGCCGACGTTCTGGATGGGCGTCGCGCCCGCCGAGCCGGGGATGCCGGCCAGGCACTCGACGCCGGCCAGTCCGGCCTCGACGGTGCGGGCGACGGCGTCGGACCAGATCTCGCCGGCCGCCAGCTCCAGTGTCGTGCCGTCGAGGGTGAGGCCGCGGGTGGCGATGTGCAGGGCGGTGCCGTCGAAGCCCTTGTCGCCGATGACCAGGTTGGATCCGCCGCCGATGAGCAGCAGGGGCGTGCCGGTGTCGTCGGCGTCGCGGACGGCGGCGATCACCTCGGCGTCGGTCGTGGCCGTGATCAGCCGGGTCGCCGGTCCTCCGAGTCGGAAGGTGGTCAGCGGGGCGAGGGGGGCATCCTGGATTTCCTGCACGCGCTCAAGACTACGAGACGGCACCGACAGCCCCGGGCAGCGGGAACGCCCCGACCGTCCGGCCGGGGCGTTCCCTCCTTCACCGGGGGCGTCCTTCACCGCAGGCGCTGCCGTACCTCGGCCCAGCTGACCGGCAGCTCGTCGCTCGACGCCGGCCAGGAGGCGAACTTCGCGTCCCGCATCTGCGCGGAGAGCCCGCGGGAGGCCGGGGCGTGGGTGCCGGAGCGGGCGAAGTCCTTGAGCGCCTCGGGCGACTCCCAGGCGGACAGCGTCCAGAACGTCCGCTTGAAGGGCTCCGCCTTCAGGGACGCGCCGTACGCCCCTCGCGCGCCCCTCACCTGCCGCCACACGCCCGGCGTGCGCGCCAGGAACTTCAGCGCTCCCCACAGCGTGCGGGTCTCGAAACGGGAGGCGAAGACGTGTACCTCCGTGGCCTGCGGCGGCTGGTTCGGCACGGTCCAGGGAAGGGTGGGCATGTCGGGCTCTCCTCTCGTCCTGCGCGGGTGCGGTCAGCTGGTGGCCGCGGGGGCGGCTGATGCGGTCTCCGCCGGCTCCGGGGTGGGGTTCGGGTTCGTTCCGGGCGTCTCCTTGGAGGTCCGGCCGGCCGGGCGGCCGCCCGGGATCAGCAGGGCCGCCATGCCTCCGAGGGCCACCACCACCGCGCCGACCGCGACCGCGGGCCGCAGTCCGTCGACGAAGATCTGCGGGGACTCGTAGCCGCCCTGCGCCGCGAAGATCGAGGACATGACCGCGATGCCGAGCGCCCCGCCCACCTCGCGCAGGGCGTTGTTGGCGCCGGAGGCGATGCCCTGCTCCTTGTTCCTGACGCTGGACATCACCAGGGCGGACGCGGGAGCGAAGTACAGGGCCATACCGATTCCGCTGATGATCAGACCGGGCAGCTGGATCCCGTAGGAGGCGTCGGCCGTGATGACCCAGGCGAGGTAGCCGAGGCCGGCCGCCTGGAGGAAGAGTCCCGCGGCGACGACCGGGCGCCCTCCGACGCGGTCCGAGAGGATGCCGGCGATGGGCGCGACCAGCATCGGCATGCCGGTCCAGGGCAGCATGCGCAGCCCCGCCTCGGTGGGCGAGTAGCCGAGCACGCCCTGCATGTACTGGCTGAGCAGGAAGATCGAGCCGAACATCCCGAGGAACATCAGCAGGCTCGCCGCGTTGATCCCGGCGAAGGCGCGGGAGCGGAAGAGGCGCATGGGGAGCATGGGGTTCCTGGCGCGGGTGCTGTAGAGGACGAAGCCGGCGAGCAGCGCCGCCCCCGCGAACAGGGCCATGAGCACCACGGAGCCGGTCCAGCCGTCGACGGGACCGCGGACCAGGCCGTAGACGACGCCGAAGAGTCCGCCGCTGGCGAGCAGGGTGCCGGGGAGGTCGAGCGGGGCGCCGGCGCCGTACGACTCGGCGAGGCGGACGCGGGCGAGCGGCAGCAGGGCCAGCCCCAGCGGAACGTTCAGCCAGAAGATCCACTGCCAGGAGATGTGTTCGGTGAGGCTGCCGCCGACCAGCGGACCCGAGGCCACGGCCAGCCCGTTGACGGCGCCCCAGATGCCGTACGCCATCCCGCGGCGTTCGGCGGGGACGGCGGCCGTCAGCAGGGTCAGGGTGAGCGGCATCATGATCGCCGCGCCGACGCCCTGGACCGCGCGGGCGGCGATGAGCGAGTCGATGCCGGGTGCCATGGCCGCGGCGGCGGAGGCGACGGTGAAGACGGTCAGGCCGACGATGAAGAGCTTGCGGCGGCCGAAGCGGTCGCCCAGTGCCGCGCCGAACATCAGGAGGACGGCGAACGTGAGCGTGTACGCGCTGACGGTCCACTCCAGGTCGTGCAGCGCCCCGCCCAGGTCCTCGCGGATGGAGGGCAGGGCGGTGGTGACGACGAGGTTGTCGAGGGCGGCCATGAATCCGGCGACGCTGGTGATGACGAGGGCCCAGACGGCTCCCCCGCCGCGTGTGCTCCGACCTGTGCTGTGCTGTGACATCTCTCCCCCAGAGGGTGTGCACCGCTTGCGGTTTGGTGTGGTTAGTAATTGATGACTAACTTTCCTGGCCATACGAGTGGCGTGCGAGAGCACACACCGCCGACCCGCGCACCCCTACGCGCCGTCCTGGCCCTGTTTGGCCCGCGCCGAGATGTAGAGGCCGTCCCAGATCCGGTGTCCCGGCGGAAAACCCATTCCCGCCAGGGTGTTGACGAGCATGCCGTACGCCATGAAGGTCGTCGTTTCGTCCACGTTGCCCCCCAGGGGCACGTGGACGGTGTCCCAGAGTTCCAGCCAGCCCCTGCGCACCATCTCGCCGAACTCGTGGTCCCCGGACGCCTCGGCCGCGGCGACCGTGACGTAGACCTGCAACTGCATCTGAAGCTTCTCGGGGTGATCGGCGATCAGCTGCGTGTAGGCCTCGGCCATGGAGTGCAGGGCCTCTTCGCCGTGCAGACCCTCGGACGCCGTCTCGAACACCTCGCGCGTGTCCTGGAGGCAGCGTTCCGCCACCGCGAGGAAGATCGCCTTCTTTCCCGGGAAGAGCCGGAAGAGGTACGGCTGGGAGACCCCCACCCGCTTGGCGATGGCCTCCGTGGAGGTGCCGTAGTAGCCACCTCGGGCGAACTCGGTCGTCGCCGCGCGGATGACGCTCTCGCGTCGCTCCTCTGCGCTCATCCTGACCATGGATAGAAAGTTAGTACTCAATCACTAACTACGTCAAGGGGGGTTACAGAAGTTAGGGACGCCCTCCATGGAGAACGCCCCTTACCCCACTCCTCAGCCCAGGCGGACGACCGCCCGGGACATGCCCAGGACCTTCTGGCCGCCGCTGGTGGCCAAGAGGTCGACCCGGACGGTGTTGTCGTCGAGCTTGGCCGCGACCTTGCCGCTGACCTCGATCACGGCACCCTGGTCGTCGTTCGGGACGACGACGGGCCGGGTGAAGCGGACGCCGTACTCCACGATCGCGCCCGGGTCGCCGACCCAGTCGGTGACCACGCGGATCGCCTCGGCCATGGTGAACATGCCGTGCGCGATGACGTCCGGAAGGCCGACTTCCTTGGCGAACTTCTCGTTCCAGTGGATCGGGTTGAAGTCGCCGGAGGCGCCCGCGTACTGGACGAGCCCCGCGCGGTCCACCGGGAAGGACTGCGCGGGCAGTTCGGTGCCGACCTCGACGTCGCCGTACGCGATCCTGGCGCCGGGAGAGGCCGGAGGCGTCATGGTGGGGTCCGTCACGGTGCTCACGCCTCCTCGGCCGCGCGGGCCACGAGCTTCGTCCAGGCGGTGACGACGTGCTCGCCGAGCTCGTCGTGGACCTCGCCCCGGATGTCCAGGACGTCGTTGCCGGCCAGCGACTTGATCGCCTCGATGGTCGAGGTGACGGTGAGCCGGTCACCGGCCCGCACCGGGCGGACGTAGGCGAACTTCTGGTCGCCGTGCACCACCCGGCTGTAGTCGAGGCCCAGCTGCGGGTCCTCGACGACCTGCCTGGCCGCCTTGAACGTGATCGAGAACACGAAGGTCGGCGGGGCGATCACGTCCGGGTGGCCGAGCGACTTCGCGGCCTCCGTGTCCGTGTACGCCGGGTTGGCGTCCCCCACGGCCTCCGCGAACTCGCGGATCTTCTCCCGGCCCACCTCGTAGGGCGCGGTCGGCGGATAGGTCCGCCCCACGAACGACTGGTCGAGCGCCATGGGCTCGCACCTCCTGCTGTTTTGCTCTGCTCTGCTGTGCGGTGGGTGCCGCGACGGGCACCACTGACCCAAACGACGCGAGGCCGCCCCCAGGTATCGGGGACGGCCTCGTGTACGAGCCTTTTTATCGCGTTTCGCGGTGCGCGGTGTGCGCGTTGCAACGCGGGCAGTGCTTCTTCATCTCCAGTCGGTCCGGGTTGTTACGCCGGTTCTTCTTGGTGATGTAGTTCCGCTCCTTGCACTCCACGCAGGCCAGCGTGATCTTCGGGCGGACGTCGGTGGCAGCCACGTGAGTGCTCCTTGACGGACGGATTGATGATATTAACGCAGGAAAGAGTAGCCGACTGAAGGACCGACCCCGCAATCGGCTACTGTCAGTAGCGGTGACCGGACTTGAACCGGTGACACAGCGATTATGAGCCGCTTGCTCTACCGACTGAGCTACACCGCTGTGATGCGATCGGGTCCCGCCTCGCGACGGGAACCTCTCACACCAGAGCCCCAAAACGGAATCGAACCGTTGACCTTCTCCTTACCATGGAGACGCTCTGCCGACTGAGCTATTGGGGCGAGCGATGAAGACATTACACGGTCGCCCGCCGTTCGCCCAAATCCGTTTCGTCGCCCCTGACCCGTCCCGTACCCACCACTCCGGAGGGCCGGACCGCGCCGGTACGACTATTGCGCTCCTCCGCGCCACGGGCTGATCACCGTCCTAGGCTCGACTCACTCTGCGTGATCTTGCGTCCCCCACTGCGCAGTCCCGAGCCCAGAGGAGCGCGATGCCCGACAGCCAGCCGCAGCCGCCCCGTTCGCCCTCCCCCTCGGGCTCCCCCGACCGCGGTTCGCTCCTGCTCTCCGGGGCCCGGCTCACCGACGGCCGGACCGTGGACGTGCGGCTCCACTGCGGGCGCATCGAGGCCGTCGGCACCGCCGGCAGCCTGACCCCGGCCCGCACCCCGGGCCCCGGCACCCGCGTCGACCTCGGCGGCTATCTGCTGCTCCCCGCCCCCGCCGACCCCCACGTCCACCCCGACACGGCCCTGACCGCCGACGTCCCGGGCCCCGTCTCCTACGAACCCGAGGACGTCCAGCGCCGGGCCACCGAGGCCGCCCTGCTCCAGCTCGGACACGGGGCGACCGCGCTGCGGGCGCACGTGCGCGTGGGCGACGTCACGGGGCTGGGCGCGCTGACGGCTGTACTGCGCGCGCGGCGTTCGCTGCGTGGTCTGGCCGAGCTGACGACGGTGGCGATGCCGAGGGTGCTGACCGGTGTCGCCGGGGCCGACGGTCTGGCGATGCTGCGGGACGCGGTCAAGATGGGCGCGGACGTGGTGGGCGGGTGCCCCGACCTGGACCCCGACCCGGCGGGGTACGTGGAGGCGGTCCTGGAGGTCGCGGCCGAGCACGGCTGCCCGGTCGACCTGCACACGGACGCGGCCGATCCGGCGCGGCTGGCCCGGCTGGCGGCCATGGCGGGCGGGCTGCGCCCCGGGGTGGCCCTCGGTCCCTGCGAGGGCCTCGGCCTGCTGCCGGCCGAGGTCGCCTCCCGGGCCGCGGAACAGCTCGCGGCGGCCGGGGTGACGGTGGTCTGCCTGCCGCAGGGCGCGTGCGGCGCGGCCGACCACCCCGACGGCACGGCTCCGGTGCGGCTGCTGCGGGCGGCCGGCGTACGGGTCGCCGCCGGGAGCGGCGCGCTCCGGGACGTCTCCAACCCGGTCGGGCGCGGTGACCCGCTGGAGGCCGCGTACCTGCTCGCCTCACGCCACGGACTGCGCCCGGAGGAGGCGTACGAGGCGGTGAGCACGGGGGCGCGGGCGGCGCTCGGCCTGCCCGAGGTACGGGTGGAGGCCGGTTTCCCGGCGGAGCTCCTCGCGGTACGCGGCGACCGGCTGGCGGGGGCGCTGTCCCTGGCGTACAGCCGCGTCGTGGTGCACCGGGGGCGCGTGGTGTCACGGACCAGCGCGGTACGGGAGTACGGCGACCAGGACGCCGGCGCAGCGGACCTGGGGCTGCCTCGGCAGGGGCGGGGGGAGCGCGGGGGCCCGCCGAGCTGAGCGACCGGGCCGAGGAGTGGCAAGACACGTTCCCGTATCCCGGATCCCGCATCTCCTGTCCCGTGGACGCACCGCCGTCCGGTGGCCGCCCCGGGGAGCGAGGGCGAAGTCGTGCGGCGGGGCCGAAGTCGTGCGGCGGGGGCGGCTGTCGGGGCGTACGGTCGAAGACATGCGCATTGTCATCGCTGGTGGTCATGGTCAGATCGCGCTGCGGCTGGAGCGGTTGCTCGCCGCGCGCGGCGACGAGGTGGCGGGCATCATCCGCAAGGCCGAACAGGCCGATGATCTCCGCGCGGCCGGTGCCGAACCGGTCGTGCTCGATCTGGAGTCGGCCTCGCTGGAGGAGGTCGCGGAGTGCCTGCGGGGCGCCGACGCGGCGGTCTTCGCGGCGGGTGCGGGCCCCGGAAGCGGGGTGGCCCGCAAGGACACGGTGGACAAGTCGGCGGCGGTCCTCTTCGCGGACGCGGCGGTCCGGGCGGGCGTACGGCGCTTCGTGGTCGTGTCCTCCATGGGCGCCGATCCCACGCATCAGGGCGACGAGATCTTCGACGTCTACCTGCGCGCCAAGGGCGAGGCCGACGCGCACGTGCGCTCACTGGACGAGCTGGACTGGACGATCCTGCGCCCCGGCATGCTGACGGACGACGCGGGCACCGGCCTCGTACGGCTGGAGGCCCACACCGGCCGCGGACCCGTCCCGCGCGACGACGTGGCCGCGGCCCTGGCCGAACTGGTCGACACCCCGGCGACGCACGGCCTGACCCTGGAGCTGATCAGCGGTTCGACGCCGGTGTCGGTCGCGGTGAAGTCGGTGGCCGGGAACTGAGGCGGGCTCTGCGGCCGGGCGGGGCGAACGGGGCCTGGGGGCGGCAGCAGGCGCCGGGCGGACGCGGGACGCGGTCAGAACAGGGGCAGCTGTCCGGGGAAGTCGGGGACGGCATACCCGTCCAAGGACGGCTGCGCCGCCCCGAGTTGTGCCGTCCGCCGCGATCCGGGACAGGACACCAGCTCACCGCCGCCCCGTGCTCCGGGCGGGTCATGACGCGCGTACCGCCCCGCGACGACGGCGATCTCGCGACGGCACTCGGGGCACATTCTGCGACGGGAGGACGAGGCCATGGCCCCAGTCTGCCCGCAACGCCCGCCGGGCGGCCACGGGCACGCACGTCCCGGGCGAAACCATGACGAAGGGCCCCGTGACCTGCTGATTCGCAGGTCACGGGGCCCTTCGTTCCCGTGTGGCGGCGCCAGGATTCGAACCTGGGAAGGCTGAGCCGGCAGATTTACAGTCTGCTCCCTTTGGCCGCTCGGGCACACCGCCGGGGTTTGCTGCCTGTCGAACCGCTTTTCGGCGGCGCTCCGTGGCAACGACGTAAACAATACCTGATGTGGCGGGGTGCTTCGCCACCCGATTGATCGCCGCTCGGGGGGCGGCGGGTGACTAGGCTGTTCCGGATGCGGCCGAGGGACCCTGGCGGGCTCGGTGGCCGCCGACACATGCCGGTACGGGCCCGATACGGGGCCGACACGCACCCAGATACAAGGAGCCACAGGACATGGCCGACTCCAGTTTCGACATCGTCTCGAAGGTCGAGCGGCAGGAGGTCGACAACGCCCTCAACCAGGCCGCCAAGGAGATCTCGCAGCGCTACGACTTCAAGGGCGTGGGCGCCTCGATCTCGTGGTCCGGCGAGAAGATCCTCATGGAGGCCAACTCCGAGGACCGGGTGAGCGCCGTCCTCGACGTCTTCCAGTCCAAGCTGATCAAGCGCGGCATCTCGCTGAAGGCTCTGGACGCGGGCGAGCCGCAGCTCTCCGGCAAGGAGTACAAGATCTTCGCGTCGATCGAGGAGGGCATCTCCCAGGAGAACGCGAAGAAGGTGGCCAAGCTCATCCGCGACGAGGGCCCGAAGGGCGTGAAGGCCCAGGTGCAGGGTGAGGAGCTGCGGGTCTCGTCGAAGAGCCGTGACGACCTGCAGACCGTCATCACCCTGCTGAAGGGCCAGGACTTCGACTTCGCGCTGCAATTCGTCAACTACCGGTGAGTTGCTGCGGACGGGAGGGGTGGACGCCCGGCGGCGTCCACCCCTCCCGTCCGCGGTTCACGCGCGTGCGGTCGCGTTCAGTCGCGTGAGTTGCCGAAGAGAAGCCGGTAGGCGATCAGGAGCACCAGTGCGCCGCCGATGGCCGCCGCCCACGTGGCGCCGTCGTAGAAGTCCTTGCTGATCGGGTGGTCCAGCCAGCGGGCCGATATCCAGCCGCCGATGAACGCCCCCGCGATGCCGATCACGGTCGTGCCGATCAGCCCTCCGGGGTCCCGTCCCGGCAGCAGGAACTTGGCGATGGCTCCGGCCAACAGTCCCAGGATGATCCAGCTGATGACGGTCATGCCGTGACCCTGCCCTTTCTCGCTGTGCCCGCACTGTCCCAGTGCTGTGGGCTCTTTCCTTCGCGGTCGCGGTGTTCATGTCCTCTTGTCGGGGAGGACGTTGCGAGCGCGTCCGGTGGTTGCGCTGATCAGTATGGTGCGACCCATGACACCTGGGGGTTCTGAGCTGCGTCGCACGCTGGGGGTGGGCGACGCCGTCGTCGTCGGGCTCGGCTCGATGATCGGCGCCGGGATCTTCGCCGCCCTGGCCCCGGCGGCGCGCGCGGGCGGGTCGGGGTTGCTGATCGGCCTCGCGCTGGCGGCCGTGGTGGCGTACTGCAACGCCATGTCCTCGGCGTGGCTGGCCGCCCGCCATCCGGTCTCGGGCGGCACGTACGTCTACGGGCGCGAGCGGCTCGGGGAGTTCTGGGGGTACCTCGCGGGCTGGTCGTTCATCGTCGGGAAGACGGCCTCCTGTGCTGCCATGGCGCTCACCGTGGGCGCGTACGTCTGGCCGGAGTGGGCGCATGTGGTGGCGGTCGCGGCCGTGGTGGCGCTGACCGCGGTGAACTACGGCGGCATTCAGAAGTCCGCCTGGCTGACGCGGGTGATCGTGGCTTTCGTCCTGGCCGTCCTCGCTTCCGTGGTGGTGGTGTGCCTGGGGTCGGGCGATCCGATGCCGGGCGGCTGGACATCGGGGTGTCGGAGGGCGCCGGCGGGGTGCTGGAGGCGGCGGGGCTGCTGTTCTTCGCGTTCGCGGGGTACGCCCGGATCGCGACCCTCGGTGAGGAGGTGCGGGATCCTCGGCGCACCATTCCCCGCGCGATCCCGGTGGCCCTGGGGATCACGCTGGCGGTGTACGTGTGTGTCGCGGTGGCCGTCCTCTCGGTGCTGGGCCCGGCGGGTCTGGGGCAGGCGCCGGCGCCGCTGGCGGACGCGGTGCGGGCGGCCGGTGTACCGGGGCTCGTACCGGTCGTGCGAGTGGGCGCGGCGGTGGCGGCGCTGGGCTCGCTGCTGGCGTTGATCCTCGGCGTCTCACGGACGACGCTCGCCATGGCCCGGGACCGTCATCTGCCCGAAGCGCTGGCCGCGGTGCATCCGCGTTTTCACGTGCCGCACCGGGCCGAGCTGGCCGTGGGCGCGGTGGTCGCCGTCCTGGCTGCCACGGTGGACGTGCGGGACGCGATCGGCTTCTCCTCCTTCGGTGTGCTCGTGTATTACGCGGTGGCCAACGCGTCGGCCTGGACGCTCGACCGGTCGAGGGCGTCGCGGGTGGTACCGGCGCTGGGTCTGATCGGGTGCGTGGTGCTCGCCTTCTCGCTTCCGGCGGTGTCGGTCGTCGTGGGTGTGGGTGTGCTGGCGGTGGGTGTCGTCGCGTACGGCGTTCGGGGGCAGCAGGTCTCGCGGTAGGTGGCCGTGGGCGCGGGAGGGCCGTCGGGCGGTCGGGCCGCGAGGCGGTCGCGCCTCGGACTCGTCAGGACGCCTGGGCGGGGGGTGCGGCCGCCGTGGGTCCTCTTCCCGTGCGCAGGGGGAAGTCGGTCCACGGGAGCGGTTCCGGGCCCTCGTTGGCCTCCTCGTACCAGCCCGTGCCATCGAGCCAGGTGTGCAGCCAGCCCGTGAGGCTCGCGGCGTCGACGTACCAGGCGTGGTCGGCGTCGTCGGCGTTGGGCTCGAAGAGGAGGACGGTGGCCTGTGGGGAGCGGCAGTCCACGCAGGCGTACATCGCGCAGCCCCAGTGGGATATCGGGAGGACGCCCTCGGGCCAGGGCCAGTCGGGGTCCTTCAGGCCGCTCTCGCGGTTGGCGAGGTACTGGGTGACAGCGGCCGGCTCGCCGGAGGGCGGGTTGTCGAGCAGGGGCAGCAGGCCGTACTCCGGGCCGAACCCGCCGTCCCCTATCCGCGTATACAGCTCGGCGAGCAGCGGAGGGAGGGAGAAGCCCAGCGCTGCCTCGGCCCGGGACGGGGTCGCCCCGTCGACGGGCGCGGGCAGGGAATCCCAGCCCCAGGGGCGGGTGTTGCGTGCCTTGTCGGCCACCCGGGCCAGCAACTGCTCGTTCTCGCTCATGCATTCATCATGCAGGCCGCCACCGACAATCGAGCGGGCCTGTGGACAACCCGGAAGTTGTGGACAACGAGCGCTCCAGGCTCCTCCTACCAACCCGTCCGCTGGCCGCCCGCGGTGGCCGTGAACGGCTGGTCCGTCCGTACGATCTCGCGTCCCATCGGGAGGAGCGAGACGGGGATCAGCTTGAAGTTGGCGATGCCCAGCGGGATGCCGATGATCGTGACGCAGAGCGCGATGCCGGTGACGATGTGGCCGAGGGCCAGCCACCAGCCGGCCAGGACCAGCCACAGCACGTTGCCGACGCAGGAGGGGGCTCCGGCGTCCCGGCGTTCGACCGCCGTGTAGCCGAAGGGCCACAGGGCGTAGACACCGATACGGAAGGCCGCGATCCCGAACGGGATGCCGATGATCGTGATGCAGAGCAGCGCGCCCGCGAGCAGGTAGGCGAGGAACAGCCAGAAGCCGCTGAGCACGAGCCAAATGACGTTGAGGATGGTCTTCACTGCTGACGACCTGCCATCTTTTCGAGCCGGGCGATTCGCTCCGCCATCGGCGGGTGGGTGGAGAACATCTTCGACAGCCCCTGTCCTGGTCGGAACGGGTTGGCGATCATCATGTGACTGGCGGTCTCGATCCGGGGCTCCGGGGGCAGCGGCAGCTGCTTCGTACCCGTTTCGAGTTTGCGCAGGGCGCTGGCGAGGGCGAGGGGATCGCCGGTGAGCTGCGCGCCGGAGGCGTCGGCCTCGTACTCCCTGGAGCGGCTGATCGCCAGCTGGATGACGGTGGCCGCGAGCGGACCGAGAAGCATGATGAGGAGCATGCCCAGCAGACCGGGCCCGTCATCGTCGTTGGAGCGTCCGACGGGGATCAGCCAGGCGAAGTTGACCAGGAACATGATCACGGAGGCGAGGGCGCCCGCGACGGACGAGATCAGGATGTCCCGGTTGTAGACGTGGCTGAGCTCGTGTCCGATGACGCCGCGCAGTTCACGCTCGTCGAGCAGGCGCAGGATGCCTTCGGTGCAGCACACGGCCGCGTTGCGCGGGTTGCGTCCGGTCGCGAAGGCGTTGGGTGCCTCGGTCGGTGAGATGTAGAGGCGCGGCATGGGCTGGCGGGCCTGCGTGGAGAGGTCCCGGACCATGCGGTACAGCGCCGGGGCCTCGAACTCGCTGACCGGGCGGGCCCGCATCGCGCGCAGGGCCAGCTTGTCGCTGTTCCAGTACGCGTACGCGTTGGTACCCAGGGCGACGAGGACGGCGACGACAAGGCCCGCTCGGCCGAAGAAGCTGCCGATGACGATGATGAGCGCCGACAGTCCCCCGAGGAGTACTGCGGTCCTGAGCCCGTTGTGCCGGCGGTGCACGGTACGCCCTCCAAGTGGTGCGGCAGGGGAACCCTTCGCTTGCTGGTCTCGCTCGCTGTGGTTGCTTCCTGGTCTCCGGTGCCACTGGTGCCGTGGCATCACGTCCAGTGGACCCTTCCGTACTGGTCAACGCCAGGCGAGGGCCACCAGTTCCCCGGCGCTCACGGCGGGGCGCGTGGTCCGTACGGGTGACGGCCCCGGTGACGGCACGCGCGCGTGGCAGCCCGGTGCGGCACGCGCGGGTGCCGGAGCGGCTGTGCTCAGAAGAGTCCGGTGTCGGTGAAGCGGAGGATCAGCTGGGGTGCTCCGGAGAGGGCGAGGGCGAGGACCGCGGTCACGGTGATCGCCGCCGTGAGGGGGACGGGCACGTGGTGGCCGACGGCCGGCTCCTCGGGCGCCCGGAACAGCTGGGCCGTCCATTGGAGGTAGTAGAACAGCGCGATCACGACGTTGACCGCCATGACGACGGCCAGCCAGCCGAGCCCGGCGTCGACGGCCGCGGAGAAGACCGTGACCTTGGCGAAGAGGCCGATGATGCCGGGCGGCAGTCCCGCGAGGCAGAGCAGGAAGAACGCCAGGAGCAGGGCGGTCAGGGGATTGGACGCGTACAGGCCGCGGTAGTCGGCGACGCGGTTCAGGGACCTCGTACGGCCCACCAGGGCGGCCACCGCGAAGGCGCCGAGGTTCACGGCGGCGTACATGAGCGCGTAGGCGACGGTGGAGCCGATGGACCGCTCGGGGTCGTCGGAGTACGCGGCGGCGGCGATCGGCACCAGGAGGTAGCCGGCCTGGCCGACGGACGACCAGGCGAGCAGGCGTACCGCGCTGTACGCGCGCGTGGCCTGTTGCCGGAGGGCTCCGACGTTGCCGACGGTCATGGTGAGCGCGGCCAGCGCCGCGAGGGCCGGCCCCCAGACGTCGGCGTAGGACGGGAGGGCCATGACCGTGACGAGGATCAGGCCGGAGAAGCCGACCGCCTTGCCGATCACGGACAGGTAGGCCGCGATCGGCAGGGGCGCGCCCACGTAGGTGTCGGGCACCCAGAAGTGGAAGGGCACGGCGGCCGTCTTGAAGGCGAAGCCGACGAGGGTGAGGACGACGCCGGCCTGGGCGAGCGTGGTGAGCTGCCCGTCGACGCTCTGGATGCGGTCGGCCACCTGGGTGAGGTAGAGGGTGCCGGTGGTGGCGTACACGAAGCTGATGCCCATGAGGCTGACCGCGGTCGCGGTGACCGAGGACAGGAAGAACTTGAGGGCGGCTTCGGAGGACCGGCGGTCGCCCTGTCGCAGGCCCACCAGGGCGAAGGCGGGGAGGGAGGCGACCTCCAGGGCGACGATCAGGGTCGCGAGGTCGCGGGAGGCGGGCAGCAGCGCGGCGCCGGCCGCCGAGGAGAGCAGCAGGAACCAGAACTCGCCCTCGGGCAGTCCCCGGTCGGCGTCCTTGACCGCGGTGACGGAGAGCAGCGCGGTCAGGAGGGCCCCGCCCAGGACCAGGAACTGGATGGCGAGGGTGAAGGTGTCCGCGGTATAGCTGCAGACGTCGGCGTCGCCGGTCTGGCAGAACGTCGAGCGGTCGCCGTTCACCAGGGGCAGCAGCATGAGGGCGGAGGCGGCGAGTCCGGCGACCGACATCCAGCCGAGCAGCGACTTGCGGGCGTCCTTGACGAAGAGGTCGGTGACGAGGACGACGAGTCCGACGACGGCCGCGATGGTGGGCGGCGCGATGGCGAGCCAGTCGACCGACTGGACGAGGTTCTGGGCCAGCGGCTGTGAGGCGGTCCCGGCGAGGGGGTGGGCCTGGAAGCTCATCGGGTGCCTCCTGAGAGGAGCTGCTGCACGGCCGGGTCGGTCAGGCCGAGGAGGGTCCTGGGCCACAGCCCGGCGACGACGGTGAGGACGACGAGCGGGGTCCACGCGGCGAACTCGTACGTGCGTACGTCGGCGAGCCTCGGGGCTTCGCGCGGCAGGGCGCCCATGCAGACGCGGCGGACCACGATCAGCATGTACGCGGCCGTCAGCAGGGTGCCGAACGCGGCGATCACCATGAAGGTGAGGAAGGCGGGGCGGCTGAGGCCGTCGTGGGGGTCGAAGGCGCCGAACAGGGCCAGCATCTCGCCCCAGAACCCGGCCAGGCCCGGCAGGCCGAGCGAGGCGACCGCGGCGAAGGCGAGCAGGCCGCCGAGGCGGGGTGCCTTGCCGTACAGGGCGGCGCCGGTCTCCTCGGCGAGGGTGTCGAGGTCGGTGGTGCCGGTGCGGTCCTTGAGGGCGCCGACGACGAAGAAGAGCAGGCCGGTGATGAGGCCGTGGGCGATGTTGGCGAACAGGGCGCCGTTCACGCCGGTCGGGGTCATGGTCGCGATGCCGAGCAGGACGAAGCCCATGTGTCCGACGGAGGAGTAGGCGATGAGGCGCTTGAGGTCGCCCTTCGCACCCCTCTTGGCCAGGGCCAGGCAGGCCAGGGAGCCGTAGATGATGCCGACCACGGCGAAGGCGGCGAGGTAGGGCGCGAAGGTGCGGAACCCGTCCGGCGCGACCGGCAGCAGGATCCGGACGAACCCGTACGTACCCATCTTGAGCAGAACACCCGCCAGCAGCACCGAGCCGACGGTCGGCGCCGCGGTGTGGGCGTCCGGCAGCCAGCTGTGCAGCGGCCACATCGGGGTCTTCACCGCCAGCCCGATCCCGATCGCCAGAACCGCGATGACCTGCACGGATGTGGTCAGCGACCGGCCGTTGTCAGTGGCGAGTGCCACCATGTCGAATGTGCCCGCCGTGATTCCGATCAGGAGCAGGCCGAGCAGCATGACGACGGAGCCGAGGAGCGTGAAGAGGATGAACTTCCAGGCGGCCCCGGCCCGTCCCTCGCCGCCCCAGCGGGCGATGAGGAAGTACATCGGGATGAGGACCATCTCGAAGGCCAGGAAGAACAGGATCAGGTCGAGGGCGGCGAAGGTCGCGAGGGTGCCGGACTCAAGGACGAGCAGCAGCGCGACGAAGCCCTTCGGGCCGTGGCCCGCGGCCCGGACCTCCGTCGGCGGCTCCTGCCGCTGCTTGAAGTACGAGTAGAGCGCGCACAGGAAGGTCAGCAGCGCGGTCAGGACCAGAAGGGGGAGGGAGATGCCGTCGATGCCGAGGTGGATGCGCACGTCGAGTGCGGGAATCCAGCTGATGTCCGTGCCGGCCTGCATCTTCGACGGATGGTCGTGGTCGAAGCCGAGCACGAGGACGATCGCGGCGACGAGGACGGCGCCGGTGACGGTGACGCCGTGCCGCAGGACGGCCTGCTCGGGCGATTTCCCCTTCAGCCCGGGCGGGGCGGGCAGCAGAGCGGCGACGGCCCCCAGGAGCGGGCCGACGACGACGAACGCCAGAAGGAACTGCATCACGGACTCGTTGATATCGATCACGCCTGCTCACGCTCCCGTGGCGACGAGGACGGCGGCGACCGCGAGGACGACGGTGCCGGCGAGCAGCGCGCTCACATAGGTCTGCACATTGCCGGTCTGGGCCCGTCGTACGGCGGCCCCCAGCCAGCGGGGCAGGGCGCCCGCCCCGCGTACGTAGGTGTCGACGACCTCGCGGTCGAGGAACCGCACGAGGCTCGCGCCGGCCTGGACGGGCCGCACGAAGAGGGTCGTGTACACCGCGTCCAGGTGGAAGCCGGCGGCCGCGTGCCGGTGCAGCGGGCCCAGCAGGAGCCGTCCGGGATCCGACGGGTCGGGGGCGGAGGCGACGTTTCCGTAGGCGGGCTCGTGACTGGCGATGGCCTCGGCCTCCACCAGTGCGGCGTCGCCCTCCGGGTGGGCCGCGACCGCGCCGAGCGGGACTCGGGCCGCGAGCGAGGTGGTGTGCCGCCAGGCCGCGTAGGTCACGATGCCGCCGATCAGGGCCACACCGGTGCCGAGCACGGAGGTGGTGAGGGTCGGGGTGAGGTCCTGGCCGTCGAACCAGTCGGGCAGCAGACGGAAGGCGAGCCCGCCGAGAGCGAGTGAGGGGATGGCGAGCACCCAGAGCACGGCGTTCATGACCACCGGCTGCCGGCCGTGGTCGGGAGCCTCGGCGCCCCGCCCGCGGAAGGCCAGCAGCCACAGGCGCGTCGCGTACGCGGCGGTGAGCAGGGCCGTGATCAGCCCGGATACGAGGACCGTCCAGCCCGCGGCGCCGGGTGCGTGCTCGGTGTGGCCGGTCGCGACGTGCTCCGCGACGCCGAGGACGGACTCCTTCGAGAAGAAGCCGCTGAAGGGAGGGATCGCTGCGAGGGCGAGCAGCGCCACGCTCATCGTCCAGTAGGCGTCCGGGACCCGGTCTCGCAGGTTGCGCATGCGGGACATGGCGGCCAGCGAGTTGGTGCCGGCGGCGTGGATGATCACACCGGCGGCGAGGAAGAGCAGCGCCTTGAAGGCGCCGTGCGTGAGGAGGTGGAAGACGGCGGCACCGCGGTCGCCGGCGGCGAGGGCACCGGTCATGTAGCCGAGCTGCCCGATCGTCGAGTAGGCGAGCACGCGCTTGATGTCGTCCTGGGCGAGCGCGGCGAGCGCCGAACCGACCATCGTGACGGCGGCCATGACGGCGAGGACGACCATCGCGGCCCGTGAGGCCTCGAAGACCGGAAGGAGCCTGGCCACGAAGTAGACACCGGCGGCGACCATGGTCGCGGCGTGGATCAGCGCGGAGACGGGCGTCGGGCCCGCCATCGCGTCGGGGAGCCAGGTGTGCAGCGGGAACTGCGCCGACTTGCCCGCCACACCGGCCAGGAGCAGCAGGGCGATCAGCGTCGGATGGTCGAGGGAGCCGTTCGCGACCGCGCCGAGGATCTTGGTGATGCGGAACGAACCGGCCTCGGTGGCCAGTGCGAACAGCCCGATCAGGAAGGGGACGTCACCGAGCTTGGTCACCAGGAAGGCCTTGAGGGAGGCGGCGCGCGCCTCCGGGGTCTCCCAGTAGTGGCCGACCAGGAAGTACGAGCAGATGCCCATGATCTCCCAGCCGACCAGCAGCACCATCAGGTCGCCGGAGTAGACGACGAGGAACATGGCGGAGGTGAACAGGGAGACGAGCGCGGCGTACGAGGGGTAGCGCGGGTCGTCGCGCAGGTAGCCCGTCGAGTAGATCTGCACGCAGGTGGCGACGGTGCCGACCAGGACGGCGACGAGGGCGGCGAAGCCGTCGACGTGCAGGGCGAGTTCGACGGGGACCGAACCGGTGGGCGTCAGCTCCGTGGCGGCGTCCACGGCCCGGCCACCGCCCTGGCGGGAGGCGACCAGGACGGCGAGCACGAGGGCGGCCAGGGTCGGCAGGACGGCCAGCGGGCGGACGAAGCCGGGCGCCGTGCGGCCCAGGAGGAGGCCGGCGGCGGCTCCGAGGAAGGGCAGGAGGGGGACGAGTACGGCGAGGGTGGTCGTGGTCACGCGGTGGCCTCAGCCTTCTCGGCGGCCGTCCCGGTCGCGTGGGTGTCGGTGTCGGGGCCGTCCGGTTCGTGGCCCTCGGCGGTGTCGCGCAGCTTGTCGATGTCGGCGGTGCCGCGGTTGCGGTGGACGGCGAGCACGATCGCCAGGCCGATGCCGATCTCGGCGGCCGCGATGGCGATCGTGAACAGGGTCAGGGCCTGGCCGGAGTGCAGGGTCTCCTCGGCGGCCTTGCTGAGCCAGACGTCGAAGGCGACCAGGTTGAGGTTGACGGCGTTGAGCATCAGCTCGACCGACATCAGGACCAGGATCGCGTTGCGGCGGGCCAGGACGCCGTAGAGGCCGGTGCAGAACAGGAGGGCGGAGAGGACGGCGGGATAGGCGAGGTGCATCAGCGGTCACCGCCCTTGGCGGCGGCGTTCGGGGCGTCGGCCTTGGCGGCGGCGTTCGGCGCGTCGGCTTCGGGAGCGTGCGTCTTGGGGCCGTCGGTCCTGGGCGCGTCGACCTTGGGGCGGTCGGCCTTGGGCACGTCGCTCGCGCTGTCCGCCTTGGCCTTGCGGGACAGGACGATCGCGCCGACCAGCGCGGCGAGGAGGAGGACGGAGAGGGCTTCGAAGGGGAGGACCCAGTTCTGGAAGAGACTCGCTCCGGTGACGGCGGTCGAGCCGGCCGCCGGGCCGTCCAGGTCGATCCAGGTGGCGCGGAAGGCGTCGACGACGACCCACACCAGGGCCGCCGCGGAGGCCACGGCCACGGTGAGGGCCGCCCAGCGGTTGCCGGAGTCGGCGTCCGGGGACCGGCCGATGGGCGCCCTGGTGAGCATCAGGCCGAACAGGATGAGGACGACGACCGCCCCGACGTAGATGAGGACCTGTACCCAGGCGATGAACTCGGCGGTGAGCAAGAGGTACTCGACGGCCAGGCCGCCGAGGGCCACCACCAGCCACAGGGCGGCGTGGACCAACTGCCGGGTGGTGACGGTGAGGACGGCGGCGCCGAAGGTGACCAGGCCGACGAGGAGGAAGGCGATCTCGACGCCGGTCGGCGAGAGGAAGCCGTGTGCTTCGGCGGCCGTGGTCGTGGGGTCCGCGGCCAGGTGGCGGACGGTCGCGGCGAGGGTCATTCCCGGCCCTCCTGTTCCGGCTTCGGCTGCTCGGCGGCGGCGGTGGACTCCTGCTGGGCCGACGCCTGCTGTGCCGACTCCTGCCGGGCCGACTCCTCCTGGGCCGCCAGTTTGTCGGCGGTCTTGCGGGCGGCGGCGAGTTCCTTCGGTTCCTCGGCGCCGGGGTCGAGGGCCGGCGGGGCCGGGACGGTCCACATCCAGTCGCGGAGCCTGTCGCGCTCGTGGGTGAGGTCACGGATGTCGGTCTCGGCGTACTCGAACTCCGGGGACCAGAACAGGGCGTCGAAGGGACAGACCTCGATGCAGATACCGCAGTACATGCAGAGGGAGAAGTCGATGGCGAATCGGTCGAGGACGTTGCGGCTGCGGTCGCGCCCGCCGGGGGTGGCCGCCGGGACCGTCTCCTTGTGGGAGTCGATGTAGATGCACCAGTCGGGGCACTCGCGGGCGCACAGCATGCAGACCGTGCAGTTCTCCTCGAACAGACCGATCACACCGCGGGTGCGGGGCGGCAGTTCGGGCTGGGCGTCCGGGTACTGCTCGGTGACGGTTTTCTTCGTCATCGTGCGGAGGGTGACGGCCAGGCCCTTGGCCAGGCCCGAGCCGGGGATGGGGGCCATGGTTACTGGATCACCACCTTGACGATGCCGGTGAGGGCGATCTGGGCGAGGGAGAGGGGGACGAGGAGGGTCCAGGAGAGCTTCTGGAGCTGGTCCTCCCGCAGTCGCGGGTAGGTCACGCGCAGCCAGATCACGACGAAGGCGAGGACGGCCGTCTTCAGCAGGGTCCACACCCAGCCCAGGCCGTCCGCGCCCCAGGGCCCGTGCCAGCCGCCCAGGAAGAGGACCGTGGTCAGGCCGCACAGGACGACGATCCCGGCGTACTCGGCGAGGAGGAACAGGGCGAAGCGCAGGCCGGTGTACTCGGTGTAGGCGCCGAAGATGATCTCCGAATCGGCGACCGGCATGTCGAACGGGGGGCGTTGCAGCTCGGCCAGCCCGGCGACGAAGAAGACGATCGCGCCGACGATCTGCCAGGGCAGCCACCACCACTCGAAGGCGTTCAGGATGCCGACGAGTGAGACCGTGCCGGCCGCCATGGCCACCGAGGCGGCGGTGAGCAGCATCGGGAGTTCGTACGCGAGGAGCTGGGCGGCGGTGCGCAGGCCGCCGAGGAGGGAGAACTTGTTGGCGGAGGACCACCCGGCCATGAGCGAGCCGAGGACGCCGACGCCCATCACGGCGAGCACGAAGAAGATGCCCGCGTCGACGACCTGGCCGACCGCGCCCTCGCCGGGGCCGATGGGGATGGCCAGGAGCACCAGGAGGTACGGCAGCAGGGCGACCGCGGGGGCGAGCTGGAAGATACGGCGGTCCGCGTCGGCCGGGACCACGTCCTCCTTCTGCGCGAACTTCACGCCGTCCGCGACGAGCTGGGCCCAGCCGTGGAAGCCGCCGGCGTACATCGGGCCGAGGCGGCCCTGCATGTGGGCCATCACCTTGTGCTCGGTCTGGCCGACGATCAAGGGGAACGTGAGAAAGACGACGAACACGATCAGGAGGCGCAGGGTGACGTCGAGGGCGTCGTTCACCGCGGGCCTCCTGGGGGGTTCTCGGGGTTGCCGGGGTTCTCGGGGTTCCCGGGGTTCGTCCGGTCCGACTCCTGGCGCTCGTCGGGCTCGCCCGGCTCGTCGGGCGTCTGCGGCTCCCTGGAGGAGTCGCCTTCGGCGCGCTTGCCCGCCGGCTCGTCGAACGCCGGGCGGTCGTGATGCCACGGAGCGTCCGGGCTGCGGGGTGCGGAGGCTGGGGCAGGGGCGGGCGCCGGGGCCTCGCCGGACGACCCGGTCTTCTCCGGCTGTCCCGCGTCGGTGGCGGCCCGCTGGCTCGCGGAGCCCTGCGACGCGCTGCGGCTGCGTCGGGGCGCCGGAGCCGCTGAGGACTCGTCGGCCGGGGACGTCTGATCGGCGGTGGGCGTCTGGCTCGCCGAGCCCTCCGCCGCCGTACGGGAGCGACGCGGAGTGGACGGCGCTTCGATGCCGGGGGCGGTGTCGGTGCCGCTGCCGGTGCTGGACGGCGATGCCTGACTGGCGGAGCCCTCGCCCGCCGTACGGGTCCGGCGGACCGGCCGGTCACCGGCCGCGCGAGCCGGGCGCTCTCCGGCCGCACGTCCCGCGCCGCGTGCCGGGCGGGCCGGGGCGGGCGGCAGCTGGCCCTTCTGCGGGCCCCACTCGTTGGGGTCGGGGACGCCCGGCGGCAGCATCTGGCGGCGACGGGGGCCGCCGTGGTCGGACTCGCCCGGTTCCTTGGCGCCGGGCCAGGCCTTGGCCACGCGGGCGGCGAGGACGAAGTCCTTCCGCAGCGGGTGGCCCTCGAAGCCCTCCGGCAGGAGCAGGTGGTCCAGCGCGGGATGGTCCGCGAACTCGACGCCGAACATCTCGTGGGTCTCGCGCTCGTGCCAGGCCGCGCCCGCGTACACCGCGACGGCGGTGGGCAGCGCCGGGGACTCGTGCGGGACCGTCGTGCGCAGCAGCAGCCGGCGCACGGGTCCGAGGGCCACGACGTGTGCGGCGACGCGGAACCCCGTGCCCGGCTCGTCGACCGCGCTCAGCCAGTCGAAGTACGTGCAGCCGAGCCGGTCTCGCGCGGTCTCCAGGGCGGAGATCCAGGAGGCCGGCGGTACGTCGACGGTCAGGACGTCGTACGACTCCTCGGCCGTGGCTTCAGGGCCGAAGAGTTCCTCGGTGCCGGCGGGCAGCCAGCCGACCGCCGTCATCGCGCACCCCCTGAGCCGGATCCCGATTCCGATCCCGGCGGTCGCACCAGTCCGCTCTGCAGCGCGGCCGTCGACGGCCGGCCCGACGTGCCGTACCGCTCCCCAAGCGACTCCCGTGCGATCTTCTCCTGGAGCTTGAGGATCCCCTGGAGCAGCGCCTCGGGGCGCGGCGGGCAGCCCGGGACGTAGACGTCGACGGGGATGATCTGGTCGACGCCCTTCGTCACGGAGTAGGAGTCCCAGTACGGGCCGCCGCAGTTGGAGCAGGCGCCGAAGGAGATGACGTACTTGGGCTCGGGCATCTGCTCGTACAGGCGCTTGACGGCGGGTGCCATCTTGTCGGTCACCGTGCCCGAGACGACCATCAGGTCGGCCTGGCGGGGGCCCGGCGCGAAGGGGATGACACCGAGCCGGATGAAGTCGTGGCGGGCCATCGACGCGGCGATGAACTCGATCGCGCAGCAGGCGAGGCCGAAGTTGAAGACCCAGAGGGAGTACCGGCGGCCCCAGTTCAGGACGACCTTCATCGGCTCGGGGGCCAGGCGCGCGAGGGTGCCCAGCCGCTTCGGCTCGGGAAGCGGTACGGGCTCCGGGAGCGGTACGGGTCCGGAGGGGTTCACGTCCACGACAGGACGCCCTTCTTGTATGCGTAGAGCAGGCCCACGGCCAGGAAGCCCAGGAAGATGAACATCTCCACGAGGGTCGTCGCTCCGTAACCAGGATCGGCGAAGACCGTCGCCCAGGGGAAGAGGAAGATCGAGTCGACCGCGAAAATGACGTAGAGGAACGCGTACACGTAGTAGCGGACCTGGGTGTGTGCCCAGCCCTCGCCGACGGGGTCCACGCCGCACTCGTACGTCAGCAGCTTCTCGGGCGTCGGGACAACGGGCCGCAGCAGCCGCCCGGCTCCGAAGGCCACGGCGACGAAGAGCACGCCCACCGCGGCGAGCAGTGCGACGACCGAGTAGGACTGGAAGTAGTCCGCGGCGAGCCCGACGGTCGGTTCCGGCACGTGCGCCCCCTCGATCCTGTCCTCAACGCCTGCTGATCGACGATCTGTACGCACGGGAGTCTAGGGCCTGATAAAGAGACGGTAAGCAGCCCGTCGTACGTTGAGACGCGGACCGGGGCCGGGGTGGGGTTTTCCTCAGTACATCCCGGCGGTCCACCTCATGGCGCGGGGCGGTGCCGCACGGCACGCTGATCCGTATGACCGAACACCTCGCGACTTCGACCCCCGCCGGGACCGCCGGTGGGGCGGACGGCGACCGCCTGCCGCCGGCCCGTCTCGCCTTCGACTGGCACACCTGGAAGGAGATCGCCCACCTGCTGGCGAACCTCCCGGCGTCGCTGCTCGGCTTCGTCTATGTCTCGACGGTGCTGTCCGTCGGGGTCGGGTTGACGGTCACGGTGATCGGGTTGCCACTGCTGGCGGCCGGACTGCTCGGCGCGCGTCAGCTGGGCAAGCTGGAGCGGGCGAGAGCCCGGGTGCTGCTCGGAGTGCGGGTGGAGGAGCCCACTCCGCTGCCGTTGCACGGCGGGGGCGGCTTCTTTCCCCGGCTGTGGATGGCGCTGAAGGACCCGGTGGGCTGGCGGGCGGTCCTGTACGACTTCATCCGGCTCCCCTGGGGCGTGGTCACCTTCGTCATCACGCTGACGTCGTTGTTCGTGCTATGGCCGGTGCTGCCGTTCATCGCGCGGGGCCTGGCCAACGCCGACCGGGCGATGGTGCGCGCGCTGCTGTCCCCGTCCGACGAGCTGGAACGGCGGATCGCCGAGCTGGAGTCGGACCGGGGGATCGTGGTGGACACGGCCGCGGCGGATTTGCGGCGCATCGAGCGCGACCTGCACGACGGAGCGCAGGCCCGCCTGGTCAACCTGGCCATGGGGCTGGGTCTGGCCAAGGAGAAGCTGCTGGAGGATCCCGACGCGGCGGCGGCGATGGTCGACGAGGCGCACGGCGAGGTGAAGCTGGCCCTTCAGGAGCTGCGGGACCTGGCGCGGGGCATCCACCCGGCCGTCCTGACCGACCGCGGTCTGGACGCGGCGCTCTCCTCGGTCGCCTCCCGCTGCACCGTGCCGGTCAGGGTGACCGTCGACCTGACGGAGCGTCCTGCACCGGCCATCGAGGGCATCGCCTACTTCACCGTCTCGGAGCTGTTGCAGAACGTCAGCAAGCACAGTGGGGCGCGTTCCGCCTCCGTGGAGGTGTGGCGGTCGTCCGACCGGCTGCTCATACAGGTGGGGGACGACGGCCGGGGCGGCGCACGCCTCGACGCCGGTACGGGGATGAAGGGCCTCGCCGACCGGCTCTCCGCGGTCGACGGCCTCTTCGTCGTCGACTCGCCGGAGGGCGGACCGACGGCGATCACGGCCGAGCTGCCGTGGCGCGACCGCACCGCCGCGGACGCGGCTCCCGGCACGCCCGGCGCCGGCCACACGCGGCGGACCTCCGGGACGCGGTGACGGACGGCCCGGCCCCGCACGCGAGGCACCCGGGCGCGCGCACCTCACCGCCCGAGGTCTCGCGGCCCGAGGTCTCGGGCCCCGAGGTAGGGAAAACCCCCCTCTCCAGACGCCGACGGGCTCCATGGCCCGTGGAGGCGCGTGCGAGGAGGCTGGAGTTACGACAGCAGAGCCGTAGGACGAGGAGAAGGACGGCACCGATGGCCACGGAATACGGACAGGGTTACGGGTTCGGGAGCGGGCCCGGCTTCCCCGGGGACACCGGGGCGCGTCGCCACCGGCTGCCGGCCGGGCTGCGGGCGCCGTTCGAGGCACGCAGCTGGCGGGAGTTCGGCTACGTGCTGGTGGGGCTGCCGATCAGCATCCTGCTCTTCACCTACGCGGTCACGATGGTGTCGCTGGGAGCGGGCCTGCTGGTGACGTTCCTGGGTGTGCCGGTGCTGGCGGCGGCGCTCGCCGGGTGCCGGGGCTTCGGGGTGATGGAGCGGGCGCGGGCCCGGGCGCTGCTGGGGCTCGACGTGGCCGACCCGGAGCCGCTGCGGGTGCGGAAGCGCGGTGCGATGGGCTGGATGGGGGCCGTACTCAAGAGCGGCGCCTCCTGGCGGAGCCTGCTGTACGCGTTTCTGCAGTTCCCGTGGGCGGTGTTCTCGTTCGTGGTCGCCGTGAACTTCTGGGCGGTCGGGTGGGCGATGCTGACGTACCCGCTCTGGTTCTGGGTGTTCCCGATGTACGCGGGCCAGGACGGGCTCCAGCTCTACGGCGACGAGACCCACCGGATCTACCTGGACAATCCGTTCGAGATCGCCGTGACCGCACTGGTCGGGCTGCTGTTCACGCTGGCGACGCCGTGGATCGTGCGGGCGCTGACGACGGTGGACCGGGTGATGGTGCACGGGCTGCTCGGACCGTCGCGGCTGGCGACGCGGGTCGTGGAGCTGGAGTCGGACCGCGGGGTCGTGGTGGACACGGCCGCGGCCGACCTGCGGCGCATCGAGCGCGACCTGCACGACGGGGCACAGGCCCGCCTGGTCAACCTGGCCATGGATCTCGGCCTGGCGAAGGAGAAGCTGCACGAGGATCCGCGGGCGGCGGCGATCATGGTGGAGGAGGCGCACGGCGAGGTGAAGACGGCCCTCCAGGAACTGCGTGACCTGGCCCGGGGCATCCACCCCGCGGTACTCACCGACCGCGGTCTGGACGCGGCGCTCTCCTCGGTCGCCTCCCGCTGCACCGTGCCGGTGCGGGTGGAGGTCGACCTCACCGAGCGGCCCGCATCGGCGATCGAGGGCATCGCGTACTTCACGGTGTCGGAGCTGCTGCAGAACATCAGCAAGCACGCGCGGGCCACGGCGGCCGCCGTGGAGGTGTGGCGGGTGGAGAACCGGCTGCTCCTCCAGGTCGTGGACAACGGCGTCGGCGGGGCGGACGTGACGGCCGGCTCGGGACTCGCCGGACTGGCGGAGCGGCTCGACGCGGTGGACGGGATCCTGGTGGTGGACTCTCCGGCCGGGGGGCCGACGCGGGTGACGGCCGAGCTGCCCTGGCGGAACGAGCCGATATCAGGCTGAGGCGCGGCGGCGCGCCCACCCCGCTCTCCCCCACGCCGCTCCGGGCCGCCCGATGGCCCCGGAGCGGCGGCGTGGGCGGCCCGGGCGACCCGTTCGCCCCGGGGCGAAATCCGGCCGTCGTGGAGCCGAAGCCGGACCGTACGGCCGGGACTTGCCGTCCTCTTCCCGTTGCCCCGGGGCATCCGGCCTCCGATGCTGGAATGCTGGACCTGTCGCACGAACGGTTTGTGGACGCGGTGTGGGCCGCGGGGGCCGTGAGGCGGACGGGCTGTGGGGGGCCGAAAAATCGTGGAGGACAGGGTGCGGGTGGTCATCGCCGAGGATTCAGTGCTGCTCCGGGAGGGGCTGACCCGGTTGCTGACCGACCGCGGGCACGAGGTCGTGGCCGGTGTCGGCGACGGTGAGGCACTGATCAAGACCATCACCGAGCTGGACGCCCAGGGCGAGCTGCCGGACGTCGTGGTCGCGGACGTGCGGATGCCCCCGACGCACACGGACGAGGGAGTGCGCGCGTCGGTGCGGCTGCGCAAGGCGCATCCCGGGCTCGGGGTGCTGGTGCTGTCGCAGTACGTGGAGGAGCGGTATGCCACGGAGCTGCTGGCCGGTTCCAGCCGTGGCGTCGGCTATCTGCTCAAGGACCGGGTGGCCGAGGTGCGGGAGTTCGTGGACGCCGTGGTGCGTGTGGCGGACGGGGGGACCGCGCTGGATCCGGAGGTGGTCGCGCAGTTGCTCGGGCGCAGCCGCAAGCAGGACGTGCTGGCGGGGCTGACCCCGCGGGAGCGGGAGGTGCTGGGGCTGATGGCCGAGGGCCGGACGAACTCGGCGATCGCCCGGCAGCTCGTGGTGAGCGACGGGGCGGTCGAGAAGCACGTCAGCAACATCTTCATGAAGCTGGGTCTGTCCCCGAGCGACGGTGATCACCGGCGGGTGCTGGCCGTGCTCACGTACCTCAATTCGTGACTCCCGGCTCCTGACCCCCAGGGGCCACACACCGGGGTCCGGCGGCCCTCCCACTCGTCCGGCTCATCCGGACGAACGGGAAACCGGAGCGTGGGCGGGGGACGTCCTCATCGGTGTCGAGGGGCGGGAAAATCCCGGGATTACTGGGCTGTGGGCCATCTCGAAGTCGTGTCCATCATGCGATTCTCCACCGGAAGTCAGCATCCGCGGACGTAGTGTTGATCCTGGGACGGTCGCGGGAGACCTGTCCTCGGACAGCCGCCTCGAGGGAGGTCCAGTTCAGTGACCAGCCAGGTCAGCAGCCCAGCGGAGCAGGCCGACGGAACCGACGAGACCGTCGTAGGAGCGCAGCGCAAACCGGTGGGGACGAAGGATGTCCGCCGGCTGGACCGGGTGATCATCAGGTTCGCCGGCGACTCGGGCGACGGGATGCAGCTCACCGGCGACCGCTTCACATCGGAGACCGCGTCGTTCGGGAACGACCTGTCGACGCTGCCGAACTTCCCGGCCGAGATCCGGGCGCCCGCCGGCACCCTGCCCGGCGTCTCGTCCTTCCAGCTGCACTTCGCCGACCACGACATCCTCACCCCGGGCGACGCCCCCAACGTGCTGGTCGCGATGAACCCGGCCGCGCTGAAGGCGAACGTCGGCGACCTGCCGCGGGGCGCGGAGATCATCGTCAACACGGACGAGTTCACCCGGCGGGCGATGCAGAAGGTCGGGTACGACACGTCGCCGCTGGAGGACGGTTCCCTCGACGGGTACCACCTGCATCCGGTGCCGCTCACCACGCTGACCGTCGAGGCCCTCAAGGAGTTCGACCTCAGCCGCAAGGAGGCCGAGCGCAGCAAGAACATGTTCGCGCTCGGGCTGCTGAGCTGGATGTACCACCGGCCCACCGAGGGCACGGAGAAGTTCCTCAACACGAAGTTCGCGAAGAAGCCGGACATCGCCGCGGCCAACATCGCGGCGTACCGCGCGGGCTGGAACTTCGGGGAGACCACGGAGGACTTCGCGGTCTCCTACGAGGTGGCGCCGGCGGCGACGGCGTTCCCGCCGGGGGTGTACCGCAACATCTCGGGGAACCTGGCCCTGTCCTACGGTCTGATCGCGGCCTCCCGCCAGGCGGACCTGCCGCTCTTCCTGGGCTCGTACCCGATCACCCCGGCCTCGGACATCCTGCACGAGCTGAGCCGGCACAAGAACTTCGGAGTGCGGACCTTCCAGGCCGAGGACGAGATCGCGGGCATCGGCGCGGCGCTCGGCGCCGCGTTCGGCGGCTCGCTGGCGGTGACCACCACCTCCGGGCCCGGCGTGGCGCTGAAGAGCGAGACGATCGGACTCGCCGTCTCCCTCGAACTGCCGCTGCTGGTCGTGGACATCCAGCGCGGCGGGCCGTCCACCGGTCTGCCGACCAAGACGGAGCAGGCCGACCTGTTGCAGGCGATGTACGGGCGCAACGGCGAGGCGCCGGTCCCGATCGTCGCACCGCGCACCCCGGCGGACTGTTTCAACGCGGCGCTGGAGGCGGCGCGGATCGCATTGGCGTACCGCACCCCGGTCTTCCTGCTGTCCGACGGCTACCTGGCCAACGGCAGCGAGCCCTGGCGGGTCCCTGATCCGGACGAACTGCCGGACCTGGCGGTGCAGTTCGCACAGGGTCCCAACCACACGCTGGACGACGGCACCGAGGTCTTCTGGCCGTACAAGCGGGATCCGCAGACCCTGGCCCGGCCCTGGGCGGTGCCCGGTACCCCGGGGTTGGAGCACCGGATCGGCGGCATCGAGAAGCAGGACGGTTCCGGGAACATCTCGTACGACCCGGCCAACCACGACTTCATGGTCCGCACCCGGCAGGCCAAGATCGACGGCGTCGACGTCCCCGAACTGGCGGTCGACGACCCGGGCGGGGCGCGGACCCTGGTGCTGGGCTGGGGCTCGACGTACGGCCCCATCACCGCCGCCGTGCGCCGGCTGCGCACGGCCGGGGTGCCGGTCGCGCAGGCCCACCTCCGCCACCTCAACCCCTTCCCGCCCAACCTGGGCGAGGTGCTGAAGCGGTACGACAAGGTGGTGGTCCCCGAGATGAACCTCGGTCAGCTCGCCGCCCTCATCCGGGCGAAGTACCTGGTCGACGCCCAGTCGTACAACCAGGTCAACGGCATGCCGTTCAAGGCGGAGCAGCTCGCCGCGGTGCTGAAGGAGGCCATCGATGACTGACGCCAACGCGCTGCTCCAGCTCGTGCCCAAGGCCGAGGGCAAGCAGTCCATGAAGGACTTCAAGTCCGACCAGGAAGTGCGCTGGTGCCCCGGCTGCGGCGACTACGCCATCCTCGCCGCCGTGCAGGGCTTCATGCCCCAGCTCGGTCTGGCGAAGGAGAACATCGTCTTCGTCTCCGGCATCGGCTGCTCCTCCCGGTTCCCGTACTACATGAACACGTACGGGATGCACTCCATCCACGGCCGTGCCCCCGCCATCGCGACCGGGCTCGCCGCCTCCCGCCGCGACCTGTCCGTCTGGGTCGTCACCGGTGACGGCGACGCGCTCTCCATCGGCGGCAACCACCTCATCCACGCGCTGCGGCGCAACGTCAATCTCAAGATCCTGCTGTTCAACAACCGGATCTACGGGCTGACCAAGGGCCAGTACTCCCCCACCTCCGAAGTCGGGAAGATCACCAAGTCGACCCCGATGGGTTCGCTGGACGCGCCCTTCAACCCGGTCTCGCTGGCCATCGGCGCGGAGGCGTCCTTCGTCGCCCGGACCGTCGACTCGGACCGCAAGCACCTCACCGAGGTGCTGCGCCAGGCCGCCGATCACCCGGGCACGGCGCTGGTCGAGATCTACCAGAACTGCAACATCTTCAACGACGGCGCCTTCGAGGTGCTCAAGGACCGGGAGCGGGCCGAGGAGGCGGTGATCCGGCTGGAGCACGGGCAGCCGATCAGGTTCGGCGCCGGGGGCGCCAAGGGCGTGGTGCGCGATCCGCGGACCGGCGACCTGGAGGTCGTCACCGTCACCGCGGACAACGAGGCGGACGTCCTGGTCCACGACGCCCACGCCACCTCGCCGACCACGGCCTTCGCCCTCTCCCGGCTGGCCGACCCGGACACCCTGCACCACACGCCCATCGGTGTGCTGCGCTCGGTGGAGCGGCCGGTCTACGACACGCTCATGTCCGACCAGCTCGACGCCGCCGTCACGCGGGACGGCAAGGGCGACCTCGCCGCGCTGCTCGCGGGCAACGACACCTGGACGGTCGTCGGCTGAGAGCGACCACTGGCGAGGACCGACGAGAACCGAGGGGCCCGGGCGGGGAACGCCCGGGCCCCCTGCGCTTACCTGAACGTAAGTACCTTACTTTGAAGTGGGCACTGTCCAGAAGTTAGCGCAGCTCCTATGGTTGGTGACATCGCACCCCACAAGGAGTACTGAACCCATGAGCATCGTCGTCACCGGAGCCACCGGACACCTCGGCCGCCACGTCGTGCGGCAGCTACTGGAGAAGGTGCCGGCCGACCAGGTCACCGCCGTCGTCCGGGACCGCGACAAGGCCGCCGACCTCGCCGCCGACGGCGTACGGCTCGCGGTCGCCGACTACAACGCGCCCGAGACCTTCGACGGCCTCTTCGCGGCCGGCGACCGGGTGCTGCTGATCTCCGGCAACGAGTTCGACAAGGGCCGCGTCCAGCAGCACACGGTGGTGATCGACGCGGCGAAGAAGGCCGGCGTCGCCCTGCTCGCCTACACCAGCGCGCCCAGCAGCCTCAAGGCCGCGCTCGCGGACGACCACCGCGCCACCGAGGACGTCCTCGTCGGCTCGGGCGTGCCCTACGTGCTGCTGCGCAACGGCTGGTACCACGAGAACTACACCGAGCAGCTCGCCCCGGTCCTGGAGCACGGCGCCGTCGTGCAGGCGGCCGGCGAGGGCCGGATCTCCTCCGCCTCCCGCGCCGACTACGCGGCCGCCGCCGTCGCCGTACTGACCGGCGAGGGCCACGAGAACAAGGCGTACGAGCTGGGCGGCGACGAGGCGTGGGGCTACGCCGAGTACGCCGCCGAGCTGAGCCGGCAGACCGGGAAGGAGATCGCCTACACCCCCGTCTCCGCCGAGGCCTACACCGGCATCCTGACCGGCGCCGGGCTGCCCGCGCCGCTGGCCGCCATCCTCGCGGGCGTGGAGGACTCCATCGAGAAGGGTGAGCTGGTCGTCACCAGCGGCGACCTGTCCCGGCTCGCCGGCCGGCCCACCACCCCGCTCGCCGAGGCGGTCGCCGCCGCGGTCAAGAGCTGACGCCCTCGCGAGCCCTCCCCCGCTGAAGCCCGCGCGGGCCCGCCCCCGCCGCCTCCTCCACGGCACACACCCCGCCTGTCATGACCGTATGGCGATACGGGCATGACAGGCGGCCGGGTGCGGCGCTACCTTTCGTCGTGGCATGCATCCGTCCCGGCATGCCGATTGCGAGAAGGAGGTGCCCGTGGCCGAGTCGTCCAGGAGTGAGCAGCGCATAGGTCTGCTGAACGGCTTCGCGGCTTACGGGCTGTGGGGGCTCGTCCCGCTGTTCTGGCCGTTGCTCAAGCCCGCCGGGGCCGGGGAGATCCTCGCCCACCGCATGGTGTGGTCCCTCGTCTTCGTCGCCGTCGCACTGTTCTTCGTACGGCGCTGGGCCTGGGCCGGTGAGCTGCTGCGGCAGCCGCGCAGGCTCGGCCTGGTCACCGTGGCCGCCGCGGTCATCACCGTCAACTGGGGCGTCTACATCTGGGCCGTGAACAGCGGCCATGTCGTCGAGGCCTCGCTCGGGTACTTCATCAACCCGCTGGTCACCATCGCGATGGGCGTGCTGCTGCTCAAGGAGCGGCTGCGGCCCGCGCAGTGGGCGGCGGTCGGCACCGGCTTCGCCGCCGTCCTGGTCCTCGCCGTCGGCTACGGACAGCCGCCGTGGATCTCCCTCTGCCTCGCCCTCTCCTTCGCCACGTACGGCCTGGTGAAGAAGAAGGTCAACCTCGGGGGCGTGGAGTCGCTGGCCGCCGAGACGGCGATCCAGTTCCTGCCCGCGCTCGGCTACGTGGTGTGGCTGTCGGCGCAGGGCGAGTCGACCTTCACCACCGAGGGCTTCGGGCACTCGGCGCTGCTGGCCGCGACCGGCCTGGTCACCGCGATCCCGCTGGTCTGCTTCGGCGCGGCCGCGATCCGCGTGCCGCTGTCCACGCTTGGGCTGTTGCAGTACCTGGCGCCGGTCTTCCAGTTCGCCCTCGGGGTCCTCTACTTCCACGAGGCCATGCCGCCCGAACGCTGGGCCGGTTTCGCCCTGGTCTGGCTGGCCCTGACGCTGCTCACCTGGGACGCGCTGCGCACGGCCCGCCGGACCGCGCGGGCACTCAGGGAGCAGCTGGCCCGGACGGGCGCGGGCGTACCGCCGGTCAAGGAGAGCGAAGCGGCGCGGGACTCCGGCGATTCCGTTGCCCGCTCGGTCACGTAACCCATATGACTGGTCCATGACCTCGACACCACGACCCGCCCCCCTGCATTTCAAGATCGTCATCGACGCCGCCGCCCCGCACGCGCAGGCGGACTTCTGGGCCGCCGCCCTGCACTACGAGGTGGAGGACAACAGCGCGCTCATCGGGAAACTGCTGGGCCTCGGGGCCGTACCGGAGGAGCTGACCCTGGAATCCCACGGGCGCCGCGCCTGGCGGGACCTGGTGGCCGTACGGCACCCCGACGACCCCTACGACGAGGAGAGCGGGACGGGACTGGGGCGGCGGCTGCTGTTCCAGCGCGTGCCGGAGGCCAAGACCGGCAAGAACCGCGTCCACCTCGACGTGCACTCCCGGGAAGGGGAACGCGAGGCGGAGACCGGCCGGCTGGAGGCGCTGGGGGCGAGCGTGCTGCGGCGGGTGAGGGAGCAGGGCGGGGAGTGGGTGGTGATGGCGGACCCCGAGGGGAACGAGTTCTGCGTTCACTAGGGGCCTGTCCGAGTGCGCGCCGCCCGGATGGACGAGGGGCCGCGTACCGGCGGGGGTGGAACTTCCGATATCCGCGACGCCATGGCCGAATAGCGGTCTTGACGGGCGGTCAGTCCCGGCCACACCATCCAGGCACCCCATCCACTGTGGAGTTCCCTCCCCAGGGACTCCCTAGGAATTCGGAGCCCCCCACATGAAGCTCCCCTTCTCCGGGCGTGCGCTGACGGCCGGTGCCGTCGCCGTCGTCACACTGGCGGCCGGCGGTACCGTGGCCGGCGCGGCCTCCGCCGCCGAGCGGTCCGGCCCCGCCTCTGGATCGGCGGCCGTCGCCGCCGCGCCCGACCTGCCGATAGCCAACGTCAAGGCCCACCTCACCCAGCTCCAGTCGATAGCCACGGCGAACGGCGGCAACCGCGCCCACGGCCGCCCCGGCTACAAGGCCTCGCTCGACTACGTGAAGGCCAAGCTGGACGCCGCCGGATTCACCACCAGCATCCAGCAGTTCACCTCCTCCGGCCGCACCGGCTACAACCTGATAGCCGACTGGCCCGGCGGTGACGCCAATCAGGTTGTCATGGCCGGGTCACACTTGGACAGCGTCACCTCGGGTCCCGGCATCAACGACAACGCCTCCGGCTCCGCGGCCGTCCTGGAGACCGCGCTCACCGTGGCCCGGTCCGGCTACCAGCCCACCAAGCACCTGCGCTTCGCCTGGTGGGGAGCGGAGGAGCTGGGGCTGGTCGGGTCCCGCTACTACGTCAACCGCCTCTCCTCCGCCGACCGCGCGAAGATCAGCGGCTACCTGAACTTCGACATGATCGGCTCGCCCAACCCCGGCTACTTCGTCTACGACGACGACCCCACCATCGAGAAGACCTTCAAGGACTACTTCGCGGGGATCGGCGTCTCCACCGAGATCGAGACCGAGGGCGACGGCCGCTCCGACCACGCGCCCTTCAAGAACGTGGGCGTCCCCGTCGGCGGCCTCTTCAGCGGCGCCGACTACCGCAAGACGTCCGCCCAGGCGGCCAAGTGGGGCGGCACCGCGGGCCAGCCCTTCGACCGCTGCTACCACTCGTCCTGCGACACGACCGCCAACATCAACGACACGGCCCTGAACCGCAACGGCGACGCCATCGCGTACGCGATCTGGGAACTGTCGCAGTAGGACAGCCCTCCGAGGCGGGGCCGCCCAGTCAGCCCGCCTGGGCCCGGGCGCGATCGGCGAGGCGGCCCATGCGGGTGCGGGCGGACTCCAGTTGCTCGGCGTCCTCGGCGGCCGGGCCCCCCTCGGCGGCGAGTTCGCCCCACAGGGCGACCAGGTCCTGCCCCAGCTCCATGCCCCGTTCGGGGTCGCGTACGGCACGCCAGGCGGTGGCCGCGCTCTGGACGTTGCCGTACGCGGCCTCGGCGTCGCCCGCGCGGCGGTGTATCCGGGCCAGGTCCAGGGAGAGGCGGAGGGCACGGTCGGGGTCGCCGGACAAGTAGGCGATGTATGCGGTGAGTTCACGGAGCCGGAGCACCTCGGGGTGCTCCGGCCCCAGCGTCTGCGAGGCCTCCGCCACGGCCTGCTCCGCCAGCAGCGCCGCCTCCTGCGTACGCCCCTCCTTGACGGCCTCGTTGACCCGCGCGGTCGGCTGCGCGAGCAGCGCGGGGACGGTCGAGTCGCCGGGCGCGGTGAGCGGTCCGTCCCCGAGCACGGCCTCGGCCACGGCGTCGAATCCGCGGGCCGGGGTCGGCTTGGGGTCGGGGTCGAAGAACGAGCCCGGGTCGGCGAACGGCTTGGCATCGGCGATCGGCTTGGCGTCGGCGATCGGCTTGGCTTCGGCGAGGGACTTGGCGTCGGCGATCGGCGCGGCCACGGCGAGCGGCTGCGCGTCGGCGACCGGCTCGTGCCCGGCGAACGGGCGGGGGCCGCCGGCGGGGCGGGCCCCGGGCTCGGACACGTCCGGCTCGGACACGTCCGGCTCGCTCACGGGCACCCCGCTCACGGGCGCCTCGGCCTCCGACGCGGCCCCGGGCACCGGCGCGGCCCCCGACGGCGCGCCCCCTGACGCGTACCCGGCGCCGGCGAACGGCCCCGCGGCCTCCGACGGAGCCGTCCCCGTCGCACCCCCGGCACCCTCCATCCGCGGCGGCGGTCCGAACTCCCCCGTCGGCGGCGCCACCGTGCCCGGCGCCGTACCGCCGAACGCCCCGGGCAGGGCGCCCGGGGAGTCGCCGGACGACGTCGGCTCGGCGTCGGGCACCGCCGGGAGCGGGAACGTCGGGGCGCTGTCCCGTACGGCCTCCAGCGACCGGAGGACGTGTGTGGGCCGGTCCCAGCCGGTCGCCGCCTCCTCCTCGGGAGCCGTCGGCACCGGGTCGGCGGCGAGGTGGCTGGAGCCGTCCGGGTCGACCCGGAGCGGGACGGAGTAGCCGATGCGCCGGTCGTGGATCGTGGCGAGGACGGGGTGGCCGATGGCGATGGCGAGGCGGTGGAGGCGGTTCAGGACGGCGTTCTGGATCTCCTCGCCGGGCGCCGCGACGACCGTCGAACCGTCGATCGTGGCGGTCGGCGTGCCGGAACCGGCCTCCGGCACGCACACGTCGATCGGCGTCGCCGCGGGGTTCGGCGGGCGCTCGGCGCGCTCGTGTTCCCGCTGCTTGTCGCGACCGAGTCGAGACATCGTTCCCCCACTCATCGGCGGCTTCCGTCGGCGGTCCCGTGTTCCCTGCCGTCCAGAGCCTGTCATGCCAGTCCTGCACCTGCTGTCGAGTCTCTCCGCTCGCTCGCGATTCTCACGTCACCGGGGTGTCACAGGCTCGTTCCAGGAGGTCACGCGTGTATCGGCGGGTCGGCGCGGGGCCGGTGGGCGGGGTGCGTGAGCCGAGGGGAGAGCGGGCAGGCGGTCAGGCATGCGACAGGGACCGGAGATATGGATCCGCGGACCGGTGGCGGCGCCCGAGCCGCCCGACCGGGGGCCGGCCGCCCCCGAAACGCCGCGCGGCCCCGCACCCGCCGAAGCGCCGGGCTTCTCCTGGACCGGCGTCCACGGCGGTGCCGGGGTGACGACGCTCGCCGGGGTGTTCGGCGGGCACGACTGCGGACGGGGGTGGCCCGGCCCCGGCGACCCGTCGTCGGTGCTGCTGGTGGCGCGCACGCACGCGGCCGGACTCACGGCCGTCGGCCGGGCCGTGGAGGAGTTCCGGCTCGGACGGGTGCCGGCGGGGGTCGGGCTCGACTCCGTCGTCCTCGTCGCGGACGCGCCCGGGCGGCTTCCCCGGCCGCTCGCCCAGCGGGTGCGGCTGCTCGAGTCGGCCGTGGACGTCCACCGCGTCCCGTGGGTCCCCGCCTGGCGCCTGGACGGGACGCACGAGGGCCCGCCCCGCGGAACGGAGTCGCTGGTCCGCCGCACGCGGCGGGTGCGCTGAACCCGGTCGGCACCCCTGGATACCGATAAATAGATGCGCACGCATGGACAAGTGAATGCGTACGCATATAATGCATGTGCTGGTATCCACTCATCGCCGATCACTCCAGGGGACGCCATGACGCGCCGCTTTCTCTTCCTGCTGGGCAGCAGCCGCCCCGAGGGCAACACCGAGCTGCTCGCCCGCCGGGCCGCCGAACAGCTCCCCGCGGACGTCGAGCAGCGCTGGATCGACCTGGCCCGGCACCCGTTGCCCGAGTTCGAGGACCTGCGGCACGACAGCGACCACACGCGCCCCACCGAGGGCAACGCCGGTCTGCTGCTCGACGCCACGCTCGCCGCGACCGACCTCGTGATCGCGTCGCCGCTGTACTGGTACTCGGTGTCCACGCCGGTCAAGCGCTACCTCGACCACTGGTCGGGCTGGCTGCGCACGCCCGGCCTCGACTTCAAGGCGACGCTGGCCGGGCGCACCCTGTGGGGGGTCACCGCGCTGGCGCACCAGGAGCAGGAGGTGGCCGACCCGCTGGTCGGCACCCTCGGCAACTCCGCGGCCTACATGGGCATGCGCTTCGGCGGAGTACTGCTCGGCAACGGCAGCCGGCCCGGTGACGTGCTGCGGGACACGGACGCGCTGTCCCGCGCCAAGACGTTCTTCGCGCGCCAGGCGCCGCTCGCCCGGTTCCCGTACGAGGAGCAGGTGGCCGTGCCCGCGCCTACGCCGTGATGTCCTTCGACGTGAACCGCGCCCACGCCGCCGACCCGAAGACCGCCGCGTAGAGGGCCTGGAGGCCCAGGTTCTTCACCAGGTCGTCCCAGTAGACCGGTTCGCGCATCAGGTCGGCGAAGGACAGCCAGTAGTGCGAGAAGAAGTACGGCTGGAGCGCGTGCAGCTGGGGGATCTGGTCGAGGATCTGGACCGTGATCAGCAGCCCGACGGTGGTCGCCATCGCCGCGATGCCACTGCCCGTCAGCGTCGAGACGAACAGGCCGAGGGCCGCGACGCCGACCAGTGAGGCGGCCACCACCAGGGCGATCAGCAGGGCGCGCCCCAGGCCCTCGGCGTAGCCGATCCTGGTGCCGGAGATGGTGACCAGGTCGCCCAGCGGGAAGAGCAGCGCTCCGACCGCGAGCGCCGAGACCGCGACCACCAGGGTGGCGGCGAGGCAGAAGGCGATCACCGTCGCGTACTTGGTGAGCAGCAGCCGGGTGCGCCCGGCCGGGGCGACCAGGAGGTAGCGCAGCGTGCCCGCACTGCTCTCGCCGGCGATCGCGTCGCCCGCGACGACGCCGACGGCCATCGGCAGGAAGAACGGCAGGGTCGCGGCGAGCGCGGTGAAGACCAGGAACAGGCCGTTGTTGCTGATCTGCGAGATGAAGGCCGGGCCCTCGCCGCCACCCCCTCCGCCGCCACCGAGCGACGACGACCCGTCGCTCGTCTCGATCTTCACCGCGATGCCCACCAGGACCGGCACGGCGGCCAGCACGCCCAGCAGGGCGAGGGTGCGCCAGCGCCGGAAGGTGATCAGCAGTTCGCTGCGCAGCAGTCCGAGGGACCACAGCGGATTCGGGGTGCGCACCGCGCCCACGCCCGCGCCCGGCGTCTCCGCCCGCGCCGCCGGCACGTTCCCCGTCTCAGCCCGCGACATCGAATCCCTCTCCGGTCAGGGCCACGAACGCGTCCTCCAGGGAGGCCCGTTCCAGTGCGAAGCCGCGGACCCGGACGTGGGCCGCGACCAGGGCCGCGTTGACCTCGGCCAGGTCGCGGTCCGGGGGCTCGGCCGTCACCCGGTCCTCGGCGACGACCACGTCCCCGGCGCCCTGCTCCTTCAGCACCCGGGCCGCGTCGCCCGCGTCCGGCGTGGTCACCACCAGCCGGCCGCGCGCCCCGGCCGACAGGTCGGCCACCGCGCCCTGGGTGATCAGGCGTCCCTGGGCCATCACGGCGGCGTGCGTGCAGACCTGCTCGATCTCGTCCAGCAGGTGGGAGGAGAGGAAGACGGTGGTGCCGTCGGAGGCGAGTTCGCGGACCAGCGCGCGGATCTCGCGCATGCCCTGGGGGTCGAGCCCGTTGGTCGGCTCGTCCAGGACCAGCAGGCGGCGCGGCTGGAGCAGTGCGGCGGCGAGGCCGAGCCGCTGCTTCATGCCGAGCGAGTACGCCTTCGCCTTCTTGCCGGACGCGGCCGCGAGGCCCACCCGGTCCAGCGCCGCCGCGACGCGCTCGCGCCGGGTGCGGGGGTCGGCGGTCGGGTCGGCGGCGTCGTAGCGCAGGAGGTTGTCGCGGCCGGAGAGGAAGCCGTACAGGGCCGGGCCCTCGATGAGGGCGCCGACCCTGGGCAGTACGGTGCGGGCCGCGCGCGGCATGGGCCGGCCGAGGACCCGGGCGCTGCCCGAGGTCGGTTCGATCAGGCCCATCAGCATGCGGATGGTGGTGGTCTTGCCGGAACCGTTGGGGCCGAGGAAGCCGAAGACGCTGCCCGCCGGGACGGTCAGGTCGAGACCGTCGACGGCGAGCTGTCCGCCGCGGTAGCGCTTGGTGAGCCCGCGGGTGGAGATGACGGCGTCGTCCGCCCGCTCCGGCTCCGTGACGGACGGTTCGGCCATCGGCTTCCTCTCCTGTGCCTCTTGTCGTACGGAAAGGCCGCTCCGTTACTTCGCGGCGTCGGCGGCCTTCACCAGCGCGTCCTTGGTGACCGCACCGGCGTAGACCTTGCCGTCCTCGGTGATCAGGGCGTTGACCAGGCGGGTCTTGAAGACCGTGCCCGAGCCGAAGTCGCCCTTGACCTGGTCGCCGAGGGAGCCTAGGAAGCCGCCGAGGTCGCCGCCGCCCGCGGCGCCCGTGGGCAGGCCCTGGCCGCCGGTGTCGAACGCGGCGATCGAGTTCCAGCCCTCGCCGATGACCTTCAGGCCGTCCAGCTCCTTGGCGAGGTCGCCCTCGGCCTTGCGCCCGTGCTCCGGGGCCTTGGCGGCCTTCTCGTCGGCCTCGGTCACCTTCGCGCCCCTGGGCGGGGTGAAGTCGAACGTCGACGCGTCCGGCTTCGCGAAGCTGACCTTGGTGAAGCCCGCGTCCACGACGGCGGCGCCGCCGCTCGCCGGGGTCAGCGTGAACTTCAGCGGGGTACCGGTCTCGGCGTCCACGGCGACGGTGATCGCACCGACCGTGGAACCCTTCTGCCTGGGCTCGACGACGAGCCGGTACGCGTCGCGGCCGGCCACCTGGGCGGTGCCGCCGACCTTCACGGACGTGGTGTCGTCGATCGCCTTGAGCGCCTGGTCGGCGAAGTCCTTCGGGGTGGCCGGCACGTCCTTCTCCGGCCGCTCCGCGCCGTCGGACGTGGAGTGGTAGACCTCGTTGGACTTGCTGTCGTAGCCCCAGACGTCCTTGCCGTCGTGGATGAGGCTGTACTCGGCGGCGTCCTCCAGCAGGGACACCTTCTGCCGGTCGGGGCCGTCGGCCGCGACGCGCAGGGTGTGGGAGCCGGAGACCAGCTGGGTGAGCTTGGCCGAGGGGTCGGCGGACGAGCCGCCGTCCTTGCCGTCCCCGCCCGGATCGCCGGACATTCCGGACATCAGGCCGCTCTCCAGGCCGCCGAGGTCCGGCAGGCCCAGGTCGGTGCTGATCCGGACGGTGCCGGAGAGCTGCTGGACGTCCGACTCGGCGATCTTCTGGACGAGCTCCTCCGCCGTGACCTTCGGCAGGTCGGGGTCCCCGGAGTCGGCGAGAGCGGGGACCAGCCCGATCGTCGCGGCCGCCACTCCCACCACCGCGACCGGGACGACGTACCGCGCGGCCTTGCGCCGTCGGGTGCTCAGCTCCTCGCCCGCCCCGGGGGTCGTGTTGTCGTCGGAATCGATCGGTGCCATCTGTGCCCTACCTCCGTCGTCGGCGGCGGCTGTCTCGCGACCTCGCACTCGTTCACCCGTGAGCCGCCATTCTCACCCGAATCGGTGAGGATTGGTGTTTCCGTGGTGTCCATCTGACCAAATCACCGGAGCGCAATCGTCAGACCGCGGGCTCAACTCCACGTACTCCTGCGGGATGACACCAACGGGCGGTTCCTCCCCCGCCCCGTAGGGGACGGGTACGCCGCCCGCCGGCGGAGGGCACCCGCCCGTGGCGCCGCGCACGGGCGGGGCGGGGTTCAGCCGGCCCGGTGCACCACGGCGTCGCACAGTTCCACCAGCGCGGCCTTCGCCTCGCACTCCCGCAGCGGAGCCAGGGCCGCGCGGGCTTCCCTGGCGTAGCAGACGGTGTCCCGCCGGGCGTGCTCCAGCGCGGGGTGGGCGCGCAGCAGGCGCAGCGCCTCGGCGTGCCGGGCGTCGTCGCTCAGGTCGGAGTCGAGCAGCTCGCTCAGCGCGACGTCCTCGGCGAGGCCCAGCCTGGCCGCGCGCTCGCGCAGCCGGAGCACCGGCAGGGTGGGAATGCCCTCGCGCAGGTCCGTGCCGGGCGTCTTGCCCGACTCGTGGGAGTCGGAGGCGATGTCCAGGACGTCGTCCGCGAGCTGGAAGGCGACGCCGAGCCGCTCGCCGTACTGGGTCAGTACGTCCACCACCGTCTCGTCGGCGCCGGACATCATCGCGCCGAACCGGCAGGAGACGGCCACCAGCGAGCCGGTCTTGCCGCCCAGCACGTCGAGGTAGTGGTCGACGGGGTCCCGGCCGTCCTGCGGGCCGGCCGTCTCCAGGATCTGGCCGGTGACCAGCCGCTCGAACGCGAGGGCCTGCACGCGGACCGCCTCGGGCCCGAGGTCGGCGAGGATCTGGGAGGCGCGGGCGAACAGGAAGTCGCCGGTCAGGACCGCGACCGAGTTGTCCCAGCGGACATTGGCGCTGGCGACCCCGCGCCGCACGGCGGCCTCGTCCATCACGTCGTCGTGGTACAGCGTGGCCAGGTGGGTCAGCTCCACCACCACGGCCGAGGGCACGATCCCGGGGGCATAGGGGTCGCCGAACTGGGCCGAGAGCATCACGAGGAGCGGGCGGAACCGCTTGCCGCCGGCCCGTACCAGGTGCTGGGCGGCCTCCGTGATGAAGGGCACCTCGCTTTTGGTTGCCTCAAGCAACCCTTCCTCGACCGCGACCAATCCGGCCTGGACATCGGCTTCCAGAGCCTGGTCCCGCACGCTCAGCCCGAACGGCCCGACGACGGTCACGAGGGGTCTCCTGTCTGCTGGTGCCCACTGGCGATTACCTGGTTTGTCGATAGGTCGCTGCCACCACTCGAGTCAGCGTATCCGGTCACCTTTCGATCACCGCTAGCGCCCACCGTTACAGGCCGGGCGGTATCGGATCATGAGCGGTATGTTTTTGATCGGTCGATATGACCACATATTGCCCGATACCAATATCGCCTCCCCGGCCCCGAACGGATGCCCGCCCGGCAGCCGAAAACACCGGACGGGCGAAGCGCACCGCATCGAGGGCCGGTTGGGACATAGTTGGGACTAATGCCCGTTTTGCCGCGCTTGTTGAGGCCCGTGAGTTGGCTCACTTGGGAGCCCCCTCGGGCAACCTCGCCGCAACCTGTGCCCTCCCTTTGCGCCGCAAGCCAGTTGAGGCTTGGCAACCGCAAAGGATCAAGAGCCCCAAACGCCTCAGACCAAGGTCAACAGGACGTTGGGTGATTCCTGCACTTGTTTCGGACATGTGCTCTCGCATACGTTCCCGGCCTGTCGGGCGGACGCCGAATCCTGCCATCGCCCGCACACACAGTCATCCACTCAACTCACTCGCCGGCAGGAGCGGGGGACCCAGGTAAGTCGCCGCACCGGTCACCACCGGAGCGGCTCGGGGTGAAGCCGTACCCGTCAGGGCGCGGCCGGGCACCTCCCCGCCCGAACCCGACAGCTCACCTCGCAGGCGTCAGGAGAGGGACACAGATGTCTGCCAACGGTCAGAACCGTCACGCCCGGACCACCCGCATCGCCCGCAGGCTCGCCGTGGCCGGCACCGGTGTCGCGGTGCTCGCCCTGCCGCTCATCGGCGCCACCGGCGCGTCCGCGGCCACCCCGGCCGCCACCAAGACGGCCGCCACGGCGGCGACCACGTACCCGGACAACCTCGACGGCTGGATCCGCGAGTCGCTCGACGTCATGGCGCAGCACGGCATCCCCGGCTCGTACGAGGGCATTCACCGCAACATCATGCGGGAGTCGTCCGGCAACCCGCTCGCCATCAACAACTGGGACATCAACGCCATCAACGGCACCCCGTCCAAGGGTCTGCTCCAGGTGATCGACCCGACCTTCCAGGCGTACCACGTCGAGGGCACTTCCTGGGACCCGTACGACCCGGTCGCCAACATCACCGCCGCCTGCAACTACGCGGCCGACCGGTACGGCTCGATGGACAACGTCTTCGGCGCCTACTGAGCCGCACCGGGACGTTCAGAAGACCCGTTCGAGGACGACGGCCACGCCGTCGTCCTCGTTCGTCGTCGTGACCTCGTCGGCCACCGCCTTGAGTTCGGGGTGGGCACCGGCCATGGCGACGCCGTGCGCCGCCCAGTCGAACATGGGGATGTCGTTGGGCATGTCGCCGAAGGCGATCGTGTGCCGCCGGCCCACCCCCAGGTGCTCGGCGGCCAGCGCCAGGCCGGTCGCCTTGGTGATGCCGCACGGTTGCAGCTCCACCGTGCCGGGCCCCGACATGGTGACCGTCGCGAGGGAGCCGACCACCGCCCGCGCGGTCGACGCCAACTCGTCGTCGCTCAGGTCGGGGTGGCGCAGCAGCACCTTGCTGATCGGGGTGCGCCACAGCTGGTCGCGCCGCTCCACCCGCACCGCGGGCAGCGTGGGGTGGGGCATCAGGTACCCGGGCTCGATGAGGGTCAGGCCGTCGACGCCGTCCTGGTCGACCGCGGCGTACACCTGGCCCACCTCGGCCTCGATCTTGCCGAGCGCGGTCTCCGCCAGCTCCCGGTCCAGGGTGACCGACCACAGCATCCGGTGCGCGCCGGCGTCGTACACCTGCGCGCCCTGCCCGCACACCGCGAGCCCCGTGCACCCGAGGCGGTCGAGCAGGGGCCGCACCCGGGGTGCCGGGCGCCCCGTCACCACCAGGTGCCGCGCACCCGCCCGGGCCACCCGCGCCAGCGCGGCCAGCGACCGTTCGGAGACGGTGTCGTCGCCGCGGAGCAGCGTGCCGTCGAGATCGGTGGCGACGAGTGAGTATGCGGTGCGGTCCATGATCAGAGAATACGGACGCGACACCCGTCCGACTCACCCGCGACCGGTTCCGAACGAGGACGCGGCGAGTACGTTCGAACGCGCACGACGACGCACGAACATGTCCGAAACCTGGCACATCATCGGCTAAAGCCGGTTAAAGGCCTGTGCACCGGTTGGCAACAACATGGTCTGCTACCTACCCCCCGGGTCGGCCCCCGGGGTACCTTCCTGTTGTCCAGGGGGGACTTGATCGGGGGGTCGGGTTGAACAGCGGACGCGTACGCGTGCTCAGGCCACAGGAGCTGGGCGAGGGGGAACGGCAGCACTGGCGGGACATACGCGCCAAGTCGACGGCGCCGCGCAACCCGTTCATGGAACCGGAGTTCACCGAAGCCGTGGGCCGGGTCCGGCCGCGGGCGCGGGTGGCGGTGCTGTACGACGGCGGCGAGGCGGCCGGATTCCTGCCGCACGAACGCGGCCCGCTGGGCCAGGGCCGGGCGATCGGGCTGGGGGTGTCGGACTGCCAGGGCGCGGTGCTGCGCCAGGGCCTCGCCCCGGACCCCCGCGGACTGCTGCGGGCCTGCTCCCTGTCGAGCCTCGCCTTCGACAACCTGGAGGCCGAGCAGGGGCTGTTCGTGCGGTACGCCGCCGAGGAGCACACCACCTACGTCATCGACGTGGAGAAGGGCTACGAGGCGTACGAGAACGTCCTGCGCGCCCAGGCGCCGAAGTTCCTGAAGACCACGCTCGCCAAGGAGCGCAGGCTGGGCCGCCAGGCCGGCGACGTGCGCTTCGTCTTCGACGAGCGCGAGCCGGCCGCGCTGCGCACGCTCATGGAGTGGAAGTCGGCGCAGTACCGCAGGACGGGACGCCGGGACCGGTTCGCGCAGGAGTGGATCAGCCGGCTCGTCGGCAGGCTCGCCCGGACGCGCGCGCCGGAGTGCACGGGCACCCTGTCCGTGCTCTACGCGGGCGGCCGGCCGGTCGCCGCCCACTTCGGGCTGCGTTCGGCGACGGTCCTGGCGTGCTGGTTCCCGGCGTACGACCCGGACTTCGCCAAGTACTCGCCCGGTCTCGTCCTGCACCTGCGGATGGCGGAGGCCGCGGCCGCCGAGGGCATCGGACTGCTGGACATGGGGCGGGGCCCGGCGGAGTACAAGGACTCGCTGAAGACCGGGGAACTGCCGGTGTACGAGGGGGCGGCGACGCGCCCGGGGGCGGGCACCGCCCTGCACTGGCTCGGCCGCGAACCGGCCCGCCGCGCGCACGGCTTCGTGCGCGACCGGCCGCGGCTGGCGTCGCTCGCGGTACGGACGTTGAGGGGCGCGGCCCGGCTGCGCAGGTCCTGACGAGGTCAACCACGAGGGGGTGGGCGCATGGCCGGTGTGCGGCGTGCGCGGCAGGAGACATTGCGGGAGACACGGCGGGAGATCGACGACTTCCTGCGCATCGGGGCGGTGCAGGTCGCCGAGCTGGATCTCGGCGACGGCAACGGCGCGGCGGAGAAGGAGACGGAGGCGGAGGCGGCGGTACTGCGGCCGGGCCCGGGGAGCCCGCCGGTGACGTCCGGCGCGGTGTTCGTGCTGGTCAGACGGGCGGGCGTGCCCGTGGGCACGCTGCTCGGGCAGGTCCCCGAGGGCGCGGACCCCACACGGGTGCTGGCGGGGCTCGCGCGGGAGCTGCCCCGGGGCGCGCCGCCCGAGCCGTGGCCCGCGCCGCCGCCCGCCAGTGTCGTGGTCGCCACCCGGGAACGCGCGGACCAGCTGGCCCGCGCCCTCGACTCGCTGCTCGCCCAGGACCACCCGGACTTCGAGATCGTCGTGGTCGACAACGCGCCCGTGACCGGTGAGACCCGGGAGCTGGTCGAGCGGAAGTACGGCGAGCGGGTGCGGTACGTGTGCGAGCCGGTCCCCGGACTCGCCGTCGCGCACAACCGGGGCCTCGCGGTGGTCCGGGGCGAGGTGGTCGCCTTCACCGACGACGACGTGGTCGCCGACCCGCGCTGGCTCACCGAACTGACCGCGCCGTTCGCCGCCGACCCGCGCCTGGGCTGTACCACCGGCCTGATCCTGCCCGCGCGGCTGCGCACCCCCGCCCAGGTGCTCTTGGAGAGCCACGGCGGCTTCGCGAAGGGCTTCGTCCCGCGCACGTACGACCCGGAGCACCCGCCCGCCGACGAGCCGCTGTTCCCGTTCACCGCGGGCCGGTTCGGCTCGGGCGCCAGCATGGCCTTCCGTACGGCGGTGCTGCGGACGGTCGGCGGCTTCGACCCGGCGACCGGCGCGGGCACCCGCGCGCGGGGCGGCGACGACCTCTACGGGTTCGTCCGCGTCCTCGCCCAGGGGCAGCGGCTGCGCTACACGCCCCGGGCACTGGTCTGGCACCACCACCGGGAGACCTGGCACGACCTGGAGACCCAGGCGTACGGCTACGGCGCCGGCCTCACCGCGTACCTCACGGCGATCCTGGTGAACCGGCCGGCGCTGCTGCCGGCCCTCCTCGCCCGGGTGCCGGGCGGACTCGCGCACGCCCGGCGCCTGACCGCCGTACGCGCCACCGGCGAGGGCGCGGAGGCGGTGGGGGCGCCGGGCGGGCACGACTCCCGTACGCATCCCTGGCCGCGGCGCCTGGCGCGGTTGCAGCGCCGGGGCATGCTGTACGGCCCCGTCGGCTATCTGCGCGCCCGGCGCGCGCTGCGTGCGACGGGGGTCGAGGCGCGGTGAGCGGGGCCGGGGCACCGGGAGCGGACGGGGCGCGCGAGGGCGTCCGGGCAGCGGGCGGCGGGCACATACCCGTGTTCCTGTACCACGCGGTGATGGAGGACCCGCCGTCGTGGATCGCCGAGTTCACCGTCACGCCGAAGGAGTTCGCCGCACAGCTGGACGCCGTCGTCGACAGCGGCAGGACGCCCGTCACGATCAGTGCGCTCGCCGACCATCTCGCCGGGCGGGCGCCCCTGCCGCCCCGGCCGGTGCTGCTGACCTTCGACGACGGCTTCGCCGACCTGCCCGGACCCACCGCCGAGGCGCTGGCCCAGCGGGCGCTGCCCGCCACCGCGTACCTGACCACCGGGGCCATCGTGCCGGGCGGCCGCAGTCTGCTGCCGCCCGCCCCGATGATGACGCTGGACGCGGTGGCCGGGCTGGAACGTTCCGGCATGGAGATCGGCAGCCACACCGTCACGCACGCGCAGCTCGACACCCTGTCGGGCACGGCCCTGGCGCACGAACTCCGCGAGTCCAAGGCGGTCCTTGAGGACGCCCTCGGGCATCCGGTCCGCCACCTCGCCTACCCGCACGGCTACAACAGCGCGAAGGTGCGGGCGTCGTCGGCCCGGGCCGGGTACGAGACGGCGACGGCCGTGCGGCACGCGCTCAGCTCGGACCGCGACGAGCGGTACCGCATCGCCCGGCTGATCGTGCGGCGGAGCCACACGGTCGCCGATGTCGAGTCCTGGCTGGCGGGCGGCGGCGCCCGCGTCGCCCCCTACCGCGACGGCCCGAAGACCGTCGCGTGGCGCTGGTACCGGCGGGGGCGGGCGATGGTGCGGGGCCCCGAGTTCGCGGGGTAGGGCCCGTCCGGCGGGGCGGCGGTCAGCCGTGCGGCTGGTTGAGGTGCGGGTCGGCGGCCACCTCCCGCAGGCTGTCCCACGCCTGGTCGTTCGCCACGGCCAGGTCGCAGTGCGGTCCCGGGTCGCGGTAGTTCCACTGGAGGGCAGCCTTGACGCCCTCCAGGTCCTTGAGCACCCGGGGCACCTGCGCGTACCACTCCGCCTGCCGGTCCGGGCGCTTCGGGTCGGAGGCGCTGCCGAACTCCGAGAGCATCAGGGGCTTGTCGTCGGAGATGTGGGCGCGGATCCAGTCGTGGGTGGCGTACTGCGTCTGCGCGAAACTGAGCCAGCCGGTCTTGTGGCAGAGGTAGTAGTTGTACTGGTTGTAGCCGATCCAGTCGACGTAGTCGTCGCCGGGGTACATCCGCTCGAACAGGTCGCCGTGGTTCAGGTATCCGGTGATGATCCAGGTCCACACCACGTTGTCGACGCCCAGTTCGCGGAAGCGGTCGTGGATGTGGCGGTAGGCGCGGACGTAGTCGGCGGGGGTGCCGTTGTCCGGTGTGCGGGTGTCCATCTCCAGGTCGAAGGAGAGGAACACCTTCTTGCCCGTGCGCTGCCCGTACTCCTTGACGCGCCGCGCCTGTACGTCGATCACGGACTCGTCCAGGTCGCCGGCGGCGATCTGCTTCCAGGTGGGCTGCTGGTCCTTGGTGCCACCCCACCACTTGCTCTCCCAGGACAGCAGCAGCATGCGGTCCTCGCCGACGCGCTGTTCCTGCTCGGTGAGGAGCTGGCCCTCCAGCCGGGTATCCGTGACCGCGGACATGTCGTGGTACGTGTACACGATGTCGAGCCCACGGCCGACGTTCTTCTCGTACTCCCGTACCTTCGCGGCCAGGTCGGACTTGTCGTGCGGCACGAACGCGCCGAACCAGGCGCCGCAGGGCGGTTCGAGGAGGGCGGTGGGGCGGCATCCCGGGTCGGCGGGTCCCGAGGCGTCGCGCAGGGCGAGCACCGCGACCAGGACCGCGCAGGTGGCGGTGACGGAGGTGATCAGCAGGCGGCGCCTGCCGGGGCGCGCGGGGTGCGTTGGTCGGTGGTGCTGTCCGGTCGTCGAGTCCGCGGTGGTGCGGCGAGCGGGACGGGCGAACCTCACAGAGTGGAACCCTTCCGTGTCGGTGGTGCGGCGCCCGGCGCCGTCCTGGGCGCCGGCAGGGCACGCAGGCTCGGGCAGAAGGCGGCGAGGGTGGTCAGCAGGGTGAGCGCCAGCAGGACGCGGTCGCCGCTGAGGGTGTGCGTGGCGATCAGCGCCGTGGCGACGAGGATCGCGGCGCTGACGCTCAGCAGGACGGCCAGCACCAGCTGTTCCAGCAGGTCGGAGTGGCGCTCGAAGGCGTCGTCGCGGTGCTCGGCCGGGGCCTCGGCACGGCGGACCCGGAGCGCGGGCCCGCAGATTCTGACCAGGGCGGCGCCGGGACCGACGGCCAGGAAGACGGCGACGGCCGCGCCGCGCAGCGGGGAGCCGCCGGGCAGGGCGAGCGCGGCGAGCGCCAGCCAGCCCGCGAAGGGGGGCAGCATGCGGATCACGAGGTCCTGCGGTGTCATGGCGGGTGCCCTCCTCAGCTCGCCGGTTTCAGGACGTAGAGCACGCCCGCGCTGTTCCGCGCCACGCGCTCGAAGCGCGGCGAGTCCGCGACGGACTCCCTCACGCGTCTCAACTGGGCCGTGTTCAGCTGGCCGTTCATCTCGGAGTTGGCCACCTGCCCCTGGGTGAGCAGGAAGTAGGCGCGGGCCGGTGCTTCCACGCCGGCCATGTCGCGGGCGAGGACGGCCGCGGGGTCGCGCACGATGTCGTCGACGTGGGCCCGGGTGTCCTCGAGGAACCAGTAGTGGTCGACCCGCCAGTACTGCTCGTAGGCGAGCGGGTAGTTGCGGTTGGCGGCGACGACGAGGGAGTCGTCGGGTGCCTGGTCGAAGAGCTGCCGCACGAGCGCCACCTCGCCGGGCGGGAAGTAGTTGACGCGGTCCTTGCCCGAGTAGCTCGGTACGAAGGCGAGGGTCCCGGCGAGCAGCACGAGCGGTGAGAGCCAGGCCGCGTACCGCAGGGGCGGCAGCGAGGGCAGGGGGGACCGGCGGCGTTGGGCGCCGGCGGGGGCGGGCGGTTTCCCGCGCTCCGTCTCCCGCGCGTCGGTGATCGGCGCGGGGACCCTGGGCAGCAGCGCGGCGGCGGCGAAGAAGGCCGCGCCGGGCAGCATGAACATCAGCACCCGGAAGATCATCTCGCTGCCGTAACTGGACGCCACGAACATCGGCAGCGGGGCCGCCGCGACCAGCAGCAGCGGCAGCGCCCGCTGCCGCAGGGCCCTTTGGCGCAGTACGCCTGCCAGCGCCAGCAGCAGTACGGAACCCGAGAGCAGCCGGGCCGCCCAGGAGGTGGCGACCGCGCCGGTGCCGGTGGGGGTGGACCCGTACCCGGTCTCGACGTTGGCCCCGATGTCGCCGACGGAACGGATCATGTCCGGCATGGCCGCGGACAGGAAGGGCAGCGCGGCGGTGAGGCACCAGGCCAGGAAGATCACGACCGTGGTGACCAGCGGGACCCAGTCGCGATGGCGCCGGGTGAAAGCCAGCGCGAGGAGCGTGACGACGAGCATGCCGGGCGTCAGCTGGTGCGAGACGACGATGGCGATGACCAGCACGCTGAGCAGCACGGTCCACACCGCCTGCCGCTGCCGGCCGCCGGGACGGCCGTAGCGGCGCAGGACGACCGCGAGGACGCCCAGGTGCAGGGCGAAGGCGACGGACTGCGGCGAGAAGTAGTCCTGGCCCACCCAGTTGCCGACGCAGAACAGCCACATGGCGGTCCAGATCAGGCGCCGGTCCTCGGTGAAGGTCCGGTAGATCAGCAGCAGCGGCAGGAGCAGCAGCACGCTGGAGACCAGCGGCCACCACGCCATGTACATCGCCGCGTTGTCCACGCCGAGGAGCCGCACCAGCGCTGCCTGCGCCGCGAAGAAGCCGGGCCACTGGTCGTACACCGCCATGTCGCCGAGCCGGTCCGCGCTCTGGAGTCCGCCGGACGTCAGCAGGTGGTCGATGACCGCGTCGTGCTTCCACGCCCACGCGTACAGCGGGGTCGGGTAGAGCACGGCCTGGGTGGCCCGCTCGATCACCAGCAGGCCGAGGACGTAGGCCGCCGGCCAGCCGGCCCGGCGGCGCGGGTCGCGGACCGTGAACCAGAAGCCCGCGGTGAGCACGGCGAGGCCGGCCCAGAAGGTGGGGTGCAGCGCGCTGACGAGGCCGTAGTCGTCCAGGGCGGACACGTCGGTGTGCCGCACCGCGTAGACCCACAGCGCGAGCGCGGCGAGCAGCGGCACGGCGGGCCAGGCGGCCGCCACGCGCGCCCGCCGGACGGCGGGGGTGGGAGCGGACGGGCCCGGCCGGGCGGAGGCCTCGTGCGAACGCGTGGTGGCCGCCTCCTGCGAGGTGCGGGAGTCGTGCTCTGGCTGCTCCGGGTGTGCGGGGGTCTCCCCGGTCTCGGGCACGGGCTCTGGTGCGGATCTCTCCCGTGGAGTTGCTGGCGGACGCACGACGGTTCCCCCCTGGCGAATCGGCTCTGTGCTTGATCAGTCCCGGAACGTGTCTGTCGGTCTGGTGTGGCTGGTGTGGCTGATGTGGCTGGTGGTGTGTTCGGTGTGTCTTGTGTGGTGCGGTGTCTCGGCCGGGCGGCGCACCGACAGGAGCAGGGCCGCGAGGACGAGCAGCAGGAGGAGCGGCGGCGCCACCGGCGCGAGTTCCTGCCGCCAGAGCCAGCTCCCGACCGCGGCGAGGTAGAGGACACCCCAGCGCCCCTGCCAGGGCAGCCGGCCGCCCGCCTTGGTGAGCAGCGTCCACAGCGGTACGAGGCACAGCAGCTGGAGGGCGAGCGGTGCCCAGCGCAGCACCGGGTCCGGTCCGTCGAGGCCCAGCGCCTCCGCGAGGAATGCGGCGGCCCTCGCGTACAACTCCCCGTCCACCGCCTCCGGTTCCCGGCCGAGGGCGACGGGCGCCGCGTGCAGCGCGAGTACGGCGGAGCCCAGCGCGGCGCCGGGGAGCCACGGGTCGGGGCGTACGGACAGGGTCACCGCCGCGACGAACACCACGAGCAGCACGGCGCCCGCGAGCAGCGCCGGGAGGGGCAGCCCGCGCAGCAGCTCGCGGCCGGTGAGTTCGGCGCCGGTCCCGGGCGTGCCGTCCAGCCAGGGCAGTCCGCGCGACGCCACCCAGAAGACGACGGCGGCGGCGGCGCACAGCAGCCACAGGGCGGGCCTGAGGTAGCGCTCCGGGATCGGGCCCGGGTCGGCGTCGTGGGGGCCGGGGGCGCCGGCATTCGCGGCGTGGGCGCGGGCGTCCGGTTCGTGGACGTGCGGGTCCGGGTCGGGGACGCGTGGGTTTGGGTCGTGGACGTGCGGGTCCGGGTCGGGGACCTGGGCGTCCGGGTCGGGTTGGCGTGGCCGGCGGATCACCGCGAGGGTGTCCGCCTCCAGGGCCTCCCGTTCGTACCCGGGGCGCCCTATGAACAGGGCGACGGTGTCCTCCCCGGACGCGTCCTCGGACCGTCCGCCCTCGGACGCCGCCCGCCGGGCCCAGGTCGTGCCGTACCCGGCGGTGGGGTTCAGCCGGGCCGGGCCGTGGCCGTGGGAGGTCCCGGGCCGTGGCCTCGGCCGGAGCGGGCCGGTGTCCACGGTGGCACCCGGGTCGCCGGAACGACCGGCCCCGTCGATGCCCCGCAGGGCGGAGCGCAGGCCGGGTGCGCAGCCCAGGGCGACGACCGTCATGCTCACCAACACGGCCCAGCCGGCACCGGAGATCCCGGCCGGCGTGAACAGCATCGCCGCGCTGCCCAGGACGAGGACGCACATGGCGCCCTGCACCGCGGCGAGCACACCGGTGCGCCCCTGGACGCGGAGTACGCCGATGTACAGCTCGACCACGATCCTCGGCAGCGCACCGAGGGCGAGCAGCCGCAGCACCGTGGAGCCGTGCTCGGCGTAGTCCTCGTCGAAGGGGGCGAGGATCTGCGGGGCGAAGACGACCAGGAAGAGCACCACCGGCACCAGCAGCACCGTCATGCGGCGCAGCGCTCCCCGGATGCCGTCGGCGAGGCGGCGCGGGTCGTGCGAGGCGTGCGCGGTGAGCGAGGAGGCCATGTTGATGGCCATGAACTCCATCGTGCCGCCGACGGTGTAGGCCACGTAGAAGTAGCCGTTCTGCGCGGCGCTGAAGTTGACCGCGACCATCACCGGCAGCAGGTTGATCATCGCCAGGCTGAACAGCGCCCCCAGCGAGTCCCCGGCCAGGAAGCGGCCCATCTCGCGGGGCTCCGGCGGCTCCACGTCGCGGTCGGCCTCGGCCTGGCGCGGGATCAGCCTGCGGAAGATCAGCCAGCCAAGCGGCACGGTGGAGAAGGCGATGGCCACGGCCCAGGACACGAAGATGCCGAGCACCGGCAGCGAGGCGGCGAAGACGGCGAGCAGGACCAGCTTCCCGACCGAGAACACCGCGTTCCCCGCGGGCACCCACTCCGCCTTGCGCAAGCCGGTCAGCACGCCGTCCTGGAGGGTGAGCAGCGCCCACGCCACGCACGCCAGGACGAACAGGGTCCCCATCGCGGCGGTGCCCAGCGGGGCGTACGAGGCACCCCACAGGTCGAGGGTGAGCAGGAAGACCACGGCGGCCACGGCGACGACCACCGAACTCGCCGCGTACGCACGCCACACCAGCGGTCCGGTGGCGCGGCCGGCGCGCGGCACGAAGCGGACCACGGCGCCGATCATCGTCGTCGCCGTGATGCTGGCGAGCAGCCGCATGGCGGCGATGGCGGCGGAGCCCTGTCCGACGGCCTCCTCCGAGTAGTAGCGGGCGGCCACGAGCCAGAAGCCCAGGCCGAGCACGGCCGAGACGCCGGTGCTGAGCATCAGGAAGTAGGCGTTCTTGAAGAGCGAGTCGCCCCCGTGCCCGCTCTCGGGCAGCGCGGTGCCGCCGTCCGCCGGTTCGACGGCCGTCTCGTGCACCCGGGTCTCAGCCACCGGACGGAATCAACCCCTCCGGTGCCTTGGCCGGTCGTACGCCGGACTCCTCCAGCGCCGCGATCACGGCGCGGGCCCGCAGCGGTTCGACGGGCAGCGCGTGCCGCGCGAACCAGCGGGCCCCCTCGGGCGCGGGCGACGGGTCGGTGAAGGCGGCGCCCGCGTAGTCGTCGAGCGGCGGGTCGTACAGGTAGCCGACGATGATGCCGCGCCGGGCCAGCGCCCGGACCGCCGCGTCCCGGTCGGCCACGAGCAGCGGCACGCGGAACAGGGGCTGGGTGCTGCCGGGAGTCCGGCTGCGCGTTCCCTCCCACCCGGCAGGTCCCGCCCAGGGCGTCGACAGCAGCAGTTCCGTCCCCGCCCGGCAGTCCGCCAGGACCCGGTCCAGCCGGTCGAGCCCGCGCCCGATCCGGCCGAGCCGGAACCGGCCGCCGCGCAGCCGGTAGTCGTGCATGTCGACGCGGACCCAGGGGTCGTGGGCGTCGAGGCCGGGTGCCGAGGCGGCGGCGCGGGCCAGCTCCTGCGGACGCAGCGGCATCCGGATCTCCTCGCGCTCCATCCGCCCCAGCATCCGCAGCGTGGCCCAGGCGGCCCGGCGCAGCCCCAGCCCGCGCACGGCGGCCTCCGCGTACGGCCGTGCGGCGTAGGCGACTTCGGCCCGCGTACGGCGCGGCAGCAGCAGGTCTTCGCAGGTCTTCGCCAGCGTCTCCCGCAGTCCCGGGTCGGCGACCGCGAGGATCCCCCCGGCCTTGGCGCCGACGTGCTTGGACAGGCTGAAGACGGAGGCGTCGCCCCAGGCGCCGACCGGCCGGCCGCCCACCTCGCTGCCGATGGCGTGCGCCGCGTCCTCGAACAGCGGGATGCCCAGGGCGTCGCAGCGGGCGCGCAGCCGGGGCGCCTGGTCCGGGTTGCCGTACAGGTTGGTCGTCAGTACGGCGGACAGCGAGCCCCAGACGCCGTCGGGCACGGCGTCGACGTCGATGGACGCGTCCGACGGGTCCAGCGGCGCCTGAACGGGGCGCAGACCGGCCGCGAGCACGACGAAGAAGATGACGTCGTCGTTGACCGGCGACATCAGGACCCGGCCGCCGGGCGGGCACCAGTGACGCAGTGCCGCGTACAGCCCGAATCGGCATGACGGTACATACACGCATTCCCGGTCGAGCCGGCCGCGCATGGTCTCTTCCAGCCGTCTGCCCGGCCGTGAACCATCCCGCTCCGAACCCGGACCGGCCTCCCCAATGGCCATCCGTTCCCCCCAGATGTGCCGTCGGAGGCCCCCTCCCCGAGACCTCCCGGCACCCGCCCAGAGTCTCCCTGTTCGCACCGCTCCGTCAAGATTGCGTGTCGGCCTGTGGACAACTTCCCGCACACGAACGGACGCGGAGCGCCACATCCACAACCGTGCGCGCGGGCGTGCGCCGTCGGCGGAGCTCCCGTCCCACGGTCACTTCCTGCCTCTCGGGCACCGGCGCGCGGACGGGTCCGCGCACGTCGGCCCGCCTGCGCACGCCCTCTTCCCCCACATGGAGCCACCTCCCGCCGCACTGCCCAAGACGGCCGTGTCACCCGTAACGTGTGGCCAGTCCACGCACCACGCGGCGCACACCGGCCACGTGGCGCACACGGCGCGCACGGCGCACATGGCGAGCACGAAAGCGAGGCAGCACCCGATGCCCCCCTTCGATGTCCCCGAGGGCGACCCCTTCGGCCCGCACAACCTTCCGTACGGCGTGTTCTCGATCCCCGGCACGCGGGAGCGGACGGTGGGCGTCCGCCTCGGCGACCACGTCCTCGACGCCGGCGCGGCGGCCCACGCGCTCGGATCGCCGTACGCCTCCCTGCTCGCGCGGCCCACCCTCAACCCGCTGCTGGCCGCCGGCCGCACGGCCTGGTCCGACGTGCGGCGCGCGCTGACGGCGTGGGTGACGGTGCCCTCCCACCGCGAGACGCTGGAACCCCTCTTCCACCCGCTGTCGTCGGTGACCCTGCACCTGCCGTTCGAGGTCGCGGACTACGTCGACTTCTACGCGTCCGAGAACCACGCCCGCAACGTCGGCCAGATCTTCCGCCCCGACGCCGCCGACTCCCTCACCCCGAACTGGAAGCACCTCCCGATCGGCTACCACGGCCGCTCCGGCACGGTGTTCGTCTCGGGCACGGACGTCGTGCGCCCGTCCGGGCAGCGCAAGGCACCGGCCGACGCCGCGCCCGTCTTCGGCCCGTCCGTCCGCCTCGACATCGAGGCCGAGGTCGGGTTCGTGGTGGGGGTGCCGTCCGAACCGGGCAGCACGGTCGCGCTCGGCGACTTCCGCGAGCACGTCTTCGGGCTCTGCCTGCTCAACGACTGGTCCGCGCGGGACGTCCAGGCCTGGGAGTACGTCCCCCTCGGCCCGTTCCTCGGCAAGTCCTTCGCCACCTCGGTGTCGGCGTGGATCACGCCGCTGGACGCCCTGGAGGAGGCGCGGGTGGCGCCCCCCGCGCGCACGCACGAGCTGCTGCCCTACCTGGACGACACGGCGGACGACCACGCCGAGCCCGGCGGCTACGACCTGCGGATCACCGTCACGGTCAACGGTCACGTCATCTCCGAGCCGCCGTTCTCCACCATGTACTGGACGGCCGCCCAGCAGTTGGCCCACATGACCGTCAACGGCGCCTCACTGCGCACCGGCGACCTCTACGGCTCAGGCACGGTGAGCGGACCCGGCGAGCGGGAACGCGGGTCACTGCTGGAGCTGACCTGGAACGGCCGCGACGCGCTGGAACTCCCCGACGGCAAGCGGACGTTCCTGGAGGACGGGGACGTGGTGACCCTGTCGGCGTGGGCACCGGGTCCGGACGGGATCCGGGTGGGTCTGGGCGAGGTGACGGGGCGGGTGACCGGACGGGGGGAATGAGGCGGGACCGGGCGGCGGCGGAGCTTTCGGAACCGGTGCCCGCCGGCACCTGACCCACACCGTCCGACGGCGGCATACTGGCGTCGGACGGTGTGCGCGGGCACTCCGTCCGCACTGCCAGAGCCGCCCGTCCTCTCGACCAGGATCCGGAGCCAGTGGCATGACCGTCTGCCTGCTCCTGCTGTTCGCCGTCGCCGTGACCGCCGCGGTGCCGGTGCCGCGCGCGCTGACCCGGTCCGCGTGGCCGGAGCGGGACCCCGTGGTCGCGCTGTGGGTGTGGCAGTGCCTGGTCGCCACGGTCCTGCTGTGCTGTCTGACGGCCCTGGCCCTCGGTGCCACCGCCGTCTTCGGCACCGTCCGCGCCCAGCTCTTCGCACCGGCGCCGCCCGCGGTGACCGCCGCGTACAACCTCTCCGCCGGGCCGGCCTGGGCTGCCGCCCTCACCCTGCTGCTGGCCGCCGGCGCCGCCTGGACGACCGCGATGCTGGGCCGCGAACTCGTCGAGGCCCGCCGGCGGCGCGCCCGGTCCCGCGCGCACCTGCGCGAGCGCGCCCCCGACCTGCCCGCCGGCCTCCCCGCCGCCCGCGGGCCGCTGCTGGTCCTGGAGGACGAGTACCCGGACGCCTGGTGGCTGCCGGGCAGCCCGGCCCAGCTGATCGTCACCACGGGCGCCCTGCACCGCCTCACCGACCACCAGCTCGACGCCGTGCTCACCCACGAGCGCGGCCACGCCCGGGCCCGCCACGACTGGCTGCTGCACCTTTCCACCGCGCTGGCCACCGGCTTCCCGCGCGTCCCGCTCTTCGCCCACTTCTGCGACCAGACGCATCGCCTGGTCGAACTGTCCGCCGACGACACCGCCTCCCGTCGCTGCGGCCACCTGACCACGGCGCTGGCCCTGATCGAGCTGAACCAGCACCGCGGCGTCCTGTCCTGCGCCTCCAGCCACCGCCTCCTCGGCGAACGAGTCGACCGCCTCCTGGAGCCCCCGCCCCGCCTGACCCCGCGCCACCGCGCCCTGACCACGGCAACGGCCGCGCTGGTCCCCCTCGTCCCCCTCTTGATCACCTTCGCCCCGGGCTTGACGGCGCTCACGTAACTCCCCACGGCACCCACCCCCGGCCCACGACGGCGCCCGGCAACTCCGCGAACCGGCGGCAGAAGTCCCGCCTTCACTCCCAAAAACCCCAGCTCATCCCCCCACCCGGCGGAGACCCCGGTGGCGCAACAATCCAGCAACACCACCAACCCCACCGGATAGGTATGGTTCCAGCCATGCCGCCCACCGACCGCATCCGCGACCACGCCGGCCAGGGCGCGACCACCGTCGCCGCCCACCGCGCGCGCCGCCGGTTGCGCGCCGACCGGGCCCGTCAGCTCGCCGACCTGCTCCGCCGCCAACTCCTGGACGACGCCTTCCCCGACGGCACACTCCCCCACGAGGACGCCCTCGCCGTCGACTACGGCGCCACCCGCAACACCGTCCGCCAGGCCCTCGACCTGCTGCGCGCCGAGGGCCTCGTGGCCCGCCGGCCCGGCATCGGCACCGTGGTCGTGGCCCGCAAGTACGCCCACGGGCTCGACCGGCTGATGGGCCTCGCGGAGACCCTGCACGAACAGGGCCGCGTCACCAACGAGGTCCGCACCACGGTCCCCGTACCGGCCCCCGCCCCGGTCGCCGAACGCCTCCGCGTACCGCCCAACGCCGACGTCCTCTACATCGAGCGTCTGCGCCGCCTGGGCGGCGTCCCCCTCTCCCTCGACCTCACCTACCTGCCCCTCGACATCGGCACCGCCCTGCTCGGCGCCGACCTGGAGAACACCGACGTCTTCCGCCTCCTGGAATCCGTCACCGGCCGGCCGCTCGGCCACGCCGACATCACCTTGGAGGCGGTGACCGCGGACGCGCACACCGCCGCCGTGCTGGAGGCGCCGCGCGGCACCGCCGTCCTCATGCTGGAACGGCTCACCCACCTCGCCGACGGCCGCCCCGTGGACCTGGAGTTCGTCCGCTTCCGCGGCGACCGCATCGCGATGAGCGGCCTGCTGCACCGGTCCCTCTGAACACCCCTTTCGCGCACCCTCCCTGGAGACAGCCATGCCCTTGGCGCCCCAGCGGGCCGACGTGCCCGTGACCATCGACGAGTCGAAGTGCATCGAAGGCTGCACCCTCTGCGTGGACATGTGCCCGCTGGACTCCCTCGCCATCGACGAGCGCAACGGCAAGGCCTACATGCACGTCGACGAGTGCTGGTACTGCGGCCCGTGCGCCGCCCGCTGCCCCACCGGGGCGGTCACGGTCAACATGCCCTACCTGCTCCGGTGAGAGGCCGACTCCCATGAAACCGAAACGCACCGCGCTCCCCGCCACCGCGTCCGCGGCCGCCGTGACCCTGCTCCTCTCCCTCACCGCCTGCGGCGGCGACGCGTCGGCCGGCGGGGACGGCTCCACGGTCACCGTGACCGTCGGCTACCAGTCCCGGACGATCAACACGGTCACCGCCGGCACCCTGCTCCGCTCCCTCGGCCACTTCGAGCGGCAGCTCAACGCCCTCGGCGACGGCGTCACCTACAAGGTGGACTGGCAGGACTACGCCACCGGCGCCCCCATCACCGCCCAGATGACCGCCGGGAAGATCGACATAGGTTCGATGGGCGACTTCCCGCTGCTCATCAACGCGGCCCGCGGCAAGCAGCTCGGCAAGCCGACCCGCCTGGTCTCGGTCACCGGCTACAACCTCCGCGGCGGCCTCAACACCATCGTGACCGCGCCCGGTTCCTCGCTCACCTCCCTGAAGGACCTCAAGGGCAAGAAGGTCTCGACGAGCGTCGGATCGGCCGCCGACGGCACGCTCGTACGAGCCCTGCAACGCGCCGGCCTCGACCCCGCCGAGGACATCGAGAAACTCAACCAGCAGCCCGCGGTGGGCGCCTCCGCCCTCTCCTCGGGCAGCGCGGACGCCCTGTCCCAGTTCGTCGCGTGGCCCGGCCTGCTCGCCCACCAGGGCAAGGCGAAGGCCCTGTACGACGGCGCGCGGCTCGACCTGCCCACCTTCCACGGCGTCACCGCCCGCGAGGACTTCGCGAAGGAGCGCCCCGCCGTACTGGAGGCGTTCCTGAGGGCCCAGGCGCAGGCGACCGACTATCTCGACGCCCACCCGGTGGCCGCCGCCGAGAAGGTCGCGAAGGCCACCGGCCTGCCCGCCGAGGCCGTCTACCTCTACAACGGCGCCCAGGGCATCGCCACCTTCGACCCGGCGATCAAGCCCCAGCTCGTCGCGGCCCTCAAGAAGGACGTGTCGATCCTCCGGAAGGCGAAGCTCACCGGCGACGTGGACGTGGACGCCTTCGTGGACGACCGGTACGTCAAGAAGGCACTCGGTCCGGCCGCGTACGCCGAGCGGCTCGCCGCCGGGCCGCCGGAGCCGGCCGGGGAGGTCTGGCCGAAGGGAGCGAGCAAGACCCTCTCCTTCACCTCCCCCGGCGCCCTGCTGAAGCACGTGGCCGCCCACCGCGACGAGGTGCGCGCCGCCTACGTCCCCGACGCCACCACCGGCACCCTCTGGTTCGCCGACAAGGCGGTGTGGGTGGCCGACGGCTCCGGACTGCTGCCCTTCCTCGCCCCGGAGACCGCGCGGGAGTACGTCGCCGACCACGGCGGAGCCCGCGTCGTCACGTACGCCGAGGCGCTGGAGCGGGCGTCGTGATCCGGTACGCGCTGCGCGCCGTCTCGCTCGCCGCCGCCCTCGGTCTCTGGCAGCTGCTGACCAGCCGGGACGTCGACCTGTGGCTGCGCTTCTCGCAGTTCCCCACCGTCACCGACGTGGCCCACGCCTTCGCGGACCGGCTGGCGGGACCCGACTACTGGACGGACCTCACCGACAGCCTCACCCGCATCCTCACCGGCTTCCTGCTCGCCGCCGTCCTGGGCGTGGCGACCGGTGTGCTCGTGGCGCGCTCGCGGCCGGCCGAGGACCTGCTCGGCCCGGTGCTGGAGGTGATCCGCCCCGTCCCCGCGATCGCCCTCGTCCCCGTGGCGATCCTCCTCTTCCCCTCCAACGAGCAGGGCATCGTCTTCATCACCTGCACCGCCGCCTTCTTCCCGGTGCTGGTCTCCACCCGGCACGCGGTCCGCGCGCTCTCCCCGACGTGGGAGGAGGCGGTCCGCACCATGGGCGGCGGCCGGTGGCGGGTGCTCGCCTCGGTGGTCCTGCCGGGCGCCCTGCCCGGCGTGTTCGGCGGTCTGTCGGTCGGCATCGGCGTCTCGTGGATCTGCGTGATCTCCGCCGAGATGATCTCCGGCCAGTACGGCGTCGGCTACCGCACCTGGCAGGACTACACCGTCGTCGACTACCCGGGCGTCTTCGTCGGCATGGTCACCATCGGCGTACTCGGCTGGCTGACCTCCACCGCCGTCGAACTGCTGGGCCGCCGCCTGACCCACTGGCTGCCCCGCACGGCGTACGTCCCCGCCGCCCGGCCGAGGCCCGTACGGCGGGCCGGCGCGGCATCCTCGTCCGCGGACGCCGCCGTGCCCACGAGCACCGAACCCGAGGAGGCACGCGATGAGCACCTCGTCCGAGACTGAGGCCGGGACCGACACCGGGGCCGGGACGGCGACCGGAACCGGTACCGCGACCGGCACGAAGAACGCCACCGGTGCGAACACGGCCACCGGCACCCGATCCCCGCGCGGCACCCGGCTCACCCTCCGCGACGCCGTCCTCGGCCGCCCCGGCGCCACCGCGCTGACCGGCGTGGACGTCGACGTCTCCCCCGGCGAGATCCTCACCGTCGTCGGCCCCTCCGGCTGCGGCAAGTCGACCCTGCTGCGCACCCTGGCCGGGCTGCTGCCCCCACTGGCCGGGACGGCGGAACAGGACGGGCACCTGATCACCGGCCCGGGAGCGGACCGCGCGCTGGTCTTCCAGGAGGACGCCCTCCTGCCCTGGCGCACCCTGCGCGCCAACGTCGAACTCCCCCTCGCCATCCAGGGCCTGTCCCGCGCCGGACGCCGGGACCAGGCGGCGTCCTGGCTGGACCGCGTGGGACTCACCGCGCAGGCACGGCAGTTGCCGCACCGCGTCTCCGGGGGGCAGCGCCAGCGCGCCCAGCTGGCCCGCGCGCTCGCCGGGCACCCCCGCGCCGTCCTGATGGACGAACCCTTCGGCGCCCTCGACGCCCAGACCCGTGCCGGCATGCAGGACCTGCTGGTGGAGGTGTTGCGCGGCACCGGCGCCACCGTCGTCTTCGTCACCCACGACGTGGACGAGGCCCTGTTCCTCGGCGACCGGGTGGCCCTGCTCGGGGCCGGCCGCCTCACCGCCGTCCGCGACGTGCCCCGGCCCCGGGAGCGTGCCGCGCACGACGATCCGGCACGGGTGGCGCTGCGGCGCGACGTACTGACATCCCTCGGCACCTGAAAGGCCCTCTGGTGGAGATCCCCGCGCTCACCGACGCCGAAGAACTCACCTGCGACGTCCTCGTCATCGGTGGCGGCACCGCCGGCACGATGGCCGCGCTGACCGCGGCCGAGCACGGCGCGGACGTCCTGCTCCTGGAGAAGGCCCACGTCCGGCACTCCGGCGCCCTCGCCATGGGCATGGACGGCGTCAACAACGCCGTCGTCCCCGGCCGTGCCGAACCCGACGACTACGTCGCCGAGATCACCCGCGCCAACGACGGCATCGTCGACCAGTCCACCGTCCGCCAGACCGCCACCCGCGGCTTCGCCATGGTCCAGCGGCTGGAGTCGTACGGGGTGAAGTTCGAGAAGGACGAGCACGGCGACTACGCGGTCCGGCAGGTGCACCGCTCCGGCTCCTACGTGCTCCCGATGCCGGAGGGCAAGGACGTCAAGAAGGTCCTGTACCGGCAGTTGCGGCGGCGCGAGATGCGCGAGCGGATCCGCATCGAGAACCGCGTGATGCCGGTGCGGGTCCTGACGGCGGAGGGCCGGGCGGTGGGCGCGGCCGGGTTCAACACCCGCACGGGCGGGTTCGTGACCGTCCGCGCGGGCGCCGTGATCCTGGCGACCGGAGCCGCCGGACGGCTCGGCCTGCCCGCGTCCGGCTACCTCTACGGCACCTACGAGAACCCCACCAACGCCGGTGACGGCTACGCCATGGCCTACCACGCGGGCGCCGAACTGACCGGCATCGAGTGCTTCCAGATCAACCCGCTGATCAAGGACTACAACGGCCCCGCCTGCGCCTACGTCGCCAACCCCTTCGGCGGCTACCAGGTCAACCGGCACGGCGAGCGCTTCGTCGACTCCGACTACTGGTCGGGCCAGATGATGGCCGAGTTCGCCGCGGAGGTGGCCGGCGACCGGGGGCCGGTGTACCTGAAGCTCAGCCATCTCCCGGAGGAGTCCGTCTCCGCGCTGGAGTCGATCCTGCACTCGACCGAGCGCCCGACGCGCGGCACCTTCCACGCGGGCCGCGGGCACGACTACCGCACCCACGACGTCGAGATGCACATCTCCGAGATCGGCCTGTGCGGCGGCCACTCCGCCTCGGGGGTACGAGTGGACGACCACGCCCGCACCACGGTCCCGCGCCTCTACGCCGCCGGCGACCTGGCCTGCGTGCCGCACAACTACATGATCGGCGCGTTCGTCTTCGGCGACCTGGCGGGTGCGGACGCGTCGCGACACACGGCGTACTCGGGCGAACTGCCGTCCGACCAGCTGCGTGAGGCGCACGAACTGGTCTACCGCCCGCTGCGCAACCCCGACGGCCCGCCGCAGCCCCAGGTCGAGTACAAGCTGCGCCGCTTCGTCAACGACTACGTGGCCCCGCCGAAGTCCGGCGCCCGGCTGTCGCTCGCCCTGGAGTCCTTCGAGCGGATGCGGGCGGACATCGCGTCGATGGGCGCGCGTACCCCGCACGAGCTGATGCGCTGCGCCGAGGTCTCCTTCATCCGCGACTGCGCGGAGATGGCCGCCCGGGCCTCGCTGGCCCGCACCGAGTCCCGCTGGGGTCTCTACCACGAGCGCGTCGACATCCCGGAGCGCGACGACGACGCCTGGTTCCACCATCTCGATCTGCACAAGTCCCCCTCCGGCGCGATGGAGTTCACGGTCCGTCCCGTGGCTCCGTATCTGGTGCCGATCGACGAGTTCACGCCGGTCGGCGGTGTCTCCCAACACCTCGGCGAGGTGCACCCGGAGCAGGTGGCGACGGCCGGCCCGCGCGACGCGGCGCCCCGCGCCGCGGGGACGCCGCCCACGGGCCCCGGCGAGGAGCGCGGCGGCTCCGCCGGGCCCACCGCGACGACCTCCCCCCGCCTCCTCGAACTGCTCGCCCTCGCCGACGACGAACCCGAACTGCCCGCCCTCCGCCCCTACCTGTCCGATCCCGAACCCGCGGTACGGCGCACGGCGGTCACCGTGCTCACCGAGACCACCCCCGTCGGCACCGGCCCCGCCCTGGCCGCCGCCCTGGCCGACGCGGACGCCGAGGTGCGCGCCGCCGCCGCGGCCTCGCTGCGCGAACTGGCCGACACGCTGGCGCCCGAACCGGCCCTGGGCGAACCCCTGGTGCGGGCGCTGGCCGAGGTCGACCCGGTGGTCCGCGCCACCGCCCTCGACCTGCTGCGCATTCTGCGGCTGGGCGAGACCGGCACCTTCACCGCGTACCTCGGCGACCCGGACCCCTCGGTGCGCATCGAGGCGGTACGCGGGCTGGTGTCCCTGGACGCGGCGGAGTCGCTCTCCCCGGCGGCGGAGGACCCGTCCCGCGAGGTCCGGGTCACCGTCGCCAAGGCGCTGGGGACGCTGCGGGCGCCCACCGGTGCCGGCGGTGCGCTCGACCGGCTCACCGAGGACCCCGACGCCCTGGTCCGCGGCGCGGCCTTCGCGGCCCTGGCCCGGACTGGCTGCCCGGCGCCGCTCGCGGAACGGGCGGTCGCCGCGCTGTCCGATCCCGCCTGGCAGGTCCGGGCCGGAGCGGCCGGCGCTCTTTCCGCGGCGGTCCCGGGCAGCGCGGTCCCCGTCCTCGCCAAGGCCCTCGCCGATCCGAACGCCGACGTGCGCAAGGCCGCGGTCCTGGCCCTGACCCGGCACGCGGACGGCACGCCGGACGCCAGGGCGGCCCTCGCCACGGCGACCACCGACAGCGACGCCGACGTCAGGGCGTACGCGGCCCGGGCCCTGTGACGCCGAGAACCGGCCGGGACGTCCGGCGCCCGGCCGCGTCCCCTACAGCCAGGTCCGGCCCTCTATATCCACTCCTCTATATCCAGTCCTCGGGCTCCGGCTCGGGCTCGGTGTCGGGCCACTCGTCCGGGCCGGGCCCGGTGTCGCCGCCGGAGGGGGGAGCCGCCTGCGCCGCCCCCGCGAGTCCCGCGAGCACGGCGATCACTCCCTCCCCGTAGGTCGCGAGCTTCTTCTCACCGACGCCGCTGATGCCGCCGAGCTGCCCGACGGAGGTGGGCCATACCGTGGCGATCTCCCTGAGCGTGGCGTCGTGGAAGATCACGTAGGCCGGGACGCCCTGTTCGCGGGCCTGCTCCGCCCGCCAGGCGCGCAGCGCCTCAAACGCCGGCTGGAGCTCCTCGGACAGCTCGGCCGCGGCGGCCTTGGCCTTGCGCTCGCCGCGGGAGGCCGTCCCGCGTGCCGCCGCCGGCTTCTTGGGCTCCTTGCGCAGCGGCACCTCGCGCTCCCGCCGCAGCACCGCCCCGCTGTCGTCGGTCAGCACCAGCGTGCCGTACTCCCCCTCGACCGCGAGCAGTCCCTGGGCGAGGAGCTGCCGGGCGACACCGCGCCACTCGCTCTCCGCGAGATCCTCGCCGATGCCGAACACCGAGAGCTGGTCGTGGTCGAACTGGATCACCTTGGCGGTGCGCTTGCCCAGCAGGATGTCGATGATCTGCCCGGCGCCGAACTTCTGCCCGCGCTCCCGCTTCAGCCGCACCACCGTGGACAGCACCTTCTGCGCCGCCACCGTGCCGTCCCAGGTCTCCGGAGGGGAGAGGCAGGTGTCGCAGTTGCCGCACCCGGACGGGTCCGGATCCTGGCCGAAGTAGGCGAGAAGCTGGCCGCGGCGGCAGCGGACCGTCTCGCACAGCGCCAGCATGGAGTCCAGGTGGGACTGGGCCCGACGGCGGAAGGCCTCGTCGCCCTCGCCGGACTGGATCAGCTTGCGCTGCTGTATGACGTCGTTGAGTCCGTACGCCATCCACGCGGTCGACGGCAGTCCGTCGCGGCCGGCGCGGCCGGTCTCCTGGTAGTAGCCCTCGACCGACTTGGGCAGGTCCAGGTGGGCGACGAACCGCACGTCCGGCTTGTCGATGCCCATGCCGAAGGCGATGGTGGCCACGACCACCAGGCCCTCCTCCCGCAGGAACCGGGACTGGTGCGCCGCGCGGGTGCCCGCGTCCAGGCCCGCGTGGTACGGCACCGCCTCCACGCCGTTGCGGGACAGGAACTCCGCGGTCTTCTCGACGGAGTTGCGCGAGAGGCAGTACACGATGCCCGCGTCGCCCGGGTGCTCCTCGCGCAGGAAGCTCAGCAACTGCTTCTTGGGGTCCGTCTTCGGCACGATCCGGTACTGGATGTTGGGCCGGTCGAAGCTGGCCACGAAGTGCCGCGCCGTCGGCATGTTCAGCCGCTCGGTCAGCTCGCGGTGGGTCGCGTGCGTGGCCGTCGCCGTCAGCGCGAGACGGGGGACGTCCGGCCAGCGCTCGCCGAGCAGCGACAGGGCGAGGTAGTCGGGCCGGAAGTCGTGGCCCCACTGCGAGACGCAGTGGGCCTCGTCGATGGCGAAGAGCGAGATCTTGCCGCGGGAGAGCAGATCGAGGGTGCCCTCCAGGCGCAGCCGCTCGGGCGCCAGGTAGAGCAGGTCCAGCTCGCCGGCGAGGAACTCGGCCTCCACCATGCGGCGCTCGTCGAAGTCCTGCGTGGAGTTCATGAAGCCGGCCCGCACGCCGAGCGCCCGCAGCGCGTCCACCTGGTCCTGCATCAGCGCGATGAGCGGCGAGACCACGACGCCGGTGCCGGGCCTGACCAGGGCCGGAATCTGGTAGCACAGCGACTTTCCGGCGCCGGTCGGCATGAGCACGACGGCGTCGCCGCCCGCGACCACGTGGTCGACGACCTCTTGCTGCTCACCGCGGAAGGCCTCGTACCCGAAGACCCGGTGCAACGTGGCCAGCGCCTCGCTGCCCCCGTCGTCCACGCGCCTCGCCTCTGCCGCCTCTGCCATCTCGCCGATCACACCCGTCCCGCCCATCGTCCCGTCCCCCGTACGTCTTGCCTCGCCCGTCTGGTCTGCCTGGTCCGCCCTGCCCCGACCACTGCCTCAACGATAGGGGGCGGCGCCGACAGCCCTGGAGTTATCCACAGGCTCGCCCGCCGTCACGACCGTCATCGGCGTCAAGGACACGACAGTCGTTCACACGTTCGCGGGAGACTCGTCCGTTTCCGGCCGATAGTCTGATTGCACCCGCGAGACTCCGTCCCATGGGAGCACTGATGAGCGTCGCACCGAAGGCGTCCACACCCGCTTGGCCGATGCCGCCGGAGGGCGGCTGGACCGCAGACGATCTGGACCGGCTTCCGAACCTGCCTCCGCACACGGAGCTGATCGACGGGAGCCTCGTCTTCGTGAGTCCGCAGACCACTTTCCACTCACGCGCTGTGAGCTTCTTCGAATGGCAGCTTCATTCGCTTGCACCGGCTGAGTTCGAAGTCATCCGCGAGGTCACCGTCGACATCGACAGGCAGAACCGGCCTGAGCCGGACGTGATCGTCGTCCGAGCAGACGTGGTCGAGGACCCAGAGCGGACCCGCTACCCCGCCGAGGCCGTCACCCTGGCCGTCGAGGTCGTGTCCGCCGAGTCCGTCTCCCGCGACCGCGAGACCAAGCCCTTCAAGTACGCGCGCGCCGGCATCGCCCACTACTGGCGGGTAGAGCACGAGAAGGGGCTCGCCGTCGTCCACGCCTTCGAGCTGGAGCCCACCACCGGCGCCTACACCAGCGTCGGCATCTTCCGTGAGCGCATGAAGCTGAGCGCCCCGTTCCCGATGGACCTGGACCTCACCGCCATCAAGGCACGCCGCGGCGGCGAGTAGCCCCGCACGCACGACGGCGGCCCGGTACCCCCGAGGGGGTGCCGGGCCGCCGTCTCAAGCACGGCAGGCGCCGCGTCAGCGCACGAAGACCCCCGCCTGGCCGGCCAGGTCCAGGAAGTACTGCGGTGCCACGCCGAGTACCACCGTGACCGCGACTCCGACGCCGATCGCCGTCATCGTCAGGGGGGACGGGACCGCCACCGTCGGGCCCTCCGGCCGGGGCTCGCTGAAGAACATCAGGACGATCACGCGGATGTAGAAGAACGCCGCGATCGCCGAGGAGATCACGCCGATCACGACCAACGGGGCCGCGCCGCCCTCCGCCGCCGCCTTGAACACGGCGAACTTGCCGGAGAACCCGGAGGTCAGCGGGATGCCCGCGAAGGCCAGCAGGAAGATCGCGAACACCGCGGCCACCAGCGGCGACCTGCGGCCGAGCCCGGCCCACTTGGACAGGTGCGTCGCCTCGCCGCCCGCGTCGCGCACCAGCGTCACCACGGCGAAGGCGCCGATCGTGACGAAGGAGTACGCGGCCAGGTAGAAGAGGACGGACGAGATGCCGTCCGGCGTGGTCGCGATGACACCGGCGAGGATGAAGCCCGCGTGCGCGATGGACGAGTACGCCAGCAGCCGCTTGATGTCGGTCTGCGTGATCGCGACGATCGCGCCGCCCAGCATGGTGACGATCGCCACGGCCCACATCACCGGCCGCCAGTCCCAGCGCAGGCCGGGCAGGACGACGTAGAGGATGCGCAGCAGCGCGCCGAAGGCGGCCACCTTGGTCGCCGCCGCCATGAAGCCGGTCACCGGCGTCGGCGCGCCCTGGTACACGTCCGGCGTCCACATGTGGAACGGCACCGCGCCCACCTTGAACAGCAGGCCCATGACGATCAGCGCGGAGCCGACGAGCAGCAGCGCGTCGTTGCCCATGGTGTCGGCGAGTGCCGGGGTGACGTTCTGCACGGTGCCGTCGACGACCTGGGCGATCGTGCCGTACGACATGGAGCCCGCGTAGCCGTAGAGCAGGGCGATGCCGAAGAGGGTGAACGCGGAGGCGAAGGCGCCGAGGAGGAAGTACTTGACCGCCGCCTCCTGCGACATGAGCCGCTTGCGGCGGGCCAGCGCGCACAGCAGGTACAGCGGGAGGGAGAAGACCTCCAGGGCGACGAAGAGCGTCAGCAGGTCGTTGGCGGCCGGGAAGACCAGCATGCCGGCGACCGCGAAGAGCAGGAGCGGGAACACCTCCGTGGTGGTGAAGCCCGCCTTGACCGCCTTCTGCTCGCTCTCGCTGCCCGGTACGGCCGCGGCCTGCGCGGCGAAGGAGTCGACGCGGTTGCCGTGCGTCTCCGGGTCGAGCCGCCGCTCGGCGAAGGTGAACAGGCCGACCAGCGCCACCAGCAGGATCGTGCCCTGAAGGAAGAGGGCCGGTCCGTCGACGGCGATGGCGCCCATCGCCGCGATGCCCGCCTTGGTCGTGCCGTATCCGCCCGCCGCGAGCGCGACGACCGCGGCGAAGGCGGCGACCAGCGCGACGGCCGAGACGAACATCTGCACGTAATAACGGGCCCTGCGCGGCACGAAGGCCTCGACCAGGATTCCGATGATCGCCGCGCCGACGATGATGAGGGTGGGCGCGAGCTGCCCGTACTCGATCTTCGGCGCGTCGATCTTGGCGATCGGGTCGGCCGCCGTTGTCCACAGGCTGTGGACGGCTGTTGCGCTCACTTGGCCGCCTCCACCTCAGGCTGGGGGTCCTTCTTGTGTACGTCGGACATGGTCTGCTCCACCGCGGGGTTGACGATGTCCGTGACGGGCTTCGGGAAGACGCCCAGGAAGATCAGCAGCGCGACCAGCGGCGCCACCACGACCAGCTCGCGCACCCGCAGGTCGGGCATGGCGGAGACCTCCGGCTTCACCGGGCCCGTCATCGTCCGCTGGTAGAGGACGAGGGTGTAGAGCGCGGCGAGGACGATGCCGAAGGTGGCGATGATGCCGATCACGGGGTAGCGCGTGAACGTGCCGACCAGGACCAGGAACTCACTGATGAAGGGCGCGAGGCCCGGCAGGGAGAGGGTCGCGAGGCCGCCGATCAGGAAGGTGCCGGCGAGTACCGGCGCCACCTTCTGCACCCCGCCGTAGTCGGCGATGAGCCGCGAACCGCGCCGCGAGATCAGGAAGCCGGCGATCAGCATCAGCACCGCGGTCGAGATGCCGTGGTTGACCATGTACAGCGTCGCGCCGGACTGGCCCTGGCTGGTCATCGCGAAGATGCCCATGATGATGAAGCCGAAGTGCGAGATCGACGCGTACGCGATCAGCCGCTTGATGTCGCGCTGGCCGACCGCGAGCAGCGCGCCGTAGATGATGCTGACGACCGCCAGGACGAGGATGACCGGCGTCGCCCACTTGCTCGCCTCCGGGAAGAGCTGGAGGCAGAAGCGGAGCATCGCGAAGGTGCCGACCTTGTCGACGACCGCCGTGATGAGCACCGCGACCGGGGCGGTCGACTCCTGCATGGCGTTGGGCAGCCAGGTGTGCAGCGGCCACAGCGGCGCCTTCACCGCGAAGGCGAAGAAGAAGCCGAGGAAGAGCCAGCGCTCGGTGCTGGTCGCCATGTCCAGCTCGCCGCTGGCCCGGGCCTGGGCGATCTCCGTCAGCGAGAAGTTCCCGGCGACCACGTAGAGCCCGATCACCGCGGCCAGCATGATCAGACCGCCGGCCAGGTTGTAGAGGAGGAACTTCACCGCCGCGTAGGACCGCTGCGTCGCCGCCGTCTTCTCGCCGTGCTCGTGGGCCCGGTCCCCGAAGCCGCCGATGAGGAAGTACATCGGGATGAGCATGGCTTCGAAGAAGATGTAGAAGAGGAAGACGTCGGTGGCCTCGAACGAGATGATCACCATCGCCTCGACGGCCAGGATCAGGGCGAAGAAGCCCTGCGTCGGCCGCCACCGGCTGCTGCCGGTCTCCAGCGGGTCGGCATCGTGCCAGCCCGCGAGGATGATGAACGGGATCAGCAGCGCGGTCAGCGCGATCAGCGCCACCGCGATGCCGTCCACGCCCAGTTCGTACCGGACGCCGAAGTCCGCGATCCAGGAGTGCGACTCGGTGAGCTGGTAACGGTCGCCGCCGGGGTCGAAGCGGACCAGGATCGCGATCGCCAGCGCGAGCGTGGCCAGCGAGACCAGCAGCGCCAGCCACTTGGCCGCCGTGCGTTTCGCGGCCGGCACGGCGGCCGTGGCGATCGCCCCGACGGCCGGGAGGGCCGCCGTGACTGTCAGCAGGGGAAAGGACATCGGTATCAGACCGCCCTCATCAGCAGGGTCGCGGCGACGAGGACCGCCGCACCGCCGAACATCGAGACCGCGTAACTGCGCGCGAACCCGTTCTGCAGCTTGCGCATCCGCCCGGACAGGCCGCCGACCGAGGCCGCCGTGCCGTTGACGACCCCGTCGACCAGGGTGTGGTCGACGTAGACCAGGGAGCGCGTGAGGTGCTCGCCGCCGCGGACCAGGACCACGTGGTTGAAGTCGTCCTGGAGCAGGTCGCGCCGGGCGGCCCGGGTGAGCAGCGACCCGCGCGGGGCGACGGCCGGGACCGGACGGCGCCCGTACTGCGCCCAGGCGACCGCGACACCGATCACCATCACGGCCACCGTGGAGACCGTGACCGTCAGGGCGCTGATCGGCGCGTGTCCGTGGTCGTGCCCGGTGATGGGCTCCAGCCAGTGCACGAACCGGTCGCCGATGCTGAAGAACGCGCCGCCGAACACCGAACCGACGGCCAGCACGATCATCGGGATCGTCATGAGCTTCGGCGACTCGTGCGGGTGCGGAGGCTCGTACGCGCCGCGGGTCTCGGCGACCGGCTCCACGTCGGGCGACGCGGGCGACGGCGACGGCGCCTTGCGCCAGCGCTCCTCGCCGAAGAACGTCATCAGCATCACGCGCGTCATGTAGTACGCCGTGATGGCCGCGCCCAGCAGGGCGACGCCGCCGAGGATCCAGCCCTCGGTGCCGCCCTTGGCGAACGCCGACTCGATGATCTTGTCCTTGGAGAAGAAGCCGGACAGGCCCGGGAAGCCGATGATCGCGAGATAGCCGAGGCCGAAGGTGACGAAGGTGACCGGCATGTACTTGCGCAGTCCGCCGTAGCGGCGCATGTCGACCTCGTCGTTCATGCCGTGCATGACGGAACCGGCGCCGAGGAACAGCCCGGCCTTGAAGAAGCCGTGCGTCACCAGGTGCATGATCGCGAAGACGTAGCCGATGGGGCCGAGTCCGGCGGCCAGCACCATGTAGCCGATCTGCGACATCGTCGAACCGGCCAGCGCCTTCTTGATGTCGTCCTTGGCACAACCGACGATCGCACCGAAGAGCAGCGTGACCGCGCCCACGATGGCGACCACCAGCTGGGCGTCGGGCGCGCCGTTGAAGATCGCGCCGGAGCGGACGATCAGGTAGACGCCCGCGGTCACCATGGTCGCGGCGTGGATGAGGGCCGAGACCGGGGTCGGGCCCTCCATCGCGTCCCCGAGCCAGGACTGGAGCGGTACCTGGGCGGACTTGCCGCAGGCGGCGAGCAGCAGCATCAGGGCGATCGCGGTGAGCTTGCCCTCGCCGGCCTGACCAGCGAGCCCGGCCTCCCCCTCGCCGCCGAGCACCGGCCCGAAGGCGAAGGTGCCGAACCAGAGGAACATCAGCATGATCGCGATGGACAGGCCCATGTCGCCGACGCGGTTGACCAGGAAGGCCTTCTTCGCGGCGGTGGCGGCGCTGGGCTTGTGCTGCCAGAAGCCGATCAGCAGGTAGGAGGCGAGTCCGACGCCCTCCCAGCCGACATACAGCAGCAGGTAGTTGTCGGCGAGGACGAGCAGCAGCATCGCCGCGAGAAACAGGTTGAGGTAGCCGAAGAAGCGGCGGCGGCGCTCGTCGTGCTCCATGTAGGAGACGGAGTACAGGTGGATCAGCGAGCCGACGCCGGTGATCAGCAGGACGAACGTCATCGACAGCTGGTCGAGCCGGAAGGCGACGTCGGCCTGGAAGCCCTCCACCGGGATCCAGCTGAACAGGTGCTGCGTCAGGGTGCGGTCCTCGGCGCCGCTGCCGAGCATGTCGGCGAAGAGGACGACGCCGATCACGAAGGACGCGGCCGCCAGCAGCGTGCCGATCCAGTGGCCGACGGCGTCGAGCCGGCGTCCGCCGCACAGCAGAACCGCAGCTCCGAGCAAGGGCGCCGCCACCAGCAGCGCAATCAGGTTCTCCACTTCAGCCCCTCACAGCTTCATCAGGCTGGCGTCGTCGACCGAGGCCGAGTGGCGGGAACGGAACAGGGACACGATGATCGCGAGCCCGACGACGACCTCCGCGGCGGCGACGACCATCGTGAAGAAGGCGATGATCTGGCCGTCGAGGTTGCCGTGCATGCGGGAGAAGGCGACGAACGCGAGGTTGCAGGCGTTGAGCATCAGCTCGATGCACATGAAGACCACGATCGCGTTGCGCCGGATCAGGACGCCGGTGGCGCCGATCGTGAACAACAGGGCCGCGAGGTACAGGTAGTTGACGGGGTTCACTTCGACGCCTCCTCGGACCGCTTGGAGTTGTCCGGCCCGGCCGCGCCACGCTCCAGGCGCTCCTCGGACCGTTGCTCCAGGGCCTTCAGGTCGCCCAGCGCCTGGGTCGACACGTCGCGGATCTGGCCCCGCTCGCGCAGCGTCCTGCTGACGGTCAGCTCGGACGGGGTGCCGTCGGGCAGCAGGCCCGCGATGTCGACCGCGTTGTGCCGGGCGTACACGCCGGGTGCCGGGAGCGGCGGCAGGTGCTTGCCCTCGCGGACGCGCCGCTCGGCCAGTTCGCGCTGGGTCGCCGCGCGTTCGGTGCGCTCGCGGTGGGTGAGCACCATGGCGCCGACGGCGGCCGTGATGAGCAGCGCGCCGGTGATCTCGAAGGCGAAGACGTACTTGGTGAAGATGAGGGACGCGATGCCCTCCACGTTCCCGTTCGCGTTCGCCTGGGCGAGGCCGGTGGTCTCCTGCAACGAGGCGTTGCCGATGCCGGCGATCAGCAGGATGCCGAAGCCGAGCCCGGAGACGAGGGCCAGCCAGCGCTGGCCCTTGATGGTCTCCTTCAGGGAGTCCGCCGCGGTGACGCCGACGAGCATCACCACGAACAGGAACAGCATCATGACCGCGCCGGTGTAGACGACGATCTGCACGATGCCGAGGAAGTAGGCGCCGTTGGCGAGGTAGAACACCGCCAGCACGATCATGGTCCCGGCGAGGCAGAGCGCGCTGTGCACGGCCTTCCGCATGAAGACGGTGCACAGGGCGCCGATCACCGCGACCGTGCCGAGGATCCAGAACTGGACGGCCTCCCCGGTGGAGGTGCCGGCCGAGAGGGTCGCCGCGGCGGCGAGCTGCGCGCTCATCCGCGGATCACCTTCTCCGACGCCGGTTCGGTCCCGCCGAAGGTCGAGTCGCCCTCCTGGACGACCTCGCCCTTGGAGTGCGCGACCTGCTGCTCGGTGCCGGGGGCCGCCTCGGTCACCAGGCCCCGGTAGTAGTCCTGCTCGTCCGTGCCCGGGTAGATGGCGTGGGGCGAGTCGACCATGCCCTCCTCCAGGCCGGCCAGCAGCTGGTCCTTGGTGAAGATGAGGTTGGCGCGGCTGGAGTCGGCCAGTTCGAACTCGTTGGTCATCGTCAGCGCGCGCGTGGGGCACGCCTCGATGCACAGGCCGCACAGGATGCAGCGGGCGTAGTTGATCTGGTAGACGCGGCCGTACCGCTCGCCCGGCGAGTAGCGCTCCTCGTCGGTGTTGTCCGCGCCCTCCACGTAGATGGCGTCCGCGGGGCAGGCCCAGGCGCACAGTTCGCACCCGACGCACTTCTCCAGGCCGTCCGGATGGCGGTTGAGCTGGTGCCGTCCGTGGAAGCGCGGAGCGGTGGTCTTCTGCTGCTCCGGGTACTGCTCGGTCAGCCGCTTCTTGAACATGGCCTTGAAGGTCACGCCGAAGCCGGCCACGGGGTTCTGGAAACCGGGGTTGGTCTCCTTGGGTTCCTCAGCCATCGGACGCCTCCTTTCCATCCGTAGATCCGCCCGCAGGTCCGTCACTCTGAGTATCGGGCCCACCACTGACAATCAGCTCCCGCTCCCGGCGCGGGCGGCGTCGTGGCACCGGCGGCAACTCCTGTCCGGGCATCGGCGGTACGGGGAATCCGCCGGCCATCGGGTCGAAGGCGGCGGGCTCCTCGGGGGGCACCTCGGCCCGCTTGCCCTTGTCGCGGAAGATGTCCACGGCGAAGGACAACAGCAGCAGGGCCAGGACACCGCCGCCGACGTAGAGGGCGATGTCGGCGAAGTCGTAGTTCTCGTTCCGCAGGGCCCGCACGGTCGCGACCAGCATCAGCCAGACCAGGGAGACCGGGATGAGGACCTTCCAGCCGAGCTTCATCAACTGGTCGTAGCGGACACGCGGGAGCGTGCCGCGCAGCCAGATGAAGAAGAACAGCAGCAACTGGACCTTGACGACGAACCAGAGCAGCGGCCACCAGCCGTGGTTGGCGCCCTCCCAGAAGGTGCTGACCGGCCACGGGGCCCGCCAGCCGCCCAGGAACAGCGTGGTGGCGACCGCCGAGACGGTCACCATGTTCACGTACTCGGCGAGCATGAACATCGCGAACTTGATGGACGAGTACTCGGTGTTGAAGCCGCCCACCAGGTCGCCCTCGGACTCCGGCATGTCGAAGGGGGCGCGGTTGGTCTCGCCGATCATCGTGACGACGTAGAGGATGAAGGAGACCGGCAGCAGCACGATGTACCAGCGGTCGCCCTGCTGCGCGACGATCTCCGACGTGGACATCGACCCGGAGTAGAGGAAGACCGAGGCGAACGCGGCGCCCATCGCGATCTCGTAGGAGATCATCTGCGCGCAGGACCGCAGTCCGCCGAGCAGCGGGTACGTCGATCCCGAGCTCCAGCCCGCCAGCACGATGCCGTAGATGCCGACCGAGGCGACGGCCAGGATGAACAGCATGGCGATCGGCAGGTCGGTGAGCTGCATCGCGGTGCGGTGACCGAAGATCGAGACCTCGTTGCCGGCCGGACCGAAGGGGATCACCGCGATCGCCATGAAGGCCGGGATGGCCGCGACGATCGGCGCGAGGACGTACACCGCCTTGTCGGCGCGCTTGACGATCAGGTCTTCCTTGAGCATCAGCTTGATGCCGTCGGCGAGCGACTGGAGCATGCCCCAGGGGCCGTGCCGGTTCGGCCCGATGCGCAGCTGCATCCAGGCGACGACCTTGCGCTCCCACACGATGGAGAACAGCACGGTCACCATCAGGAAGGCGAAGCAGAACACCGCCTTGACGACGACCAGCCACCAGGGGTCGGTGCCGAACATCGAGAGGTCTTCAGCGGCGAGGTACGGGCTCATGCCTCCACCTCCTTGGGGGCCTCGCCGGCGGACGCCGCCGGACCGATGCGGACGAGGGACCCGGGCAGCACCCCGGCGTCGGAGGCGACGCCGGTGCCGGCCGAGTTCAGCGGGAGCCAGACCACCCGGTCGGGCATCTCGGTGACCTGGAGCGGGAGGGCGACGGCCCCGGCGGGTCCGGTCACGGCCAGCAGGTCGCCGTCCTCGACACCGGCCTCCGCGGCCGTGGCGGCCGACACGCGTGCGTGCGCGGCGTGCCGGGTGCCGGCCAGCGCCTCGTCGCCCACCTGGAGCAGGCCCTGGTCGAGCAGCAGCCGGTGCCCGGCCAGGACGGCCTCACCGGCGGCCGGGCGCGGCAGCGCGCTCGCGGTCTGCAGCGGCTCGCCGGCCCGCGGCCCGTCCCAGGCGCCGAGCCGGTCGATCTCCGCGCGTGTGGTGCGCAGATCCGGCAGGCCGAGGTGGACGTCCATGGCGTCGGCCAGCATCTGAAGGACGCGGCCGTCGGTGGGCGCGAGGCGGCGGGTCATCTGGTCGGGCTTGAGCGCCGCCTCGAAGAAGCGCACCCGGCCCTCCCAGTTGAGGAAGGTGCCCGGCTTCTCGGCGACCGCGGCGACAGGCAGGACCACGTCGGCGCGTTCGGTGACCTCGCTGGGCCGCAGCTCCAGCGACACGACGAAACCGGCCTCGTCGAGCGCCGCACGCGCGCGTGCCGGGTCGGGCAGGTCGGCGACCTCCACGCCCGCCACCAGCAGCGCCTGGAGTTCGCCCCGGGCCGCGGCCTCGACGATCTCGCCGGTGTCCCGGCCGAAGCGGTGCGGGAGGTCGGCCAGGCCCCAGACCGCGGCGACCTCCTCACGCGCGCGCGGGTCGGTCGCCGGGCGGCCGCCGGGCAGCAGCGACGGCAGCGCGCCGGCCTCGATCGCGCCGCGCTCCCCGGCCCGGCGCGGGATCCACACCAGCCGGGCGCCGGTCGCGGCGGCGGTCCGTACGGCGGAGGTCAGACCCCCGGCCACGGAGGCCAGCCGTTCGCCGACGACGATCACGGAGCCCTCGGCGCGCAGCGCCTCGGCCGCCTGGCCGCCGCCCTCCTCAAGGCCGACGCCGCTCGCGAGGGCGTCCAGCCACTCGGTCTCGGTGCCGGGAGCGGCGGGCAGCAGCGTGCCACCGGCCTTCTCCAGGCCCCGGGTGGCGTGCGTGGCCAGCGAGAAGACCTTCTGCCCGTGCCCCCGCCAGGCCTTGCGCAGCCGCAGGAAGACGCCGGGCGCCTCCTCCTCGGCCTCGAACCCGACCAGCAGGACGGCGGGCGCCTTCTCCAGCGCGGTGTAGGTGACGCCCGTACCGTCCAGGTCGCGGCCGCGGCCGGCGATCCGGGCGGCCAGGAAGTCGGCCTCCTCGGCGCTGTGCACGCGCGCGCGGAAGTCGATGTCGTTGGTGTCGAGCGCCACGCGCGCGAACTTGCTGTACGTGTACGCGTCCTCGACGGTGAGCCGGCCGCCGGTCAGCACGCCGGTGCGGCCCCTGGAGGCGAGCAGCCCCTGCGCGGCGATCTGTAGGGCCTCCGGCCACGAGGCCGGCTCCAGGTCGCCCTCCGCGTTGCGCACCAGGGGGGTGGTCAGCCGGTCCCGCTGCTGCGCGTACCGGAACCCGAAGCGCCCCTTGTCGCAGATCCACTCCTCGTTGACCTCGGGCTCGTTGGCCGCGAGACGCCGCATGACCTTGCCGCGCCGGTGGTCGGTGCGGGTCGCGCAGCCGCCGGAGCAGTGCTCGCAGACCGACGGCGAGGAGATCAGGTCGAAGGGGCGGGAGCGGAACCGGTAGGCCGCCGAGGTGAGCGCGCCGACCGGGCAGATCTGGATGGTGTTGCCGGAGAAGTACGACTCGAAGGGGTCGCCCTCGCCGGTGCCGACCTGCTGGAGCGCGCCCCGCTCGATCAGCTCGATCATCGGGTCGCCGGCGATCTGGTTGGAGAACCGGGTGCAGCGGGCGCAGAGCACGCAGCGCTCCCGGTCGAGCAGCACCTGCGTGGAGATGGGCACGGGCTTCTCGTACGTCCGCTTCTTGCCCTCGAAGCGGGACTCGGACTGGCCGTGCGACATCGCCTGGTTCTGAAGCGGGCACTCGCCGCCCTTGTCGCAGACCGGGCAGTCCAGCGGGTGGTTGATGAGCAGCAGCTCCATCACCCCGTGCTGGGCCTTCTCGGCGACGGGCGAGGTGAGCTGCGTCTTGACCACCATGCCGTCGGTGCAGGTGATGGTGCAGGACGCCATGGGCTTGCGCTGGCCCTCGACCTCGACGATGCACTGCCGGCAGGCGCCGGCCGGGTCGAGGAGGGGGTGGTCGCAGAAGCGCGGGATCTCGATGCCGAGCTGTTCGGCGGCCCGGATGACCAGGGTGCCCTTGGGCACGCTGATCTCGGCGCCGTCGATCGTGAGCGACACGAGGTCCTCGGGCGGGACCGCAGCCTCTCCTCCGCCGGAGGGAGCGCTGGTGGTCACAGTCATGCGTTCACCTCCGTACGGTGGTCGGCCCAGGCCGTCGACCTGGCCGGGTCGAAGGGGCAGCCGCGGCCCGTGATGTGCTGCTCGTACTCCTCGCGGAAGTACTTGAGCGAGGAGAAGATCGGCGAGGCGGCGCCGTCGCCGAGGGCGCAGAACGACTTGCCGTTGATGTTGTCGGCGATGTCGTTCAGCTTGTCGAGGTCGGACATCACGCCCTTGCCGGCCTCGATGTCGCGCAGCAACTGCACGAGCCAGTACGTGCCCTCACGGCAGGGGGTGCACTTGCCGCAGGACTCGTGGGCGTAGAACTCGGTCCAGCGGGTGACGGCGCGCACGACGCAGGTCGTCTCGTCGAAGCACTGGAGCGCCTTGGTGCCGAGCATGGAACCCGCGGCGCCCACTCCCTCGTAGTCGAGGGGGACGTCGAGGTGCTCGTCGGTGAACATCGGCGTCGAGGAGCCGCCCGGTGTCCAGAACTTCAGCCGGTGGCCGGGCCGCATGCCGCCGCTCATGTCGAGGAGCTGGCGCAGCGTGATGCCGAGCGGGGCCTCGTACTGGCCGGGGCCCGCCACGTGGCCGCTGAGCGAGTACAGCGTGAAGCCCGGGGACTTCTCGCTGCCCATCGACCTGAACCACTCCTTGCCCTTGTTCAGGATCGCGGGAACGGAAGCGATGGATTCGACGTTGTTCACCACAGTCGGGCACGCGTAGAGGCCCGCGACGGCGGGGAAGGGGGGACGGAGCCGCGGTTGACCCCGGCGGCCTTCGAGCGAGTCGAGCAGTGCGGTCTCCTCACCGCAGATGTACGCGCCCGCGCCCGCGTGCACGGTGATGTCGAGGTCGAGTCCGCTGCCCAGGATGTTCTCGCCGAGGAAGCCGGCCGCGTAGGCCTCGCGCACGGCCTCGTGCAACCGCCGCAGTACGGGGACGACTTCACCACGCAGGTAGATGAAGGCGTGCGACGACCGGATGGCGTAGCACGCGATGATCATGCCCTCGATGAGGCTGTGCGGGTTCGCGAAGAGGAGCGGGATGTCCTTGCAGGTCCCCGGCTCCGATTCGTCGGCGTTGACAACGAGATAGTGAGGCTTGCCGTCACCCTGGGGAATGAACTGCCACTTCATCCCCGTCGGGAAGCCGGCGCCGCCGCGTCCCCGCAGACCGGACTCCTTGACGTACGCGATCAGGTCGTCCGGCGCCATCGCCAGGGCCTTGCGGAGCCCCTCGTACCCTTCGTGCCTCCGGTAGACGTCCAGAGTCCAGGACTCGTCCTCGTCCCAGAAGGCCGACAGCACGGGTGCGAGCAGCTTCTCCGGGCTGCTGCCCTTGATCTCGGCGGCCACGGTCATCACTCACCCTCCTCGGCGGTAGGCCCTGCCGGGTTGGCCGGGTCGGACGCCGACGTGTCCTGCGGCGCGTCGTGCGAGCTGAGGTGTTCCGTCGGTGACGGCTCGTGCACGTCCCGGTCCGGCGCGGCGTCGTGCGGCCCGCCGTCCCGCGGGTGCACCACGCGCGCGGCGGACGTCTCGCCCTTGGCCAGCCTCAGGCCGGCCAGGGAGGCGGGGCCCGCGCTGCCGCCGGCCGCGACGGCGCCGTCCCGCTCGTCGGGGAAGCCCGCCAGGATCCGGGCCGTCTCCTTGAAGGTGCACAGCGGCGCCCCGCGCGTGGGCGTCACCTGCCGTCCCGCGCGCAGGTCGTCGACGAGGGCACGGGCGCTCGCCGGGGTCTGGTCGTCGAAGAACTCCCAGTTGACCATCACGACCGGTGCGAAGTCGCAGGCCGCGTTGCACTCGATGTGCTCCAGGGTGACCTTGCCGTCCTCGGTGGTCTCGCCGTTGCCGACGCCCAGGTGCTCCTGGAGGGACTCGAAGATGGCGTCGCCGCCCATGACCGCGCACAGCGTGTTGGTGCAGACGCCGACCTGGTAGTCGCCGCTCGGCCGGCGCCGGTACATGGAGTAGAAGGTGGCGACCGCGGTGACCTCGGCGGTGGTGAGGCCCAGCACGTCCGCGCAGAACCGCATGCCGGTCCGCGTGACGTACCCCTCCTCCGCCTGCACGAGGTGCAGCAGCGGCAGGAGGGCGGACCGGGAGTCCGGGTAGCGCGCGACGATCTCGCGCGCGTCGGTCTCCAGCCGGGCCCGGACGTCGTCCGGGTAGGCGGGCGCGGGCAGCTCCGGCATGCCCAGGCTGACGCCCCGCTCCGAAGAAGAGGTGGTCACCGGTCGACGCCTCCCATCACGGGGTCGATGGAGGCCACGGCGACGATGACGTCGGCGACCTGGCCGCCCTCGCACATCGCCGCCATGGCCTGAAGGTTGGTGAAGGACGGGTCGCGGAAGTGGACCCGGAAGGGGCGGGTGCCGCCGTCGGAGACGACGTGCACCCCCAGCTCGCCCTTGGGCGACTCGACCGCCGCGTACGCCTGTCCCGGCGGCACCCGGAAGCCCTCGGTGACCAGCTTGAAGTGGTGGATCAGGGCCTCCATGGAGGTGCCCATGATCTTCTTGATGTGGTCGAGGGAGTTGCCGAGTCCGTCCGGTCCCAGGGCGAGCTGTGCGGGCCAGGCGATCTTCTTGTCGGCGACCATGACCGGTCCGGGCTCCAGCCGGTCCAGGCACTGCTCGACGATCCTGAGCGACTGGCGCATCTCCTCCAGCCGGATCAGGAAGCGGCCGTAGGAGTCGCAGGTGTCGGCGGTCGGGACGTCGAAGTCGTACGTCTCGTAGCCGCAGTACGGCTGGCTCTTGCGCAGGTCGTGCGGCAGGCCGGTGGACCTGAGCACCGGGCCGGTGGCGCCGAGGGCCATGCAGCCGGCCAGGTCGAGGTAGCCGACGTCCTGCATGCGGCCCTTGAAGATGGGGTTCCCGGTGGCGAGCTTGTCGTACTCCGGGAGGTTCTTCTTCATCTTCTTCACCAGCTCGCGCATCTGGTCCACCGCGCCGGGCGGCAGGTCCTGGGCGAGCCCGCCGGGGCGGATGTACGCGTGGTTCATCCGGAGGCCGGTGATCAGCTCGAAGACGTCGAGAACCAGTTCACGATCGCGGAAGCCGTAGATCATGATCGTGGTGGCGCCCAGCTCCATGCCGCCGGTGGCGATGCACACGAGGTGCGAGGAGAGCCGGTTCAGCTCCATCAGCAGGACGCGGATGATCGTGGCCCGGTCCGGGATCTGGTCCTCGATGCCGAGCAGCTTCTCGACGCCCAGGCAGTACGCCGTCTCGTTGAAGAACGGCGTCAGGTAGTCCATGCGCGTCACGAAGGTGGTGCCCTGCGTCCAGGTCCGGTACTCGAGGTTCTTCTCGATGCCGGTGTGCAGGTAGCCGATGCCGCAGCGGGCCTCGCTGACCGTCTCGCCGTCGATCTCCAGGATCAGGCGGAGCACGCCGTGCGTGGACGGGTGCTGCGGACCCATGTTGACGACGATGCGCTCGTCGTCGGCGCGGGCGGCGGACTGGACGACCTCGTCCCAGTCACCGCCGGTGACCGTGTAGACGGTGCCCTCGGTGGTCTCCCTGGGGGAGGCGTGTGAAGTGCTCACGAGTACGACCTCCGCTGGTCCGGAGCCGGGATCTGGGCGCCCTTGTACTCGACGGGGATGCCGCCGAGGGGATAGTCCTTGCGCTGCGGAAAGCCCTGCCAGTCGTCCGGCATCATGATCCGCGTCAGGGCCGGGTGATCGTCGAAGACGATGCCGAAGAAGTCGTAGGCCTCCCGCTCGTGCCAGTCGTTCGTCGGATAGACGGCGACCAGCGACGGAATGTGCGGGTCGGCGTCGGGGGCGCTGACTTCGAGGCGGATCAGCCGGTTGTGGGTGATCGAGCGCAGGTGGTAGACGGCGTGCAGCTCGCGGCCCTTGTCGTGCGGGTAGTGCACGCCGCTGACGCCGGTGCACAGCTCGAAGCGCAGGGCCGGGTCGTCGCGCAGGGTGCGGGCGACGCGGACCAGGTGCTCGCGCTCGATGTGGAAGGTCAGCTCGTCGCGGTCGACGACCGTCTTCTCGATGGCGTTGTCGGGCAGGAGTCCCTGCTCCTCCAGCGCGCCCTCGAGTTCGTCGGCGACCTCGTCGAACCAGCCGCCGTAGGGCCTGCTCGCCGGTCCGGGAAGGCGGACGGAGCGGACCAGGCCGCCGTAGCCGGAGGTGTCGCCGCCGTTGTTGGCGCCGAACATGCCGCGCTGGACGCGGATCTCCTCGCCGCCCTGGCCGCGCTGGCCCGGCAGGTTCTCCGCGGAGAGGTCCTTCTCGGGGTTCACCCCGTTCGCGTCACCCGGGGTGTCGTTGGCGTCGCTCACCGCAGCAGCCCCTTCATCTCGATGGTGGGCAGGGCCTTGAGCGCCGCTTCCTCCGCCTCGCGGGCCGCTTCCTCCGCGTTGACCCCGAGCTTGGAGCTCTGGATCTTCTGGTGGAGCTTGAGGATGGCGTCCATCAGCATCTCGGGCCGCGGCGGGCAGCCGGGGAGATAGATGTCGACCGGGACGATGTGGTCGACGCCCTGGACGATGGCGTAGTTGTTGAACATGCCGCCCGAGGAGGCGCAGACCCCCATGGAGATCACCCATTTCGGGTTCGGCATCTGGTCGTAGACCTGCCGCAGCACCGGCGCCATCTTCTGGCTGACCCGGCCCGCGACGATCATCAGGTCCGCCTGCCGCGGCGAGCCGCGGAAGACCTCCATGCCGAAGCGCGCCAGGTCGTAGCGGCCGGCGCCGGTGGTCATCATCTCGATGGCACAGCAGGCGAGGCCGAACGTGGCGGGGAAGACGGACGACTTGCGCACCCAGCCCGCGGCCTGCTCGACGGTGGTCAGCAGGAAGCCGCTCGGCAGTTTTTCTTCGAGTCCCATGTCAAAGGCCCCTCAGTCCCATTCCAGGCCGCCGCGCCGCCATACGTACGCGTACGCGACGAAGACGGTGAGCACGAAGAGCAGCATCTCCACGAGCCCGAAAATCCCCAGGGCGTCGAAGGTGACGGCCCAGGGGTAGAGGAAGACGATCTCGATATCGAAGATGATGAAGAGCATCGCCGTCAGGTAGTACTTGATGGGGAAGCGCCCGCCGCCGGCCGGCGTGGGGGTCGGCTCGATGCCGCACTCGTAGGCCTCGAGCTTCGCCCGGTTGTACCGCTTCGGACCGATCAGCGTGGCCATGACCACGGAGAAGATCGCAAAGCCTGCCCCGAGGGCTCCCAGTACGAGGATGGGCGCATACGCGTTCACCGCTCCTCGCTCCTCTCAGTCGGCACTGACTGCTGGCGGTTGCACTGGACTCACAGCCGCCCCAACAGCCCCACGAGCCCCGCTCGTCCCGGCGAAGATCGCGAACATGTGAAGCAGGTCACAAGCCCAACTGCCTCGCATCCTATGCCCGCCGCTCTGTGATCTGCGACACGGGGTATTGCACAAGCTTTGTGATCTCCACCACCTGACGAACGATCATGAAGTCGGATGAGCGGTGATCTTCACACAAGAAGCGTTCAGCTGATCACCAGAGGTGACATTTTCGATCGTCGCCGCTGGCCAGGGCGGGTCTCCGAGGGGCGTCTCCATATCAAGATGCTTCCCTTGCATGCAAATTGGCGCTGGACGGAATGGCTTGATAGAGGACGCGTTCACACGTCGGAGGGAGGCGCGGGGTGCGATGTGGACACGTGCACGCGTTCACGAGCACTCGGGCGCGCCGAGACGCAGGCGCCGGGGTAACCGTTCCGTGACCTGCGCCACATTCATGAGAGGCCCATGAGAAGCGGGCTTGGCCAACTGAACCAACCAGTGGTAGGTGCGGGGCAATTCGGGCGTAATGATCAAAGACCGTGATCACAGCCCTGATATGGGCCGTCCGCAATGTCCGTTACGGCGTCAATAAAGAGCGACACGCCCGACGTTCGGAGGCTCGATTGAACAACTGTGGCGCAGCACACGTTTCTTGAAGGTATGGAGGAGCTACTGATACCGGTTGTCCCTATGTCCCACACCGCTCACATACGCAGCCACCGGAAGCCCCGCCGCAGCGCGTCGAAAATCGCGATGCGGGCCGGAGTTGCCGGTGGCGTCCTCAGCACCCTGGCAGTCGCCGGTGCGTCGGGGTCGGCCAACGCGGCCGAACCGGTGACGCAGACCCTCGAACTGCCCACCCTGACGGCCGACCTGGCCGCTCAGGTCGCCCAGTCCGCCGACGTCACGCAGCAGGCGGCGTCGAGCTACGAGCTGCGTGCCGAGCGTGACGCGGCTGCCGCCAAGGCCGCCAAGCAGGCCAAGGCCGACCTCGCCGACGCCAAGAAGAAGGCCGCGGAGGCCAAGAAGAAGGCCGAGGAGGCCGAGCGCAAGGAGGCCGCCGAGCGCGCCGCCCGCAGCGCCGAGCGCACCACGCTCAGCGCCTCCGCGGACACCGGCACCGCCAGCAGCTCGGACAGCGGCACCAGCACGTCCACCGCCACCGGTTCGGCCGCCGCGGTCGTCGCCTTCGCGCAGGCGCAGGTCGGCAAGGCGTACGTCTCCGGCGCCACCGGCCCGTCCGCCTACGACTGCTCCGGTCTCGTGCAGGCCGCCTTCAAGCAGGTCGGCATCAGCCTCCCCCGGGTCTCCCAGGACCAGTCGACGGCCGGCACCCAGGTCGGCCTCGGCAACCTCCAGCCGGGCGACATCCTGTACTGGGGTGGCGCGGGCAGCGCGTACCACGTGGGCATCTACGTCGGCGACGGCATGTTCGTCGGCGCGCAGAACTCCTCCACGGGTGTCGTCAAGCAGACCCTCGACTACGACCCGCCGAGCGGCGCGGTCCGCGTCCTGTAGCACTCGGGCACATCCGTACGAAGGGCCGCAGCCGCTCGGGGGCTGCGGCCCTTCGCCACGTCCCGACGCCCCTCACGTCCTCCTCGGCGCCCGCCGCCAGATGCCGGCTCGCCACCGCCCCCACGGCTCCGCTCGGCGCCCCGTCGCCTGCCGGCGACCCGCGCCCGGCGTTCCCTCGCCCCCGTGGCACCCTTCTGGGCACTCCGTCGCCCTCCCGCGTCCCCGGACGCCCCCGGCCTCGCGCCATTCCCGGCCACTCTCGCCGCCCAGTGGCACTTCACCGCCCCCTGGGCGCCCCGCCACCCTGCCGCACCCCGACGCCCCCCGGCCGGCCCGCTCACCCCGGCCACTCAGACCCCCTCCGCCGCGCACCCCCGGCACCCCGCCCCCGTCCGGATCACGCGCGGCCCCGCCGCGCCTCCTGGCATGCTCGGGCGCGGGTCGGCGGTCCCGTCGGTCCGTTCACGAGCCGGAGGAGAGAACGTCATGCCGAGTGTGTTCGTACAGGGGCGGCCCACCGCCGCGTATCCGCCGCTCGCGCCCGAGGCCCGGCGCGGGTCGGTGCGGCGCGTGACCGAGGTCGGTGAGGAAGTGCTGCACAAGCCCTGCCGGGACGTCACCGAGTTCGGTCCCGACCTGGCCGCGCTCATCGACGACATGTTCCGCACGATGTACGTCGCCGAAGGGGCCGGGCTGGCGGCCAATCAGGTCGGGGTCGCGCTGCGGCTGTTCGTCTACGACTGCCCCGACGACGACGGTGTCCGACATGTCGGGCACATCGTGAACCCGGTCCTTGAGCCCCTGGACCCGGCCGACCGGCGGCTGCTCGACGAGGGCGAGGGATGCCTGTCGGTGCCGGGTGCCGTCATGGCCGTACCGCGGCCCGACCGGGCCGTCGTGCGGGGCCTCGACAAGGACGGGGCGCCGCTGCTCGTCGAGGGCACCGGCTACTTCGCGCGCTGCCTCGCCCACGAGACCGACCACGTGAACGGGCAGGTGTACCTGGACCGGCTCTCCGCGCGGGAGCGGAAGGCCGCGCTGCGGCAGTCGGCGGACCGGCGCGCGGAGGTCTTCGCGCGCCGGGACGTCAACGCCCGCGCCCTCGACGAGGGGCCCGAGGGCTGATCACGCCTTGGGCGCGACCTTGCTCAGTCCGTTGATGATGCGGTCCATCGCGTCGCCGCCCGTCGGGTCCGTCAGGTTGGCGAGCATCTTGAGGGTGAACTTCATCAGGACGGGGTGGGTGAGGCCGCGCTGGGCCGCGATCTGCATGACCTTCGGGTTGCCGATGAGCTTCACGAAGGCGCGGCCCAGCGTGTAGTAGCCGCCGTAGGTGTCCTTCAGGACGCGCGGGTAGCGCTGGAGGGCGATCTCCCGCTGGGCCGGCGTGGCCCGCGCGTGCGCCTGGACGATGACGTCGGCGGCGATCTGGGCGGACTCCATGGCGTAGGCGATGCCCTCGCCGTTGAAGGGGTTCACCAGGCCGCCGGCGTCGCCGACCAGGAGCAGGCCCTTGGTGTAGTGGGGCTGGCGGTTGAAGGCCATGGGCAGGGCGGCGCCGCGGATCGGGCCGGTCATGTTGTCCGGGGTGTAGCCCCAGTCCTCGGGCATGGACGCGCACCAGGCCTTGAGGATCTCGCGCCAGTCGAGGTCCTTGAAGGAGGCGGAGGTGTTCAGCACGCCCAGGCCGACGTTGGAGGTGCCGTCGCCCATGCCGAAGATCCAGCCGTAGCCCGGCAGCAGGCGGTCCTGGGGGCCGCGCCGGTCCCACAGCTCGAGCCAGGACTCCAGGTAGTCGTCGTCGTGGCGGGGCGAGGTGAAGTACGTGCGGACCGCGACGCCCATCGGGCGGTCCTCGCGGCGGTGCAGGCCCATCGCCAGGGACAGCCGCGTCGAGTTGCCGTCGGCGGCCACGACCAGCGGCGCGTGGAAGGTGACCTCGCGCTTGTCCTCGCCCAGCTTGGCGTGCACGCCGGTGATGCGGCCGGTGCGGTCGTCGACGACGGGGGCGCCGACGTTGCAGCGCTCGTACAGGCGGGCGCCGGCCTTCTGGGCCTGCCGGGCGAGCTGCTCGTCGAAGTCGTCGCGCTTGCGGACGAGTCCGTAGTCCGGGAAGGAGGCCAGATCCGGCCAGTCCAGCTGGAGGCGGGAGCCGCCGCCGATGATGCGCAGGCCCTTGTTGCGCAGCCAGCCGGCCTCCTCGGAGATGTCGATCCCCATGGCGACGAGCTGCTTGACCGCGCGCGGGGTCAGTCCGTCGCCGCAGACCTTCTCCCGGGGGAAGGCGGTCTTCTCCAGCAGGAGGACGTCGAGCCCAGCCTTGGCCAGGTGGTACGCGGCCGTGGAGCCGGCTGGCCCCGCGCCCACGACGATCACATCGGCGGTGTTTTCGGAGAGGGGCTCGGTCACGGCGGGATCTCCCCAGAGTTCGAAATCTGCGTGCCGACGGGCACTGGACATGGGCAGTCTATTCAGCGTCACCGATCACCCGGCTGAAGGGCTGCCCAGTGAACCGAGCTGTGCCCGTTGTACGGTTGCGCGTCCCCACCGACGAGGACGCCGTCGCCTGGCACCGGATCTTCGCCGATCCGGACGTCATGGAGTTCCACGGCGGCCGGGCGGCGGAACTGTCCGTCTACGAGGAGCTGACCGCGCGCCAGCGCCGGCACGACGCCGAACGCGGCTTCTGCCTGTGGACCATGGTGGACGAGTCCGGGCAGGTCATCGGTTTCACCGGCGCCCAGCCCTGGCCGGGCGAGTGGGGTCCCAAGGGCGAGATCGAGATCGGCTGGCGGCTCGGGCGGGCGCACTGGGGCAAGGGGTACGTCACGGAGGCGGCCCGGCAGACGCTGGAGCGGGTGCGCGGTGCGGGCGTGGCGGAGGTGGTCGCGATGGTCAACGCGCGCAACGCCCGGTCCATCGCGGTCACGGAACGGCTGGGCATGCGGCTCGCCGAGGTCTTCACCATCCCCGGCTCCGACCGGCAGGGCCACTGCTACCGCCTCCCCCTCCACGGAGCGTGACTCAGTGTAATCAAGTGTCACAGAAAGCCACTTGGCGCTTCCGGGCGGTGCGCGGCGGAGCTACGCTGCCGGGTACCGCTGGGGGTGACGTCCGTGCGCCTGGTACCCGAGAAACCCGATGTCCACGTACCGCGCCTGGTCGGCCTGATGGCCGTGGACGCGCGGGAGACGGCACGCGCGTGGGGCCTGTCCCTGTACGCGTCGGACCGGCCCGATGTGCGACTCGCCGTCGTCGACCACGTCGTACGCCAGTTTCCGCAGCCCGGGGCGCGGGTGCCGCGGGAGTCGACGGTGTACGTGTGGTTCGACTTCGGGGAGGGCGAGGGCGGCGGGGGCATCCGCGAGCCACGGGTGCCGCGGCCGCCGCTGGGCGGGCTCCGGCGGGAGCTGGCCGAGCCGGACGGTGAACCGGGCGAACCCGGCGGGACACCGCCCGGCCCCGCGCCGCACTGCGCGGCCCTCAGCTCGCCTTGAAGCCCCGGTGCAGCGCCACCACGCCGCCCGTCAGGTTCCGCCACGCCACCTTCGACCAGCCCGCCTCGCCCAGCCGCCGGGCGAGCGCCGGCTGGTCGGGCCAGGCGCGGATCGACTCGGCGAGGTAGACGTACGCGTCCGGGTTGGACGACACCGCGCGGGCCACCGGCGGCAGGGCGCGCATCAGGTACTCGGTGTAGACGGTCCGGAACGGCGTCCAGGTCGGGTGCGAGAACTCGCAGATGACCACCCGGCCGCCGGGCCGCGTCACCCGGTACATCTCGCGCAGCGCCGCGTCCGTGTCCTGCACGTTGCGCAGCCCGAAGGAGATGGTGACGGCGTCGAAGACGTCGTCGGCGAACGGCAGCCGTGTCGCGTCGCCCGCGGTGAACGGCAGCCACGAGTGCCGCTCCTTGCCCACCTGGAGCATGCCGAGGGAGAAGTCGCAGGGGACGACGTACGCGCCGGTGCGGGCGAAGGGCAGCGACGAGGTCGCCGTACCGGCCGCGAGGTCCAGAACCTTCTGCGCGGGGCGGGCGTCGACGGCGGCGGCGACCTCCTTGCGCCACGCCCGGTCCTGGCCGAGCGACAGCACGGCGTTCGTCAGGTCGTACCGTCGCGCGACGTGGTCGAACATCGAGGCGACTTCGTGCGGCTGCTTGTTCAGAGAGGCGCGGGTCACGGGCCCATTCTTGCAGCACCGCCGTACGGCAGCAGTCGGGGCCTCTTCCGCGCGGCGACATCCTCCACCCAGCCGAAGAGCAGCACGAACACCGCGATCAGCGCCCAGGCCACGCCCAGCAGGAACCACTGGCTCTCCAGCGGCAGATACGCCTCGAAGGCCGGTATCTCCCAGAAGCAGTCGACGACCAGCACCGCGAGGACGAGCGCCGGCTCGTGCCAGAGGTAGACGGTCACCGCGCGGGCGTTGAGCAGGGTCACCAGCCGGTCGAGCCGGGGGAACCGGGCGAGCCCCGCGAGGCCGATGCCGAGCCGCGCTTTCGCGTACATCAGCAGCGTCACGAACCCGGCCGACCAGAAGGCCTGCGCGAGCGGGATGTCGTCGAGGTCGTAGGTGCCGTACTCGGCCTGGTGCGTGAGGGCGAACCAGGCGCCGTACGCCGACGCGGCGCACGCGGCCAGGACGACGGGGGCCGGCCGCAGCCGTTCCAGGACGCCCTCTTGGAGGGCGAAGCCCACGATCCAGCAGAACAGGTACGTGGCGAGGTCGGTGAGCGCCGACCCGAACCGGTTCTCCGGGGGCTGCGGGCCGTACTGGAGCGCGACGACCGGGGCCAGGGACAGCACCAGCACGAGGACCGGCGCGCGCCGGAAGATCCGCAGCAGCAGCGGCGAGAGCAGCACGAACCACAGGTACGTCCGCAGGTACCAGAGGATCTCCCAGACCTGCTCGCCCCACGCGCTGCCCGGCGGATCGCCGAGCGGCACCACCCAGAAGACGATCTCCCGGCCCGGCATCCAGCCGTGCACCAGCATCGCGCCCACCACGAACAGGCCCCAGCACCAGAAGGGTGGCAGCAGGCGGCGCAGCCGGCTCCGGACCACCACCGTCGCGGGCCGCCGGAGCGACTTCGCCATCAGGGCGCCGGCGAGGGCGAACATGACGCCCATGGAGGGCAGGACCAGTCCCGCCCACGGCCAGCCGAACGCGTGGTACGCGACCACCCGGACCAGCGCGAGGGCGCGCAGGGCGTCGAAGTACCGGTCCCGGCCCGCCACGGCCTTCCCGCTGTGCGCGCCCATCACCCGGTCCCCGCCGGTGTCCCCACCTCGCCGGTCCGCTTCAGCTTCTGCCAGCGCAGCCGGCCGCCGGTGAGCGCGGTGACGCAGGAGTGGATGAGGACGAGGTACATCATCTGCCGGTACGCGAGCTGCTGGAGCGGCATCATCAGCAGGTACCGGTACCGCTCCCGGTCGAGCCGGAAGGCGTACGCCGCGCACCCCAGCTGTACGCCCAGCACCGCCAGCCACGCGAGCAGCGCCGCCCGGAAGTCGACGAAGACCATCGAGTAGACGGTGAACACGTCGATGAGCGGGGCGAAGAGCGGCGTGACCACCTGGAAGAGCACGACCAGCGGCATGCCGACCCGGCCGAACCGGCCCGAGGGCCCCCGGTCGGTCAGGGAACGGCGGTGCTTCCACAGCGCCTGCATGGTGCCGTAGGACCAGCGGTAGCGCTGCGACCAGAGCTGCCGGAGCGAGCCGGGCGCCTCCGTCCAGGCACGGGCGTGCTCCTGGTAGACCACCCGCCATCCCGCGCGGTGCAGGGCGATGGTGATGTCCGTGTCCTCGGCGAGGGTGTCGTCGCTCATGCCGCCGGCCCGCTCCACGGCCGCCTTGCGGAACGCGCCGATCGCGCCGGGGATGGTGGGCATGCAGCGCAGCAGGTCGTACATGCGCCGGTCGAGGTTGAAGCCCATCACGTACTCGATGTGCTGCCAGGCGCCGATGAGGGTGCGCCGGTTGCCGACCTTGGCGTTGCCCGCGACCGCGCCCACGGTCGGATCGGCGAAGGGCTGCACCAGATGCCCCACGGTGCCCGGCTCGAAGACGGTGTCGCCGTCCATCATCACGACGATGTCGTACCGGGAGTGCCGGACACCGTTGTTGAGGGCGGCGGGCTTGCCCGCGTTGGCCTGCCGGACGACCCGGACGTTCGGCAGGGCCAGGGACTCGGCGATCTCGGCGGTGCCGTCCGTCGAACCGTCGTCCACGACGACGATCTCGATGGGATGGGTGCTGCGGGCCAGCGATCTCAGGGTCGCCTCGATGCACTCCTTCTCGTTGTACGCGGGGACGATCACGCTCACCGGCCCGCTGACGGGCGGACCCCAGCGGAATCGGGGTCTGTTGCGCTGCCGGCGGTGGCGGCGGGCGAGGACCAGCATCAGCGCGAACCGGCCCAGGACGGCGACGCCCACGACCACGAGCCCGGCCGACAGCGCCGGCACCGTCCACTCGGCCACGGCGACGGCCGCGACGAGTGCCCTGCCCTCGTAGAGGGTGGCGAGGGTGGCCTTGCGATGGGCGGCCTGGAGACCGTCGGCGGGCCCGTCGGTGGGCCGCTGTCCGGCCATGGCTCCGCTGACCGTGGTGAAGGTGTAGCCCTTCGCCTTCATCTTCTCGATGTACTTCGGCAACGCCTCGATCGTCTGCGACCGTTCGCCGCCCGCGTCGTGGAAGAGGACGGACGCGCCCTCGCCGTCCTCGGGCGTGGCCCACTTCACGATGTTCGAGACCCCGGGCCGCTTCCAGTCGTCGCTGTCGGTGTCGATGAAGACGCTGGTGTAGCCGTCCTCGCCGAGGTTCTCGTATACGGGCCAGCTGTAGTCGTCGATCGCGTCCGTCTGCGAGGAGTACGGCGCCCGGAACAGCGTGGTGGTGATGCCGGCCGCGCCCGCGAGGGCCAGCTGGGTCTGCTCGATCTCCCGCGTGACACGGGCCTCGCTCTGGTAGGAGAGGTCGATGTGGGTGAAGGTGTGCACGCCCACCTCGTTGCCCTGCTCGACCAGGTCCCGCACGATGTCCGGATGGCGCGCGACCATCGAGCCGACCAGGAAGAACGTGCCGGGCACGTCGTACTCCTCCAGGATGTCCAGCACCTGCGGCGTCCAGGTGGGGTCCGGGCCGTCGTCGAAGGTCAGCACGATCGTCTTGTCCGGGACGGAGACGGTGGTGGCCTCTCCGCCGGGGAAGGTGAGGATCGGCCCGCCGTCGAGGACGTCGTCGGGTACGTCGCTCGCGCTCGCGCCGGTACGGACGCGCTGGTCGCCGCCGACCTCCGCGCGCAGATAGCCGTCGAGGAGCATCACGCAGGTCAGCGCGAGCAGGAGCAGCAGGGCCAGCAGGACGCGCGGGCGTTGCAGCGCGGCCGCGCGGCCGGCGGCCCGCTCGATGCGGGAGGGGGCGCGGCGGCGGCCCCGTGCGGGCGGGGCGGGGGGTGGCGTGGGCGTGGTCATGGAGGTGGGGGCGTCCGGTCAGTCGGTGGCGGTGGCGGGGGAAGCGGAGGGAGAGGGAGAGGATGCGGCGGCGGGCGAAGCGGAGGTGGTGGGGCGCGCGGGGCCGGCCGGGCTAGGCGGGCTGTCCGTGGGGGCGACGCCGCCCTGGGGACGCGCGCCACCTCCGCCGGGCCCCGGGCCGCCCTGGCCCCCGCCGTCCGCGAAGGGCAGCAGCGAGGAAGGGTTCACCGACGTGCCGATGCCCATGAAGGCCAGGCCCAGCACGGCCGCGTAGCCGACGCAGACCGCCCCCATCAGCAGGCCGAGCCGGCGCAGCAGCCTGGCCCGGCGCCCGGAGTTGTCGACGAACACGGGCCCGGCGGCCGGCGCGGTGCCGCGTTTGCGACGGCGGCCACGCACGGCGGCGGCGGGGGCGAAGTCTGGCTCGGAGTGCATTACCCGGACGCTAGGGAGCTTTGCCTGTCGGAAACTCGGAGCTGCTTGTGAGGTCCCGGTGAAATGCGGCGCAGCCTGTCCGCGTCCTGTGGGACGGCGGGAAACCGCGCTCTTTCCTCAGGAAAGGCCCAGCAAGGCGTGAGACGTTCACCCGTCCGACGACGAGAACGGGAGTGTGCGCGCATGAGGGCTCACCGGAAGGCGGCGGCCGGGTGCGCCCTGCTGATCGCCCTGGCCACCACGGGGTGCGCCGGACAGGACGGCACGACGGACGCGGCCCGCGCGGCTCCGTCCGGGTCCTCGGCACCGGGCACCGCCTACGCCCCCTACGTCAGCGCCACCACCGCGTCCGCCAACGACACGGCGGGCGACCCGACGACGTACAACCTGGCGTTCGTCCTCTCCTCGGGCGACGACTGCGTCCCGCGCTGGAACGGTGTCCAGGACATCGACGACGCCTCGGCCACCGCCCGCGCCCAGAAGCTCACGGAGTCCGGCGCCACCGTCCGGGTCTCCTTCGGCGGCGCCTCCGGCACGGAGCTGGCGGCCGCCTGCGACGACGCCTCCGACCTCGCGCGGGCCTACGGCGAGGCGCTGGACGCGGCCGGGGCCACGCGGGCGGACTTCGACATCGAGGGCGACGAACTGACCGACGCCGGCTCCGTCGCGCTGCGCTCACAGGCGATCGCGCTGCTCCAGGAGGAACGGAGCGACCTGGAGGTCTCCTTCACCCTCCCGGTGATGCCCTCGGGCCTGGACTCGGACTCCCTGGCGCTGCTGGCGTCCGCCAACGACCACGGCGTACGGGTCGGCGCGGTCAACCTCATGACCATGAACTACGGCGAGTCGTACACCGGTGACATGGGCGACTACGCCCTCGCCTCGGCGCGGGCCGCCCACGCCCAACTGCGCGAGGTCTTCGGGACCTCCGACGCGGACGCCTGGCGGGGCATGGCGCTGACGTCGATGCTCGGCGTCAACGACGTCGCCGGGGAGACGTTCACGCTCGCGGACGCGGCCGAGGTACGGGCCTTCGCGGCGGAGAAGGGGATCGCCTGGGTGTCGGTGTGGGCGACCTTCCGCGACCAGCCGTGCGCGGACGGCACCGGCACGGACGGCACCGGCGACGCGGCGACCGAGTGCAGCGGAGTGGCGCAGGAGGCGGGGGCGTTCGGGGCGGCGTTCGGCGGCTGAGGAGCGGTGCTCAGCGCCGGCGGTGCACCAGGCGCCCGGCGCACACCGTGGCGACGCAGTCACCGCCGTCGTCCAGGACCGCGAGGTCGGCCCGGCCGAGGTCGGCGAGGGCGGCCGCGCGGGGCCGGGTCAGCACCACGACGTCGTTGCGCTCGGCCGCGGCCCGCAGTCCGGGCGCATCGGCGTGCTCCGCCAGCACCGCCACCGCGCCCAGTTTCAGCACGGCGTGGACCTGCTCACGCGGGGTGGGCGCGTCCGGCAGCGGGCCCTCGTGGACGCGCGCCGGGCCGAGGACGCCGGGCCAGCGCCGCACCCGCGCGGCCGGGAACCGCTCGGCCAGTTCGGCCAGCGGTCCCACGGCGGCGATCCGGGAGCCCTCGACGGCGACGGCACCGTCCTCGACGGGGACCGAGTCCCAGGTGACGCGGACCTGGTCGGCCGCGTGGATCGTCAGCACGGCGGCCTCAGTTGGGCGCGAGGAGCTTCAGTTCGGGGTGGGCGGTGCCGCCCTCGATGGCCGTGGACGAGATGTGGGAGACCACGCGCTCGTCGACGGGGTCGTTGGCCGGGTCGTCGTGCACGACCAGGTGCTCGTAGGTCGTGGCGCGCTGCGCGGGGACGCGTCCGGCCTTGCGGATCAGGTCGATGATCTCCAGCCGGTTGGAGCGGTGCTTGGCGCCGGCCGACGACACCACGTTCTCCTCCAGCATGATCGACCCGAGGTCGTCGGCGCCGTAGTGCAGGGAGAGCTGGCCGACCTCCTTGCCGGTGGTCAGCCACGAGCCCTGGATGTGGGCGACGTTGTCCATGAAGAGGCGGGCGATGGCGATCATCCGCAGGTACTCGAAGAGCGTCGCCTGGGTGCGGCCCTTCAGGTGGTTGTTCTCGGGCTGGTAGGTGTACGGGATGAAGGCGCGGAAGCCGCCGGTGCGGTCCTGCACGTCCCGGATCATGCGCAGGTGCTCGATGCGCTCGGCGTTGGTCTCGCCGGTGCCCATCAGCATGGTGGACGTCGACTCCACGCCGAGACCGTGCGCGATCTCCATGATCTCCAGCCAGCGCTCGCCGGACTCCTTGAGCGGCGCGATCGCCTTGCGGGGGCGCTCGGGGAGCAGTTCGGCACCGGCGCCGGCGAAGGAGTCGAGACCGGCGGTGTGGATGCGCTGGATCGCCTCCTCCACGGAGACCTTCGAGATCCGCGCCATGTGCTCGACCTCGCTCGCCCCCAGGCTGTGGATGACGAGCTGCGGGAACTCCGCCTTGATGGCCGCGAAGTGCTTCTCGTAGTACTCCACGCCGTAGTCCGGGTGGTGGCCGCCCTGGAACATGATCTGCGTGCCGCCCAGCTCGACGGTCTCCGCGCAGCGGCGCAGGATGTCGTCGAGGTCGCGGCTCCAGCCCTTCTTGGTGTCCTTGGGGGCCGCGTAGAAGGCGCAGAACTTGCACGCCGTGACGCACACGTTCGTGTAGTTGATGTTGCGCTCGATGATGTACGTGGCGATGTGCTCGGTACCGGCGTACCTGCGCCTGCGTACGGCGTCGGCGGCGGCGCCCAGCGCGTGCAGCGGGGCGTCGCGGTAGAGGTCGAGCGCCTCTTCGGGGGTGATCCGCCCACCGGCGGCGGCGCGGTCGAGGATGGGCTGAAGGTCGGCCTTCTCGGTCACCGGCGTCCCTTTCGCAAGGTTCGTAAGGGTTGTGGACAGACCTGACCAGCGTACGCCAGGGCCTTCGGGCGTCCGCGCTCAGGCCGCGTAGGCCCCGGCCAGTACGCCGAGGAAGGCGCCCGCGATCAGGAACGGACCGAACGGGATCGCCGTCTTGCGGCCCGCGCGGCGTGCGACGAGGAGGGCGCCGCCGTAGAACGCGCCGAGCAGGAACCCGGCGAAGGTGCCCAGCATCAGCGTGGGCCAGCCGTACCAGCCGAGGACGGCGCCCGCGGTGAGCGCCAGCTTCACGTCGCCGAAGCCCATGCCGGCCGGGTTGATGAGGAACAGGACGAGGTAGCCGGCGCCGAGGGCGAGGGCGCCCAGCAGGGCGGTCGTCCACTCCCCCGCGTGCTCGGGCACCAGCGCGGCGAGGCCCAGGAGGGCGACGGCGGCGCCGGCCAGCGGCAGGGTGAGGGGGTCGGGCAGCCGCCGTACCCGGAGGTCGACGACGGCCAGCAGCACGCCGGGCGGCGCGAGCAGCAGCCAGACGGCCAGCTCGGGCCGGGTGCCGGTGGCGGCGGCGAGGGCGGCGCAGACGAGCGCGGTGACGAGGGCGAGGGGCACGGCGCGGTGGCCGTAGGACGGCTCGTCGGCCGGGCACCGCCCGCACCGGGCCCGCCCCAGCCAGCCGCGCACCGGATGCTCCCGCGGGCACCGCTCGCGCCATGCCTCCCCCGACGGGGCGGAGAACCGGTAGGCGGCCCGGGGCAGCAGCGCGCCCGTCGCCGCGCCCCAGAGCGCGGCGACGAGGACGGCCAGGAGGCCGGGGTCCATGCCGATGTCCGTCCGGAGCACGCCGGTCGCCCGGGTCAGCCCGCTGCCGCGACGCCGTCGCGCCAGGTCGGCAGGAGTTCGTCGAGCAGCGCCTCGGTGCGCGGCGGCAGACCGCGCGCCCCGCTGCGGCCGATCAGGTCGGCGGCGAGGGCCCGCAGGCGGTCGGCGTCCTCGGTGGCGTGCGTGGCGCGGAGCAGCTCGTGCCACAGGCGCTCGTCGGCCGGGGCGGTGCGCAGCGCGGCGTTCAGCGCCTCGATGGCCTTCTCCGCGCGGCCGCGCTCCAGGTGGAACTCGGAGAGCGCGAGCCCGGTGTCCGCGACCAGCAGCGGCAGCTGGGCGTCGATGATCTCGTGGGTCAGCCAGCGGTACCGGCCCTCGGGACGGTCGGCGAGCAGTGGCCCGCGCACCAGCACCAGCGCGTCGGTGAGCAGCCGGCCGCGGACCTGGCGGCTGTCGACGCCGCGGCCCTGTGTGGCCTCGTAGTAGAGGGAGCGCAGGACGTCGAGGTCGGAGACGACGGACTTGGCGAGGGTGAGCCGCCCGGTGGCGTCGGTGCCGAGCCTCGGCGTGCCGTCGGGGTCGGTGCCCAGCCAGGCCCGCAGCCGCTCCAGGAGCGCGTCGCGCACGTCCTCCGTCACACCGCGCGGCCAGAGCGCGGAGGCCAGCACGCGCGGGTGGACGCCCTCGCGGTGCAGCAGGAGCAGCGCCAGCGCCTCGTGGAGCTGGGCGCTGCGGTCGCCGTCGGGGGCGTCAAGCCCGATGATCTCGTACGACCCGACGAGGCGCGCGTACACCGCGGGCCGCCCCTGCTCGCTGATGTCGACGAGGAACGGCGGGGTGTTGGCCGGTCCGCCGGGCCCGCGCTCGGGGTCGGCGTCGGTGAACAGCTCGACCACGGCCCGCTGCTGCGCGGCCGGCAGCAGCTGCGCCTCCAGCTCGAGCCCGAGGAGCGGGGCGAGCAGCTTCCCGTCCCCGGTGATCTCCATCTCCCAGGCGGCGCCGGGCAGGTCGGTGCCCTCGGTGCCGACGAGGTAGCCGATGCCGAGGCGGCCGGCGTCGGCGGCGAGTTCGGCGAGCCGCAGGGCGTCCTCGTCGGAGGGCTGCGCGGCGAGCAGGACGAGGTGCGGTGCCCAACGCGTGTGCTGGGCGGGCCCGGTACGGCCGGTGAGCACGGAGTCGTGCCCGGCGGCGCCGAGCGCGCCGCGCCGCTGCCGGGTCTCGGCGGACATGGTCTCGAAGAGGTCCTCGAAGCCGTCGAGGTGCCGTATCCGGTTGGGCGCGAGCGGGGTGAGGTCGTCCCCGAACCCGACCAGCGTGATGGTCATGCGGTCCGACCATCCGTTGGTGGCCAGCTCGGCGGCGACCGACGCGAACACGGCGGCCCGGTCGGCCTCGGCGCCGCTCAGCGAGACGAGGCCGGGCACGGCCTCCAGGTTGAGCAGCAGCCGGGAGTCGTCCATGGTGCCGAGGCTGACCAGACCCGGGTACGGGGCCGCCGTCTCGGCGTCCTCGTACCGCTCGGCGTCGGCGCGGGCCAGCATCCAGAAGGTCTGGTCCTGCCCGACCTGCCAGGGCGTCGGCGGCTTCCCGGCCGGCTGGGCCAGTTGCAGGTGGAGGTCGCCGTTGCCGCCCATCCAGGCCGCGTAGACGACGGGCAGGGCGCGCGACTCGGCGGCGAGCGAGGCGGCGAGCCCGCGCAGCGAACGGTCGAGGAGGCGTACGCCGTCGGGGTCGGCGCCGACCAGCAGCGCGTCCTGCGCGTCCTGGGCGTCGCCGGTCGGGGTGGGCGGCTCCATGCCGCGCCGTCCGCCGACGGCTCCGAGCGCCGAGTGCCACAGCGCCTGCCGGCGCCGGCGGCCGAGGGCGCCGAGCAGACCGGCGGCGAGCAGCGGGGCGGCGAGCAGGGCCTCGGGGAGCCCGAAGGAGCGCCCGGACTCCTCGGCGGCGGGGGTGGCGTGCTGCCCGCCGGTGGCGGGGCCGGGTGCCGGGGTCGCCGGGGTGACGGGTGTCGCGGGGGTGGGCGCGGGCCGCTGCTCGGGGAGCGAGACGTGGGCGTCCCCGCCTCCCTGGGCTCCGCCGCCTCCCTGGGCGCGGTCGCCGCCGGTCCGGGCGTAGTCGCTGATTTGCTGCTGCACCTGCTCCGAGACGTTCGGCGCCTCGTCGGGCATCTCGACCAGCTCGCCGCCGCGGGCGTCGCCGGGCATCTCCATGATCCAGCCGGGCCGGATGAGGGACGCCTCGGACAGCTTGGACCCGTCGGGCTGCACGCGGTCCTTGTTGAGCTCGAAGATCTCCTTGTACCGGCGTCCGTCGCCGAGGTGCCGGTCGGCGACCTCCCAGAGGGAGTCGTGGTGACGTCCCTCGGGCGGCTGGATCCGGTAGTACTTCGTGTCGCCGTGCGCGGCGGAGCCACCACCGTCGGCACGGGCCGCGTCCTGCCCCGCCTGTCCGGCCTGCTCGGCGAGGGCGTTCGCGGTGGAGGCGGCCTGCTCCTGCTGCTGGGCGAAGAGTCCCGGCGTCTGCTGGGCGGCGGCGACGGCCGGCTTCTGGTTGCCCTCCAGGCTCTGGCCGAGCTGGGACAGGCCCGGGGTGAGGCTCGCGGCGGTGGCGCCGACGAGGAGCAGGGCGGCGACGAGCTGCCGGGCCAGCAGCTGGCTGGGCCCGGATCCGGGCACCCGCCCCGGCACCCCTACGCCGGACAGCGCGGCCTTGACCTCGACGAGCACGCAGGCGGTGAACTGGGCCCAGGCGAGCCAGACGATGACGGTGAGGATGTGCAGGAAGGTCTGCACGGTGATCTCGCGCTGGAGCCAGTCGAGGCCGGGCGCCCCGTTGGGCAGCGGCCAGCCGATCGCCACGGCCAGCGCGAGCGGCACCCCGACGACGAGCGCGAGCAGCACGACGAAGGCGAGGAACGCCTTGACGAAGTCCCCGAACGACCGCCGCCGCACCCGCACCGGCTGAGGCGTGCGGTTCCTCGGCGCCGCCGGGGCAGCCGAGGGAGCCGTCGAGCTGCTGGAGGAGCTTGAGGTGCGGCGTCGCGGCATGGGCGGAGTCCTGGGTCGTGGTCGAGGGCGGCGAGGCCCGCCGGGGCGTTGGTATGAGGGGTGTGCTGAGCCTACAGAGATCTTATGGACTGCCGCTGACAGCGTCGAAGGCCCTGTGGAAGAGGGAGGAACAACTTCCGCCCGCTCCGCGCCCTTTACGCCCTTTCGTCGCACGCCTCTTCACATCCCCCACACAAACCCCCGAAACCGGTCAGGTCCCCTGCACGCCCCACTGATAGCTTCGTTCCCTGTCGCAACGCCTTACCCAGGGGGAACACCGTGGCCCGCAGAGCCGTCACCATGACCACCGCCGCCTTCACCACGACGGCCGCCCTGCTCCTGACCGCGTGCGGCGGGGGCGACGAGTCCTCGCCGGAGGACATCAAGGGGGCGGGGGGTGGGAGTCCTTCGGCTTCGGCGTCGGCGTCCTCGTCGACGCCGCCCGGCGTGGACCGCCCGGTGGTCAAGCTGCCCAGTAGCTTCCAGTTGACCTTCGAGGGCTGGACGAGCGGAGACGCTCAGGAGCAGACCGTACTCAACGACGCCAAGGAAGAACTGCGGGCGGGATACGCGGCGATCATCGCCAACGATCCGGACAGTGAAGCCGTCTCGTTCTACGACACCGACTCCGGCCGCGCGCAGAGCAAGAAGTGGATCAAGTCGTACACGGACAAGAACGTGACGGTCATCGGCAAGCTGCCGGTCTTCGACCCCAAGGTGACCCTGCTCGAGGACGGCACCACGGCGTCCCTCGGCTACTGCACCGACGAGAGCGAGGCACGCACCGAGCACCGGAAGACCGGCAAGGTCGAGGGCAACCCCCCGGAGATGGACCCCGAGGTCTACTACCTGGTCACGCTGCGCAAGAGCAGCCAGGGGGTATGGCAGAACGCGTCCGTCCGCTCGGAGAGGGGAAAGTGCGCGAAGTGAGGGCTCGACACAAGGCGTTGCCCGTGCTCGCCTCATCCGTGGCAACGGCACTCTGCTGTACCGCACCCGCCAACGCCTTCGGCGGCTCCGACACGAGGGGCGAGGCCGAGGGCAAGGAGCTGACGGCCTCGGCCCAGCACACCAGCATCAAGGTCACACAGGTGAGCGGCCCCACGGGCGGCAAGCGGGGAAGCCTGAGCGCGACCGACGTCAACTGGGAGCCCCCGCCGTGCTGGTACGAGCCGGTGTTCACTCCCGAGCAGTTGAAGGACTTCGCGGAGAACGACGGCGGCGGCGACGTCAGCATCCGCCAGGGCTGGTACGGCTCCAAGCTGTGGACCGACCACTTCAAGGACGGCAAGGACGCGCCCAACTATTTCGGCACTCCGTCGTCCGCGAAGGGCTACAAGGACTACAACCTCGGCGAGAAGGGCTACTTCTGGCGCGGCGTCGCGCCGAGCCTGTCTGCTCTCGACGACACGTCGCTGTGCAACCGGCTGATGTTCTGGCAGGACGCCGGCCAGATCCCCGATGTGCCGAACGCCCCGACACCGCGGACCCTCGCGGAGTACGCCTACGACAAGGTCGAGGTCCCCGCCACCAAGATCGAGGCGAAGCCGGCCGCCAAGTCCACCGTCAACCTGCCCACGTGGGTCTGGCTGGACAAGGGCACCTTCAAGGACGTCAAGGTCCGCGCCGAGCTGCCCAACACGGGCCTGTGGGCGGAAACGACCGCGAAGCCCGTCGCCCTCCACCTGGAGCCCGGCACGAAGGACGCCGAGACCTTCCCCGCCTCCGGCGACTGCGAGATCAACGCCGACGGCTCCATCGGCACGCCGTACGCCAAGGGCAAGTCCGACGAGACCCCGCCCTGCGGCATCCGCTACCTGCGCGCCTCCAACGGCGAGCCGTACCAGTTGAAGGCGTCGATCACCTGGGACATCTCCTGGCAAGGCACGGGCGGGGCGGTGGGCGACCTGCCGGACGGCACCTTCGAGACCACGCAGGACATGAACGTCCAGGAAATCCAGTCCATCAACCGCTGAAGGCACCCTCGGCCGACTCCACCGTGACGCCGCTCAGGGCACGCGCCCAGGAGCGGTTTCCCTGGGCATCAGGCCCGCCCTTCGCTGAACAGATCCTCTGCCCGCGTGACCTGCACAGCCCGCTGGGACCAGACCTTGAGCTGCCTCAGGTCGGTGCAGGCGAGCACACGCTCCCGCACGGCGCCGGACACGGGGATGCCCCGCCACTCCAGAATCTCCAGCGTGATCTCGGAACGATCCTCGGCCCGCCCTTCCTCACGACCCTCCACACGGCCTTCCTCACGGACCTTCTCGGCCACCGGGTTGTTGAAGAAGTAGCGGATCTCCGACATCAGGTCCCTCCAGAGGTCCTTGGCCCGGGGATCGCCCAGGCACGATTCGATGAGCTGTCCGAACACCGCCGCGCTCTCGCCGTCGACGGTCCGCAGGGCGAAAGCCAACGGTTCCAGTATGGCGGCGGCCTGTGGCCCTCGCCCGTGCGTCATGGCCGACAGAACGGCGAGCGGGACGTCCCTTTCAGCCTCCCGCTCACTCGCGATCACCGGCACGTTGTCCGGACCGATCACCAACGGCCGCACCGTCAGCGAATCCCAGCCGGGCAGCCCCCGCCGGATGGGCTGCGCCGCCCAGCGAGCGGTCGCGCTGCTCTGCGTGATCACGAGGAGGACGGGTTCGACGCGGTACTTCGCGTACAGGTACGAGAGGTAATACGGCCAACTGCTCCGCTTCTCCTCGTCCTTCTTCCCCTGCGCCTCGACGACGAGGAGGTACGCCCCCTCGTCCGTCTCCACCCGCATCAGCGTGTCCACCCGCCGCTCGACGGGCTCGATCTCCGTGACATCGGTGTTCAGCACCGCGAAGTCACGCGGCTCGGGGAACGGAACACGCAGCACGTTCTGGAACGCCCGCGTCAGCAGCGCCGGGTCCTTCTGGAAGACCCAGTGCAACGCCTCGTGCGACGAGCTGACCATCAGCTCTCCTTCCTGTACGCAGCGATCAACGCGCTACGCCGCGACAAGGTCACACCACACGTACTTGCCCCGGTTTCCGCCCCTGGCCAGCGGCTGCCACCCCCACAGGTCGGCGCACGCCCGCACGAGCGCCAGCCCACGCCCTTCCTCCGCGTCCGCGAGCGCCTCGAAGGGCACCGGCGGCTCGGGCGGCCCCGGATCGGCATCCCACGCCCCGATCCGCAGCACGCCGGCCACCCATCGCACGCGCAGCGCCGCCGGCCCCTCGGTATGCCGTACGGCGTTGGAGACCAGCTCGGTGGCGAGCAGTTCGGCGGTGTCCACGAGGCGGATGAGGCCGTGCATGGTGAGGATCAGGCGGAGGGTGCGGCGGCAGACGGTGACGGCACGTAGGTCGTTCGGGATGTACAGGGTGTACTCCCAGGGGGCGGCCGGGGCGACTGGATCGGCTTCGGGCATGCGTGAACTCCTGCAGGGTCAGGGGGCGTCGACCGGTGGCATCGCCGCTCGTCAGGGCAGGACGAAGCGGTGCACTTCCGGCACTCGTCAACGTCACACGGTGTGCGCGACGTCACCGACGGTATTTCCTAGTTTTAGGAAGGTGCAAGCCGCTGCCGTATTCTGCCCCTCGAACGAGCTACGCGGCTGGGACAGTTGAAGCCAGGAGGCGTCGGGTTGCCGCCGAAGAGACATCTCACGGCCCGCAGGGTGCGACTGGGCACTGAACTTCGCAAACTCCGCGAGGCCATGGGCATGAAGTCCCGAGAGGCCGCCGAGCTGCTCGGTGCCGACTCGGTCCAGATGAGTCAGATCGAGTCCGGGGTGGCCGGAGTGAGCGCGAAACGCGTACGTCGGCTCGCGGCCCATTACGCCTGCACGGACGAAGGCCTGATCGAGGCTCTCGAGGCCATGGCGACCGACCGAACCCGTGGATGGTGGGAGGACTACCGGGGCGTGCTTCCCCCGGTGTTCCTGGACACGGCCGAGGTCGAACATCATGCGACGGCGCTGCGCGAGATTGTGATCACGCACGTACCCGGCCTGCTCCAGACCCCCGACTACGCCCGCGCGGTCTACACGTACATGATGCCGGGCCTGCCCGACAGCGAGCTGCTCCCCCGTGTGGAGCACCGGATGCGGCGGCGATCCGTGATCGAGGGCGACAAGCCGACTCCGTACGACACGATCGTGCACGAATTCGCACTCAGGGTCCGCGTGGCCGACCGTCCGGTGGCACACGCTCAGCTGCGTCAAATCCTCGCGCAGATCGAAGACGGTCACGCGAACGTACGGGTCATTCCAGCCGATCAAGACGGCTTCGCGGGCGCCGAGGCGTCGATGATGCAGGCCTGCGGCCCCGTGCCCCAGCTGGATACCGCACTCCGCGACTCCCCCACCGGCACCGCCTTCATCGATGCGGAACCACACCTGAACCAGCTTCGAACACTGTTCCGTAAGGTGGAGCAGGCGTCGCTGAGCCCCACGGCGTCGCGGGACTTCATCCACCGGCTGACGAAGGAACTATGAGGCGATCCACGACCGAAACTCCGCGCTGGCGAAAGTCGTCGTTCTCCGGGGGCGGCGACGGCAACACCTGCGTGGAGATCGCCCCACTGCGCAGCCGCGTGGCGATACGCGACTCGAAGAACCCCTCCCACGGCACCCTGACCGTCCCGCTCGCATCCTTCACCGCGCTCGTGCGGAGCCTCAAGACACCGGCCACCTGACCCCCCCACAAACACGTGCGCTAAGTTCATACGCGCGTTCTGAACGCAACGCCTCGCACGTGTACGGGGGAGAACACGGTGTCGCACAGGCCCACGGACTGGCACGTACTCGACCTGGAGAGCGACCCGACGCCGGGTGATCCGCAGCGCATACGCAAACTCGCCGGCACGCTGCACGACTTCGCCGACGACGTGGGGGACGTACTGCGCGATCTCAAGGGCATCGCCAAGGAGGAGGAGATCCTCTCCTGGGCGGGCAAGACCGCGGCCGTGTTCGCGGAGGAGTTCGGGGACGCGCCGAAGAAGCTGCGCAAGCTGAAGAAGTCGTACAACCTGGCGGGCGACGCGCTGACGACGTTCTACCCCGACCTCCAGGACGCCCAGGACAAGGCCGACAAGGCGCTGCGCGACGGTCGCAAGGCACGTGAGGAACTGACCACCGCCCAGACCGCGCTGACCGGCGCCGACGACTGGGTCCGCAGGGCGACGGAGAAGACCGACTCGTACGACCCCGCCAAGAACGGCGGCAAGGACGTCCCCAAGCCCGACGAGGCCGACGTCCGCCGTGCGACCCGGGACGCCCAGCACGCGAAGGCCCGCCATGCGGCGGCCGAGCGCAACGTCGAGAGCGCCCAGACCGCGCTGGACGCGGCCAAGAAGCTCGCCGGTCAGGCCAAGGGCCTGCGCGAGGAGGCCGCCCGGCGGACCGTGACCAAACTCCGGGAAGCCTCCGACGCCGGAATTCCGAACCGGCACTGGTGGGAGGAGATCGGCGACTGGGTCACCGACAACTGGGACGAGATCGTCACCATATGCAAGTGGGTCGTCACGATCGTCGGCATCATCGTGATGATCGTCGGGGGCCCGCTGGGGTGGCTGGTCTTCGCGGCGGCGCTCGTCGTGATGGCGGACACGATAAGAAAAGTCATCAAGGGCGAGGCGGGCTGGGGCGATCTCCTATGGGCCGCCCTGGACTGCATACCTGCCACGAAGGGCTTCACCAGCCTCGCCAAGCTGGGAAAGCTGTGGAAGGCGGGCGGGCTCAAGGCACTCGGCGCCGGATTCATGGGCGGAATCGGCGGCCTCAAGAACTTGGCGGCCTCACTCCGGGGAATGCGCGATGGAGTCACGCGGCTGGTACAAGTCGAGCGTCTCCTACAAACGGGAGGAGCCCTGCGTCGCGTACGTGGCGACGTGGACTTCGTCACCGACTGGGCGGATGAAGCATACGATGTAATTCGTGGTTCCGACGACATCGACAACATCGCCAGGACTGCGGCCGATCACGGGTTCTCCCGATCCGAGGTCGAACAGATCAAGAATCATCTCTTTCACGAGGAGCATCTCCTCGACAGCTACGGCGACGCCTTCACGGCGAGATTCGACGCCAATCCACGAATTGCAGAGGCTTGGCAACGACTCGACAGCGGCAATCCGCACCCTGCTGACATCGATCTCCTGCGGCACGAGCTACACGAGTCCAACTACATGCGGGACACCGGAAACCAGAGCTACAGCACTGCCCACAAAGCCACGATCGATGCTGGCTACACTTGGGACCAAGCAGCCGCAGCCCGTGACGGTCACGGGCGACCGGTCGGACTAGGAGAATGACGATGGCTCACTCTTTCCAACTGAAGCTGACGTCAGACGGAACGTCTCCGCATCTCTACCGGGCGCTTGTCGACGGCACCACGGAAGCCTTCCTCATCCTGAACGAGGAGTCTGCAACCGTGGACCTCGCAGATCGGGATGGAAATATCTCGGGTGGCATGCAGTTGTCGATTCCGGGCGGTCAATTCAAGCTCGCGGGCGAGAAGAACCCGGCCGGATCCACTTCCCTCGCAGTCGAGGACTTCAAGCTGCTGGCAGCACACCTCGTCTCCCAGTGGAGGAAGCAAGGTAAGGCACCGGCTGAAATCCGGAAGTTCTTTTCCTGATCCATCACCGTTCCAGTAGAAGAGCAGCCATGACCTCAAAGTCAAGTCCGCCAGACGGATTCTCTCTTTCCGTTCCGGATACGTGGTGGGAGTTCGATATTCGCCCAGAAGGCCGTGAAGCAACCATTCGCAGACTCGTCGACGAGCGCTCACGGATGTTTCCCGAGCTGGCACCGTACCGGGCCGATCTGACCACGATGCTCCGCAAGATGGCCAACGACGCACACGAATCAGGCGCTCAGTACATGGGGTGCATGGCAGAGAACTTCGAGGCCGTACCCCTGTCCGCGACCGTCACGGTGTCCATCGTCGGGGCCAAGAGCGACCATGGCGCCGCCCTGTCCACCGACCCCCGCGCCATCGCCGAAAGCCTGCGCACCGTCACCCCCCGCCGCGAGGGCGACGCCTGGCGGAAGGTGACGACCGTCGACATCCCGGATGTCGGGCCGGCCGCCCGGACCTACGGTGTGGAGGACGTGCCCGTCGCGCAGGGCGACAGTCGTACCCTTCGTATGGTGCTGACGCAGACGTACATCCCGGTCCCGGGAACCACCGACCAGGTCGTGCTCGTCTCCGGGGCCAGCCCGGTGCTGGATCTCGCGGAGGCGTTCCACGACGTCTTCGACGCTGTGACCGGCACGTTCCGGTTCGTCTGACCCGACCGCAGAGAGGACTTCGCGCATGGCCAAGAGCGACCTCGCGATCCCGCTGACCGAGCTGGAGGACTACGGGCGCCAGTTGCGGTCACTCAAGACCCGCCTCAACCACACCAAGAAGCTCTTCGAGTCGTACAAGGACGACATCGGCGACGGCAGCGTCAACGACGCCCTCGGCGACTTCGAGTCCAACTGGGAGGACGGCCGCGAGGACATCACCCAGCAGCTCGACGCGCTCGGCGACATGTCGGACGCCGTGGTCCGCGAGTTCAAGAAGCTCGACGACGAGCTGACCAAGCAGGTCAACAAGGCCGTGAAGACGGAGGACAAGCGGGGTGGGAAGGGCGGCAAGGGCGGCGAAAAGTAACGGATGGCCAGGGTTCAGGTGCCTCATCTCGTCGGCGAGCCACAGCTGGAAGCCGACTTCTCTCCCGGCACGCTCCCTGACGGGCTGGCCGAGTCTCTGGCCAGATTCCTGGAAGAGGCTGAACCCGTACTGATCTCACCGGGCACTCTGCCAGATCCGTTCTCCGACTCGGCGAGCATGCGAGTACGCGTCGGGATCATGACCGACGGCCGCTGGGTCTGGTCCCTGGCCTGGTCGGACCACGTCCGACAGCACCACGTGGCGCCGCCGGCGGAACTCGTCCGGCGCGCGGTTTCGCTCCGTTTCTCGGCCCCGGAGGTCAGTGTCGAACAGGCGCTGGAGATCGCGCGGGCCGAAGGGCTCCCGTTGCCCGACTGAGAGCGCCCCGTCCCCTCACCCCACCTCGTTCTCCGCCACCGCCTGCCCGTGGACCACCACGTCGCCGCCGTAGAACATGCCGGTGAAGACCGGGGAGTACGTGAGCTGGACCTCGACCTCGACCTGGGCCGCGTCGGCCGTGACGCAGTACGTCGCGGCGATGTCCGCGCCGGTCATGTCCATCTCCGCGGCGAAGGCCTTCACGCGGGCGTCGCAGTTCTCGTAGTTGATGGGGGCGGGGCCGCCCACGTCGTCGTAGAGGGCCTCGCGGTCGATGTCCTGGGCGGCGTAGCGCGCGGCCTGTTCGGCGATGTCCGCGGCGCGTTCGCGCTTCGAGATGGACATGCCGCCGTCGATGACGAAGGCGGAGAGGGAGAGGAAGACCAGGGCGAAGATGATGACCGCGCCGGCGCCCGAGCCGCGGTCGTCCAGGTGGGCGCGCCGGGCGGCGAGCCACTGCCGTACGGGAGATCTCACGCGGTCCTCCGGTACGGGTCCAGCGGGGAGCTGAAGGTCGCCGACAGGGTCGTCGGGACGTTCAGGCCGATCGAGGCCAGACCGCGTACCTCGCAGCTCACCTCGACCGTGAAAAGGGTGTCCGGTTCGAAGCCGGCGCTCTTCTGGACGACCGAGACGGGGCCGGAGCAGACGTCGGTGAGGTTGGACTCGGCCGCCCTCCTCGCCTCCGCGATGGCCGTGCCGTGGTCCTTCTGGATCGAGCCCGCGCGGGCGGCGTCCCGCGCCGCGCCGTCGAGCGCGCCACGGCCGTCGACCAACTGACCGAAGGCGACCAGGACCAGGATGAAGAGGATCATCACGGGGGCGAGAATGACCACCTCGATGGTGGACAGGCCCTCGTCGCCGCCAGGGCGGCGGCCCGGTCCCGCCAAGGGGGTCGCGTCCATTTAGTTCTCCCCCTCCTGCACGAAGCGCTCCACCGGGCCCATCGACTGCGCGTGCACCGTCAGGTCCAGGCCCGGGAACACCGTCGGGATGCGCGCCGTGATCTCCACGCCCACCGTGTCCTGTTCCGGCTGGAGCAGCTTCACGTCCGGCGACAGGACCAGCTGCGGGCCGAGTTGGCGGATGTAGCTGTCGACGACGTCCTGTGCCTCGCCGCGCCAGCCGCCGGGCTGGGCGTCGGCCGTCGCGCGGGCCTTGCGCGCGCCCGCCTGGGCCGCCGCCTGCGCCACGTGGTCGGCGAAGAAGTAGAGCCCGAACTGCACCGTCGCGAAGATCATGAAGAACAGCACCGGCGTGAGCAGCACGAACTCGATCGCGGTCATGCCGGAGTCGTCGCCGCGGGTGGCCGCCGCGTTCCGCGCCGTCTCCACCCTGCGGCCCACCCGTCTGCGTACGCCCCCCAAGGCGCCGCCGAGCACGCCGCGTACGCCGCGCGCGGCACCCGGCATCCCCGTCCCCGTCCGTCCCGTCACATCGTCCCCGTCAGCGCCGTACGTCGGCCGGTCAGCAGGTCTTGCCCGCGTCCGCGCCCTTGATGCAGTCGCCGACCTTGTTGGCGCCGTCGCTGAGCGCGGCGTTGATGATGGCGGCCACCACGCCGACGATCGCGACGACGACCGCGGAGATGATGACCCACTCGACCGCGGACGCGCCGCGGTCCAGCTCGCCGGAGCGGGCGCGGTCCACGCGGGCCCGCAGGAAGGTGATCAGGAAGTCCACGGGCACGATGCCGGTGGTGCCGGTGCGGAGGTTGCGTCCGTTCATGGTGAGTCTGTCCTCTCGTGTCGGTTCTGGGAGCGATGCGGCCCGGAGTGGCCTGCGGCTGGCGTCACTGGCTTCGCCGGCGTCACACCTGGAACACCCGCATCGCCGCGGGGTAGATCAGGAACACCAGGAACCCGGCGCACAGCAGGAGCTGCGCCACGAGCATCGACTGGGACTTCTCGCCCGCGCTGCCCTCGATCTCGGACAGTTCGCGGTGGCGCATGGTCTCCGCGCGGGAGGCCAGGGACTCCCGGACCTTCGCGCCGTCGTCCGCCACCAGGGCGAGCGAGGCGGAGAGGTCCTTGAGTTCCTCGACGCCCAGGTCCTCGCCGAGCTGGCCCAGCGCCTGCCACTGGCTGATGCCGGTGATGCGCGCGTCGGCCAGGGCGTTGCGGATCCGGTGGGTCGCCCAGCCGTCCGACACCTCCGCCGCCGCCATCAGTGCCTCGGGAAGACCGCGTCCGCCGGCCAGGCTCATGGAGACCAGGTCCAGGTAGGCGCCGATGACGCGCCGCAGGTCACGGCGCTTCTCCGCGGCGTCCCTGCGTACCTCCAGGTCGGGGAGGAAGAAGAAGAGCACCGCGCAGAGCAGGGCCAGCCAGACCGGGATGATCGGGCTGTCGCCGAAGCCCAGCGTCCATACGATCGCGAAGAGGAACGGGCCGAAGAACAGACCGCCCGCCGCCAGCAGCGCCTTCGTCGCCAGGAACTTCTCCCAGCTGCGGTCCAGCACCGCCAGGTCCGCGCGCAGCGAGCGCTGCTCCCAGCCCTGCTGGAGGTACAGCTCGGCGACGCGCGCGCCGACCTGGGCCCGCAGCGAGCCGAGGCGGCTGGTGTCCTGCGCCGCCCGCGACGACCCGTACGCCGCACCGCGCGCCCGCATCGCGTCGATGCGGGCGACCTGCTGGATCGGGCTGCGTCTGCTCGGCATCAGTGCGCGGACCAGGGCGTAGATGCCCAGGCCGATGACGGCGCCGACCAGGACCGGCATGGTCAGGTTCATCGTCGTACCCCCTCGTCCCCAGACGCCTGCGACGGCTGTGCCGGTTGCGGCAGTCGCTGCGCGGGCTGACCCGGGTGGCCCTGCGGACCCGGCTGACCCGTGGTGCGCGGACGTACGAACTGCACATCCGAACCGTCCCGGACCAGGAAGCGCTCCGGCGTCTCGATGGTCGACAGCTTGCGCAGCCACCAGAAGCCCAGCGCGAACAGCCCGCACACGCAGGCCAGCACGAGCTGGCCGACGGGCGAACCGTACGGCTCGACGAAGTCACGGTTGAAGACGGACAGGCCGAGGACGAACAGCACCGACACCGCGACGACGATCTGCACCGAGCGGCGGGTCGACGCGCGCTGCGCCATCACGCGCTGACGCATGTCGACCTCCTCGCGCGCCGACTTGGCGAGCGCGCCGAGGACCTGCCGCAGACCGGGGCCGCGCAGGCGGGCGTTGAGGATCAGCGCCGCGACGATGATGTCGGCGGACGCGTCGTCGATCTCGTCGGCCAGGTGCTGGAGCGCGTCGGGCAACGGGGTGCGCGAGCGCAACCGGTCGACCAGGGAGTCCAGGTGGGGGCGGAGTACGGGCGCGGCGGCGCGGGCCGAGGCGGGGATGGCCTGCTCCAGGCCGACCGCTCCGGCGATGGTGTCGCGCAGCGACTCGGTCCAGGAGGCGAGCGCCTCCACCCGCTTCATGGCGGCGCGTTCCTCGGCGGCGCCGCCGAAGAGGCGGTCCCAGAAGAAGACGAGGACGCCGGCCGCGATGCCCAGCACCGCCCAGCGGGTGAGCAGCAGGACGACGAGGCCGACGATGGCGGCGGCCGAGCCGCGCCGGCCCGCCCAGCGGATCAGCTCGTTGACCCGCTCGCTGGCCTGCCGCTTCTCGTGCTCGGGCTTGACGGGCAGTCCGCGTACGGCGACCAGGAACAGGGCGAGGCCGCCGCCGACGGCGACTCCGCAGCCGATCGAGTAGAGGACCGTGGTGGAGAACAGGCCGCCCATGGAGCCGAGCGAGTCGAGGGCCGCGAGGGTGTTCATCTGCATCGCCGCGTCACCCCCACGTTCCGTTGGGCCGGTAGCCGTAGGCGATGAGTTCCTCCAGGCAGGCTATGGGTGCGTGCGGTACGACCTGGCCGTCGGGCGCCTCGGCGAACACCTCGCTGGACAGCACGCGGCCGTCGACGCCGTTCACCTCGCGGACGGAGGTGACCACGCGCTGGAGGCGGCCGCCGCTCTGGAAGTTGTTGCGCCGCTGGATGAACACGACGAAGTTCACCGCGCCGGCCACCAGCATCTGGCTGGCCTCGATCGGCAGCCGCTCCGACGCCTGGAGGGCGTACGTGGAGATGCGGTTGAAGACCTCGTGCGAGCTGTTGGCGTGGATCGTGGAGAGCGAGCCGTCGTTGCCCTGCGACATCGCGTTCAGCATGGTCACGATCTCGTCGCCGAGCACCTCGCCGACGATGACGCGGGAGGGGTTCATACGGAGGCTGCGGCGGACCAGTTCCGCCATGCTGATGGTGCCCTGGCCCTCGGAGTTGGGCAGCCGTTCCTCGAACGCGACCACGTTGGGGTGCAGGTCGGGGAAGGTGTCCAGGCCGAGTTCCAGCGCGCGCTCCACCGTGATCAGCCGCTCGTGCGGCGGGATCTCGTTGGCGAGGGCGCGCAGCAGCGTCGTCTTTCCGGCGTTGGTCGCACCGGCGATCATGATGTTCTTGCGGGCGCGGACCGCGCAGGCCAGGAAGTGGCCCAGCTCGGGCGCGAGGGTTCCGTTGCCGACCAGGTCGGAGATGAAGACCTTGCCCATGCGGGCGCGGCGGATGGAGAGCGCGGGGCGCCGGGCGACGTCCATGACCGCCGAGAGACGCGAACCGTCCGGCAGCCGCAGGTCGAGCTGCGGGTTGGCGGAGTCGAAGGGGCGGGACGACAGGCCCGAGTAGGCGCCGAGGATCTGGATCAGCTCGATGAGTTCCTCGTCGGTCTCGGCGACCGGCTCGCCGCGCGTCTCGCGTCCGTCGGAGTAGCCGACGAAGACGTGGTCGCAGCCGTTGATGTCGATGTTCTCGACCTCGGGGTCGTCGAGGAGCGGCTGGAGCCGCCCGACGCCGAACAGCGCGGCGTGCACGGCGGCGGCGTACGCCTCCTCCGTCTCCGCGTCCAGCGGCGTACGCCCGGCGTTGATCTCGGCGCGGGCGTACTCCTCCAGGATCTGGGCTATGACCGCGCGGGCGTAGTGCCGTTCGTCCTCGGTGGACATCGGCGTGACGCCGCCGGCCTGGTCCTGGCGGCGCTGCTCGGCGATGCGGTCGCCGGCGTCCTGCCGGAACCGCTTGACCAACGAGTGGTCGACAGCGGTCATCGGCCGGCCCCCGCGTGGCCGGACATGCCGGTGCCGGCGGGTCCGGTGGGTCCGGTGGGCATCGACCAGGCGGCGCCGAACTGCTGGTACAGGTCCGACGTGACCTTGCGGGCCGAGCGGATGAGCAGCGACTTCTCCAGCCGCCCGCGCCTGCGCCCGGCCAACTGGTCCGCTCCCGCCGGGTCGTCGGCGATCGTGCCGACCACGCGCGCGCCGGTCTGGGCGTGCACGAGCATGTCGTTGACCTGGCCGGACAGCTTGGCGGCGTTGTTCGTGTCGGCGACGAGGACGACGCCGATCAGCGGCATACCGGCGTTCGCGGCACCGCGCGCGCCGCCGTGCAGCTTGTTGGACAGGGCGGCGGCACGGTCGCGCACGCGGGCGATGGCCTCCGGCTCGGTACGGGAGACGAGGAGGACGAGCGCGGCGTGCGGGAACAGCTCCGCCACGGGGGTGTCGCCGCTGACGCGGCCGCAGTCGGCGATGACGTCGGCGGGCGCGTTCGGGGAGTCGGCGAGGGAGGCGAAGGCCCGGCCGAGGGTGGGCCACAGGCCCGCGAGCCCGGCGGCCTGCTCGGAGATGCCGAGCCCGACGAGGACTTCGAGGCCGCCGCTGAGCGGCTGTACGTGGTCCCAGAGCTGGTCGGGTACGAGTCCGCGGCGCGCGGTGGCGGCGATCGACAGCATGCCGGTGTTCGGGTTCAGCGGACCGCCGTGCGCGGCGGCGGACCGGTACACCAGGTCACCGCCGGCCGGGTCGGTCTCGGCCAGCAGGACACGGCGCGGCCAGACCGCCGCGAGGGCGACGGCCGCGGTGGTGACGCCGGGGGAACCCTTGTCGGCGGCCAGTGCGATGAGGGCCATGGGATGGGGCCCCTTCTACTTGCCGGGGACGCGCACGACGGCGACCTCGCCGGCGGCGGCGGCCGAGGCGAGGGCTGCGGCGTCGGCCTCGTCGACCAGGAGGGTGAGGGACTTGCTTCCGGTACTCACCGTGGAGTCGCTGTCCTCGGACACGCCGTTCACCCGGGCGTCCGGCACGATCGCTCCACCGGAGGCGGACGACGACGCGTCGTTGCCGGAGGAGTCGGAGTCGTTGCCGGAGCCGTTGGCTCCGACGCGGTAGGCGGCGACGATGTCACCCGACTTGATGCCCGCCGGGTACTGCCCCTCCTTCAGGGCGACACCGACGGAGGCCTTGCCCGCGGGAATCTGCTCCTGCTCCGCGAACATCTGCCCCATCACGACCGTGTCCTTGAAGATCGTGGACTTGGCCTTGAGATCCTTGAGCGCTTCCAGCTGCGTCCACTGGATGTAGTTGATGCTGTCGTCGGCGGCCACCATCACGGACTCGACGTTGTTGCCCACGGACTCGCCGGCCTGGATGTCGGAGGTCACCCTGACGACCTCCACCCGGTCCCCGGCCCGCAGCACGAGCATCGTGGCTCCCAGCGCACCCACCAGAATCAGCAGCACCGCCAACGCGGCGAGCGCGGGTTTGCGCTCGCGAGGAGGGCTGGGAAGCCGGTCACCGACCGACGGCTGAGCCGGAGCCGCGGAACGCCCCGCGCCCGCCCCCGTACGCTCCTGGATCTTCACGCAACCGCTCCCCGTACGACCAAGAAATTGTCTGCCACGTTCACACCCGAGCCAGGACGGCCCAAGTACGCAGAATCGTCTGCAAATTCGGACAGTCCACTCGCGCCCACCCCACCGGTGACGCCCCGGGACATCCCCTCACACACCCGTCCTACCTGGGCGAATGACCAGCAGTGAGGCGGGTGTCAAGCCATCGCACCGTATCAGCCACACATAAGCCCCTCAAGGCGTCCCCGCCCCCCGTACCGCCACCCCGCCCACCGTTACTCATCTGCAACTTCGCGCCCACGGAACCCCCTTGAGTACCGCGCGGCAAACGGCACTTCAACTGTGCACGCGCGAATCCACGAGCGGTACCGCCGGGCACCGTCCGCGTGCTCTTCGTCACGGTGCGCCCATCAGGCCTGCACGATTCACTCACGAGGGAGCGGACCCGGCGTGCCATGATCTTCGCTCGGATCAGTGACGGGGCGAGCACGGAGAGATCACCGGGGGCGTCGATGGACCTTCTTCCAGTGAACGGGACGGCGTTGGCCGCCGACCCGCGGGCCGCGGAGGCGATAGGCGCCGTGAGCGCCCGGCACGGGGTCGACTACATGGACGACGGCGCGGTGAGCGCGTTGCTCGCGGAGCGGCGGCAGGCGATGGAAGGGGAGCGTCGGCACCCGTCCGCATGGCTCGGGATCCTCGCACTGACGGTGGGCCTGCTCCTGCCGGCCGTCGTCCCGACGATCCGCACGCTGAGCGGCCACCGCCTGATCGCGGTACTGGCCGCCTCGGGGTGCCTCGTCGTGGTCGGCACCGCCCTGGTCGTGTACGCGTACACCCGCTGGAAGCGCGCGCTGAACCATCCCACGCTGGCCGGCTACCGCGAGACCCTCGGCATCGCCCGCGCCCACGGCATCCCACTGACGCACATCCCGCCGTGGCTGGAGGGCAGGTCGTCACCCGAGGGCGGGAAGGGGGCGGCGCCGGTGCCGTCGTATCCGGCCGCAGCGCCGTTGGACGTCCGGCCCCCGGCGACGGACGTCCCCACTCCCGGGGCACCTTCCGCTCCCGTCGCCGTACCGCCGAAGCCCGCCGCCGTGTCGGAGTACGAGTCGAGGGTCAACGAGGGCGGCTGGCACGACGAGGCCGGCTGCCTGCTGATCCTGGTCGGCGGCGGTGGCGCGGCCTATGCCGCGACGTCGAGTGAGCCGGCCGGCTACGGCGCTCTCGTCCTCGTACCCCTGGCCCTGTACGTCTGGCTGGCCGGCCGGCGCCAGGGCAGGGAGAAGGAACGCCTGCGGGAGGAGGCGCTGGCCTACGTGAGGGCGATCGCGACGGCACAGGCGGCCGGCGCCCGGGTGCCGGAACTCTCCTCCGAACTGCGGAAGCTGGTGGCCGAGGCCTAACCGCCGACTTGCCGCCACCGGCCCTGATCTCTTCCTCTCCCCCACCAAGGAGCCTCGATGAACCGCGCCACGAAGACCGCCCTCTCCACCCTGACCCTGCTCTCCCTCGCCGCGCTCACGGCGTGTGGTGGGGACTCCGGTTCGGACGCGGACCCGGCGGCCGGAAAGCCGGACACGACCGAGACCGCGGCCAAGCAGCCCGCACCGGCGGAGTACCTGGCGAAGACGATGGTCACGACGTCAGAGGTCGACGGACTCAACGTGAACGAGATGGACGACGAGTTCCTCTTCGCCAAATCCCCCGACGAGGTGACCACGGACAAGCCCGACTGTGCGCCGCTGGCGCTCGCCATGAACCAACTGCCGCTGGGCGACCCCCGGGCCGACCTGACCCGCTCGGTCTCGGGACACATCGAGTCGGAGCGCAAGAGCGGCAACGGCTACACGTACATCACCCTGACCAGCTACGCGTCCGGGGGCGCGGCGTCCGCGCTGGCCGACGTGAAGAAGGCCGTGGAGGGGTGCGGCGGCGGCTTCACGGCCAAGTCGAAGGAGACCGAGAGCCCCTACGACTCCGTCACGGCGGAGAAGGTCACGCCCGCCGGGGACGAGGCGCTCGGCTTCAAGTCCACGCTGACCGTCCGCGACGTTCAGCACGTCGTACACACGGAGGTCGTCCGCAGCGGCGACACCCTCGCCGTCTACTTCTCGGTCGACGGCATGGCGATCGCCAACGCCAGGCCGAGCGACGCGAAGCTCTCGCCGACCGTGGTGAAGGCGCAGAACGCGAAGCTGGCGTAAGGACGTGAGCGTCCTCCGGCTGCGCATCGCGGCGGGTGTCACGGCGGGCGTCGGCGCGCTCGTCCTGACGGTGCTGTTGACCTTGAATCCCGAGGCCGTCGGCTTGTTCGAGTGGGCCAGGGCAAAGGCTGAGGAACGGGGCCGCGCGGGCGAGGCCCTCATCTTCGCCTGGGCGCTGATCGCGTTGCCCGTGGCGGGCCTGCTGCAAACGCCGGTGGCGCGGCTGCGCGGCGCGCGCCTCGGAGCCGGCTGGGCTCTGCTGGCGGGCTACTGGCTGTTCGTCCTGCTGCTCGCGCCGGTGGCCTGGCAGGTGGAGGGGCTGTTCCCCGCAACCGACGGTCCGGGCAGGAGCGGCGGCCTCTTCGGCGCGGCGATCGGACTGGTGATCGGCACGGTGGTGTACGCGGTGGTCTCGGGCTCGGTGTTCCGCGAGACAGGGCCCGGGGAGGCCCCGCCCGCTCAGGTCCGCGAGCACCTGGCGACGGTGGTCGTCCTCACCGCGGTGTGCACCGGGGCCGTCGTGGGCCTCGTACTCGGCCGCAACTTTCCCTTCCCGAGGGCGGGCGCTCCGGCGATGTTCCTCCCTGGCGGCATCCTCTGGGGCCTGCACGCGGGCGCGGCCGCGGGCCTCCTGGCCGCCGCCCGTCTCCGGCCGCATCCGGACCACGGCCTCACGGCGGCCACGGCCGACTTCGCCCGTACCGGCACGGCGCTTCTCGTCTGCTGCCTGTGCGTGTCCCAGTTGGGGTGGTTCCTGCCGGGGTGGGTGGTCGCGGTGGTGGGGGTTCCGGCGCCGTTCCTGTTGTTCATGGCGGCGGGGCGGAGTGAGCGGGTGGGGCGCTGGGTGCGTTTCCAGACGGTGGAGTTGCCGAAGGGGGCGCTGACCTGAGGCTCGGCGGCCCTTGCCGTGGCCATCGCTACCTGACGCCGCGGCTCTTGCCCTTGCCCTTCTTCCGCAACTTGCGCAAACGCTCGCGCTCCCGCGCACGGCGCTCCTCGATGCGAGCGCGGCGCCACCGGTGGCAGAGCCAGCCCACTCCGCCCGCGACGACGACGTACGCGAGCACCGCCGGACCGGTCCCGGAGATGTACGCGCAACCAGGCTCGTACGAGCGACAGTTCCTGCCACGAAGGCCACTGATCAGGAAGAAGACCGGCACCAGCGCGGCCGCCCAGCACACACCACGGGCCACGACCCGCGCCACGCGCGCCGGCCTGCCCGTACCGTCCGCGCCGGGGCTCTCGAACCGTCTCGACGAGGCCCCGGCCCACCCGACCAGGCTGAGCAGCCCCAGAGCGCCCCCGACTGCCCAGGAGCCACCGGGCAGGTCGTACAGCACCGGCGCGACGTGACGCGAGAACCACCGCGTACCCCCGACGCCAAGGACCAGCAGCGCCCCGCCGACCACGAGGTACAGCAACAGCCCGACCACGTCCCGCACCCGGATGCGACCGTCGCCCCTCTCCCCGAGCGCCCCCCGGTCAGCTCCCGTCATACTCCCGATCCCACCTGCTCTGCCGCACGCCACCCCAGGTCCCCATCACGACCGCCGCCCCGAAGAGCAGCGCGAGCAACCCTCCGTTGTAGCTGATGTCCCTGTCCGTAGTCGGGCCGGCGATGCCTTCGGGGTCGTACCGCACGCGCATCTCGTCGCCCTTCTCGACCCAGTCCTCACAGCCGTCGCCCTCCGAGAGCGAGGGGGATATCGCCCGTCCGTCGACGGAGCGGAGGTCGCAGTGGTTGGTGCCGCTGTCGTCCATGCCGACGACCATGGCTTCGGTCCACAGGCCCCGGTCCGTCAGGGCTTCCTGAGCACCCGCGCCGGTCCCCAGGAAGCCCATGGCGACACCGGTGATCACAGGGACGATGAGTTGCCAGGCGACCTTCCTCTTCTTGCGCGGCACCCGCCGCAACGCGAGCACCGGGACCAGCAGCGTCGCCAGTGGGAGCACGAAGACGGCAAGCAGCAGCCCTGTCGCCCGCGCGACGGCAGGGAGCGGCACCACGGGTCCCAGCCAGGAGAGCCCCAACGAGCCGCCGGCGCACATCAGGCTGAACAGCAACCAGCGGAACCAGTGCACGCGCCACCACACGGATCCGCCGCCGGTGCGGGGTATGTCGTCCGCCACGTGCCCCCAGCCCTTCAACCGCACCTCGCGTGTCCGGGATCACTCTAACGAGCGTGTCATGGCCACACGGCCCGCTCCCCGAAGCGCCCTCTACGCCCGGTATTGCCCCTCTTCTCAGGGAAGTTCGCTCTGGCGAAACCAACAACCCCACGACTACCGTCAGATCTCTTGACCGAATCTTTGTCTCACGGGGGAGCTCACTGTGAAGCGCCGTTCTTTGCCCGTTGCCACCGCGCTCGCTGCAACGGCAGCGCTGCTTCTGACGGCCTGCGGCGGCGGGGACGACAAGTCCGACGACGGTGACAAGATCGCGGGAGCGGACACCGGGGGCTCGCCGTCGGCCACGGCGCCGAGCGACGCCGCGTCGGACTCCGCCGACCGCCCGGACATCACGCTTCCGAAGGACGTCCAGGACGTCTTCGAGAAGTGGGAGACGGGCGACACGGCCAAGGACGCCGCCCTCGCCGACGCGGCGCGGGCGCAGTCGGCGATGAACGACGCCATCGTGCAGGGCAAGACGGACACGGCGGGTCTGACCTTCTACTACGAGGGCAAGGCGCTGACCACGTCCGTGAAGTGGGTGCAGAAGTGGCTGGACGCCGGAATCACGTACACCGGCACCACCCGGTACTTCGACCCCAAGGTCGAACTCTTCGACGCGAAGTCCGCGGGCGTCTCGTTCTGCGCCGACGAGACGAAGGCGTACAACAAGGAGCGAAAGACCGGAAAGGTCGACAAGTCTCCGGCCACGAGCGATTCCTACGTGCTGTACAACACCCGGCTGGAGAAGAACGACCAGGGCGTCTGGCGTACGACGGACGGCACTTCTGTACGGGGGAGCAAGACATGCGTGCAGTGAGAAAGGCCCGGCTCGTGACGGCGACGGGGGCGCTGGCCGCCACGTGCGTGCTCGCCACCGCCGGCACGGCGCTCGGCAAGGACCCCGGCGGGTCCCAGTTCGACGTCGAGGGCACCAACGACAAGGACAAGGGTCAGACCCTCGAATCACGGATCGTCTTCACCGGATCGACCGGAGGGGGCGGCGAGGAGAGCCCGGGAGGGTTCACCCCGGCCGGGGGCTGGAGCCCGCCGGCCTGCTGGTACGAGCCGAAGTGGACCCCGGACGAGTTCGCCGACGAGTTCCGCGAACGCTGGGACATACCCCACGCGAGTGGAGTGGGCGAGGCCTACCGCCTCTCCCAGGACCACTACATCAACGGGGAGCCCTACGACGACTTCAACAAGAAGGAAGCCGGCAAGGGCATCTGGTGGGACTCGGTCCGGGACGAGGACCGCGCCGAAGCGGGTGACCCGGCCGCCTTCGCCTGCGACACCGAGACGTTCTGGGTCGAGAACGGGGAGGCCCCCGAGGTCGAGAACGCCGTGACCCCGGAGATCCTCGCCCAGCTCGCCTACGCCAGGATCAAGGTCCCCGACACTGCGGTCACCCTCGCCCCCGGAGGCGCGACGAAGGTCAACCTGCCGACGTGGGCCTGGCTCGACCGGGCCAAGTTCGACGAGGTGTCCGTCACCGCGTCGCTCGACGTGGGCGGCGTGAACATCCAGGCGACCACCACCGCCACCCCGGTCTCCCTCAAGCTGGAGCCGGGCACGCCGGACGCCGAGACCTACCCCGCCTCCGGGGAGTGCGCGATCAACGACGACGGATCGATCGGCGAGCCCTACACCAAGGGCAACGCCGACCGGACCCCGCCGTGCGGCGTCAAGTACCTCCGCAGCTCCGGAGACGGCGCGTTCGACCTCCAGGCAACGGTCACGTGGGAGGTCGCCTGGACGGGCTCCGGTGGAGCGGGCGGCGACCTGCCCGACGGGACGTTCGGGAACGGCCAGGAGGTCGTCGTACAGGAGATACAGGCGGTCAACCGGTGAAGGCGGAACAGCGAGAGCGCGTGCGCGGGGAGGGGCCACTGTGGGCGAACCGGATCTGACGGTCGACTACGACTTCCTCGCGGACTGCGAGCGCAAGCTCGGCCAGCTCAAGAAGACCTTCGAGGACATCGAGAACCGGCGCGACGACATGAAGGAGCACTGGGGCGCCGGTGACATTGCCTCGGCGATGGAGGACTTCGTCGACAACTGGGACGACTACCGCACCAGGCTCATCGAATCCATCGAATCGGTCGGCAAGCTCGTGGCCGGCAGCAAGAAGGCCTTCGAGGATCTCGACAAGCAGCTGGCCGATGCCAACAAGAAGAAGCAGAAGAAGTGACGCCGTGACACCGACATCCAAGCGCCGTCCGGTGGACTGGCAGCCGCTGTGCGCATCCGATCCCGTTCCCGGCGATCCGGAGGAGATCCGTGCCGAGGTCAAGCACATGGTCTCGGTGGCCAAGAAGCTCCGGGACCAGGCCAAGAACCTCAAGGCGATCAGCGACGACGAGACCCTCAAGGGCAAATACGTAAAGACCTTGCGGGACGAGTCCTCCACGCTGGAGAAGCACATGCGGGAGGTGGCCGGACGGTACGAACGGGTGCACGGCCACCTGACCAAGTGGTCGAACGAACTGGAGGACTTCCAGAGCGACGCGGACAAGGTGCTGCGCCAGGCCAAGGAGAAGGAGGCCGAGGTCGAGGCCGACAAGGCCAAGAAGGCCGACTCCGGTGACAAGGACGCTCCGCAGGCCCCACCCAGCGGCACCGAGCATCCCCACGACGACCCCCTCCACTCGTACCGCACCCGGCTGAGCACCATTACCGGCAACCGGGACACCCGCGCGAGCCATCACGCGGGCAAGATCCGCGACGAGATCGACGATGTGATCGAGGATTCGTGGTGGGACGACGTCAAGGGCTGGGTCCATGATCACGCGGACGGGATCAAAGCCTTCATCGATGTTCTCGGCTGGGTGGCGACGGCGGCAGGCTTCCTGGCACTCGCCATTCCCGGCTTGAACTTGCTTGTCCTCGGCATCGCGGCGCTGACGATCGGGCTCAGACTCCTGCTGGTGGCATCGGGCGACGCCACCTGGACAGATGTCATCTTCGACGTCGTGGGTGGGCTGCTCGTCGTGGGCGGCCTCGGGGCGGCCGCGAAGCTCGCCAGTGGTGCCAAGGCGACCGTGGGCGCTGCTCAGGCTGCCCGGACCGCCGGGCTGAGCCGAGGGCTCAGGGGCGTCAAGGGCGTCATGGACGACATGGGCCGCCTGATGACCAGAATGCCGGAAGGAGCGGGACGACAGATTGTCCGCACGGCCCGTAACGACATACGCAAGTCCATCTCCCAGAACGTCGGCCTGGTCGCCAAGAACCCACTGAGGGTCAGTCCGCTGTCGACGCTGGTACACCTCGGCGACAAGGAGATGGCCGGCATGGCAAAGATGCTGCAGGCGAACAAGGCCACGTTCCCCGCGGCGGCGGGGGCCGCAGCGGACAAGGCGTACAAGTCCTATCAGGTGGGCCTCGGCATCGCCTGGACGGGAATGGCGATGGACGTCACGGACAAGGCGCTGGGGAAGAGCGATCTGACGAGCTGGACCAAGGAGAAATGGGGAACAGACGAGAAGCCCTACAACGCGGGGTACTCGGACTGGAAGGACAACACCCTGAAGCCGGCCCCCGACACCCACTGGTGAGGAATGCCATGGATCTGAACTCGGCGCGACGCATTGTCGAGGCCGAAGCCGGCCGCACCGGAATCGGCACCGGCCCCAACCGACGGCTTCGGCTGACGTTGATCATCGGAATGCCGCTGTTCCTGCCGGTATTGGGAATCATGATCCTGGTGCCGAAGTCGTTGATGAATGACGTACTGTACGTTTACGAGGCCGGCATCATCGGCTGCCTGTTGCACTACGTCTGGGTCTTCACAAAATATCCCCGGCATGCGGCCCGTCCGCCTTACCTCACCCGAGATCTCGCCATGGGGGGCGGTTTCTTCCTCCCTTCCCTGTTCTTCGGCTTCTGGCCAGGCATGATCGCTGCCCCGGCGTGGGCGCTGTTCGTAGGCATTACCTATGCCGTGGAAGTGACTCGGGAGCAAAATGATCACCGCTGAACCTCGTCGAGCCCCCGTTGGATTCAACCTGGTGCCGCCGCCCGGCTGGGACGTGATTCCGCTGCACAGCGGAACCAAGGAGGCGATGGAACGCATCGTCCGCAAGGCTGTCGCACAGCTACCCGCCGGATTTCCCAGGGACGACATTCCGCAGGCCCGGCTGAAACTGATCCAGGAATTGAAGAAGGTCGTCCGCCGGGCCCGCGCCAAGGGGGGAATGACCCTCTACCTTCCCACCGAACGACTCCACGGCGTCGCGCTCCCCGTTTCGATCGTGGCTTCCGCGCCGATCGAGGTTCCACGGGTCAGGCCCGACACCGGCCCGGAAGCCGTCCTGGCCGCGCTCGCCTCCCAGACGCCCGGCGCCAAGGCGCGGGAACTCGACGACACCGCAGCCTTGCGCTCGGAGCGAGACGTACCCGCGGATGCGGCCCAGGGGGTGGACGTTGCCCACCGCCGCGTCGAGTACTTCGTTCCGGTCCCGGACAGCACCCCCGACCAGTACCTCGCGTTCTCCTTCAGCGCTCTGGTCGCCCCCGGTTCGGATCCCGCCTTCTACGACACCCTGGTTGAGTTGTTCGATGCCGTGATGGGCACCTTCCGCTGGAGCTATGCCTGATGGATCGCACCCTGCCCATGCCCCGACGAAAGTGACCGCTCATGTCTGAAGGCACCCTGTGGAGCGCCGACCTCGGCGCTCTTCATGTCGATACAGATGCCAACAAGGGTCTTTGGGACTATCTCTGGCTCCAGATGGACAAGAAGACGTTCAAGGACTGGCTCGATGCGACCTTGTCCGAACTGGCTGCCATACACGGAATCGAACTCACCCGTAAACTCCGCCGTTTTCAGAAGAGCTTCTACGAGCAGACGATCGTGATCCTCCGGGACAAGCTCCAGGCCGACGAGGCGTTCATCTATCGCCCCGTCCCACTCACCTATATGCCTCTGGTGATGCACGCCACTCGCCTCCACTGCGAAGCCCCTGACCCGTCCTCCTGCGAGGGAGCCACCGCGTTCACGGTGCCGCACCCTGACATCCCCGAGTGGCAGCAGCGATCCGGCAGTATTCCGTTCGCCTCCCCGTACCTGGGCGCGGACGGCGTCCGGGTCACCCGCTCCTATCCTGCGGACAGCACCATCATGATGACCTCGGTCACGTACCACTGGCACACCCCGCCCGGCCTACCCGACGTCGTACTCCGCGGGCACCACGACGATCCGGAAGTGATCGCCGCGGCCATGGAGCCCCTGGACGACTTCGCGCGAACGCTGCGGCTCCCTGCCACGACGCATTGACCCCGGGGCCCGGAGAGCCTGCGAGGTCTCACGCATCACCTCTGCTGTATGTCCCTTCTTCGGGCACCTGGGTCGGCACACGGTGATGGCGGACTACTCGGCAAGGGCCTCGGCAGGATCCGTGAAGGAGATCGTCTGAAGGATCCCGGCCATCATGTCGACGAATTCGGTCCACTGATCGACAGAGGCCGTGACGAGCGTGAACACCGCGGTGAACGGGCCGGTCGGGAAGGGCACATGGACCTGGATCTCGGCGGTGACGAGGTCCGTCGGCTCCCCTGTGGCCGTGACCTCGGGGTTGAGCTGGTACTGCCGCCAGGTGACGCACGAGACCGCCGGCCCACAGGGGAGGTCGAGCCACTGAACGTCGTTGAACGTGTCCTTCGACAGGATGGCCACAATGCCCTGCGCGACCACGTCGGTGGCATCGGCATCGTGATCGGTGGGAACGGCCGCCAGGGTGAACGCACACTGGGCGGCTCCCCCGGAGAGGTCGTGCCTGGCGACATCGCCCGTCGTGGCGCGTTCCACCTCGGAGGTGGAGAACAACCCCAGGGCGGCGTAGGACACCCCCGTGTCCCCGATCCTCTCGGCCAAGGTCGCGTAGACGGGTGCGGCGGGGTTCCAGACCTCCTCATCCCCACGCGAGTAGAGCTGTCGCACGAAGGACTCCGCACGTTCGGCCCGCTCCGCGGGGCCGTCGGCCAACGGCAGTGCGAAGAACCCCTCAGGCGCCAGAAACCATATCGGGGGAGGCTCGGCCGACGATGCGGGAAGAACGGCGGAGGAGGAACCAGCAGAGGAGGTCATGTGAACCGATGCATCGAGTAGGGAAGGGAACGACCGCAGCTACGACCGCAGCTTCAGAGGTCTTCGGGGTGGTAGTCCGAGAAAGCGACTTCGCACCCTTCTTCATCCAGCACGATATTTTCTTCAGAGGCACCGAAGGCCGAGGTGAGCCGATCGGGGAGAAGGATATCGACGTTGAGGTGACCGCAAGAATTTCGCGTGATGACGGGCGTGACAGAACCCGGCATCTCGATCTCTCTCGCGTAGTCCAGAACAGCCTTCCGTTGCGCCGGATTGAGATCGGCCACGGAGAGCAGCTCCGGTGCTCGCATGAGATATCGAGTCAACTGCCTCCGCGATCTGCAGCTCAACCTGCACCAGGAACCGTCCGTGAAGGCGATCGTAAAATCTTCGCCCTCTTTGAAATTCCTCGGCTCGACCGCAGCGACTTCCGTGCGCGGAATCTGCCACAGGATCTCGTCGTCGACCGCCTCCAACTTCTTCCCGTCGTAGGGAAGCTGGACGACGAGGACCCTGCGGTCCGTGACGATGAGATGCGTTCGCCAGTGCTTCTGATCCGCACGGCCCGGATCCAACTGCCAGGGAAGCGTCCTGGCGACCGTGTCCGGGGCGGCCCACATGACGGGAAAGTCATCTACCTCATTCGCGGGGTCGCTGGGTGTGTCCGAGCCGGAGTCTGCGGACGAGGGCGTGGAGATGTTGCCCCCCGCGGCACCCAGGGCCGCCATGACGGTCGCTCCGGTGACTTTTGCGGCGCCCCTCAACAAGCGGTGTGCGACGGTGTCACCGCTTGAGCGGGGCGAGAAGGACGGGCCTTCCGGCCACCCCTGAAGGTCATGCTGGATGTCGTTGCGCTCCGCGTCGCGAAACCAGCGCATTCCTCGTACATGTGGCGCCGCCCCCGTCGCGAAGGTGACGGGCGCGCGTGCGAGCAGCGTTTCACCGGACTCCGGCTGCCAGACGTTCACTCGTGACTTCCCTCTCCGACGACGGTGGTCAGTGCGGCCTTCCGCCTTTCAAGGCTAATCCCCCGAAACGGCACTGCTGATGTGTGTCCCCACCTTGGGGGCGATCTTCAGTCCTGCGTCGACGGTTCTACCGAGGCCACTGAACGGATCCATGTTGCCCTTGAAAAAGGTGTTGATCCCCTTGGTGCCCAGCCACTGCCCCTCGTGATAGCCCGCACTCACGAGACCACCCATACGGGACTTGAGCCCACTGCTGGCATGCGCGACTTCGTGAACGAAGCTTCCCTGGCCGCCGATCTTCACCAGACCGGCCTTGCCGAGCCCACCTTCGACGATCCTGGAAGACTTGCCGAAGGCAACCAGAACGCGAGACGAACCGAGGTTCGTGGATTGGAACCCCTTGCCCAACGCGCCGACCTTGGCCGCCGCCAAGCCCCGGGCCGCCTTGGCCGACTCCCCGACAACCTTCACGCCCTTGCCGAACATGCCGATTCCTGGCAGCAGCCCCAGTGCGTCCGTGCCCATCGTCACCCAGCTCACGTCCGCACCCGCCGCCATGGCCACTCCATGGGTCGCCAGCGCGAGACCGCTGCCGATGAGGGCGGCCGTTCCGAAGATCGCGGCCAGGGGCGGAAACGGCAGGGTGATGATGGCCAGCATGCCGAGCACGGCCGTCACATCGCTCAGCACATCGCCGATTGCCTTGATGAGGTCGGCGTGCTCCTTCAGCCAGTCACCGGTGGCGTCCCAGGCATCGGCGATGCCCTTGCCGAGCTTGTCCCAGAAGCCCGGTTCATCCGGTGCGATGTCAGCAGCCTTGTCCAGTTCCTTGCTGATCTGCCGGGCGGCCGCCTTGTACCTCTCCTCAAGGGCGTGAACCTTCTGGACAACTCCGTCGACCGCACTGGAGGCCTCGCCGAGTTCCTTACTGCCCTTGCCCTCGGCCTTCGCCTCGGCTTCGGCCCGGTCGTCGAGCTTCTCGCCGGCGGACTTCTCCAGCCGGTTCGCCTCGTCCTGGAAGTCCTGCAATTCGCCGGCCCAACGGTGCAGGGCACGCGAGGCCTTGTCGAAGGACTCGTAGCTCTTGCGGATGAGAGGAGTGACGTCTTCACCTATGTACTCGGTGAAGGCGATCGCGGTCTTCCCCTTCCACGCACCGCACTCGATGCGCTCCAGCTCCCGGACCGCGGTGCCCAGCTCACCTGCCAGACTCCCGAGCTTCTTGGCAAGTTCACGAGTGTCCTCGACGTCGCCCGGCGTCGGATCCCATCCGATGTGAGGGAAGGCGGGGCGCTTTCCAGCCACGCTCACTTCCCCTTCTTCTTGGCCTTCAGCGACTCGGCCAGCTCCAGGTCGAGCTTGCCGAAGGTGTCACCGATCGTGTTGATCATCTTCACCGCACCCTGCGTGTGCTTACCGAGCTGCTTGATGCCGTAGCCCCACTCGTCGGCGAAGTCCTGCACGTCCTCGATGAGCTGACTCTCTCCGACAGCCGAGGCGTCCGCGCCACGCAGGCTGCGGCGGGTGGCCTCCATGCGGTCGCTGATTGTGGAGAAGGTCGTCTTCAAATGCTGAAAAATCGTGTCGTCAAGGGTCAGGTCACTCATGCATTCATCCGGTCTCGGCGGGTGGCAGTCGACAGCCTTGCGAGGCATACGCCTGATTGACCCTTCATCGATCAAGCCCCGTCAAGGAACGGGCCGGATGAGGCCAACCTTCACGGAGCGGCCCCCGGAACAAGTCTCCGAGGGCCGCTCCGAGCGGCAGTGCGCACGCCTACCGGCGGGGAGTCACTTGCTCCGCGCCTGCTTGGCCAGTTCCTCGTCGATCTGCTCGAACTTGTCCGCGGCCGTGGTCAGGTAGTCGCCCATGCCGTCGAGGCCGTCGAGCGTGTCCTTCGCGCCCTTGGTGAACTCGTCGAAGTTGTCGTCGAAGGCCTTCGAGGAGGACTTCGTGACATAGCCCCCCTCGACCAGGTTCGCGATGTACTTGCGGAGGCCGTCGAGCTTCTCCTGGAGCTTTTCCTTCTCCTTCACGACATGCTTGGCCGCATCCCGCATGTCCTGGTATGTGATGTCAAGGTCTTTGGCCATGAAGCCGCTTCCTCTCACAACGCCGCAGGGCCAACCCCCGTGGCTCCTCTTTGCGGATCGAACCGGCGCACCGGTCAGACCGGTCGTATGTCACGACCGGTGTGATCGTCCGCTCTTGAGGCAGCAGCTTACGGGTGAGGCCGTTGGTGTCACATCCCTGCGTTGCCTTCGGGAACGTCCGGTCACCTCCCTGTTGCCGGACCGCGACACCCAGCGGATATCGTCGCCTGGACTGTGAGCCGTGGTGTGGAAGCGGCTCCAGGGGCTCGCCTGGGGAGGACAAGCGTGCGACTGACCCTGACCGTCGTCGACCCGTTCGGCGGTGGCACCGCCGATGTCGTGCTCGACGCCGATCCAGAGTCCACCGTGGGGGACATCGCCGAGGAGCTGGCCAAGCAGGTCGGCGTCGCGGGCGCGCAGGTCATCCCCATCGGGCAGCAGCGGCAGGCGCCGGCGAGCGGCGCGCCGCTCGTCTACGTCGACGGGTACGCCGTCGATCCCTCCGCCACCGTGGTCGGCTCGCCGCTGCGCGAGGGCGCCGTCGTCTCCCTCCAGGATCCGTCCGGGTGTCTGCCCGGAGAGCCCACCGGGCTGGTGGAGTTGCGGATCGTCGGCGGGCCGGGGGCCGGGTTCGTGCACCGGCTCGGCGTAGGGAAGTACGACATCGGCAGCGGAGCGGCGTCGTACGTCCGGATCGACGATCCCGAGGTCGACGCGCGCGCCCTCACCCTCTCCGTCTCCACCGACGGCACCTGCAAGGTCGCCGTGCACGCCGAGAAGGAAGAGGTCACCCTCGACGGCGAGTCCATGAAGGACCGGGACGGTGACGAGTGGCCGCTCGGCGCGCAGATAGCCGTCGGGAACTCACTCGTCGAGCTGGCCCGGTACTCGCCGCCCAACGCCGCCCTGAAGTGGTCCGAGGACGGCGTCGGGCTGGACTACAACCGGCCGCCGCGGCTGCGTCCGCCGGAGCGGCAGACGAACTTCCGGCTGCCCTCGCCGCCCCGCGAGTACGAGGCACGGCCGCTGCCCTGGCTGATGGCGCTGACCCCGCTGGTGGGTGCGGTGGTGGCCGTGGCGGTCTTCGGGCGCTGGTACTACCTGATCATGGCGGGACTCAGTCCCATCCTGCTCTTCGCCAACTACTTCAACGACAAGAAGCACGGGCGCAAGTCCCACGCCAAGCAGGTCAAGGAGTACGAGGAGCAGAAGGCCCGGATCGAGAAGGACGCGCAGGACGCGCTCGTCACCGAGCGGACCGACCGGCGGCACGCCATTCCCGATCCGGCGGTCGTGCTGTCCGTCGGGACGGGGCCGCGGACACGGTTGTGGGAGCGGCGGCGGACCGACCGCGACCATCTCCTGCTGCGCTTCGGTACGGGGCAACTGCCCTCCGAGGTCGTCCTCGACGACCCCGAGCAGGACGACCACCGCCGCCAGGTCACCTGGAAGATCGAGGACGCGCCCGTCGCGCTCTCCCTGCGTTCCCTCGGTGTCATCGGCGTCGCGGGCCCAGGGGACTCCGCCCGGTCGCTCGGACGCTGGGCGGTCGCGCAGACGGCCGCGCTGCACAGCCCCATGGACGTGCAGTTCTACGTGCTCAGTGAGAACTCGGCGCGGCCCGGGTGGGACTGGGTGCGCTGGCTGCCGCACTCCCGGCCCTCCGGCGGTCAGGACGTCAACGTCCTCATCGGGACCGACGCCGAGACCGTCGGCGCCCGCATCGGCGAGCTGACGCAGATCCTCGACGCCCGCAAGAAGGCCGCCGAGCAGAAGGGCGGCGGCGGGCCGGGGACGAGCTTCAGCGACCCGGACATCGTCGTCGTCTGGGACGGGTCGCGCCGGCTGCGGTCCCTGCCGGGTGTCGTACGGCTGCTGCGCGAGGGGCCGGCGGTGTCCATGTTCGCCGTGTGCCTCGACTCCGAGGAGCGGTTCCTGCCGGGCGAGTGCCAGGCGTTCGTCGTCGCCGAGCCCAAGGCGGAGGACCCGGGGCGGCAGGAGAGCGGGCAGCAGGCCGCCGTACAGCAGACGCCCGGCGGGTTCCCGTCGTTCCAGGCCTGGCACGGCAACGCGGTCGCCGAGCCCGAACAGCGGGCCCGCACCGAGAAGTTGCGGCTGCGGGTCGAGGAGGCCGGGGTCGAGCGGATCACGGATGTGCGGCCCGACTTCGTCACGCCCGCGTGGTGTCTGCGGCTGACGCGCTCGCTGTCCGCGCTGCGCGACATCAGCGGCGAGACCGAGGACTCCGCGCTGCCCGGCGCCAGCCGGCTGCTCGACGTGCTCCAGCTGGAGCCGCCGACGCCCGACGCGATCAGCGCGCGGTGGCGGATGGGCGGGCAGTCGACGATGGCCGTCATCGGTGAGTCGTACGACGGTCCCTTCGGCATCGACATGCGCAAGGACGGGCCGCACGGCCTGATCGCCGGTACGACCGGTTCCGGCAAGTCCGAGCTGTTGCAGACGATCGTCGCCGCGCTGGCCGTCGCGAACACGCCCGAGAACATGACCTTCGTCCTCGTCGACTACAAGGGCGGGTCCGCGTTCAAGGACTGCGTGAAGCTGCCGCACACCGTCGGCATGGTCACCGACCTCGACGCCCACCTCGTGGAGCGGGCCCTGGAGTCGCTGGGCGCCGAGCTGAAGCGGCGGGAGCACATCCTCGCCGCCGCCGACGCCAAGGACATCGAGGACTACCAGGATCTGGTGAGGCGAGACCCCTCGCACGCGCCCGTGCCGCGGCTGCTCATCGTCATCGACGAGTTCGCGTCCATGGTGCGGGACCTGCCGGACTTCGTCACCGGCCTCGTGAACATCGCCCAGCGAGGGCGTTCCCTCGGCATCCACCTGCTGCTCGCCACCCAGCGGCCCAGCGGTGTCGTCTCCCCCGAGATCCGCGCCAACACCAACCTCCGCATCGCGCTGCGCGTGACCGACGGCGGCGAGTCGAGCGACGTCATCGACTCGCCGGAGGCCGGGCACATCTCCAAGAACACCCCGGGCCGCGCCTACGTGCGCCTCGGCCACTCCTCCCTGGTCCCCTTCCAGTCGGGCCGTGTGGGTGGCCGTCGGCCGGGTGCCGCCGACCCGGCCGCGCTCGCTCCCTGGGTCGGGCCGCTCGGCTGGGAGGACCTGGGCCGGGCCGCGCTGACCAAGCCGAAGGCCGAGTCGCGCGAGGACGACGAGATCACCGACCTCAAGGTGCTGGTCGACGCGGTGCGCGACGCCAACCGGTCGATGGGCATCCCCGCCCAGCACAGCCCCTGGCTGCCGGCGCTGGACGAGAAGCTGCTGCTGGACGACGTCGAGGTCCCGGTCCTCGCCGGCGCCGCCCCGGGCAAGCTGCCGCCCGCCCCGTACGGCATCGAGGACCTGCCCTCCGACCAGGCCCGCCGCCCGGTCGTCGTCGACTTCGCGAGCTTCGGGCACCTGATGATCGGCGGTGCCCCGCGCAGCGGCCGCTCCCAGGTGCTGCGGACCATCGCGGGCTCGCTGGCGCGCACCCACTCCACCGCCGACGTCCACCTCTACGGCATCGACTGCGGCAACGGCGCCCTCAACGCGCTGACCCGGCTGCCGCACTGCGGCGCGGTCGTCAGCCGCAACCAGACCGAGCGGGTGGTCCGGCTCGTCAACCGGCTCAAGGGGGAGATGGACCGCCGCCAGAACCTGCTGGCCGACAAGGGCTTCGCCGACATCGGCGAGCAGCGGGCCGCGGTGACCGAGGACGAGCGGCTGCCGCACATCGTCGTGCTCCTCGACCGCTGGGAGGGCTGGGTGCCGACCCTCGGCGAGGTGGACCACGGCGCGCTGACCGACGAGTTGCAGACGATGATGCGCGAGGGCGCGAGCATCGGCATCCACCTGGTCCTGACCGGTGACCGCACCCTCCTCGTCGGCCGCATCGCGACCCTCACCGAGGACAAGTACGGTCTGCGCCTCGCCGACCGCAGCGACTTCGCCTCGCTCGGCATCCCGGCCCGCAAGGTCCCCGAGGAGATCCCGCCGGGCCGCGCGTTCCGCAACGAGGCCGGTACGGAGACGCAGTTCGCGCTGCTCTCCGAGGACACCACCGGCCAGGGCCAGGCGGCGGCGATCACCGCGATCGGCGAGGCCGCGACGGCCCGCGACGCCGAAGTGCCGCGCGCCCGGCGTCCGTTCCGCGTCGACAGCCTGCCCAGCCGGATCACCTTCCCCGAGGCCTGGGAGCTGCGCGACCCGGAGGCGTCCCGCTCCAAGCTGTGGGCGCTGATCGGCATCGGCGGCGACGAGATCGTCGGCTTCGGCCCCGATCTCGCCGACGGCGTACCGTCGTTCGTCATCGCGGGGCCCGCCAAGTCCGGCCGCTCCACCGTCCTGATGAACGTCGCCCAGTCGCTCCTCGCCCAGGGCACCCGCCTGGTCGTCGCCGCGCCCCGCCAGTCGCCGATGCGGCAACTGGACGGCGCGGACGGCGTGCTGAAGGTCTTCACCGGCGACGACATCGACGAGGACGAGTTCGAGGAGCTGATCGACCAGGCCAGCCCGGAGGAGCCGATCGCCGTCCTGATCGACGACGGCGAGATCCTGGAGGACTGCGACGCCGAGAGCCAGATGAAGAAGATCGTCTCCCGGGGCGCCGAACGCGGCCTCGCCCTCGTCATCGCCGGTGACGAGGAGGACGTGTGCAGCGGCTTCTCCGGCTGGCAGGTCGACGCCAAGAAGGCCCGCCGCGGCATCCTGCTCTCCCCGCAGGAGTCCTCCAGCGGCGACCTCATCGGCCTGCGCGTCTCCCGCGCCATGGTCGGCGGCCCGGTGGCGCCGGGCAAGGGCATGCTGCACCTCGGCGACGGTGAGCTGCGCACGGTGGTGGTACCGGGTTGAGCGGCGGGACGGTCGGGTGCGGGACCCGCGCCCGTGCCCGCGTCGCCGCTACCCGACCTTCGACAACCGCGCCTTCGGCCGCCCCGAGTCCTCGCTGTCGGACTCGTACCGGAGGTCGTCGCCGACCGGGGTGAGGAGCACGGTGTGGCGGGCCTGGTTGCAGACGTCGCGGTTGCCCTCGGCGCCCACGGCGCTCGCGACGACCTGCTTCCCGGTCACCTTCTTCAGGGTCAGTACGTCGTCGCAGGTGCCGCCGAAGAGGTCGGTGTGGCGCAGGGTGCCCAGCCGGGCGCCGACCGCGGCCTCGCGGACGGTCAGGCGGAAGGTGCCGAGGGGCAGGTTGCCCTCGACCGCGACGGCCTGGCCCTCCCAGGTGCCCAGGTAGCGGCCGGGGACGGGCTGGGCGCCCCCGCCGGAACCGGGCTCCGACGGCGCGGTCGCCGACGGGTTGCGGCCGCCGTCGTCGGCGTTGTCGTCCCTGCCGCCGTCCGGGAGCAGGTCGAGGACGAAGACCGATCCGACCGTCACCGCGGCCATCGCCCCGGCCACCGCGAGGGCCACCGTGCAGCTGATCCGGCGGCCGCGCCGCCCCTCGTCCTCCCGGGTGGAGGTCGCCGCGACGGAGACGGACAGCCTGCCGGGAGCGGGGGAAGGCGGGCGGTCACCGTCACGCGGACCCGGCACGTTCGCCGCCGTCGGCGTGGGCATCACCGGCGCCGGCCCGAAGACGCCGGGGTCCGCCGCACCGCCGTTCGCGTCCGGCGCTCCGACCGACGGGCTGCTGAAGCCGACGGGCCCCGACACCGGCCCCGGCTTCGACGCGTCCGCCGCCTCCAGGTTCAGCAGCTGTACGGCGCTCCGGCTGACCCGCTCCACCAGCGCCCCCGGCAGCCAGCCGCCGGTCACCAGGCGGGCCGCGCCCTCGGGGGCCAGGCGCCGGGCGACCTCGCCGGGGGCCGGACGGGCGGCCGGGTCCTTGGCCAGGCAGGCCGCGACCAGGCCGCGCAGCTCCCCGTCCAGGGCGTCGAGCCGCGGCTCCTCGTGGACGACCTTGTAGAGCAGCGCGGCCGAGGAGTCCCCCGGGAAGGGCGGCGTGCCCGTCGCCGCGAACGCGAGGACGGCACCCAGCGAGAACACGTCCGCCGCGCCCGTCACGCCCTTGCCGAGGATCTGCTCGGGCGCCATGTAGCCGGGCGAGCCGATCGAGACGCCCGTCGAGGTCAGGGACGCCGTGCCTCCCCCGGACTCCGTCCGGGAGGTGCCCCCGGTGGCGCGGGCGATGCCGAAGTCGATCAAGAGGGGGCCGTCGAGGGTGAGGAGGACGTTGGAGGGCTTCACGTCCCGGTGGACGAGGCCCAGTTCGTGCACCGCGGCCAGCGCCTCGCCCAGGCCCGCGCCGAGCGCCCGTACCGAGTGGGCGGGCAGCGGGCCGCCGTCCGCGACGGCCGCCGTGAGGGACGGACCGGCCACGTAGGCCGTGGCGACCCACGGCACCCGGGCTTCGGGGTCCGCGTCCAGTACGGGCGCGGTCCAGGCGCCGCCGACCCTGCGCGCGGCGTCCACCTCGCGCCGGAACCGGGCCCGGAACTCCTCGTCCAGCGCGAAGTGCGGGTGCACGATCTTCACGGCGACCGTGCGGCCGCCGGCGCTGCGGCCCAGGTAGACCCGGCCCATGCCGCCGGACCCCAGCCGGCCGAGCAACCGGTAGGGTCCCACGGCGGTGGGCTCGTCGACTTCGAGCGGCCGCATGGCGTCCACCCCTCCCCCGTCAGCAGGTACGCCAGTCCCTGGGAGCAGGGTAGTGGGCGGCCCCCGCGCGGGGTCCGGCGCGGATCAGGGGCGCAGCAGCTCCACGTTCACGTCCGCCGGGAAGCCCGTGGTGGGGCCGACGCGGCGGGCGAACTCGGTGACCGCCTCCAGCTGCGGGGCGCCGAAGCGGAAGTCGAGGGTGGTGAAGTACTTCGCGAGGGTCTCCTCGTCGAAGGCCTCCCAGCGGGCCGCCTGCTCGGCGACCTTGTCGACCTCCTCCAGGGAGAGGTTGCGGGAGGCGAGGAACGCCTCGTGCACCTTGCGGGTGAGCACCGGCTCCCGCTCCGCGTAGTCCCGGCGCGCCGCCCAGACCGCGAAGACGAAGGGCAGGCCGGTCCACTCCTTCCACAGCGCGCCGAGGTCGTGCACGTCGAGGCCGTAGCGCGGGCCGTCGATCATGTTGGCGCGCAGGGCCGCGTCACCGATCAGGACGGCCGCGTCCGCCTCCTGCATCATCAGGCTCAGGTCGGGCGGGCACGTGTAGTAGTCGGGCTGGACCCCGAAGCGCTCGGCGAGCAGGAGCTGGGCGAGGCGTACGGAGGTGCGCGAGGTCGAGCCGAGGGCGACCCGGGCACCGTCCAGGCGGTCCAGCGGGGCCTGCGAGACGATCACGCAGGACATCACCGGCCCGTCGCACCCGACGGCGATGTCGGGGAAGGCGACGAGGTCGTCGGCGTTCTTGAGGAATTCGACCAGGGTGACGGGACCGATGTCGAGATCACCGCGCACCAGCTGCTCGCTGAGCTTCTCCGGGGTGTCCTTCGTCAGCTCGAAGTCGAGGAGCGTGCCTGTTCTCGCGAGCCCCCAGTACAGGGGCAGGCAGTTCAGGAACTGGATGTGGCCGACGCGCGGCCGGGTGCGAGAATTGTCCACATCGCGAGGCTAGACCTCCTCCCGGATCCGCCCTCCGCCGCCCCCCGGCGTCAGCCGAACGGCGGAGGTGTTCAAACGTCCGGGTGAAGTGATCTTGACCTCTGTTGCGCTGGGGTGGCCGCGTGCTAGGCTCACAGCAAGTTGCAGTTTGGTTTCCCTTGCAGTACAGAGCCTGCGGAGCATGTGACCGCGGGCTCTCGTCGTTCTCAGACGTATGCAGTTGTGCGGAATTCCCGTCTTCACATTTGCTGGTTCTGGAGCAGGGCAACCCTTTGGGCCCAAGGAGGGCTTATGGCTACCGGAACCGTGAAGTGGTTCAACGCCGAAAAGGGCTTTGGTTTCATCGCCCAGGAAGGCGGCGGCCCGGACGTCTTCGTCCACTACTCCGCGATCAACGCTCAGGGATTCCGTTCCCTCGAGGAGAACCAGCAGGTGTCCTTCGACGTCACGCAGGGTCCGAAGGGCCCGCAGGCGGAGAACGTCACTCCTGTCTGATTGACAGCAGTACCCAAGGAGCCCCGCGCCGTCCCGGCGACGGGGCTCCTGCCCTTTCCCGGGCCGTGCGGCGCGGCTGTCAGTGCCCGCCACTAGGGTCCCGCCATGACTGACGCCGCCTTCGTGACCACCACCCGGACGTTCTACGACGCCATCGCCGAGGACTACGCGGAACACCACCGCTCCACCGGCGCCGGCACCGCGCTCGACCGCGCCCTCATGGCCGCCTTCGCCGAGCTGGTGGGGCCGGACGGACAGGTGGCCGACCTCGGCTGCGGGCCCGGCCGGGTCACCGCGCACCTCGCCTCGCTGGGCCTGCGGGTCTTCGGCCTGGACCTGTCCGCGTCCATGCTCGCGATCGCGCGCCGCGAGAACCCGGGGCTGCGGTTCGAGCAGGGTTCGATGCTGGAGCTGGACCTGCCCGACGGCGCCCTCGCGGGGGCCGTCTCCTGGTACTCGTCGATCCACACCCCGGCCGGGCGGCTGCCGGACCTCTTCGGGGAGATCCGGCGCGTGCTGGCCCCGGGCGGGCATCTGCTGCTCGGTTTCCAGGTCGGCGACGAACCGAGCCTGCTCGACCGCCCGTTCGGCCACCCGGTCGCCCTGGAGTTCGAGCGGCGGCGGCCGGAGGCGATGGCCGGGCTGCTGGAGCGGGCCGGGTTCACCGTGCTGTCGCGGACCGTGCGTATTCAGGAGGCGGACACGTCCGCGAAGGTCCCGCAGGCCTGCCTGATCGCCCGCCGCTAGGGCGGACGCGCGGCCTACGTGTCGTACAGCTCCTCCACCGCTCCCGCGAAGTCCCGCATGATCGCCTCTCGGCGCAGCTTCATCGAGGGGGTCAGGTGGCCCTCCCACTCCGTGAAGTCCCTCGGCAGGACGGCGAAGCGGCGGATGGACTCCGGGCGGGAGACCAGCTTGTTGGCCTCGTCGACCGCGCGCTGGAGGATCGCCAGGACCTCCTCGTCGTCGGTGAGCAGCTCCGGCGGCACCGGGTGCTTGCCGTTCATGCGGCGCCAGTGGGTGACACCGTCGGGGTCGAGGGTGAACAGGGCGGAGACGTAGGGGCGGCGGTCGCCCAGGACGATGCACTGGGAGATGAGGGGGTGGGAGCGCAGCCAGTTCTCCAGCGGGGCGGGGGCCACGCTCTTGCCGCCCGCGGTGATCAGCAGTTCCTTCTTGCGGCCGGTGATCGTCAGGTAGCCCTCGTCGTCCAGGCTCCCGATGTCGCCGGTGGCGAACCAGCCGTCGGGGGCGGCCTGGACGACACCGCCCGCCTGGGGGTCCCAGTAGCCGTGCAGGACCTGCTCGCCGGCGACGAGGATCTCGCCGTCGGCGGCGATGCGGATACGGGTGCCTGGCAGCGGCCAGCCGACCGTGCCGAGGCGCGGCTTGAGCGGGGGCGTGACGGTGGCCGCGGCCGTGGTCTCGGTGAGGCCGTAGCCCTCGAAGATCTCGATGCCGGCGCCGGCGTAGAAGGCGGCGAGGCGGCGGCCGAGCGGGGAGCCGCCGCAGATGGCGTACTTGACCTGGCCCCCCATGGCGTTGCGGATCTTGCGGTAGACGAGGGGGTCGTAGAAGGCGCGGGCGGTCTTCAGGCCGCGGCCGGGGCCGCCGCCCGTGCCGGTCTGGTGGGCCTCCCGGGCCTCGCCGTAGCGCACGGCCACCGAGGCGGCGCGGTCGAAGGCGGAGGCCCGGCCGCCGGACTCGGCCTTGGCGCGGGCGCTGTTGTAGATCTTCTCCAGCATGTAAGGGATGGTCAGCAGGCAGGTCGGGCGGAAGGCGGCGAGATCGGGGAGCAGGTCCTCCGGCTTCAGGCTCGGGGCGTGGCCGAGGCGGACCCGGGCGCGGACGCAGGCGACGGCGACCATGCGGCCGAAGACGTGGGACATCGGCAGGAAGAGCAGGATCGAGGGCTCCTCGCCGGTCTCCGCCTTGAAGACGGGGTAGAGCAGCTCGATCGCGTTGTCCACCTCGGCGAAGAAGTTGCCGTGGGTGAGCACGCAGCCCTTGGGGCGGCCGGTGGTGCCGGAGGTGTAGATGAGGGTGGCGAGGGTGCTGGGGCCCAGCATGCCGCGCCGTACCTCGACCTCCGCGTCCGGCACCCGCGCGCCCAGCTCCGCCAGCCGCTCCACGTGCCCCTTCTCCATGACCCACAGGTGCTGGAGGTCGGGGATGCGGTCCAGCTCGGGTCCGAGGGCCGCGGCCTGCGCGGTGGTCTCGGTGACGAGGGTGACCGCGCCGGAGTCCTGGAGGATCCAGCGGGTCTGGAAGAGGGAGGAGGTCGGGTACACGGGGACGGTGACCAGGCCGGCCGCCCACGCGGCGAAGTCCAGCAGTGTCCACTCGTACGTCGTCCGCGCCATGATCGCGATGCGGTCGCCCGGCATCAGGCCCTCCGCGATCATGCCCTTGGCCACGGCGTGCACCTGGTCGGCGAAGTCCGCCGCCGTCACGTCGGACCAGTCGCCGTCCGCGGAGCGGCGGCTGAGGACCACCTGGCCGGGGACGGCCGCCGCGTTGTCGAAGGGCAGGTCGGCGAGGGACCCGCGGCGCACCGGCGGGGCGAACGGCGGTACGTAGGCCTCCCGTACGGCGCCGTCCAGCCGCCGCGTCTCGGGCGCCACCAGGGTGGGGCCGGGCGAGTCGGCGTAGGCGGCGGATGCGGCGAAAGAGGGAAGCGGGGTGGACACGGGCGGCTCCTGGGACGTGCAGCGGCGACACCGCTCTGCGGTCGGTGCTCTGCTGCATGACGTACGTGCCTCGCGCGCCGAGGCGTTCATCGCCGGTACCGGGCAGGCGGGGTTACCGGCGGTCAGTCTCGGGATCGTACGGGGCCCGCGTGGGGAGTTGGTGCGGGTTCGGGGATGGTCCGGCGCCGGGGGTGTGCAGTCTCGGGGGTTACCTGCGGGTAGGTCACGTTCGTTCCAGAATGGCCGTCACACCCTGGCCGCCCGCCGCGCAGACCGAGATCAGTCCGCGCCCCGGGCCCTCCCGTTCGGCGAGCAGGGTGGCCAGGGTCGCCACGACGCGGGCGCCGGTCGCGGCGAAGGGGTGGCCGGTGGCGAGGGAGGAGCCGGCCGCGTTCAGCCGGGCCCGGTCGACCGGGGCGAGACCGCGCTTCTCCCAGGCCGCCAGCGTGGCCAGCACCTGGGACGCGAACGCCTCGTGGATCTCGACGAGGTCGAAGTCCTCGATGCCCAGGCCCGCGCGCTCCAGCATGCGTGGGACCGCGTACGCCGGGGCCATCAGCAGCCCGTCCTCGCCGCCGGCCGCGTCGCCGCCGACGAAGTCCACGGCCGCCGTCTCGTACGCCGTCAGATACGCCAGCGGTTCCAGGCCCCGGGCCTCGGCCCACTCCTCGCTCGCCAGCAGCACGGTGGCCGCGCCGTCGGTCAGCGGCGTGGAGTTGCCCGCCGTCATGGTCGGTTCGGCGCCGGAGAGCCCGAACACCGGTTTCAGCGCCGCCAGTTTCTCCACCGTCGAGCCCGGGCGCAGGTTCTGGTCGCGGGCCAGGCCGCGGAAGGGGACCACGAGGTCCTGGAACAGGCCGCGTTCGTAGGCCGCCGCGAGCCGCTGGTGGCTGGTCGCGGCGAGTTCGTCCTGGTCCTCGCGGGCGATGCCCCAGGCCCGGGCGGTGACCGCGGCGTGCTCGCCCATCGACAGGCCGGTGCGCGGCTCGGCGTTGCGCGGGATGTCGGGGACCAGGTGGCCGGGGCGGATCTTCGCCAGCGCCTTCGCCCGGCCGCCGAGGGACTTCGCGCGCCGGGCCTCCAACAGGATGCGGCGCAGGCGGTCGTTGACGCCGAGCGGGGCGTCGCTCGCCGTGTCCGCGCCGCCCGCGATCGCCGACTCGGTCTGCCCGAGGGCGATCTTGTTGGCGGCGGCGATCACGGCCTGGAGCCCGGTGCCGCAGGCCTGCTGGATGTCGTACGCGGGGGTGCGCGGGTCGAGCGCCGAGCCGAGGACCGTCTCGCGGGCGAGGTTGAAGTCGCGGCTGTGCTTGAGGACCGCGCCGGCCACGAACTCGCCGACGGCGCCGGGCTCCTGGAGGCCGTGGCGGACGACCAGGCCGTCGAGGGCCGCGGTGAGCATCTCCTGGTTGGACGCGGTGGCGTAGGGCCCGTCGGAGCGGGCGAAGGGGACGCGGGCGCCGCCGATGACCGCGACGCGGCGCGTGGGCTGCGCTGCCAGAGGGCTCATCTCGACCTGCTCCTCACCCGTGACGTAGGCTTACCTTCGGTAACCTTACTCCAGAGTAAGCACATGTGGATATGACCGAGGGCTTGGGGAGACAGGACATGGCCGACCGCTATCTCAGCTTCACCGGCACCGCGCCCGGCCGCTTCCTCACCCGGCGACTGGGGCTGCCGCAACCCGCCCCGCTGGAACGCGGCGCGTTCTCCGGCAGCCTGCTGCACCTCACCGCCGGCAAGACCGACCTCGACCTCGCGCCCGTCCTCGCCCGCACCGGCCTCGGCCCGGACGGCACCGGACGCCCCGCCGCCGTCGTCCTCGACGCCACCGGAGTCCGGGACGTCGACGCGCTCGCCGAGGTGCACGCCGCGCTGCACCCCGTCGTACGGTCCGTCGCGACCAGCGGACGGGTGGTGGTGCTCGGCACCCCGCCCGACCCGGCCGACCACCACCAGGCCGCCGCCCAGCAGGCGTTGGAGGGCTTCACCCGCTCGCTCGGCAAGGAGATCGGCCGGGGCAGGACGGTCAACCTCGTCCGGCTCACCGACACCGCCCACGCCGACGCCGCCGAATCCACCCTCCGCTTCCTCCTCTCCCCCGCCTCCGCCTACGTCAGCGGCCAAGTGGTCGAGGTGGGACCCGCCCCCGGGACGGCCGCACCGGACGACTGGGAACTCCCGCTGGCCGGACGCACCGCACTCGTCACCGGCGCCGCCCGCGGCATCGGCGCCGCCGTCGCCCGGACACTGGCCGGACAGGGCGCCCAGGTCGTCGTTCTCGACGTACCGCAGGCCGAGGACGAGGCACGCCGGGCCGCGGAACGCCTCGGCGGCACCGCCCTCGCGCTCGACATCACGGCCGGCGACGCGGGCGAGCGCATCGCCGCCGCCGTGCCCGGCGGCATCGACGTCCTCGTCCACAACGCCGGCATCACCCGCGACCGGCGCCTGGCCAACATGCCCGCCGAACGCTGGAGTTCCGTCCTCGACGTCAACCTCGCGAGCGTCCTGCGCACCACGGACGCGCTGCTCGCCGCGGGCGCGGTCAACCGGGGCGGGCGGATCGTGGCGACGGCCTCCATCGCCGGGCTCGCGGGCAACGCGGGCCAGACCAACTACGGCGCGAGCAAGGCGGGGATCACCGGCCTGGTCCGCTCGCTCGCGCCGCGCGCGCTGGCCGGGCACGGGGTGACGGTGAACGCGGTGGCGCCCGGGTTCATCGAGACGAGGATGACCGCGGCCGTCCCGCTCTTCATCCGCGAGGCGGGCCGGCGCATGAACTCCCTCGCCCAGGGCGGCCTGCCGGTCGACGTCGCCGAGACCACCGCCTGGCTCGCCCACCCGGCCTCCGGCGCGGTCAACGGCCAGGTCGTCCGGGTCTGCGGCCAGAGCCTGCTGGGGGCGTGATGACCACCGCGAACCCGACGACCACCACCCTGACCGGGCCGCCCGCCCTCGCGCCGCTGCTCGCCCGCGGCGCCCTCCTGTCGCCCCTCAAACGACCCCGCCCGGACGCGGACTTCCCCCGCACCCGGCTGGTCCTGCCCGGCCTCCGCGTCGACCTCGCGCGGCTCGCGGCGTACGAGCGGGTGTGCGGCTTTCCCACCGGGGCCGACGCGCTTCCGGTGACGTATCCGCACGTCCTGGGCTTCCCCTCGGCCATGCGCCTGATGAGCGGCCGGGATTTCCCGCTCCCGCTGCTCGGGCTCGTCCACACGTCGATCGCCATGACCCGGTACGCCGCCATGCCCGCGACCGCCGCGTACGAACTCACCACGTACGTCGAGGGCCTGGCACCGCACCGCCGCGGCACCGAGGCCACGGTGGCGACGGAGGTCCGGACCGACGGGGCGGTGGTGTGGGAGTCACGCAGCACGTACCTGGCCCGGCACGGGAGCGCGCAGGCCTCCGGCCCGGAACACGCGTCGCCCACGCCGGCCTCCGGCCCCGCGCCTCTGCCCACCCACCGCGAGTGGCGCCTCGCCGGTGACGTCGGACGCCGCTACGGTGCCGCCTCCGGGGACCGCAACCCCATCCACCTCCACCCCCTCACCGCCCGCCTCTTCGGCTTCCCCCGGGCCATCGCGCACGGCATGTGGACCGTGGCCCGCTGCCTCGCCGAGCACGGGACACCGGACGCGACGGTGGTGCGGGCGGAGTTCCGGGCGCCCGTGCTGCTGCCGGGGACGGTGACGTACGGGGCCGAAGGGGGCCGGTTCGAGCTGCGCGGCGACTCGGGGCGACGGCTGCACCTGTCCGGCGAGGCGGGGCCCTACCCGGCGGCCTGAGCCAGTGGCTCCGGTCCGGCGTCCTCTGGCTCGGACCAGGGGCGGCCCGCCATCAGGTCGCCCAGGCCCGCCCAGGCGAAGTTCATCAGGGTCGCCGCCGCCTGCCTCGCGGTGACGCCCTCGGTGGCGCCCGCCCAGTCGGCGAGCGACTCGGCGGCACCGACCAGCGCCTCGGCGAGCCCCGCGACCTCGCCCTCGGGCAGGTGCGGATCGCGGTGCGCGTCCCGCGCCGCCGCCGCGATGAGCTGCGTCACGAACGCGACGATCTCCTCGCGCATCGCCGCCACCTCGGCCGCGAACCGCTCACCGTGCGTACGGGCGTGCAGGTGCAGCACCCGCCACGCGTCCGGGTACCGCGCGGTGTACGTGAAGAACGCCCGCAGCCCCGACCACAGTTGCCCGTCGGCGGACAGCCCCGGACGCACACCGGCCCGGACCGCCTCGGTGAGGGCCCGGGCCTCACGCCGGATGCACGCGGTGAACAGGTCGTCCTTCGAGTTCAGGTACAGGTACACCAGCGGCTTGGAGACACCCGCCAGTTCGGCGATCTCGTCCATCGACGCCGCCATGTACCCGCGCTGTCCGAAGACGCGCACGGCGGCGTCCAGCATCTGCTGCTCACGCACCGCACGCGGCATCCGCTTGGTCTTCCCGGCACCCATGCGCATCAGCGTACGGTCCGCACGGCGGTGATCAGCACGCCACCGCCGCGCACTGCGCACCGCCGAGCCCGCACGGCACGACACAGGACGCCCCGCGCCGGGTGCCGGCGCGGGGCGTCCTGTGTCGGGTGGGCCAGTGCTCAGGCGGGGGCCGGAACAGGCTCCGGTGCCTGCTTCTCGCGCTCCGGCTCGTCGATCGGCGAGGCGTGCGCCTCGTCGTAGGCCTTGCGGTCGAGGATGCCCTCGCGGGCCGAGACGATGACCGGGACCAGCGCCTGGCCGGCGACGTTCGTCGCGGTGCGCATCATGTCCAGGATCGGGTCGATGGCGAGGAGGAGGCCGACGCCCTCCATGGGCAGGCCCAGGGTGGAGAGGGTCAGGGTCAGCATGACCGTGGCGCCGGTGAGGCCCGCCGTGGCGGCGGAGCCGACCACCGAGACGAAGGCGATCAGCAGGTAGTCGCCGATGCCGAGCTGGATGTCGAAGATCTGCGCGACGAAGATCGCGGCGATCGCCGGGTAGATCGCGGCGCAGCCGTCCATCTTGGTGGTCGCGCCGAAGGGCACGGCGAAGGACGCGTACTCCTTCGGGACGCCGAGGCGCTCGGTGACCTTCTGGGTGAGCGGCATGGTGCCGACCGAGGAGCGGGAGACGAAGGCCAGCTGGATCGCGGGCCAGGCGCCCTTGAAGAACTGGATCGGGCTGGCCTTGGCGACGGTGGCGAGCAGCACCGGGTAGACCACGAACAGCACGATGGCGCAGCCGACGTAGATGTCGGCGGTGAAGGTGGCGTACTTGCCGATCAGGTCCCAGCCGTAGGTGGCGATGGCGTTGCCGATGAGGCCGACGGTGCCGAGCGGGGCGAGGCGGATGACCCACCACAGGGCCTTCTGGAGGAGTTCGAGGATCGACTCGCTCAGGTTCAGGATCGGCTGGGCCTTCTCGCCGAGCTGGAGGGCGGCGATGCCGGCGACGGCGGCCATGAAGACGATCTGGAGGACGTTCAGCTCGGTGAACGGGGTGATGACGTCCGTGGGCACGATGCCGGTCAGGAAGTCGATCCAGGACCCGGTGTTCTCGGGCTTGGCGCCGTCGGCGGGGGTGAGGCCGGTGCCGGCGCCCGGGTTGGTGACCAGGCCGATGACGAGGCCGATGGCCACCGCGATCAGCGAGGTGATCATGAACCAGAGGAGGGTGCGGGACGCCAGGCGGGCCGCGTTGTTGACCTTCCGCAGGTTGGTGATCGACACCAGGATCGCGAAGAAGACGAGCGGTGCGACGGCCAGCTTCAGCAGGCCGATGAAGGTGTCACCGACCTTCTCCAGGGTGGTGACCAGCCAGGATATGTCCTGGCTTCGGGCCAGCCAGCCGAGCAGGACGCCGAGCACGAGGCCGGCGAGTATCTGGGCCCAGAAGGGCACCTTGAAGTACTTCGTGACCGAGGACACGGAAGACTTTGAAGTCTCTGAAGACACGGACATGCTCCGTAAGGGGACGGGACGCGGGGACGGGCGCGCTGGACTGACGTGGAGAACGACGGGTGGGGGGAGGACGTCAGGGGCGACAGTTCGCGGACGCGCACCGACAGAGGTCCACGTGCAGGCGCGCCACGAGCCCGAGGCTCGGCGGTGTGGCGGGCGCGGCTGCTTGCTTCATGCACACGACTTTAACACCCATGCTTTGGGACACTCAAAGCCTATCTTTGAGAGGCTGGAGTCCACTATCGCCCGCAAAACGCAAAGCGCCCCGGTTTCCTGTGAATCAGGAAGCCGGGGCGTGCGCGTGGTGTGACGGACGTTACGAGGCCTGCTCCCGCGTCCGCGCCTGTGCCCGTGCGGAGTCGTCGGCGAGGTCCTCCTGGCCGCGGTTGGCCTCCAGGTTGGCCTTCATGCGGTCCACCCGGCCGACGACCTGTACGGAGGCCCGGTCACGCTCCTTGCGCAGCGCGACGTAGCTGATGGGGGCCGAGATGAGCAGGGCGAGCAGGATGACCCACATGCCGTTGGAGTCGCCGAGGCCGCGCGGGAGCGCGCCGGCGTAGACGAGGCCCCAGACGACCACGAGGCAGGCCACGAAGATCCCGAGCCGCATCAGCGTGTACCGGAGCATCTCAATCCACTCTTCCGTTTCTGGCACAAAGAGGCACTGCCCAGTGAAGCATGCCGGGGTGCGCGTCCCGCAGGGGGGTGGAGTCAGGTCAGTGGCAGGAGGAGGAAGATGTCGTCGCGGTCGTCGCCCGGGGCCACCCGGATCGCGCCGGGCACCCGGCCGACCTCCTTGTATCCGCAGGACTCGTAGAACCGCTCCAGGCCGAGGCCGCCGCGGCAGGTGAGGCGTATCGCCTCGATGCCGTCGACGGTGCGGGCCGCGTCCGCGGCGGCGGTCATCAGGTCGCGGCCGTAGCCCCGGCCCTGGTGGCGCGGGTGGACCATCACCGTGTAGAGCCACAGCCAGTGGCCCATCAGCCGGTGCGTGTTCAGGGCGAGGAACGCGGTGGCGGCCACCTGCCCCTCGGCGTCGTGTCCGACGAGGAGGCGGGTGCGGCCCTCGGCCATGCCGGTCAGGTGTTTGAGCAGTTCGGGACGGATGTCCTCCCGCGTCACCGGCGGCACGAAGCCCACGGAACCGCCGGCGTTGGTGACGTCGGTCCACAGGTCGATTACGCCGTCGCGGAGGTCGGGGGTGACGGGCGGATCGAAGGCGAAGGTAAGGGACACGGCCCCATGGTAACCATTACCTGAAAGTGCGGGCCGTATGTGGCTGGTCGCGCAGTTCCCCGCGCCCCTTCAGGGACGTTCAGCGCACGTCCCTGAAGGGGCGCGGGGAACTGCGCGAGCAACCACCCACTCACCCGGACCCGGGAAACAACCGGAGACGTCACACCCGCATCGGCTGCGGCGACTCCCGGCGTGCCGCGTCGGGCCCGTCGTACTCACGGAGGACTTCGTACCGCGTGTTCCGCTCCACCGGCCGGAACCCCGCGTCGCGGATCAGGTCGAGCAGGTCCTCCCGCGTCAGCTTGTTCGGCGTGCCGAAGTCGTCCGCGTCGTGGGTGATCTTGTACTCGACCACCGAGCCGTCCATGTCGTCCGCGCCGTGCTGGAGGGCCAGCTGGGCGGTCTGGACGCCGTGCATCACCCAGAAGACCTTGACGTGCGGGACGTTGTCGAAGAGGAGCCGCGAGACGGCGAAGGTCTTGAGGGCCTCCGCGCCGGTCGCCATCTGCGTGCGCGCCTGGAGCCGGTTGCGGACCTTGCCGTCCTTCATGTCCACGAAGTCGTGCTGGTAGCGCAGCGGGATGAAGACCTGGAAGCCGCCGGTCTCGTCCTGGAGTTCGCGCAGGCGCAGCACGTGGTCCACGCGGTGACGCGGTTCCTCGATGTGGCCGTAGAGCATGGTGCACGGGGTCTTCAGACCCTTCTCGTGCGCCAGGCGGTGGATGCGGGACCAGTCCTCCCAGTGGGTGCGGTGGTCGACGATGTGCTGCCGCACCTCCCAGTCGAAGATCTCCGCGCCACCGCCGGTCAGCGACTCGAGACCGGCGTCGATCAGCTCGTCGAGGATGTCGGAGGCGGACATCCCGGAGATGGTCTCGAAGTGGTGGATCTCGGTGGCGGTGAACGCCTTGAGCGAGACGTCCGGCAGCGCGGCCTTCAACTCCCGCAGGGAGCGCGGGTAGTAGCGCCACGGCAGGTTCGGGTGCAGGCCGTTGACGATGTGCAGCTCGGTGAGGTTCTCGCCCTCCATCGCCTTGGCGAGCTTCACCGCCTCCTCGATGCGCATCGTGTACGCGTCCTTCTCCCCCGGCTTGCGCTGGAAGGAGCAGTACGCGCAGGAGGCGGTGCACACGTTGGTCATGTTGAGGTGGCGGTTGACGTTGAAGTGGACGACGTCGCCGTTCTTCCGCGTCCGCACCTCGTGCGCGAGGCCGCCGAGCCAGGCGAGATCGTCCGACTCGTACAGCGCGATGCCGTCCTCGCGGGTCAGCCGCTCCCCGGAGCGGACCTTCTGCTCCAGCTCCCGCTTGAGCCCGGCGTCCATGCGATACCTCTTTCTGAGACAGACTCGTAAACCGTACGCCCCCGGTGCCGGGCCCCGGTGTCAGACCTCTTCGGGCAGCTCGCCCACCCGGTTCTCCCACTTGGTGGAGAGCACGATGGTGGTACGGGTGCGGGAGACGCCCTTGGTGCCGGAGAGGCGGCGGATGATGCTCTCCAGGCCGTCCACGTCGGTGGCCCGCACCTTGAGCATGTAGGAGTCGTCGCCGGCGATGAACCAGCAGTCCTCGATCTCGCTCAGGTCCTTCAGCCGCTGCGCGACGTCCTCGTGGTCGGCGGCGTCGGAGAGCGAGATGCCGATCAGGGCGATGACGCCGAGTCCGAGCGAGGCGGAGTCCACGGTCGCCCGGTAGCCGGTGATGACGCCGGCCGCCTCCAGCCGGTTGATGCGGTCGGTGACGCTGGGTCCCGACAGTCCGACGAGGCGCCCCAGCTCGGCGTAGGAGGCCCGGCCGTTCTCCCTCAGGGCCTGGATGAGCTGCCTGTCCACCGCGTCCATGCGATCGAAGCCTTCCACTGAAGAAAACTGAAGAAATCTGCGGGTTCTGAGAGTTCTGCGGATGTGGATTACAAAAGCTGTGGGGGGAGGTCGTGCTCAGGTGGTGGGGCGGGCCCCGCCGAGGTCGCCGCGCCAGCGGCGGTAGAGGTCGTGCGGGACGCCCGCCGCGTCGAGGACGCGTCCGGCGACGAAGTCCACGAGGTCCTGGATGTGCGTCGCCCCGGCGTAGAAGGCGGGGGACGCGGGCACCACGGCCGCTCCGGCGTCGTCCAGGGTCACCAGGTGGCGCAGGGTCCGGCCGTCCAGCGGGGTCTCGCGCACGGCCACGACCAGCTTGCGTCCCTCCTTCAGGGTCACGCTCGCCGACCGCTGGAGCAGGTCCTTCGACAGCCCCAGCGCGACTCCGGCCACGCACGCCGTCGACGCGGGCACGATCAGCATGCCCCGCGTCCGGTACGACCCCGACGACGGCCCGGCCGCGAGGTCGCCGGCGCTCCAGTGCCGCACCCGGTCGTCGCCGAGGTCGACCTCGAAGGTGCCGGGCTTGCCGTCGGCTCCGCGGGCCAGCCATTCGCGCAGGTCGTGCTGCCAGTGGGCGTCGCGGAAGGAGATGCCGGTCTCGTCGAGCAGGGTGAGCCGCGAGGCCCGGCTGACCACCAGGTCGACGCTCTCGCCGGCGGCGAGCAGCGCGCGCAGCACGGCGGCGGCGTAGGGGGTACCGGATGCTCCGGAGACCCCCACGATCCAAGGCACGCGCTGCGTCTGTCCTGGGTTCATGATGTCGAGCCTAGTCGCAGGCTCAGGGTTTTCAGACCGTGAGGCCCCGCACCAGCAGATCAAGCAGCGCGCACACGAACAGGGCGATGCCGATGAACCCGTTGACGCTGAAGAACGCCCTGTTGAGGCGGGTCAGGTCGGTGGGCCGGACGATGGTGTGCTCGTAGACGAAGGCGCCCGCGACGATCAGGAGGCCGAGCCAGAAGAGGAGACCGGCGTCGGTGGCGAGGGCGTACCAGACGAAGAGGGCGGTGGTCACGGTGTGGCAGGCGCGGGCGCCCCAGATGGCCGCCGGGACGCCGAAGCGGGCCGGGACCGACTTCACGCCGACCTCGCGGTCCGTCTCGACGTCCTGGCAGGCGTAGATCAGGTCGAAGCCGCCGATCCAGATGCCGACCGCGAGGCCGAGGATCACCGCGTCCCAGGACCAGCTGCCGGTGACCGCGAGCCAGCCGCCGATCGGGCCCATGGCCTGGGCGAGGCCGAGGATGGCCTGCGGGAAGTTCGTGAACCGCTTGCCGTACGGGTAGACCACCATCGGGATCACGGCGATGGGGGCGAGCGCGAGGCAGAGCGGGTTGAGCAGGGCCGCCGCGCCCAGGAAGACGGCCAGGGCGATGAGCGCGCCGGTCCAGGCGTGCCGGACCGACATCGCGCCGGTGACCAGTTCGCGGTGGGCGGTGCGCGGGTTGCGGGCGTCGATCTCGCGGTCGATGATCCGGTTGACCGCCATCGCGAAGGTGCGCAGGCCGACCATGGCGACGGTGACCAGGAGCAGCCGGCCCCAGTGGATGTTCTCGTCCCACTCGTACATCGCGGTCAGGGCGGCGATGTAGGCGAAGGGCAGCGCGAAGACCGAGTGCTCGATCATCACCAGGCGCAGGAACGCCTTGGTGCGCCCCGGCTGATGGGGCAGCGCGGCGGATGCCGACGTCACAGTCCGTACTCCTTCCAGCGGCGGTCGACCTTCGCCGCCGTCTCCGGGTCGGACAGCACCATGTCCGGCCAGCCCCCGTCGCGGGTGTAGCCCTCCTCGGGCAGCTTCCGCGTCGCGTCGATGCCCGCCTTGCCGCCCCAGAACTGCTGGTAGGAGGCGTGGTCGAGGTGGTCGACCGGGCCCTCCACGACGGTCAGGTCGCGCCCGTAGTCGGTGTTGCCGAGCGCGCGCCAGGCGACCTCGTGCAGGTCGTGGACGTCGCAGTCGGAGTCCACGACCACGATCAGCTTGGTCAGGGACATCATGTGGGCGCCCCAGATGGCGTGCATGACCTTCTGGGCGTGCTTGGGGTACTTCTTGTCGATCGAGACGATCGCGCAGTTGTGGAAGCCGCCGGCCTCGGGGAGGTGGTAGTCCACGATGTCCGGGACGATGATCTTGAGGAGCGGGAGGAAGAAGCGTTCCGTCGCCCGTCCCAGCGGGCCGTCCTCCGTCGGCGGGCGGCCGACCACGATCGACTGGAGGAGCGGGCGCTTCCGCATCGTCACGCAGTCGATCTTCAGGGCGGGGAAGGGCTCCTGCGGGGTGTAGAAGCCGGTGTGGTCGCCGAAGGGGCCCTCGGGGAGCATCTCGCCGGGCTTCAGCCAGCCCTCGATGACGACCTCGGCCTGCGCGGGGACCTGGAGCGGGACCGTCTTGCAGTCGACCATCTCGACCCGCTTGCCCTGGAGGAACCCGGCGAACAGGTACTCGTCGATGTCGCCGGGGAGCGGGGCGGTGGAGGCGTAGGTCACGGCGGGCGGGCAGCCGAAGGCGATGGCGACCGGCAGGCGCTCGCCGCGCCGGGCGGCCACCTGGTAGTGGTTCCGGCTGTCCTTGTGGATCTGCCAGTGCATGCCGATAGTGCGCTTGTCGTGGCGCTGGAGCCGGTACAGGCCCAGGTTCCGGACGCCGGTCTCCGGGTCCTTGGTGTGGGTGAGGCCCAGGTTGAAGAAGGAGCCGCCGTCGTCCGGCCAGGTGAAGAGGGCGGGGAGCCGGTCGAGGTCGACGTCGTCGCCGGTGAGGACGGTCTCCTGGACGGGCGCGCTGCCCTGCTTCACCTTCTTCGGCGGCACGTGCGTCATCGTGCCGAGCTTGCCGAACGCCTCGCGCATCCCGACGAAGCCCTGCGGCAGCTCGGGACGGAGCAGGCCGCCGATCTTGTCGGAGATGTCGGAGTACGACTTGAGCCCGAGGGCCTTGAGCAGACGGCGGTCGGTCCCGAAGACGTTCATCGCGAGGGGCATGTCGGAGCCCTTCACGTTCTCGAAGAGGAGGGCGGGGCCGCCGGCCTTGTTCACCCGGTCGACGATCTCCCCGACTTCCAGGTACGGGTCCACCTCGGCCTTGATGCGCTTGAGGTCGCCCTCGCGCTCCAGCGCCCTGAGCAGGGAGCGAAGATCGTCGTAAGCCATGCCGTCCAGTATCCCCGAGCCGCTACCCTGGCCCTGTACCTGGGGTCGTGACGCGTCCCCACCCCCCCGCTTCCGCTGGAGACGCCCATGCTCCGGGTGCTGATGTTCCTCGTGCCACTGGCCCTGAGCGTCTACGCGTTCATCGACTGCATCAGCACGAAGGACGAGGACGTGCGGTACATCCCCAAGCCCTTCTGGGCCATCCTCGTGCTGCTGTTCCCACTGGTCGGGTCGGTCTCGTGGATCATCGCCGGCAAGAAGCGGCACCCGGCGGGAGCGTCGCCCTGGGCGGGCGGCGGCCGGCGGCAGTGGGTCGCGCCGGACGACAACCCGGACTTCCTGAAGTCCCTGGGCAAGGACGACCCGAAGAATCCGGACCCGGACGGGGACCGGGACACAGACGGCGGCAAGGACCGGGACGCCGACAAGGACGACCGCCCGGACGGGGGTCGCGGCGGGGCGTGATCCCCGTCCCGCCCGACCGGCGCCTCGCGGCGTGCCGGTGAGGGAGCGTCAGTCCCGTCACACGAGCTTCCCGACCTCGGCCGGGGGCAGCGCACGGTCGAAGGCGCGTACGTCCCGGACGGTGCCGGGGAAGAAGTCGGCGGGTGTTCCGTCGTAGGAGGCCCGGCCGATCATGAAGGCGCCGGTGGCGGGGGCGGCGCCGGTGTCGTCGGTCTCCGCCTCCTGGACGCCGTTGACGTAGAGGCGGAGCTTGCGGGTCCGGCCGTCGCAGACTCCGGTCAGGTGGGTCCAGACGCCGGCGGCCGGTGCGGTGCGGCCGACGGCGCGCAGGCCGGGACGGGAGAAGGCCCAGCCGCCGTCCTCGTGGGCGTACTGGAGGTAGAAGCCACTGGCGGTGTCGCTGTCCTGGCTGACGGCGGTGGCGAAGGTGCCTGGTACGGCGGTCAGGCGGACCCAGGCCGCGACGGTGAAGCTGCGGCCCTCGCCGGTCTCCAGGACCGGCCCGTCGGTGACGATCTGGCCGCCGGTCCCGTCGAAGGCGGCTCCGCCCTCGCCGGCCTGCCACGTGACGCCGGTCGCGGTGCCGTCGTGTCCGCCCGCCGTGTCCCGCGCGATCCCGCCGTCGGCCTCGTCGAGGGGCCAGAGCCCGACCGGGCCCGGGGGCTGCGGGGCGGCGGTGGAGGGCGAGGGGGCCGGCGCGGAGTCGTCCGACGCGGCGGGGCGGTTGAGCCAGAACCCGGTGCCCACGCCGAGCGCGGCGACCGCGCCCGCGCCGGAGAGCAGGAAGGCCCGTCTGCTGCGGCGGCCACCGCCATCGGCCGCCGTGCGGCGCGCGCCCGCCGGTGCGGGCGGTGGCGGGGGCGTGGTGTCGACGCGGGTGTGCGGGTGGGCCGCCGGCATCCCGGGAGGCGGCACGACCATGGTGGGTACCGCGTCCGCGCGGGTCGGACGGGCAGCCGGCGTCCACTGGTGGGCGTACGGCAGGGCCGTCGCGCTCTCGCCGCCCAGCGGGCCGATCCGGGCGAGGATCTCGCGCGGGGTGGGACGGCGGGCCGGTTCCTTGGCGAGGCAGTCGGCGATCAGGGCGCGCAGGGCCGGGTCGGTCACCGCGTCCACGTCGGGGGCGTTGTGCACCACGCGGTAGAGCAGCGCGGGGGTGGGACCACCGCCGAAGGGGTTGGCGCCGGTCGCCGCGAAGGCCAGCACCGCGCCCAGGCAGAACACGTCGCTGGCCCAGGTGACCTCGTCGCCGTTGACCTGCTCGGGGGACATGAACCCCGGGGAGCCCGCCATGTGCCCGGTGCCGGTGATGGAGTCGGCGTCGACGCTGCGGACGATGCCGAAGTCGATGACGCGCGGCCCGTCCTCGGCGAGGAGGACGTTGGAGGGCTTGAGGTCGCGGTGGACGAGGTGCGCCGCGTGGATCGACACCAGCGCCTCGGCCAGCCCGGCCGCCAGCGCGAGCACCGCCCGCGGGTCGAAGGGCCCCTGCTCGGCGACCGCGCGCTCCAGCGACGGCCCGGCGATGTAGCTGGTGACCAGCCAGGGCAGGGGCGCGTCGGGGTCGGCGTCGACGACCGGCGCGGTGAAGGCGCCGCTGACCATCCGCGCGGCCTGCACCTCACGGCGGAAGCGGTCGCGGAACTCGGGCCTGCGCAGCAGCTCGGCGTGGACCACCTTGACCGCGACCAGCCGTCCGCCCGGTGAACGCCCGAGGAAGACCCGGCCCATGCCGCCCACACCCAGCCGGCCCAGCAACCGGTACTCCCCCACGGAGCGCGGGTCGTCCGGCTCCAGCGCTGACACAGATGCCTCCCGGCGTGCGATCTTGACCCCCGTCGCCGGTCCAGCATAGGGGGGCCGTCAGCGGGCGGAGCCGGCGAACTTCTCGATGGCTGCCGGGGTCACCGGGGTGAAGAGATTGACCAGATTGCCGTCCGGGTCGCGGAAGAGGAGCGCGCGGTTGCCCCAGGGCATCGTCGTGGGTTCCTTGACGAACTCCGTGACGAAGCCGGTCAGATTCCGGTGCACGGAGTCCACGTCGTCGACGAGGAACTCGATGATGACGCTCCGGTTGTCCGCCGGGCGGGCGGAGCCGGGGGCGAAGAGCGGGACGGTACGGGTGCTGCCGATCGCGAGGGTGCCGGAGGCGGTGCGCAGTTCGGCGAAGTCCTCGGTGGACCAGTCCGCGCGGACGCCGGTGACGCGCTCGTAGAAGCCGACGAGGCGGGCGACGTCGTGCGTGATGACGCGGAGAGAGACGAGATTCATGGGGGCCTCCTGGGCGATCGGTGCTTGCGGCCGGCTGCGTGCGGCCGGCTGCGTGCGGCCGGCCGCTCGCGGCTCGGTGCTCGCGGCTCGGTGCTCGCGGCTCACTGCTTGCTGCTTGCTGCTTGCTGCTTGCTGCTTGCTGCTTGCGAACTCCTTGCTCGCGTGCTCACGCTAGGAGCGATACCGGTCATAATCCGGCCGGTATCGGCGGCAGACTTGCGGGCATGTCCCGTCCCGTGTCGCGCGTCCTCACCCTGCTCGAACTCCTCCAGGCCGGAGGCGTCCGGACCGTCGCCGACCTCGCCGCCCGGCTGGGCGTCGCCGAGCGCACGGTGCGCCGGTACGTCGACCACCTGATCGACCTCGACGTCCCCGTGGAGTCGGTACGCGGTCGCTACGGCGGCTACCGCCTCGCCCCCGGCCACCGCATGCCGCCGCTCATGCTGACCGACGACGAGGCACTGGCCGTACTGCTGGGCCTGGTCTCCGGGCGGCGGACCGGGCTCACCTCGGCGGCGGGCACGGCGGACGAGACGGCGTCGGCGAAGATCCGCCGGGTGCTCCCGGAGCGCCTGCGCCGCCGCCTGGACGCCGTACTGGACACCGTCGCCTTCACGGCCCCGCCGGCCGAGTCGGCCGTCCCGGAGACCGCTGTCCTGCTCCCGGTCGCCGACGCGGTACGCCATCACCGGCCGGTGGCGATCCGGTACAGCGGCGGCCGGGGCGGGGACGGCGAACGCACGCTGTACCCGTACGGGCTCGTCGCGCACGCCGGCCGGTGGTACGTGACCGGACGGGACCTCTCGGTCGGTGCCGACCGGACCTTCCGGCTGGACCGCGTCGCCGGGGTGCGGACCCTGCCCGGCACCTTCGAGCCGCCGACCGGTCCCGACCCGGCGGAGCGGGTCCTGACGGCACTGGCCACCGCCCCCTACCGGCACGCGGTGACGGTGTGGGTCCAGGGGACGGCCGAGGAGCTACGCACCCGGTTGCCGGGCAGCGTGGCGATCGTGGGGGCGCAGGCGCCGGGGCCCGGCGGGGTGAGCGACGGGGCCGGTGCCGGGGCGGCCCGTGCGGAGGCGGAGCCGGAGACCTGGTCACGGGTCGAGATGCGGGCCGAGCGGCTCGACTGGCTGCCCGGTGTGCTCGCCTCGCTGGACCGCCCGTTCGCCGTCGAGCGGCCGGACGAACTGCGGGACCTCGTCGCGGACTTCGCCGGCCGGCTCATGGACTCGGCCCGGCGCACACCACCCCAGGGCTGAGGCGCCCCGCCCCGTCACAGCCAGGTCGTGGCGAGCCAGACGGTGACGGCCGCGGTGGCGAGCAGCGTGAGGTTGAGGGCGACCTCGCGGTCCCCGAGACGCAGGTGCACCCCGGTCGCGCCGATCTGGAGGACCACGAAGCCGACCGCCGCGGCCGGGGCGAGCCAGGGCGCGACGCCGGTCAGCGGAGGGAGCAGCAGCCCGGCCGCGCCGAGCAGTTCGACGACTCCGACGGCCCGGACGACCGGCATCGGCACACGGTCGACCCAGGCCATCATCGGCCGGAGACCGTCCTGGTCGCGGATGACCTTCAGCGCGCCCCCGTAGAGGTAGAAGGCGGCGAGCAGACCGGCGGCGATCCAGTACGCGACGTTCACGACCCGGTCCCCCGGGAGGAGTCGGCGAAATCGTAGAAGCCCTCGTCGTGCCGGGCGTGACGGTGCTGGCGCGGTCCGGGGGTGTGCGGGACGAGGGTTTCCCCGTCGTCGGGGCCGACCACCGACACGGCGGGGTCCCGGGCCGGCTCGGCGTCCAATTCCGTGCCCGGCTCGGTGTCCGGCTCGGCGTCCGGTTCGCTGCCGGGCTCTCTGGTCTGCGGTTCTTCGGTCATGCCCCGATTCCACCGCCGGGTGACGTGGAGCGTCCAAGACCTGTTCCGCGCCCTCGATACCGTACGGGTATCGTCGCTGGATGGAGCTACGTACGCTGCGCTACTTCGTGGCGGTCGCCGAGGAACTCCACTTCGGCCGGGCGGCGGTACGGCTGCACATGAGCCAGCCGCCGCTGAGCCGGGCGGTCAAGGGCCTGGAGACGGAGCTGGGCGCCACGCTCTTCCACCGGAACTCCGCCGGCGTCACGCTCACCGACGCGGGGGCGGTACTGCTCGACGAGGCGCGCGCGCTGCTCGACCGGGCCGACCGGGTCCGCACACGCGTGGCCGCCGCGGCCGGCGACGCCACCCTCACCGTCGGCATCCTCGGGGACAGCACCGACCCGGACGTGGTCCGGCTGGCCGACGCCTACCGCCGCCGCCATCCCCACGTCGAGGTCACCGTCCGGGAGACCGACCTGACCGACCCCACCTGCGGGCTGCACGCGGGCCTGGTCGACGTGGCGCTGACCCGCGGCCCCTTCGACCGGACCGGCCTGACCACGTACGAGCTGCGCGCCGACCCGGTGGGGGCGCTGCTGCGCGCCGACGACCCACTCGCCCACCGCGCCGCCCTGGCACCGGGCGACTTGGCCGACCGCCGCTGGTTCCGCTTCCCGGAGGGCACCGACCCCGAGTGGCAGACGTACTGGAACGGCGGGGAGGTTCGGCCCGGTCCCGTGGTGCGCACCGTGCGGGAGTGCCGGCAGGCCGTGCTCTGGAACGGCACGGTCGGGATGACCCTCGTCGGCCACGAGCCCGGTGAGGGACTCACCGTGGTGCCGCTGACCGGGCTGCCGCCGAGCCGCGTCCTGGTGGCCTGGCGGGAGGCCGACCACCAGAGCCCGCTGATCCGCTCGTTCGTCCGGACGACGGTCGCCGCGTACGACGTCCGGCGCGGACCGTCGGACGGCTCCTGGTTCCGCTAGTTCCGTGTCCATTTCTGGGACGCCGCGCCGGACCCGCAGGTCTGGGTGTCGACGCCCGGGCCGAAGGCCAGGTCGAGGCAGCCTCCGCTGAAGACGCTCCGGAGCGTGGAGCCCGACCCGGTCCGCCACAGGAGCGCGGTGCTGTTGGTGGCGCAGTCACCGGTGAAGACGGCCTGGTCCTTCATGTTGGCGCTCAGGCAGGAGCCCGACTTGTTGACCACCTTGACCGTGCCGTTCCCGGCGCCGCGGAAGGTCCAGTGGGCGGCCATGTCCGTGCAGAACCCGGTGTCGGCCCTGTTGAGGACCTGGGTGAGGCACTTGCCCTCCTCGCCGTTCTTGAGGCCGAAGTATCCGGAGGCGGGCGGGTCCTGGTCCGTGTCACCGGACCCGGATCCTGACCCGGATCCGGCCGACCCGTCCGAGCCCGCCGAACCATCGGAATCGCCCGAGCCGCCCGACCCGCCGGAGTCACCCGCGCTGCCGGAGCCGCCCGAGCCGCTTGAACCGCCCGAGCCGCCCGAGCCGTCGGCGCCCTCCGCACCGCCGCCGCTGCCGGTACCGGCGGGCGCGCCGGAACGGCCCTCTCCCTCCCCCGCTCCCCCTCCGTCGCGTCCTTCTCCCCCGGACGAGGCGGACGCCGACGGCGACGCCGAGGTGCTGGGCGTCGGGCTCTCCTTCTCCGGCTTCGAAGTCGCGGGATCGGCCGGCGACGAGGCGGAGGCCGGGACGGAGGAGGCCGGACCGGCGCCCGCCTCCGCGCCCGAGTCGGTGGCATGAGGCAGGAGTTGGACGGCGATGGTGCTCGCGGCGCCGACCACGACCGGGATCACGGCGAACAGGACGCGCGTACGGCGTCGGCGCTCACGCCGCTCCGGTTCGGCGGCGGCATCGGCGGGCGGCACGACGGACGCCTCGGCGGGCACCTCCGCGGGCAGGTCCGCCGCGTCCGGGACCGTCTCGGCGAAGGCGGCGCGCCCGGTCAGGCGCCCGGTGACGGGCTCCGGCCACAGCGGCGGCGTGAACGGGCCGTGCCGGTCGGCGATCCCGACCAGTTCGGCGGCGGTCGGCCGCCCTTCGTGGTCCTTGTCCAGGCAGGCGGCGACCACGTCGGCGAGGTCCGCGTCCAGCTCGCGTACGGCGCCGAGATCGGGTTCCTCGTGCACGATCCGGTACAGCACGGCGTGCCCGGACTCCTCGCCGAAGGGCGGCCGGCCGGTCGCCGCGTAGGCGAGGACGGAGCCGAGCGCGAACACGTCGACGGCACCGGACGAACTCGCTGCCCCCGACGCCTGTTCGGGCGACATGTAGGCGGGCGTGCCGACCACCATGCCGGTGCGGGTGAGCCGGCTCTGCTCGGCGGCGCGGGCCACCCCGAAGTCGATGAGGGTGAGGCCGTCCAGGGTGAGCATCACGTTGGACGGCTTGAGGTCCCGGTGCACCATGTCCATCGCGTGCACCGCCGCCAGCCCCGAGGCGGCCTCGCGGAGCAGCAGCCACAGCGCGTCCGCGGGCAGCGGGCCCCCGTGGACGTCGACCGCCTCGTTCAGGGTGAGCCCCGGGACGTAGGCGGTGGCGAACCACGGCGGACTGGCGGTGCGGTCGCCCGCGAGGAGCGGCGCGGTCGCCCGTGCGGGTAAGCGCGCGAGGTTGTCCAGCTCGTGTCCGAAGCGGCGCAGGAAGTCCTTGTCCTCGGCGACGATCGAGGGCAGCAGCTGCTTGACGGCGGCGTACCGCCCCTCGTGGACGCCGAGGTAGACGCGGCCCATGCCGCCCGCGCCGAGGCGTCCGATCAGCGGGATCGGCCCGATCCGCCGCGGGTCCTCGTCCTCCAGTGGCTCGGCACCGCTGCCGTCCAGCTCCAACACGCCTGCCCCGTCTCCCCGTTGCCCTGCCTACCGCGGACCCGCGGCCCGCCCGCTCCCCTCCTGGATCCGGGCGGACGCGCGCGTCCGACGTGGGACAGTCTGAGCCAGGAGGACGTAGAATTGGAAGTGCTTTCTAGAAAATGATTCTAGAACGGCGTCGAGAACCAGCCCCAGCACGGACGAACGAGAACGGCCTGTCCATGAGCCCCAAGCAGCACCGCGGTGAGGTCACCTCCGACCGGCTCCTGGAAGCCGCGCTGCGCCTCTACACGGAGTCGGGCGAACAGGGTGTCACCGTCACCGCCGTCACCCGGACCAGCGGCGTCAGCCTCGGCAGCCTGTACCACCACTTCGGCAGCCTGGACGGCCTGCTCACGGCCCTCACGGAACGCTGGACGGGCAGGCTGATGGGGCAGTTGGTCACCGCGCTGATCGCCACGGAGGACGCACGGGCCGGGATCCGGGCGGTGGTGGAGGCGTACCTCGCCTTCGTCCGCGACCACCCCGGCGCGGCCCTGCTCCTCCACTCCCCGTACGCCGACGAGCGCATGATGCCGAAGGCCCGGGAGACGATGGAGGCCCAGGCGCCGGCCGTGTCGGCGTTCGCCGCGTGGGCCCAGCCGCACATCGCCTCCGGTGAACTGGCCCCGCTGCCGCAGCCCGTGCTGGAGTCCCTCGTCCTGGGCCCGGTCGTGGCCGTCGCCCGCCGCCACGTCGCCGGCATCCGGGACCTGGACCTGGAGGAGGCGGCGCGGGTGCTGCCGGACCGGATCTGGCGCTCGATCAGCGCGGGCGGGGAGTAGAGCGGGCGGGAAGCAGGCGGGGCGGCTTGTCCCCCGGGGGAGCTACACGCAGGTGTCCACCGCGGGGTGACGATCGCGGACGGCCCCGTCCATAGAGTCTTCACCAGTCGCCGAGCACGACAGGCCGAACCGGGGCCGTCCCAGGCCGACGGAAGTCGCCGGAGACCGACGGAAATCGCCGGAAGCCGACGGAGAAGCCCCCCCCCACCCACCGCTGTCCCACCCCCACCATGCCTGCTGGAGGCCCCCATGTTCCGCACCCTCGCCAAGGCCACCGCCGCCATCGCCGTGGTCTGCACCGTCGCCGGTGCGGGACTCGTCCTCGACGAGGAGTACGCCAAGGCCACCACCGACACCGGTACGTCCTCGACGGGTGCCGCCTTCACCGGCACGAAGAAGCTCCGCGTCGACGGCCACACGGTCAACGTCTCCTGCTCCGGCGACGCCGACGGCGCGGACCAGCCCTTGGTGATGCTGATGGCCGGCGGCGGCGAGGGCCTGGACAACATGGCCCCCCTCCAGAAGGCGGTGAGCAGGACGAACCGCGTCTGCTCCTACGACCGCCTCGGCGAGGGCGCCAGCGACAAGCCCGCCCCGGGCACCCCGCAGACCATGGACGACACCGGCAGGCTCCTCACCAAGGTCCTCGACCGCCTCGCCGGCGACCGCCCCGTCGTCCTGGCCGGCCACTCCCTCGGCGGCTACATCGCCGCCCGCTACACCCCGCACCACACCGACCGCGTCAAGGGCCTGGTCCTCCTCGACGCCACCATCCCCCACCTCACCCGCGACATGAACCGCACGATCCCCGCCGACGCCACCGGCATCCCCGCCCAGGTCCGCGCCGGCGCCCTCGCCGTCAACGAGGGCCAGAACCCGGAGCAGTTCGTCATCGCCGACGGCAGGGTCCGCTCCGCGGGCCGCATCCCCGTCGAGATCCTCAAGCACGAGTCCCAGTACGCCGAGGTCCCCCAGTACGGCCCCGCCCTGGAGCGCATGTGGGCCAAGGGCCAGCACGAATGGCGCGCCCTCTCCACCCGCAGCCGGCTCACCACCGCCAAGGGCACCGGCCACTACATCCACACCGACCGCCCCGACCTCGCCCTCAAGGCCATCAAGAAGGTCACCCACCGGGCAGCACATCAGCGCTGACCCTCGTACCGGCCCCGGGCCGTGGCCTCCCCTGCCACGGACCGGGGCCTTCTTCGTGTCGTGGTTCTGGCAGCCGAAGGGGCCCTCCGTTGCCTGCATACGTCCTTGGCGTCGTGTCCGGATCCCGACAAGCTGTCCGCGAGAACCGCCGAGGCGGGGCTCGGATGGATCAGGGGGATCAGGGGGGATCGAAATGAAGCACGTGCCCTTCTTCCGGTGGGTGGTCACACTGGGACTGGTGCTGATCGGCTGCTCGGTGGGCGTACATCTGACGACACCGGACTACCCCGAACGAGAACAGGTCGACCTGACCGTCCTGAGCGAGGCTCCCGACGGGTCGTGCACGGTCCGGTGGACGGATCCGTTCGAACTCGTCGAGCACACGGGGCCGTACCAGTGCGACCCTTACCGGCCCGCCACGTTCAAGGCTCCGAACTACGAACCGGGCACCGATCTGGGCTGGGACGTCGGTTACGTCTTTGCCGAGGACGCGCAGAAGGGCGAGCTCTACTCACTCGACGAGGATGAGGACATCGAGGCGTCCATCGCATTGTCCGACCAGCTGCTGGGGATCGGTCTGCTTCCGACGATCATCGGTCTCATCGGCGGCAACATCCGCTCGCTGGCTCGTCTGATCGGCGTGCGCCCGGCCGTGGTCCGCAGGGGGGAACGGTTGCGTGAGAGGGCCGTTCAGGTCGCGCAGGACCACGCGCGGGCCGAGGAGGCGGTACGCACCGCGTGGGCGCCACTGCACGAGGAACTGGTGGAGAAGCGCCTGGACAGAATCCCGGTCGCCGGGCTCCGAGGAGCGACGAAGACGCGTCTGCCCGTCAGGCTCCTGGAGCGGAACGGCATTCACAGCGTTCGGGACGTGCTCGATGCGGGAGCCTGGGAGTTGGCGCACGTCGGCGGACTGGGCCGGCAAGAGGCGGAGAAGGTGTGGGCAGCCGCCCGGCTGCTGTCCGAGCGGGTGAGCCGGGACACGACGGTACGCCTCGACGCAGACCGGCCCGACGCCCGAACCGTGGCCCTGCTCAACGCTCTTCAAGTACTGGTGGCGGCGGGACCGCAGGCTCGGAACGCAGCGGAAACCGCCGACCTTCTGGAGCACGAGCTGCACGAGGCACTGGCCGGGGCGGCACCCGCTGCCGGATGGCGGAAGATGCTCGGCGCGGGACGTGCGGAACGCCGGTACGTCCCGATGGCCGTGGCCGAACTGCGCAGACTGCTGGCCGAGGCGGAGCGGGACGGAGTGGCCGAGCGGTTCGCGCAGGCGTCGGTCGACCTCTTGAGAGGCGCGGACGGCGACCCGGCAGGCCTCTCCGCCCGGGTCGACTTCGACACCCGGCCCGCGGACTACTACGAGGCCCTGGCGCAGGTGGTGGACACGACGGAGGGGACGGCACCCATCCCGCCCGACCCCCAGCGCCGGCTCAAGTACGTACTGCCCTCGTCACGTCGCTGAGGACGTCACTCAATTCCCGCAGCGCCTTGTGCGCCGCGTGGCGTTCGGCCCTCAGACCGACTCCGGGCCGTGGCCTCCCCTGCCGCGGCCCGGGGCCTTCGACGTCGGGTCATTCGGCCTCGAAGACCGCCTCGGCGCTGGGTGCGGTGACGGCGCGGGCGAGCCAGTGGCGGAGGATGTCGGGATCAGCGCACTCGGTGATGCGGAGGCGCACGTGGTCGGGGACGTCGAGGCCACGCTGTTCGAGGACCAGCAGGACGTCCTCGGCACCACGCTGCGCCCGGCCCTGTTCAAGGCCCAGTTCACGGCCCTGTGCACGACCTTCGTCGCGGAGTTCCTCGGAGATGTAGGACTTGTAGAAGGAGAGGTCCGCGGCCACCAGGTTCCTCCAGAGGTGCTTGGCCGGGCGGTTGCCCAGTCCATGGGCGGTGAATTCGACGATGGGGTCCGCGACGTCTTGGGGCGCGTCCCGCAATGCGGTGGACAGGGCCTTCGGTATCGCATTGACGACCGGTTGGTCCCGAAGACGGACGCAAGCCACGCCAGGCCCACTCCGCAGCCCGTGCCCGTCTCCGCGATGCCCTGCGATGCGCCCGCCGCCAGCAGGTGGAGCAGGCGCCCCTGTTCGGGCCGGCAGGAGAAGGCGAAGCCGTGTGCCCGGGCCGCCGCCACGGCGCGGACGACCAGTGCCGGCAGGGTGGGGTCGTCGTCCCGGTAGGCGTCCGTCCCCTGAAGCGACATGTCCCGCATTATGGCCTCACCCGGGCACCGCACCGCCGTTCGAAGGGCCATCCGTTCCGTTGAACCGTGGCGACACGGCCGGTGTGCGGTCGTAAAACCGGCATTCCCTTGGTCGGGTCTGTTACATCTGCGAACGGAGACCCCTCGTGCGAATGACCGACATCCACCGCTGCGAGATCCGGCCCGGGCGCCTCGTCGAGTGGACGCTCAGTGCCAGGACGCTCGACATCGCGGCGGCGCTGCCCGAGGACGCGCGACCACCCGCCTATATCCAGGAGTCGCACATCCGCACGGCCCGGTCGGTGCGCGAGGACGGGCTGTTCGTGCCGACCTGGCTCGGCACGGCCTTCGACATCCCCGGCCCGGTCGACCTCGACGTGCTCCAGGAGGCGCTGCGCGCCTGGACCCTGCGGCACGAGACCCTGCGCAGCGGTTTCCGGTGGGGCGGCGAGGGCGGGGACACGATGCGCCGGTTCACGCTCGACGCGGACGCCGTGGACCTGCACCGCGAGGACGTCGGCGACTTCCCGGACGCGACCGTCCTCGCCCGCCACCTCCAGGACCGCTTCGACCGGGTCGCGGACGCGCTGCGCTGGCCCAACCTCATCTATACGGCTGTCGTCCGCGAGGACGGCGTCAGCGTCTACATGGCCTTCGACCACAGCAACGTCGACGCGTACTCGATCTACCGGATCCCCGCCGAGGTGGGCGAGTTGTACGCGGCCGGCGTCGCGGGCCGGACCGTGCCGCGGTCCCGCGTCGGCTCCTACGTCGACTTCTGCGAGGCCGAGCGGGCCGACGCGGACCGGATCGACGGCACCCACGACATCGTCGCCCGCTGGCGGGAGTTCATCCGGCGGTGCGACGGTCGGCTGCCGTCCTTCCCCGTCGACCTCGGGGTCGAGCCGGGCGCCACCCTGCCCGAGCAGCACATGCTGCGCGAGCCGTTGGTGGACGCGGACGACGCCGCCGCCTTCGAGGCGTACTGCCGCCCGTACGGCGGCAGCCTGGTCGGTGTGCTCGCCGCGACCGCCCTGATCGTCCACGAGATCGGCGGCGAGCCCGTCTACCGCACCGTCGTCCCCTTCCACACCCGCTCCCGGTCCCAGTGGTCGGAGTCCGTCGGCTGGTACGTGGGCGGCGCCCCGATCGAGGTCCCGGTGGACCGGGCCCACGACTTCCCGAGCGCCCTGCGCACCGTACGCGCCGAACTCCAGGCCAACCGGCGGCTGTCCCGCATGCCGATCGACCGGGTGCTGCGCCTGCTCGGCACGGACTTCCGGCCGACCTCGCCCGACCTGTACTCGATCGTCTCGTACGTCGACGCCCGCGACGTCCCCGGCGCCGGCCACTGGCCGGACCAGTCGGCGTACGCCCTGCTCCGGGTCTCGTACGGCGACCAGGTGTGCGCGTGGGTCACCCGGCTCCCCGAGGGCCTCTGGTTCGCCAGCCGCTACCCGGACACCGACGTGGCGCACAAGAACCTGCGGCTGTACGTCGAACGCCTGCGGGACGTCGTCAGGGGCGTGGCCCGCTCCGGCCCGGTGCCGAGGGCCCCCAGCCGCGGGTGAGAGAGCCCCTCCCCGGACGACAGATGCGTCTCGGACGCGAAAGGCCGGGTCCGGTGACCTGGGTCACCGGAACCGGCCTTTCGCGGCGCCTTGGTCAGAAGCCCACCGACTGAAGGGCGCCCAGGCCGACGTCCGCGTACGAGTGCTTGCCGGAGACGAAGATGTTGACGCCGTAGTAGTTGAACAGCCAGCAGCCGAAGGCGATCAGGGCCAGGTAGGCGGCCTTGCGGCCCTTCCAGCCGGCGGTGGCACGGGCGTGCAGGTAGCAGGCGTAGGCGACCCAGGTGATGAAGGACCAGGTCTCCTTGGGGTCCCAGCCCCAGTAGCGGCCCCAGGCGTCGCCCGCCCAGATCGCGCCCGCGATGATCGTGAACGTCCACAGCGGGAAGACGGCGGCGTTGACGCGGTAGGCGAACTTGTCGAGGGAGGCGGCGGAGGGCAGCCGGTCCAGGACCGAGTTGGCGAAGCGGCCGGGGGTGCCGCCGGAGGCGAGCTTGTTCTCGAACGAGTCCTTGAAGAGGTACAGGATCGTGGAGACCGCGCCCACGTAGAAGACCGCGCCGCAGAAGATCGCCGTGGAGACGTGGATGTACAGCCAGTACGAGTGCAGGGCCGGGACGAGCTGGTCGCTGGCGGTGTAGAGGACCGTGACGGCGAGGCCGAGGTCGAGCAGGACCGTGGTGATCAGGGGCAGGCCCAGCCAGCGGACGTTCTTCTTCAGGGCGAGCAGCGCCAGGTACACGCCGGTGGCGACCGTCGTGAACGTGATGTTGAACTCGTACATGTTGCCCCACGGCGCCCGCTGCACCGACAGCGCGCGGGTGAGGACGCCGCCCGCCTCGATCGCGAAGGCGAGGAGGGTGAGCGAGATGGCGATCCGGCCGTACAGGTCGCCCTGCTCGGTACCGCCGTGCGCGCCGGGGCCGTCGGGCACGTCACGGGAGCCGGAGGCGGCGCGGACGACGACCTCGGGGCGCTCCAGTACGGCGGTGCCGCCGGCCTTGTTCACGGTGACGGCCGGACCGGCCTTCGCCTTGGCGGCCTTGGTCTCGTCCGTGGCGGTGAGCGCGGCGGCGGTGCGGCCGACCTTGCTGCGGCTGCCGAAGAGCCACTCGGCGATGTACGCGAAGAAGGCCAGGGTGTAGACGGCCATCGACGAGTAGATCAGCGTGTTGCTGACGTTCGCCAGATTCTCGTTGGTCGCGGCGGCGAGATTCACTTCTCAGCCCCTTCGGCAGGTACGGCGTGGGTGTCGGGGGAATCCGGGGAGTCGGGGGTTTCGTCGTCGTTCTTCGGCGCGTCCGGTGCCTGGTCGTACAGGACCCCGGCCAGGTCGCCCAGTTCCTCGGGGACCTTCGCGGACTCGCTGCGGCCGAGGCCCGCCATCTCGACGACCGTGACGCCGTCGGCGCCGCGCACGGCCCGTACCCAGACGCGGCGGCGCTGGATGAACAGGGAGCCGGCCAGGCCGAGGATGGCGACGACGGCGCCGCCGAGCGCCCAGCCGCTGCCGGGCTGCTGCGTGACCTGGAAGCCGGCCCACTCGTGGATGCCGTTGAAGGTGACCGAGCCGGCGCCGTTCGGGAGGGTCATGGTCTCGCCGACCTTCAGCTGCTTCTTGAACAGCTTGCCGTCGGAGCCCTTGAACTCCTTCAGGTTGGTCTTGTCGAGCTGGTAGATGCTCTGCGGGAAGCCCGCGTCGACACCGAGGTCGCCGTGGTAGGCGGAGAGCGCGAGCATCGGGTTGATCAGCGCCGGGAAGGTGGAGAGCATCGTGCTGCCCTTGCCGCCGTACGTCGGCAGGAAGAACGCGTTGAAGCCGAGCTGCTCCTTGACGCCCTTCGCGTTGCGGTAGCCGTCCATGACCTTGATGGCGCCGGAGGACGTGACGTTGGAGTCCAGCGGCAGCAGGGCCACGGCCTGCTTGTCGGTGACGACGTTGCCCTTGGCGTCCCTGACGGTGACGACGGGGGCGTAGCCGTGGCTGACGAGGTAGACCTTGGAGCCCTCGATCTCCAGGGGCTTGTTGACCTTGATGGTCTTGGTCTTCTCGGCGCCGTCGGCGCCCTCGCTGTACGTGACGTGGGCCTCGTAGATCCGCGGGGTGCCGCGGTTGGGGCCGGTCGGCTCGTAGGTGCCGCGGAAGTTCTTCAGGGAGAAGCTGAACGGGTCGAGCTGGTCCTGGTCGAAGAGGTTCCCGGACTTGAAGTCGTCGTACTGGGTGAGGGTGTTGGCGAAGCCGTCGCCCTCCAGGATCAGCTTGTTGCCCTCGTACTTGAACAGCTGGCCCCACGCGAAGGCGATCAGCATCACGATCAGCGCGATGTGGAAGGCGAGGTTGCCGACCTCCCGCAGGTAGCCCTTCTCGGCGGCGACGGCGTCGCCGACGGTGTGCGCGCGGAAGCGGCGCCTCCTCAGCAGCGTCAGCGCGGCCTCGCGGACCTCCTCGGGCTCGGCCCCGGTGCGCCAGCTGGTGTAGGCGGGCAGCCGGTCCAGGCGGCGTGGGGCGCCGGGCGGGCGGCCGCGGAGCTGGCCGACGAACTGCCAGGTGCGCGGGACGATGCAGCCGATGAGGGAGACGAACAGCAGGATGTAGATCGCGGAGAACCACACCGAGCTGTAGACGTGGAAGAGGCCGAGCTTGTCGTAGACCGGCGCCAGGATGTCGTGGTTCTGGCGGAACTCCTCGACCTTCATCGCGTCGACGCCGTCCTGCGGGATCAGCGACCCGGGGATCGCGCCCAGCGACAGCAGCAGGAGCAGCAGCAGCGCGACGCGCATCGAGGTGAGCTGGCGCCAGAACCAGCGGGCCCAGCCGATCACGCCGAGCGAGGGGAGGTTCGGGGCCTCCTCCTTCGGCGCGGTGGAGAGCTGGGAGCCGGCGGCGCCGAGGTCCCCCTCGTCGGTGGCTGTCGGGGTCTCGCCCGTTGTCGTCTTGCTCATCGGTCAGATCCCCACAGTGAAGCCGTTGGACCAGGTCTGCATGTCCTGCACGATGGCGTCCCACGCGCCGGTGACCAGCAGCAGGCCGGTCGCGATCATCATGACGCCGCCCACGCGCATCACCCAGACATAGTGCCGCTTGATCCAGCCGAAGGCGCCGAGGGCCTTGCGGAAGGCGATCGCGGCGAGGACGAAGGGGACGCCGAGGCCGAGGCAGTAGGCGACGGTCAGTATCGCGCCGCGGCCGGCGGTGCCCTGGTCGGCGGAGAGCGCGAGCACGGAGGCGAGGGTCGGGCCGATGCAGGGGGTCCAGCCGATGCCGAACAGGGCACCGAGCACGGGGGCGCCGATCAGGCCGTTCACGGGCTTCTTGTGGAAGCGGAACTCGCGCTGGGTGAGCCAGGGCATCAGGCCCATGAAGAAGACGCCCATGAGGATCATGAAGACGCCCAGCACCTTGCTCAGCACGCCCCGGTTCTCCTGGAGCGTGTCGCCGAAGTAGCCGAACAGCGCCCCGCTGGAGACGAAGACGGCGGTGAAGCCGAGGACGAAGAGGGAGGCGCCGGCCACCATCCGGCCGCGCCGGGCCTCGCCGAGGTCGGTGCCGGTGACCCCGGTCACGTAGGAGAGGTAGCCGGGGACCAGGGGCAGCACGCAGGGCGAGAAGAAGGAGACGAGGCCGCCGAGCAGGGCGATGGGGAGGGCCACGAGGAGGGCGCCGTTGAGCACCGTGCCGTTGTAGCCCTCGGCGGCCAGCGTGGTCACTGCGGACACGTCACTTCTCCGACTGGAGGTACGGGTCGAGCATCTTGCGCAGCTTCTCCTCGCTGAGCGCCTGGAGGGTGCGCGCGGCGACCTTCCCCTCCCGGTCGATGATCAGCGTCGAGGGGATGGCCTGCGGGTTGAGGGTGCCCTTCTCGAAGCGGAGCATCAGCTTGCCGGTCGGGTCGTACAGGCTCGGGTACGTGATCCCGTAGTCCTTCTCGAAGGCGCGGGCCGGACCGGTGGAGGTGTCGCGGGTGTTGATGCCGACGAACTGGACGCCCTGGCCCTTGGTGTCCTTGTAGACCGTCTCCAGGTTCTTGGCCTCGGCGCGGCAGGGCCCGCACCAGGAGCCCCAGACGTTGAGGACGACGATCTTGCCCTTGAAGTCGGCGACGTCGACCTGTCCGCCGTCGACGGTCTTGCCGGACAGCTCGGGGGCGTCGGCGCGCTCACCCTGCTTGGCGGTGGCGATGCCGTCCGAGCCGGTGATGAAGCCCGTCTGGCCGCCGCCGCCCGAGGTGCCGCCGGAGCTGCACGCGGACACGAGCAGCGCCGCGGCGGCAGCGCCGACGGCGAGGACGGCGCGCCCTCTCAGGTGGGCGGCGGTGCGGTTCGAGCGCAGGGGGGCGCGGCTGGCGGCACTCATGTGAAAAGTTTCGCATGTCCGTTCCGAGGATCTTGCGCACCCCCCTTACGGCCGGAAACCCGCATTTCAGGCGGCGTTCGAGGGTGCTCCCGAACCGGCCGGCGCGTCCTTGAGGAAGGCGTTCCAGCCACCGGCCGGACGCTGCCCCACCTCGACGGTGCGCAGCTTGGCCAGCACCTCCGGCTTCTGCGCGTCCATCCAGTCGGTGAACTGGCGGAAGGAGACGAGCCGGATGTCCTCGCCCTTCTCCTTCTCCCGCGCGACGTGCTTGAGGACGTTCTCGACGGCGTCCATGTAGATGCCGCCGTTCCACTCCTCGAAGTGGTTGCCTATGAAGAAGGGTGCCCGGTTCGTCTCGTACGCCCGCTTGAAGCCGGATATGTACGCGTTCGTGGCCTGTTCGCGCCAGCCCGGGTAGTTGTGGGCGGGGGCCTTGGTCGAGTTGACCGACTGGTTGGCGAGGATGTTGTAGTCCATCGAGAGGACCTCGAAGGAGTGCCCGGGGAACGGTATCTGCTGGAGCGGGAAGTCCCAGACGCCGTCCTTCTTCGCCGGCCACACCTGACGGCCGCCGGGCGAGGAGGCGTCGTAGCGCCAGCCCAGCTCGCGGGCGGTGGGCAGCAGGTTGTCCTGGCCGAGCAGGCAGGGCGTGCGGCCGCCGACGAGTTCCTTGTCGTAGTCGAAGGGCAGGGACGGCAGGTCGGTCCAGCCGCTGTTGGTCCGCCACTCCTTGACGAAGGACTTGGCCTGGTCGATCTCGCTGCGCCACTGCGCGGGCGTCCAGTTGCCGACCGAGCCGCCGCCACCGCAGAAGTGGCCGTTGAAGTGGGTGCCTATCTCGTGGCCGTCCAGCCAGGCCCGGCGGACGTTCTTCAGCGTGTCCTTGATGTGGGCGTCGGTGAGGTAGCCGATGTCGGAGGCGCCGCGCGGGTTGTTCGGCGGGTCGTAGAGGCGCTTCTTCGACTCGGGCAGCAGGTACAGGCCCGACAGGAAGAACGTCATGTGCGCGCCGTGCTCCTGCGCGAGGTCGAGGAAGCGCGGGAAGAGCCCGTTGCCGACCTCGCCGGCGCCGTCCCAGGAGAAGACGACGAACTGCGGGGGCGTCTGGCCGGGCTCCAACGGCACCGGCGCGTCCGGCTGGTGCGGCTGCTTGCCGGTGTACGACGTGGAGCCGTCGCCGATCGGCTTCGCCGGGGCCTCGCTGCTGCCGGAGGGCGAGGGCTTCCCGGAGTCACCGGCCTGGTGCGAGCCGGCCGACGACTGGTGGGAACCGGAGCCGCAGCCCGCGAGCCCGACGGCCGCCGCGGCGCCGGCGCCGAGTCCGAGCATCCCCCTGCGGGTGAGAGTGCGGTTGGAAGTGCGCATCGCAACCTCGTTCGTCGCGTCCTTGGGTGGTCACCCTGTGAGAGGACGCGACGAACGGGTGGGTTCGCGAAAACGTGTGCGGATTCGGTAACGGGCGTCACACCGCCCCGGGCCGTACCGCCGGGTCAGGCGCCGTACGCCTTGCCCTGCCCCTTCACCGGCTTGGCGCCCGCGAGGAGGTGGGCGGGGACGAGGTCGCGGGCGGGCTCGGTGTAGCCGACGGAGACGATCCGGTCGCCGCGGTACGTGAACGTCGTCAGGGACGCCAGCGTGCACTGCCGCTTCCGCGGGTCGTGCCACAGCCGCCGCCGCTCGACGTACGAGCGCAGGATCCAGATCGGCAGCTGGTGGCTGACGATCACGGCCTCGTGGCCGCGGGCCTTGTCGCGGGCCGCGTCCAGCGCGCCCTTCATCCGGACCACCTGGTCGACGTACGGCTCACCCCAGGACGGGCGGAACGGGTTGACCACGTGCTTCCAGTTGCCGGGCCGGCGCAGGGCGCCGTCGCCGATGCCGAAGGTCTTGCCCTGGAAGACGTTGCCCGCCTCGATGAGCCGCGCGTCGGTGTCCAGGTCGACCCCGTGCGACTTGGCGATCGGCGTCGCCGTCTCCTGCGCCCGCTCCAGCGGGGAGGCCACGACGTAGGTCACGTCGCGCGGGGCGAGGTGCTCGGCGACGCGGTCGGCCATGCGGCGGCCCAGCTCGGAGAGGTGGTAGCCGGGCAGGCGGCCGTAGAGGACGCCGGTGGGGTTCTCGACCTCGCCGTGCCGCATCACGTGGACGACGGTCAGCTCCGCCTTGTCGTCGTTGCTCATGCCGTCGCCTCCGCGGCCGCGCGGGCCGCCGCCGGGAGGGCGTCGGCGATGCGCTGGACGGCCCGCTCGTCGTGGGCGGTGGAGACGAACCAGGACTCGAAGGAGGACGGCGGCAGGTAGACGCCGTTCGCGAGGAGCGAGTGGAAGAACGCGGTGAACCGGAAGGACTCCTGCGCCTTGGCGTCCTCGTAGTTGGTGACCGGCCGGTCGGTGAAGAACACGGAGAACATGTTGGAGGCGTTCTGCAGCGTGTGCGCGACGCCTTCCTTGCTCAGCGCCTCGGTGACGAGCCCCTGGATCTGCCGCGACACGGCGTCGACCGTCTCGTACGCCGCGTCGTCGAGGAGCCGCAGCTGGGCGAGGCCGGCGGCGGTGGCGACGGGGTTTCCGGAGAGGGTGCCGGCCTGGTAGACGGGGCCGGCCGGGGCGAGGTGCGCCATGACGTCGGCGCGCCCGCCGAAGGCAGCGGCGGGGAACCCACCGCCCATGACCTTCCCGAAGGTCATGAGGTCGGGGACGACCCCCTCCACGCCGTACCAGCCCGCGCGGCTGGTCCGGAACCCGGTCATGACCTCGTCGGACACGAACAGCGCGCCGTTCGCGGCGCAGGCGTCCTTCAGTCCCTGGTTGAACCCGGGCAGCGGCGGCACGACGCCCATGTTGCCGGGGGACGCCTCGGTGATCACGCAGGCGATCTCGCCGGGGTGCGCGGCGAAGGCGGCGTGCACGGCCTCAAGGTCGTTGTACGGCAGCACGATCGTGTCGCTCGCCTGGGCGCCGGTGACGCCGGGGGTGTCGGGGAGCGCGAAGGTGGCGACGCCGGAGCCGGCGGCGGCCAGCAGCGAGTCGACGTGGCCGTGGTAGCACCCGGCGAACTTGATCACCTTGGTGCGCCGCGTGAACCCGCGGGCGAGCCGGATGGCCGACATGGTCGCCTCCGTCCCGCTGGAGACCAGCCGCACCTCCTCCAGCGGCGCGACCCGCTCGACCATCGCCTCGGCGAGGGCGACCTCACCCTCGGCGGGCGTGCCGAACGACGTCCCGCGCGCGACCGCCTCCTGCACGGCGGCGATCACCTCGGGGTGGGCGTGCCCGAGGATCATCGGGCCCCAGGAGCAGACGAGGTCGACGTACTCGCGCCCGTCCGCGTCGGTCAGGTACGGCCCGGTGCCGGACACCATGAACCGCGGCGTGCCGCCGACCGCGCGGAAGGCGCGCACCGGGGAGTTCACGCCGCCCGGCGTGACGGCCGCCGCGCGGTCGAACAGAGCCTGCGAGGCCGGTGCTTCGTATGGATATGCCAGTTCGCTCATGACCTGCGACTTCTCCGACCTTCTCGACCTTCTCCGACGTATCGGACTCTGCGTGGCCCCCGCCCGGGCCATGCGCGGACCCTGATCGGCCCCCGGCCCGGCCCCTGGTTGCCCAGGGTGACCTTGACAAGGGTAGACAACCGCCCCGATCGCCGTGCCGTCTGCCAGACTGGAGCCCGTCCACGCAGCTCAATGAGGCGGCGCGGGCGCGGCTGCCGACCGTCCTGCGGACTCGTGACGGACAGATGTTTCACCGCACGTTTCGGCGAGCGGCCGTGGGGGAGGTCACTGACACGATGATCGGGTTGCGCGGCGGGGGCCACGCGTCCTAGAAAAGCAGTCGGGTGGAGATATGCATCGCGGTGGCGGACTGGGCGAGGGGACCGACGACCTGGGTCCTCGACGTGCCCGGCGGGGAAGGCACCGACGCGAGGCGGAGGAAGCGTCCGAAGCACGTCAGACACACGGCACACCGAGCGAGCCCGACCGGGACGCACGGCACGCCGGCCGGCCGGGGGCGGAGAGCAGGAATGGTGGTCGGGTGGGGGTGACCTACAAGTACTTCGGCGCGCCCGACGGCGCGACCGCGGCCCGCGTCCCGATCTCGATGCGCCCCGAGGAACTCGGCGGCGACGAGCTCGGGATGAACGGCATGTTCACCAAGATCAAGCCGGAGACCATGGCCGCCATGGTCCTCACCGGCATCGAGGGCGTGCCCCTGCACAAGGTCCCCCCGCTGGAACTGGTCGTCCTCCACCCCGACTACGCGGTGGTGAAACTCCCGATGACCGTCGTCGACCCCCTGCGCGGCATCGGCGAGGAAGCGGTCGGCGCGGCGGCCTTCATCTGGTCGACGGTCCCCGACCGGGGCGGGCCGCGGGACGCGTTCAACGTGTACCAGTTGCTGCACGAGTGGCAGGACTTCAGCCACCGGCTGCATGAGGCGGGGCATCAGCCGTACTGTCTGGTGTGGCCCTGAGCTGGGATTTCATGAGGACGGGCGGGGCATTCGGGCCTCGCCCTTTTGCGTGCCGGGGCGGGGCCGTCAGGTGGCCGGGGCACATTGAGGCGTGCGCCCCAAGGTGCCCTCGCGCGCGTCGTGGTCACTCGGACACGGGCCGGACGACCACCGCCAGGACCTCCACTCGCCCGCTGTGCTCGAAGCGGAGCGTGAAGGGCACCAGGTCGCCGATCTCCCAGCCCGCCGTGGCCGGGACGGTCACGTCGTTGCTGAGCGGCGTCATGTCGAGGGTGCCGCCCGCGGGAACCGGCAGGGAGTCGGCCGGCTGTCGGTAGGCCGCTCCGCCGGCGGTCATCCGGTGGCTGCTGAGGGAGATGCCCTCGGAGACGTCGGACGAGGTCACCTCCAGCAGACGGTCCCGAGCGCCACCGGTGTTGCTGATCCGGAAGAACGCCGCCGTCTCCGGCACTCCCTGGGAGGGGAGGAAGAGTCGCGCGTCAGCGACAGCGATGCGGGCGGGCGTGCCGGCGTTGCCCGTAGCGGTCCAGACGGCCAGACCGCCCAGGGCCAGTACGCAGGCGCAGACCGGCGCCAGGGCGGCCAGGGCGGTGTCCACGAGTCGACGCCGGGTGGGTGCCCAGGTGGAAAGTGTCATCCCGAGGTCTCCGCCCTGGCCTGCGACGCGGCCGGTCCGTTGCTGCGGGCCGGTGACGGCTGCCAGGCGCGCAGCCGCAGGCTGTTGCCCACCACGAGGAGTGAGCTGGCGGACATGGCGACGGCCGCCAGCATCGGGTTGAGCAGTCCGACCATCGCAAGGGGCACGGTCACGACGTTGTAGCCGAAGGCCCACAGCAGGTTGACGCGGATCGTCGCCAGCGTGCTGCGGGACAGGCGGACGGCGTCCGCGAGAGCGTCGATGTCTCCGCGCACGAGAGTGACGTCGGCGGCTCCGATCGCCACGTCGGTGCCGGTGCCCATGGCGATGCCCAGGTCGGCTCCGGCCAGCGCCGCGGCATCGTTGACGCCGTCGCCGACAACGGCGACCCGACAGCCCTCTGCCTGCAACTCCCGGACGAGTCTGGCCTTGTCCTCCGGGGTGCAGCGAATGTGGACGTCATCGATGCGCAGGGCCGTGGAGACGGCGCGGGAAGGCGCCTCGCTGTCTCCGGTGGCCAGCACCGGACGTACGCCCAGGCGGCGCAGCCGGTCCACGGCCCGGTAGCTGCCCGGTCGCAGTACGTCTCCGACCTCGATGACCGCCTCGGTCACTCCGTCGACGCGGACCATGACGGGGGTGCGAGCGGCCGTCTCGGCGGCGGCCAGCGCCTCGGCCAGCGGGGCCGGCAGGTCGTCGTCCGGTGCCAGGACCTCCACGCGCCGTCCCTCGACGTTGCCGCGCACGCCGCGCCCCGGCAGAGCGGCGAAGCCGGTCACGTCGGGCAGCGTCCCAGCCGGGGCGGCGCGCCGGGCGTGGGCCGTGATGGCTTGTCCCAGTGGGTGTTCGGAGCCGCGCTCCACCGCGGCCGCGAGCCTGATCGCCTGTTCCTCGCCGATGCCCCGGGGCGCGGCTGTGACCCGGGCGACGCTCATGTGCCCGGAGGTGAGGGTCCCGGTCTTGTCGAGCACCACGGCGTCGATGTGCTGGAGTCCTTCCAGGGCCTGCGGGCCGCTGACCAGAACGCCCAGTTGAGCGCCACGGCCGGTGGCGGCCATCAGGGCGGTCGGGGTGGCGAGGCCGAGGGCGCAGGGACAGGCGACGACCAGGACGGCCACGGAGGCGGTGATCGCGGCCTGCGGGTCGGCCCCCGCGCCGAGCCAGAAGCCCAGGACCGTTGCGGCCAGGGTCAGCACGACCGGTACGAAGACCCCGGCGACCTTGTCGGCGAGGCGCTGTGCCCGCGCCTTGCCGGCTTGGGCCTCGGTCACCAGGTGGGTGATGCGGGCCAGCTGGGTGTCGGCCCCGACCGCGGTGGCCCGCACTGCCAGCAGACCGCCGACGTTCACGGAACCGCCGATCACGGCAGCGCCGGGACCGACCTCGGCCGGCTCGCTCTCTCCGGTGACCAGGGAGAGGTCGACGGCCGAACTGCCTTCGGCGACAGTGCCGTCGGTGGCCACGCGTTCCCCGGGCCGGACGACGAAGATCTGTCCCACCCGGAGTTCCTCGATGGCGACGAGACGCTCACCCGTGTCGTCGCGTACGGCGACCTCCTTGGCGGCCAGCTCCGCCAGTGAACGCAAGGCGGCTCCGGTGCCCTGTCGGGCCCGCGCCTCCAGGTACCGGCCCGCCAGGACGAACAGGGGGACGCCGACAGCGGCTTCCAGGTAGATGTGGGCGACGCCGTCCGAGGCGGTCGGCACCAGGCTGAAGGGCATCCGCATGCCCGGATCGCCCGCTCCGCCGAAGAACAGGGCGTAGAAGGACCAGGAGAAAGAGGCCACGGTGCCCAGCGAGACCAGGGTGTCCATGGTCGACGCCGAGTGCCGCAGGGCCCGCGCCGCCCGCTGGTGGAAGGGCCATGCGCCCCAGACCACGACGGGCGCGGCGAGCACGAAACACAGCCACTGCCAGTTGCGGAACTGCCAGGCGGGCACCATCGACAGCACCAGCACGGGGACGGCCAGCAGGACGGTGACCGTGAGCCGATTGCGTTCCTGCCCGGCCTCCGCCTCCGCGGCGTCATCCTCGCGGCGCCGCTCTTCGGGCGGCTCGGGCAGCGCGGCGGTGTAGCCGGCCTGCTCCACGGCGGTGACGAGCTGCTCCGGAAGTACTTCGGGGGGATGGTGCACGCGGGCCCGTCCGGTGGCCAGGTTCACGCTGGCGGTGACGCCGTCCAGCCTGGCCAGCTTCTTCTCCACCCGCTTCACGCAGGCCGCGCAGGTCATGCCGCCGACCGTGAGGTCGGTCACCTCCTGCACGGATGCCGGTTCACCGACCATCAGTGTCCGCTCCCGTGGTTCATGCCGCCCATGTCGTCGTCCTCCGCGTCCGTGCCGCCGCCCTCACGACCGTCCTGGGTGATGCCGGGACCGTGCATCCCGGGGGCGACGGGGCCGACACTTCGGCCAACGGCGTAGGAGGCGGCGAACACCAGGACCAGCAGCACGAGGAACCCGCACAGCGCGGGAGGGGGCAGTAATCGGCGCAAGAGGCCAGTTGGTGCGCCTGAGGCGAATTGCCGTGTCTGCGCCATCTGTCGATTCTCCCGATCGCGTCGCACGTCCTACGGCTGCCGCTGGAACGAGGGGCGCCGGTACACCAGTCGGGGTCGTTGGTGTTCCAGTTCCCCAGGGGTGAGCGTGATGTCCATCACTGGATGGCGTCGAGACCTGACGGCCCGCGATGTCCGCTGCCACAGGGCAGCGGACATCGGTCCGGGAGGCCTGCTGTCCCGTCAGGCCGCGGCGGGTTCCACCGAGTGGCGGGCGGCGGACTCCTCCGCCGCCCACTCGACCAGGGCGGCCCGGGCCCGGGACACCCGGGAACGCACCGTGCCGACCGGGCACCGGCTCACTTCGGCGACCTCGGCGTACGGCAGGCCGAGGAGTTGGGTCAGCACGAACGCCTCACGGCGGTCACCGGGGAGGGCATCGACCAGCTCCATGAGGGCGATGCCCTCGTCGAAGCCGGGCAGCCCGGCCGGCTGGGCGCGTTCGACCGCGACCTGCCAGTCGTCGGTCCACGCGGTGCGAGGTCGGCATGCGGCACGGCGCAGGCTGTCGATGACGGTCCGGCGGGCGATCGACAGCAGCCAGACGCGCGCCGAGGAACGCCCCTCGAACCGGGGGAGTGCCGTCAGGGCGCGCAGGAACGTGTCCTGGGTCAGGTCGTCCGCCGCCTGCGCGTCGTCGGCGAGGTACGAGACGAAGCGGCGCACGTCGCGTTGCAGTGCCCGCACGAAGCGGTCGACCGCTTCACTGTCGCCGTCGGCGGCGGCGAGGGCCCATGCGGTGACCGTCTCGTCGGTCACGGTGGGCAGGGCAGGTGTCATGGTCCTGTGGTCCTTCCTGAATCCCGCGCGCACCGGCCGGAATCGGCGCGGGCGCCGTGAGCCGTCGCACGGGTGCTGGGGAGACCCGGCCGCGTGAGAGGGCGGACGGGAGACCGCCTCCGCACGCAGGGCGGTGGCGGTGATCCGGCTGTCAGACGACAGCGGTCTCCCCGGGAGGCCCCCGGGTGGCGAGGAAGTGGACGAGCAGGAGTTGCCGCAGTCGCCCCCTCGACCGGGGAGCCGGCCGGAAGGAGGGCAGAGCGGGAGGCGGGCAGAGTACGGCCAGCACCAGCCGCAACGGCACGAACGCGCGGTCGGCACAGGCGCGGACCAGCTTGAAGGCCGCGCTCTCGCCCTGGGCCAGCCAGAGTCCGCACAGGACCGCGGCCAGCACGTGGGCGGCCAGCATGCCCCACGAGGACGTGCCGGCCATGTGCGTCATGCCGTGCATGCCACCCATGCCGGTCATCGCCTGCATGTCATGTCCCGCCGGGGCCACGCCGTGGGCACCGTGAGCCGTCACGTGATCCGCGTGGTGCAGCCCCGCCGCCACGGCGATGTCATAAGCCCGGGCGGCCTGCGCCGGCGTCGGGGCCGCACCGCACAGGAAGTGGTCGGCCCACTGTCGAAGGGACTGCGTCGTCCCGGGCGCCGCAACCGGCCGGTCGCCGGACTGTGCGAGCGTGAAGGCGACGTGCAGGACGGTCTGCGCGGCGACCGTCAGACCGGCCACCGTACGGCGGCGCCGCTCACGGGCCCCGAAGGCCCAACCGACGGCACCGACCACCGAGGCGCCGGAGAGGAGCACCCACCAGGGCAGCCCCTCCCCCGACATCACCACGTGTCCGAGGGCGGCGAGCACCACGCAGACGGCCGCGAACACCGCGGCCCGCAGCACTCGCAGAAACCCACCGACTGACATGGCGCCCCATCCTGGCACTCGGTGGACGAGCGCCGTCACCGGGGAGGCGACCCGCCCGGCCCGCGGCAGGAACCGAGTCCGCCCGGCCCGTCAGGCCGGAGTCCTCCACGGGTCGGCGCGTTCCGCCTCGTGCAGCAACTCCAGCAGCGCGGCACGGGCCCGAGCGACTCGTGACCGGACCGTACCGACCGGGCACCCGCTGAGCTCGGCCGCCTCCGCGTAGGGGAGACCGAGAAGCTGGGTGAGGACGAACGCCTCCCGGCGCTCGGCGGGCAGCGCGTCCAACAGCTCGGACAACGCGACACCGTCGTCGAAGCCGGGCAGTCCGCGCTCCTGGGCTCGCTCGGCGGCGGCCTGCCAGTCGTCGGTGTCGGCGAGACGCGGCCGGGCGGACGCGTACCGGTAGCTGTCGATCACCGCCCGGCGTGCGATGGACAGCATCCAGACACGGGCGGAGGATCGGCCCTCGAAGCGGTGCAGGCTGCCCAGTGCCCGCAGGAAGGTGTCCTGCGCCAGGTCGTCGGCGGTCTGCGGGTCGGCACTGAGATACCCGACGAAGCGCCGGACGTCTCGTTGGAGAGCGCGGACGAACCTCTCGACAGCTTCCGGATCACCACCGCGGGCGCTCAGCGCCCAGGTCGTTATCAGCTCGTCGGGAGACGTCCCTTCTTCAGGTGCTCTGGGCGGCTGCTGGGTCCTGGCACGTGCGGCAGAAAGAGTTGGACTGATCACCTGGTGTCCTTCTCGAGGGTCCGGAGGGCCGGCACGCGGACATCCGGAGACCGGACCGGGCGGCCATGAGGCACACCCGGGTCCGGTAAGGGCAGGGGATGGCGGGAGTACGCCTGGATCGCGGCGTACTCCCGGTGCCCGAAGCCGTCCGGGGGTGTGGCCCAGGACGGTGTCGGGGAGCCGGCTGTCTCAGCGGACAGCGGTTCCCGTCGGTGGGCCCCTGGAGGTGATCGCGTACACCAGAAGCAGCCGGTGTGGGCGACGGTCCGTGCGACCGCGGCGCCGGAGGAGGCGCGGTCGGCGTGGCGTCGCGGGAAGGGCGAGGAGCAGTCGCAGTGGGGCGGCCAGCCATCCGGTGACGGCCCGCAGAATGCGGAAGGCCGCCCGTTCGCCGTGAGCGAGCCACAGGCCGCTCAGCAGGGCGGCCAGCAAGTGAGCGGCGAGCATGCCGGCGCCCATCCCACCGCCCATCATGTGGTCGGCTCCCGTCATGGGGTCCATGCCGTCCGCCGACTCCATGGCGGGCCCGCCTCGGGTCATGGAGTGCGTGGCATGACCGGTGTGCCCCGTGGAGGCCGGGGAGAGCATGGGGAACACGTCATCAGCCGCACCGCCCAGGGACAGGGAAGGCGCGGACAGCGCCTGGGCGTAGGAGAACCACTCGTGCAGTGCCGACTGGGCGACCACCACGATGAAAGCGACGAGAAGCATCCCGCGTTCCCGGCGGGCCAGACACCATCCCGTCCCACCGCACGTCACCACCCCGACCGCGAGAGCCCACCAGGGGACGGAGAGGCCGGACATCATGACGTGCCCCAGGGCGGCGAGCAGCACGCAGACGGCCGCGAACACCGCGGCCCGTGTTGTGCGGAGACACCACCCAGCACCCATGGCGGCTCATCCTTGCATTTTCGGCACCCCGTCCTGAGGCAGTACGAAAAGTTCGCCAGTCCACCACTCAACGGCTCGCGGTGATTCACGTCACGTCACATCGTGGGAACCCGGGCGAGGTTGCTTTCGACTGCCTCCTCCAAGGAGGTGCGTCTGTGACGACGGGACGGGCGGGGCAAGTCGGTCGAGGCGGGGCAGGTCCGGCGGCCGAGGGAGCACCCGAAGGAGCGACGGGGGCGCTGACCACGCTGCTGACGTGCGCCATGGCCTTCTCGATGATGCAGCTGTTCCTGCTCGGGGCCCTCGGCCCGCGACTCGTCGCGGACCTCGGCGTATCACCGACGGTGCTCGGGCTGACGACCACCGTCGGGTTCACCACGGCGGCCGTGCTCTCCCCGGTCGGCGGACGGGTGGTGGACCGGGTGGGGCCTCGACGCTGCCTTGTGGCCCTCCTTGCCGTGGCCGCCGTCGCGCTGGCACTGATCGGGACGGCTCCAGGCTCCGGGTTCCTGCTGGCCGCCGTCGCGCTCGGTGGTGTGCCGCAGGCGCTGGCCAACCCGGCCACGAACAAGGCGATCCTCGCCGCCGTTCCGCCTGCCCGGCGCGGTTCGGTGACCGGCATGAAGCAGTCGGGAGTACAACTGGGAGCGTTCGCGGCGGGGTTGCCGCTCGCGGCGCTGGCCGGCCTCACCGGATGGCGGGGCGCCGTGTGGACCGCTGCGGGTGCGGCGGTGGCGGCCGCCGTGTGGGCGGCACGCGCGTTGCCCGCCGACCCTCCCGCGAAGTCCACCCCGACGGTGTGGGTCCCGCGGGGGATGATCGCGTGGCTGATGGTGTTCTCGCTCCTGCTCGGCTGCGGTATCGCCTCGGTCAACACCTACCTGTCGCTGTACGGCACCGAGCGTCTGGGGCTGGGTCCCACGGCGGCGGGGGCGCTGGTGGCCGTGCTCGGCGTCTCCGGGATCGTGGGGAGGCTGGGCTGGTCGAAGGTGGCCGGGCAGCCTGGACGGGCGGTCTGGCTGCCGGGTTCGCTCGCCGTCGGAGCGGTGGCGGCGGCCCTGCTCCTGGTGGGCTCGGCATCCGCCGGCCCGCTGGTGTGGGCGGCGGCCCTGGCCGTCGGGGTGTTCGCGGTGGCGGCGAACGCGGTGTCGATGGTGCTCGTCATGCAGCGCGCGGCGCCGGGCCGGGCCGGGCAGGACTCCGCGCTGGTCTCCGCCGGTTTCTTCGCCGGGTTCGCGATCGGTCCACCGCTGTTCGGGGTGCTGGCCGAGGCGGGCCGGTACGCGGGTGGTTGGCTCCTCGTGGCGGCCGAGTTCACGGGGGCCGGGCTGGTGGCACTGCTGTGGGCCGTGCGGGAACGCCGGTCGGGCGTGCGTCGGTGAGGGCGCACGCGGAGGGGACCGCCCGGCCCCCCGAGGAACGATGGGCCAACCGCACGGGGCCGCAGGCCGCGCCCGAGTGGGCCGCCTCGGCGCTCGACTCCGTCCTCGCCAGGGTCGCCGCCACCCGCACCGAAGTCGGCGAACGCTTCCCCCTCTACGCGGACCCCGGCTCCGGCGGGTGGAAGACCACCGCGCGTGGCTCCTGGACCGGCGGTTTCTGGGCCGGACTGCTGTGGCTGCTCGCCCGGCACACCGGCGCCGGCGCCGACCGGGAGGCCGCACAGGCGTGCACCGCCCGACTGGCCCCCTGGGTCGAGGCGGACACCTCCACCCGGGGCCTGATCTTCTGGTACGGCACCCTCTTCGCCGACGACGGGGCTCCGATCCGGGACCGGGCCGCTCGGGCCTGCCGGGACGCCTTCGACCCGGAGCTGGGCCTCGTGCCGTGGGGGTCGGCGTTCGGCGGACCACGGCGGATGGCCCGCGTGGACGGCGTCCCCGGCATGGTGCCTCTGCTGGCCACGGTGGACGCGGAGGCCGCCGCCTCGCATCTGCGCCGCCACCTCGGCCTGTGTCTGGGCTCCCGGTCGTCGTCCTGGTCCTGGCTGCACACCGAGGCATCCGGCTGGGCCTCCTGTGCCGACCCGGCACCGGGCTGGAGCCGTGGTCCGGCGTGGCTGCTGCTCGGCCTTGCCGAAGGCGCCCCTCTACTGGGCGACGACGCGCTTGCCGGTCTCGCCGACGCGTTGACGCCGGCCTGTTCCGTGCCCCTCGCCGACGACGCCCGCCCCGCCGGCCCCCTCGACACCTCAGCCGCCGCCATCACCGCGCTCGCGCTGCTGCGTCTGGACCATCGGGACCGAGCCGCAGGCATCCTGGAAACGCTGGTCCAGCGGCACCTGACCGCCGACGGCCGCCTCCTGGACGGCTGTTACGACCTCGGTTCCGGAAACGCCGTGCGGCACGAGCTGATCTGGGGCGACTTCTTCCTGGCCTACGCTCTCGCGGAACTCACCGGCCGGATGGACGGGCACACCGGTTAGACCTGCTCCGCGCGCAGCACACGCCGGGCCACGGAGGTGATGTGCAGTTCGTCGGGTCCGTCGAGGATGCGGGCCGCGCGTCCCGTACGGAACAGGGCGGGCAGCGCGGTGTCCGGTCCGAGACCGGCCGCGCCGTGAACCTGTATCGCCGCGTCGGCCACCAGTTGGAGCGTACGAGCGGCGGCGACCTTGGCCAGCCCCACTTCCACGTGGGCGTCGGCGCCCGCGTCCAGCCGCGCCACGGCCTCGTGGACCAACGGCCGGGTCGTCCGCAGGGCGAGCAGTGACTCGAAGACGTGGCGCTGGACGAGTTGCAGGTCGCCGAGGGGGCCGCGGGAGCGGGAGCGGGTGACGGCGCGTTCCCGCATGAGATCGAAGGCGCGGGCGGCCTGACCGAGCCAGCGCAGGCAGCGCAGGGTCCGGCCGAGCTGGAGCCGTTCGGCGGCGACGGCGAGGGCCTTGCCGCGATCGCCGATCAGGTGGTCGGCGTCCACCGCGACTCCGTCGAGTGCGATCTCCACCTGTCCGGCAGCGCCGAGCACGGGCAGCTCGCGCACCACCCGGAAGCCGGGAGAGCCGGCCGGGACCAACAGGAGGGACAGGCCCTCGCGTTGTGGAGGTTGCCCGTCCGTGCGCGCGAGGACGGTGACGAGGTCGGCGGCGTCGCCCCCGCTGACGAACCACTTGCCTCCCGTCACCCGCCAGCCGCCCTCGGCCTCGGTCTCGGCCTCGGTCTCGACGGCACGGGTGTCGGTGAGGAACGGATCGGTGCCCGGGACCTCCGGCTCCGTCATCGCGTAACTGGCCCGCAGCTCTCCGGCGACCAGCGGCGCAAGGTAACGCTCGCGGACGCGTGGACTGCCGTGTCGCCACAGCATGAGCGCGTCCAGCAGGGAGGCCGACCCGAGGGCCGCCGGCCCGTGGTCACTGGCGCCCTCCGCCTCCGCGACATGGGCATAGGACCGCAGTCCAAGCCCCCGACCGCCCAGCTCGACGGGGAGAGGCAGCGCCCACAGGCCGCGGTCCTTGGCCTCCTGACGCAGTCGGTGCAGCGTCCGGGCCGCGTCCGGACCACCACCGTCCAGAAGCCGTTCACAGGGCACGACCCGGCTGCGGACGAAGTCCGCGACCCGCTCTCTCAACTCCCGTACGTCCGAAGGGCACTGCGGGTCACCGAGTGTCTCGTCCAGCACGTCTCCCCCACCTTCCAGGGAACTTCGGCTCCCGCCGATCCGACTGTCTGTTCGTGGAACCGGTCGGGGGTGATCACCCCCGGGTTCCCGCGCGTCAGGAAAGGAGAGGCATGGCACCACAGGCCACACCGCCCACCGCGCAGCCGTCCCGGCCCCTCGACGGACTCCGTCTGGAAGCCTCGGGCCCGCCGGGCCCGGCGGGCGGACTCGTCGCGGAGCACCTACGGCTGCTCGGCGCGGCGGAGACCGGACGCTCCGGCGAACGCGCGACACTCGCCGGCGCGGAGTTCAGCGGCGTCACCGCCCACACGACGTGGGGCGACCGAGCCGTCGACGAGGCGACGACGCAGGCGGTGACCGGCATCATGGGGGTGCACGGACGCCGGGACGGGACGCCACGCGGGCTCGCCGCCGACTACGCCGCCACCGCCGCCGGCGTGCTGACCGTGCAGGGCCTGCTGGCCGGGCTCCTCGCCCAGGCGCGCGGCTCCCACGTGGCGCTGACCGAGGTGAGCGCCGAACGGGCCGGACTGCTCGCCGTCTCGCAGTACCTCGCCGCGGCCGGAGCGGAAGAGGCCGAGGCGGCGGAGACCGCCCCCGGCGGTCCTCCGTTCACCTCCGCCGAAGGCATCGTCTTCGAGCTGGAGACCCTGGACCCGGGCGCGTGGGCCGCTTTCTGGCGGGCCCTCGGCGCACCCGCGGACGCCATACGGCGCGGCTGGCGCCCCTTCCAGTTCCGGTACGCCACGGCCTGCGCACCCTTCCCGCGGGAACTGCACGTCGCGGCCGGGAGCCACGGCTGGGAGCGCGTCCGGGAAGCCGCCCGGACCTCCGGTGCCGAGGTATGTGCTCTGCACTCGCTCAGCGAGCGGGCCGCCGAGTACGACGGCGCCCCGCCCTGGAAACTGACGGCGCACGACGCGTCGTACTCGGACTCCGGCGCACCACCGGACACCGACGCCCCGCTGGCCGGACTGACCGTCCTGGAAGCCGGGCGCCGCATCCAGGCACCGCTGACGGCGCATCTGCTGGGGCTGCTCGGCGCCGAAGTGGTGCGGATCGAGCCGCCGGGCGGCGATCCGCTGCGCGGTATGCCACCGACCTGCTCGGGCGTCTCGGCCCGCTGGCTGGCGCTCAACCGGGGCAAGAAGGCCCTTGAGGTGGACATCAAGTCCGCCACGGACCGGAGGCGGTTGCGCGCGATGGCGGCGGAAGCGGACGTCTTCCTCCACAACTGGGCTCCGGGCAAGGCCGCCGCCCTCGGCCTGGACCACGCGGACCTGTCCGCCGACAACCCCGCGCTCGTCTACGCCTACACCAGCGGCTGGGCCGACCGGCTCCCCGGAGCGCCGATGGGCACCGACTTCATGGTGCAGGCCCGCACCGGGGTGGGTGAGGCGGTACGGGCCGCGGACGAGCCGCCAGTACCGTCGCTGATGACTCTGCTCGACGTACTCGGAGGGCTCCTCGGAGCCGAAGCCGTCCTCGCGGGGCTGCTGCTGCGCCGGCGCACGGGAGCCGGTGTGCGGGTGGACTCGTCCCTGCTCGGAGCGGCAGACGTACTCACCGCACCGGCGCGAAGCCGTGCGGCCCAGGGCCTCGCCCCACGGCAGCCGGCCGGCTTCCGCAGGCCCGTGCCCACCACCGACGGCTGGATCGCCCTGCCCGACCACGCAGCCCTTCCGCACGACGCGCGGCACCTGTCCACGGCCGAGGCTGTGAGTCGACTGCACGAGCGCGGCATCACAGCCGTTCCGGTCGTCACCGACCTCGCCGAACTGCTCTCCTCCGGACCGATCAGCCGTGACGCCCACGGCTCCCCCGCCGTCCCCGCCCCCTGGAGGTTCGCATGACCGTCGCTCTGCACGACCTGCTGCCCGCCAACCTGCGCCGCACCTGGGCCGTCGAGGGAACCTGCCCCGACCTGGACCTCTACAGCCTCTACCGCGCCCGTCAGATCGCCGACCCCCACCGCACGGCAGTCCTCGACGCCAAGGGCAAGCTCTGCTACACCGCGCTGGACCGCAGAGCCCGATGTCTGGCCGCCGGACTCTCCGGCCTCGGGATACGCGCCGGTGATGTCGTCGGTGTCCAGATACCCAACGGCCGCGACGCCGTCGTCGCGGATCTGGCACTGGCCGCCCTGGGCGCGGTGGCGCTGCCCTTCCCCGTCGGGCGGGGCGGGCGCGAGGCCGCCTCGCTGCTGCGCAGATCGGAGGCGGTCGCGGTGATCGCGGCAGCCGAACACCGGGGCAACCGGCACGCGGACGACCTGCTGGCGCTGACGGGTGAGCTGCCCGCGCTGCGTACGGTGGTAGCCGCGGGGACGGCGGGCACCGCACCGGAGGGAGCGGTCCCCCTGTCGGCTCTGCTGCGCACCGACCCGAGGACGTTCACGCCGGCCCGTCCGGACCCCGACACCGCCGCCCGCATCCTCGTGTCCTCCGGGTCGGAGTCCGAGCCGAAGATGGTGGCCTACTCGCACAACGCCCTGGCCGGCGGCCGGGGCAACTTCCTCGGCTCCCTCATCCCGGACGGACGCCCGCCGCGCTGCCTCTTCCTGGTGCCACTCGCCTCCGCGTTCGGCAGCAACGGCACTCCGGTGACCCTCGCCCGGCACGGTGGAACGCTGGTCCTGCTCGACCACTTCACCCCAGACGCCGCGCTCGAGGCGATCGCCGAGCACGAGCCGACCCATGTCCTGGGCGTGCCGACCATGATCCGCATGATGTTGGACCGGATCGCGGAGGGCGGACACCGGAAGTTCGCTCCGCCGACGGCCGTGGTCGTCGGCGGCTCACCCCTGGACGAGGTCACGGCGGCCGAGGCCCGCCTGGCCTTCGGCTGCCCGGTCGTCAACCTCTACGGCTCCGCCGACGGCGTCAACTGCCACACGGGGCTGGCATCCCACTCCCCCGACGGCGACGGGCGCCCCGGCATCGCCGCCGGACAACCCGACCCCCGGGTCGCCGACATCCGAATCGCCGTCCCCGGCACCCGTGAGCTGCGGGAAGTCAGCGGGGGCAACGTCGGTGAGATCGTCGCCCGCGGCCCGATGACACCGCTGTGCTACGTCGCCGCCCCCGACCTCGACACCCGATACCGCACCGAGGACGGCTGGGTACGCACCGGAGACCTCGGCCTCATCGACGAGGACGGCACGCTGCGGGTCGTCGGACGGCTGAAAGACGTGGTGATCCGCGGTGGGGCGAACATCAGCCCCGCCGAAGTCGAGATCGGGCTGGCCGCGCACCCGGCGGTCCGGGACGTCGTGTGCGTCGGCGTGCCCGACCCGCTGATGGGTGAGCGTCTCGCGGCCTGCGTCGTGCCCAAGGAGGAGGCGGCGCCCACGCTGGAAGACCTGTGCGCCCACCTGGACGCGCGTGGTCTTGAACGACGCAAGCACCCCGAGCATCTGCTCGTGCTGAGCGAGCTGCCCCTGACACCTGCCGGCAAGCCGGACCGAGCTGGGCTGCGGGAACGGTGTGCGTCCGAGACGGAACGCCGACAGCCCCTGGCCCCGGCCGGCTGAACCGCGGGACGCCGGAGGGCCGCCCAGGGAAGTCCCCGAGGCGGCCCTTTCGACGGGCGACGCGCGGTCAGCCGCCCGTCACCGGACGTGCGCTCGACAACACGTCGCCACTCAGGAGGCCTTCATCGCCTTCTCCAGCGTCGTCGCCGCATTCTTGTACACGGTCAGCAGGTCCAGTTTCCGGTCCGGATAGTTGACGATTCCCACCTGGCGTGCGCCCGAGTCGGGCAGCACGGTGCCGGTCGCCATGTGCACGTTGTCGAGGACGAGTTGCGGCTTCTCCTTGGAGAGGTCGGACAACTGCTTGGCCGTCACCGCCTCCGGCCCGTACGTCCCGACCACCTCCGCCCCCGCCAGTTTCGCCGACCAGGCGGCGAAGACCTGGGCGACGGCGGTGGGTGCCTTGCCGTCCGGCCAGGCGCTCTTGAGTTCCTTCTGCAACTTGCCGTACTCGGTGTCGAACGAGGTGATCCACTCGGCGGCGGTGGCCTCGGTGCCGAACATCTTGCCCAGCCGCGTCACCTCCGCCTTCGCCTTGTCCGCGTCGTTGTCGAGATTGACCTCGACGAGTTCGGCGTCGCCCCCGGCGGCCTCCTTGAACTTCTCGGCGTACGGCTCGAAGGGCGCGTAGAGCACGAAGTCCGCGTCCGCCACGGCCGCGAGATCGGAGGGCTTCGGGTCGTAGTCGGGGGCGTGCTGCACCGACTCCGGCACGATGACCGTGACGTCCTCGGCACCCGCCGCCTTGGCGAACGCGCCTTCCCAGCTCGTCGTGGCGACCACGACCGGGCTGTCCTTACCGGCCGCGTCACCCTCCGCGCCGGACGAGGAGGACGAGGTGGCCGACGTATCGCTGTCGCCACCGCAGCCGGTGGCCGTCAGCAGGAGGGCCGCGCTGAAGCTCAGTGCGAGGAGGGGAGTGATGCGGACGCTGGTGCGCGCCATGAGCTGATTCTCCGTTCGGGTACGAGGTGGACGGCGAGGACGACCACGCCGGCGGTCAGAACGAGGACGGGGCCGGGAGGCCAGTCGAAACGGAGTGCGATCAGGAACCCGGTCAGGTTCACGACCACCCCGATGCCGATCGCCCAGGCGGTGATGGACAGCAGGGAACGGCCGAGCCGCCGGGCGGCGAGGGCCGGAAGGAGGGTCAGCGCGTCCACGAGGAGAGCACCGGTGAGCTTGATGGCTCCGGCGACGGACACCGCGACCAGGACCAGCAGCACGAGCGTGAGCCGATCGACCCGTACACCCGAGGAGAGGGCCAGTTCACGGTCGTAGAGGAGGAGGGCGATGTCCCTGCGGCGCCACCAGAACAGGGCGGGTACGACCACGGCCAGCGCGACGAGAAGCCACAGGTCGGCGGTGCCGACCGAGAGGATGGATCCCCAGAGCAGGGCGAAGGCGCCCGCCGCGTTGACGCCGGAGACGGCGAGCACCAACAGGGCGGCGGCGATCGCCAGGCTCATCAGCAGTCCCATCGCGCCGGACAGACCGTCCGGAGTGCGGGCCAGCGGTGCGACTCCGGCTCCGGCGAGCGCGCAGGCCACCAGCGCGCACAGCATGGGGTCCAGCCCGGTCAGCAGACCCACGGCGATGCCCAGGAGGGCCACGTGCATCATCGCGAACCGCACGGGCATGATGTCGAGGCCCACGATCACCACGCCGATCACCGGCAGCCCGACCGCGGCCACCAGCAGGGCGATCCCGGCTCGCTGAACCGGCACGAGTTGCAGGAGCTGCCCGACATCGGCGGCGGCCAGGGCATTCACCGGGCCTCCCGCAGCCGGCCCGCGGCCATCTCCAGCACCCGGTCACAGCGTTCGGCCAGAGCCCTGTCGTGCGTGACGACCACGACGGTCACCGGCAGGGACAGCAGTACGTCGGCCGCCTCCTCCTGCCCCGAGAAGTCGAGGGCGGCGGTGGGCTCGTCGGCGAGCAGCACGCCCGCCCCGGCCGCCACACAGCCGACCGCCCGCGCCAGGTACATGCGCTGGAGCTGGCCACCGGACAGTGTGTGCAGGGGCCGGTCCACGAGGTGACCGACCCTCAGCTTGTCGGCCGCCTCCAGCGCCTCGGCGCGGGAACCCCCGCTGGTCAGCAGCTCGTGGCCCAGCAGGGGGAAGCGTCCGGCCGCCGGCTTCTGCGGGATCCACGCGCACGCCCGTCTCCGCCATGCCCACTCGGCGGCGCTCCTGGTGGCCCGCCCGCCCACCAGGATCCGGCCGGCGAAATGCCGGTGCAGCCCCAGGACGGCGCGCACCAACGTGGTCTTGCCCGACCCGTTGGTACCGGTCAGAGCGACACGCTGCCCCGGCGCGACGTCGAGGTCGACGTCGCGCACGGCCTCGACCCTGCCGTGCCGGCACACGACGCCCGACAGCCGGACATCCAGCCCTTCCATGCCACCTCCCCACCTCCTCAGAGCAGTCGGACGGGATACGCGCTCAGTTCCCGCGGTGCCGAAGAGACCTGAACGGACTCGGCCTTCGCCTGCCTTCTGCGTATTGGCGTCAGGAAGTCGACGAAGAGAAGGTGGAAGGTCTTCGGCTCGCCATCCGGCTTGGCCAGGGCAGGGTGACCGCGACCGGCGGCAGCGCTCGGCTCCGCCGGCGGCCTTGGCCGGTGCGGATCGTACGAGCCCGGGCCGAGTTCAGGTACGGCGGCGCGGTGATGCGAAGCCCCAGGTCAGCGCCCTCCCACCCCCAATCCCCGCACGCGTGGCAGGACTTCCTGAGCTGGGGTTTCGTGGCTTGAGCGAGGTCCTCGGGCTTCGTCTCTCCCCGACCGGACTCACGAACCGCCCTCTCAGCTGTAGTAGGCGATCTTGTCGTCGAGGACGTCCATGGCCCGGCGCAACGCCGCCACTCGCTGCTCCAGGCCGGCCCGGCGCTCACGGAGGAAGGTGACCCGGTCCTGCGCGGAATGCTCGGCGCGCAGGATGGTGACGAATTCCCGCAGGTCCGCGATGCCGAGGCCGGCGTCCCGGAAGCACGTGACAAGGCCGATCCAGAAGACGTCGTCCTCGGTGTACTCCCTGCGCCCACCGGGGGAGCGCCGGATCGGCCCGATCAGCCCTTCGCGCTCGTAGTAGCGCAGGGTGTCGAGGGAGACGCCGGTGCGGTCGGCCGCTGCTGCCGGGGTGAGGGGGGCGGTCACAGGGCTCCTTGTCCGACCGTGGCTACCGCGCTTCGGCGAAGCGCGCCAGGTGCTCGTCGCTCAGCCGCACACGACGTGCGGCGAGTGCCTCCTCGATCTGCTCCACCCGGCTCGCACCGACGATGGGATCGATCCCCCGGCGCATCAGCCATGCGAGGACGACCTGGTTCCTCGTGGCCGCCAGCTCGCCGGCCACCTCGTCCAGAACCGAAAGCACCCTGGTGGTACCGGGGTGATCATAGGTCTGTGGAAGCGGCTTGTCCGCGCGCACGTAGGAACCCCACATCAGCGAGCTGTACGACCACATGGTCAGCCCCTCCGACCGCGCGAAGTCCAGGTCCTCCTCGGTGAGCAGGCGATGCCCGCCCTCCGCGAGCGGAGTGAGTGGGCGCGGCTGGACAAGCGAGTGGCGCAATTGCAGGGCCGTCCACGGTTCCACGCCCTGTTCCCGGGAGAGTGACCGGGCGCGCTCGACGCGCCAGGCAGCGTGATTGGCCGCCCCGACGCGCAGAGCCGTTCCCTTCGTGACCAGGTCGCCGAAGGCGCCGACGGTCGCCTCCAGTGGCACAGTGCGGTCCTCGGCGTGCGCCCAGAGGAGATCGACGTGATCGACTCCGAGACGCCCCAGGCTCTCCTCGACACCCGTTCGTACGGCGGAGGCGGAAAGCCCTTCGGCGCTCTGGGGCCAGGCGTGCGGTACGAGCGGATTCTGCCGGACCTTCGTCGCGATGCGCACCGCGTCGCGCGCGCCGGGCCGGGATCGAAGCCACGAGCCGATGACCCGCTCGCTCGCACCGCCGACGCCACTCGAATCGGCCCAGAAGGAGTAGCAGTTCGCGGTGTCGAGCCAGACGCCGCCTCCGTCGACGAAGGAGTCGAGGATCGCGAAGGCTTCGTCCGGGCCGACGCGGGTGCCGAAGTCCATCGTTCCGAGGACGACCTGGGGGGCAGTGGTGTCGAGGTCCATGCCCTCCATCCTCAGATCTGGAGCGCGCTCCAGATCAAGTGCCTTTGGGGAGACGCTTCCAGACGCGGTCCCCGGCAGTGCCGGCCATGGCGGGCGTCTACGCGTCAGTGGCCGCCCGCCGGTTCACCCGTGAGCCTGCCGTGCAGGTCGGCGCTCGGGGTGTTCAGGCCGGTGATCCGGACGGTCTTGCCGCGCCGGGCGTAGCGGGATTCGACGGTGTCGAGGGCGGCGACCGAGGAGGCGTCCCAGATGTGGGCGGCGGAGAGGTCGATGACGACGTCGTCGGGGTCGCCCGCGTAGTCGAAGCGGTCGACGAGGTCGTTGGAGGACGCGAAGAAGAGCTCGCCCGTGACGGCGTAGACGACCTGGGTTCCGTCGGGGTCGGTGACGGCGGTGACGTGGGCGAGGTGGGCCACGCGCCGGGCGAAGACGACCATGGCCGTGACCGTGCCGACGACGACGCCGATCGCGAGGTTGTGGGTGGCGACCACGACGGCCACGGTGAGGGCCATGACGGCGATCTCCCCGGCCGGCATCCGCTTGAGGGTCTTCGGCGAGACGGAGTGCCAGTCGAAGGTGCCGAACGCGACCATGACCATGACGGCGACCAGGGCGGCCATGGGGATGTCGGAGACGACCGGGCCGAAGACGACGCACAGCACCATCAGGAAGGCGCCCGCGAGGAAGGTGGAGAGGCGGGTGCGGGCGCCGGACACCTTCACGTTGATCATCGTCTGGCCGATCATGGCGCAGCCGCCCATGCCGCCGAAGAAGCCGGTGACGATGTTGGCGACGCCCTGGCCGACGGACTCGCGGGTCTTGGAGGAGCGGGTGTCGGTGATCTCGTCGACCAGCTGGGCGGTCATCAGGGACTCCATCAGGCCGACCAGCGCCATGGCGAGGGCGTACGGGGCGATGGTGGTCAGGGTGTCCGGGGTGAAGGGCACGTCCGGCAGGCCGGGCACCGGAAGCGAGGAGGGCAGTTCGCCCTTGTCCCCCACGGTGGGCACGGCGATCCCGGCGGCCACGGTGATCACGGTGAGGATGACGATGGAGACCAGGGGCGCCGGGACGACCCGGGTGATCCTCGGGAAGAACACCATCAGCGCGAGCCCGCCGATGATCAGGGGGTAGACCGGCCAGGGCACGTCGCGCATCTCCGGCACCTGCGCCATGAAGATCAGGATCGCGAGGGCGTTGACGAAGCCGGTCATGACCGAGCGGGGGACGAAGCGCATGAGCCTGGCGACGCCCACGGCACCGAGGACGATCTGGAAGACGCCGGCCAGGATGACGGTGGCGACCAGGTACCCCAGGCCGTGTTCGCGGTTCACGGGGGCGATGACCAGGGCGACCGCACCGGTCGCCGCGGAGATCATCGCGCGGCGACCGCCGACGATCGAGATGGTGACGGCCATCGTGAACGAGGCGAACAGCCCGATGGCCGGATCGACCCCGGCGATGATCGAGAAGGAGATCGCCTCCGGGATCAGCGCCAGGGCGACGACCAGCCCGCCGAGGACCTCGGTGCGCCAGACCCGGGGGTCGTTCAGCCAGTCGGGCTTGAGGGCGCGCAGCCGCGCGGCGGGGCTGACAGCGGCAGAAGACAAGGAGATACGTACCTGTCGTGCTCGGGCACACCCCGTGCGGGACCGGGGTGTGCGGAAGGGGCGTGCGGGGCCGGGCGGCTGCGAGAATCGGCTCTTCGCCGGGGGCGTCATCGGTCCCGGAGACAGCGGTGCGGGAGCGGCCGGGCCGCCCTCACCGACCACAACTCTACCCTGACGTTAGGGTAGAGATGGGCGAGGTCCATGGCGGGCGCCGCCCGCCATGACACGAAGGGCCAGGTCACAGGGCGTGGACGACAGGCACATGCAGATCGGTGAAGTCGCCGAGCGGACCGAGCTGTCCCTGCGCACCATCCGGCACTACGAGGACACCGGGCTGGTCATCCCCTCCGCCCGCTCCCAGGGCGGCTTCCGTCTCTACACCGAGCAGGACGTCGCCCGGCTCATGGTCATCCGCCGGATGAAGCCGCTCGGCTTCACCCTGGACCAGATGCGCGACCTGCTCTCCGCCACCGACCGCCTGGACAGCGGCGACCCGCTGGACGCGGGTGAGCGCGAGGCGCTGGTGGACCGTGTCCGCGGGTACGAAGAGGCGGCCACCGAGCAGGTCGAGAAGCTGCGCGTCCAGCTGCGCCGGGCGGAGGACTTCGCCGCGACCCTCCGGGGACGCCTGCCGGAGTCGGCTCCCCCGCCCGCGCAGACCCCGGCGGAGGAGACCCCGGCCGCGGAGAACCCTCCGACGGAGTACATGCGGTAGTCCGCGCCCGTCCGCCGGGCGAGGCTGGCAGCGGGCCGTCGTACGGCCGGCCTCCGCACTCCGCCGGTGAGGGAGACATGACCCATCCGGGCACGCTCGTGCTGATCATGGGCATCGCCGTGCTGGCCCCGCTGCTCGTGTACGCCACCGGGCGACGGGTGCGGGTGCCGCTGGTGATCTTCGAGATCGGGCTGGGGATCCTGGTCGGGCCGGACGTGCTCGGGTGGGCGCGGCCCGACGAGGTCGTCGACACGCTCGCCGATCTGGGGCTGTCGATGCTGATCTTCCTGGCCGGGTACGAGATCGACTTCGCGGCGGTGCGCGGGGACACGCTGCGCCGCTCCGTGCGGTCCTGGCTGCTGTCGCTGGTCCTCGGGATCGGTCTGGCCCTTCTGATCAGCGGCGGGGACGTGTTCGAGGCGTTCGTCATCGGTACCGCGCTGACCAGTACGGCGCTCGGCACCGTACTGCCGATGCTGCGGGACCGCGGGGAGCTGCGCGGGCGGTTCGGGACGGTGGTGTCGGCGTTCGGGGCGGTCGGCGAGTTCGGGCCCGTGGTCGCCGTGGCGCTGCTGCTCAGCGGGCGCCGGCCGGCCGAGTCGGCCGCGCTGCTCGCCGCGTTCGGGGCGGTCACGGCGCTCGCCGTCTTCTGGGCGCTGCGTCCGCGGCCGCCCTGGTTCGGCCGGCTGACCGAACGGACCCTGCACAGCAGCGCCCAGTTCGCCGTGCGGTTCGTGATGCTGCTGCTGGCCTGCATGCTGGGCCTCGCCGAGGTCTTCGGGCTCGACGTGCTGCTGGGCGCCTTCGCGGCCGGCGTCCTCACCCGCCTCGTCCTGCACCGGGCGGCGCCCGACAGCAGCGGGGAGGTCCTCGGCAAGGTGGAGGCCATGGGGTTCGGCTTCCTCGTGCCGCTGTTCTACGTCGTCACCGGCATCGAGTTCGACCTGGACGCGCTGCTCCACGACCCGGGCGCCCTGCTGCTCGTACCGGGATTCCTGCTGCTGGTCCTGCTGGTGCGCGGCGTACCGGTGTATGTGCTGGCCCCCAAGGACCTCGGGCGGCCGGACCGGGCCGCGCTGGCCCTGTTCGCCTCCACGTGTCTGCCGCTGGTGGTGGCGATCACGACCATCGGGGTGGACCAGCGGCTCATCGGCTCCGACGAGGCGGCTTCCCTGGTCGGCGCCGCGATGATCTCCGTACTGCTGCTTCCGCTGCTGGCGACGCGGCTGCGCCGGGCCGGGGCGGACCGGGCTGGGGGACGGGGGCGGGGGCGGGCCGGGGTGCCCGATGACTCGGAGACGTGGTGACGGGGTGACCAGGCGATGTGGTGACGGGGCGACCGGGTGATGCGGTGGGGGCTGACGTGGGACGGGTGACGGGTCCGGCCGAGTTGCCGTACGGGGCCGATGCGAGAAGGTGAGGGGGAGATCCGCCAAGGGGCCGACCCGCCCAGGGAGCCGCCCCGCGAAGGGAGCTCGCGTGACAGGCGATCCCATCGGCGACACCGCGGTGCTCAACGCGCTGTTCGCCAACTCTCCCCAGGGTCTGTTCGTCTTCGACCCGGAGCTGAAGGTCACCCGCTACAACCCCACCGGCCGCTCGGTGCGGGACCTGCGCGCCGAGGACGTCATCGGGCACGGCATCGACGACTTCGCGTCGGGGTTCGAGCCGGGCGAGCTGAGGTCCCTGATCGACGAGGTGCTCGCGACCGGCGAACCGCTGCGGGGCCGGCTGGTTCGCGGGCGTTCCCTGTCCGGCGCGCACCGGAGCCTCGCCCTGGAGGTGTCCCTCTTCCCGCTGGAGACCCCCGGCGACGGCCGGCCCGGGCTGGTCTGCGTGGTCGAGGACGTGACCGAGCGGCAGGCCGACGCGGACCGGCTGGCGGTCCTGAGCGCGGTACACGCGGGCGTCGGCTCCACACTGGAGGAGCGGGCCACCGCCGACGAGCTGGTACGGGCGCTGGTGCCCGCCTTCGCCGACGTGGCCACCGTCGACCTGCTGGACGACGGCGGCGCGGGATCCGCCCGCCCGGCCGGTCCCCCGCCGCCGGGGGTGCCGCTGCGCCGGGTGGCCTTCGCTCCCCCGACCGCCGACGTGAGCAGGAAGCGGGGGGAGAGCCGGCGCTTCCCCTTCCCCACCCCGTACACGCAGGCCCTCAACGATCTGCGGGCCCGGCTGGTGCGGGTCTCGGCCCGTGAACCGTGGCTCGCGGCCGACCCGGACGGCTTCGCGCCGCTGCTCAGGACGGGCGTGCACTCCATGATCGTGGCCCCGCTGACCGCGCGGGACACCGTGCTCGGGCTGCTGACGCTGTACCGGCACCGCACCGACCCCTTCGAGGAGGCCGACCTGGACGTGGCCCGGCAGGCGGCGTTCACCGCGTCGGTGCACCTCGACAACGCGTGCAGCTACCGGCGCGAGCACACCGTCGCCGCCGCCCTCCAGCGCACGCTCCAGCCGGGCCGGATCCCCGGCCTCTCGGCGGTGGAGACCGCGCACGTCTACCTTCCCGAGAGCGCGGGCGGCGACTGGTTCGACGTCGTCCCCCTGTCCGGCACCCGCGTGGCCCTCGTCGTCGGGGACGTCGTCGGCCACGGCATCGAGGCGGCGGCCACCATGGGGCAGCTCCGCCTGGCCCTGCGCACCCTCGCCCTCCAGGACCTGGAGACGGACGAGTTGCTGACCCGCCTGGACGAGGTGGCCGCCCAGCTCGCGGACGCCTCGAAGGGGGCGGGGACCGAGGTGGCGACCTGCGCGGTCACCGTCTACAACCCGGTCTCCCGGCAGTGCACGATGGTCCGCGCCGGGCACCCCGCACCGGTGATCGTCGACCCCGACGGGTCCCCCCGGGCCGTGGACGTCCCCCAGGGACCGCCGCTGGGGGCGGGCGGCGGACACGTGTGCACGCCCGCCGTGGTGGAGCTGGAGCCGGGCAGCCTGCTCGCCCACTACACCAACGGCCTGCTCGTCGGCGACGGCCACGACCGCGCCTCGGGCCCCCGCCGCCTCGAACACATCCTCGCCTCCACCACCCGGCCGCTCCAGGAGCTGTGCGACACCGCCGTCTACCGCATGGCGCCCTCCCGCCACGACGACGCCGTCCTGCTGCTGGCCCGCACCCACGCGCTCTCCGCCGACCAGGTCGCCGACTGGACGCTGCCCTCCGACGCCTCCGTCGTGTCCACGGCCCGCCGTCTGGTGGACCGGCAGCTCGCCGCCTGGGAGCTGGACGAGGCGGCCTTCACCACCGGACTCGTCGTCAGCGAACTCGTCACCAACGCCATCCGGTACGGCGAAGGACCGGTGCGGCTGCGGCTCATCCACGACCGGGGCCGGCTGCTGACCGAGGTCACGGACACCAACAGCGCCAGCCCCCACGTGCGCCGCGCGCGGGAGAGCGACGAGGGGGGCCGGGGCCTGTACATCGTCATGCGGCTCAGCACGCGCTGGGGCGTCCGGCACGGCCGCCACGGCAAGACCATCTGGTCCGAACAGCGCCTCGGCGGCGAGCCACCGGGCGCGTCGGCCGCCGAGGACGAGTCGGCCGCCCCGGGCGCGTTCGACATGACGGACGTGATGGACGTGATGGACGCGGCGGACCTGTGACGCGCCGCCGGGCGGCCGTGCGAGGGCCACTCGGTGGTGGGCGTGCGCGGCTCAGTGGTGGGCGTGGGCGTGCGCGACGGCGTGCCCCTTGCCGCGGCCGATCATCCACTTGTTGACCGGCGTGGTGAGCACGAAGGCGACGGCGAGCCCGCCGAGCAGGGCGCCCCAGAACAGGCCGTCCGACAGGTGGGCGTCCATGGCGCCCGGCGTGAGGGCGATGATCCCGTTGTCGACCAGCTCCATCACCGCGATGGAGACGGTGTCGGCGGCCAGCGCGACCTTGACCGCGGACCTGAGGTCGAGGCCTGCCCGCACCACCGAGAACAGGGTGAAGGAGTAGCCGAAGAGGAACGCGAGCGCGATCGCCAGCGCCATGGTCGGCGCGTTTCCCCAGGCCAGGGCGGTACCGATGACCATGCCGAGGATCTCGCCGACGGCACAGCCGGTCAGGCAGTGCAGCGTCGCCCTGGCGGCGGTCCCCCAGGACGCGTGGTGGGCCACGTGATCCATGGCGTTCTCCCCTTCGCTCGGTGGATCTCGGTCGTCTGCGTCAACCATACCCCCCGGGGGTATATTCCCTCCAGGTCGGAGCACCCGCCTCCCCCATACCGGAAGCCGATCGGAAGCGCATCGGAACGCCGGAAATCTGGATCCGGAAGCGCCGTCCCTGATCGGATCGGTCGATGCACAAGGCACATCGGCCCACTCGGGGCGCGTGCCGTATCCGCCCGTCCGGATACCGGCGGCAATGAGGTGACAGATGAGTAATACCCGCGTTCCGCCCGGCGCCCGTGGTTCCTACCCGGCACCGAGCCTCGCACTCACGCCCGGCCAGATACGCAACCAGGCCCTGACCGTCATCGCGATCCCGTTCGTCCTCATAGTCGTGCTGGCCGTCGTGCTCGCCACGGCCGGCCGCGACGACGGGGCCCCCGCCACCGACGACTTCTACGGCAGCGGAGCACTGCCCGACTGGGGTTCCGGCACCTCGGACGACGGGACCTCCGACAGCGACACCTACGACGACGGCACGTACGACGACGGCACCAGCCCCGACGGCTCCGGCGGCACGACCGGCGACGACACCGGCCTGTGGGGCGACGGCACGACCGACGACCCGTACGACCCGTACGGCGACGGCACGGACGGCACCGCCACCGACGACCCGGCGGACGACCCCTCCGACGACTCCGCCCTCACCGACGGGGACGGGCCGGAGGCGACGGTGACCGCGTACTTCGAGGCCATCAACAACCGCGACTTCGCGACCGCCTGGGAGCTGGGCGGCAAGAACCTCGACCCGGACTACGACCACTTCGTCGCCGGCTTCGAGACGACCGACCGCGACGACGTCACCGTGGACTCGACGACCGGCGACGAGGTGTCCGTCACCGTCGTGGCCTGGAACACCGACGGCACCTCGGCCACCTTCGAGGGCACCTACACGGTGAGCGACGGCGTCATCACCGCAGCGGACATGCGGGAAGGGAACTGAGGACCATGACCACCCACGCCGCCCCGCCGCCCCCGGACGCGACCAGCAACGTCACCCGCCTGCTCTGCGCCGGCACCTACCTCGACCCCGTCTACCGCAAGGCGGTGATCCGGGAGCTGCTGACCCACTCCTACCGGATGGTGGCCCCCTCCTACGGCTACGACGCCGCCCCCGTGCTCGCGCACGCCCTCGCCGCCCACAACCTGCGCCGCAACCAGCTGGCCGCCCTCGGCGCGGGCACCGCCGTCGTCGTACTGCTGCTCGCCACGGGGCTGCTGAGCGGGCTCGGTGCGGCGCTGCTGTTCTTCTGGGTCGCCTGGGCCACGATGTTCCTGCGCCGCCTGGCCATCCTCCAGACCCTCGCCGAGCACCTCGCGCCGGCGTCGGAGGGCCGCCCGGGATTCGACGGCGCCTATCCGATGACCACGCGCTTCACCCCGGAGCTGGTCGGCAAGATCAACCGGCAGCAGGCCTCCGACACGGTCTACTACGGCGGCTACAAGCCGTTCGTCGGCGCCGGAAGCTCCATCCGCCGCTGGGCCAACGCCGAGCTGCTGCTGGGCGCCCCGGTGTCCCGCAACGGTGTGCTCACCGGCCCGGGCGGGCTGCTCAACGGGCACTTCCCCGCCCAGCACGGCCCGGTCGACGGCGCGGGTGACCACGCCCCGGCCGAGCGCAAGCCGATCATCCCGTTCACCGTCGAGGACATCACCGGGCGCGTCAGCGAGCAGATGCTCGCCGAGCTGCGCGACAAGCCCGCGCCCAGCGACCGGATCCAGCTGCTCTCCGTCGACCGGCGCAGGTTCACCAAGGCGGTCCGGACGGCCGAGGGCGGCGACTCCGTCGCCGTACTCCTGGACGTGCCCGACCCCGAGGTCGGCGACGAGCACTGGCGGGAGGACTACGACGCGCGGCGCGAGTACCTGTGCATCCGCATCGGCGCCTGGCAACAGGAACTGGTCACCTCGGTGTTCATCGGCTTCGACATCAAGGGCAGCACCCTGCACACCGAGTTCTACACCTACGTGCTCGGACCCGTGCCGGAGAGCTTCCACCTCGCCGACCGGCTGCCCGCCACCATCGACGGCCGGCTCATGCTGCGCATCGCCTGGGACGTGACCCGCAGCGCGCCCGGCGAACTGCTGCGCCTGGTCTTCAACCCGCTGCGGGAGCGGCTGCCCAGCCGCTTCGGCACCGACACCGTACGCACCCTGGTGAGCCAGCCCAACGACACCAGCGAGTTCCGGCTTGGCCGCTACGCGCTCACCTCCGTGGACTGCGGCGCGCTCACCAGCGTCCGCGAACTGGCGCCCGGCAACGACTTCCACCACTTCTTCCAGGAGTCGGACGCGATCAAGTACATCCAGATCATCGAGCGCCACCTGCTCCAGATCGTCGGTGACTTCCTGCGCGACCACGACGTCGACACCCGCGAGCACGACGCGAACCAGACCAACATCCTCCAGCAGAACTTCGGGGCCAACAGCACCAACAACTTCGGCGGCAACCAGAGCGTCGGCAACAACGGCACCCAGACCTTCGGCAACAACTCCGGCATCACCAGGGAGGCACGACCGGCATGAGCGCCCAGAAGTTCCAAGGCAACGAGTTCGGCCAGGGCAGCACCAACAACTTCGGGGGCAATCAGAGCGTCGGCAACGGCGGCACCCAGACCTTCGGCGACAACTCCCCGGTGCACCCCGCACCGTCCGGGCACCCGTACGCCGACGGCGTCCGGCGCAACGCGGTGCCGATGCCCTCGGACGCCGACCGGGCCCGGAGCGTCTTCGTCGTGCACGGCCGGGACGACCAGGTGCGGCGGGAGATGTTCGAACTGCTGCGCCGGCTCGACCTGCGCCCCAAGGAGTGGGAGGACCTGGTCCAAGCGACCGGGCAGGCGTCACCCTTCCTCGGTGACGTGGTCGCCGGCGCCCCGGCGCAGGCCCAGGCGGCGCTCGTGCTGCTCACCCCGGACGACGTCGTCAGCCTCCACCGGGACCTGCGGGGTCACAACGAGCCGGAGTACGAGACCCGGCATGTGTGCCAGCCGCGCCCGAACGTGCTGATCGAGCTGGGCATGGTGCTGATGGCGTACCCCGAGCGCACCCTGATCGTCGAGGTGGGCAGCCTGCGGCCGATCGCCGACATCGCGGGGCGCAACGTCATCCGCTTCGACGGCTCCGGGACGGCGCTCGGCAAGATCGTGGAACGGCTGAAGCTGGCGGGCTGCACGGTCAACGACACCGGTTCGGACTGGCGCCACACCTACCCGTTCCAGCACCTGTCCGCCTACCACCGCCGGCCGTAGCCCGGCGGATCCGCGCGCCGCTCGGGGGACCGGCGCAGGCGGCCCCCGGGACGCGTCCCGCACGTCGGAACGCGTCCCGGGGGCCGACCCTTGCCCGCCGCCGTCGGATCCCACCCCGTCCGGTGCGCCACCCGAACCGCCCGAATCCCCAACTCCCCCAAACGGACAATTGATACGCTGCCGAAACCTCCCCCGTGACCACTGGGCGGAAGAGGGCGAAACGAGTGGAGACCACTTGTATGGCGCGCATCCGTGTGAGGGTCCTGGGCCCGGCAGGTCTCGAAATCGACGGCGAACCGGCCCGGTTGACTCCGTTGACGACACGGCTGCTGGTCCGGCTGGTGGCGGCGGAGGGAGAGTCCGTACCGGTCCGCACGCTGCACCGCGACGTGTGGGCGGTGGGCGGCGAGCAGCCGCACCAGTCCGGGCGGCACCGCAACGAGGTGCAGAAGCGCGTCCTCGAACTGCGCCGCGCCCTCGACCCCGCCCAGAACGGTGACGGCGCCCGGGTGCTGCGCACCGAGCAGCTGCTGGCCGCACCGGCGCCCGAGACCGCGTACCGGCTGGTGCTCACGCCCGAGCAGCTGGACTGCGCGGAGTTCACCGACCTGGTCAACTCGGCGCTGCTCGCGGCGCCCGCGTCGGCCGCCGACCGGCTGGCGGCGGCGCTGGCCCTGGTCCGCGGCCGTCCCCTGGCCGAGGCGGGCGACGAGGACTTCGCCCGGCCGCTGGTCCGCCGGCTGCTCGCGCTGCGCGAGACGGCCCGCCGCCAGCTGATCCGCAGCCGGATGGACCTGGGCCGGCACGACCTCGCCCTGCCGGTCGCCCAGCAGATGGCCCGGGAGCGGCCGGACGACCAGGACGTCGCCGAACTGCTCGGCTCGCTGCGGGCGCGGCTGCGGGAGCGGCACGGGCAGGAACTGCTGCGTCAGCCCGTCCCCGGCGCCGGAGACCTGGTGGTGGTGCGCGGCGACCTGTTCGACCAGGAGGACGCCAATCTGGTGGTCGGGTTCACCGACACCTTCGACACCGCCACCGAACAGGACCTGGTGATCAGCCGGGACAGCGTGCAGGGGCAGCTGGTGCAGCGGCTGTTCGGCGGCGAGCGCAAGCTCCTCGACGACCGGATCCAGGCCGGGCTGCGGGGTCTCACCCCGCTGCGCACGGAGCGGCCCCAGGACAAGCCGCGCGGCCGCCGGGTCCGCTATCCGCTCGGCACCACCGTGCCGCTCACGGTGGACGGCCGCCGGGTCTTCGCCGTGGCCTACTCCCGGCTCGGCAACGACCTCGTCGCCCGTTCCGGACCGGCCGACCTGCGGGCGAGCCTGGACACCCTCTGGCCGGCCGTCGCCCGGTACGGCATGTACAAGCCGGTGGCGATCCCCCTGATCGGCTCCGGCCTCGCCCGGATCGTCGAACTCGACCGCACCCAGCTGCTCTTCATGATCGTCGAGAGTTTCGCCGCGCACTGCCGCCGGGACCCGGCCACCGCCCCCGAACTGCGCGTCGTGATCCGCCCGGCCGACCTCGAACGCACCGACCTGTCCGCCCTCGGCACCTTCCTGCGCACCTGGGGAGCGCCGGGCACCAGCACCGACGTCGGCGCCGGCACCGGGACCCGCGACACCGGTGCCGGCGCCGGCGACAGCGGTGGGGCCCAGGGCCACCGGTGACGTCGGCATGGGCCCAGCGCACCAGCACGCCCGCTTCCGGCACCAGCGGCGATCCGCTTCCGAAGCGCTTCCGACGCGGGGCCGGGGGGACCCTAGGGGTGCCGGCCCGCTCCCCCCGCCGCGTCCCGCGCACCGCCCGCCGACGACGGGACCACCGTGAAGCCGATCACCGTGCCGCCGCCGTCCCGCCGGTACGCGAACGGAGCGCCCCCGTGGGCCAGGGCGACCTCGCGCACGATGGACAGGCCGAGGCCCGAACCGGGCCGTGAGCGGGCGTCGGCGGCGCGGTAGAAGCGGTCGAAGACGCGGGTCAGGTCGGCGTCGGCGATGCCGGGGCCGCGGTCGAGGACCTCGACGCGGATCGGGCCCGGCCGGGCGGGTCCGGCGACGGCCACCTCGATGGGGCCGGTGCCCTCCGGGTCGAACTTCGCCGCGTTCTCGACCAGGTTGGAGAGCGCGCGGGTCAGCATCGCGGGCCGCCCCTCGGCCGTGGTCTCGCCGCAGACGCGTACGTCGATCTCGCGGCCGGTGCGGCGCCGGGCCAGCGCCGCCACGTCGTACGCGAGGTCCGCCAGGTCGACCGGCTGCGGGGGCTCGCCCGCGGACTGGCCGGCCGCCAGCTCGACCAGTTCGTTGACCAGGTCGGTCAGCTCCCGGGCCTCCTGCCCCAGGTCGGCCACGAGTTCCTCCCGGGCGGCGGGCGGGAGTTCGTCGATCCGGCGCAGCAGCGAGATGTTGGTCCGCAGCGAGGTCAGCGGTGTCCGCAGCTCGTGCCCGGCGTCCTGGACCAGGCGCCGCTGGTCCTCCTCGGACTGGGCGAGGCGGCCCAGCATCAGGTCGAAGGCGCGGCCGAGGCGCCCCACCTCGTCGGGTCCGGTGACCGGGACCGGGACGCCGAGCCGGCGGGTGCGGGCGACGTTCTCGGCGGCGGAGGTGAGGACCACCAGACGCCGGGTGATGCGCCGGGCCAGCCACCAGCCGAACAGGCCCGCGGCGAGCACCACCGCGGCCATCAGGACCAGCGTCCGGCGCTGCAGGGCGCGCAGCAGGTCCTCGGTGTCGCTGAACTCCTGCGCCACCTGCACCGCGCCCCGGCCGCCGCCGAGGGAGACGGTCGCCACCCGGAAGACGTCGGTGCCGACGTCGACGTCGTCGTGCTGGACCACCCGCCCGGCCTCGGCGGCACCGGCGGCCCGCCGGTCGGCGCCGGTCACCGGCAGCCGGGGCTCGGCCGGGTCCAGGACCGCGCCGTCCGGCCCGAGGACCTGTACGTCGGTGCGGGCGGGGCGCACGATGTCGTGGCCGGGCGCCGAGGAGGAGAAGTCGCCCGGCGACAGCCGCAGCCGGCGCACCTCGGCCCGCAGGTCCCGCGCGGCCTGTTCGAAGACGGACTCCTGGTCCACCCGGACCAGCCGGGCCGCCGCGTTGTAGGAGAGCCCTCCGACGAGGACCGTGACGACGGCGGTGATCGTCGCGAAGGACACCGCGAAGGTGGTCCGCAGCGACAGCAGACGGGGCCGGCGCCCGAGCGGTGAGGCGCCCACTCAGTCGGCCCGCAGGACGTAACCCACACCGCGCACGGTCTGGATCAGCTGCGGGGCGCCCGGCTGGTCGAGCTTGCGGCGCAGGTAGCCGACGTAGACGGCGAGGTTCTTGGAGCCGGGACCGAAGTCGTAGCCCCAGATGCGGTCGTAGATCGTGGAGTGGTCGAGCACGGTGCCCGCGTTGCGGACCAGCAGTTCGAGGAGTTCGAACTCGGTGCGGGTCAGCTCCAGCTCGCGTCCGTCGCGCCAGGCGCGGCGGGCCCGCGGGTCCATGCGCAGGCCGGCGGCCTGCGGGTACCGGTCGTCCGGAGCCTCCCCGGGCGCCGCGGCACGGTCGTCGGTGTCGGCCTCCGCGCGCTCGGCGGGGTCCGCGCGGTCCGTGCGCCGCAGCAGGGCGCGCAGGCGGGCGAAGACCTCCTCGACGTCGAAGGGCTTCACCACGTAGTCGTCGGCGCCCGCGTCCAGTCCCGCGATGCGGTCGGCGGTCTCCACCAGCGCGGTCAGCATCAGGATGGGGGTGGCGTCACCCTCGGCGCGCAGCTCCCGGCAGACCTGGAGGCCGTCGATGCCGGGCATCATCACGTCCAGCACCAGGACGTCGGGCCGGCCGCGGTGGGCCTGCGCCAGCGCCTCGACGCCGTCGGCGACCGCGGTGACCCGGTACCCCTCCAGGGTGAGGGCGCGCTCCAGGGCGTGCCGGATGGCGCGGTCGTCTTCGGCGAGCAGAACAGTCCGGGGCACCCGTCCAGTCTGCCAAGACCGGCGGCGCCCCGGCCGGACGGGCCCGGCTTCCGCCCGGGACCGCCCGGATGTCACCCGGCGGGCCGCAGCGCGGCGAGCCGCTGCTCGAAGGGCACGACCTCCTCGAAGGAGTCGCGCCGGGGCCCCGGCCGGGCGGCCGAGGACAGGCCCGTCATCAGCGCGGCCAGCTCGCCCGCGGCCCGCGCGGTCCGGCCGTCGAGCCCTTCGGCGCCCCAGTCCTCGGAGGCGGCGTACACCCCGGTGGGGACGACGACGGCCTTCAGGTACGCGAAGAGCGGACGCAGGGCGTGATCGAGGACCAGCGAGTGCCGGGCCGTACCGCCGGTCGCGCCGATCAGCACCGGCTTCCCGGCGAGGGCGTCCTCGTCGGTGACGCTCAGCGCGTCGAAGAACGACTTGAACAGCCCGCTGTACGACGCCGAGAACACCGGCGTGACCACGATCAGCCCGTCGGCCTCCGCGACCGCGGCGAACGCGTCGGCCAGCGGCGGCGCGGGGAAACCGTTGGTGAAGGGGTGCGCGATCTCCACGGCGAGGTCGCGCAGTTCGATCACCCGGACCTCCGCCGACGTCTGCCCGGCGGTGGCGGCGGCCAGCCGGTCGGCCAGCAGCCGGGTGGACGACGGGACGCTCAGTCCCGCCGAGACGACGACGAGCCTCATGCCCGTACTCCTTCCTCGCGGACGTCCTCGGGGGCGTTCTTGCGGGCGGCGGCCAGCAGGGACGCGTGGGTGGGCGCGTCCGGCACGTCCGCCGGACGGTCCTTGGCGAACTCCTTCCGCAGCACCGGCACGACCTCCTCGCCGAGCAGGTCGAGCTGCTCCAGGACGGTCTTCAGGGGCAGGCCGGCGTGGTCCATCAGGAACAGCTGGCGCTGGTAGTCGCCGGCGTAGTCGCGGAAGGCCAGCGTCTTCTCGATCACCTGCTGCGGCGAGCCGACCGTGAGCGGCGTCTGCTCGGTGAACTCCTCCAGGGACGGGCCGTGCCCGTACACGGGCGCCACGTCGAAGTACGGCCGGAACTCCCGCACCGCGTCCTGGCTGTTCCGCCGCATGAACACCTGCCCGCCGAGGCCGACGATCGCCTGCTCGGGGGTGCCGTGCCCGTAGTGGGCGTAGCGGGCCCGGTACAGCTCGACCATGCGCTTGGTGTGCTCGGCGGGCCAGAAGATGTTGTTGTGGAAGAAGCCGTCGCCGTAGTACGCGGCCTGCTCGGCGATCTCCGGCGAGCGGATGGAGCCGTGCCAGACGAAGGGCGCGACGCCGTCCAGCGGCCGGGGCGTGGACGTGAAGCCCTGGAGCGGCGTGCGGAACTGCCCCTCCCAGTCCACGGTGTCCTCGCGCCACAGGCGGTGGAGCAGGGCGTAGTTCTCGACGGCGAGGTTGATCCCCTGGCGGATGTCCTTGCCGAACCACGGGTAGACGGGTCCGGTGTTGCCGCGCCCCATCATCAGGTCCACCCGGCCGTCGGCCAGGTGCTGGAGCATCGCGAAGTCCTCGGCGATCTTCACCGGGTCGTTGGTGGTGATGAGGGTGGTGGAGGTGGAGAGGACCAGCCGCTCGGTGCGGGCCGCGATGTAGCCGAGCATGGTCGTGGGCGACGAGGGGACGAACGGCGGGTTGTGGTGCTCGCCGGTCGCGAACACGTCGAGCCCGACCTCCTCGGCCTTCAGCGCGATGGCGACCATGGCCTTGATCCGCTCACGCTCGGTCGGCGTACGGCCCGTGGTCGGGTCGGGCGTGACGTCGCCGACGCTGAAAATGCCGAACTGCATGGTCGCTCAACCTCCGGTTTGTTGACTCTTCAACTATACCCGGAGAACGGAGAACGACCAGGGACTATTCCCCCGTGCGGAACCCTCACCGCCAGTACGGATCCCGCCCCGTCCCCGCGAGCAGCCGCTCGAACCCCGACGCGCCCTCGGCCGGCTCGACCGGCACCCCGAACATGCCCATCGCCCTGGCCGTCGGCGCCAGCTCCGCCACCGCGCCCGCCAGCTCCGCCACGACCGCCTCGTCGGCACCCGGGTACTCCTGCCCCGTCGCCCGCGCCAGGTCCCACACGTGCACGGTCAGATCGAGCAGCGCCATCGAGCCGACCAGCCGCGCGGGCATGTCCATCCCGCCGGTCGTCCCCTCCTCGGCACCCGGCGCCGACCAGGCCGCCACCAACCGGTCCGCCTCGGCCACCAGCCGCTCCCGCCACTCGGGGCTCCCGGCGACCCGGTCCGGGGTCTCACCGAAGTCCGACGCCTCCTTCCGGGCCAGCCGCTGGAACTGCTCGATCACCTGGAAGAGGTGATTGACCAGCGACTTCACGTCGTACTCGGCGCAGGGCGTGGGAGCGCCGAGCGCCGCGTCCGAAACACCCCGCACCACCGGGACGGCCCGCTCACGCGCCCTGGCCAGCAGCTCACCGATGCCGTACGTCTTCACACCGTTCGTGTCCATGCTCCGACCGTAGGGACGGCCGGGGCCGCCCTTCTTGAAGAAACGCGACACCCGGGGAAGCGCGACGTACGATCCGGCCATGGAGGCACCCCGCCACGACACCCGCGGGATCGTCGACCCGACCGCGCTGCTCCACCACGTGCGATTCCGCCGGCACGCGCCCGCCGAGCCGCTGCGCCGGTACGTCGAGTGGTACTGGCTCATCGACTGGGACCTGCCCGCCCCCTACGCCTCCCACGTCGTACCGCACCCCTGCGTCAACCTCACCTTCCAGTGGGACGAGGACGAGGGCCCGCCCTACGCCGAGGTCACCGGCGTCGCGCTCGGCCTGTACACCCGGAAGCTGACCGGACGGGGCCGGGTCTGCGGGGCGAAGTTCCGGCCCGGCGGATTCCGGCCGTACACCCCGCGGACGCCGGTGTCGCGATGGACGGGGCACGCCCTGCCCGCCCGGGAGGTGTTCCCCCAGGTGACGGACGCCACGGCCGCCGCCGTCGTCGCCCCCGCCGACGACCGGGACCGGGTAGCCGCCCTCGACACCTTCCTGCTCGCCCTGGACTGTGCCCCGGACCCGCAGGCCGACCACGCCGTGGACCTCGTCGACCGCATCCGCTCCGACCGCACGGTGCGCCGCGTCGGCGACTTCGCCCGGGCGGAGGGAATGTCGGTGCGGGCCGTGCAGCGGCTCTTCGCGACCCATGTCGGCGTCAGCCCGAAGTGGGTCATCCTCCGGTACCGCATCCACGAGGCCCTGGAACGCGCCGGCACCCGCACCGGCATCGACTGGGCCGCCCTCGCCGCCGAGCTCGGCTACGCCGACCAGGCCCATCTGGTGCGCGACTTCACGGCGACGGTCGGGGTACCGCCGACGGCGTACGCGGCGGAGTCGGATCCGGCCGGCCCCGGAGACCCGGACGGCGGCGTGCGAAGCTGACGGCCATGGTCATCCTCCGCTCGGCCGCCCTCTTCGTCGTCGCCGCCCTCTTCGAGATCGGCGGTGCCTGGCTGGTCTGGCAGGGGGTGCGCGAGCAGCGCGGCTGGCTCTGGGCGGCCGGCGGGGTCCTCGCGCTCGGCGCGTACGGCTTCGTCGCGACCTTCCAGCCCGACGCCCACTTCGGCCGCATCCTCGCCGCGTACGGCGGCATCTTCGTGGCCGGCTCGATCCTGTGGGGCGTGGTCGCCGACGGCTACCGCCCCGACCGGTGGGACATCACCGGCGCGCTGGTCTGCCTGGCCGGGATGTCCGTGATCATGTGGGCGCCCCGCAACGGCGGCTGACTACCCTGGACGGCGACGTCCAGCACCGATCAAGGAGCAGCCCATGGCCACCGCAGCCGCCCCGTCCGCCGCCTCGCGCATCGCCGTCGTCACCGGTGCGAGCAGCGGCATCGGCGCCGCAACGGCCCGGCAGCTCGCCGCGGCGGGTTACCGGGTCGTCCTCACCGCCCGCCGCAAGGACCGCGTCGAGGCGCTCGCCGAGGAGATCCAGGCCGCCGGACACCAGGCCACGGCGTACCCCCTGGACGTCACCGACCGCGCGGCCGTCGACGAGTTCGCCACGGCCTTCAAGACGATCGGCGTCCTGGTCAACAACGCCGGCGGCGCGCTCGGCGCCGACCCGGTGGCCACCGGCGACCCGGAGGACTGGCGCCGGATGTACGAGACCAACGTCCTCGGCACCCTCAACCTCACCCAGGCCCTCCTCCCCAAGCTGGAGGCGAGCGGCGACGGCACGGTGGTCGTCGTCTCCTCGACCGCCGGGTTCGCCACCTACGAGGGCGGCGCGGGCTACGTCGCCGCCAAGCACGCCGAACACGTCCTCGCCGAGACACTGCGCCTGGAGATCGTCGGCCGCCCGGTCCGCGTCGTCGAGATCGCGCCCGGCATGGTCAAGACCGACGAGTTCGCCCTGACCCGCTTCGCCGGCGACCAGGACAAGGCGGCCAAGGTCTACCAGGGCGTCGCCGCCCCCCTGACCGCCGACGACGTCGCCGACACCATCACCTGGGCGATCACCCGCCCCGCCCACGTCAACATCGACCTCCTGGTGGTCCGCCCCCGCGCCCAGGCCTCCAACACGAAGGTGCACCGGGAGGCGTAGGAGCGGGGCGGACCGGCCGGTCAGCCCTTCACACAGACGACCTGCTTCAGCTTCGCCACGACCTCCACGAGGTCGCGCTGCTGGTCGATCACCTGGTCGATCGGCTTGTAGGCGCCCGGGATCTCGTCCACCACGCCGGAGTCCTTGCGGCACTCCACGCCCCGGGTCTGCTCCTCCAGATCCTTGGTGGAGAAGCGCCGCTTGGCCGCGTTCCGGCTCATGCGCCGGCCCGCGCCGTGGGAGGCGGAGTTGAAGGACTTGTCGTTCCCGAGGCCCTTCACGATGTACGAACCCGTGCCCATGGAACCGGGGATGATCCCGTAGTCCCCGGAACCCGCGCGGATCGCGCCCTTGCGGGTCACCAGCAGGTCCATCCCGTCGTACCGCTCCTCCGCCACGTAGTTGTGGTGGCAGGAGATCTCCGGCTCGAAGACCGGCTTGGCCTTCTTGAACTCCTTGCGGACCACGTCCTTGAAGAGCGCCATCATCAGCGTGCGGTTGTACTTCGCGTACTCCTGCGCCCAGAACAGGTCGTTGCGGTACGCCGCCATCTGCGGGGTGTCCGCGACGAACACCGCGAGGTCGCGGTCGATCAGGCCCTGGTTGTGCGGGAGCCCCTGGGCGACGCCGATGTGGTGCTCGGCGAGTTCCTTGCCGATGTTGCGGGAGCCCGAGTGCAGCATGAGCCAGACGGAACCGGTCGTATCCACGCAGAACTCAATGAAATGGTTGCCGGATCCGAGCGTCCCCATCTGCTTCCCGGCCCGCTCGTGACGGAACTTGACCGCCTCCGCGACCCCGTCGAACCGCCCCCAGAAGTCGTCCCACCCGCTCGTCGCGAGCCCGTGGAAGCGCCCCGGCTCGACGGGGCTGTCGTGCATCCCCCGCCCCACCGGAATCGCCTGCTCGATCTTCGAGCGGAGGCGGGACAGGTCGCCGGGCAGGTCGTTCGCCGTCAGGGACGTCTTGACCGCCGACATACCGCAGCCGATGTCGACGCCCACCGCCGCCGGGCACACCGCGTCCCGCATCGCGATCACGGAGCCGACCGTCGCGCCCTTGCCGTAGTGCACGTCGGGCATGACCGCCAGGCCCTTGATCCACGGCAGGGTCGAGACGTTGCGCAGCTGCTGGAGCGCGCCCTCCTCGACCGTCGCCGGGTCGGTCCACATCCGGATCGGCACCTTCGCGCCCGGCATCTCCACGTACGACATATCGTCCTCATTCCCCCGGAAACAAACAGAAGTATCGAAACGCAAAAACCGGAGCCAATGACAGTCAAAAGGACGACTGACCGGCGTTCACGGCAGCGCGTGCGATACACATTGTCTCCAGGGGGCGCCCCCGTGCGGCAAGCGATTAACCAGCGGGGACACTGGAGTCCCGAACCGATCCGAGCGTCCCGGACCACAGCCACCCCGGCGAGAGGAGCCGCACCGTGCAGCGGAAGGCCTACGTACCCGGCGTCGCCGCCTGCCTGGCGGTGTTGCTGGCCGGCTGCACCGGCGGCTCCGGCGACGGCGCCACGTCGGACGACTCCAACCCGGGCCGGCCGGGCGTCACCACCGAGGCCGCCGAGCCGGGCAAGTACCGGACCCTGCCGGAGCCGTGCGGCGCGGTCGGCGACAAGACGCTCGACTCGCTGCTGCCCGGCATCGAGGAGATCCCGGACGAGGCGCAGCGCGACAAGGCGTACAAGGGGGAGCCGACGCTCGCGTACGACACCGACCGCAAGGTCGGCTGCCGCTGGAAGGTCGAGTCGGCCCAGGCCACCAACCACCTCTTCGTCGACTTCGAGCGCGTGGTGTCGTACGACAACTCCGTGAGCGACGACAGCCAGGCCGAACAGCTCTTCGCCAAGCGGGTGGAGGCCGCGGACCTGCCCGAGCCGGTCGTCTCCGAGTCGGCGTCCTCGCCTTCCTCCTCGCCCTCCTCCTCACCCGAGTCGGGGTCCCCGTCCGGCGCCTCGTCGTCCGGCTCGCCCTCCGCCACGCCCTCGGGCTCCGCGCCGTCCGGGGACGCCTCGTCGAGCCCCTCCGGCAGTGCCACGCCCACCGACCTCCAGCCCCGGCTCCTCGACGACCTCGGCGACGAGGGGTACCTCGACGACGAGCTGAGCGACTCCGGTTCCACCGCGAAACAGCGCACCGTGACTGTGGCGTTCCGCACGTCGAACGTCATGGTGACCATCGAGTACGCGGAGCAGTCGGCGACGCTCGGAGTCGTGCCGGACAGCGAGGAAATGCAGGACATGGCCCGGAAACTGGCCTCCCAGCTGGCGGATTCGCTCGGCGGCTGAGCCCCGTCCGGGCCGCGTCGCGGGCGCGCGCGGTGCGCCCGAAGCGGGTCCGCACGATTTCTTCACCGCGTACGGTGGCTCCCCGGACCCGTTCCGACCGCAGGAACCACGAGCGTCATGAGTGAAGGAACCATGCAGCTACGAGCCCAGCGTGACCAGCGAGACAAGCGAGAGCAGCGAGAGCGGAAAGCGTCGCGGCTGACCCGCGTCGTCGTCTGCGCGGCCGCCGTCCCCGCCGTGCTGGTGGTGGCCGGCTGCTCCTCGGACTCCGGCTCCGGCGACGGGAAGGACAAGGCCGCCGCCGAGCAGTCCGCCGCGTCCAAGTCCGCGAGCCCGTCCCCCACGGTGCGGGCGGCGGCGTACGCGAAGCTTCCGGAGCCGTGCTCGGTGCTGTCGAAGAAGTCGCTGGAGGACCTGGTCCCGAAGGGCGACTCCGGCAAGGAGGGCGCCTCCAACGACACCGCCACCCGGGTCGGTTGCTCGTGGGACAGCCTCGACGACAACGGCGTGAAGGGCTCCCAGTTCCGCTGGCTGAGCGTGTCGATGCTGCGCTTCGAGTCGGACGCGACGCGCGGTGCGGGCGACGAGCTGGCGCACGACTACTACACGAAGCAGCTGGGGGACGCGCAGGGCGCCGAGGGTGCCAAGAGCCTCAAGACCACGCCGCTCGACGGCACGGGTGACGAGGCCTCGGTCGTGCGCTACGACCTGAAGAAGAAGGAAGGCACCTTCAAGCAGCAGACGGTCGTGGCGCGCGTCGAGAACGTCGTCGTCACCCTCGACTACAACGGCGCGGGTCTGGCCGGCGAGAAGACGCCGGACGCGGACGACCTGGTGAAGGACGCGCAGAAGGCGGCCAAGGAGGCGGTGGCCGCGGTGACGAAGGCCAACGGCGGCGGGGCGGGCGCCTCGGCGTCGCCGTCGAAGAAGCCCTCCTCGACGGCGTCGAAGGCGGCGTCGAAGCCGTCGTCGAAGGCGTCGTCGAAGTCGGGCTGAGGGAACGTAACGACCCACCGGCCACCCGTTCCCCGCACACATGTGCCACTCTGTTGCGCGCAACAACAGGCACTGGGAGGGGAGTACGGGTGGCCGCGCCACTACAGCTGACCCGGACGCATCGCGTTCTCATCGGCATGGTCGTCTTCGGCGCCGTCATCATCGCCGGGATCGGCTTCGCGGGTTCCTACGCGGCGGTGCGGGAACTGGCGCTGAAGAAGGGCTTCGGGAACTTCAGCTACGTCTTCCCGATCGGCATCGACGCGGGCATCTGCGTGCTGCTCGCGCTCGACCTGCTGCTGACCTGGATCCGCATCCCCTTCCCGCTGCTGCGCCAGACGGCGTGGCTGCTGACGGCGGCGACGATCGCGTTCAACGGCGCGGCGGCCTGGCCGGACCCGCTGGGTGTCGGCATGCACGGCGTGATCCCGATCCTGTTCGTGGTGTCCGTCGAGGCCGCCCGGCACGCGATCGGCCGGATCGCCGACATCACCGCCGACAAGCACATGGAGGGCGTCCGCCTCACCCGGTGGATGCTCTCCCCGGTGCCGACGTTCCTGCTGTGGCGCCGGATGAAGCTGTGGGAGCTGCGCTCCTACGAGCAGGTCATCAAGCTGGAGCAGGAGCGGCTGGTCTACCAGGCCCGGCTGCGTTCCCGGTTCGGCCGCTCCTGGCGCCGCAAGGCGCCCGTCGAGTCCCTGATGCCGCTGCGCCTGGCCCGCTACGGCGTCCCGCTCGCGCAGACCGCTCCGGCGGGTCTGGCGGCGGCGGGCATCGAACCGGCCCTGCTGCCGCCGGCGCCGCGGCCCGAGGAGGCCACCGAGGGCCCCGGGGCCCCGTCTTCGCCGCCCTCGCTGCGCAAGGGCGAGCCGGACGCGGAGCGGCGTCCCGAGCTGACGGACGGCCGGGAGCCGGAGCCGGCGCGGCGGGAACCGGAGCCCGAGCCGGACCAGAACCAGTGGCTGCACGCCCGGGATCCGCAGTCCGTCGAGTACCGCGGCGACTACGACCCCGCGTACGACCCGGACGAGCAGTACGCGCAGTGGTACGCGGAGCAGCAGCAGGCGGACGAGTACCGGCAGCAGTTCGAGGAGCCGCCGCCCGTCCAGGAGCCCTCTCCGGAGGACACGGGCAGCTTCCCCATCCCGGTGGGGCCGCACCGCACTCGTGAGCTGGGCGAGGGGGGCGGCAGCCCGCAGGCGGAGCCGGACGAGGACGCGTACTACCAGGTCTTCAAGCGGTCGATCAGCGGCAGCGGTTACCCGACGCCGCGGGAGTTCGGCTACAACATCGAGGCGACGTACGGGGTTTCCGTGCTGGACGCGGATGCCAAGCGGATGGTCATGCGCTTTCAGGAACGCCACACGGCGGAACTCGAGGACGAGCACATCGCATAGCGCGGGCACCCTTTCGGGAATTCCATTAATTCCCGCAATTCGACTTCCCTTCTCATCAAATACATCTCTCCACGAGATGTCCACACCGCCAACCACCCCAAAAGGGGCGCGAGTTGAACAGAGCGTGTGACTCCGATCACCAGAGCGGAAGGTTGTAACCGCAAGTGTGAAGAGATCGTGATGGTCGAACAACCGTCTCTCCAGAATCAATTGACGGCGCATCAGAAATGTGAATTGCTGAGCAATTGCAGCATGAATGATTCCGCCGAGTGCCGTACGGCACTTACCTGGAGGACGAAATCCCTATGGAGACAGTGTTCTGGAGCCGACGGCGCCTGCTCGGCACCCTCGCCGCCGTCACGGCCGTCGCCGCCACGCCCGGCGTCCTGGTCGCGCCGGCCCGCGCCGGGGCCGCCACGGGGGCGGCGGACGAGCCGCCCACACCGTTCGAGCTGCCGGACACCGATCGGGCGAAGGTCGTCAGGGCCTGGCTGACCGGCGGCAAGGCCACCAAGGCCGCCGCGGCGGACGCGATGTACGGCACGGACGCGGACATACGGACGTTCCTCGGCACGACGCTCGCCACCGTGACGGCGGAGGACAACCGCGTCGCCGTGGCCGCCTACCTCGCGAGATCCGGCGTCGGGCTGCGGCGCGAGGCGTCCGCGGCGCTGGACGGCGGCGACGGCGCGGTGGCGTCCTTCCTCGACGGCGGCTTCAGAACCGGCCTGCTCGAAGACCTCCAGGTGTCCACGGCCACGGTCTCCGCCACCGGCGGCAAGGCGGTCAGGCGGGAGGCGTCCGCCGCCCTGGACGCGGGCACCGAGCAGGACCTCGCGACGTTCCTGTCCGAGGGCAGGTTCGAGGCCCGCGAGGAGGACATGCGGGTGGAGACCGCCGCCATGCTGACCTCCGGCGGCGCGGAGGTGCGCAAGTACGCGGACCGCGCGATGAGCGGCAGCCGCCAGGAGGTGGAGTGGTTCCTGGACACCGGGCAGCACATCGCGCGCGCCCGCGACCAGGAGACCGCGAAGATCGAGGAACTCGTCGCCGTCGTGGAGCGCGAGGGCAAGCGCGCCCAGGCGGAGACCGACCTCGCCGTCGAGGCCTCCGAGCGGGCCAAGACCGCCGCGGAGAAGGCGAAGCAGGCGGCCGAGAAGGCCGCCGCCGAGGCCGCGGCGGCCAAGGACGACGTGGCGAAGTCCGGTGCGGCGGCCCGCAAGGCCGCGAGCGCCGCCCAGGGTGCCGCGAAGGCCGCCCGCAGCGCCATCAGCGCCTCGCAGACCGCCGTCACCGCCTCGCGCCGCGCCTCGTTCGCCGCGGCCGCCGCCGCGCAGGCCGCCGCCACCGCGGGCAACGCGGCGGCACGCGCGTACAGCGCGGCGATCGCCGCCTCCAAGGACGCCGGCAAGGCCAGTGCGGCCAAGAGCGCCGCCGTCGCGGCGCGCAACGGCGCCGCGCGGGCCCGTACGGCCGCCAAGGCCGCCGACTACGCCGCCACCGCGGCCTCGCAGGCGGCCGGGGCCGGCTCCGCCGCCGCGTCCGCCGCGCGCAACGCGGCCTCCGCCGCCAACTCCGCGGCCCAGGCCGCCTCCGCGGCGGGCGCCGCCCAGTCCGAGGCCGCCGAGGCCCGCCGCCAGGCCGCGATCGCTAACAGCGCCGCCAACCGCGCCACCAACGCGGCCTCCACCGCACAGGCCCTGGCCAACAAGGCCGCGTCCGCCGCGCGCACCGCCCGCGACGCCGCCAACTCCGCCGCGGCCCACGCCGACAAGGCCGCCGACGCGGCCGAGGAGGCGGTCAAGTACGCGGGTCAGGCCATCGACTACGCCAACAAGTCCACCGCGCACGCGGCCGAGGCGATCAAGGCCGCCGAGACCGCGACCAAGGCCGTCGAGGACGCGAAGGCGGTCGAGGAGGCGGCCCGGGCCGCGGAGACGGCGCGCCTGGAGGAGGACAAGAAGGACGGCCTGGAGGAGGCCAGGCTGCTCGCCCAGCTGGAGGCCGAGGACCGGGCGGCGCAGGCCGACCGGCGCACCCAGGACGAGCAGACCTCCCAGGACCTCAAGGACCGGATCGCGAGCGCCGAGCAGGCGCTGGCCGGCGGCGACCTGGCACTGGCCGCGACCCTGGGCCGCAAGGCGGCCGTCGGCATGGCCGCCTCGCAGGGCGCCTGGGCCCGCGAGGCCGCCCAGTTCGCGCTGGCCGGCACGGACGCGGACGTGCACGCCTGGATCGACGCCGACCGGTCGATCGCCGAGGACCAGGACGACCGGGAGACCGCGCTGCACGTCGCGGAGGTTTCCTCGGCCACCGTCGGAGACGCCGTGCACGCGGCCCTGACGAGCGACCTGGCCGACGCCGTGAAGACCTTCCTGACCGACGGACTGATCACCGCGTCCGCCGAGGACAGCCGGGTCGGCATCGCCTCCATCCTGTCCACCCAGCCCGGTCCGGCCGTCACCGCCGCGGCCAACGCCGCCCTGGACGCCAACACCCCCCAGGCGCTGCGGGCCTTCTTCGACAAGGACTACGCCGAGGCGGTCCGGGACGACGACGGCGTCGCCACCGCCGCGCTGCTCACCACCGGCGGCATGTACACCAAGGCGTACGCGGAGGTCGCCCTGGAGGGCCCGACGTGGATGCGCCGGAACTTCATCACCCTCGTCCAGCACAAGGCGGCCCAGCTCGACCACGACTCGGCCACGCACATCGCGGCGGTCCGGGGCGCGATCGCCGCCGCCGCGAAGATCGCCTACAAGGCGCAGGAGGACGCGCAGCTCGCGTCGAAGGCGGCAGCGGAGGCGCGCAACGCGGCGGACAAGGCCAAGGAGTGGGCGGACAAGGCGCTCGCCTCCGCGAAGCAGGCGGACACCTACGCGACGCAGGCCGACCAGAACGCCGACGACGCGGACAAGTCCGCCGCGGCCGCGCAGGCGTCCGCGAACCGGGCGAAGGCGGCGGCGGCGACCGCCCGCAAGGCCGGCCGTTCGGCCAACTACTCGGCGAACCGGGCGATCGACTCGGCGCGCAGCGCCGTCCGCTCCTCCTACAGCGCCCAGGCGTCGGCGAACAGCGCGCGCCAGTCCGCGATCGCCGCCGGCAAGGACGCGCAGGAGGCCGCGGCGGCGGCCACCGACGCCCGCCGCATCGTCACCCAGAAGCGCAGGGCGGAGGCCGCGGAGGCGGCCCGCAAGGCGGCCGAGGCGGCGCGCAGGGCCAAGGAGGAGGGGCGCAACCCCGCCGACAGCCCTACGCACGACAAGACCAACTCGGGCGGCTCGCAGGGCGACAAGGACGAGTGGTGGAACGACGCCCAGTTCTACGCCGACGCGTTCAACTGGATCAGCATCGGCTCCGGGTTCCTCGCCGCGGGGGCCGCCTTCATCGCGCCGTGGACCGGCCCGTTCGCTCCGGCCGTCGCCGCGGCGGCGGGGGTGCTCGGCTGGGTCTCCCTGGCCTCGGCAGGGCTCAGCACGCTGTTCACGGGCATCGAGCACGGCTTCGGCAGCTCGGAGTTCGCGGGGTCCCTCGTCGGCACGAGCCTGGGTCTGCTCACGTTCGGCCAGTCCAAGTGGATCGGGGCCACGCTGGAGGGCGTCGCGTCGCCCGTGGCCAAGCGGGTCACCCAGCTGGGCAGCGACATCATCTCGCCCATCACCGGTACGCTGAGTTCCCTTTTCGGGTGATCACGGGTTCCGGGTGATCACGGGATGACCGCAGACCGCTGATCCGACCGGGGCGGGTACCGGGCCACCGAGGCCGGTACCCGCCTCCGGGCAGGGGGGACACACCATGCTCACGTCCGTGCCCGTCGTCTGGCTGGTGCTGCTGGCCGTGGCCGCCACCGCGCTGTCCAGCCGGCTGCTGGGCAGTTGGATCCCGTTCCGGAAGTTCCGCATCGCCTACCCGGTGACCATGGTCACCGGCGGCGTCCTGCTGGTCCTCGTCTGCCGGCTGAACGGCTTCGGCCTGAGCGAGGCGCTCGTCATGTACTCGTTCGCCCACATTGGTCTGACCCTCGGCCTGCTTCCCCAGCGCAAGCTGTACCGGGAGATCCTGGAGCGCTGGCGCCGGGGCGAGCCCACGGAGCACCTCACACCCCGGGGCAGCCACCTCGCCCTCCTCGCCGTCAGCGTGGTCGGCGTGCTGTTCGCGGGCTTCGCCCTGACCCGCTGACGGCGCGGAAGGTCTACTCCCGAGCTACTCCCCGAGCAGGGTCCGCACCCGCTCCTGCCCCACCGCGAGGAGCAGCGTGGGCAGCCGCGGGCCGGTGTCGCGGCCCACGAGCAGGTGGTACAGCAGCGCGAAGAACGTCCGCTGGGCGGTCTTGATCTCCGGCGGCAGCTCCTTGGGCGTGGCGTCCGCCGAGAATCCGGCCTGGACCTTGGGCACGCCGTACACGAGGTGGGTGAGCCCGTCCAGGGACCACTGGCCGGCCAGCCCGTCGAGGAGCAGCCGCAGCGACTGCCGGCCCGGCTCGTCGAGCGACTTCAGCAGCTCGGCGTCGGGCTCCTGGCGCACGATGGTGCGCTGGTCGGCGGGGACCTGGGTGTTGATCCAGGCCTCGGCCTTGTCGTAGCGCGGCCGGGCCTCCGCCAGCGTCGCCAGGGGGTCCGCCGGGTCCAGCTCGCTGAGGATGCGCAGTGCCTGGTCCTCGTGCCCGGCGGTGATGTCGGCCACCGAGGCGAGCGTGCGGTACGGCAGCGGCCTGGGCGTCCTCGGCAGCTCACCGGTGGCCGTGCCCACGGCACGCGCGTGCGCGGCGGCGTCGGCGGGCAGCGCGGAGCCGTCGGCGACCTTGGCGTCGAGGCGGTCCCACTCGTCGTAGAGCCGCTGGATCTCCTGGTCGAAGGCGATCTTGAAGGACTGGTTCGGGCGGCGGCGGGCGTACAGCCAGCGCAGCAGCTGCGGCTCCATGATCTTGAGCGCGTCGGCCGGGGTGGGCACCCCGCCCTTCGACGACGACATCTTCGCCATGCCACTGATGCCGACGAACGCGTACATCGGCCCGATCGGCTGCTCGCCGCCGAAGATCCCGACGATCTGCCCGCCGACCTGGAACGACGACCCGGGCGAGGAGTGGTCGACGCCGCTGGGCTCGAAGACGACGCCCTCGTACGCCCAGCGCATCGGCCAGTCGACCTTCCAGACCAGCTTGCCGCGGTTGAACTCGCTGAGCCGGACCGTCTCGGAGAAGCCGCACGCGGTGCAGGCGTACGTCAGCTCGGTCGAGTCGTCGTCGTACGCCGTGACCGTGGTCAGGTCCTTCTCGCAGTTGCCGCAGTACGGCTTGTACGGGAAGTACCCGGCGGAGCCCTGGCTGCCGTCGTCCTCGGCGGCTGCGCCGGAGCCCTCGGCGGCCTCCAGCTCGGCCTCGTCGACGGGCTTCTGCGACTTCTTGCCGCCGCCCGCGGTCTTCTGCTTGGTCCGGTACTGGGCGAGGATCGCGTCGATGTCCCGCCGGTGCTTCAGGGCGTGCAGGATCTGCTCGCGGTAGACGCCGGAGGTGTACTGCGCGGTCTGGCTGATCCCGTCGAACTCCACGCCCATCTCGGCGAGCGACTCGACCATCGCGGCCTTGAAGTGCTCGGCCCAGTTCGGGTACGGGGAGCCCTTCGGGGCGGGGACGGAGGTGAGCGGCTTGCCGATGTGCTCGGCCCAGGACTCGTCGACGCCCGCGATCCCGGCGGGGACCTTGCGGTAGCGGTCGTAGTCGTCCCACGAGATCAGGTGCCGGACCTCGTGCCCGCGGCGGCGCACCTCGTCGCCGACCAGGTGCGGGGTCATGACCTCGCGGAGGTTGCCCAGGTGGATGGGTCCCGACGGGGAGAGCCCGGACGCGACGACCACAGGTTTGCCCGGGGCACGGCGCTCCGACTCGGCGATGACCTCGTCCGCGAAACGGGAGACCCAGTCGGTGGTCTCTGTGCTCTGAGCCACGATCGGCACGTCCTCTTTCCCGAAGTTTGCTGAATTTCTGCTCGGCCGGCCGGTACGTCGCACGGCTGACCGTTCCATTCTCCCAGCCCGGCCCGCATCCGCGAAAACCGCTTTTCACCGCGTGGGATACTCGGCTTCTGTACTACTCCACGAACCCGAGCAGAACGGCAGCCACTCCATGGCCTCGGTCACGTCCCTCAGCGACTCCGTCCAGCAGCATCTCGCGTCCGCCCTCACGGCCACCCGGCCGGAGGCCGCCGGCGTGGACCCGCTGCTGCGACGCAGTGACCGGGCGGACTACCAGGCCAACGGCATCCTCGCGCTGGCCAAGAAGGCCAAGGCGAACCCGCGGGAGCTGGCCGCCGAGGTCGTCGCGCACATCACCACCGGCGACCTGATCGAGGACGTCGAGGTCTCCGGCCCCGGCTTCCTGAACATCACCGTCGGCGACCGGGCGATCACCGAGAACCTGGCCGCGCGGTACGCGGACGGCGAGCGCCTCGGTGTGCCGCGGAAGAAGGACGCCGGCGTCACGGTCGTCGACTACGCCCAGCCGAACGTGGCGAAGGAGATGCACGTCGGCCACCTGCGCTCCGCGGTCATCGGCGACGCCCTGCGCGGCATGCTCGACTTCACCGGCGAGAAGACGATCGGCCGGCACCACATCGGCGACTGGGGCACCCAGTTCGGCATGCTCATCCAGTACCTGTTCGAGCACCCCGGTGAGCTGGCCCCGGCGGAAGACGTCGACGGCGAGCAGGCCATGTCGAACCTGAACCGGGTGTACAAGGCGTCGCGTGCCGTCTTCGACGCGGACGAGGAGTTCAAGGAGCGGGCCCGCAAGCGGGTCGTCGCCCTTCAGTCCGGCGACAAGGAGACGCTCGAGCTGTGGCAGCAGTTCGTGGACGAGTCGAAGGTCTACTTCTACTCCGTCTTCGAGAAGCTCGACATGGAGATCCGCGACGAGGAGATCGTCGGCGAGTCCGCGTACAACGAGGGCATGCCCGAGACCGCCCGCATCCTGGAGGAGACGGGCGTCGCGGTGCGTTCCGAGGGCGCGCTCGTGGTGTTCTTCGACGAGATCCGCGGCAAGGACGACCAGCCGGTCCCGCTGATCGTCCAGAAGGCCGACGGCGGCTTCGGCTACGCGGCCTCCGACCTGACGGCGATCCGCAACCGCGTCCAGGACCTGGACGCGACCACGCTGCTGTACGTCGTCGACGTGCGCCAGTCGCTCCACTTCAGGATGGTCTTCGAGACCGCCCGCCGGGCCGGCTGGCTGAACGACGACGTCACCGCGCACAACATGGGCTACGGCACGGTGCTCGGCGCGGACGGCAAGCCCTTCAAGACGCGTGCGGGCGAGACCGTGCGTCTTGAGGACCTGCTGGACGAGGCTGTGCAGCGGGCGGCGGAGGTCGTGCGGGAGAAGGCGCGGGACCTCACCGAGGACGAGATCCAGGAGCGGGCCGCCCAGGTCGGCATCGGCGCCGTGAAGTACGCGGACCTGTCGACGTCGCCGAGCCGCGACTACAAGTTCGACCTGGACCAGATGGTCTCGCTCAACGGCGACACCAGCGTGTACCTCCAGTACGCCTACGCCCGGATCCGGTCCATCCTCCGCAAGGCCGGCGAGGTCGCCCCCGCCGCCCACCCGGAGCTGGAGCTGCACGCGGCGGAGCGGGCGCTGGGCCTGCACCTGGACGCGTTCGGCGACACGGTCTTCGAGGCGGCCGCGGAGTACGCCCCGCACAAGCTGACGGCGTACCTCTACCAGGTGGCTTCGCTGTTCACGTCGTTCTACGACAAGTGCCCGGTCCTGAAGGCCGAGACGCCGCAGCAGGTCGAGAACCGCCTCTTCCTGTGCGACGTCACGGCCCGCACCCTGCACCAGGGCATGGCCCTGCTGGGGATCCGGACGCCCGAGCGCCTCTGACGCCGGGACGGGTCAGGCGTAGTAGCGGATCGTTCCGCGCAGCGCGGCGTCGCCACCTCCGCAGTGCTGGACGAAGGTGGCGGCGAACGCCTGGACGGCACCGGCCTCGTCGCGTACCAGGTCGGTGATGGTCAGGCTGCCGGTGACGGTGTTGCAGGCGCGCCCGTTGCCCGAGACGGAGAACCCGGCCACGCCCTCGCCGTCGGTGTTGGCGACGGGGTAGGTGCGTCCGGCCTCGAACCGGGTGCCGGTGGGCGGCGTCATGAGCGCCGAGTAGTACTCGCGCTTGCCCTCCACGTTGTACTGGAGCCCCTCGCCGCCGGCCCACGGGCGCAGGCCGAAGATGCTGGTGGCACCCGTGTGCGTCCCGCTCGCGCCCCTGGCTATCCAGTCGTCGGGGTCGCTGGAGTACGAGTAGGACAGCGGGAGGGCACGGAACTTGACCTGGCCCCTGAGCGCGGGCGCGGTGGCGCTGTCGCACCGCTGGACGTAGCTCGCGTCCAGGACCGTGATGGCACCCGTGTCGTCCGTCTCGATCTGGTTGACCGAGAACTGGCCCCACACCTCGTTGCAGCCCCGCCCGTCACCCGAGACGTCGAGCCCGGGTGAGCGGCCGGTGCGGAACGAGGCCCGCTCCGCGTTCCGGTAGACGCCCGGCCGCAGCTTCTCCCCCTTGGGCGCGGCGAGGTCGACGTCCCACCAGGTGACGTCGTCCGCGCTCTCCACCCAGACCCGGAAGCGCACGTACTCCGCGTCCCCGCCGGCCGTGATGGTCGCCGTCGCGGGCGTGTAGGCGGCCTTGGCGCCCTGCCCGATGTAGTCACCGGCCTCGCTGTTGTGGCTGTACTTCGTGACGGCCGCCGGCGTGCCGGCGGCGGCCGCGGCGGGTGCGGACAGGCCGGCCGTCAGGCCGATGGTCGCGGTCAGGCTCGCGAGCGCGCCGAGCAGGGCGCGTCGCCATCCGGTGCGGGTACGCACGGATGCCTCCCCCTTCGTGAGACGGGCGCGGAGTCAGCGCCCGAACTGGTGTCGCACAACGACCAGTTGGCTATCCACCGTTACCTCACACAAACCACTGGAAGCGCACATTCCCCATCCGTACCCGACAGGGGGTCAGCCGAGCAGCCGCAGACCTTCCGGCGCGTCGATGCCGAAGTCCTCCGCCAGCACGCGCCGGGCCTCCGTCTCGTCGGCCGGTTTGTGTTCGGTGACCGTGCCGTCGGCGCGGGTCGTGATGACGCGGCCCGATTCGAGGAGCAGGTGGGCGTCCGGGGTGAGGCGCTGGATGTAGGGGTGCCGGGCGAACGGGGAGCGGGGGTTCGTGGCGATGTGCCAGTTGATGACCTCGAAGTCGGGCTGCTCGAACGGCTCGACGGTGAAGGCGTACTGCGCCACCCAGCCCCCTGTCCCGTGCGCCTCCAGCACCCACGTCTCCAGCGGCCCCCGGCGCGGCGCGTGCACCAGCCGGTGCAGGCGTCCGGCGTCGTGGAACTCGGTGTCCGCCGTCAGCGGCACCGGTTCCAGCAGGGAGCCGACCGCGCCGAAGCCGACGTCGGCCAGGTACGCCCGCGGGTCGCCGGGGACCTCGGCCAGCAGGGCCATGTGCGTGCGCGGGCGGTCCTCGAGACGCTCGGCGCCGAGGACGACCCGTGCGGTGAGCAGGGTCACCCCGAAGCCCAGCGCGTCCAGGGCCGCCGCGAACAGGGTGTTGTGCTCGTAGCAGTAGCCGCCGCGCCGGCCGCCGTGCACCAGCTTGGCCGTCAGGTCGGCCAGCCGGAGGGAAGGGGCGCGCCCTCCGAGGGCGTCGAGGTTCTCGAAGGGGATGGCCCGGGCGTGGGCGAGGTGCACCCCGCGGAGCGTGGCGACGTCGGCCCGCCGCTCCCCCGCCCAGCCGATCCGGGCGAGGTACGCGTCGAGGTCGAACGGTGTCGTCGTCCGTGCGCTGTCGGCCATGACCTCACCGTACGTTCGGGTACGGCGCCGCGGCCTCGGCTCTTGGTCCTAGGACCCGGGCCTACGCCCCCGCGGAGACCCGGGCGCCCCGCAGCCCCGCGCCCAGCCTGCGCAGGCCCTCCGCGATCTCGTCCGGCGTCTGCGTGACGAAGCACAGCCGCAGGGTGGCACGGTCGGGGGTGCCCGCGTGGAAGGGGGCGCCGGGGACGTACGCCACGTCGTGCCGGACCACCTCGGGCAGCAGGGCGGTGGTGTCGTACCCCTCGGGCAGGCGGGCCCACAGGAACATGCCGCCCTCGGGACGGGTCCACACCGACCCCGCCGGGAGCGCGTCCGCGAGGCCCGCGAGCATGGCGTCCCGGCGGACACCGTAGGCGGCGGCGACGTGTGCGACGTGCGCGTCCAGGTCGCGGTCGGCCAGGTACCGGGCCGCGGCGAGCTGGTTGACGGTCGGGGTGTGCAGGTCGGCGGCCTGCTTGGCGACCGCGCAGGCCCGGAGCAGGTCGGCGGGCGCCCGCAGCCAGCCCAGGCGCAGACCGGGGGCCATGACCTTGGAGAAGGAGCCGAGCAGCACGGTCCGGTCCCGGGCCCCGTCGCGGGAGGCGATCCACGGCACCCGCTCGCCCTCGAAGCGCAGCTCCCCGTACGGGTCGTCCTCGACGATCCACAGGCCGCACCGCCCGGCGACCTCGGCGACGGCGGCCCGGCGGGCGGCGGGCATGGTGCGCCCGGTGGGGTTCTGGAAGGTGGGGACCGTGTAGAGCAGCTTGGGCCGCTCGCGCACCACCAGCTCCTCCAGCGCGGCGGGATCGATCCCGTCCTCGTCGCCGGGGACGGCGACGACCCGGGCGCCCGCGAAGCCGAAGGCCTGGAGCGCGGCCAGGTAGCAGGGGCTCTCGACGAGGACGGTGTCGCCGGGTTCGAGCAGGGCCGTGGCGAGGAGCGAGAGGGCCTGCTGCGAGCCGGTGGTGACGAGGATGTCCTCGGCGTCGGTGGCCAGACCGCGCACCGACGTACGGGCGGCGAGCGCGGCCCGCAGGGAGGGCTCGCCCTCGGTGGTGGAGTACTGGAGGGCCCGCGCGGGAGTCTCCGCGAGGACGTCCCGGTACGCGGCGGCGATGCCCTCCGCGTCGAACAGCTCGGGCGCCGGCAGCCCGCCCGCGAAGTTGATCACCTCGGGGCGGGCGGTGACGGCGAGGATGTCCCGTACGGGCGAACCCCCGGTCGACCGGGCCCGCGCGGCGAGCGGGGGCAGGGGGACGGCGGCGTCGGCGGGCGCGGTCTCGGTCGGGGTCATGCCCGCAGCCTAGAGAAGTACGTGCCGCCTACAAGTTCCTTTCCGTGATGCGGACACGCGTGCGAGCACCCGGCAGCCTGGGGTCAGCCGCCGTCCACGAACTCCCACGCGTCACTGCCGAGGGGGTACGCGTAGTAGGAGCTGTCCCGTGAGGCGCTGGTGCGGAACGGCTTGCCGTGGTCGTCGACGCGGGTCGTGCCGTGCCGGCCGCCGCTGGACCACTCCAGCTCCAGGTACCAGCTGACGTTCTGGCCGCTGGTGTGCGCGTTGACGTGGAAGACCTCGGGGTCGGACTCGCTGACGCTGTACGGGAAGTCCCGCTGCCCCCCGATCGGCGTCGCCAGCGGGGTGCCCAGGTCGAGGGAGACGTCGAAGGCCGTGACGTTCACCTGACCGCCGCAGCCGTTGCCCATCACGTACTGGTTCCAGTCCAGCGGCGGTCCGCTGTCCACCACCCGGACGTGCAGGTCCTCCAGGACCACTGTCTCCGGGCCGGTGCCCTGCACGGTGAGAACGGTCATCTGCCGGTTCGCGGAGACCGCGTTGAGGGGGGTGGCCCAGCCGACGGCGTCCTGCTGCGGGGGCGGCTTCGGCACGTTCTTCGGGCTGCGGTCGACCAGGAAGGCGTGGTCGCAGGGCACGTCCCAGTAGTACGGGGTGGTCGACACGGTCAGCGCGGGGCCGTTGGCGGGTGCCTGCCGGCTCGGCGACGCGGTACCCGGACGCGAGGGGGACGCGGAGGGGGAAGCGGTCGGGGAGCCCGAGGGGGAGCCGGACGGGGACGCGGAGGCGCTCGGGGTGGCCGATCCGGAGGCGGTGCCGGACACCGGGGCGGAGCTGTGCGCGACGGCACCGGCCCGACCGTGCCCCGTACCGTCGCCCGTGCCCGGCACGAGGTTCGCCACGAGCGCGACGGCGGCGCTGACGGCCACGACGCCGGACGCGGCGTAGAGCGCGGCGCGCGGGACCCGGCGGCGGGACGGGGTCTCCTCCGCGGTTCCGACGGCTACGCCGGACTCCTCGGGCGCACCGGATTCCCCGGGCTCCCCCGGCTTCCCGGGTCCCTCGAACTCCTCGGGCTTCCCGGGTCCCTCGGACCCGCCGGACCTCCCGAACTCCCCCGGCTCCTCGGCGCCCCCGGTGCCCTCGGTCCTCCCGGACGCCTCCGTCCCCTCCGCCTCCCCGCTCTCCTCCTTCTTCACGCCGCGCAGCGCGTCCGCGCGGATCCAGCGGCGGTGGAGTTCGAGCAGTTCCTCGGGGGTCGCCCGGCACACGCGGGCGAGGCGTTCGACGGAGGCGAACTCGACCGGCACCACCTCTCCGCTGACGTACCGGTGCAGGGTCGAGCCGCTCATGTGCAGCCGCTTGCCCAGTGCCCCGTAGCTGAGCCCGGACCGCTCCTTCAACTCCCGCAGCAGTCCCGCGAAGTCGTCCCCCGCCACCGTTCCACCCTCTCTCGCATCCCCGTACCGCGTCCCAGAAGGACGTTGTTCCCGCAGGTCAGAGCGTTCCGGGCGTCCCACCGTCCCGTATGCTCCGCGGTCGCTGGCGGCCGGGACGGGCCCGACCGCAAGCTGTGGTCATCCAAGCAGCCGCTCCCGGCGAACGGTCGAGCGGCTCACCTCAGTAACCAGATTCACAGGGGGCCTCCATGTCCGCACGCACCACTCGCACCCGCCTGTTCGCCGCCACCACGGTGGCGCTGGCCGCGCTCTCCCTGACGGCCTGTGAGGGCGACGGCGTCGACTCGGGCGCCCCGGCCCCGGCCGCCAACACGTCCGTGGCCGGGAACACCAACCAGCCGTCCGCCAAGGGCGGCTCGGGCGACGCGAAGGAGGACACCGGCCAGGCGCCGAACGCCGGGAACGGCGCCGGCACCGGTTCCACCGCGGGCTCGGGCGCCGAAGCGGGCTCGGGCGCCGCCGCGGGCGAAGACCAGTCCGACCCGGGCCTGCCCGGCGAGTGCTCCGCCTCCGACGTGCGGATCACCGCGGCGAACGCGCCCCGCCCGATCAACCACCTGCTGCTGACCGCGACCAACACCGGCTCGAAGACCTGCGCGCTCCCCGAGTACCCGGCGGCCCGGTTCGGCGAGGCCCAGTCGGTGCCGCCCGTCGCGGAGTCCAGCAAGCCGCAGTCCCTGACGACGCTGGCCCCCGGCGAGTCCGGCTACGCGGGCGTGCGGCTGTCGTCCGGCGACGGCAGCGGCGAGGGCGGCTACGACACGCAGACCCTCACCATCCCCTTCGAGGACGGCTCCATCGCCCGGGTCACGCTGCCCTCGGGCGGAGTGTTCGTCGACAGCGCCCTGACGGTCACGTACTGGCAGACCAGCGCCGCGAACGCGCTCGAGTACTGAAGGGGTACGCGCACCCGCACGCCGTGCGTGCGGGGCCGGCACCGGTCGGTCAGCGCAGTGTGCGAGCGGCCTCGGTCGCCCAGTAGGTCAGGATGTTGCGGGCGCCAGCCCGCTTGATCCCGGTGAGCGACTCCAGGATGGCCCGGTCGCGGTCGATCCAGCCCTTCTCGGCGGCGGCCTCGATCATCGAGTACTCGCCGGAGATCTGGTAGGCGGCGACGGGCACGTCCGAGACCTCGGCGACCTTGGCGAGGATGTCGAGGTAGGGACCGGCCGGCTTGACCATCACCATGTCGGCGCCCTCCTCGAGGTCCAGCGCCAGCTCGCGCATCGCGTCCCGCGCATTGGCGGCGTCCTGCTGGTAGGTCTTGCGGTCCCCCTGAAGCGAGGACCCGACGGCCTCGCGGAAGGGCCCGTAGAAGGCGGAGGCGTACTTCACGGTGTACGCGAGGACGGCGACGTCCTCCCGCCCGATCTGGTCCAGCGCGTCCCGGACGACGCCGATCTGGCCGTCCATCATCCCGCTGGGGCCGACCACATGGGCGCCCGCGTCGGCCTGGACCTGGGCCATCTCGGCGTACCGCTCCAGGGTGGCGTCGTTGTCGACCCGCCCCTCGGCGTCGAGGACACCGCAGTGCCCGTGGTCGGTGAACTCGTCGAGGCAGAGGTCGGACATGACGAGCAGGTCGTCGCCGACCTCGGCCCGCACGTCGCGCAGCGCGACCTGGAGGATCCCGTCCGGATCCGTCCCCGTCGTCCCGACGGCGTCCTTCTTCTCCTCCTCCGGCACGCCGAACAGCATGATCCCGGAGATCCCGGCCTCGACCGCCTCGGCGGCGGCCTTCTTGAGGGTGTCCCGGGTGTGCTGCACGACCCCGGGCATCGCGGCCACCGGTACCGGCTCCCGCACGCCCTCGCGCACGAAGGCGGGGAGGATGAAGTCCGCGGGGTGGAGCCGGGTCTCGGCGACCATCCGACGCATCACGGGGGTGGTCCGCAGCCGCCGGGGCCGGGTGCCGGGAAAGGATCCGTACGTCGTCATGGCTCCTACGCTACGCCCGCCCCGCCGGTGCCTTTGCCGACGGGGAGTCGGACCGGGAAGCCCTTGACCTCAACCAAACTTCAGCTTCTACGGTCGGCGCCATGGACTACTCGCACAGCGACGCCGACCTGATCCACCAGCCCATCGGCTACTGGAGCTGGGCCGCCTACAAGGCGGTCGTCACCCGCACCCGCGCCGCCCTCGCCGAGATCGGCACGACCCAGCCCCAGTGGTGGGTCCTCGCCCAGGTCGCCGGCGCCGGCACCCCGAAGACCCGCGACGAGATCTCCCGCCTCCTGCGGAACTACCTCGACGCGGGCCCGGAGGTGATGGAGTCGGAGATCGACGCGACCGTCACCCGGGGCTGGATCGCCCAGTCCCCCGACGGCCGGCTGACCCTCACCCCCGAGGGCGGCGCCTTCCACGCGAAGGCGGCCGCCCTCCAGCGCGACCTGTGGACGGAGCGCCACGCCGGAATCTCCGACGAGGAGTACCTGACCACGTTGAAGGTGCTCCAGCGCTTCATCCACAACACGGGCGGCAAGGCGTGGCACCACTGAGCCCTGCCACCGAAGCCCGTCGGCAGCCCTCTGTCCGATTCGTTCAAGAGAAAGGCTCCGCCGGCCCACTACCGTCGCTGCCATGAACGACACCGGCAGGCAATCGCGCCACCTCGGCGTCCACATCGACCGCACCGCCGGCGAGGTCTACGCCTACGCCTCCGACCCGGCCAACCTGCCCGCGTGGGCCCACGGTCTGGGCGGGTCCATGGAGCGGGTCGGCAACCGGTGGGTGGCGGAGTCCTCCCCCATGGGGCGGGTCGAGGTCGCCTTCGTCCCCCGCAACGAACTGGGGGTGCTCGACCACCACGTCACGCTGCCGTCCGGGGAGACCGTCCACAACCCGGTCCGTGTGATCGCCGACGGCGCCGGCAGCGAGGTGGTGTTCACCGTCCGCCGGCAGCCGGGGACCAGCGACGCCGACTTCGAGCGTGACGCCTCCGCGGTCGCCGCCGACCTGGCCCGCCTCAAGGAGGTACTCGAGTTCGACTAAGGCGCGACCGGCGGCCATGGCACCTCGGCCAGCAGCGGGAGCAGCACCTCCTCCTCGTGGTCGAGGTGGGCGTTCAGCTGTGCGGACATCTCCGCCAGCTCGGCACGGAAGCGCCGGGGGTCGGCGACGGCGATGTCGGTCAGCAGGGCCGCCAGCTCGCCCTGGAGGCGGGCGACCGTACGGTGCTCGTCGGCGAGGCGGTCGAAGACGCCGGCCAGGTGGGGGTGGTGGTGGGCGATCCCCGGGAACAGGTGCCCGTCCTCGCTCACGTGATGGAACTCCAGCGCCTGGCAGAACGCGAGGCAGCGCTGCCTGATCTGGAGCCCGAGGCCGGGCGGCGCACCGGCCGGCCCCGGGGAGGCGAAGTGCGCCTCGGCCTCGGCCCGCACCTGCCGCAGCTGTCCCCGCAGCCAGGTGTGCACCTCCAGAAGCTTGTCGGCGAGGGTACGGACCTCTTCCGGCGCCTCCCACCCCTCGGGCTCGGCCCGCTCCAGCACGACCACCGGCAGCGGGCGGGCGGTCCGGGCCTGGTGGTCCCCGTAAGCGGGCGCCGCCCGTACGACGTGCGCGAACAGTTCCTCGCGCCGGTGCCCCTCGGCGGGGACCGCGAGCGCCTCGAAGGAGCGGGAGCCGATCTCCACGCCGACGACGGGACGGGCGAGCAGGTCGTGGTACCAGCCGGGACGGCGTGGCGAACCGGGGTGGGAGGCGACGACCAGGAGGGCGCCGCCGTGGCGGACGTAGCGGAGCGTCGCGGTGCGCGGGCGCCCCGTCCGGGCGCCGGTGGTGGTGAGCAGGAGCAGGTTCCCGTCCTCGTGCGTGACGGGCTGCTGGAAAGACGTGGGCATAGGGTTCTCGGGTCTCCGGGAAAGTGCGAGAGGGACGACGACGTGCTCAGGGGCTGCGTCGTGTCAGGGCGCGGAGTAGGAACGCATCACGGACCCTTTGGGTGAAGGGCGCTCGCCCGATCGCCGGCCGGCCCACTGCTCTTTGACCGGCGCCACGCGGCACCACCCTCATTACACGCACCCGCCCACCGCCTGTCAACGCACCTCAGAGCGGAGCCGGTTGCCCTACGCGACCCGCACGACGTGCTTGCCGCGCACCCCGCCGGCCTCCAGGGCCCGGTGGGCGTCGGCGACGCTGTCGAGCGGATGGACGGTGTCCACGACGGGCACGAGCGCGCCGTGGTCCACGAGGCGCGTGACCTCGGCCAGCAGCGCGCTGTCGGGATTGCCGCTGAAGGCGCGGATACGGCCCCTGCCGTGCACGGCCGACGCGAGGAGGCCGGCGATCCCCGCGAGCGGCCGGTCGAAGTCGATGGTGACGGCGACCATGCGCCCGCCCGGCGCGAGCAGGCGGCGGACCGGGGACTGCCGGGTCCCGACGGTGTCGAGGACGACGTCGAACCGCCCGAGCGCGGACAGCGCGGTCGTCCGGTGGTCCAGCGCGTCGTCGGCGCCGAGGCCGCGTACGAAGTCGAGGTTCCTCCCGCCCGCGAGCGCGGTGACGTGCGCCCCGAGGACCTTGCCGACCTGCACGGCGACGCTGCCCACGCCCCCGCTTCCGCCCCGCACCAGCAGCCGCTCGCCGGGCTGGAGAGCGGCCTTGTCGCGCAGCGCGGTCACCGCGGTGGTCGCGCCCGCGAGCACCGAGACGGCCTCCTCCGGGGTGAGAGCGTCCGGCGCGGACGCGATCCGCCGGGGGCTGACGGCGACGTACTCGGCCATGGCGCCGGTGCTGCGTCCCAGCAGCCCCCACACCCGCTCACCCACCCGCACCCCGCGGACCGCGGCCCCGACCTCGGCGACCTCCCCCGCGAAGTCGATGCCGGACGCCTTGGGAAAGGTCCGGCCGGTCACCAGGCGCACCTTGCCGGTCCGGTCGAGCAGGTCACCGCCGTTGACCCCGGCGGCGCGCACCCGCACCAGCACCTCGTCGGGGGTGATGGCCGGCACCGGCCGCCGGCCGACGTGGAGCACCTCAGGAGGGCCGTAGCGGTCGAAGAGAACCGCGTTCATTTCTCTCGTGCTCTCGCTCGTGATCTCGCTCGTGATCTCGCTCATGATCTCGTCCCGGGTCGCGTTCGTGGAGCGCGGAGGCGGGCCCGCGTCCGCTGTTACGCTCACGCTAAGCACGTAAGTGGACGACACCGTCCACTTGCCCGGAAGTGAGAAACAGTGCCTGATCAGACCTCTCACAAACCCCTGCGCGCGGACGCCCGCCACAACCGCGAACGCGTCCTGGAGGCCGCGCGCGAGGTGTTCGCGGCCCAGGGCGTCGACGCCCCCATGAGCGCGGTCGCCCGCCGGGCCGGCGTCGGCGTGGCCACCCTCTACCGCCGCTTCCCCACCCGCTCCGCGCTGGTCTCGGCCGCCTTCACCGAACAACTCTCCGTGTGCGCGGCGGCCTTCGAGGAGGCCCTGGCCGACCCCAACCCGGGCCACGGCCTGTACACCCTCCTGGAGCAGGTGTGCACCACCCTGGTCACCGACCGCGGCTTCGACACCGTGTTCATGGCGGGGTTCCCCGACTCCCTCGACCACGCCGAGGAACGCGCCTGCGCGGAGGAACGCCTGTCCCACCTGATCGAGCGCGCCCGCGCGGTCGGACAGCTCCGCGAGGACTTCGACCCGGCCGACATCACCCTGCTCCTCATGGCGGTGAACGGCCTGGCCGGGCAGCCCCCCGAAGTGGCCCTCCCGGCCGCCCGCCGCCTCCTCGCCTACCTCTTCCAGGCGTTCCAGGCCCACCCGCCGTCCCGCCCCGGCCCACTCCCGCCGGCGCCGGCGCCGGCCGCCCCGCTACCGCCCTGGGACTACCCCGCTCGTTGCAGGGGAAGTCAGTTCCTCGTTTGACGTGTTCACGGGCGCTCCTTGGCAGCATCGGCGCGTACCTCGGCAATCCGAGACGAGGTCCGAGACCAAGGGGGAAACATGACTCGACTCCGCACCCGTTCGGCGGCCATCGGCATCGCCGCGGCCGCCGCGGCCACGCTCCTCACCGGCGGCACCGCACAGGCCGCCCCCGCGCAGACCGACGTCTCCGTCCAGGGCTACATCCCGGGCAAGGACGCGGTGGCCGGCCAGTGCAAGGGGTGGCTCAACAAGCGGTCCGACGGGTACGTCCAGGCGGTCGGGCAGTCGTGGAACAACAACGAGTGCCTCTTCGTGCTCCAGCGCCGGCGCGTGGGATCCGGCGGATACGGCTGGACGGCCGTGTCCCACTCGTACTGGATCCTCAACTCCAAGAACTCCACCGGCTACCACTGGAACGGAACCGACGCGGGCTCCCGCGTCTGCCTGTGGAACTACACCACGGGCACGGAGGACTGCGGCGCCACCGCCTGGTAGGAACGCCTGACGCACCACCCCGGACGACGAAGGCGGGGCGCCCCCCAAGGGGACGCCCCGCCTCACTTCACGTCGAAGAGCGCCGTCTGCGCGCCCCCGGCCGCCGTTCGCTCGGCCTGGTCACCGGGTCGCCGGCCTCCACGGCCGCCGTGCGGCGCCGGGTGCCGAAGTCGGCCAGGGCCTCCGCCAGCTTCAGCACCGACGGCTCCGGAGCCATGACGTCGACCCGCAGGCCGTGCTCCTCGGCCGTCTTGGCCGTCGCCGGGCCGATGCACGCGATCACCGTGACGTTGTGCGGCTTGCCCGCGATGCCGACCAGGTTGCGGACCGTGGACGACGACGTGAAGAGCACCGCGTCGAAGCCGCCGCCCTTGATCGCCTCCCGGGTGGTGGCCGGCGGCGGCGAGGCGCGCACCGTGCGGTAGGCCGTGACGTCGTCGACCTCCCAGCCCAGCTCGATCAGCCCGGCGACCAGGGTCTCCGTGGCGATGTCGGCGCGGGGGAGGAACACGCGGTCGATGGGGTCGAAGACCGGGTCGTAGGGGGGCCAGTCCTCCAGGAGACCGGCCGCCGACTGCTCGCCGCTCGGCACCAGGTCCGGCTTCACACCGAAGGCGATCAGGGCGTTGGCCGTCTGCTCGCCCACCGCGGCGACCTTGATCCCGGCGAAGGCACGGGCGTCGAGCCCGTACTCCTCGAACTTCTCCCGGACCGCCTTCACCGCGTTGACCGAGGTGAACGCGATCCACTCGTAGCGGCCCGTGACCAGGCCCTTGACCGCCCGCTCCATCTGCTGCGGGGTGCGCGGCGGCTCCACCGCGATGGTCGGGACCTCGTGCGGCACGGCGCCATAGGACGTCAGCTGGTCGGAGAGCGACGCCGCCTGCTCCTTCGTCCGCGGCACGAGGACCTTCCAGCCGAACAGCGGCTTGGACTCGAACCAGGACAACTGGTCGCGCCGGGCGGCGGCCGAACGCTCGCCGACCACGGCTATCACCGGGCGGCCACCGTCCGGGGACGGCAGCACCTTCGCCTGCTTCAGCGTCTGCGCGACCGTGCCGAGCGTCGCCGTCCAGGTGCGCTGCCGCGTCGTCGTACCGGCGATCGTCACCGTCAGCGGCGTGTCCGGCTTGCGGCCCGCCGACACCAGCTCGCCCGCGGCCGCGGCCACCGAGTCCAGCGTCGTCGAGACCACGACCGTGCCGTCCGAGGCACCGACCTCGGTCCAGCAGCGGCCGGAAGCCGTACGGGCGTCCACGAACCGCACGTCGGCGCCCTCGGCGTCACGCAGCGGCACACCGGCGTACGCGGGCACGCCGACGGCGTTCGCGATACCGGGGACCACCTCGAAGGGCACCCCGGCCGCGGCGCACGCCAGCATCTCCTCGGCGGCGTACGCGTCGAGCCCGGGGTCACCGGTCACCGCACGCACGACCCGCCTGCCGCCCCGCGCGGCCTCCATGACAAGATGTGCGGCATCCCGCACAGCGGGGACACCCGAGGTCGTTGACGCTCCGTCAACTACCTTCAGTTGGGGCGCTCCTGTGCCCGGATCCGACGGGTCGGCATCCGTGTGCACCTCGGAAACGCCCTGCCGCGCGTGCGTACGTACGACGTCGAGCACCTCGTGCTCGGCGACGAGGACGTCCGCGTGCGACAGCGCCTCCACGGCGCGCAGAGTCAGCAGTCCCGGATCTCCGGGTCCGGCACCGAGGAAGGTGACGTGCCCGTGCTCCGGACCGGCGGGAAAGGCGGTGGGGCTCAATGTGCTCGCTCCCCCATCAGACCGGCCGCGCCCTGGGCGAGCATCTCGGTGGCGAGTTCGCGACCGAATGCCAGCGCCGCCTCGTGCGTCTCGGGCACGGGACCGGTGGTGGACAGCTGCACCAGCGTCGAGCCGTCGGTCGTGCCGACGACGCCGCGCAGGCGCATCTCCTTGACAGTCTGCCCGTCGGCCAGAAGGTCGGCCAAGGCGCCCACAGGGGCGCTGCAGCCGGCCTCCAGGGCGGCGAGCAGTGACCGCTCGGCCGTTACGGCGACCCGCGTGAACGGGTCGTCGAGTTCGCCGAGCGCGGCGATCAGCGAGGCGTTGTCCGCCGCGCACTCGATCGCCAGTGCCCCCTGGCCGGGGGCGGGCAGAACCGTGTCGACCGACAGGAAGTCGGTCACCTCGTCGCTGCGGCCCACCCGGTTCAGTCCGGCGGCGGCCAGCACGACGGCGTCCAGCTCCCCGCTGCGGACGTATCCGATGCGGGTGTCGACGTTGCCCCGGATCGGGACCGTCTCGATCTCCATCCCGTGGGTACGGGCGTACGCGTTGAGCTGCGCCATGCGGCGCGGTGCGCCGGTGCCTATGCGCGCCCCGCGCGGGAGGTCGGTCAGCTTGCGCGCGTCCCGGGCGACGACCACGTCCCGCGGGTCCTCGCGCTCGGGTACGGCGGCCACCACCAGGCCCTCGTGCTGCGCGGTGGGGAGGTCCTTGAGCGAGTGAACCGCGAAGTCCACCTCGCCCCGCAGCAGCGCCTCGCGCAGCGCGGCGACGAACACGCCCGTGCCGCCGATCTGCGCCAGCTGCTCCCGCGAGACGTCCCCGTACGTGGTGATCTCGACCAGCTCAACGGGCCGACCGGTCACCTGGCTCACGGCGTCCGCCACCTGCCCGGACTGGGCCATGGCGAGCTTGCTCCGCCTCGTCCCCAGCCTCAGTGCCTTCTCAGTCATGCCGGCCCTCGGTTCTTCTCAGTGCTGTTCTCGGCGCGGGAGACGGAGGCCACCGTCTCCTGGTCGAGGTCGAACAGGGTGCGCAGCGCGTCCGCGTACCCGGCGCCGCCGGGCTCGGCCGCGAGCTGCTTGACCCGTACCGTCGGCGCGTGCAGCAGCTTGTCGACCACACGCTTGACGGTCTGGGTGATCTCGGCGCGGTGCTTGCCGTCGAGGCCGGGCAGCCGCCCCTCGAGCCGGGCGATCTCACCGGCCACCACCTCGGCGGCCATGCTGCGCAGCGCGACCACGGTGGGCGTGATGTGCGCGGCGCGCTGGGCGGCGCCGAAGGCCGCGACCTCGTCGGCGACGATGCGGCGGACCATGTCGACGTCGGCGGCCATCGGCGCGTCGGCGGAGGCGTCGGCGAGGGACTCGATGTCGACCAGGCGCACCCCGGCCAGCCGGTGCACGGCGGCGTCGATGTCGCGCGGCATGGCGAGGTCGAGGAGGAAGAGCACGGGCTGCGGGCGCGGCACCTCGGCGACGGGCTCGGGCCGGCGGCGCTCGGGGATCCGGCCGACGCTCGCGGCGGTGGCGGCGAGCGCGCCGATCAGCTCGGCGTCCGCCTCGGGCCCCGGCCGCCCGGTCTCGCGCGGCCGGTCCACCGCGGCGCCGCCCGCGGCCCAGGCCCCGTGCTGCTCCAGGGTCGCGGCGTCCATCCCGGCCACGGCGGCCTCGCCCATGACGGAGAAGCCGGTCGGCACGGTGGACAGGTCCAGCGGGCAGTTCTCGTCGGCGGCGGCACCCGGGGACGGCAGCGGCGCGGCGGCGGCCTCCGGCTCGTCCCGTACGCCGTCGGCCTCGGCGGCGGGGGCGCCGGTACGGCCCTCGACCGTCGCGGCGACGGAGTCGGCGGTGAGGACGAGGCCGGTCGCGCCGGTGCAGGAGACGGCCACGTCGGCACGTGTCAGCTCGAACGGCACCGAGTCCATCGGTACCGCGCGGGCCAGCACGTCCGTGTCGTCGCCCTCGGAGAGGATCTGCGCGAGGCGCTCGGCGCGCTCGAAGGTGCGGTTGGCGACCACGATCTCGGCGACTCCGGCCCGGGCCAGCGTCGCGGCGGCCAGCGACGACATCGAGCCGGCGCCGATGACCAGGGCCTTCTTGCCCTGCGCCCAGATCTGCGGGTCGGCCCCGGCGGAGAGCTGCTCCAGGCCGAAGGTGACCAGGGACTGCCCGGCGCGGTCGATGCCGGTCTCGGAGTGGGCGCGCTTGCCGACCCTGAGCGCCTGCTGGAAGAGGTCGTTCAGGAGCCGGCCGGCGGTGTGCAGGTCCTGGGCGCGGGCCAGGGAGTCCTTTATCTGGCCGAGGATCTGCCCCTCGCCGACCACCATCGAGTCGAGGCCGCAGGCCACCGAGAACAGGTGGTGGACGGCGCGGTCCTCGTAGTGCACGTAGAGATGGGGAGTGAGCTCCTCCAGGCCGACCCCGCTGTGCTGGGCGAGCAGCGTGGACAGCTCGGCGACACCGGCGTGGAACTTGTCCACGTCGGCGTACAGCTCGATGCGGTTGCAGGTGGCCAGCACCGCGGCCTCGGTGGCCGGTTCGGCGGCGACCGTGTCCTGCAACAGCTTGAGCTGCGCGTCCTCGCCGAGCGACGCCCGCTCCAGGACGCTGACGGGGGCGCTGCGGTGACTCAGCCCGACGACGAGGAGACTCATGCCGGCATCACGGCGGGTACGTCCCCGTCGGGTCCCTGCTCGGTGGGGCGCTGCTTGCGGGCGACGGAGGGCGGTGCGACGCCGTCGGCCGCGGCCTCCTCGCCGGCCTTGCGCTGCTCGTGGAAGGCGAGGATCTGAAGCTCGATGGAGAGGTCGACCTTGCGCACGTCGACGCCCTCGGGGACGTTCAGCACGGTCGGCGCGAAGTTCAGGATGGAGGTGACACCGGCGGCCACGAGCCGGTCGCAGACCTGCTGGGCGGCGCCGGCGGGGGTCGCGATCACGCCGATCGACACACCGTCGTCGTCGATGATCTTCTCCAGCTCGTCGGTGTGCTGCACCGGGATGCCGGCCACGGGCTTTCCGGCCATCCCCGGATCGGCGTCGATGAGCGCGGCGACCCGGAATCCACGGGAGGCGAACCCGCCGTAGTTGGCGAGGGCGGCACCGAGGTTACCGATTCCGACGATCACAACCGGCCAGTCCTGGGTGAGGCCGAGTTCACGGGAGATCTGGTAGACGAGATACTCGACGTCGTACCCGACGCCCCGGGTCCCGTAGGAGCCGAGGTAGGAGAAGTCCTTGCGGAGCTTCGCGGAGTTGACCCCGGCCGCGGCCGCCAGCTCCTCGGAGGAGACCGTGGGCACCGAACGCTCGGAGAGCGCGGTGAGGGCGCGGAGGTACAGCGGAAGCCTGGCGACGGTGGCCTCGGGAATCCCTCGGCTGCGGGTCGCCGGTCGGTGTGTTCGGCCAGTTGCCACGGTGCTCCTGCGGGTAGAGCGGGGCTGTAGGCGGTCATACGTCCCTACATGACCGCCCCGTCGAATGCAGGCTATGTCTTTGTGAACGCGTGCACAAAGATGGTGTCCGATTTGCCCGGCCAACGTGACCGGGGTCACGCGCCCCCGGCGCACGGGACGGGAACCGGCGCACACGCACCCTCGTTCCTCACTCATCGGGGGCAAAGCCGTACACGCTCCTCACGATCAACGCCCCCGAGACCTGGTCACCATCGATCCTAAGCGACCATACGGACTACTTGGACTGGTCGGTCAGTGCCTTGCGCAGCCGTTCCTCGTTCACACGCCAGAAGGTGTGCTGCCTGCCGTCGACCAGGACGACCGGAATCTGCTCCCAGTACTGGTCGTGCAGTTGGCGGTCCTGGGTGATGTCCTTCCCCTCCCAGGGGACACCCAGGTCGGCGCAGACCTTCTCCACGACGAGCTGTGCGTCATCACACAGGTGACAGCCGGGTTTGCGGATGAGGGTGACGAGATGGTTCTCGGAATGCTCAGGGGACTGGGCGGAGTGCGGGGCCCCCGGGGTCTGCGGGGGCTGCGGGGCCTGCGCGGGCTTTCGGCGGAAGAGGGGACTCATGCCGGCCATTCTCCCGCGCCCTTTAACGACCCGGTCGTCCAGAGTTCACAGCCTGCGAACGTCTCGGCTCCGAAGCCTCCGAACAAACTGGCTATGCTCACGGACATGGCCGCTCTCGGATGGCTCTCTCCCCGTAGGCGCTCCGCCACGGCGCGGAGCGTGTTGGCAGGCGAGGCTTCGGCGGAGGCAGCCCGCAAGTCCGCGCGGTCCACACCGGAGACCGCGCCCGACTCCGGCGCGGAACCGGAGTTCCCGGTCCACGGCGACGACCGCGCGGCGGCCTTCTTCGACCTCGACAACACCGTGATGCAGGGCGCCGCGATCTTCCACTTCGGCCGGGGCCTGTACAAGCGGAAGTTCTTCGAGACCCGCGACCTCGCCCGGTTCGCCTGGCAGCAGGCGTACTTCCGGCTGGCCGGGCTCGAGGACCCGGAGCACATGCAGGACGCCCGCGACTCCGCGCTGTCGATCGTCAAGGGGCACCGCGTCTCCGAGCTGAAGTCGATCGGCGAGGAGATCTACGACGAGTACATGGCCGAGCGGATCTGGCCCGGCACCCGCGCCCTCGCCCAGGCCCACCTCGACGCCGGACAGAAGGTCTGGCTGGTCACGGCGGCCCCGGTGGAGATCGCCCAGGTGATCGCCCGCCGCCTCGGCCTGACCGGCGCGCTCGGCACGGTGGCCGAGTCCATCGGCGGCGTCTACACCGGCAAGCTGGTCGGCGAGCCCCTGCACGGCCCGGCGAAGGCCGAGGCGGTACGGGCGCTGGCCACGGCGGAGCACCTGGACCTGTCCCGCTGCGCCGCCTACAGCGACTCGCACAACGACATCCCGATGCTGTCGCTGGTCGGACACCCGTACGCGATCAACCCCGACTCCAAGCTGCGCAAGCACGCCCGGGAGCTGGAGTGGCGCCTGCGCGACTACCGCACCGGCCGCAAGGCGGCGAAGGTCGGCATCCCCGCGGCCGCGGGCGTCGGAGCGGTGGCGGGCGGCACCGCGGCGGCCATCGCGCTGCACCGCCGCCGCCGCTGACCCGAGCCATGTGACGTACCCGCGGGACGCCCTCTCCAGTCCCGGTTCCTCGCACTTCCTCACATCGGCCACAACACGCTCTGTAGCAACAAGGAACCCGAACCTTTTCGGTCATCTACTGATCACTTTGCCGCAACCGATCGAGCGTCAATCGGGCACAGAAGCGACGTAATCGATGATTTGAGCAACTGGGCGTAGCAGTGCCTGCACGAAGCGTTATTCTCCTCAGACGCATTCCGGTACCCCACCTTCGCTACGACGGGTGACAGGTTCCGAACTGCACGTGATGGAAGCTCTGCCTCTGGGAGTCCCGTGTACCCACACGTCGGGGTTGACGCCTCGGGCCTGGCTACGCTGCGCGCAACGGTCAAATCAGCCCAAGACCTGTTGCGCGGCTTCGTCCCCACCGCGTATGCCGTCCCCGCCGTCCCAGCCCTCGCCGCCGCCGCCGCGCCCGCCGGTCCGTGCTACGCACTGGCCGAAGGGAGCGCCGCCGTCGGCAGACGCGCGCGGTCGTCCTCGTCCGGGACCGCCGCCACCACCCACCGCCGCCCCGCCGCGGACAGCGACAGCGCCCGCATGATGGACCTGGTCGAACGGGCCCAGGCCGGTGAGGCCGACGCCTTCGGCCGGCTCTACGACCAGTACAGCGACACCGTCTACCGCTACATCTACTACCGCGTGGGCGGCAAGGCGACCGCCGAGGACCTCACCAGCGAGACCTTTCTGCGGGCACTGCGGCGCATCGGCACCTTCACCTGGCAGGGCCGTGACTTCGGCGCCTGGCTGGTGACCATCGCCCGCAACCTCGTCGCCGACCACTTCAAGTCCAGCCGCTTCCGGCTGGAGGTCACCACCGGCGAGATGCTCGACGCCAACGAGGTCGAGCGGTCCCCCGAGGACTCGGTCCTCGAATCGCTCTCCAACGCCGCCCTGCTGGAGGCGGTACGCCGGCTCAACCCGCAGCAGCAGGAGTGCGTCACGCTGCGCTTCCTCCAGGGTCTCTCGGTCGCCGAGACCGCCCGTGTCATGGGCAAGAACGAGGGCGCCATCAAGACGCTCCAGTACCGCGCCGTGCGCACCCTCGCCCGGCTGCTCCCGGACGACGCCCGCTGACCCTCCGCGTTTTCCAAATCACCATCGGTGAAAGTCGGTTGGGACAGCGGTCCGATCATCCACCGTCCGTAACCCAAGTGCCGCGCCGCTCGTTGTGCGGAATGCAGGCTCCCTGTGGTCACTCCCCGGCCGACTCCGATCACCCGATCGGATGGTTCCGATCGGGGCGTGCAACCCTCAGGACCCCCTGGGGAGTCGACCGTCATGACGAGAGCGAGAGGAGGTGCCGCCAGTGATCGCGAACGTATCGGCACACCGGCGGGCGAACGCCTTCGCCCAGGCTCTGGAGGAGCAGTCCGATCCCGGGGCGGCCGAGCAGCCCGAAGGACCGGCGGCCGCCGGGGCCACCGCGGATCCGACCGAGCAGGGTCGTCTGATGACCCTCGCGCAGGGTCTGGAGACGCTGCCCCGGCCGCAGCTGGATCCCGAGGTCAAGGTCGTCCAGCGGGCCCAGCTGGTGGCCGCGTTCGAGGCCATGCTGCAAGAGGGCACCGCGGGCGGTGGGGCGGGGGACACGTCGGTCCCGGAGCAGCGCCGGGCGCGCGGCAGCCACCGGGCGGCCCCGATGAGCAGGTTCCGGCCCCGTTCGCGGCTGGCCAAGGGCCTCACCGCGGGCGGACTGAGCGTGAGCGTGGCCGCGGGAGCCTTCGGCGGAGTCGCCGCCGCCAGTTCGGACGCCCTGCCCGGCGACTCGCTGTACGGCCTCAAGCGCGGCATAGAGGACTTCCGCCTCGGCCTGGCCGACGGGAACGACGAGCGCGGCCGCGCCTACCTGGACCGGGCGTCGACCCGGCTCAGCGAGGCGCGACGGCTGATGGAGCGCGGCCGCAGCGGCCCCCTCGACCACGAGTCGCTCAACGAGATCCGCCGCGCCCTCTCCGGCATGCAGCACGACGCCTCCGAGGGACACCGGCTGCTCAGCGCCGCCTACGCCCACGACCCCGACTCGCTGGCCCCCATGCAGGCCCTCTCCTCCTTCTCCCGTTCCCACCGGGAGACCTGGGGAGCGCTGCGCGAGCGGCTGCCCGTGCAGCTGGGGGACGTCAGTGAGCAGGTGTCGTCGGTGTTCGACGCCATAGACGATGACGTGGCCCCGCTTCAGTCCATGCTGCCCCGGCCACCCGCCCAGGACGAGGACCGCGGCACCGGCGGCCGCCCGGGCGACTCCGGCCCGGCGACCACGGACAAGCCCGGCACCGACCGTTCGTCCGCCCCCGGCACCGGCGACTCCGGCACGTCCGACCGCGGCCGCACCGACAGCCGCGGTCCCAGCGAGTCGTCCGACTCCGGCCACGAGGACGACGGACTCCTCGGTGGCGGCACCGGCGGCCTGCTCGACCCGCCCAAGGAGGACACCCGCCCCGCCTCCCCGTCGACGGGCGACAACACCCTGCCCACCGAGCCGGACGTCACCCTCCCGCCCCTCCTCCCGGGCCTCCTGCCCGGCCTGGGGATCGAGGCGGAGGACGCGGACTGACCCGAGTGGGGTGCTCCCTGGAAGCAGGGGGCACCCCACCACCGGTCAGAAGAACACCGACCGCCGCTGCACCAGCAGTTTGTAGAGCGTGTGCTGAATCTGCTCCCTGACCTGGTCCGTCAGGTTGAACATCAGCATCGGATCCTCCGCCGCCTCCGGCGCGTACCCGTCCGTCGGGATCGGCTCGCCGAACTGGATCGTCCACTTCGTCGGCAGCGGGACCGCGCCCAACGGGCCCAGCCAGGGAAACGTCGGCGTGAGCGGGAAGTACGGGAAGCCCAGCAGCCGCGCCAGGGTCTTGGAGTTGCCGATCATCGGGTAGATCTCCTCCGCCCCGACGATCGAGCACGGAATGATCGGCGCCCCCTGCCGCAGGGCCGTGGAGACGAATCCGCCCCGCCCGAACCGCTGGAGCTTGTAGCGCTCGCCGAACGGCTTGCCGATGCCCTTGAAGCCCTCCGGCATCACCCCGACCAGCTCGCCCTGCGCCAGCAGCCGTTCGGCGTCCTCCGCGCAGGCCAGCGTGTGCCCGAGTTTCCGCGCCAGCTCGTTGACCACCGGCAGCACGAACACCAGGTCCGCCGCGAGCAGCCGCAGATGCCGGTCCGCCGGATGGTGGTCGTGCACGGCGACCTGCATCATCAGCCCGTCCAGCGGCAACGTCCCGGAGTGGTTGGCGACGATCAGCGCACCGCCCTCGGCCGGGATGTTCTCGACGCCCTTCACCTCGACCCGGAAGTACTTCTCGTACACCGGCCGCAGCAGCGACATCAGCACCTGGTCGGTCAGTTCGGCGTCGTACCCGAAGTCGTCGACCTCGTAGTCCCCGGTGAGACGGCGGCGCAGGAAGGCCAGCCCACCCGCGATCCGCTGCTCCAGGCCGCCGTCCGCGTCCTCCGGCTCCGGCTCCACGGGGACGTCGCCGTCCTGCTCCGCGGCCCCCCGCACGGGCAGTGGCTGCACCTCCCGCACCGGCGCCGGCTCCGCCGTGCCCTTGCGCCGGCTTCCCGCACCTCGGCGCCGCGCCGGACGCGGTACCGCGTTACCGCCGCTCGCACCCCCCGTACCGCTCCCCCGCGACCGGTCGTCGTCGAACGGAATGACCTTGGCGTCCGCCATTGTTGATGCGCTCCTCAGTTGGCGCTCTGCGTCGGAAGGTGGCCGTTGCCCCGCCGGGACAACTCCGCGATCCGGTCGACGGCCCCCGCGAGGGCCTCCGGCGGCAGCAGCCCGGCACCGCGGCCGCGCGCGAAGTCCGCGAACGCTCCGGCCGTCGTGTACTTCGGCCGAAAACCCAGCGTCTCGCGCATCTGCGTGGTGTCCACCACCCGCCCGTGGGTGAGCAGCCGGATCTGCTCGGGGGAGAAGTCCGTCATCCCCAGCGTACGCACGAGCGTGCCCGCCCAGGTGACCGCCGGCAGCGGCAGCGGCACCGTGGGGCGCCCCAGCCGCCGCGAGCACTGGGACAGCAGCAGCACGCCGTCGCCGGCGATGTTGAAGGTCCCGCTGTTCAGCGTGCCCCGCCGCGGCTCGTGCGAGGAGATCCGCAGCACCTCGATCACGTCGTCCTCGTGCACGAACTGGAGGCGGGGGTCGTACCCGAACACCGTCGGCAGCACCGGCAGCCCGAGGTACGAGGCGAGCGGCGTACCCGCGTCCGGGCCCAGGATGTTGGCGAACCGCAGCACGGTCACCGCCACGTCCGGCCGACGGCGCGCGAAGCCCCGCACGTACCCCTCGACCTCGACCGCGTCCTTGGCGAAGCCGCCGCTGGGCAGGGACTTGGGCGCGGTGGTCTCGGTGCAGACGGCCGGGTCGCGCGGCGCGGACCCGTAGACGTTGGTACTGGACTTCACCACCAGGCGCTGCACGGTCGGCGACTTCTGGCAGGCCCCGAGCAGCTGCATCGTGCCGATGACGTTGGTCTCCTTGACCGACGTACGGCTGCCGCTGACCAGCGGCGTTCCCGTGACGTCCATGTGCACGACCGTGTCGGCACCCGTCTCGGCCAGCACCCGCCCGATCGCCGACTGCCGGATGTCGGCCTGTACGAACTCGGCGCCGCCCAGATGGTGCTCCGGGGGGACGGCGTCCACGCCCACGACCCGGTCCACGTCGGGATCTCGCTGGATACGCCGGACGAACCGGCCCCCGAGGTGCCGGGCCACTCCGGTCACAAGCACGACCTTGCCCAAGATCAGCGCCTTTCTTCCGCCCTACTGCGTACCCTGCCGCCTTCCCCGCCCGCCGGCCAACTTAGCCGGTCGGTGTTGCGCTGTGATGACCGCCGGATGCAGCAGGTGACGAGAATTCGCGGTATCGCCTCGCGCCGGCTCCCCGGACACCGGCCTACGACTGTGGCCCCCCACCGGATGCGGTGGGGGGCCACAGGACACGCTGACGGCGCAGCGTCGCTTACTTCTTGTTGCGACGCTGAACGCGCGTGCGCTTGAGCAGCTTGCGGTGCTTCTTCTTGGCCATCCGCTTGCGCCGCTTCTTGATAACAGAGCCCACGACTACCCTCGCTCACTTCTCATCACTCGGTTGGTGAGCGCCATGGGCCCACACGACCTACGAGGGGCCAGCCTACCCGCCCGAGCGCTGAGGTCGTAATCGAGGCCGTCAGGCCGTTTCCACCCCCACGTAACTCTCGCGGAGGTACTCGTGAACCGCTTGCTCCGGGACGCGGAACGACCGTCCCACCCGGATCGCGGGCAGATGACCGCTGTGCACCAACCGGTACACGGTCATCTTGGACACGCGCATCACCGAGGCGACTTCCGCCACGGTAAGGAACTGAACCTCGTTCAGAGGCCTTTCGCCAGCTGCAGCCATGACACACCTGAACCTTCCGCACTCGACGGCCACCGGCTTCCCCTTCCGGTGACTCTTCGTCGCTGCGTGCTCACTCCCCAATGTAGGGGCGGGTGATGCGAATGGGGAAGAGGTGCACCCATCGCTTCCCTACCGTGACAGACACGCCCGATTGAGTACGTAGCGGGTGAGCGGTCTGTAGTACTCGGAGCGCACAGCGTCATCAAGTGGAACGACGACGGACACGGACCCCTCGGCCTCCCCGACGAAGAGCGCGGGATCGTCCGTATCGGCCGGCCCGATGGCCTCGAACCCCAGCTGACCTGCTCCGCAGACCCACCCGTGATCCCCGATCACCAGCTCGGGCAGCGGCCCGCCCGCCTCGGCCGCGGCGGCCAGCGCGGTACGAACCGGGAGCGGAGAGTGGGTGTGTGCGCCCGGCTCACCACCCGCGCGACCACCGCCGTCCCCGCGCAGCAACGCGACGCCCCGGACGTAGTCGAGACGGTACGTGCGTAGACCGAACCGGGTCGTTATGTCGACACAGCGACCCTGCGCCGGGGTGAGGACAGTACATCCCGCCGCCGACAACGCCTCGGCCAAGGCGACGTAGAAACCGAGCAGTCGGTGCGGGTGCCCCGTGCCGAGGAGGACCGGGCCACGACGCTGAGCGACGGCGGCGAGCCTGCCCGCGAAGGCGTCCAGCGCCGCGAGGGTCCGCTCGGGGTCGATCACGTCCTGGCCCGAAGTATCCCGCGGATCGGCCGAGACCCCACACCTCTCCGCCATCAGCGCGACCAGCTCCCGGTGCCCCCAGTCCCTCACCGGATCGATCCCGATCAGCACCCGGGGATCCCGCGCGGCGAACAACCGGTAACTCCGCAGACTCACCTCCCGAGCAGTCGCCACCACCCCGGCAAGCCGCACGTCCAGCAAATGAGCCCGCAGAGCCCCACGCGTCAGCACCCACCCGATGCTGCCGGGTCCACCCCCCTCCAGGCGGCAGAACCGGGCAACCGACGCACGGACGGCGTAACACCGCAGCCTCCCAGCTGCGGGCAGTCGTGCCGCTGGGGCGGCACGGGTGGGCGCAGCGGCACCCGGCCAGCGCCGGCCCGCGACACCCACCCCCGGCCCGCACCCACACCGGATCACCGAACCGCGCGGCGACCAGACGTCACGCCAACAACCCCCGCAAGGGAAACACCGCCCGCCGAGCCGCCACCACCGCCTGATCCAGCCGGTCCGCGGGGTCGTACCCCTCCTCCCACGAGGCCCACCCCACCGGCCACCGCCCATCGGTCATCCGCATCGGCCCCAACTGCCGCGTCCGCGCGTACACCTCCTGCCGCCACCCCTCCGGGATCACCGTCTCCGGGTCGACCGGCCGCCCCGCCGCGATCCCCACCAGGTGCGCCCACGACCGCGGCACCACGTCCACCACGGCGTACCCGCCCCCGCCGAGCGCCACCCACCGCCCCTCGGCGTACTCGTGCGCCAGTTCGTGACACGCCACCTGCACCGCCCGCTGCGCGTCCAGCGACACCGCGAGATGCGCCAGCGGATCCTCGAAGTGCGTGTCCGCCCCGTGCTGCGTCACCAGCACCTGCGGCCGGAAGTCCGCGAGCACCTCCGGCACCACCGCGTGGAACGCCCGCACCCACCCCGCGTCCCCGGTCCCCGCCGGCAGGGCGACGTTCACCGCCGACCCCTCGGCGCACTCCGCACCCGTCTCCTCGGGCCACCCGGTCTGCGGGAACAGCGTCCGTGGATGCTCGTGCAGCGACACCGTCAGGACCCGCGGGTCCTCCCAGAACGCCGCCTGCACCCCGTCCCCGTGGTGCACGTCCACGTCGACGTACGCGACCCGCTCGGCGCCCAGCTCCAGCAGCCGGGCGATCGCCAGCGCCGCGTCGTTGTACACGCAGAATCCGGAGGCCGCGCCCGGCATCGCGTGGTGCAGCCCGCCCGCGAAGTTCACCGCGTGCAGCGCCTGACCGCGCCAGACCGCCTCCGCCGCCCCCACCGACTGCCCGGCGATCAGCGCCGACACCCCGTGCATCCGCGCGAAGGCGGGGTCGTCGACGGTCCCCAGCCCGTACGATCCGTCCGCCGCGCCCGGGTCCATCGACGCCGCCTTCACCGCGTCGATGTAGTCCTGCCGGTGCACGAGCCGCAGCGTCGACTCGCCGGCCGCCCGCGCCGCGACGACCTCCACCTCCCGGTCGAGCCCGAGGGCACCGACCAGACTTCGCGTCAGGGCCAGCCGGACCGGATCCATCGGATGCTCCGGCCCGAAGTCATAGCCCGTTACTGCCTCGTCCCACATCAGCTGTGCGCGGCCGCTCATGCCCGCCACCGTATCGGTCCGGTTGAGAGTCGAACGACCGGGCGTAGAACACCGTCACCAGCACCAACACCATCGGTACGAGCATCGCCCCGCGGTAGCTCCAGGCGTCGCCGAGCGCTCCCACCAACGGCGAACCGATCAGGAAGCCGACGTAGTTGAACACGTTGAGCCGAGCCACCGCCGCGTCCGACGCCCCGGGACCGTGCTTCTCGGTGGCGAGCCGCCCCGCCGCGGCGAACGTCTGCGGCACCAGCACGCACAACCCCAGCCCCAGCAGCGTGAACCCGAGCATCCCCACCCAGGCCCCCGGCGCCCCCGCCACCACCGCGAACCCCACCGCCGCGATCACCGCCCCGCTCCGCACCACCGCCACGGCGCCGAACCGCCGCACCCCGAAGTCCCCGACCGCCCGCCCGACCAGCGTGGTCACCATGTACACGTTGTACGGCACGGTCGCGAGCTGCTCCGAACTCCCCAGCACGTCCTGGAGGTACTTCGCACTCCAGTTGGAGACGGTCGAGTCACCGATGTACGCGAACGACATCACCAGACAGAGCGGCAGCAGCAACTTGAACCCGACCCCCGTACCGCCCCCGCCCGGCCCGCCCGGCCCCTCCGCCCCACTCCGGTCCCCGTCGACGTACCAGCGGCTCCCCACCAGCGCCGCCGGCAACAGCAGGACGACGACCGGCAGATACGACACCCACAGCGCCAGATCCCAGTGCGCCCCCACCCACGCCAGCGAGGCCCCGAGAATCCCGCCCAGGCTGTACGCGGCGTGGAACCCGAGCATGATGCTGCGCCCGTACGCCCGTTGCAGACTCACGCCGAGCATGTTCATCGACGCGTCCAGCGCTCCCACGGCCAGCCCGAAGACGCCCAGCGCCACGGCCAGCACCACCATCCGGTCCCCCGCCCCGACGCCGAGCAGGGACAGCAGCACCACGGGCTGGGACCAGCGCAGCACCCGGCTCGGCCGCACCCGGCGCACCAGACGCTCGGTCGCCACACTCCCGGCGCCGGCCAGGATCGGCACCGCGGCGAGGAACACCGGCAGCAGCGCGTCGGAGACGCCGTACCGGTCCTGAATGGCCGGAATCCGGGTGACCAGCAGGGCGAAGGCAACGCCCTGGGCGAAGAAGCCGAACGCGAGCGAAGCCCTACCGCGCCGCAGCACATCAGTCATGGCGGCGAGCGTAGGGCCCCGGCTTACCCGTGGGTAGATCCGGCCAAAGATGAATTCTCCTCAGCTTCACGGACGTTGGCGCCGATCATGTGGGTCATCGGACCGGCCCCGAGCGCACCGCTGACCACGAAGGCCACCAGCATCGTGACGATCATGACGACCGTCCCGAGCCAGACCATCGTGTCCACCGAGAACGAGTAGACCCCCACGATCCGCAGCGCACACTCACCGACGAAGGCGGCCCCCCACACCCCGGTGAACAGCCGCTCCGCCCGCCGGAACGCCCGCGACTCCCGCCGCAGCCGCACCCACGCCGCCTCCCGCTCCGCGTCCCCCTTGAGCAGCCACGGCTTGAGGGTCCCCGTCATCATCGGCCGTCCCACGAGCACCGACCCCAGCATCACGAACCCGACCAGGCTGGCCACCGCGCTGTCCTTGACCAGCAGCAGCCGGGCGTCACCCGTCTCGAAGCTGAGCAGCAGACCGACGAGGTTGGCCAGGAGGACGAGCAGCGGGAGCGCGTTCACGTCCCGCTGCCTCAGCACACCCCACCCGGTGCGCAGGACGGGCACCACGCTGCTCCAGCCGAGCGCGGCGACCGCGCTCATCCCGAACACGCCCTTGAGCAGGTAGTACGACCCGATGGGCACCCCCACATCCAGGAAGAGCGACACGAAGGTACGACGCTTGCCCCGACGCTGCTTTCCCGTGCCCGTGTTCGTCGTCATGCCCACAGCATCGGGCCGGGGCGGAGGCCCTCGGTAGAAACAACCGTCCAGTGCTCGGCAGGACAAATGTCAGCCGGCCAACAGGTCGGCCAGCTCCCCCATGTCACCGAACAGCCGCCCGGCCCCGGTCAGCTTCGAGGCCGGCGTCATCGCGGTGAACCCGTACACGTCCATCCCGGCCGCGACGGCGGCCCGTACGCCCAGTGGACTGTCCTCGATCACGACACACCGCCCCGGCGCCACCCCCATCCGCTCCGCCGCGTGCAGGAACAGATCCGGTGCCGGCTTCCCCCGCCCCACGTCCTGCGAACTGAAGATCCGCTCGTCGTCGAACCACCGGTCCAGCCCGGTCTTCCGGTGCCCGACCCTGATCCGCTCATGGCTCCCGGACGAGGCCACGCAGTACGCCACCCCGTCCGCGGTGAGCTTCTCCAGCACTCCGACGGCCCCGGGCACGGGCTCCAGTTCACGTTCGAAGGCGGCGAAGACTCGCTCGTGGAAAACGTCGTCGAAGTCCTCGGGCAGCCGCCGGCCCGTCCGCTCCATGATCAGTTCATGGATCCGGTGCATCGCGGAGCCCATGTAGTCCCGAATGGATTCGTCGTACGACGTCGGGTGGCCCAGCTCCGTCAGATAGCCGGCCAGCAGCCGATTGGAGATCGGCTCACTGTCGACGAGAACGCCGTCGTTGTCGAAGATAACCAGGTCGTAGCGCATGGAAAGACCCTAAACGCAGAAAGCCCCGCACCGTTCCCGGTGCGGGGCTCTCATACAATGATTGTTCGGCGGCGTCCTACTCTCCCACAGGGTCCCCCCTGCAGTACCATCGGCGCTGTAAGGCTTAGCTTCCGGGTTCGGAATGTAACC